>NZ_KZ478058.1 GCF_002837185.1 Pseudomonas fluorescens | reverse complement strand
GGCGCCAACGCCGGCCACGCCACCGAAGCCAACATGGACCGCCTCGACGGTGCCGGCGCTGCCGCCGCCATCGAAGCGCGCGCCGTCACCGCCAATGACTCCGCTGCCATCGCGCGCGCCAAGGCCGAACTGGACAAACTCGACGTCGCCGAAGGCCTCGCCGAACTCGAAGGCGCCTCCGCCCGCGTCGCCGTCGACGAAAAACGCATGATCAACTGCCGCGCCGACCTCAACCAACTCGTGCCCTTCAAGTACGACTGGGCCTGGCAGAAATACCTCGACGGCTGCGCCAACCACTGGATGCCGCAAGAGGTCAACATGACCGCCGACATCGCCCTGTGGAAAAACCCCGAAGGCCTGACCGACGACGAACGTCGCATCGTCATGCGCAACCTCGGCTTCTTCTCCACCGCCGACTCCCTGGTCGCCAACAACCTGGTGCTGGCCGTGTACCGCCTGATCACCAACCCCGAGTGCCGCCAGTACATCCTGCGCCAGGCCTTCGAAGAAGCGATCCACACCCACGCCTACCAGTACTGCATCGAATCGTTGGCCATGGATGAAGGCGAGATCTTCAACATGTACCACGAGATTCCATCGGTCGCGAAAAAAGCCGCCTGGGGTTTGAAGTACACCCGTTCGATCTCCGATCCGAAGTTCGAAACCGGCACCGTCGACACCGACAAAGAATTGCTGCGCAACCTGGTCGCCTACTACTGCGTCCTCGAAGGCATCTTCTTCTACTGCGGCTTCACCCAGATCCTGTCCATGGGCCGCCGCAACAAAATGACCGGCGTGGCCGAGCAGTTCCAGTACATCCTGCGCGATGAGTCGATGCACCTGAACTTCGGTATCGACGTGATCAACCAGATCAAAATCGAAAACCCGCACTTGTGGGATGCCGAGATGAAGGAAGAAGCGACCCAGATGATCCTGCAGGGGACGCAGCTGGAGATTGAATATGCGCGGGATACCATGCCGCGCGGTGTTCTCGGCATGAATGCGGCGATGATGGAGGACTATCTGAAGTTCATCGC
>NZ_KZ478057.1 GCF_002837185.1 Pseudomonas fluorescens | reverse complement strand
GCAACCTTCGGCCCGTTGCTGGCGCTGCTGGGCAAAGGCCCCGAAGGCAAGAGTGGCGCCGATGGCTTGAGCCTCCAGGCATTCCTCACACGGGTAACACGGGTCCGCCTCAAGTTGCAGCAAGTCAGCACGGCGGCCGATCCGCTGGAAATGACCCAGGCACTGGCGCAAACCGTGTTTCAAGGCAAGAGCATCGACCTGACCGACACTCAATCCTACGGCAGCCTGATGGCCGCCAGCCTGGGGGCCGAGTGGGGCGGGGCGGCGCAGACGCTGTTCGTGCAACCACTGGAACACGCCTGGCAACGCGTCCTGCAACCGTCTGCCGCTGGGATCAACAGCCAGTGGCAACGCTCGATCGTCAGCCATTGGGACGATGCTTTCGCCAGCCGCTACCCGTTCACAGCCACTGCCAGCGATGCGTCCTTACCGATGCTGGGCCAGATGATCCGCGCAGACTCCGGCCGCATCGAGCAGTTTTTGCAGCGGCAATTGAGCGGCGTGTTGCGCAAGGAGGGTAGCCGGTGGATGGCTGATCCGCGCCACAGCCAAGGGCTGCGCTTCAACCCGCAGTTCCTGACTGCCATCAACCAGCTCAGTGACCTGGCCGATGTGCTCTACACCGATGGCGGTATGGGGTTGAGCTTTGAGCTGCAAGGCAAACCGGTACGCGATGTGGTGCAAACCACCTTCATCCTCAACGGCGACAAGCACCAGTACTTCAACCAGAAGGAGAGCTGGCAGCGTTTCAGCTGGCCGGGGCGTAGTGACTATCCCGGCGTGAGCCTCAGTTGGACCAGCGTACATACCGGCGAGCGGCTGTTCGGTGATTATTCCGGTACCTGGGGCCTGATCCGCCTGTTGGAAAAAGCCCAGGTCACGCCGTTGGACGACGGTGACAGCCGCTACCGCATGGTGCTCAAGGCGCCCGATGGTTTGAGCCTGGTCTGGCACCTGCGCACCGAGCTGGATGCGGGGCCGCTGGCATTGCTCAAGTTGAGGAGCTTCAAGTTGCCCGCTCAGATATTTCTCAGCGAGAACACCGTT
>NZ_KZ478056.1 GCF_002837185.1 Pseudomonas fluorescens | reverse complement strand
TGTACGGGTCAACCACATGGGTTACAAAAAAGTGCACTCACATAGGTGACACTTTGATTGAGACATAACCGTTCTTTGCATCTCTCGCATTCACATGGCCCAAGATCACAGGACCGAAGATTACATTCCATACCCCATCACCGATCATCTCCATTCCGATGGTCTGGTGACAAAGTAGATTGCCAACATAAACCCGCATGCCTCCTCGATTGATGATTCCGCTACTGTCGGCCAGGTAACTCTCAATATGACTCGCATAGATCATTTCCGGTAGCGTCTCTGGGTACATTCGAGTTGAAGGCGTATAGCAAGCAGCAGGCGTTTTCTGGCCAAGCGCCTCATGTCCACGCTCGTAATTGTAGTGCTGCAGGAAGCGATCAAAGTGTCGCTGCTGGGCTTCCCACGCAATTGCCGACGGGTGAGGTAATGTACTTTTCAGCGTCCGGTGCATGCGCTCATGCCGCCCATTCTGATCTGGGCGACCTGGCTCGATCCTCTCAGGAATGATCCCAAGTCTCATCCACCAAATCGACAGCTGTGACAGCCCTGCACGACTGGTGCTGGCAAACGGTATCCCATTGTCAGTACGAATACGCTCTGGCAGGCCGTATTCGCGAAAAACCCTTTCGAAGGTTTGCTGGGTTTCCTTCAGATTGGTGCTGCTCATGCTCTGGCACGCCAGCAAAAACCGGCTGGCATGATCCATGATCGTCAGCGGATAACACCAAATCCCTGCTCCGGTCAGGTATTGGCCCTTGTAATCAGCGCTGAACAACTGGTTGGGATTTTCTGCCTTGCGTAAAGGCTTGGGATACACAGCCACCCGTCGGCGCAATGGCTTGGGGGTAATCAAATCAGCTGCCTTGAGAATGTTGTAAATGGTCGTCTTCGAGGGCGGATCCTGATCTGGGAAACGCTGCATGAGGCTATTCTGAATCTTTTTCGGGCCGGGGATCGTCTCGCCACTTAAGCGAAATTCAACGATTGCCTGTTTCACAGCCAAGGGCACCACGTAGGTTTGGTTGTGGCGGCAGCGGCTACGTTCATCAAGCCCACTCGGGCCCTCTGCCTCGTAACGCCTGATCCACTTATACCCAGTCTTGCGGCTGACCTCATAGTCCCGGCACAGCTGGCTAAGGCTGTGCTTCTGGGACAGGTAATCGGCAATGAACATTACTTTAAGGTCCATAGGTTTCAGCTCTTTCCAGGGCATGGTCAGATCCTCGCGAAATCGACCCTGCCAGTTAAAAACTGTTACCTATGTGCGTGAACTGATTTGTAACCCATGTGGGTGAGTCATACC
>NZ_KZ478055.1 GCF_002837185.1 Pseudomonas fluorescens | reverse complement strand
GGTGACGGTCTGATCGCCTTTGTAGACATCATCCGGCGCAACAACCGAAACGCTGGCGCTCGATTGATTTACACTAATGGTAATGCTCTGGCCATTATCCAGCGTCACCGTCAACGGGTTGGTGATGTTGGTTACAGGCGTACCGTTCTTATCCACAAGGCTCGCGGTATAGACGATGTTTCCGCCCTCGCCAACGGTGGTGGTAGCGGTCAGGACAACGTCGACTTTGTCGATGGTGTCGTTGATCGCTGTCGTTGCACCGTTGCCCGCAACTTCCAGTTTCTCGAAGTTCCCGCCGGTGGTTTCGGTGATCTGAACGGTTTGAGTGCTCTTATCGATGAACACGTCATCGCTTGGGGCTGGCACGGTCACGGTGCCGACGGTTTCACCGGCGTTGATAGTGATCGACGATCCGTTATCGAGTTTCAGCGTGACGTCAGTACCGGCCTTGTTGCTCAAGGTCGCGGTGTACGTAATCTGGCCACCTTCGTTAACAGCATTCGGTGCGGTCAGCGTGACAGTCGTGGCGTTATCAGTGCCTGGAGTATCAGTAACGGTGGTATTAACCGGCGCGGTGCCTGGCACCAAATTCTCGAAGTACTCGCCACCCGTGACGGTCTGAATAGCAGCGGTGACGGTTTGGTCGCCCTTGTACACATCATCAGGCGCAACGACCGAAACGCTACCGCTCGACTGATTTACACCGATAGTGATGCTCTGGCCGTTATCGAGCGTCACGGTCAACGGGTTGGTGATGTTCGTCACCGGTACGCCGTTTTTATCCACAAGGCTAGCGGTGTAAACGATGTTGCCGCCTTCGCCGACGGTGGTGGTGGCGGTCAGAACTAGGTCGACTTTGTCGATGGTGTCGTTGATCGCTGTCGTTGCACCGTTGCCCGCAACTTCCAGTTTCTCGAAGTTGCCGCCAGTGGTTTCGGTGATCTGAACGGTTTGAGTGCTCTTATCGATGAACACGTCATCGTTAGGGGCTGGCACAGTCACGGTGCCGACGGTTTCACCAGCTTTGATGGTGATCGATGAGCCGTTATCGAGTTTCAGCGTGACGTCAGTACCGGCCTTGTTGCTCAAGGTCGCGGTGTACGTAATCTGGCCACCTTCGTTAACAGCGTTCGGTGCGGTCAGCGTGACGGTAGTGGTGTTGTCGGTGCCTGGAGTATCAGTAACGGTGGTATTAACCGGCGCGGTGCCTGGCACCAAATTCTCGAAGTGCTCGCCGCCAGTGACAGTCTTGATAGCAGTGGTGACGGTCTGATCGCCTTTGTAGACGTCATCCGGCGCAACAACCGAAACGCTGGCGCTTGATTGGTTTACACCGATGGTGATGCTTTGGCCGTTATCGAGCGTGACGGTCAACGGGTTGGTGATGTTCGTCACCGGTACGCCGTTTTTATCCACAAGGCTGGCGGTGTAAACGATGTTGCCGCCTTCGCCGACGGTGGTGGTGGCGGTCAGGACTACGTCGACCTTGTCGATAGTGTCGTTGATCGTTGTCGTTGCACCGTTGCCAGCAACTTCCAATTTCTCAA
This sequence comes from Pseudomonas fluorescens, assembly GCF_002837185.1. Taxonomy (GTDB): domain Bacteria; phylum Pseudomonadota; class Gammaproteobacteria; order Pseudomonadales; family Pseudomonadaceae; genus Aquipseudomonas; species Aquipseudomonas fluorescens_AM. Next base: position 81 of record NZ_KZ478055.1, on the reverse strand, counting down.
AGTTGCCGCCCGTTGCGTCGGTAATTTTGACCGTCTGCGTGCTCTTGTCGATGAACACGTCATCGCTTGGCGCTGGGACGG
>NZ_KZ478054.1 GCF_002837185.1 Pseudomonas fluorescens | reverse complement strand
CCCTGCGCCGCGAGGTTGTGGATGATCTGGTAGATCTCGGCCTTGGCGCCGATGTCGATGCCGCGCGTGGGCTCGTCCAGCAGCAGCACTTTCATCGGCATCGACAACCAGCGGCCGAGAATGGCCTTTTGCTGGTTGCCGCCGGACAGGTACATGATTTTCTGTTCGGCGCTCGGCGTCTTGACCTTCATGGCCTTGATTTGCCCGTCGGCGTTGCCCTTTTCCCAGCCATCGCGCAACAGCCAGCCGAACGCCGAATGCGCGCCACGGGCACTGATGTTGATGTTTTCGGCAACGCTGGACAGCGGGATGATGCCCTCCTTCTTGCGGTCTTCCGGGCACAACAGCACGCCGGCCGCGATGGCATCGCGCGGTGAGCGCAATTGCAGCGGCTCACCGCACAACTCCAGGCTGCCGGCACTGGCGCGTTCCAGGCCGCTGAGCAGGCGGAACAGTTCGGTGCGCCCTGCCCCCACCAAGCCGAACAGGCCGAGGATTTCACCTTTGCGCACGTTGAAACTGATCGGTTCGCGCAGGCCGGGGCCGAGCAGGCCGTCAACCTTCAGGGCGACGTCGCCATGCTCGCGCGGGCGATAGTCGTAGATGTCCTGGATATCGCGCCCGACCATGCAGGTCACCAACTGATCGTGGCTCAGCGCGCTCATGTCCTCGAAGGTGCGCACGAAGCGGCCGTCCTTGAACACCGTCACCGCATTGCAGATACGGAACACTTCTTCCATGCGATGCGAGACGTAGAGCACCACTTTGCCCTCATCGCGCAGGCGCGTGATGATCGCCATCAAGCGGTCGATCTCCCGCGCCGAGAGGCTGCTGGTCGGTTCATCGAAGGCGATCACATGGGCGCCACGGGACAGCGCCTTGGCGATTTCCACCAATTGGCGCTGACCCAGGGACAGGCGCCCGAGCTTTTCCTCGGGATCGATTTCATCGGCCAGGCCCTTGAGGCATGCCAGCGCCTGCTGGCGCAGCACGCCGCGGTTGACCACGCCAAAGCGCGACGGCAGATGCCCGAGGAACAGGTTCTCGGCGACGGTCATTTCCGGCACCAGGTGCAGCTCCTGATGGATCACCGCCACACCGCTGGCAATGCTGTCGGCGGCGTTCTTGAAGGCCATGGTCTGCTCGCCGATCTGCACCGTGCCGCTGCTGGGAATATAGGCGCCGCCGAGGATCTTCAGCAGCGTCGATTTACCCGCACCGTTCTCGCCCATCAGGGCGTGCACTTGCCCCGGGTGGGCGGTGAAGCTGATGCCATCGAGCGCCTTGACCCCAGGGAAGGTTTTGCCGATACCGTCAAAACGCAGGGCCGCAGCGGTCATTTCCACAGCCCGATCTTGGTCAGTTCTTCCTGGAAGTTGGCGCGGGTGATCAGGGTCACTTCGTCCATGGCGGTGTATTTGGCCGGTTCCTTGCCAGTGGTGACCCACTCGTACATTGCCAGCGCGGTGTTGTAACCCTCGATATGCGGGCTTGGCAGCATCGAGCCGAAGAAGCCGCTGTCGGCTTTCTTCAATTCGCCGATGGCGTCGGTGCCATTGATGCCGATGCCGATCACGTTGGCGGCCTTGAAGCCGGCGCTTTCGGTAGCACGTACGCCACCGAGCACGGTGTTGTCGTTCATGCCGCCGATGATCAGGTTTTTCGCGCCGCTGGGCAGCTTGACCAGGGCCGAGTTGGTGGCATCCATGCTGCCGGGCACGTCGAGGGTTTTAAGCGCGGCGGTGAGGATGTGGTCCTTGGGAATGCCGGCCTCTTCCAGGGATTTGATCGAGCCGTCGGTGCGTTTCTTGCCGGTGTCGAGTTCGTTGAAGGTGTTGATCACCGCGTAGGTGTCCTTCCAGTCCCACCCGCGTTTTTTCGCTTCGGCGGCCATGGCGGCGCCCTGCTTCTGGCCTACTTCAAACGCGGCCATGCCCAGGTACGGCACGTCCTCCATGAAGTTGCCCTTGGCGTCGACGAAGCGGTCGTCCACGGCCATCACTTTGAGGCCGTTGACCTTGGCCTTGGCGACGATGGCCGGGCCCAGGGACACATCCGGCGGGCAGATCACAAAGCCCTTGGCGCCGTTGGCGGCCAGGCTGTCGATGGCCGACAGGGTTTTCTCGCCATCCGGCACGGCGATCTTGATCACGGTAAAACCGTGCTCCTTGCCGGCTTTTTCGGCGAAGGCCCATTCGGTCTGGAACCAGGGTTCTTCGGCCTGTTTGACCAGGAAGCCGATCTTCACTTCTTCAGCGG
>NZ_KZ478053.1 GCF_002837185.1 Pseudomonas fluorescens | reverse complement strand
CCGGTGACTAACATCACCAACCCGCTGACCGTCACGCTCGATAACGGCCAGAGCATCACTATCGGTGTAAACCAATCGAGCGCCAGCGTTTCGGTTGTTGCGCCGGATGACGTGTATAAGGGCGACCAGACCGTCACCACTGCTATTCAAACCGTCACTGGCGGCGAGCACTTCGAAAATCTCGTTCCAGGTACCGACAAAGTCACTACAACCGTGACTGATACCCCAGGTACTGATAACGCCACGACTGTCACACTGACCGCACCGAATGCTGTTAGCGAAGGTGGACAGATTACGTACACCGCGACCTTGAGCAACAAGGCCGGTACTGACGTCACGCTGAAACTCGATAACGGCTCATCGATCATCATCAAAGCTGGCGATACTGTCGGCACCGTGACCGTACCTGCTCCAAGCGATGACGTATTTATCGACAAGAGCACGCAGACCGTTCAGATCACCGAAACCACTGGCGGCAACTTCGAGAAGCTGGAAGTTGCAGGCAACGGCGCGACCACTACGATCAATGACACCATCGACAAAGTTGATGTAGTCCTGACCGCCACTCCTACCGTTGGTGAAGGCGGCAACATCGTTTACACCGCCAGCCTTGTGGATAAGAACGGCGCGCCAGTGACCAACATCACCAATCCGCTGACCGTGACGCTGGATAACGGCCAGAGCATCACTATCGGTGTAAACCAATCGAGCGCCAGTGTTTCGGTTGTTGCGCCGGATGATGTGTACAAGGGCGACCAAACCGTCACCACCGCTATCAAAGGCGTGACCGGGGGCGAGCATTTCGAAAATCTGGTTCCAGGCACCACGCCGGTTAACACCACCGTGACTGATACCCCAGGTACTGACAACACTACGACTGTCACGCTGACCGCACCAAATGCTGTTAACGAAGGTGGCCAGATCACCTACACAGCGACCTTAAGCAATAAGGCCGGTACTGACGTCACGCTGAAACTCGATAACGGTTCGAACATCACCATCAAGGCTGGCGACACCGTCGGCACCGTGACCGTGCCTGCTCCAAGCGATGACGTGTTTATCGACAAGAGCACTCAGACCGTCCAGATCACTGAAGCGACTGGCGGCAACTTCGAGAAGCTGGAAGTTGCTGGCAATGGCGCAACCACCACGATCAACGACACCATCGACAAGGTCGATGTGGTTCTGACCGCAACCACTACCGTCGGCGAAGGCGGCAACATCGTCTACACCGCCAGCCTTGTGGATAAAAACGGCGCGCCGGTGACTAACGTCACCAATCCGCTGACCGTCACCTTGGATAACGGCCAGAGCATCACTATCGGCCTTAACCAATCGAGCGGTAGCGTTTCGGTTGTTGCGCCGGATGATGTCTACAAAGGCGATCAGACCGTCACCACTGCTATCAAGACTGTCACTGGTGGCGAGCACTTCGAGAATTTGGTGCCTGGCACCGCGCCGGTTAATACCACCGTTACTGATACTCCGGGCACCGACAACACCACTACCGTTACCCTGACGGCTCCGGCCCAGGCGAATGAAGGTGGTCAGATTACCTACACCGCGACCTTGAGCAACAAGGCCGGTACTGACGTCACGCTGAAACTCGATAACGGCTCGTCGATCACCATCAAAGCTGGTGACACCGTCGGCACTGTGACCGTGCCTGCGCCTACCGATGATGTGTTTATCGACAAGAGCACGCAGACCGTTCAGATCACCGAAACCACTGGTGGTAACTTCGAAAAACTGGAAGTTGCGGGTAACGGTGCGACCACCACGATCAACGACACCATCGACAAAGTCGACGTAGTCCTGACCGCTACCACCACCGTTGGCGAAGGCGGCAACATCGTTTACACCGCCAGCCTTGTGGATAAGAACGGCGCGCCAGTGACCAACATCACCAATCCGCTGACCGTGACGTTGGATAACGGCCAGAGCATCACTATCGGTGTAAACCAATCGAGCGCCAGTGTTTCGGTTGTTGCGCCGGATGATGTGTACACGGGCGACCAAACCGTCACCACCGCTATCAAAGGCGTGACCAGTGGCGAGCATTTCGAAAATCTGGTTCCAGGCACCACGCCGGTTAACACCACCGTTACTGATACCCCAGGCACTGATAACACCACTACCGTCACCCTGACGGCTCCGGCCCAGGCGAGTGAAGGTGGACAGATTACGTACACCGCGACCTTGAGCAACAAGGCCGGTACTGACGTAACTTTGAAGCTGGATAATGGCTCATCGATCACCATCAAAGCCGGCGATACCGTCGGCACAGTGACTGTGCCTGCACCTTCCGATGATGTGTTCATCGATAAGAGCACCCAGACTGTTCAGATCACCGAAACCACTGGCGGCAACTTCGAGAAGCTGGAAGTGGCGGGCAACGGTGCAACGACAACGATCAACGACACTATCGACAAGGTCGATGTAGTCCTGACCGCCACCACCACCGTCGGCGAAGGCGGCAATATCGTTTACACCGCCAGCCTTGTGGATAAAAACGGCGCGCCGGTGACTAACATCACCAACCCGCTGACCGTCACCCTGGATAACGGCAAAACCATCACCATCGGTGTGAACC
>NZ_KZ478052.1 GCF_002837185.1 Pseudomonas fluorescens | reverse complement strand
CCGTCCCAGCGCCAAGCGATGATGTGTTCATCGACAAGAGCACGCAGACGGTCAAGATCACCGACGCAACGGGCGGCAACTTCGAGAAGTTGGAAGTTGCTGGCAACGGTGCGACCACCACGATCAATGACACCATCGACAAGGTCGATGTGGTTCTGACCGCCACGACTACCGTCGGCGAAGGCGGCAACATCGTTTACACCGCCAGCCTTGTGGATAAGAACGGCGCGCCGGTGACCAACATCACCAACCCGTTGACCGTCACGCTTGATAACGGCCAAAGCATCACCATCGGTGTAAACCAATCAAGCGCCAGCGTTTCGGTTGTTGCACCGGATGACGTCTACAAGGGCGATCAGACCGTCACCACTGCTATCAAGACTGTCACTGGTGGCGAGCACTTCGAGAATTTGGTGCCAGGCACCGCGCCGGTTAATACAACCGTGACTGATACTCCAGGCACCGACAACACCACTACCGTCACGCTGACCGCGCCAAATGCTGTTAACGAAGGTGGGCAAATCACGTATACCGCGACTTTGAGTAACAAGGCCGGTAGTGATGTCACGCTGAAACTCGATAACGGCTCATCGATCATCATCAAAGCTGGCGATACTGTCGGCACCGTGACCGTACCTGCTCCAAGCGATGACGTATTTATCGACAAGAGCACGCAGACTGTCCAGATCACTGAGACCACTGGCGGCAACTTCGAGAAACTTGAAGTTGCGGGCAATGGTGCGACCACCACAGTCAACGACACCATCGACAAAGTCGACGTAGTCCTGACCGCCACCACCACCGTCGGCGAAGGCGGCAACATCGTTTACACCGCCAGCCTTGTGGATAAAAACGGCGTACCGGTGACGAACATCACCAACCCGTTGACCGTCACGCTCGATAACGGCCAAAGCATCACCATCGGTGTAAACCAATCAAGCGCCAGCGTTTCGGTTGTTGCGCCGGATGACGTCTACAAAGGCGATCAGACCGTCACCACTGCTATCAAGACTGTTACTGGTGGCGAGCACTTCGAAAACCTGGTGCCAGGCACCGCGCCTGTTAATACCACCGTGACTGATACTCCGGGCACCGACAACACCACCACCGTTACCCTGACAGCTCCGGCACAGGCGAACGAAGGTGGCCAGATCACGTACACCGCTACGCTCTCCAATAAAGCAGGCAGCGACGTCACGTTGGAGTTGGATAACGGCTCATCGATCACCATCAAAGCTGGCGATACTGTCGGCACCGTGACCGTGCCAGCGCCTACCGATGATGTGTTTATCGACAAGAGCACTCAGACCGTCCAGATCACTGAAGCGACTGGCGGCAACTTTGAGAAGTTGGAAGTTGCTGGCAACGGTGCGACCACCACGATCAATGACACCATCGACAAAGTCGACGTTGTCCTGACCGCTACCACTACCGTTGGCGAAGGCGGCAACATCGTCTACACCGCCAGCCTTGTGGATAAAAACGGCGTACCGGTGACGAACATCACCAACCCGTTGACCGTCACCTTGAATAACGGCCAGAGCATCACTATCGGCCTTAACCAATCGAGCGGTAGCGTTTCGGTTGTTGCACCGGATGACGTGTACAAGGGCGACCAAACCGTCACGACCGCTATCAAAACCGTGACCGGTGGCGAGCACTTTGAGAACCTGGTGCCAGGTAAGACGGCAGTCAATACGACCGTCACCGATACCCCAGGTACTGCTGATACCACTACCGTCACGCTGACCGCGCCAAGCGCAGTCAACGAGGGTGGCCAGATCACTTACACCGCTACGCTCTCTAACAAAGCGGGCAGCGACGTTACGCTGAAACTGGACAACGGCTCAAGCATCACGATTAAAGCCGGTGACACCGTCGGCACCGTGACCGTCCCTGCGCCGACCGATGACGTGTTTATCGACAAGAGCACACAGACGGTCAGGATCACTGAGACCACTGGCGGCAACTTCGAGAAACTTGAAGTTGCGGGCAATGGTGCGACCACCACGATCAACGACACCATCGACAAAGTCGACGTTGTCCTGACCGCTACCACTACCGTTGGCGAAGGCGGCAACATCGTCTACACCGCCAGCCTTGTGGATAAAAACGGCGTACCGGTGACGAACATCACCAACCCGTTGACCGTCACGCTCGATAACGGCCAAAGCATCACCATCGGTGTAAACCAATCAAGCGCCAGCGTTTCGGTTGTTGCACCGGATGATGTCTACAAAGGCGATCAGACCGTCACCACCGCTATCAAGACTGTCACCGGTGGCGAGCACTTTGAGAACCTGGTGCCAGGTAAGACGGCAGTCAATACGACCGTCACCGATACCCCAGGTACCGCTGATACCACTACCGTCACGCTGACCGCGCCAACCGCCGTCAACGAAGGTGGCCAGATCACTTACACCGCTACGCTCTCTAACAAAGCGGGCAGCGACGTTACGCTGAAGCTGGATAACGGCTCAAGCATCACGATTAAAGCCGGTGAAACCGTCGGCACCGTGACCGTACCAGCGCCTACCGATGACGTGTTCATCGACAAGAGCACGCAGACAGTCAAGATCACCGACGCAACGGGCGGCAACTTCGAGAAGCTGGAAGTTGCAGGCAACGGTGCGACCACCACGATCAACGACACCATCGACAAAGTTGATGTAGTCCTGACCGCCACTACCACCGTTGGCGAAGGCGGCAATATCGTCTACACCGCCAGCCTTGTGGATAAAAACGGTACACCGGTAACCAACATCACTAACCCGCTGACCGTCACCCTGGATAACGGCAAAACCATCACCATCGGTGTGAACCAATCCAGCGGCAGCGTTTCGGTTGTTGCGCCGAATGATGTGTACAAGGGCGACCAAACCGTCACGACCGCTATCAAAACCGTGACCGGTGGCGAGCACTTTGAAAATTTGGTGCCAGGTACCACAGCGGTTAATACCACCGTTACTGATACTCCAGGCACCGACAACACCACCACCGTTACCCTGACAGCTCCGGCACAGGCGAACGAAGGTGGCCAGATCACTTACACGGCCACGCTTTCCAATAAAGCAGGCAGCGACGTCACGTTGAAGCTGAATAACGGCTCAAGCATCACGATTAAAGCCGGTGAAACCGTCGGCACCGTAACCGTCCCAGCGCCAAGCGATGACGTGTTTATCGACAAGAGCACACAGACGGTCAGGATCACTGAGACCACTGGCGGCAACTTCGAGAAGCTGGAAGTTGCAGGCAACGGTGCAACCACCACAATCAACGACACTATCGACAAGGTCGATGTAGTCCTGACCGCCACCAACACCGTCGGCGAAGGCGGCAACATCGTCTACACCGCCAGCCTTGTGGATAAAAACGGCGTACCGGTGACGAACATCACCAACCCGTTGACCGTCACGCTCGATAACGGCCAGAGCATCACCATTGGTGTAAATCAGTCGAGCGGCAGCGTTTCGGTTGTTGCGCCGGATGATGTCTACAAAGGCGATCAGACCGTCACC
>NZ_KZ478051.1 GCF_002837185.1 Pseudomonas fluorescens | reverse complement strand
CGCCGCAATGGGCCATCCATGGCCCAGTGCGGCTAACCCGGCGTCCTGCCGGGTTGCCCACGGATTCAAGCCTGCGTTCGGCCAGCGTGGTTTGACGGGGCGCCTGAGATCAAGATCAAAAGCCAGATCAAGATCAAGAGCGACTCGCTGCGCATCGTGGTTAGGGTTTGGATTTCCATGCTCAATCAAAAAGCCCAACTTTATGGTCATTTATGCAAATGTCTAAGTTACGCAAAATCGGCATATTCGCAGTGTTGGCCATTGCCGTCGGATTGGTTATCTACACCGTCAAGGCGCCGGCCGATGCGCCTCAATATCTCACGGCCACGGTTGAACGCGGCGATATTGAAAACGCCGTTCTCGCCACCGGTCTGTTGGAGGGCGTCAAGCAGGTCGATGTGGGGGCGCAGGTTTCCGGTCAGTTGAAGTCGCTCAAGGTCAAGGTCGGTGACAAGGTCAAGAAAGGCCAGTGGCTGGCCGAGATCGATCCGCTGATCCTGCAGAACACGCTGCGCAAGGCCCAGGTCGATGAGGAGAATCTGCAGGCTCAACGCCGCGCCACGGCGGCGCAGGTCAAGCAGGCCAGGTCGGTGTATGAGCGCTACAAGGGCTTGCAGGCCGATGAGTCGGTGTCGCGCCAGGATTTCGAGGACGCCGAGTCGACCTTTCAGGTGCAGCAGGCCAATCTGTTGTCGTTGGATGCGCAGATCAAAAGTGCGCACATTCAGATCGACACGGCCAAGGTCAACCTGGCCTACACCCGCATCAATGCGCCCATCGACGGCGATGTGGTGGGTATCGTTACCCAGGAAGGCCAGACCGTTATCGCCAACCAGCTGGCGCCGGTGCTGCTCAAGCTGGCCGACCTGGACACCATGACTGTCAAGGCCCAGGTGTCGGAAGCGGATGTGATTCATATCAGCCCCGGCCAGCAGGTGTATTTCACCATTCTCGGTGAGGCCGACAAACGCTATTACGCCAAGCTGCGTGGCACTGAACCGGCACCGCAGAATTTTCTGGAAACCCAGACCGCCGGCACGCCCAAGCAGAATACAGCGGTGTTCTATAACGCCCTGTTCGATGTGCCCAACCCCGACCACCGCCTGCGCATCGCCATGACCGCCCAGGTGCGTATCGTGCTCGACACCGCCGAGGCTGCGCTGATGGTGCCGGTGGCGGCGCTGGGCGCGCGCAATGCCGAGGGCGGCTATGCAGTGCGGGTGTTGGATGCCAAGGACAGGGCGCAGGTGCGTGAGGTGAAGACCGGCATCAACAACAACGTCAAGGTGCAGATCCTCGACGGCCTGGCCGAGGGCGACAAGGTGGTGATTGGCGACGCCTCGCCTGCCGTGGCGGGGAATTGAGCCATGACCCAACCTCTGCTGGAGCTCAAGGGCATCACCCGCAGTTTCATGGCCGGCGAGCGCGAATTCATCGCGCTCAAGGGCATCGACCTGACCATTCACGCCGGGGAAATGCTGGCGATCATCGGTGCCTCGGGTTCGGGTAAATCGACGCTGATGAACATCCTCGGCGGTCTGGATTACGCCACCGCCGGCAGCTACAAAATCAACGGCATCGAAACCCGTTCCCTGGGCGATGAGCAACTGGCGGAACTGCGCCGCGATTACTTCGGGTTTATCTTCCAGCGCTACCACCTGCTGGCGCACCTGAGTGCCTTGCACAACGTGGAAATGCCGGCGATCTATGCCGGCGTCCCGGAAAGCCAGCGCCACAGCCGCGCGCGGGAGTTGCTCGCGCGCCTGGGTCTGTCGGGGCATGTCACCCACCGGCCGAGCCAGTTGTCCGGTGGGCAGCAGCAGCGCGTGAGTATCGCCCGGGCCTTGATGAATGGCGGCGAGGTGATCCTCGCCGACGAACCCACCGGCGCCCTCGACACCCACAGCGGCAAGGAGGTGATGCGCATCCTCGCCGAGCTGCACGCGGCCGGGCACACGGTGATCATCGTCACCCACGACCCCAAGGTGGCGGCCAATGCCCAGCGTATCGTCGAGGTGTGCGACGGCGAGATCGTCAGCGACAAGGCCAACGACAGTGCCGGCCTGGAGCTGCCCGGCGAAGCGCCGCTTGAGCCCCGGCGCAGCGGCGCACGGCGCCTGGTGGCGAGCCTGGGGTTGTTCAAGGAAGCGTTCAACATGGCCTGGGTCGCGCTGATTTCCCATCGCATGCGCACCTTGCTGACCATGCTCGGCATTGTCATCGGCATCACCTCGGTGGTGTCGATCTCGGCCATCGGCGAGGGCGCCAAGCGTTATGTGCTCAAGGACATCCAGGCCATCGGCAGCAACACCATCGATATCTTTTCCGGCACCAGTTTCGGTGACAGCCGCGCCTCGGCCATCGAGACCCTGATGCCGTCAGATGTGGACGCGTTGAACCAGCTGTATTACGTCGACAGCGCCACCCCGGTGGTGGGGCGCAATCTGTTGCTGCGCTTTGGCAATATCGACGTGGATGCACAGGTCAACGGCGTCAGCGACCGCTACTTCAAGGTCAAGGGCGTGAAGCTCGAAGCCGGTATCGCCTTCAGCGAAAGCGATGCACGGCGTCAGGCGCAGGTGGTGGTGATCGACCACAATACCCGGCATCGCCTGTTCGGGGCGAACGTCGACCCCCTGGGCCAGGTGATCCTGGTCGGCAACCTGCCGTGCACGGTGATCGGGGTGACGGCGGACAACAAGAACCTGTTCGCCGCCAGCAAGGTGCTGAACGTGTGGGTGCCGTATGAGACGGCGGCGGGGCGCCTGTTGGGCCAGCGCCATCTGGACAGCATCACCGTGCGCATCAAGGACGGCCAGCCGAGCAAGGTGGTGGAGGACAACGTCAATAAGCTCATGCTGCAACGCCACGGCACCAAGGACTTCTTCACCAACAACCTCGACAGCATCATGCAGACGGTGCAGAAAACCAGCCGCTCGCTGGCGCTGCTGTTGTCATTGATCGCGGTGATTTCGTTGCTGGTGGGTGGCATCGGGGTGATGAATATCATGCTGGTGTCGGTCACCGAACGCACCCGCGAGATTGGCATTCGCATGGCGGTAGGGGCGCGGCAATCGGATATCCGCCAGCAGTTTCTGGTGGAGGCGGTGATGGTGTGTCTGATCGGCGGGATTATCGGGATCTCGCTGTCCTATGCCATCGGCTATGTGTTTTCGCTGTTCGTGAAGGAGTGGGAAATGGTGTTTTCCCTGGGCTCGATCATCACCGCGTTTGCCTGCTCGACGCTGATCGGCATCGTGTTCGGCTTTGTGCCGGCGCGCAATGCGGCGCGGCTGGATCCCATTGAGGCATTGGCTCGGGATTGATCCCTTTTCATCCAATGAGTAACAAATGTGGGAGGGGGCTTGCCCCCGATGAGGGAGGGTCAGTCAGTGCATTTTCAGCTGATCCACCGCCATCGGGGGCAAGCCCCCTCCCACATTTTTATCGATGTCGACTTAGAGACTGGTGTTGTCTTCGGTGGAGCACTGAACTGGCCTAATGATTTTGGACACTTCAATCGGGCGCTATGATAGCGCCCAAA
>NZ_KZ478050.1 GCF_002837185.1 Pseudomonas fluorescens | reverse complement strand
ATGCCGCTGACCCCCAACGGCAAGCTCGACCGCAAGGGCCTGCCGTTGCCGGATGCCAGCCAGATGCAGCAGCAGTACGTGGCGCCGCAAACCGAACTGGAGCAGCAGATCGCCGCGATCTGGGCCGACGTGCTGCACCTGGCGCAAGTGGGCCTGAACGACAACTTCTTCGAAGTGGGCGGGCATTCCCTGCTGGCCATCCAGATCACCTCGCGGGTGCAGGCCGAGCTGGGCCTGGACGTACCGCTGATGGAACTGTTCCAGACCGAATCACTGCGTGCCTACGTGCAGGCCGCAGCCACTTTCCGCGCCGGCAGCGTGGAAGATTTTGATGATCTTCGTGACTTTTTGAGCGAACTAGAGGCGATTTGAACCATGCTTTCCAACCCTAACATCGACCTGGTGTCGCGCTTTCTTCGCTTGCCTCTGGAACAGCGCCAGCAGTTTTATCAGCGTCTGCAAAGCCGGGGCATGAGTTTCGCTCAACTGCCGATTGCTTCAATCCGTGAGGACGGCCAACGCCTGCCGCTGTCCTACGCCCAGGAGCGCCAGTGGTTTCTCTGGCAGCTGGACCCCGGCAGCGCCACTTACCACATCCCCGGCGCCTTGCGTTTGCACGGGCGCTTGGACCTGGCGGCATTGCAGCGCAGCTTCGACAGCCTGCTGGCCCGTCACGAGAGTTTGCGCACCCGCCTGGTCGAGGAGGGCGAGCACTTGTGGCAGGCTGTGCTGCCCCAGGCACGGGTCGAGATTCAGCGGGCGCAGGTCGATGAAGCGCAGTTGATGGCGCGAGTGGAAGCGGAGGTGGCGCAACCGTTCGATTTGCACCAGGCGCCGCTGCTGCGCGTGACCTTGCTGCAACTGGCTGAAGATGACCATGTGCTGGTGCTGGTGCAGCACCACATCGTCTCCGACGGCTGGTCAATGCAGGTGATGGTTCAGGAGCTGGTGCAGCTGTATGCCGCCTGCAGCCAGGGCCAGGACCTGCAACTGCCGCAGTTGCCGATCCAGTACGCCGACTACGCCCTGTGGCAGCGCGGCTGGATGGAAGCGGGGGAGCGGGCGCGGCAACTGGCCTATTGGCAGGCGCTGCTGGGCGGTGAACAGCCGGTGCTGGAACTGCCGCTGGACCGTCCGCGCCCGGCGCAGCAAAGTCATCGCGGCGCGAGCTTGCAGGTGCACCTGCAGCCCGAACTGGTCGCCGGCCTCAAGCGTCTGGCGCAACAAGAGGGCGTCACCGCGTTCATGCTGCTGCTCGCGTCCTTCCAGACCTTGTTGTACCGCTACAGCGGGCAATCGGACATCCGCATCGGCGTGCCGATTGCCAACCGCAACCGCGTCGAAACCGAGGGGCTGATCGGGTTTTTCGTCAACACCCAAGTGCTCAAGGCTGACCTGGACGGGCAGATGAGCTTTGCCGAGTTGCTGCAACAGACCAAGCGCCGCGCCCTGGAAGCCCAGGCTCACCAGGACCTGCCGTTCGAGCAACTGGTGATGGCGCTTTCGCCTGAACGCAGCCTGAGCCACAACCCGTTGTTCCAAGTGATGTTCAACCATCAGACCGATGCCCAGGGCGGGCGCGACGGCCAGCAATTGCCGGGCCTGCGCGTGGTGGAGCTGGATTGGGACAGCCAGACCACGCATTTCGACCTGAGCCTGGATACCCACGAGTCGGCCGAAGGGCTTTGGGCGGCGTTGAACTACGCCACCGATTTGTTCGACGCAGCGACCATCGAACGCCTGGCGCAGCACTGGCAGCAGTTGCTGCAGGCGGTCGTCAGCGCCCCGCGCAGCCGTCTGGCCGAGCTTTCGCTGCTGGATGCCGCCGAGCAGCAACGCATGCTCCAGGACTGGAACGTCCCGGCCTGCGCCCGTCAATTGCACGGCGTGCACCGACTGTTCGAAGACCAGGCCGCCGCGCAGCCCGAACGCCAGGCGCTGGCCCTGGACGATCAGGCCCTCAGCTACGGTGAACTGAACCGCCAGGCCAACCGCCTGGCGCACTACCTGATCGCCCGAGGCATCGGCCCGCAAGCCTTGGTCGGGATCGCCGTGGAGCGCTCCTTTGCCATGGTGGTCAGCTTGCTGGCGGTGCTCAAGACCGGCGCGGCCTATGTGCCGTTGGACCCGGAGTACCCTCGCGAGCGTCTGGTGCACATGCTCGAGGACAGCGATGTGCGCCTGGTGCTGACCCAGTCGCACCTGCGCGATCGCCTGCCATTGCCGGCGCACGCGATGGCCGTGGAAATCGACCTGGTCCAGGCGCAGTTGGCGGTGTGTGATGAACACAATCCACCGGCGGTTTTCGAACCGCACAGCCTGGCCTATGTGATCTACACCTCGGGCTCCACCGGCAAACCCAAGGGCGTTGCCATCAGCCATGGAGCGCTGAGTGAGTTCGCCGGGATTGCCGCCGACTATTCGCAACTGGTCGCGCAAGACCGGGTACTGCAGTTCGCCACCCTGAATTTTGACGGCTTCGTCGAGCAGTTGTACCCGGCCCTGACCCTCGGTGCCACGGTGGTGCTGCGTGGCCCGCAACTGTGGGACGGTGCCGAGCTGTATCGGCAGATCATCGAGCAGGGCATCACCCTGGCCGACTTGCCGACCGCCTACTGGAAGCTGTTTTTGCAGGATTGCCTGGCGGCGGGCGCACGGCCTTACGGGGCTTTGCGCCAGATGCATATTGGCGGCGAAGCCATGCCCCTCGACGGTCCGTTGTCGTGGCAACGGGCGGGCCTGGGCCATGTGCGGCTGCTCAATACCTACGGGCCGACCGAGGCCACCGTGGTCTCCAGCGTGCTGGACTGCACGGACCCCGACGTGATCAGCGGCGTCACCGCCAGCCCCATCGGCCGCGCGCTGCCCGGGCGTGGGTTGTATGTGCTGGATCGCGACCTGAACCTGCTACCCGCCGGTGCCGTGGGCGAACTCTACATCGCCAGCGCCAGCGGGCTGGCCAGCGCTTATCTGCGGCGCCCGAGCCTGACCGCCGAGCGCTTTGTCGCCAACCCGTTCAGTGCCTGCGGCGCGCGGCTTTATCGCAGCGGCGACCTGGCGCGTTATCGCGCCGATGGGGTGGTGGAGTATGTCGGCCGGGTCGACCATCAAGTGAAGGTGCGCGGTTTCCGCATCGAACTGGGCGAGATCGAAACCGTGCTGCTGGCCCAGGATGGCGTGCGTGAAGCGCTGGTGCTGGCTGTCGACAACCAACTGCTGGCCTACCTGGTGCCCGCGCAACCGTCGAGTGAAACCGAACGGTTGATGAGCACCCTGCGCGAACAGCTGCCGGACTACATGGTGCCGGCGCACCTGATCTTCCTCGAGCGCATGCCGCTCAACCCCAACGGCAAGCTGGACCGCCAGGCACTGCCCAAACCGGACGCCAGCACGGTACATCAGGACTGGCAGGCACCGGTGACTGCGTTGCAACAGCAGATCGCCGCGATCTGGGCCGATATTCTCGGCGCCGACAACGTCGGTTTGAACCAGCACTTCTTCGAACTGGGCGGGCATTCGCTGTTGGCGATGCAGGTGGTGTCGCGCATTCGCCAGACGCTGCAGCGCGAGGTGCCGCTCAAGGCGTTGTTCGAACACCCGCGGCTGGATGCATTTGTCGCGGCACTGCAGGCCCAGGACAGCCTGGCGCCCAGCGCACCGCCGTTGCTGCCGGTCGGGCGCGAGCAGGCCTTGGCGCTGTCCTATGCCCAGGAGCGCCAGTGGTTTCTCTGGCAATTGGAGCCGCACAGCGCCGCTTACCACATCCCCAGTGCGTTGCGCTTGAAAGGGCAACTGGACCTCGACGCGTTGCAGCGCAGTTTCGATGCGTTGCTGGCCCGGCATGAAAGCCTGCGCACCTGTCTGCGCCAGGAGCACGCACGTGCAGTGCAAGTGATCGCGCCGTCGGCATCGCTGCAGATCGCCCACGTCGATGTCGACGAAGCTGAACTCCAGGCGCAGGTCGAGGCGCAGATCGCGCAGCCGTTCGACCTGGAACACGGCCCGTTGCTGCGTGTGTCGCTGCTGCGCCTGGCTGAGGACGAGCATGTGCTGGTGCTGGTGCAGCACCACATCGTCTCCGATGGCTGGTCGATGCAGCTGATGGTCGAAGAACTGGTGCAGCTCTATGCGGGCTACAGCCAGGGCGAGGAAGTGCAGCTGCCGGCGTTGCCGATCCAGTACGCCGACTATGCCGTGTGGCAGCGCAACTGGATGGAAGCGGGTGAGAAGGCCCGTCAGCTGGCGTACTGGCGCGAAATGCTCGGTGGCGAGCAAAGTGTGCTGGAGTTGCCGTTCGACCACCCGCGTCCTGCCGTGCAAAGCCATCGCGGCGCACGCCTGGCCTTCGAGCTCGACCCTGAACTGAGCCAACAGCTCAAGGCTCTGGCCCGGCAACAGGGCGTGACCCTGTTCATGTTGCTGCTGGCGTCGTTCCAGACCCTGCTGCATCGCTACAGCGGCCAGGAAGAAATCCGCGTCGGCGTGCCCATTGCCAACCGCAACCGCAGCGAAACCGAGCGGCTGATCGGCTTCTTCGTCAATACCCAGGTGCTCAAGGCGGACCTGCATGGCCAGATGAGCGTCGAGCAGTTGCTGCAACAAACGAGGCAACGCGCGCTCGAGGCCCAGGCCCATCAGGACCTGCCGTTCGAACAGTTGGTGGAAGCCCTGCAACCGCAACGCAGCCTGAGCCACAACCCGTTGTTCCAGGTGATGTTCAACCACCAGACCGACGTCGGCCAGGCCCAGGTCCAGCAGCACCTGCCGCACCTTCTGGTCCAAGGGCTGGAATGGCAAAGCAAAACCGCGCATTTCGACCTCGACCTGGACATCCAGGAGTCCACCGAAGGTATCTGGGCCACCCTGGGTTATGCCCAGGACCTGTTCGAAGCCGACACCGTGCAACGCATGGCGCGCCACTGGCAGAACCTGTTGCAGGGCATGGTCGCCAACCCTCGGCAATCGCTCGGCCAGTTGAACCTGCTGGACGCTGCCGAGCAGCAGCACATCCTGCAGCTGTGGAACTGCGCCGATGCCGGCTACCCGTCCCAGCGGCTGGTGCATGAGTTGGTGGCCGACCGCGCCCGGGAAACCCCGGATGCGGTGGCGGTAAAGTTCGCCGACGAGCAACTCACTTACGGCCAGCTGGATCGCCAGGCCAACCGCCTGGCCCACGCGCTGATCGCCCGTGGCGTCGGCCCGGAAGTGCGCGTGGCGATTGCCATGCCGCGCAGTGCCG
>NZ_KZ478049.1 GCF_002837185.1 Pseudomonas fluorescens | reverse complement strand
CTGTAGAATTCGCCTCCCGCTTACGAGAGATCGCAAGCGCAAGTGGTTGAAGTTGTTGAAGAAATCTTCGAAAACTTCTAAAAATAACCACTTGACAGCAAATGAGGCTGCTGTAGAATGCGCGCCTCGGTTGAGACGAAAGATCTTAACCAACCGCTCTTTAACAACTGAATCAAGCAATTCGTGTGGGTGCTTGTGGAGTCAGACTGATAGTCAACAAGATTATCAGCATCACAAGTTACTCCGCGAGAAATCAAAGATGTAACCAACGATTGCTGAGCCAAGTTTAGGGTTTCTTAAAAACCCAAAGATGTTTGAACTGAAGAGTTTGATCATGGCTCAGATTGAACGCTGGCGGCAGGCCTAACACATGCAAGTCGAGCGGTAGAGAGAAGCTTGCTTCTCTTGAGAGCGGCGGACGGGTGAGTAAAGCCTAGGAATCTGCCTGGTAGTGGGGGATAACGTTCGGAAACGGACGCTAATACCGCATACGTCCTACGGGAGAAAGCAGGGGACCTTCGGGCCTTGCGCTATCAGATGAGCCTAGGTCGGATTAGCTAGTTGGTGAGGTAATGGCTCACCAAGGCGACGATCCGTAACTGGTCTGAGAGGATGATCAGTCACACTGGAACTGAGACACGGTCCAGACTCCTACGGGAGGCAGCAGTGGGGAATATTGGACAATGGGCGAAAGCCTGATCCAGCCATGCCGCGTGTGTGAAGAAGGTCTTCGGATTGTAAAGCACTTTAAGTTGGGAGGAAGGGCAGTTACCTAATACGTGATTGTTTTGACGTTACCGACAGAATAAGCACCGGCTAACTCTGTGCCAGCAGCCGCGGTAATACAGAGGGTGCAAGCGTTAATCGGAATTACTGGGCGTAAAGCGCGCGTAGGTGGTTTGTTAAGTTGGATGTGAAATCCCCGGGCTCAACCTGGGAACTGCATTCAAAACTGACTGACTAGAGTGTGGTAGAGGGTGGTGGAATTTCCTGTGTAGCGGTGAAATGCGTAGATATAGGAAGGAACACCAGTGGCGAAGGCGACCACCTGGACCAACACTGACACTGAGGTGCGAAAGCGTGGGGAGCAAACAGGATTAGATACCCTGGTAGTCCACGCCGTAAACGATGTCAACTAGCCGTTGGGAGCCTTGAGCTCTTAGTGGCGCAGCTAACGCATTAAGTTGACCGCCTGGGGAGTACGGCCGCAAGGTTAAAACTCAAATGAATTGACGGGGGCCCGCACAAGCGGTGGAGCATGTGGTTTAATTCGAAGCAACGCGAAGAACCTTACCAGGCCTTGACATCCAATGAACTTTCTAGAGATAGATTGGTGCCTTCGGGAACATTGAGACAGGTGCTGCATGGCTGTCGTCAGCTCGTGTCGTGAGATGTTGGGTTAAGTCCCGTAACGAGCGCAACCCTTGTCCTTAGTTACCAGCACGTTATGGTGGGCACTCTAAGGAGACTGCCGGTGACAAACCGGAGGAAGGTGGGGATGACGTCAAGTCATCATGGCCCTTACGGCCTGGGCTACACACGTGCTACAATGGTCGGTACAGAGGGTTGCCAAGCCGCGAGGTGGAGCTAATCCCACAAAACCGATCGTAGTCCGGATCGCAGTCTGCAACTCGACTGCGTGAAGTCGGAATCGCTAGTAATCGCGAATCAGAATGTCGCGGTGAATACGTTCCCGGGCCTTGTACACACCGCCCGTCACACCATGGGAGTGGGTTGCACCAGAAGTAGCTAGTCTAACCTTCGGGAGGACGGTTACCACGGTGTGATTCATGACTGGGGTGAAGTCGTAACAAGGTAGCCGTAGGGGAACCTGCGGCTGGATCACCTCCTTAATCGACGACATCAGCTGCTCCATAAGTTCCCACACGAATTGCTTGATTCATTGAAGAAGACGATAGAAGCAGCTTCAAGCTTTAAGCTACAAGCTTCAAGTTTGATTGCGTAACGCATCAAAATTGGGTCTGTAGCTCAGTTGGTTAGAGCGCACCCCTGATAAGGGTGAGGTCGGCAGTTCGAATCTGCCCAGACCCACCAATTTTAGTGTCGCAACCCGTTAAAAAGCGGGGCCATAGCTCAGCTGGGAGAGCGCCTGCCTTGCACGCAGGAGGTCAACGGTTCGATCCCGTTTGGCTCCACCATTAACTGCTTCTGCTGTTAGAGTTTAGAAATGAATATTCTGAAGTGAATATTGATTTCTAGTCTTTGATTAGATCGTTCTTTAAAAATTTGGGTATGTGATAGAAAGATAGACTGAACGTTACTTTCACTGGTAACGGATCAGGCTAAGGTAAAATTTGTGAGTTCTCTTAACGAGAAATTCGAATTTTCGGCGAATGTTGTCTTCACAGTATAACCAGATTGCTTGGGGTTATATGGTCAAGTGAAGAAGCGCATACGGTGGATGCCTTGGCAGTCAGAGGCGATGAAAGACGTGGTAGCCTGCGAAAAGCTTCGGGGAGTCGGCAAACAGACTTTGATCCGGAGATGTCTGAATGGGGGAACCCAGCCATCATAAGATGGTTATCTTACGCTGAATACATAGGCGTAAGAGGCGAACCAGGGGAACTGAAACATCTAAGTACCCTGAGGAAAAGAAATCAACCGAGATTCCCTTAGTAGTGGCGAGCGAACGGGGACTAGCCCTTAAGTGGCTTTGAGATTAGCGGAACGCTCTGGAAAGTGCGGCCATAGTGGGTGATAGCCCTGTACGCGAAAATCTCTTAGTCATGAAATCGAGTAGGACGGAGCACGAGAAACTTTGTCTGAATATGGGGGGACCATCCTCCAAGGCTAAATACTACTGACTGACCGATAGTGAACTAGTACCGTGAGGGAAAGGCGAAAAGAACCCCGGAGAGGGGAGTGAAATAGATCCTGAAACCGTATGCGTACAAGCAGTGGGAGCCCACTTTGTTGGGTGACTGCGTACCTTTTGTATAATGGGTCAGCGACTTATTTTCAGTGGCGAGCTTAACCGAATAGGGGAGGCGTAGCGAAAGCGAGTCTTAATAGGGCGTCTAGTCGCTGGGAATAGACCCGAAACCGGGCGATCTATCCATGGGCAGGTTGAAGGTTGGGTAACACTAACTGGAGGACCGAACCGACTACCGTTGAAAAGTTAGCGGATGACCTGTGGATCGGAGTGAAAGGCTAATCAAGCTCGGAGATAGCTGGTTCTCCTCGAAAGCTATTTAGGTAGCGCCTCATGTATCACTGTAGGGGGTAGAGCACTGTTTCGGCTAGGGGGTCATCCCGACTTACCAAACCGATGCAAACTCCGAATACCTACAAGTGCCGAGCATGGGAGACACACGGCGGGTGCTAACGTCCGTCGTGAAAAGGGAAACAACCCAGACCGTCAGCTAAGGTCCCAAAGTTATGGTTAAGTGGGAAACGATGTGGGAAGGCTTAGACAGCTAGGAGGTTGGCTTAGAAGCAGCCACCCTTTAAAGAAAGCGTAATAGCTCACTAGTCGAGTCGGCCTGCGCGGAAGATGTAACGGGGCTCAAACCATACACCGAAGCTACGGGTATCACGTAAGTGATGCGGTAGAGGAGCGTTCTGTAAGCCTGTGAAGGTGAGTTGAGAAGCTTGCTGGAGGTATCAGAAGTGCGAATGCTGACATGAGTAACGACAATGGGTGTGAAAAACACCCACGCCGAAAGACCAAGGTTTCCTGCGCAACGTTAATCGACGCAGGGTTAGTCGGTCCCTAAGGCGAGGCTGAAAAGCGTAGTCGATGGAAAACAGGTTAATATTCCTGTACTTCTGGTTATTGCGATGGAGGGACGGAGAAGGCTAGGCCAGCTTGGCGTTGGTTGTCCAAGTTTAAGGTGGTAGGCTGAGATCTTAGGTAAATCCGGGATCTTAAGGCCGAGAGCTGATGACGAGTTGTCTTTTAGATGACGAAGTGGTTGATGCCATGCTTCCAAGAAAAGCTTCTAAGCTTCAGGTAACCAGGAACCGTACCCCAAACCGACACAGGTGGTTGGGTAGAGAATACCAAGGCGCTTGAGAGAACTCGGGTGAAGGAACTAGGCAAAATGGCACCGTAACTTCGGGAGAAGGTGCGCCGGTGAGGGTGAAGGACTTGCTCCGTAAGCTCATGCCGGTCGAAGATACCAGGCCGCTGCGACTGTTTATTAAAAACACAGCACTCTGCAAACACGAAAGTGGACGTATAGGGTGTGACGCCTGCCCGGTGCCGGAAGGTTAATTGATGGGGTTAGCTAACGCGAAGCTCTTGATCGAAGCCCCGGTAAACGGCGGCCGTAACTATAACGGTCCTAAGGTAGCGAAATTCCTTGTCGGGTAAGTTCCGACCTGCACGAATGGCGTAACGATGGCGGCGCTGTCTCCACCCGAGACTCAGTGAAATTGAAATCGCTGTGAAGATGCAGTGTATCCGCGGCTAGACGGAAAGACCCCGTGAACCTTTACTATAGCTTTGCACTGGACTTTGAATTTGCTTGTGTAGGATAGGTGGGAGGCTTTGAAGCGTGGACGCCAGTCTGCGTGGAGCCAACCTTGAAATACCACCCTGGCAACTTTGAGGTTCTAACTCAGGTCCGTTATCCGGATCGAGGACAGTGTATGGTGGGTAGTTTGACTGGGGCGGTCTCCTCCTAAAGAGTAACGGAGGAGTACGAAGGTGCGCTCAGACCGGTCGGAAATCGGTCGTAGAGTATAAAGGCAAAAGCGCGCTTGACTGCGAGACAGACACGTCGAGCAGGTACGAAAGTAGGTCTTAGTGATCCGGTGGTTCTGTATGGAAGGGCCATCGCTCAACGGATAAAAGGTACTCCGGGGATAACAGGCTGATACCGCCCAAGAGTTCATATCGACGGCGGTGTTTGGCACCTCGATGTCGGCTCATCACATCCTGGGGCTGAAGCCGGTCCCAAGGGTATGGCTGTTCGCCATTTAAAGTGGTACGCGAGCTGGGTTTAGAACGTCGTGAGACAGTTCGGTCCCTATCTGCCGTGGACGTTTGAGATTTGAGAGGGGCTGCTCCTAGTACGAGAGGACCGGAGTGGACGAACCTCTGGTGTTCCGGTTGTCACGCCAGTGGCATTGCCGGGTAGCTATGTTCGGAATAGATAACCGCTGAAAGCATCTAAGCGGGAAACTAGCCTCAAGATGAGATCTCACTGGAACCTTGAGTTCCCTGAAGGGCCGTCGAAGACTACGACGTTGATAGGTTGGGTGTGTAAGCGCTGTGAGGCGTTGAGCTAACCAATACTAATTGCCCGTGAGGCTTGACCATATAACACCCAAGCAATTTGACTACTCTAACGAGCATCAGATTGCGGTGTGTGAAGACGAGATGAACCGAAAGTTCGA
>NZ_KZ478048.1 GCF_002837185.1 Pseudomonas fluorescens | reverse complement strand
GCTCGGTGTGCCCGAACGCAGGCTTGAATCCGTGGGCCGCCGCAATGGGCCATCCATGGCCCAGTGCGGCTAACCCGGCGTCCTGCCGGGTTACCCACGAATTCAAGCCTGCGTTCGGCCAGCGTGGTTTAACGGGGCGCCTGAGATCAAGATCAAAAGCGCGGCGGCCTTAGAGCCGACCGCTATCTTGTGCCGATCCGCGATCCAAATGTGGGGGGTGGTGCGACGATTCGACTTGCCTGCGGTGGCGGTGTATCAGTCACGGATGCACTTACTGACTCTCCCTCATCGGGGGCAAGCCCCCCCACACAAACAGCGTATCCACGATGCGAAGCGAGCGGCTCTTGATCTTGCTCTTGCTTTTGATCTTAGGCGCCCCGTTAAACCACGCTGGCCGCAATTCGATATTGATGTGGGGGGTAAACCGGCAGGACGCCGGTTTAGCCGCCCCGCGCCATGGATGGCGCGTGGCGGCGGCCCCCCACATCAATGTCGGATTGCGGGCACACCGAGCCTAAGCGAGGTGCCGAGTGGTGGGGCAAGAGCCTTTTTGGTTACTTTTGGGGCTCTTTTCCAAAAGTGACCCGCTGTAAAAGCGGAACCCATAGCAGCCGTTACCGCAGAAACGGATATGTACTCGGTCCAATCCAACATCCCGGCCAGCCCAGAGGCCGCCATCGGGGGCAAGCCCCCTCCCACACGTGGATTTCACTCAGTCCAGATCACGTGCGTCATGGCGCTCGGCCAACTGATCGTCGCCCGACACCCGATTCACCCGCCGCCCACGCTGCACCGCCGGCCGCGCATCGATCGCATCGGCCCAGCGCAACACATGCTTGTATTCATGCACCGACAGAAACTCCGCCGCCCCATACAAGCGCCCTTTCACCAACCCACCGTACCAGGGCCAGATGGCGATATCGGCAATGGTGTATTCATCCCCGGCAATGTACTCGCTCACCGCCAGGCGCTTGTCCAGCACATCCAGCTGACGCTTGGCCTCCATGGCAAACCGATTGATCGGGTACTCCATCTTGCTTGGCGCATACGCGTAGAAATGTCCGAAACCGCCGCCCAGATACGGCGCACTGCCCATCTGCCAGAACAGCCACGACAGGCACTCGGCGCGCGCCGCAGGTTCGGTGGGGAAGAACGCACCGAACTTTTCGGCCAGGTATTGCAGGATCGCGCCCGACTCGAACACGCGAATCGGCGCCGCGCCGCTGTGATCCATCAACGCCGGAATCTTCGAATTCGGGTTGACCCCCACGAAGCCGCTGCCGAACTGGTCGCCGTCGCCGATCTTGATCAGCCAGGCGTCGTATTCGGCGCCGGTGTGCCCGAGGGCCAGCAACTCTTCGAGCAGGATAGTGACCTTCTGCCCGTTGGGCGTGGCCAGGGAATACAACTGCAAGGGATGCTTGCCCACTGGCAGCGCTTTTTCATGGGTGGCGCCCGCGATGGGCCGGTTGATGCTGGCGAAGGTGCCGCCGCTTTCGGCGTCCCAGGTCCAGACCTTGGGGGGTACGTAGTCAGCCATGTTCAATGCTCCTGGAGCGCTTGCGATCAACGAAGGGTTTCAGACTAAACCAAAGACGGGTGGTGCGTCACACCCAGGTCCCCGTCTTGCCCGGGTACCTGCACACGCAGTGCGATGAGCAAGGCCGCGAGCAGCATCAACACACCCGCCCCGACAAACACCCCACCAATGCCACTGACGCTGAACATCAACCCGCCACCGGCAGCGCCCGCCGCGATGGCCGACTGCACCGACGCCACCACCATGCCTCCGGCACTTTCGGCCTGGTCCGGCACTGCACGCGCGACCCAGTTCGACCACGCCACGGGCACGCCGCCAAACGCCATGCCCCATAGCGCCAGGAGCAGCGCCTGGGTCGGCAGTGACGCAGGCAGCCAGACCAGCGCCAGTGCCGCAATGCCTACCAGCACCGGCATCAACACCAGCGTTGCCCGGGGGTGGCGCACCAGCAACCAACCGGCGAACAGCGTGCCGGCGAAGTTCGCCACGCCGAAACCCAGGAGCATCAGCGCCAGCCCTTCGGTACCGACTCCGGTGGTGCTTTCCAGGAACGGTCGGATATAAGTGAACAGCGCAAAATGCGCGGTGTGCACCAAGACGCAGCCGAACATGCCCATGGCAATGCCTGGGCGCAGCAGCACGTGCAGCACGGTGCGCAGGCGCGCGGTGCCATTGGGCGCCAGGCGCGGCAGCGTGAATGATTGGAACGCCAGGGTCACCACGCCGACGGCGGCAGCCGCGATAAATGCACTGCGCCAGCCGTACAGGCCACCCAGGTAGCTGCCCAGCGGTACAGCGACCACGGTGCCCAATGCGATCCCGCTGAAAATGATCGACAGCGCACGGGGCAAGGACGCCGCAGGCACCAGGCGCATCGCCACCGCCGCCGCCATGCTCCAGAAACCGCCGAGGGCAATGCCCAGCAGGATGCGCATCAGCAACAACACCGTCAGGCTGGAGGACAGCGCCACCAGCAGGTTGGAGGCAATCATCAGCGTGGAAAAGCCCAGCAGCACGATGCGCCGGTCGACACCACGGGTCAGCCCTGGCACCAGCAAGCCGGCGAACAGCGCCACTACCGCCGTCACCGTGACCGCTTGCCCGGCCAATGCCTCAGTAACGCCCAGGTCCAGGGCCATCGGCGTCAACAGGCTGGCCGGCAAGTACTCGGCCGTGAGCAAGCCGAACACCCCCATCGCCAGGGAAAATACCGCCAGCCAGGCCGGCTCTGCCACAACGCCTGCAGACGCATGGGCTGCACAATCAGTCATAAAAAGTCTTCCTACAGTCATTAACGTGGCGCTCAGTCTAGGTAGGCGCACCAGGATGATCTATGATGCAGAACCTTGATTCCTTGACCGAAACCCCGAATATGACTTCAGTGGACGCTTTCACCGCTTCCTCCGACCTGATCAATGAGTTGCTGCGCGGCATGCGCCTGCGGGGCGTGCAGTACCGGCGCATCCAGGCCGGGCCTACGTTCGGCATGGCCTTTGATGCCAAGCCGGGCCACGCCTATTTCCACTTCCTGGCGGCCGGCTGCGCCACGCTGCGTGCCGAGGACGGCAGCCTTTTCGCACTGTCGGCCGGCAACGCGGTGTTCGTCTCCCACGGCGGCGCGCACGCGCTGTTATCCGCGCCGGATGCGGCTGTGCAGGACATCAGTGATTTCGACAGCGCACCGCTGGGGGATACCGTCTGCGCCGTGAATGCCTCACCCGATACCGTCCCCGACAGGCTGTTGTTCAGTGCATGCATGGCGTTCGAACTCGGCAGCCTCCAGGGGCTCGGCAACCTGATGCCGGCGCTGATGCTGATTGATGCCGCAGGCCAGCGTTATCCGGGGCTGATGCCGATCCTGGCGGTCATGGAACGCGAAGTGTCCGCGGCGCGTGTGGGTTATGCCGGTATTCTCGCGCGTCTGGCCGATGTGGTGGCGGCGATGATCGTACGGGGCTGGGTCGAGTGCGCCTGTGGCAACGCCTCGGGTCTGGTGGCGGCGTTACGCGACCCGCGCCTGGCCCGCGCCCTGCTCGCCTTGCATCAGCAACCGGGCCACGACTGGAGCGTGGCGGAGCTTGCCGCCCAGTGTCATACCTCGCGCTCGGTGTTCGCCGATCGCTTCCAGGCCGCCCTTGGCGTACCGCCGCTGCGCTATGCCACGGAACTGCGTATGCGCCTGGCCAGCCAATGGCTGACCCTGGAGCGCATGCCCATCGAAACCGTGGCGCAACGCCTTGGCTATACGTCCCATGCGGCGTTCAGCCGTGCCTTCAAGCGCATTACCGGGCAGCCGCCCGGCGCAGCCAGGCGTTCGATATGAACGCCTGGCTCGCTTGACCGAAGGCTATTCAACTGTGGGAGGGGGCTTGCCCCCGATAGCGGTGTGTCAGCCAGCTTATATGTTGACTGGTACACCGCCATCGGGGTAAGCCCCCTCCCACAGTTGGACAGTGACGTCCGGCCTATACCCAACCGCCATCGACGATAAAGTTCTGCGCCGAACACATCGCCGACGCGTCCGAGGCGAGGAACAGCGCCATATTGGCGATATGCTCGGGCATTACACTGCCCGGCAGGCACTGGCTGCGGGCGATCAGCTCACGGGCTGCGTCATCCACCCACATGGACAGTTGTTTTTCCGTCATCACCCAGCCCGGCACCAGCGTGTTGACGCGGATGTGGTGCGGCCCCAGCTCCCGTGCCAGGCCGCGGGTCATGCCATGGGCGGCGGCCTTGCTGGCGGCGTACACCGGGTAGCCGGCGGAGGCCATCATCCAGCCGACGGAGCCGAGGTTGATGATCGAGCCGCCACCGGCGTGCTTCATCATCGGTACCACGGCCTTGGCGGCAAAAAACGCGTGCTTGAGGTTGACCGCGATCAGGCGGTCGAACATGTCCGAGTCGATTTCTTCCAGGCTGTGGCGCACATCGTTCGCGGCATTGTTGACCAGTACCGTGATCGGGCCCAGGGAGTGCTCGAAACGTCCGATCGCCGCGCGATAACCAATTTCGTCGGTAATGTCGCAGCATTCGAACTCGACGGTATGCCCCTTGGAGTTCAACAGCGCAGCGAGGCGTTCGCCCTGGCTTTGCGCGCGATCCACGAAGGCCACCTTGGCGCCTTGGGCTGCGAAGGCCCGCACCATGAATTCGCCGATTCCGGAAGCCCCGCCGGAGATCAATACGGTTTTGCCCTTGAGGTCGGGATACAGGGCGTGCTCAGTACTCATAACGTGATGCCTCGATCAATTAGTCTTATTTTATTTTACGAAATCGGCGTTAAAGGCTATAAATTCGCTGTCCAAGTGACGAAATATCGCACATTAGTAGAACTATTCAATCCTAAAACAACAAAAGGAAGTTCGACCATGAAGCACCCTCGATACCTGCTGTCCGGCCTGGCGCTGTCCATGTTGATCGCCAGCGGCGGCGCTCACGCCGCCGGCCTCAGCAGCGAACACAAACCCTTCGGCAAAACCAATGACGGCACCGCCGTCGAACAATACGTGTTGCGCAACAGCCATGGCATGCAAGCCACAGTGATTACCTACGGCGGCGTGCTGCAGTCGCTGAAGGTGCCGGACAAACACGGCAAGGTCGACGACGTGGTGCTGGGTTTTGACGACGTGCAAGGCTACCAGGCCGGCACCGCGTTTTTCGGCGCGACCATTGGCCGCTTCGGCAATCGCCTGGCGGGCGGTGCTTTTGAACTCGACGGCAAACGCTTCCAGGTGCCGCTCAACGACGGCCCCAACTCGCTGCATGGCGGCGCCCAAGGCTTCGACAAGCAGGTGTGGAAAGCCGAGTCGGTCAAGGACAAGGACTCGGTCGGTGTGAAGCTCAGTTACCTGTCCAAGGACGGCGAGATGGGCTTCCCCGGCAACCTGAAAACCGAAGTCACCTACCGCCTCAACGACAAGAACGAACTGCACATCGACTACACCGCCACCACCGATAAACCCACCGTGCTCAACCTCACCAATCACAGCTACTTCAACCTGGCCGGCGCGGGCAATGGCGACATCCTCAAGCAGGTCGCCACCCTGCACGCCAGCCATTACACACCGGTGAACGCCACCCTGATCCCCACCGGCGAACTGGCGCCGGTCACGGGCACGCCGATGGACTTCCTCAAGCCCACGCCTATCGGCCAGCACATCAAGGACGACCACCCGCAGCTCAAGTTTGCCGAACCCAAACAGGGCGGGTTCGACTTCAACTGGGCCCTGGATACCAAGGGTGACGTCAAGCAGCTGGCGGCCCAAGTGCATGATCCTGAATCGGGCCGCCGCCTGCAGCTCTACACCAGCGAGCCTGGGGTGCAGTTCTATACCAGCAACTTCCTGGACGGTTCGATGAAGGGCAAGGGCGGCAAGGCGTACCAGCATTGGAGCGGCTTCACCCTGGAAACCCAGCATTTTCCGGATGCACCTAACCAGCCTGGTTTTGCCTCGACTCGCTTGAACCCAGGGCAAACCTACACCCAGAACACCGTCTTCAAATTCAGCGCCGATTAAAATTGTGGGAGGGGGCTTGCTCCCGATTGCGGTGGGTCAGCTACAGATGCATCAACTGATCCACCGCTATCGGGGGCAAGCCCCCTCCCACATTTGATCTCCGGATGACTTGGGATCAGCGCTGTTTCATGCGGTCGATGACGACGGCCAGCAGCAGGATCGAACCGCGGATCACGTACTGGTAGAAGGTATCGATGTTCTTCAGGTTCATCGCGTTCTCGATGATCGCCAGGATCAACACCC
>NZ_KZ478047.1 GCF_002837185.1 Pseudomonas fluorescens | reverse complement strand
CGCCGCAATGGGCCATCCCTGGCCCAGTGCGGCTAACCCGGCGTCCTGCCGGGTTGCCCACGGATTCAAGCCTGCGTTCGGCCAGCGTGGTTTAACGGGGCGCCTGAGATCAAGATCAAAAGCCAGATCAAGATCAAGATCAAGATCAAGAGCGACTCGCTTCGCATCGTGGTTAGGGGTGAGCGCTACGTAGATGCCTCTTGATGACGGTGGATCAGTCACAAACACATGACTGACACACCGTCATCGGGAGCAAGGCGCCTCCCACATTTTTTTCCGTGCCTGGCTCGACTAAGCGGCTTTGTGACGCTTGCGCACCAGCTTCATCACCACCACAAAGAACACCGGCACGAATACCACCGCCAAGGTCGCCGTGATCATCCCGCCAATCACGCCGGTGCCGATCGCCTGCTGGCTCGCCGAACTGGCCCCGGTGGCGATCGCCAGCGGCACCACGCCGAGGATGAACGCCAGCGAGGTCATGATGATCGGGCGCAGGCGCAGGCGCGCGGCTTTCAAGGTGGCGTCGATCAAGTCCTCGCCCTGTTCATACAGGTCCTTGGCGAACTCGATGATCAGGATCGCGTTTTTCGCCGACAGGCCGATGATGGTGATCAGGCCGACTTTGAAGAACACATCGTTGGGCATGCCGCGCAAGCTCACCGCCAGCACCGCCCCGAGCACGCCCAGCGGCACCACCAGCAATACCGAGGTCGGGATCGACCAGCTCTCGTACAAGGCGGCCAGGCACAGGAACACGATCAGCAGCGACAAGCCCAACAGGATCGGCGCCTGGGACCCGGACAGGCGTTCCTGCAAGGACAGCCCGGTCCATTCCTGGCCCAAACCGGCGGGCAGTTGGCTGACCAGGCGCTGGATTTCGTCCATCGCCTCGCCGGTGCTGTGCCCTGGCGCCGCTTCGCCGCTGATGGCGATGGCGGGGTAGCCGTTGTAGCGCGTCAGTTGCGTCGGGCCCTGGGTCCACTTGGCTTCGACAAACGCCGACAGCGGCACCATTTTTCCGGCGTTGTTGCGCACGTTGATCTTCATCAAGTCCGCCACCTGGCTGCGCTGGTCACCCTCGGCCTGCACCACCACGCGCTGCATGCGACCCTGGTTGGGGAAGTCGTTGATGTAGGCCGAGCCGATGGCCGACGACAATATATTGCCGACGTCGGCAAACGACACGCCCAGCGCATTGGCCTGCTTGCGGTCCACTTCCAGCTGTACCTGCGGGGCTTCGGCCAGGGCGCTTTCGCGCACGTTGGCCAGGATCGGGCTTTTCGCGGCCGCTTCCAGCAACTCGGTACGTGCAGCCATCAGCCCCGCGTGGCCGACGCCGCCACGGTCCTGCAGGCGGAACTCGAAACCGCTGGAGGTGCCGAGGCCGTCTACCGGGGGTGGCAGGATCGCATAGGCAATCGCATCCTTGAGCTCGCTGAAGGCCATGTTGGCGCGGTCGGCAATCGACGCGGCCGAATCATCGCTGCCGCGCTCCGACCAGTCCTTGAGCGTGGTAAACGCCAGCGCCGCATTCTGCCCGGAGCCGGAGAAACTGAAGCCCATGATCATGGTGGTATCACCCACGCCCGGTTCCGTGGCGTTGTGTGCCTCGATCTGCTCGGCCACCTGCACCGTGCGGTTCTTGCTCGCGCCCGGCGGCAACTGGATATCGGTGATGGTGTAGCCCTGGTCTTCCACCGGCAGGAACGAGGAGGGCAGGCGACTGAACAGCAGCCCCAGGCCCACCAGCAGCACCAGATAGATCAGCAGGTAGCGGCCGCTGCGCTTGAGGGCATAGGCCACCCAGCCTTCGTAACGGTCGGTGAGCTGTGCGAAGCGCGTGTTGAACCACCCGAAGAAGCCGCCCTTGGCGTGGTGTTCGCCCTGGGCAATCGGTTTGAGCAAGGTGGCGCACAGCGCCGGGGTCAAGGTCAGGGCCAGAAACGCCGAGAACAGGATCGAGGTGGCCATCGACAGCGAGAACTGCTGGTAGATCACCCCCACCGAGCCTGGCATGAACGCCATCGGCAGGAATACCGCGACCAGCACCAGCGTGATACCAACGATGGCGCCGGTAATCTGACCCATGGCCTTTTTCGTTGCCTCCTTGGGCGACAGGCCTTCAGTGGCCATGATCCGCTCGACGTTCTCCACCACCACAATCGCATCGTCCACCAGGATACCGATCGCCAGCACCATGCCGAACATGGTCAGCACGTTGATCGAAAAGCCCAGCAACAGCATGGTGGCGAAGGTGCCCATCAGCGCAATCGGCACCACCAGCGTGGGGATCAGGGTGTAGCGCACGTTCTGCAGGAACAGGAACATCACCGCAAACACCAGCGCCATCGCCTCGAGCAAGGTGTAGACCACCTTGGTGATCGAGACCTTGACGAACGGCGAGGTGTCGTAGGGGATCTTGTATTCCACATTGGCCGGGAAATAGCGCGACAGCTCGTCCATCTTCGCCCGCACCAGGGTCGCGGTGTTCAGCGCGTTGGCGCCTGGCGACAGCTGCACGCTGACGGCGGTGGACGGCTTGCCGTTCAGGCGCGTGGAGAACTGGTATTCCTGGCTGCCGACTTCCACCCGCGCCACATCACCGATGCGCACGGTAGAGCCGTCAGGGTTGGCCTTGAGCACGATGTCGGCGAACTCCGCCGGCGTCGACAATTGGCCCTTGACCAGAATGGCAGCGGTGATTTCCTGGGTGGGGGTGCCCGGCAAGTCGCCGATGCTGCCCGCCGAAACCTGGGCGTTCTGCGCGCTGATGGCGGCATTCACGTCGGCCGGCGTGAGGTTGAAGCCAATCAGCTTCTGCGGGTCGATCCAGATGCGCATGGCGCGCTCGGCGCCATACAGCTGGGCCTTGCCCACCCCGTCCAGGCGCTTGAGTTCGTTCATCACGTTGCGCGCCAGGTAATCGCTGAGCGCCACGTCATCGAGCTTGCCGTCATTGGACGTCAGCGTCACCAGCAGCAGGAAGCCGGCCGAGACTTTTTCCACCTGCAAGCCTTGTTGCGTCACGGCTTGCGGCAGGCGAGGCTCTACCGCCTTTAGACGGTTTTGCACGTCCACCTGAGCCATCTCCGGGTTGGTGCCCGGTTGGAACGTGGCGGTAATGGTCGCCGAGCCCAGGCTGCTCTGGGACTCGAAATACAGCAGGTGATCGGCGCCGTTGAGCTCCTGCTCGATCAGGCTGACCACGCTTTCATCCAGGGTCTGGGCCGAAGCGCCAGGGTACACCGCGTAGATTTCCACCTTGGGCGGTGCGACGTTGGGGTATTGGGCCACCGGCAATTGCGGGATCGCCAGGAAGCCGGCCAGCAAAATGAACAAGGCCACCACCCAGGCGAAAATCGGGCGGTCGATGAAGAACTGCGGCATGGCGGGTTATTCCTTTACGAGCGGGCTGTCGTCCACTTCTACTTTTTCACCGGGGCGCGCGTGTTGCAGGCCCTCGACGATGATGCGGTCGCCGGGTTTGAGGCCGCTGCTGACGATCCAGCGATCCTCGATCACCGCGCCCAACTCCACCGGCTGCTGGCGCACGGTCTGCTCGCCGTCCAGCAACAGCACCATGGGGATGCCGGCGCTGTCGCGGGTGATGGCGCGTTGCGGCACGCTCAGGCCTTGCCTGTCGACTGCCTGTTCCAGGCGTACCCGCACAAAGCTGCCGGGCAGCAGGTCGAGGTCCGGGTTGGGAAACTCGCTGCGCAGGATGATCTGCCCGGTGCCCGGGTCGACGCTGATGTCGGCGAACAGCAGCTTGCCCGGCAACGGGTACAGGCTACCGTCGTCCTGGATCAGAGTGGCCTTGGCCTGGTCCTGGCCGACCTGCTTCAGGCTGCCGGCACGAAAGGCACGACGCAGGTCGTTGAGCTCGCGGGTGGACTGGGTCAGGTCGGCATGGATCGGGTCCAGTTGCTGGATGATCGCCAGCGGCGTGGCCTCGTTCTGGCCGACCAGCGCGCCTTCGGTCACCAGGGCGCGGCCGATGCGCCCGGAAATCGGCGCGGTCACGGTGGCGTAGCCCAGGTTCAACCTGGCGCGCTCGACGGCGGCCTTGTTGGCGGCGATTTCGGCGTTGGCCTGGCGCAGGGCGGCGCGGGCGTTGTCGTATTCCTGGCCGCTGATGGCGTTGCCTTCCACCAACCGGCTGTAGCGCTGCTCCTGCAGGCGCGCCTGGAATGCGTTGGCCTCGGCCTTGCTGAGGTTGGCCTGGGCGCTGTCGAGGTCGGCCTTGAACGGCGCCGGGTCGATGCGAAACAGCACGTCGCCGCGTTTCACGTCATGGCCCTCACTGAACACCCGTTGCATCACCACCCCGGCGACCCGGGCGCGCACCTCGGCAATGCGCGGCGCGGCGATGCGTCCGCTCAATTCGCTGGTGATGGACAGGGGCTTGGCCTGCAGCGTCTCGATGCGCACTTTGGCCAGGGGCATTTGGGGCGCCTCGGCTGTGGACTTGTCACACGCGCTCAGCGCCAGTGTGAGGGCCAACAGGCAAAACGGCGCAAACAGATTCTTCGACATGCTCTTATCCCAATATTGACTGGCGCATCCTAAGGTCACCTGCGCTGTGGTGCTGTGAAGCTGTGTAGGTCGTGTGTGAAGAAATGTAAGGGGCGGCGCGCGGGGCGCTGAGGGCGTATATCCTTGCACAACCTTGCTTGCAATGAAGATCAAATGTGGGAGGGGGCTTGCCCCCGATAGCGGTGTGTCAGCCAATCAACAGTCGACCGGCACCCTGTCATCGGGGGCAAGCCCCCTCCCACATTGGATTTGTGTACGACACCTCACTGTATTTTCTGGAAACACCTCCATGCCCAATATCCTCCTGGTGGAAGACGACGCCGCACTCTCCGAGTTGATTGCCAGCTACCTGGAGCGCAATGGCTACCACGTCAGCGTGCTCAGCCGGGGCGACCTGGTACGTGAGCAGGCGCGGCTGAACCCGCCGGATCTGGTGATCCTCGACCTGATGCTGCCCGGCCTCGACGGCCTGCAGGTCTGCCGTCTGCTGCGCGCGGACTCGGCGGGCCTGCCGATCCTGATGCTCACTGCCCGTGACGACAGTCATGATCAGGTCCTGGGCCTGGAAATGGGCGCCGACGATTACGTGACCAAACCCTGTGAGCCCCGCGTGCTGCTTGCCCGGGTGCGCACCTTGCTGCGCCGCAGCAGCCTGTCGGAACCGCAGGTGGCCAGCGACCGCATCATCATGGGCAACTTGTGCATCGACCTGTCCGAGCGCACCGTGACCTGGCGCGAGCAGGCGGTGGAGCTGTCCAGTGGCGAATACAACCTGCTGGTGGTCCTGGCGCGGCATGCCGGTGAAGTACTCAGCCGCGACCAGATCCTGCAGCGCCTGCGCGGTATCGAGTTCAACGGCACCGACCGTTCGGTGGACGTGGCCATCTCCAAGCTGCGGCGCAAGTTCGACGACCACGCCGGTGAGGCGCGCAAGATCAAGACGGTGTGGGGCAAGGGCTACCTGTTCAGCCGTTCCGAGTGGGAATGCTGAGCCATGTTTCGTGTCCTGCTGCGTCTCTACCTGATCACCATCGTCACCTACAGCGCGGCGATTTTCCTGATCCCCAAGCTGGTGATCCAGCTGTTCGAACACCGCTACATGGACTATAACGTCGAACAGTCCCGTGGCCTGCAAACGCTCATCGTCAAGCAATACCTGCGCGCGCCGGTGGAACGCTGGTCGCACGTCACCGAGCAACTGAGCCGTGACTTTGCGCCGTTGAAAGTGCAATTGCTATTGCGCCAGGACGCGCGCTACACGCCTGCCGAGGAGCAATTGCTGGAGCAGGGCAAACCGGTGATCCGCCTGGGCGAGTGGGGCTGGATGGAAGAAGTCAGCTCGCCGATCAACGAGCAGTTCGCGGTCAAGCTGATCATCCCGCCGGACCCGCTGGACATGAACCTGCTGTACTGGTCGATGAACGTACTGGTCGGCGCCGCGCTGCTGGCCTGTCTGCTGGTGTGGTTGCGCCCCCACTGGCGCGACCTGGAGCGGTTGAAAAGCACCGCCGCGCAGTTGGGCAAGGGCAACCTGGGCGAACGCACGCAGATTCCGCCGAGTTCCAGCATCGGCAGCCTGGCGGCGGTGTTCGACACCATGGCCAATGACATCGAGCATCTGTTGAACCAGCAGCGCGACCTGCTTAACGCGGTGTCCCACGAGCTGCGCACTCCGCTGACCCGGCTGGATTTCGGCCTGGCCCTGGCGCTCTCGGAAGACTTGCCCGCGGCCGGCCGGGAACGCCTGCAAAGCCTGGTGGCGCATATTCGTGAACTGGATGAGCTGGTGCTGGAATTGCTCTCCTACAGCCGTCTGCAGAACCCGGCGCAGTTGCCCGAGCGCGTGGAGGTGGTGCTGGATGAATTCATCGACAGCGTGTTGGGCAGTGTCGACGATGAGCTGGAAAACCCCGACATCGTCATCGAGGTGGTGCTCGACTGCGCCGTGGAGCGCTTCAGCCTCGATCCGCGCCTCACCGCCCGCGCTCTGCAGAACCTGCTGCGCAACGCCACGCGTTACTGCGACAAGCGCATCCAGGTCGGTGTCAAGGTTTGCCCCAAAGGCTGTGAAATCCGTGTGGATGATGACGGCATCGGCATTCCGCCGGACCAGCGTGAACGCATCTTTGAGCCGTTCTATCGCCTGGACCGCAGCCGTGACCGCGCCACCGGGGGCTTTGGCCTGGGCCTGGCCATCAGCCGGCGGGCCCTGGAAGCCCAGGGCGGCACCTTGACCGCCGAGGCCTCAGCGCTCGGTGGGGCGCGGTTTCGCGTGTGGTTGCCCAGCGTCGATTGATCAAGGCACCTTGATCGCGCGGCCGATCACCCGGATTGTCGTGCCTGTTTGAAAAGGCATAAAGTCAGATCATATTGGTATAAGTCGTTATAAGAAAAATCGCTATCCTGCCGCCAGAAATTTATAAGGCCGCAGGTAGCTGTAATGGATGTAGGTAATGTGGGTTTCGTGGTTGCCGGCCTGATCGTAGGTTTTATCGTGGGCATGACGGGCGTGGGCGGGGGCTCGTTGATGACGCCGATCCTGTTGTGGTTCGGGATCAATCCGGCCACGGCCGTGGGCACTGACCTGTTGTATGCCGCCATCACCAAGTCCGGTGGGGTGCTGGTGCACAGCAAGAACAGGAACATCGACTGGACCATTACCGGCTGGCTCACCCTGGGCAGCGTGCCGGCGGTGTTGCTGACCCTGTGGTTCCTCGCCAGCCTGCATACCGACCCCAGCGCCATGAACGCGGTGATCAAACAGGCGCTGGGCGTGGTGTTGCTGTTGACGGCCCTGGCGATCCTGTTCAAGAAAAGCTTGCTGGCGTTCGCCCAGCGCCATGCCGGTGACGACTACTCTATGCGCCCGCGCAATCTGAATGCGCTGACGGTGGTGACGGGCGCGGTGCTGGGTACCATGGTGGCGCTGACGTCCATCGGCGCCGGCGCGCTGGGGACGGTGGCGCTGTTTATTCTGTATCCGTTTCTCGCCACGCGCCGCCTGGTCGGCACCGAGATCGCCCATGCAGTGCCGCTGACCCTGGTGGCGGGGCTGGGCCATGCGAGCATGGGCAATATGGATTGGCATCTGTTGGGGTTTTTGCTGATGGGCTCGCTGCCGGGGATTTATCTGGGCAGTCATATGACTGGCAGGATTCCGGATGGTGTGCTGCGTCCGTGTCTGGCAGTGATGTTGATGGCGGTGGGTTACAAACTGGCGTTCTAGGGTGGACGCGGTCCAGTGTGGGAGGGGGCTTGCTCCCGAGGGCGGCCGACGGTCTGAAACTATCTGACTGATGCTCCACCATCCAAATGTGGGAGGGGCGGTGCGAGGATTCGACTTGCCCCCGATGGCAGCCCGGCGGCCTATGGCTATCTGACTGATGCTCCACCATCCAAATGTGGGAGGGGGCTTGCCCCCGATGGCGGCCTCTGGGCCGACCAGGATGTTGGAACGAGTACATATCCGTTTCTGCGGTGACGGCTGCTATCGGTTCCGCTTTTACAGCGGGTCACTTTTGGAAAAGAGCCCCAAAAGTAACCAAAAAGGCTCTTGGGTATGACTCACCCACATGGGTTACAAATCAGTTCACGCACATAGGTAACAGTTT
>NZ_KZ478046.1 GCF_002837185.1 Pseudomonas fluorescens | reverse complement strand
GGAAAGGTTGGCGGCGTGAACCTTAATCAGTGTCCAAGATTACTTGACCAGTTCACACATCCACCGCAACAACGAATGCCGGCGCGCAATGCGGCGCGGCTGGACCCCATCGAGGCATTGGCTCGGGATTGATCTCTGTCTGCCAATGAGTAGCAAATGTGGGAGGGGGCTTGCCCCCGATGTCAGAGTGTCAGTCAATGCATAGGCAAGCTGACACACCGCTATCGGGAGCAAGCCCCCTCCCACATTTTTACCGATGTCAGCTTAGAGACTGGTGTTGTCTTCGGTGGCATACATCCACCGCAACAACGAATGCCGGCCGCTGATGCCCAGCTTGATCGCCGCGCGCTTGAGGTAGCTCTCGATGGTGTTGACCTTCAGCGCCAACTGTTCGGCCAACTCCGGCGCGGTGCGCCCGGCCAGCAGGCCTACGCAGACTTCCAGTTCACGGTTGGACAGCGTTAACCCCGATTGCACCAGGCGCTCCTGAATGCGGCGGCGCAAGGTTTCGATGCCCTGGTTTTGTGGTTCCTGCGGCGTACTGCCAGGGGGGCATGGCTGGATCGCGCTGATGTGGTTTTCTACCATGGGCAGCAGCAGCGTGGAGAAGTCCTGCAGCATGCTGCGCTCTTGCGCCGAGAAGGTTTCGGACTGGTGCGAGCGGTACACCGACAACACATACCGCACATCGTCTTTACGGCGGGTGAGGTGCAGTTGGGCGGCCGGTTGCTCTTCGCCCAACGCCACCGCCGAGTCGGTATAGACCGGGCTGATCCTGCGGCGGGTGTGGCCGGCGGCATTCACTCGCAGTTGTGTGATGTGCGTGGCGTCCACTGCCAGTTGGGTAAGGATCAGGTCATGCAGCATACGTGGGAAGTGGCGACTGCCGGTGCTGGCGATGACCTTGCCTATATGTGGGAACAGGTGTGAGTTCATCAATTCGTCCATGAGTTTCGGGTGCAGGTATTGGGTCTTATAGCGACGGGGATTAAGAGGCTAGCCAATGGGAATAACCTGCAATGTTAGTGCTGCCCGACGAACCCTATGCTAGTACAGCCTGACAAAAGGGTGGGGATCCAATCGTTAAAAAAAACAGATTTAAAGCGCATAACGACCATTGCGCCTGATTTCGTGGTGGGCGTAAGGAGGTCGCCTACAGCTTCGGTGGTCGATGCCCAAGCCAGTTTCCGTAAGCGCCTATACAAGAGGGCGAAGCAACGTGCAGTTTGTCGAGTTGGGGGCGCTCAAGATGGAACCCCAGCCAGATAGGAGTGTGCGTATGAAAACTGTTGCCTCTCTCCCCAGTGATGCGTTGCGGCTTATCGAAGCCTTCCGGCATCGAGATGATCGCGGCGGTGACATCCGCCATAACGGCTTGCCCTCCAAATCTGCCGAGGATGCGGCCTCGCACCTCTGGCGAAAGAGCCCGGGGTGGCCGGACAAGAACGGTGATGGCCGCTATGACGTGACCTACGAATTTCGTACCCCGCCCGTTGACAAGGACGCGAGGCAGTTGGGTAAAACCGGGTTCACCCATATCCTGGAGAACCAGCGCCAGCAGACCCGGCTCAGCATGCAGAGCATTGCAGACGTTGCGAATGTCAGGTTTACCGAGGGGCCGAGAACGGCAGCCAGCGAAGGGCACATTACCCTTGGAAACTTCGGCCAGAGAATCAATGGTAAAGGTCAGCTTTACAACGATACGAGCTATGCCGTGTTGCCTGCGCCAGGTGTTGCCAGCAGCGGTGATATCTGGTTTGCGGTCAGCAAAGGCAACACCTCTGTGGTTGACGCCGCATTGGGAAATGCGGGGCGCTATACCATCGTCCATGAACTGGGGCATGCCCTGGGGCTGGCCCATACGGGCGACTACGACAGGACGCTGACTAAAGAACAAGTGGGCTATCACGAGGACTCGCAGAGTCACAGCGCCATGAGTTACCGGGGCGAGCGCACCGGCTATATGAATCATGCGGGCATGCGCGCTTCGGCGCCGCAGCTTGACGATATCAGTGCCTATCAACGCAAGTACGGCGCCAACCACGACACCCGCAAAGACGACACCACCTACGGCTTCAACTCCAATTCGGACCGCGACTTCCTGAGCGTCAACACTGCCAAGGATAAAATGGTAGCGGCCATTTGGGACGGTGGCGGCAATGACACCCTGGACTTCTCCGGCTACACGCAGCTTCAGCGAATCAGCCTGCGGGAGGGGACCTTCTCTGACGTCGGTGGCCTCAAGGGGAATGTGTCGATTGCCTATGGCGCGATGATCGAAAATGCCATCGGCGGCTCCGGCAACGATTTGATGGTAGGTAACGAGGTGGCCAACGAGCTCAAGGGCGGAGAGGGCGATGATTGGTTATATGGGGCAGAGGGGGCCGACACGCTGTGGGGCGGCAAGGGCAAGGACCTGTTTGCATATGGGCGCGCCAGCGATTCGACCCAGGCCGCACCCGACCGGATCATGGATTTTGTCAGCGGCGAAGACAGGGTCGATGTCTCGGGCGTCAGAGCCTCGCTGGGGATTGCGCAACTGACCTTCGTCGACGCATTTTCCGGCGCCATGGGTGAAGCTATGTTGACTTATAACCCAGTGCTGAAAATGAGTAGCCTGGAGATCTGCGCTGCGCCGAATGAGCCGAATTTCGTGCTTAGCGTAGAGGGTCAATTGCAGCGCAGTGATATCGTCAGTTGAGGCTTTTCATGCCTGCGCAAGCCGATGCCGCAGCAGCGCCTCGAACACCCGCTGCGCCCGTGGCTCATCACTATGGGCCACATTGAAACGCATCAAGTCCCGGTGAGCCGGGTCATAGCCAAACAGCACGCCGGGCGCCAGCACCATGCTGCGCTTCAGGGCTTGCTGGGCCAGCAGTTCGCCGTTGACGCCCGGCGGCAGGCGCGCCCAGATAAACATGCCGCCTTCGAAGGCCATCGGCAGTTCGCAGCCGCAGCGCTTGAGCCATTGCTCGACGCGCCCACCGGCTTCCATCAGGCGCTGGACCATGCGCTTGCGGTGTTTGGCGTAGCTGCCTTCACTGAGCATGCGGTACACGATCTGCTCGAACAGCTCCGAGGTCACGCCGCCGCTCATCAACTTCATGTTGGTCAGGTTGGCGGCCAGTTGCGGCGCGGCCACCACGTAGCTGACGCGGGTATTGGCGCTGAGGATCTTCGAGAACCCCGACAGGTAGGTGACCTGGTCCAGCCCGGCGACGGCGGCCAGGCGCGGCGGCGGATTGGGGTGCAGGTCGCCGTAGAGGTCATCCTCGACGATATGGCAGTGATACTGCTGGGTCAGTTGCAGCAGGCGAAACGCCTGGCCGGGGCTGAAGGAATGGCCTGTGGGGTTATGCAACACGCTGGTGGTCAGGTACAGGCTGGGCCGGTGTTCGGCCAGCAGGTGTTCGAGGGCGGTGAAGTCGAAGCCGTCGGGGCGGCGTTCGAGCGTCACCACCTTGACGCCATGCAGGGCCAGGTTGGCGTGGAAGTTGAAGTAGCACGGCGCGTCCAGCAGCACCGTGTCGCCGGGACGCACCAGCAGGCGCATGAGCATGTCCAGGCCCTGCACGGTGTTGGGTGTGGTGATGATCTGTTCCACCGGCACCGACAGGCCTTCGCTGTGGAGTTTCTGCTGCAGCGCCTGGCGCAACGGCAACAGCCCGGCCGGCGTGCCCAGCCCGGCGATGCGCAGCGACGGCGCGCGCACCACGCTGCGCATGGCCTGGCGGATCGCTTCGCCGTTCAGCCAGTCCTCCGGCAAGTGCCCGCCACCGG
The DNA here is from genome assembly GCF_002837185.1 of Pseudomonas fluorescens. Taxonomy (GTDB): domain Bacteria; phylum Pseudomonadota; class Gammaproteobacteria; order Pseudomonadales; family Pseudomonadaceae; genus Aquipseudomonas; species Aquipseudomonas fluorescens_AM. Next base: position 6,263 of record NZ_KZ478046.1, on the reverse strand, counting down.
GACGCAGTTCACCACTGGCGGTGACCAGGGGCCGGCGCAACACGCTGAGCAGGTCCTGGGGCAGCAGGTCGACCCAGGTCACCGACGCCGGGCGCGCGCTGTCCATCGCCACGAAATAGCCACGGCCCTGGCTGGAGGTGAGCAGGTTGCGCCCGCGCAGACGGTCCAGGGCCTCATTGAGGGTGAACTTGCTGACACCGAGAAGTTCGGTCAACTCGCGTACCGACGGCAACTTGCTGCCGGGCGCCCATTCACCGGCCTCGATGGCCCGGCTGAACGCTTCCACGATCTGCTGGACCTTGGGTGTGCCTTCCACAAAGGCGATGGCGGATACCAACATGAAACGTCCTTATGTTTGCCGGTGATTTTACCGGTGAAGTCAGGCCGGATTAGGCATCACTTTACCTGCCTGGCGCAATGCCATTCCCCTAGACTGCGCGCCATCTCGCCAGGAGTTGGCGAAATTTCCTATACGCGAGCAATGGATTTTGCATTCTCATGAAGACTTATATGTGTGCACCCTGCGGTTTTATGTACGTAGAAGAATTGGGCATTCCGGAGGACGGAATTCCCGCCGGCACCCCTTGGGAAGAGGTGCCTGAAGACTGGACATGCCCCGATTGCGGTGTGACCAAGGCCGATTTCATGGCCATCGAACTCGCTGACGCCGTACCCGCTTGACCCTCCATCAACGAAAGGAATCGCTCCATGGAAAGTAAACTGATCAACCCCGCCGTGCCGTTCTGCACCGGTGTGGCCCACCAGAAATACCTGGCCGCGGAACAGGGCCTGCAAGCCGCCATCGATGGGCAATGCACCCACTGGTATGTGGACGGCAGCCTGTTCGGCGAAATGGTCGACGACTGGACCGATGCGCGCATCGAAAGCCTGCAGGCGCAGATCGCCGCCAGCGGCGTCAAGCCGGTCTTCCATGGCAACTTCAAGGCGCCGCTGGGCAGTGACGTCGAGGCGTTCCGCGTGGCCGCGGTGGCCTATGTCAAGCAGGAGATCGATATCGCCAGTCGCCTGGGCGCGCCGCTGATCATTCACGGTGGCTGCATCGTCGAGCCGAAAATGGTGCTCAAGGCCAAGAAGGTGGCGCTGGAGCATTACCTCAAGTCAGTCCAGGAACTGGCCAGTTACGCCGCGGCCAAGGGCACGGACATCTACCTGGAAAACCTGTCCAACTACGTCAACTATCGCCCCTTCCACTACATCTTTACCCATGAGGCGGAATACGCGTTCGTGTTCGAGCGCCTGCAAGCCCACGACAACGTGTATTTCTTCCTCGATGCCGGCCACGCCAATATCGAAAACGGCCTGCCGGCGGCCGTGGTGCGCAAGTATCACCACTTGATCAAGGGCATTTCCTTCAGCAACAACAACGGCGTGCAAGACCAGCATTTCGGCATTCACGACGGCAACTGTGACTACGCCGACGTCATGCAAGCCATTGTCGAAACCAACTGGAAAGGCCTGGTGGCGTTTGAAACCCGCAACCAGACCGCCAAGGCTGCCCTGGCCGACCTGGCCTTGATGTACCGCGAATCCCTGACGACCGAAATCGCCGTCGCCTGATGTCATCCAGGGGCGTGCGCCTGTGGTGCCCGCCCCGTTGTTGCCGTTCTCTCCATTCAAGGTCCCGGACCATGACAAGTGCGTTAACGCTGTCTTCTTTTCTCTACTTCCTGTTGTTCTGCGCCACCATGACCTTCAGTCCCGGCCCCATGACCCTGCTGTTGTTGAGCCTGGGCTTGAAGGACGGCCTGCGCAGTTCGATCCCGGCGCAGATCGGCGCCAGTGTGTCGTACCTGATTTCGATCCTGATCTTTGCCGTGGGCTTTTCCGAGCTGATCAAGGGCAACCTCGCGATTACCCAGGCCATCCAGTTTGTCGGCGTGGCCTACATCCTTTACCTGGCCTACAAGCAGTGGACCAGCAGCGGCGTGTCGATCGACAAGGCTGGCGCCGTGGAGGGCTCGCGCAGTCTGTTCGGCAAGGGTTTGCTGACCGGCTTTTCCAATCCCAAGACCATCATCATGTTCAGCGCCGTGTTCCCGCAGTTTGCCGGGGCGGGTGAGCACAGCTCGGCGGCGGATATCGCCATCCTCGGCCTGACCTTTCTGCTGCTGCAATTTGCCAGCGGTTGCCTGTACTGCTATTTCGGCCAGCGCATCAAGCACGTGCTGGAAAACCCCCGGCGGCGCGTGCTGCTGCAGCGGATCACGGCGGTGATGTTGCTCGGCGTGGCGTTGATGCTGGCACGTGGCTTTTCGCACTGAAGCAATAGCCTGCAAGCTGTAGTGGCGTTTTGACTTTACCCTGATAGACTTCAGGCATTGACCCAGGATGCCCCTATCATGCCAGCCGTCGGAGGAAATGGACTTCCGCTCGCTTCGCGCTTGTACAAATCCCGTCTCCTGGGTATGACGCTCGGCTTTGTGTGCGTGGCGTTTGCGATGTATCCGCTGAACCCGTCCCCATGGGTGTGGGCCTGGATGCTGATCAACGCGTTTGCCTGGCCGCACCTGGCATTTCAAGCGTCGTTGCGTGCCGCCCATGCGTTGCGCAGTGAGCGCCGCAACCTGTTGTTCGACTCCTTCTGCGGCGGGTTCTGGGTCGGCGCGATGCACTTCAATCCGCTGCCCAGCGTCACCACCTTGTCGATGATGAGCATGAACAATGTCGCCATCGGCGGGCCGCGCTTCATGCTGGCGGGGTGGGTGGCCCAGGCCCTGGGTATCGCCACGGCGCTTTTGATATTCGCGCCGGCCGTTATTGCCGTGACCACCCAGGTCCAGTTGTACGCCTGCCTGCCGATCCTGATGCTGTACCCCCTGGCCCTGGGCTGGATCTGCTACCGCCAGGCGGTGACACTGGCGCGGCACAAGCGTGAACTGCTGGCCTTGAGCCGCACCGACAGCCTGTCGGGCCTGCTCAACCACGGTGCCTGGAAAGACCATCTGGAACTCGAGTTCCAGCGTTGCCGCCGTGGCCCGTCGGGAGCGGCCATTGCGCTGATCGATATCGACCACTTCAAACTCATCAACGACACCTATGGCCATCTCACCGGTGATATCGTTTTGCGCCAGTTGAGCAAGGTCTTGCGCCAGAACCTGCGCGGCACCGACCTTGCCGGGCGCTACGGCGGCGATGAGTTCTGCGTGATCCTGCCGGACATGCCGCTCAACCGCGCCACTGAGGTGATGGACGCCCTGCGCGATCGTTTCAACGCTTTGGCGTACGCCCAGGATCCGACCCTGCGTGCCAGCTTGAGCATCGGCCTGGCGCTGTATCACCCCAGCCATGTCGACTCCGTCAGTTGGCTCAACGATGCCGACCGTGCCTTGTACGAAGCCAAAAGCAGCGGGCGCAACCGGGTCAACTCACTGCAGGGGGCTTGGTTGCGGTCCGTTTAGTGGGGTAGGGTGTGATGGCACCCCTTCAACAAAAACAAGGACCGGTTCATGCTCTTCACCTTCCCCCGTACCCTGCTGGCCGCCACCCTGGCCTTGTCCTTCGCCCTGCCGGCCTACAGTGCCGAACCGCACAAACAAATCCAGGCGGATGCCGAACAGTACAAGGATCAGGCCCTGAAACTGTTGGAACGCCTGGTGAATATCGACTCCGGCTCCGGCTACGAGCCCGGCCTGACCCAAGTGCGCGATATTGCCGTGGATGAATTGAAACAGCTGGGTTTCAGTATTCAACTGGTGCCGGACAAGGCCGCCAACAGCAGCCATGTGGTTGCCACCCTCAAGGGTACCGGCAAGGCCAAGATCCTGCTGATGGCGCACATGGACACCGTGTTCAAGGAAGGCTCGGCCGCCGAGCGTCCGTTCCATATCAAGGATGGCCGTGCCTATGGCCCTGGGGTGATGGACGACAAAGGTGGCATCGTCGCCGGCATCTACGCGCTGAAAGTCCTGAAAAACCAGGGTTTCAAGGACTATGCGCAGATCACCTTCCTGCTCGATGCCAGCGAAGAGACCGGCTCCGACGACGCGTCCGAACTGATCCGCACCACCGCCAAGGGCCATGACGTGACCCTCAACCTGGAACCGGGCCGCCCAGCCGACGGCCTGGTGGTCTGGCGCAAAGGCAGCGCCACCGCGGTGGTCGAAGTCAAAGGCAAAGCCGCCCACGCCGGCGTCGCTCCCGAATTGGGGCGCAATGCCGCCATGGAAGTCGCGCACCAGATCCTGCAACTGGGCAAGCTGGGGGACGAAGAAAAGAAAACCACCATCAACTTCACCGTGCTCAAGGCCGGCGACCGCACCAACGTTATCCCCGACCAGGCCACCGCCAAGGCCGATGTGCGCGCGGCGTTGCCGGAAGAGTTCGACCGCATCGAGAAAGACCTGGCGCGGGTTTCAGCGGACAAACTGATCCCCGAAACGGAAGTGAAGACCAGCCTGCAACGCGGGCTGCCGCCAATGCCGCAAACGGCGGAATCGGACAAACTCGTCGCGATTGCCCAGGGCATCTACGGGGAGCTGGGCAAAACCCTGACCATCGAAGGCAGCGGCGGCGCGGCGGATGCAAGCTTGTCGGCCGGGGTAGGCACGCCGACGCTGGACGGGTTTGGGATCGTGGGCGGCAATATTCACACGCCCGAGGAATATGCCGAGGTGGAGAGTGTGGCGCCTCGGGTTTATTTGTTGAGTCGGATGATTATGGAGTTGGCCAAGCGTTGAAGTAGATCATGCACTTGTGGCGAGGGAGTTTGCTCGCTCGCCACAGGCGGTGGGTTACCAAGTTGATTGGTCTTTGCGGCTGGCTTTTTGGAGGTCGTCTTTCCAGACTTCATTGGCGAGTCGGTAGATGTCGGCGAAGAAACCTCGAAGGTCGACTATTTCTGTTTCATCCCAGGCCATCGTAGTGTATTTGTCTGGATCGTCCTCAAAGTAAGATTGGAAGTTGAAATTCACGGTGTTTAAGGCGAAGGATAGGCTTTCTATTAATTTGTATCTGTGTCGATAGGAGAGTCTTTTGTATGGGTCTAAGCAATATTTTAGTATGAGATTTTCTCTGTCTTTACTGTTATTCGGGTTATAGCGAGCGAGCTCTTTCCCCTTGGTTTCTTCCCTGTCATAAATATCAAAAACTCCCACGAAATAGTAAAGGCTGGCGTCGAATGGGACGGTGTCGGAGCCGGGGTGATATAACATTTGTTGTCATTCCTTAATGGGGAATAAGGTGAAAGGTGTGCCGTCTTCTCGAAATTTCATTTCTACAGCATTCATGGATGGGTTAAAGGTTGGGTTGGTTGGGTCTCTTCTGTTTGGCCTGTAGCCTCGTCCAGCTCCTGGTAATTCTGAACGTACAATATCGTTTCTGCTGTCATCAACGCCGGTGTAGCGCGGTAGCCCCCGTTCTGTCCGCGAGGGGCTTTTGTCCATGCCTGAAGCTGAAACTTCCAACTGTTAAATTGCGAACTCGGGACCCCCTTCTATTTATTGGCGTTCTCCCCGTTATTGGGTCTGTTCCATCAAACGATCGCCTTTCTACCTTGTGATTCTCTACCTCCGGGCTGTGCTTGCCGACCATATGCATGTCGTACTTTTCTTCGTACTCCAGGATTCGACGCTTCGCATTGGCCTCGGTAAGTTCCTCAATCCTGGCCTGTCTAGCTGTCAGCCGCGGCTCGGGAGTTCGTGGCTCACCAGAGTCAACTCTAGCGGAATCAAAAGGACTTTGGGCTTTATAAGCTGGTCTGCATTCAGCGGACTCCGGACAAGAACTTAATCCCAGCGGATCTACCCACCCAGTAGGATTGGGCACGTACTGGTAGGCATTGATCCCACCCGCCAGCTTTACCGGGTCCGGCGTCAGGTAACGACCAATATCCGGATGGTAGTAGCGATGCCGGTTGTAGTGCAGGCCGCTTTCCTGGTCGTAGTACTGGCCTTGGAAACGTAGAGGGTTGTCGATTTTGCCGACGTCGAGGCGGCTGATTTCGCCGTATGCGCGGTGGTGCGCGGACCAGACGATTTCACCGTCGGGCGTGGTGAGTTCCTGCGGTGTACCGAGGTGGTCGAGTTGGTAGTAGTAGGGCTTTACGTCTTCTGGACCGAAGCCTTCCAGCAGTGCCAACGGACGGAAGCTGTCGGGTTCGTAGAGATAGCTGCGATGGCGATCGGCATGGTGTTCGGCGATCAGCTTGTCGCCTTGCCAGAAGAACTCCGTGGTTTTCTCTTCGAGGGTTTTGCTGATGCGGCGACCAAACGGGTCATAGCGATAGCTCGCGGTTTGGCCGTTGG
>NZ_KZ478045.1 GCF_002837185.1 Pseudomonas fluorescens | reverse complement strand
TTTGGTTACTTTTGGGGCTCTTTTCCAAAAGTGACCCGCTGTAAAAGCGGAACCGCCAGCCGCCGTTACCGCAGGAACGGATATGTACTCGGTCCAATCCAACATCCTGGTCGGCCCAGAGGCCGCCATCGGGGGCAAGCCCCCTCCCACATTGAACCGAGGCGTGTCAGTTGGGTAGCTGTCGGCTGGGAGACCGCCATCGGGGGCAAGCCCCCTCCCACATTTGCCGTCCCTGTCTCAGGTGCCCAGGTTTTCCGAGGTGACAATGTGTGGCGCAATATGCACCCGATGCCGCCTTGCATCGAACCCCTCGGCGCTCTGCAATTGCACCAGCAACTCCACCAACGCCACCGCCGTCTGGCGCGGTTGCGAGTCCATCACCACATCGATCAGCCCGCGGCTCAGCGCCTGGCGCGACAGCTCGGTGGACTCCTGCAGGATGCAGCACAACGCCGGGCGCTTGGGCAGTTGCGCCAGGGCGCTGATCACGCCGTCACCGCCACCGCCCACCACGCACAATCCGCGCAGGTCGGTGTGGCGGCTGAGCAGGTCAAGGGTGGCCTCTTCGGTGATGTCGCAGTTGTCCAGATTGATCAGCGGTTCCAGCGGCTTGAGCCCCGGCGCGTGTTCGGCCAGGTAGCGGTGCAACCCTTCGACCCGCGCCTGGTGGCCGAGAAAGCGATGGCCGCCCAGCAGAATGCCCACGCTGCCCTTGCGCGCACCGCACGTGCGCGCCACCAGCCAGCCCATGGTGCGTCCGACCACGTGGTTATCCTGGCCCACATAAGGCTCGGCCGCGTGTTCGTGAATATCCGAAAGCAATGCCACCACCGGCACGCCGGCTTCGCGGATTTGCGCAAGGCAGGCATTGATCAGCGGATGGGCGAAGCTGACCACCGCCAGGGCGTCGCACTGTACGGCCAGTTGCTCGATCTGCGCGACGATGGCGCTGGGCGTGCGGTCATTGATGTAGTCGAACTGGCAGGTCAGGTTGGCGCTGGCGTGATGCTGCGCCGCCGCGTTGATCGACTGGGCCAGGTTGGCATAGAACGCCTGGGCGGTGCCCAGCAGGAGAATGCCGAAGCGGTAGGTCGGACGCCGTTCGCGAATGCGCTGGCCGATCAGCCTCGCGGCGAAATAACCCACGGCTTCGGCGGCCTGGAACACCTGTTCGGCGGTTTGCGGATTGACCGGCGCGCGGGCGTTCAATACGCGGTCGACGGTAGCCACGCTGAGGCCCGCCTGGGCGGCAACTGTGGCGATGGTCGGGCGTTTATGGTTGGTCATGTCGAGCCCCTTGAGCGTCTTGATAGAAAACTATCAAACCCCGCTGGGCCTGGATGATAGCTTGATAGGGAATGGATTCAAGGCCTTGAGGGTGATTTGGCCGCGCTCTATGGTTGGTTTCGCAACGTTTCTGAAACCACCCGCTGCGGAGAACAATAACAATGCCTGAACACACCGCTCACCGCGCCCGACGCGACTACAGCCTGACCGGCCCGGAGGCCGCCCGCGCCGCCGAAAAAGGTCTGGTCTCGGCCCGCTGGTACCAGTCGCCGGTCCCGCGCAAACGCATGAAAGAACTGATGCAGCGCCGCGACGGCCCGGCCCTGGTCGACACGGCCATCTGGTTCGCCGCGTTGTTCGCAACCGGCTTTGGCGGCTACTGGTTCTGGGGCTCCTGGGCCAGCGTGCCGTTTTTCCTGGCCTATGGTGTGCTCTATGGCACCGCCTCCAACCCGCGCTGGCACGAAACCGGCCATGGCACGGCGTTCAAGACCCGCTGGATGAATGACGCGCTGTACCAGGTGGCGAGCTTCATGTGCATTTTCGAGCCCCATGTGTGGCGCTGGAGCCATGCCCGGCATCACACCGACACCATCGTCGTCGGCCGCGACCCGGAGATCGTCGAGCCGCGTCCGCCGAGCTTTGCCATGATGTTCCTGAGCCTGTTCAATCTGCCCCTGGCGTGGAAGACCTTCAGTGGCGTGGCCCGCCATGCCATCGGCCGGATGAGTGCCCAGGAACGGGATTTCATCCCCGAATCCGAGTGGCCCAAAGTGTTTCGCGCCGCGCGTATCTGGGTGGGCCTCTATGGGCTGATCATCGGCAGTGCCTTGTACCTGCACAGCTGGTTGCCGCTGATGCTGGTGGGCTTGCCGAGCATCTATGGCGCCTGGCTTGGCTACCTGTTCGGGCTTACCCAGCATGTGGGCCTGGCTGAAGACGTGCTCGACCACCGCAGCAACTGCCGCACCATCTACATGAACCGCGTGCTGCGCTTTATTTACATGAACATGAACTACCACCTCGAGCACCACATGTACCCGATGGTGCCGTACCACGCACTGGCGCAATTGCACGAAGAGATCCGTCGCGACTGCCCGCCGCCTTACGCCAATCTGTGGGAGGCCTACAAGGAGATCCTCCCGACGGTCTGGAAGCAGCGCAGCGACCCGACCTATTTCGTCCAGCGTCCGATCCGACGGCAGCCTGAATCTGTTCCTGCCGCTGTGCACGCAGAAGTCTCTGCCGGCTGAAGTTCGTTTCCCTTTAATAAGAGATAAAAACCATGAACGATCAATGGATCGACGTCTGCGCCGTGGGCGACATAGACGAAGAGGACGTGCTGCGCTTCGACCACGGGGCGCACACCTACGCGGTGTTTCGCTCGGCCGAGAATGAATTTTTCGCCACCGCCGGCCTGTGCACCCATGAAAAAATCCACCTGGCCGACGGCCTGGTCATGGACCATGTGATCGAATGCCCCAAGCACAACGGCCGCTTCGATTACCGCTCCGGCAAGGCCCTGGGCGCACCGGTGTGCGTCAACCTGAAAACCTACCCGGTACGGGTCGAAGCGGGGCGGGTACTGCTCGCCGTCACGGCGTGATGATGGACGCGCCTCTGATTATCGTCGGCGCCGGCCATGCCGGTGGCCGTGCGGCGTTGACCCTGCGCGAAGAGGGTTACAGCGGTCGGCTGATCCTGATCGGCGACGAACCTCACGTGCCCTACGAACGACCGCCCCTGTCCAAGGGCCTGTTGCAAGGCAGCCAGGACCTGGCCGGGTGCAGCCTGTGCGACAGCACGCGGCTGGCCGAGCTGGGTATCGAGCATATCGCGGGCAATGCGGTCAGCCGGCTGGCGCCGCCGCAGCATCGGCTGCAGTTGGCCGATGGCCGGTGGCTGCCCTACAGCGGATTGCTGCTGGCCACTGGCGGCCGTGCGCGGCGTCTGCCGCAGGCGCAAACCCACGTGCTTTACCTGCGCACCCATGACGAAGCCCTGGCCCTGCGTGAGCAGTTGCGGCCCGGCACTCGGCTGGTGGTTATCGGCGGCGGCTTTATCGGCCTGGAGGTGGCGGCGACCGCGCGCGGCCTGGGCTGTGCGGTGACGGTGCTCGAGGCCGGGCCGCGCCTGGCGGGCAGGGTATTGCCAGCAATCATCAGTGACGCGCTGCTGGCTTTGCACCGCGAGCAAGGTGTGGACGTGCGCTTGAATGTCGCGGTGGCGTCCATCGAGGCCGACGCCGTGCACCTGGTGGATGGGCAAACGCTGCCGTGCGACCTGGTGGTGGTCGGCATCGGCATGCAACCCAATCTCGAACTGGCCGCGGCGGCCGGGCTGGACGTGGGGCAGGGCATTCGCGTCGATGCGCAGTTGCGCACCAGCGCGGCGGATATCTACGCGGCGGGCGACGTGTGCGAGTTCCGTCTTGGCGGTCTCTACCAGCGCCAGGAAACCTGGCGCAATGCCGAGGCCCAGGGCCGGCATGCCGCGTTGAATCTGCTGGGCCGGGCATTGCCTTTCGAGGCCGTGCCGGGTTTCTGGTCCGATCAGTATGACTGGGGCGTGCAGACGGTCGGCGTGATGACGCCGAGTACGGTCACCCGCGCCTTGCCCGATGGCGGCTTGCTGCTGTTTTACCTCGATGACCACGGGCTGCTGCAGGGCGCCTGCGGTTGGGCGCCGGGCAACCGCGTGGCCAGGGACATCAAGCTGTGTGAACGCCTGATCGGCGCAGGTGTGCCGTTGCCGTCGGCCGCTCTGGCTGATCCGGGTGTTTCTCTCAAACAATGGCTGCGAGGCTGATATGCGCCAATTGCTGGTATTTCAATCCTTATGGGCGATGCAAACCGAACCCGGCCCGCTCGAGGCGCAGCTGGACCGAATCGCCGCCGCCGGTTTCGATGGCGTCACCGATCACTACTGGAAGGCCGCAGAGGTTGCGCGCCTGCACGCGGCCACCGCCGCGCGCGGCTTGCAGATCGAAGGCCAACTGTTCCCGCAGACGGTGGACGACCTGGCGCGCGCGCTGGAGGTGATCAGCCGTTACGGCTGTCATCACCTGACCCTGCAAGCCGACGTACGTCCGCGTACCCAGGCCGAGGCGGGCCGGTTGATCGAAGGCTGGCAACGCCTGGCCGAGCAGGTGGATTTCCCGATCCTGCTGGAAACCCACCGTTACCGCCTTACCAGTGATCTGCTGTTCACCCTCGACTTGCTGGCGCAAATGCCTGACTTGAAACTGCTCGCGGACTTGTCCCACTACGTGGTCGGGCGCGAATTGCCCGAGCCCGGCGCCGCCGATGACGATGAGCAGATACGCACTATCCTGCGCCATAGCTGGGGCTTTCATGGCCGCGTCGCCAGCAGTGAACAGGTGCAGGTGGGTCTGGATTTTGCGCAGCATCAAGCCTGGGTCGAGCGCTTTGTGGGCTGGTGGCGCTACGGGATCGAAGACTGGCTGGCCCGCCCCGAGACACCCCCAAGCCTGTCGTTCACCTGCGAACTCGGCCCGCCGCCGTATGCGATCACCGCCGCGGATGGCCGAGAGCTCAGTGATCGCTGGGCCGAGGCGCTGAAGCTCAAAGCGCTGATTCGCCAGGTGTGGGACAGCTCACGTGCGACCACACCGCATCAGGCCAGCAAGCCGGTGCTGACCGCCACAATCAGGAACACCCCCAGCAGCGCGCGGTAGATCACGAAGGGCCAGGTGGAGAAGCGCTCCAGAAACTTCATCAGGCCCCAGATGGCGAAGAACGCCGACAGGCTCGCCACCACCAGACCGAAGATCAAATGCGGCCAGGCATGGGCGGGCATGTCGGCGTGCAGCAGCACCCACAGTTCTTTCAAGCCGGCCAGGGCAATGGCGGGCAGACCCAGCAGGAACGAGAACCGTGCAGCTTCTTCGCGTTTGAAGTTGAGGAACAGCGCGGCGGTCAGGGTCGAGCCCGAGCGCGATACGCCGGGGATCAACGCGCCAATCTGCGCGACTCCGACGATCAGCGCATCGCGCAAACGCATCTGGCTCACGTCGCGGGTGTGGTGGGCGCGCAATTCAGCCGCTGCCAGCAACACTGCCATCACCACACAGGCAATACCGATCACCATCAGCCCGCGCAGTGGCGAGTTGCAGGTGTTCAAGGTCGAGGACAGCGCCAGGCCGGCGATGCAGATCGGGATCGTTGCCAGCACAATCGCCACCGCCAGCTTGAACCAGCGGTCGTTGTAGTCACCCCGGCGTACGGCACTGATGCTGCCGGTGGTGACTTGCTGCACATCGCGCCAGAAATAGCTCACCACCGCCGCCAGCGCCGCCAACTGCATCGCCGCGGAAAACGCCGAGCCCGGGTCTTGCCAGCCAAGCAGGGCAGGCACCACGCGCATGTGAGCGGTGGAGGACACCGGCAACAGCTCGGTGATGCCCTGGATCACGCCCAGGATGAAAATCTGCAGGTAATCCAGGGAGGCGAACCCCACATCCAGGCCGGCGGAGCACACGTTAGTCAAAATACGAGTCCTTGAAAAAAGGGAGAGCCGGCGAAGTTTATTCTAAATGTTTCAGGATTTCGGCCAGGGCTGATCGCTATCTGCAATCGGTTCAGCCAATAGAAAGGTTGGGCAATGTATTGGCCTGGCCGGCGCTTTTGTGAACAATGGCGCCCTGCGTTTTTTCACTGAGAGCCCCATGCCTGAAACCACCGTTGAATTGATCCAGACCGGCCCGGAACATGCCGAGCTGATCCGCAATCTCTACCAGTACTACGCGTATGAGTCGTCGGACTGGGAACAGGAAGACGTCGAGACCGATGGCCGTTTCTACATCCACGACGAGCACCTGGCCCGTTATTGGCAAGACCCGCAATGGAGCGCCAACCTGTTACTGGTGGACGGCTATATCGCCGGCTTCCTGCTGATCGAAGGCAGCGAACTGCCGGGTATCGATGCGCTGGAACTGGCCGACCTGTTCATCCTCAAGCGCTATCGCCGCAAAGGCATCGGCCGCGCCATCGCCACCCAGGTGCTGTGCAGCGGCGAGGACAACTGGCTGGTGCGTTTTTTTGATCAGGACGAAGTGTCCCAGGCGTTCTGGCGCACGGTGCTGGATAACCTGCCGCGTCCGGTGCAGACCCTGGAGCTGGACGATGAACCGCAGCTGATGAGCTACCTGATTACACACGCTTCACTGCATTGATCGGCCATGGGCCGGGGCCGGATTGAACAACACCTGCTGCATCGCCTGGGGCGCTTGCCCGAACGCCCTGAGAAACGCCTGGCGCATGCGCTCGCGATCACCGAACCCGGTTTCGCGGGCCACGACTTCGACCGGGTGGCGACTGGTTTCCATCATGGCCCGTGCCGCTTCCACGCGCAGGGCTTCGATGGCCTTGGCCGGCGTCTGCCCGGTTTCTTCGCGAAACACCCGGCTGAACTGGCGCGGGCTCAGGCGTGCGACATCGGCCAGGGCGTCCACCGACAGGTCGTGGGTGAGGTTTTCCCGGGCGTAAGCCAGGGCCAGTTGCACGCGATCGGACTTGGGGTCCAGCTCGAGCAAGGCCGACAGTTGCGATTGTTCACTGCCGCGCCGTTGGGCGATCACCAGCTTGCGGGCGATGCGCCGGGCCAGGTCACTGCCCAGGTCGTTCTCCACCATCGCCAGCGCCAGGTCGACCCCGGCGCTCATGCCGGCGCCGGTCCACACTTGGCCGTCCACCACGAATAACTTGTCGTCTTCCAGGCGAATGTGCGGGTAGCGCTTGCGAAACGCCGGCGCGTGGATCCAGTGGGTGGTGGTGCGCTTGCCGTCGAGCAGACCGGCTTCGGCCAGCACGAAAATGCCCATGCACAGTGAGGCCACGCGGCGCGATTGCGCAGAAGCCGCCTTGACCATCTCCAGCAGATTGGCTTCCGGCAGGCGAAATTCCAGGTAGCCGCTGACGATCAGCGTGTCATAGCCCTCGGGACGGATCGCCGTGGTGTTCACCGAAAACCCTTGGGACGTCATGACGGCGCCGCCGCTTTCCGACACCAGATGAAAAGCATAGGCCGGCTCGCCCCGCAGCAGGTTGGCGCACTCGAACACCGAGCCCAGGCTGAGGCTCAGGGACTGGAAGTTCGGGTAAACCATCAGCGCAACGCTGTGCATCGTCATTCTCCAAGGGGCGCGGGAGGGAGGATTGTCGGCGCGTGCCGGGTAAACGGCAACTGCCGCTGGCGAATGTCCGGAATCCTTGCGGATATGACATTGTGAGCCTGCGCGCACCTCCCTAACATTGCCTCAACGAACTAGACGACTGGTCTAATCGCAAGGGGCCACGCATGAACCGCGAAACCAAAGGTACACGCCAGACCATTCTTGACAGCGCGCAAACCCTGGTGGGTGCCAAGGGATTTTCTGCGGTGGGGTTGAACGAAATCCTGCAAGCCGCCGAGGTGCCCAAGGGCTCGTTTTATCACTACTTCACCTCCAAGGACGCGTTCGGGGTGGTGCTGCTCGATACCTACTTCGATCACTACATTGAGGGCATGCAGCAGCTGTTCAGCCAGTCGGGCGTGTCCCACTACGCCAGGCTGATGCGCTACTGGCAGGGCTGGATCGACAACCACACCGGCTGCACCGACGCCGGCAAATGCCTTGCCGTCAAACTCGGCGCCGAGGTGTCAGACCTTTCAGAGCCGATGCGCCTGGCATTGCAGCGCGGCACGTCACGCACCATCGATTTGCTCGCCATGGCGCTGCGGCACGGCGTGCAAGACGGTTCGCTGATGCTCGAGCAACCCCCCGAAAGCCTGGCCCGGCGCCTGTATGCGCTGTGGCTGGGGACCAGCGTCATGGGCAAGATATCCCGTACTACCGCGCCGTTCGATGAGGCGCTGGACCTGACCCGGCAGTTGCTGGGCTACCCCGAAAACCCTGCTATTCACCACGATCGAGGCACTGGAACATGAAAGTATTAATGGTACTGACCTCTCACGACCAGCTGGGCGATACCGGCCGCAAGACCGGCTTCTGGCTCGAAGAGTTTGCCGCTCCCTATTACGCGTTCAAAGATGCCGGTGCCGAGGTGGTGCTCGCATCGCCGGCCGGTGGCCAGCCGCCGCTGGACCCGGTCAGCGATCAGCCCGATGCTCAAACCGAACAAACCCACCGCTTCAACGCCGACCCTGCCGCGCAGCAGGCCCTTGCCACTACGGTGAAATTGGACGCGGTCAACGCCGATGACTTCGACACCGTGTTCTACCCGGGCGGCCACGGTCCGCTGTGGGACCTGGCCGAGTCGCCGGTGTCCATCGCGCTGATCGAGTCGTTCGAGCGTGCCGGCAAGCCTGTCGGGTTTGTCTGCCATGCACCGGGCGCCTTGCGTCATGTCAAGGCGGTCAACGGCGAGCCCTTGATCAAGGGCCGTCGCGTCACGGGGTTCTCCAACTCGGAAGAAGCCGCGGTGGGCCTGACTGACGTCGTGCCGTTCCTGGTGGAAGATGAATTCAAGAAACTGGGCGGCAAATACGAGAAGGGCGCCGATTGGCAGTCGTTCGTGATCGTCGATGGTCTGCTGGTGACGGGGCAGAACCCCGGCAGCTCCAGTGAAGTGGCCACGGCCCTGTTGAAACTCACCGCTTAACTTAACCCCACCGACTTAACCCCACCGATTGATGCATGTGGCGGCTCGCAAGAGTCGCCAGTGTTTTCGCTCGTCCTGAATTTGGAATATCCCCATGGCTCATCCGTTGAACACCCCCGTAAAACTGGGGCATCACACCCTGAACAACCGTATCGTGCTGCCGCCCCTGACCCGCCAGCGCAGCGCGCAACCGGGCGATATCGCTACCGACTTGATGGCCCGGTACTACCGTCAACGTGCCAGCGCCGGTTTCATGGTCAGCGAGGGCACCCAGATCGAACCCCGTGGCCAGGGTTACGTGTGGACGCCGGGCATCTATACGCCGGCGCAGATCGATGGCTGGCGCAAGGTCACCGAGGCAGTGCATGCCGAGGGCGGCGTGATCTTCGCCCAGCTGTGGCATGTGGGCCGCGTGTCCCACAATGCCTTGCAACCCGACGGCGCCGCGCCGATCGCACCCTCGGCCATCCAGGCCCTGCAGGCCAAGGCCTTTATCGAAACCGCGCCGGGTGTCGGCGAGCTCAAACAACCGCCGGTACCCCGCGCCCTGACGGTGCTGGAGATCGAGGAACTGGTCGGCCACTACGCACAGGCGGCGCGCAATGCACTGGACGCCGGCTTCGACGGGGTGGAGATTCATTCGGCCAACGGTTACCTGGTCAACCAATTCATCTCGGCCCATTCCAACCAGCGCGATGATGAATACGGTGGCACGCTGGATAATCGCCTGCGCTTTTTGCGCGAAATCGTCGAAGCCGTGTGCCGGGTAGTGGGTCCGGAGCGCGTGGGCGTACGCTTTTCGCCGTTGTTCAGTGGTACCGATCAGGAGCGTGTCTACATCGGCCTGGTGGAAGAAGACCCGCACCACACCTACATCGAAGCGATCAAGGTGCTGGAGCAGTCGGGTATCGCCTATGTTTCCATCGCCGAAGCCGATTGGGACAATGCGCCCGACCTGCCGGACAGCTTCCGCCAGGCCGTGCGCAGCACCTTCAGTGGGCGCATCATCTATGCCGGCCGCTACACCGCCGAACGCGGTGCAAAACTGGTGGAAGCCGGGCTGGCCGACCTGATTGCATTCGGGCGGCCGTTCATTGCCAACCCGGACCTGCCGCAGCGGATCTTCAATGGCTGGCCATTGAATGCGTTGAAGGCTGAAGGGTTGTATGGCGGGACCGAGGCGGGGTATGTCGATTATCCGGAATATGCCAAAGCAGACTGAGTTCGACGCTACCCTGTGGCGAGTCACGGGAGGGCAGCGCCCTCCAGCGGGAGCAAACGTGCTCGCCACAGGGCGCTGTCTGGTTTATTCGACGCGCAAGACAATCTTGCCAATATGGTCGCCACCTTCCATACGTGCGTGAGCCTGGGCGGCGTCGGTGTATTCGTACACCTTGTCGATGATCGGCAGGCAACGCCCCTCGCTCAGCACCGGCCAGATGTGTTCACGCAGCTGCTCGGCGATGGCGGCCTTTTCTTCGCGGGTGCGTGCGCGCAGCAGAGAACCGGTGATCACCGCACGTTTGCCGAGAATGCTCAGCAGGTCCACGTCATTGGCCTTGGCGCCACCGAGGAAGCCCAGTATCACCAGGTGGCCGTCCATGCCCAGGGCCTTGAGGTTGTTGTTGAGGTAGGAGGCACCCATGATGTCGAGGATCACATCGACGCCTTTGCCTGCGGTTTTCTCGGCGATGACCTGGGCAAAATCCTCCTCGCGATAATTGATCGGCTGCGCTCCGAGCTTGGCGATCGCCGCGCATTTGTCGGCGCTGCCGGCGGTGGCGAAGGCCTCGATACCGAATTCCCGGCAGAGCATCAGGGCGGTGGTGCCGATACCGCTGGTGCCGCCGTGGATCAGCGCGCGCTGGCCGTTGCAGGCGCCGCCGAGGCCGAACAGGTTGGCCCAGACGGTGAAGAAGGTCTCCGGCACGGCAGCTGCTTGAATCCAGTCCATGCCTTCGGGAACCGGCAACGCCTGGCTGGCCGGCACCGCGCAGAACTGCGCATAGCCGCCGCCATTGGTCAGAGCGCAGACCTTGTCACCGAGTTCGTATTGATGCACGCCTTCGCCCAGCGCCACCACTTCGCCGGCTACTTCCAGGCCAGGAATCGGGCTCATGCCGGGTTTCATCGGGTATTTTCCGGCGCGTTGCAGAGCGTCGGGGCGATTGACCCCGGCGGCATGCACGCGAATCAGGATCTCGCCCGGGCCGGCCACCGGTACGTCTGCTCGACGCGGCTGCAGCACCTCGGGGCCGCCGGGGGCGGTGATTTCGATCAGGGTCATTTCTTGGGGCAGGGTCATGAACGGGTTCCTGTAACGATGAGCGTATGGGTTGGGACCGTGGCGAGCGGTCGACGGTTCAGCCAGATCATGCCCGCTTCCAGCAGCAGTGCAACCCCAATGGCGCTGGCTGCGAAGTCAGCACACCCCTGCAAGCCCATTGTCATGGCCAGGGCCACACTGGCGGCCGGTCATTTCGACGGACACAGGTGGCGTATGAACGAAACAAGACATCAGGATATCGGGCTGTTGTTTCTGCGGGTCAGTGGGGCGCTGTTTTTGCTGTGGGTGCATGGGTTGCCGAAACTGCTCCACTACAGTGAACAGCTGAAGCTGATCGAAGACCCGTTTCACTTGGGCGCGTCTGTTACATTGTGGTTGGCGATTTTTGCCGAAGTGCTGTGCCCATTGTTGATCGTCGCGGGCGTGCTGGTACGCCTGGCGTGCCTGCCGATCCTGGCGGTGCTGATCATTGCGCTGCTGGTGGTGCATCCGCAGTGGACGCTGTTCGAAGGGCAGTTTGGCTGGCTGTTGATGATCATCTTCGCCAGCATCCTGATCGCCGGGCCGGGACGACTGACACTGAGGCAGCGATTTGCCTGAATAGTAAAGGCGGTTCAAATGTGGGGGCTTGCTCCCGTGACGGCCGCACAGCCAACGCGTATTTACCTGACGCGCCGAGACCCAAATGTGGGAGGGGGCTTGCCCCCGATGGCGGTCTCTGGGCCGACCAGGATGTTGGATCAGACCCGGTACATATCCGTTTCTGCGGTTACGGCTGCTATGGGTTCCGCTTTTACAGCGGGTCACTTTTGGAAAAGAGCCCGGAATGCCGGCCCAG
>NZ_KZ478044.1 GCF_002837185.1 Pseudomonas fluorescens | reverse complement strand
CGCTATGACTATGACGTAGTGGGGCACTACGTCAGGCCCGATATTTTCGAGTTGACGGTGGATGAGCGCGCCAAGCCGGGCGTGCGCTCTATCACTGACTAAACGCGGTTAAAAATGTGGGAGGGGGCTTGCCCCCGATGGCAGTGTGTCAGCCAGTGTATTTCCAGCTGACCCACCGTAATCGGGGGCAAGCCCCCTCCCACATTTGATCTTCAGGGGTTGGGGGATTGGGATTTCAGCCATGCTCGTTGGGCCGATGGGCGACATTCTTGCCGGGCCGCCGCTATGACTATGACGTAGTGGGGCACTACGCCAGGCCGGATATTTTCGAGTTGACGGTGGATGAGCGCGCCAAGCCGGGCGTGCGCTCTATCACTGACTAAACGCGGATAAAAATGTGGGAGGGGGCTTGCCCCCGATGGCAGTGTGTCAGCCAGCCTATTTCCAGCTGACCCACCGTAATCGGGGGCAAGCCCCCTCCCACATTTGATCTTCAGGGTGTGGGGGATTGGGATTTCAGCCACTCTTCGCGGGTCATTTCCCAGATCTCTCGTGGGAGCGTGCCCGCGACAAATTCGCCCTCGTCCGTCCTGATCAAACGCATGCCCGTACGCTCGGAAATCCGCCGCGACCCCAGGTTTGGTGCCGCCTTGGGCGCGCGCAGCAGCGGGCGCTCAAGCACGCCGAACCAATAGTCGGTCACGGCGGCACTGGCTTCGGACATAAACCCTTGCCCCTGCCACTGCGGGCCCAGCCAGAAGCCGCGGTTGTCATCCTGCTCGTCCGTGAGGTTGATATTGCCGATCAACTGTTCAGGCGCACTTTTAAGACAAATCGACCAGTGCCACTCCTCGCCGCGGGCCATGGCGGGCAGGGCAAGTTCCTCAAGATAGCGGCGCGCGCCATCGGCCGGGTAGGGCCAGGGCACCATGGCATTGAGATAGCGCACCACTTCCCAATGGGCAAATTGTTGCTGGATCGCCTCGGCATCGCCCAGGACCAGCGGGCGCAGGATCAGGCGTTCGGTCAACAGCGTCGGTTGCATGAGGGTCACCAGGTGGCGGTGTTGGGCAAATCCAGTGTGCCGCGCTCGACAAAGCGCATCGTCCCGAACAACCCACCCGCCAGCTTGCCGCGCAGCACATACGGCAGGTTATTCAAGCTCTGGGTCTGACTCAGGCCCAGGGTCTGGCGCAACACGGAAAATGCCGAAACACTCACCGGCACCATCAGCACCGTCTCGGAGAAACGCGGGATGCTGCCCGCCTGGTCACTCACCCCGGACGCCAGCGGCCGGCCATTGACCTCCAGGTCGAGGGCCACGCCGTTGTAGTCGATCGCCGTTTCATTGGGGTTCTGCACCCGCAGCTTGACGGCGAAGCGCACTTCCAGGTCCTGGCTTTGCAGCGGTTCGATGCCGACCACGTTGATGTTGACCGGATCGCGATTGGGGAACAGCGCGCAGGCGCTCAACGTCAGCAACAACAGCGATACAACCATGAGCTTGCGCATCTGAACGTGCTCCTACTGTTTCGTAACGTCCGGGTCCTGCATGACCTTGAGGGTAGAGGACTCCGGATCGAATTCATCTTCTTCCAGCTCTATGAACTCTTCGGGCAGGAAAATGTTCAGCAGGATGGCACAGAACGCCCCCACGGTGATCGGCGACTCGAAGATGTTATGCAGCGCCTTGGGCAAGTCGCGCAGCACTTCGGGCACGGCAGCCACACCCAGGCCCATGCCCAGGGAAATCGCCACAATGAGTACGTTGCGCCGATGCAGCCCGGCTTCGGCGAGGATCTTGATGCCGGCCACGGCCACGGTGCCGAACATGATCAGGGTCGCGCCGCCCAGCACCGGCTTTGGCATCAGCTGCAGCACCGCGCCGATCATCGGGAACAGCCCCAGCAGCACCAGCAGGCCGGCGATGAAGTAGGCCACGTAGCGGCTGGCCACGCCGGTCAGTTGGATCACGCCGTTGTTCTGGGCGAACGTCACCATGGGCAGGCTGTTGAAGGTGGCCGCCATCGCCGAGTTGAGGCCGTCGGCGAGCAGGCCGGACTTGATGCGCTTGATGTATAACGGGCCCTTGACTGGCTGCTGGGAAATCATCGAGTTGGCGGTCAGGTCACCGGCGGCTTCCAGGGGCGAAATCAGGAAAATCACCGCCACCGGGATAAACGCCACCCAGTCGAACGAGAAGCCGTACTTGAACGGCACCGGCACGCTGATCAGCGGCACCTGGGGCAGGGCGGCCATGTCGACACGGCCCAGCCACCAGGCCACGACAAAACCCAGGGTCAGGCCGATCACGATCGAACCCAGGCGCAGGAACGGGTTGTCGAAGCGGTTGAGCACCACGATGGTCAGCAGCACCAGCGCCGCCAGGCCCATATTGCTCGCCGCGCCGAGATCGCTGGCGCCGAAACCGCCGGCCATGTCGGTCACCGCGACCTTGATCAACGACAACCCCATCAAGGTAATGATGGTGCCGGTGACCACCGGGGTAATCAGCTTGCGCAGCTTACCGATGAACTGGCTGAGCACCACTTCGATAAACGCTGCGAAAAAACAGATGCCGAAGATCGTCGAAAGAATCTCATCAGTGCCGCCGCCGCGAGCCTTGACCATGAACCCGGCGCTCAGGATCACGCTGATGAAGGAAAAGCTGGTTCCCTGCAGGCATAACAGGCCCGAGCCGATGGGGCCGAACGTGCGCGCCTGCACGAAGGTGCCGAGCCCCGAGACGAACAGCGCCATGCTCACCAGGTACGGCACTTCGCTTTCCAGGCCCAGCACGCCACCGACGATCAGGGTCGGGGTGATGATACCGACGAAGCTCGCCAGCACATGCTGCAAGGCGGCAAATATCGCCGCAGTGAAGTGCGGACGATCTTCCAGGCCGTAGATCAGATCGGATTTATAGCGTGGGCGGGGGGCTTGAGCGTCAGACAAAATGAGGGCTCGGGTCGGAAAAGGGAGGCGCAGGATGCCAGAAACGTCCAGTCGTCAGAAGTGTAATAAATTATTTATAGAGCGCCCTGCATAAAACTTACCTGTCAGCCGATACCCCGTATAGGCCCACCTATCCATTCCAAAAGGGGCGGCCAAGGTCTGGGCAGCGCGTTGGCGTTGACGGATCGATTCGCGCAGGACGCTGGTAAACATCACTTCTGAGAGCCCCCCTTATGTCCCTCCGCCATCTGAATATTGCCCCTCGTGCATTTCTCGGGTTTGCCTTCATCGCTGTCCTGGTGGTCATCCTGGGGGTGTTTGCAGTCAACCGCATGACCCTGATGCGCCAGGCTTCGTTAGATATGAGCACCAATCAGCTGCCCAGCGTGACCTACCTGGGGCATATGACGGAAAACGTGTTGCGCATGCGCATCCTGTCCTTTCGCGTGCTGGTCAACCGTGAGCCGGTTGCCCTGCAGGAAGCCGAAACCCGCATCGGTGTGCTGGTCGACAAGGTCAGGGTCGCGCAGACCCATTACGCCGCGTTGCCGGCTGGTGCCGAGGAGGCGGTGTTGTATAAGGCATTCGCCACGACCCTGGACAACTACATCAAGGCCCAGGCCGACATGATTGCCTTGTCCAAGCAAGGCAAGGTCGATGAAATGCGCGCCTTGATCAACAGCCGTATCAAGGACGGCACCGACCAGATGGGCGAGCAGTTGAACAAACTGATCGCCCTCAACGCCGCTGGCGCCAAGGCCGCCGATACCCAGGCCGAACACAGTTACGAAGCCGCCATTACCGGCGTCATCGTGGTGTCGGTCGCCGCTGCGCTGCTGACCGTGTTGCTGGCCTGGCTGCTGACCCGCAGCATCGTCACGCCGTTACGCAAGGCCGTGCAAGCGGCTGAAAGCATCGCCGCAGGCAACCTGACGACCCCTATCGAAGACGACGGCAAGGACGAACCGGCGCGCTTGCTCGGTGCCCTGGCGAGCATGCAAACCCACCTGCGCCAGACCATCCAGCACATAGCCGGGTCGGCCACGCAGCTTGCGTCGGCTGCCGAAGAACTGAGCGCGGTGACCGAGGAGGCTTCCCGTGGCCTGCAACAGCAAAACAATGAAATCGACCAGGCGGCCACGGCGGTCAATGAGATGACCGCAGCCGTGGAAGAGGTGGCGCGCAACGCGGTGTCCACCTCCGAAGCGTCCGGCCAGTCCAGCCAGGCGGCACGCGAAGGGCGCGACCGGGTCGTGGAGACGGTCGGGGCGATCCAGACCATGACCCAGGACGTGCAAAACACAGCGGCCATGATCGAGGGGCTGGCCGCGCAAGGGCGTGACATTGGCAAGGTCCTCGACGTGATCCGCGCGATTGCCGAGCAGACCAACCTGCTGGCGCTTAACGCGGCCATTGAAGCAGCACGCGCCGGTGAAGCCGGGCGTGGCTTTGCGGTGGTGGCCGACGAAGTGCGCGCACTGGCCCATCGTACGGCCCAGTCGACCCAGGAAATCGAAAAAATGGTCGCCGGTATCCAGAACGGCACCGGTGAAGCCGTGCAATCGATGCAGCAGAACAACCAGCGCACTCAAAGCACCCTGGAAATGGCCCGTGCCGCCGGGGTGGCGCTGGAGCAGATCACCCAGTCGATCAGCCTGATCAACGAGCGCAACCTGGTGATCGCCAGCGCGTCCGAAGAGCAGGCCCAGGTGTCGCGCGAGGTGGACCGCAACCTGGTGAATATCCGTGACCTGGCGACGCAATCGGCGGCGGGCGCCAACCAGACCAGCGCAGCCAGCCATGAGCTGTCGCGGCTGGCGGTGGATCTGAACGCGATGGTGGCGAAGTTCGTTATCTAGCAGCTGAAATACGGTCCAAATGTGGGAGGGGGCTTGCCCCCGATGGCGGTGGGTCAGCTAAGAATCAACTGGCTGACACACTGCCATCGGGGGCAAGCCCCCTCCCACATGTGATCCCTGTTGTCAGGGCGCTATTGCTTCCAGGCGGCTGCGTTCACCAGGTTCTGCGGCCGCTCGCCCGCCAACGCCTGCAACAGATTATCCACCGCACACCTGGCCATCGCTTCGCGCGTCTCATGGGTCGCCGAGCCGATGTGCGGCGTGGCTACCACGTTGTTCAAGCGCAGCAGCGGGGAGGCGTGATCAAGCGGTTCTTTCTCGAACACATCCAACCCGGCCGCGCGAATGGTGCGCTGTTGCAAGGCCTCGACCAGCGCCGCTTCGTCCACTACCTTGCCCCGTGAGATGTTGATGAAAATCGTCTCCGGGCCCATCAGGGCGAACTCTTCGGCGCCGATCAACTTCTCGGTCTGCGCCGTGAGCGGCAAGGTCAGGCAGACGAAATCGGCCTCTTTGAGCACCTCCTGCAGGCTGCGGTACTGCGCGCCAAAGCGTGCCTCTACCGCAGGCTTGGGCGAATGGCTGTGATAGATCACTGGCATGCCGAAGCCGAAGTGCCCGCGCTGGGCCAGCGCTTCGCCGATGCGTCCCATGCCGATGATGCCCAGGGTCTTGCCGTGCACGTCGCTGCCGAAGTGCGACGGGCCGATGCTCTTGTTCCATTGGCCGGCACGCACCAGGTCGGCCAGTTCCACCACGCGCCGGGCAGTCGCCAGGATCAGCGCAAAGCCGGTGTCGGCGGTGGTTTCGGTGAGCACGTCGGGCGTATTGCTGAGCAGGATGCCGCGTTCGGTGAGGTAGTCGATATCGTAGTTATCGACGCCCACCGAGACACTCGCCACCGCTTCCAGATGGGGCGCCAGGTCGAGCAGCCCGGCATCCAGGCGCAGGCTCGCGCCCAGCAGCCCGTGAGCGCTCGGCAGGGCATTGCGCAGTTGGGCCAGACCGGCCTCGTCCAGTGCGTCGATCAGCGTCACGTCGGCCTGCTCATGCAGGCGGGCCATCAGCGGCGCAGACAGTTTCTTGTATAAAACCACGGATTTTTTCATCAGGAATGGGCCTTCATTTCGAGGGTAGCCAAGGGCGCGCGTTCACGGTCACTGGCACCCGGCTTGAGGAAAATGGTCAGTACCACTGACAGCAGCAATGCACCGCTCATCAGCAGGTAGGAAGCACCGGGCGAACCGGTGCTGCTATTGAGGTAACCCACCAGGTAGGAGCCGCCGAACGAGCCCAGCGCGCCCATGCTGTTGATCAGCGCCATGGCGCCACCGGCGACGTTGGCCGGGAGGATTTCCGGGACGATGGCGAAGAACGGGCCATACGGCGCGTACATGCACGCCCCGGCAATCACCAGCAGGGTGTAGGACCACCAGAAATGTTCGGCGCCAAGGGCGTAAGAGGCATAAAAGGCAACGGAGGCAATCAACAGCGGCGGCCACACGAAGCGTTTACGCTTTTGCAGCTTGTCCGAGCCCCACGAGACCACCAGCATGCCGATCACGGCGGCGAGGTAGGGCAGCGCCGAGAGCCAGCCGGCCTCGACCATGTCCATTTTCAAGCCGGCCTTGAGGATCGATGGCAACCACAATACGAAGCCATACACGCCAATGCTCCAGCAGAAAAACTGCAGCGCGAGGATGATCACCTTCGGCGAGCGGAACGCTTCGGCATAGTTCTTCACCGCCTTGATGCCCACCTGTTCGGCGGCAAGGGCGCTTTCCAGGCTTTGCTTCTCGCTGTCGCTCAGCCACTTGGCATCCTTGGGGCGCTCATCGGCCAGCTTCCACCAGATAAACGCCCACAGCACCGCCGGCAAGCCCTCGATGATAAACATCCAGCGCCAGCTGAAATGCTGCACCAGGTAGCCCGAGACCACCGACATCCACAGCATGGTCACCGGGTTGCCGAGGATCAGAAAGGTGTTGGCCCGCGAGCGTTCGGCGCGGGTGAACCAGTGGCACAGGTACACCAGCATCGCCGGCATCACCGCCGCTTCGACCACCCCGAGCATGAAGCGAATCACGATCAGCATGTAGGCGTTGGACACGACGCCCGTCAGGGTGGCCAGGCCGCCCCACAGGATCAGGCTGACGAAAATCAGTTTCTTGACGCTGCGCTTCTGCGCGTAGATCGCTCCCGGCACCTGGAAGAAAAAGTAGCCAAGGAAAAACAGCGCGCCGAGCAGGGACGACATGCCCGGGGTGATCATCAGGTCTTCGGCCATCCCGGAGGCGGCGGCGAAGCCATAGTTGGCGCGGTCCAGGTAGGCCAGGCTGTAGGTGATAAACACGATGGGCATGATGTACCACCAACGGCGGGTGGCAAGTTTCACGGTTTCCATAAGGTTGCTCCTGAGCTTGTTGTAGTTGTGGCAACAGGTAGTGGGTTATGCAACGGATCGTTGGGGTAGTTCGGCGCGGGTGGGCAGCCCTTCCATGTCGCCACGGCTCTGTACGGCGCGGCTGCCGATCCAGTTGCCGCGTTGTACCGCCTCGGGAAAACTGGCGTTTTCCAGCAGGGCGCTGATCATGCCCACGGCAAAACCATCGCCGGCGCCCACGGTGTCGACCACCGTGTCCACGCGCACGGCGGCGACAAAGCCCTGGTCCATCTGCGTACGGTAATAGGCGCCATCGGGGCCGAGCTTGATCGCCACGGCTTCGGCGCCTTGGTCGAGGTAGAACGCGGCGATATCCGCCGGGTCATCGAAGCCGGTGAGCAGGCGGCCTTCGCCGAGGCCGGGCAATACCCAGTCCGCCAGGCCGGCGAGGGCATTGATTTCGCGGATCATCTGCGCCTCGCTGGCCCACAGGGAGGGGCGCAGGTTCGGGTCGAATGACACGCTGCGCCCGGCTTTGCGCATCTGTGTCATCAATTCCACCGACAACTCGCGGGTGGCCTCGGACAGTGCCGGCGGAATCCCGGTGGCATGCAGATGGCGCGCTTGCAGCAGTGCCGGGCTGATGTCCGCCATCGACAAATGGCTGGCCGCCGAGCCTTTGCGAAAATATTCCACCTGCGGATCGGCACCGGATTCTTCACGGGACTTGAGCTGAAAACCGGTGGGGCGCTGCGGGTCGACGGTCACATGGGCACAGTCCAGGCCTTCATTGGCGAGGGTGTCGACGACGAAGCGCCCCAGTGAGTCGTTACCCACCCGGCTCAACCACGCGACCTTGAAACCCAGGCGCGACAGGCCAATCGCGACATTACTGTCGGCTCCGGCAATGCGTTTGTGAAACTGGCCGACCTGGGCCAGATCGCCGGTCTGCTCGGCGACAAACATCGCCATGGTTTCGCCAAACGACAGGATATCGATCTCAGACATGGGCATTCTCCACACGGGGTTGGCCAAGGCGGGCCAGGGTGGCGACCTGTTGCGCGGTGATGTCGACCAGGTCATCGCCCTGCAACGGAAATTCCACCGCCCGGGTAATACCTTGAGTCATGTGCGTGAGCAGTTGTTCCCACAGATGCAAATCAGTGGCGCCGGGCGGCACGGCCACCAGCTTGCCGTCCTGGCGACGCGCGACGGCCTTGCAGTGCAGGTAGTCCACGTGCCGGCCCAGCAGGCGCGCGGCGGTGAGGGCGGACTGGTCCTGCCACTGCCAGTTGCCGATGTCGAAGGTCATCCTGACGGGCAGGCCCAGGCGTTCGACCTCGGTGAAAAACCGCTGCATCGGCTCGATCCGGCCGCCGTGCAGGGTCTGGTCGTTTTCCACCAGCAGCTTGACCGCGTGGCGATTGAGCAGAGCCTGCAGGCTCTGCAGGTCGTTGGTGTCGGTGAAGTAACCCAGGGAGACTTTCAGCCAGCGTGAGCCGAAGGCCTGGGCGCGGTCGAGGGTGGCGGCGAGGTCTGGATTGGGCTGGGCACGGCCGGCAACCCAGAGTTCCAGAGGCGAAGAAAACACCGAGTCCAGGCCGTGCTCGGCGGCGGCCTGGGCCAGCGTGCCAGGCTGTTCGGTGGTAAGCAGTTCTTCGCGCCATTCGATGCGCCGGGCACCGGCGGCACTCAACAGCGCGACAAAACTCAATTGGCCCTGCTGGCGCACGAGGTCGGCGCCGTAGCTGGAAAGACTGATGGAGACGGGATGTTCTTGCATTGTTATTTACCTCTGAAACCGGTTTCATTTTTATCCGCAGAGCAACATGTGGGAGGGGGCTTGCCCCCGATTGCGCTATGTCAGTCAGCTTATCTGTAGCTGACCCACCGCTATCGGGGGCAAGCCCCCTCCCACAGGGGATTGGGTGGAGCCGCGAATGATCAGTCGGGGCAGGAAATCGAGGGTGCGGGTGGGGGCAGTGTCGCCGCGCAAGCGCTTGAGCAGACAGTCGAAGGCACTGGCACCGATCGCCTCCGTCGGTTGGGCGAGGGCGGTGATGCCACTGCCCACCAGCGGATACCACTCCAGATCATCCAGGGCGATCAAGCCGACATCATCGAACAGGTTGCAGCCCAGGTTCTTCAGCGCACGCGTGCAGGCCAGCGCGGCGACACCGTTGGCGCAGAACAGCGCCTTCGGGCCGGGTTTTGCGAGAAAGCGCTGCAGGCGGTGTTCCTGCGTGCCATCGAGCTCGAGCACCGCACCGGTCAACGCCGGGCGCCTGGCTATTTCTGCGTTGAAACTGTGCAGGCGCTCCAGGCGCGAACTGGTGCCATCGGTGGCTTCGCTCACCAGCAGCAGGTCGCGGTAGCCCTGTTGCTCCAGGTGCTCCACCGCCATGCGCACCGCCGCCGGGTTGTCCAACCCCACCAGGTCGCTGTGCAGCGGCTCGACCTTGCGGTCCACCAGCACCAGGGGCATTTCCCGTTGCAGTTCCAGCAGTTGGTCGAGGTGATGACCGAGGGTGTTCACGATCAGCCCTTCGATGGTGTACGAGCGCAGTGCCGCCAGGTGCTGGCGCTCTTGCTCGTCATCACGGTCGGTATTGCACACCACCAGGCTGTAGCCGTGCTGGCGGCAGGCGGTTTCGACACCGTGCATCACGGCAATGGAATAGGGGTTGCGGATATCGGCCACCAGCATGCCGATCAGGCGCGTGCGTCCGCGTTTGAGGCCGCGGGCCATCTGGTTGGGACGGTAGCCGAGTTCAGCGATGGCCTGCTCGATACGCAGGGCGATGGCGTCGGAGAGCAGGGCGCGGTCGTCGCCGATAAAACGCGACACGCTGGCCTTGGACACCCCGGCGCGCTCGGCGACATCAAGCATGGTCACGCGGCTGCGCTGGGCGGCAGAAAAGTTGTTCACGGTGATCGACCTTCTATTTTTATTGGAATCACTGAAACCGGTTTCAGGAAACCATCAAATGAGGAAAGTCGTCAAGTTGTTGTAGGACAAAGCCGGATAGCCGGCATCTCAAACCACTACACTCAGCCAGGTCGCGACCAGCAGCAACAGGGCCATGCCCCGGTTGAAGCGTTGCATGGCCCTGGCTGAACGAAACACCCGTGACGATCCGATGCCCAGCAGCGCCCATAGGCCAAGGCAGGGCAGGGATATCAGGAAAAACACCAGGGACAGGGCGATTACCTGGCTCTGGCGCTCGTCACCGTTGCCGGCAAATACGCTCACGACTGCCAGGGCCATCATCCAGGTTTTGGGGTTGATCAATTGCAACGCGGCGGCGCCGATCAGGCCGAGGGGCTTTTCGACGCCATGCACCTCGATGGCTCGGGCAGGCGCGCTGAAGATTTGCCACGCCAGGCAGGTCAGCCAGGCGACGCCGATCCATTGCATGGCGGTCTGCACCCCGGGCGCTTGCACCAGCGACTGGCCGAACCCGGTCCCCACCAGCAACACCAGGCCGGCAGCCCCGGCGCACGCGCCGAAAATGATCGGCACAGCGGCTTTGAGGCCATAGCGTGCGCTGTTGCTCAGCACCAGGATATTGGTGGGGCCGGGCGTGATAGACGCCACAAAGGCGAACAAGATAAACCCCAACATGACTGGAACTCCAGGAACAATCGATGGCGTCCATCTTCACCAGCCGGCGCGTCAGCTGTCTGGAAGATTTGAGCAGCGCTTGCGGTACGCGGCGGGCGTGAGGCCGTAGGCGCGCACAAACCAGCGGCCCAGGTGGCTCTGGTCGGCAAAGCCCAGTGCAATCGCCACATCCGCCGGTTGCTCGCCCTTGGCCAGCAAATGCCGGGCGCGGGCCAGGCGCAGTTGCACCAGGTAGGCATGTGGCGGCAGGCCGAAGGCGCTCTTGAAGGCGCGACTGAGGCGGAAGCGGTCGACACCGCAGGCCAGGGCCAGCTCGTCCATGCCGACGTCGGCGTGCAGGTGGGCATGCAGGTAGTCCCGGGCCTTGTGCGCCACCTGCGGCAAGCGCGGGTCGTGGTGGTAGCGGGTGCGCCAGTAGAGTTGGCCGGTGAGGCGCTCCAGCAACTGGTCCATGGCGCGTTGCCGCACAATGCGCAGCTCGCCGCTGTGCAGGGTCTGGAAGGCCTGGCTGGTGGCCACGGCCAGGCGCGGATCGCTGGTCAAGGTGCTGGCGAAACTCAACTGGCTGTGCGGCGGCGCCTCTTCGAACACCGCGCTCACTTCGCGCGCCAACCAGTACGGGTCGAGGTAGAGCATGTGATAGGTGAAGCCGGCTGCGGTGGGGGCGTCGCCGTCGTGCAACTCGCCGGGTTCCACCAGGAACACTTGGCCGGGCACGCTGTTATGGCGCGTGCGGCGGCAGTTGAATTGCTGCACGCCTTGCTCGGTGACGCCGATCAGGTAGCTGTCGTGCCAGTGCGGATCGTAGGCGTGGCCCTCAAAATGCGCGCGCAGGGTCTCGATGCCGGTGTCGGCGTCCTGGGACAGGTCGATCCAATTGTGCGCGGCCATACAACACCGAGGATGAATAGGGACTGCCATTAGCGCCTGGGCGCGGCCTGACGTCTAGAAGGTTTGTGCAGCTCAGCCAAACAGGCCGGCGGCGATATTGATCGAGAAGCCCAGGATCGCGGTATTGAACACAAAGCCGATCAACGATTGCCCCAGCACGACCTTGCGCAGGCCACGGGTGGCGACGCCCACATCGGAGGTCTGCACCGCCACGCCGATGGTGAAGGAGAAATACAGAAAATCCCAATAGTTGGGCGTGAGCAAGCCTTCGGCAAAGCGCAGGGCCGGTTCCTTGCCGCTCCAGGTGTAATAGAGCCTGGCGTAGTGCACGCTGAAGATCACCCCGATCAGCAGCCACGAACCGATCACCGTCACTCCGGTGAAAGCGTAATGCAACAGCCGCTCGGTGGTTGCCAGTTCTTTGCTGCCCACCAGTTCGAAGGTGATGGTTGCCAGGCTGGCGATGGCGGCGATGCACACCATGAACAGCACCAGCCCGGCGTTTTCGTCTTCGATTTCGGCGATGCGCTTGACGTCCTCGGCCTTGGCGCGAATGGTCAGCCACAACATCAGTACCAGATAGGTCCAGACGCCGGCGTTCCAGCCGATGAGGATTTTGCTGGCCAACGTCTCGGTCGGCACCAGGATGCCCACGGCAAGGCCCAGCACGGCGGCGGATGAAAGGCGAGGGTGGGTGCGGGCGAGGAAGGGCATGGTTGCTCATACTGGGTAGTTTTGAGCACCATAGCTTATTCGGTTGTACTTGATCATGAACATGGTCGATAAACCTGTGGGAGGGGGCTTGCCCCCGATGGCGGCCTCTCAGCCGACAGCTACCCAACTGACACGCCTCGGCCCAATGTGGGAGGGGGCTTGCCCCCGATGGCGGCTTCCGGGCCGACCAGGATGCTGGATCAGATTGAGTACATATCCGTTTCTGCGGTAACGGCTGCTATGGGTTCCGCTTTTACAGCGGGTCACTTTTGGAAAAGAGCCCCAAAAGTAACCAAAAAGGCTCTTGCCCCACCACTCGGCACCTCGC
>NZ_KZ478043.1 GCF_002837185.1 Pseudomonas fluorescens | reverse complement strand
GCGGTGTTCTCGGCATGAATGCGGCGATGATGGAGGACTATCTGAAGTTCATCGCGAACCGTCGTTTGTCGCAGATTGGCTTGAAGGAAGAGTACCCAGGCACGACCAACCCGTTCCCGTGGATGAGCGAGATCATGGACTTGAAGAAAGAGAAGAATTTCTTCGAAACCCGTGTGATCGAGTACCAGACTGGCGGCGCGCTGAGCTGGGATTGATCAACAGCACAGCTCCAAAATGTGGAAGGGGGCTTGCTCCCGATAGCGGTGTATCAGTCACAGGTACGATAACTGAACGACTGCTATCGGCAGCAAGCCCCCTCCCACATTGGGAACGCGGTGTTCCATAAACTTCGCAAATTGCCTTTTATGCCCAATCAAACCATCAAAACGCCCTGCATAGGCCTGTGTTCCACCGTCTACGGTGACCTGGTCTGCCGGGGCTGCAAGCGTTATCACCATGAAGTGATCCAGTGGAACGGCTATAGCGCCGAGGAAAAGCACGCGGTGTGGCTGCGCCTGGAGCAGTTACTGGTGCAGGTGATGAGCAGCAAGCTGGAAGTCTTCGACCCGCAGCGCCTGCGCCAGCAACTGGAAGACCGCAAGATTCGCTTCATGCCGCAACAGTCGCCCTACTGCTGGGCGTACCAGCTGATTGCCCGGGGTGCTCGAGTGATGTCAAAACTGGACGCCTATGGTCTGGGGTTGCTGCCGGAATTTCGTGAGCGTCCCCTCACGGACTTGCGCGATGCCATTGACCGCGAGTTTTTCCTGCTGTCCGAGGCCCATTACGAGCGCTACATAGCCCCGGTTTTTCTACGCGAAACCTTTGGCCCAGCCCTGATCGCCACGCTCTGACGCACAATTGTGTTTAAAATGCCGCCCGCTCAACGACTGACGCTCACCGATGACCCCAGACGCACTCGCTACCCTGCACGCCCATCTGCTCACCGCCCTGGCCAGTGCGCCCGCTGAAACCCGGCGCCTGTTCCACGGCCGTGGCCGCTGCTGGCCGGGCCTTGAGCAACTGACGGTGGACTGGTTGCAAGGCGTGGTGCTGGTGGCGCTGTTCAAGGAAACCGAGCATCTGCAGGCCTTGAAGCAGCAGTTGCTGCAGATCGACTGGGCGGGTTTCGGCGCCCATACCGTAGCGCTGCAACACCGCTACCTGCCGCAAAGCACCACCGAGTGGCTGGTCGGTGACGCCCTCGACGAACTGACCATTACCGAAGGCGGCCTGCGCTACCTGATCGACCTGGGTAAAAAGCAAAACAGCGGCCTGTTTCTCGACATGCGCTACGGCCGCAACTGGGTGCGCGAGCAGGCCAAAGGCCAGCACGTGCTTAACCTGTTTGCCTACACCTGCGGGTTTTCCGTGGCCGCTATCGAAGGCGGCGCCGAGCATGTGGTGAACCTGGACATGGCCCGAGGCGCCCTGAGCCGTGGCCGCGACAACCATCGCCTCAATGGTCACGACTTGAGCAAGGTGACCTTTCTGGGCCACGACCTGTTCAAGTCCTGGGCCAAAGTCACCCACGGCGGCCCCTATGACCTGGTGATCATTGACCCGCCCTCCTTCCAGAAAGGCAGCTTCCTGCTGACCAAGGACTACCAGCGGGTGCTGCGTCGCCTGCCGGACTTGCTCACGCCCCAGGGCACGGTGCTGGCGTGCATGAACGATCCGGCCTTGGGCGAAGACTTCCTGATCGACGGCGTCACCCGCGAGGCACCGGGCCTGCGCTTTGTACAACGCCTGGAAAACCCGCCGGAATTCCCGGATATCGACCCGCAAAGTGGCTTGAAGGCCCTGGTGTTTCGCCAGGGTTGATGCCGAAACTTCCTGCGCTTGCTACGCTAGGCCCTACGCCGGGTGGTGAACCTTATCCCCGCCTTCCCGGTCGATACCTGCATTCCCCGGCCAGACTCGACGGCGTTACGCTGTCGGCTGCCCCGTTTGATCCTTTGGAGAACCGCCCGTGATATCGACCCTGCATGTAGCCAGAATCAAAGCCTGGGGCGCCCACGGCTTCACTGCCACGGGCGTGGTATTGGCATTCCTGGCCACCCTGGCGCTGCTGGAAAACTCGCCCAAGGCCTGCCTGCTGTGGCTGGGCCTGGCACTGGTGGTCGATGGCGTCGACGGTTCCCTGGCGCGACGGGTCAACGTCAGTACGGTGTTGCCCAGCTTTGACGGCTCGGTATTGGACCTGGTGATCGATTACCTCACCTACGTATTCATCCCGGCACTGTTTATCTACCGCTATATCGACCTGCCGGAATTTACCCACCTGTTTGCGGTGTCGGTGATCCTGGTGTCGTCGCTGTTCTGCTTCTGCAACGTCAACATGAAGAGCAAGGACAACTATTTCGTCGGCTTCCCGGCGGCCTGGAATGTGGTGGCCTTGTGTGTGTACATCATCCAGCCCGATGCCTGGGTCACCCTGCTGACCGTGATCGGCCTGGCGCTGCTGACCGTGACGCCGATGAAGTTCCTGCACCCGTTCCGGGTCAAGCGCTTCATGCCGATCAACATCGCGGTGACCACGATCTGGTTGCTGTGCAGCTTCCTGATGGTAGTGGATTATCCGAACACCAACCCGTGGACGTTCGGGCTATGGTCGCTGATGTCGGCGTACTTTCTGGGCATCTGCGTCTGGCGCACGGCGCTGGAGTGGCTGGGCACCCATAAGTAACCTGTCACCCAGGATCAAAATGTGGGAGGGGGCTTGCCCCCTCCCACATTTGGTTCTGCGTACATCCGGGGGTAAGATGGCGGCCTTCCCAGCAGCCCCGCCAACAATAAGCCCTGCCCATGCCCTTCGAACTCAGCGTTGACCTGACCACCCTCGCCATTCTCGCCGTCGTGGCCTTTGTTGCCGGTTTCATCGACGCCATCGCCGGCGGCGGCGGCCTGCTCACCACGCCCGCCCTGCTCACCGCCGGCATGCCACCGCACCTGGTGCTGGGCACCAATAAGCTCAGTTCCACCTTTGGCTCGGCCACCGCCAGCTTTACCTTCTACCGCCGCAAGCTGTTCCACCCGCGCCAATGGGTGCACGCTATCGTCGGTACGTTGATCGGCGCGCTGAGCGGCGCCGTGGTCGCGCACTATTTGCCCGCCGACACCCTGAACAAGATGCTGCCGGTGATCGTGTTCGCCTGCGGGGTGTACCTGCTGTTCGGCGGCACGCCCAAGGCGCCGCTGGATGCGCAGGCACCGATCCGCAAGAAATGGCAGGCCACCCAGGGCTTCGGCCTGGGCTTCTACGATGGCGTGGCCGGGCCGGGCACCGGCGCGTTCTGGACCGTGAGCACGATGCTGCTGCACCCGATCGACCTGGTGAAGGCCAGCGGCGTGGCGCGCAGCATGAACTTCGTCAGCAACGCGGCGGCACTGACGGTGTTTATCATCAACGGCTCGGTGGACTGGATCGTCGGCCTGGCGATGGGCATCTCGGTGATGGGCGGCGCGTTCTTTGGCGCACGCAGCGCAATCAGCGGCGGCGCCAAGTTCATTCGCCCGGTGTTCATCACCGTGGTGCTCGGCCTGACAGTGCGCCTAGCCTGGCAGCACTGGTTCAGCGTGGCCTAAGCGACGGGCCACATAAAGGTCGATCAGGTAACGCGCAATCGAGCGTGACGCCGGCAACGGCGGCAGCTCGTGGATACTGAACCACTGTGCGTCTTCGATCTCGTCAGCCTGGGGCACGATGTCGCCACCGGCATACTCGGCATGAAAGCCCAGCATCATCGAATGCGGGAACGGCCAGCACTGGCTGCCCATGTACTGCAGGTTCTTCACCTCCACCTGCACCTCCTCGCGCACTTCGCGGATCAGGCAGTCTTCAGCCGACTCACCCGGCTCGGCAAAGCCGGCCAGGGTGCTGTAGACCCCGCTGACAAAGCGTGGTGAGCGCGCCAGCAGAATTTCATCGCCACGGGTCACCAGCACGATCATGCTCGGCGAAATCCGTGGGTAGCTGCGCAGGTCACAGGCTTGGCAGTACATCGCCCGCTCCCGTGGCACCTGGACCATGGCCTGGCCGCAACTGCCGCAGAAGCGATGCTCACGCGCCCAGGTGCCGATCTGCGCGGCATAGCCCAGCACTTTGTACAGGGTGTGATCGCCTTGCAGCATAAAACTGCGCAGGCCTTGCCAGCTGCAGCCCGGCACCTGGGCAGCACCGTTGATTTCCAACAGGTACACCGGCTCGCCATCGAGATGCCCGATGCCGTGTTCGGCAAATACCGACAGGTCCTGGCGCTTGAGCCATTCCCGGGGAAACAGCGGCCCGTTGGCATCGTGCAAAAAGCCGTCGCGGCTGCGGGCCACGGCCCAGCCCCCGGCGGCGTCGTTGTCCAGCAGCGTTGTGGTAATCCAGCCTGGGGTCATATCAATCAATCCACGAATTCGGGTGTCTGTTTGCTCATATGGGCCGCGATGGCCACGCGCAGGTCGTTGGATTGCAACATAGCCGAGTTCCAGGTGGCAACGTATTCCAGGCCGTCATTGATGCTGTGGTCGCGCATGTAGCTGATCATCGCCTTGGTGCCGGTGACAGCAATCGGTGACTTGGCGGCGATTTCATGGGCGATAGCCATGACGCCCGCCAACAGGCTTGCCGGGTCGGCATACACACGATTGACCAGGCCGATACTGCGCGCTTCTTCGGCGCCGAACTGACGACCGGTGTAGGCCAGTTCGCGCAACATGCCGTCGCCGACGATGCGCGGCAGGCGTTGCAAGGTGCCGACGTCGGCGGCCATGCCAATGTCGATTTCCTTGATCGAGAACTGCGCGTCCTCGGCGGCATAGCGCATGTCACAGGCGCTGATCAGGTCAATGGCGCCGCCGATGCAGTAGCCGTGGATCGCTGCCAGCACCGGCTTGCGGCAATTGTCGACCGCATTGAACGAGGCTTGCAGTTCAAGGATCTTGCGCCGCAGCACGCGTGCATTGCGGCCCACATCCTTGCCCAGCTCATTGGCCACCGAAGCCAGCATCATCAGGTCGATGCCGGAGGAAAAGTGCTTGCCGGCACCACTGAGCACCACCGCGCGCACGGCATCGGTGTCTTCGACCCATTGGAAGATATCGATGATTTCGCTCCAGAACGCCGCGTTCATCGCGTTGATCTTTTCCGGGCGGTTGATCTGCACATGGGCAACGTTGCCGTTGAGTTCGACGACGAAAGCTTGATATTCGGGCATGGCAGTGATCCCTGACTGGCGAGTGATAAGGCCTGAACTATAACAAGGGCAGGCAACGGCGCATCGGCCAAAAGCGGGACTGGCAAAAAACCTTGCCAGGCGCCATCCTTGGCGCTTTAAGCCGCCCCACCGCGGCGTTCGACGTTTGAAGGATATACCCCATGCACGCCCA
Source organism: Pseudomonas fluorescens (assembly GCF_002837185.1). GTDB lineage: Bacteria > Pseudomonadota > Gammaproteobacteria > Pseudomonadales > Pseudomonadaceae > Aquipseudomonas > Aquipseudomonas fluorescens_AM. The sequence goes on along the minus strand of NZ_KZ478043.1, from coordinate 9,206 downwards.
GCCTCTCACCCCCGCCGATTTCGACCTGATCGAAGACACCCTGCTCAAGTACGGCGACGACCATTCGGTGCTGAACCTGGCTGAACTCGACGGTTATTTCACGGCATTGGTCTCCAGCCCGACGCAGGTGGATATCGCCGAGTGGTTCCCGGCGATCTGGGGCGGGCAGAACCCGGAGTGGGAAAGCCCGGAAGAAGCCGGGCAGTTCCTGGACCTGTGTGTACGCCACTTCAATACGCTGGCGGCGCAACTGGTCGGCGATTGCAGTGAGTTCAAGGCACTGTTCGATGACAAGGAACACCACGGCCAGTCCGTGACCCTCGCGGAAGAATGGTGCTTTGGCTATATCCGTGGCGCCGCCATCGGCCACTGGCCAGCGCTGCCCGCCGAACTGGCCGCGCATCTGGAGAAAATCTCCTGGTGCGCCGAGCAGGATAATTTCGACTTGCCGGCGGACCTGGATGTGCAGGCCCATCAGCAGCAGGTCAGCGAAATCGAGCCGGCGGCCCGAGCGCTGCACGATTACTGGCTGAGCCAGCGCTAACTCTCGACAAGCACCGCACCTTTGGCCGATTATTCGGGTCCGCCCCGTCGGCCACTCCCTGCCACCTCGCCCTGATCAGGAGCCTTGTCCCTTGAGTTCGCAAAAAACCGTGACCGTTACACCGCCCAACTTTCCTCTCAATGGCAAGGTCGCGCCCCCCGGTTCCAAATCCATTACCAACCGCGCGCTGCTGCTGGCGGCCCTGGCCAACGGCACCAGCCGCTTGAGCGGCGCCCTGAAGAGCGACGACACCCGCCACATGTCGGTGGCCCTGCGGCAGATGGGCGTGACTATCGATGAGCCGGACGACACCACCTTCGTCGTCACCGGCCACGGCAAACTGCAATGGCCGGCGCAGCCGCTGTTCCTCGGCAATGCCGGCACCGCCATGCGCTTTCTCACCGCCGCCGTGGCGACTGTGCAAGGCACTGTGGTACTGGACGGCGACGACTACATGCAAAAGCGCCCGATCGGGCCACTGCTGGCCACCCTCGGCCAGAACGGCATCCGGGTCGACAGCCCGACCGGCTGCCCACCGGTGACCGTGCACGGGGTGGGCAAGGTGCAGGCCAAGCGTTTCGAGATCGATGGAGGGCTGTCCAGCCAGTATGTATCGGCGCTGCTGATGCTTGCGGCGTGCGGCGAAGCCCCGATTGAAGTCGCATTGACCGGCAAGGACATCGGCGCCCGTGGCTATGTGGACCTGACGCTCGATTGCATGCGCGCCTTCGGTGCCCAGGTTGAGGCAGTCGACGACACCACCTGGCGCGTGGCCCCGACCGGCTACACCGCCCACGATTACCTGATCGAACCCGACGCCTCCGCTGCCACCTACCTGTGGGCCGCGCAAGTGTTGACCGGTGGCCGTATCGACATCGGCGTCGCCGCCCAGGATTTCACCCAGCCGGACGCCAAGGCCCAGGCGGTGATCGCCCAGTTCCCGAACATGCAGGCCACGGTGGTGGGCTCGCAGATGCAGGACGCCATCCCGACCCTGGCGGTGCTCGCCGCCTTCAACAACAGCCCGGTGCGCTTCACTGAACTGGCCAATCTGCGCGTCAAGGAATGTGACCGGGTGCAGGCGCTGCATGACGGCCTCAATGCAATCCGTTCGGGCCTGGCGACCATCGAGGGCGATGATCTGCTGGTGGCTGCCGACCCGACCTTGGCCGGCACGTCGTGCAACGCATCGATCGACACCCATGCCGACCACCGCATCGCCATGTGCTTTGCCCTGGCCGGGCTGAAAATCTCGGGCATTCGGATTCAAGACCCGGACTGCGTGGCCAAGACCTATCCTGGCTACTGGAAGGCCCTGGGCAGCCTGGGCGTGACGCTCAGCTACTAAGGCCACGGCGCAGGCTACGGGAGGGCACGCACATGACCATTCGCCAACCCTGCCCTCCCGGTGCCTGCGTCTGCGAGCGCGAACGCTTGCTGGAGGCGCCCGGCGCCGACCTGCGGATTCTCAACCTGACACGCCAGGAAGAAAAACGCCTGCTCGAGCGCCTGGAAAACCTCAAAAGCCTGCAGGACCTGGAGCATATGCAGCAGCGCATGTTCGAGCAATTGGGCATCCGCCTGCATATCGCGCCGGGCCACACCGAGGTCAAGAGCATGCGCGGGATCCAGATCGTCATCGACGAGCTGCCCGGCCTGTGTCGCAAGACCCGGCAATCGATCCCGGCGGCGATTCGTCGCGGCATGGAGAGGCAGCCCGAAATTGCCTACCGTTTGCTGGACGCCCATGACCTGTTCCGCGACGCTTGAATCACCCGGCTGCTGTCTCACGCTCAAACAGCCCCTGCCCGACCGTCCTGGCCTTGTGCAAATGCGCATGGGCACTGTCGCCTTCCGACTCCAGCAGCAGCTGCGAGGTCAGCACCTGGGCGCCGCAATAGTCAAAGATCCCGTAATCGATCTGCGTGCGCATGGCCTTGGCATAACCGTGCCGGTCGAAGGCGCTTGCATCCGCAGCGCCCAGGGCCAGCAGATGCACCTTTAAGTGCCGCAGCTTCTTGGTCACCGGTAGATCGGGGCCGTAATCGATCGCCCAGCCGTTGACGAAGACACGGTCGATCCAGCCCTTGAGCAACGCCGGCACGGACCACCAGTAGATCGGGAACACCACCACCAAAGCGTCGGCGCGGTCGATGCGTGCTTGTTCGGCGAGCACGTCCGTCGGCGGCGTTGCACCGCTGCGGTGTACCCGGTGGTCGGCGGCGGTGTAGCGAGGGTCGAAGTCTTCGGCGGCGAGATCGGCGATTTCAAAGCTGTGGCCGCTGGCGCTCAAACCGGCGCCGACCTGCTCGGCCACGCTGCGGGTAAGGGATTGCGGGTCGTGATGAGCAACAACGATAAGTGCGTGCATGACATGGCATCCTTTTGGGCTTAAGCTACTTTTAGTAAGTTAACGCTCGTAAGTTACTTTTGGTATATAAGCATGTCAAGCAAACAATCCCCTGCCCCGCGTCGGCGTCTTTCCCGTGAAGAACGTCTGCGTCAATTATTGGAAACCGCTTGGCACCTGGTGCGCGAAGAAGGCACTGATGCCCTGACCCTGGGCCGCCTGGCCGAGCTGGCCGGGGTGACCAAACCGGTGGTCTACGACCATTTCGTCACGCGGTCAGGCTTGCTGGCGGCGCTGTATGAAGATTTCGATGGGCGCCAGAACCAGGTATTTGTCGACGCCATCGATGCCAGCAGTGCAACACTTGAAGACCGTGCAGGGGTGATCGCGTCGTCCTATGTCGATTGCGTGCTGCTGCAGGGTCGCGAGATTCCGGGGGTGACGGCGGCACTGAGTGGTTCACCGGAGCTGGAGGCGCTCAAGCGCAAGTACGAGGCGATCTTCCTCGACAAATGCCGCGATGCCCTTGCGCCATTCGCGCCGGGTGGCAGGCTTTCCCAGGCCGGTCTGCGCGCCATGCTGGGCGCTGCCGAAGCCTTGTCGCACGCAGCCGCCAGCGCAGAGATCAGCCGCGAAGAAGCGCAGCAGGAATTGCTGGCGACCATACTGGCGATGGTCAAGCGCGGCGTCTCGGAGGCCGGATGAGGCCTATCTGATAAAGGAAAATCAATTGTGGGAGGGGGCTTGCCCCCGATGAGAGAGTGCCAGTGAATGCATCTACAGCTGACACACCCTCATCGGGGGCAAGCCCCCTCCCACAGTTTTAATCCCCAGTGTTTGAAGCTTAGGCCAGGCGTTGATCGACAAACACCCGCACCTTGCGCGTCAGTTGATCCAGATGCCGATCGCGCTGCTTTTCCGCATCCACCATGGCACGCTTGCCGTGCTTTTGCAGCAGGTAGGTATGGATCTGCCGCACTTCCAGCGAGCTGTAGACAGCGGCCACGTCCAGCACACCCATCAGCCCATCGGTGCCGTAGTCCCGCGTATTCATCAGCACTTGCGTGCCGCGCGCGCCGCGCACCTTGAAGCCCATGGCTTCGAATGCCGGGACCTTCTCGACCGAACACGCCAGTTCCGCATGGGGATAGCGCGCCAACACGTCATCGAGCATGGCCCGGGCCACACCCTGACGCCTGGAACCGGCGTGCACGGCCATAAAGGCCACGCCACAGGCTTGAGGATCGCCCTTCACCGGCAGGTACAGGCAGAAGCCGACGACGGTCTCATCCTGCAGCGCCACGACCAGCTCAACACGGATGCCTTTCGAGCCGTCCAACGCTTCGAGGTACAGGTGCACCTCAAAACCGATGGCGTACTGGTAGATGTTATAGAGCAGGTTACTGGGCGCCAGCGCCACGCTGCTGATGTCGGTGAGGTTGTCGACCGCCAACTGCAGAATCTGGCTGTTGATCGGTTCGGGACAGGGCGTGGTGTAGCGGGTAAGGCTGAACATGCAGATTCCTGGGGTTTCACGTCGAGGCAGTGGCAATTGTACCTGTTGCGCGCCGTGTAGCCGGAGTGCTCGACAGCCGACACTCAACAATTGAGTGAAAAAAGTTCGGACCAACGGGTGCATGCAGGCCCCTGGATCGCGCATCATGGGCACTTTCAAGCTCAAGGATAACGTCCATGCGCGTTCTGTCATTGATGATGGGTCTTACGACGCTGGCCGCCAGTACGGTGTTCTGCGCCAGCGCGATGGCGAATGAAGAAAGTCAGTTGGTGCAACAGATCAACCAGTACCGCAGCCAGGTGCAGCGCTGCGGCGACCAGGGTTCCCAGGAGTTGCCGCCGCTGGCCAGTGATACCCGGCTGGTGCTGCCGGCCTCCAATGTCGGCGATTTGCAGCAGTCGCTGGCGCGGGCCGCGTACCCGATGGTCAACGTGCAGGCCATCAGCCTGTCCGGGCCCAAGGACGCCGAGGCCGCCATGAAAGCGGTGCGTGAAAGCTTCTGTCGCGTGGTGCTCGACCCGCAATTCGTCGATATCGGCGTGAGCAACAACGGCCAGGACTGGCGCATCGTCCTGGCGCGCCCGCTGCTGACCAGTGGCCTGGGCGACTGGCAGACCGAAGGCCGCAAACTGCTCGACCTGATCAACGCCGCCCGCGCCCAGCCGCGCGAGTGCGGCACCCAGGCGTTCACGGCGACCACGCCGCTGTCGTGGAACGACGACCTGGCCAACGCCGCCAACAGCCATACGCGCAACATGGCCAACGGCAACTTTTTCGATCACCTCGACCACGATGGCCGTACCCCCGGCGACCGCGCCGAGCTGGCCGGCTATGTCGGGAAAAATATCGGCGAAAACATCGCCGCCGGCCTCGATACGCCGCGCAAGGTGCTCGACGGTTGGCTCGCCAGCCCCGGTCATTGCGCCAACCTGATGAACCCGCAGTTTCGCGATTTGGGCGCGGCCTACGCGATGGACCCGAAAAGCGATGCGGGCATCTATTGGACGGGGCTGTTCGGCACACAATAAAGCCTGTGGCCGAGCCGCCAAATGAGCAATAAAATCAATGTGCTATCCGGGAGAGCAACGTGCTGAACTGATTGCGCTCATACCGGTCTGTAGCTAGGCAGTCTGACCTCTTCAAGGCTTAACTACGCGTAGCGAAAAAGGTGTGAACCCAATGATGAATTGGCTGCAAGGCAGCAGCGAAATGGCAGAGCGGGTTCGTCGGCATGATTGGGCCAATTCGCCCCTGGGGCCACTTGAACACTGGCCGGACGTGTTGAAGACCACCGTTGCGCTGTGCTTCGCCTCCAGCTTCCCCCAGGCCATCGTCTGGGGGCCGCAGCTGATCACGCTCTACAACGACGCCTTCGTGCCGATCCTGGGTAACAAGCCTGATGCCCTGGGCCGCCCGTTCAGCGACGTGTGGCATGAAGTCTGGGATGACATCAGCCCTATCGCCGACACCGCGCTTGCCGGTCAGGCCACCTATATCGAAGACTTTGCGCTGTTGATCCAGCGCGGCGAGGCCCCTGAACAAGCGTATTTCACCTTTTGCTACAGTCCGATTCGGGATGCCCAGGGTCGGGTGGTCGGGTTGCTCGATACCGTCACGGAAACCACTGCCACGGTGTTTCTCGCCCGGCGCCTGGCGGTGCTGGAGGCGATCGGCAGCAGCGTCGCCACTGCAACCGACGCGGAAGCCATCATGAATTCGACCACCCGCTTGTTGGCCAAACACCTGCAGGTGTCGATTTGTGCCTACGCCGACATGGAAGACGATCAGGACGGTTTTACCATTCGCGGCGACTGGTCGGCGCAAGGCTCGCCGAGCATCGTCGGCCGTTACAGCCTGGCCGCGTTCGGTGAACGCGCGATGACCTGCCTGCGGGCCGGCGAGCCTCTGGTGATCCGCAATAACGTGCTCGAATTGCCGGCCCATGACGCCGCGCATTTCCAGGCGCTCGGCGTGACGGCGACCCTCTGCATGCCCCTGATCAAGGACGGCCGCCTCACCGCATTGATGGCCGTGCACGACAGACAACCGCGCTACTGGTCCCCCTATGACCTGGCGCTCCTGGGCGAAGTCACCGAACGTTCCTGGGCGCATATCGAACGCGTACGCGCCGATGCCGCGGTGCGTGCGGGCCTGGCGGCCTATACCGAACTCAATGCGACCCTTGAGCAGCGCGTGGAAGAACGCACCCGCGCCCTCGCCCAGGCCGAAGCCGCGCTGCGCCAGTCACAAAAGCTTGAGGCCATCGGCCAGCTCACCGGCGGCGTCGCCCATGATTTCAACAACCTGCTGACGATCATCCGCTCCTCCGTGGATTTCCTGCGCCAGCCGGGGCTGTCGGAAGAACGCCGGCAACGTTACATGTGGGCGGTGTCCGATACCGTCGAGCGAGCCAGCAAGCTCACCAGCCAACTGCTCGCCTTTGCCCGCCGCCAGCCGCTGAATCCGCAGGTGTTCGATGTCAGCCAACGGGTGCGCAACATCGGTGACATGCTCGAAAGCGTCACCGGCGCACGCATTCAAGTGCAGGTGCAATTGCCCGATCAGCCATGCTTTGCACGCATCGATCCCAGCCAGTTCGAAACCGCCTTGATCAACATTGCCCTCAATGCCCGCGACGCGATGGACGGCCAGGGTACCCTGACCATCAAGGTCGTCGGGCAGCAGCCACTGCCGCGCATCCGCGGTGACGCCGGGTCGCGCCAGCCCCACCTCTGCATTTCCCTGGCCGACACCGGCAGCGGTATAGGCGGCGATACCTTCGAGCGCATTTTCGAGCCGTTCTTCACCACCAAGGCCGTGGGCAAGGGCACCGGGCTGGGTTTGTCACAAGTTTTCGGCTTTGCCAAGCAATCGGGCGGCAATATCGATGTGGCCAGTACCCTCGGGCAGGGCACGGTGTTCACCCTGTACCTGCCCCAGGTGGAAGGCGAAGTCGCACCGCCGCAGGCCGAACATCCAGCGCTGCTGCCACTGCTGGACGCTACCCAACGGCATGTGCTGATCGTCGAAGACAACCTTGAGGTGGGGCGTTTCGCCAGCCAGATCCTCAAGGACCTGGGTTATCAGACCACCTGGGCGACCAGCGCCGAACAGGCGCTGACACTGGCCGGCAAAGACGCCGAGGCCTTCGACGCGATTTTTTCGGACGTGGTGATGCCAGGGATGACCGGTGTCGCCATGGCCAGGCTGATGCGTCAGCGCCGTGCGGACCTTCCGGTGGTGCTCGTGTCGGGCTACAGCGAGGAACTGGCGGACAGTGGCTACGAAGGCTTTGAGTTCCTCGCCAAACCCTACTCCGCCGAACAGGTTGCGCGCGCGTTGGCCAGGGCCATGACCAGGGATCAGCCGGCCACGGCGACCTGATTGCGACCCAGCGCCTTGGCCCGGTACAGCGCCTTGTCGGCGCTATCCATCAAGCCATTGAGGTCCAGCGGCTGGGCGTGGGTCGAGGCAAGCCCCAGGCTGGCGCTCAGCCCCTCCACCGGGTCGGCCCGCAGGGCGCCAATGGCCTGGACCAATTGCTCTGCAATGCCGCGCGCGGTCTCCAGCGACGTATTGGGCAGCAATATCGCGAATTCTTCGCCCCCCAGGCGACCGGACACATCGACCTGGCGAAACGAGGCGCTGATCACGCCGCCAATCTGGCGCAACACCTGATCACCGGTCTGATGACCGTAGGTGTCATTGATGCTTTTGAAGTGATCCAGGTCCAACATCAGTGCGCACAACGGCTGCTGCTCGCGGTGGCACTGGGCGTACAGCGCCTGGGCACGCTCGAAGAATGCACGCCGGTTCATCAACCCGGTCAGTTCATCGGTCTGCGCAGCGTGGGTTGAAAGGGTGTGAGCACGTTCCATCTGGCGCGTCAGGCGAAAGGCTTTTTCCAGGGCATCGGAGAGTTTGCGCGTGGCGCCCACTACAAAGGAGGAAAACACCAATACCGCCAGCGCTACGCCCACCTGCATCGGCGACGGCTGGAACAAAAGCCACAGGGTACAAGGCAACAGCACCAGGCCCATGGACCCCATCGACATAGCGCGATAAGCCGAATAGCACGACACCGCGCTGACCGACATGCCCACGGCAAACAGCATGACCAGCACTTGGGACAGGCGGTCATCGACCGGCATCACCGCCAGCGCCCCGCCGCCCCAGATCGCCGCCGACAGCATCAGGGTCAGCCAGTAACGACGCTCCCAGCGCGCGGGCGTGCGTTCGCTGTTGGGGCAGCGGAACCACCCGAGGAACAGCTGCACGCGCAACAGCGAAGAACCCGCCAGCAGCACCAGCCAGACCACGATGACCTGGTGATCGAAGCGATCCCAGCACAGCCAGCAGAGCATGATGGCGGCCAGGTAGCTGCCAAAGATGGCCGAAAACGACTGGCGAAACAGCTGATGCAAACGGTCGGTTCGCACCTGCTCTTCGATAATGCGATCCGGGTCTTGCCCATGCCCAAGGCTATGCATGCGATTCGCCTGTTTGGCTGCTGCGACAGAGGCGCCATTGTGGCACCCTGCCAGTAGCCCGGACAACAGGATCCTGCGCGCTAGAGCGTTTAACCCTTCTGAGCAGATGCACTGCAATCGAAATGTGGGAGGGGGCTTGCCCCCGATGGCGGCCTCTGGGCCGACCAGGATGCTGGATTGGATTAAGTACATATCCGTTTCTGCGGTAACGGCGGCTGGCGGTTCCGCTTTTACAGCGGGTCACTTTTGGAAAAGAGCCCCAAAAGTAACCAAAAAGGCTCTTGCCCCACCACTCGGCACCTCGCT
>NZ_KZ478042.1 GCF_002837185.1 Pseudomonas fluorescens | reverse complement strand
TGGCCCAGTGCGGCTAACCCGGCGTCCTGCCGGGTTACCCACGGATTCAAGCCTGCGTTCGGCCAGCGTGGTTTAACGGGGCGCCTGAGATCAAAAGCAGATCAAGATCAAGAGCGACTCGCTTCGCATTGTGGTTACGGGTGGGCGCTGCGGCTTTGCGTTGCTGTCTGAATGGCTGTTGGGGCGAGCAGTAGTATCCGTCCTGTATGAATGAATTTTGTGTTCATCTCGAGAAAAATGAGTTTGTCTCATCATTGCTGTCTCCCGACAATGACCGCCATAGATACCGACATTGGAGATAAAAAGTCATGGCAGTCGCTCATTCCCTCGGATTTCCGCGCATTGGACGCGACCGTGAACTGAAAAAAGCGCAGGAAGCGTTCTGGAAGGGCGAGCTCGATGAAGCCGGCCTGCGCGCCGTGGGGCGTGACTTGCGCAAGGCCCATTGGGACCTGCAGAAACAGGCCGGCATCGAGCTGCTGCCCGCGGGTGATTTCGCCTGGTACGACCAGGTGCTGACCCACTCGCTGATGTTTGGCGTGGTCCCGGAGCGTTTCCGCCCGGCCGATGGCCAGGCCACGTTGCAGACGTTGTTCGGCATGGCCCGTGGCGTCAGCGATGCGTGCTGCGCCGGCGCTCACGCCCAGGAAATGACCAAGTGGTTCGATACCAACTATCACTACCTGGTGCCGGAGTTCAGCGTCGATCAGCAATTCCACCTGGGGTGGGAGCAGTTGTTCGAAGAAGTCCAGGAAGCCCGCGACCTCGGCCACACCGTCAAGCCGGTGGTGATCGGCCCGCTGACGTACCTGTGGCTGGGCAAGGCCAAGGGCGGCGATTTTGACAAGCTTGACCTGCTCGACCGCCTGCTGCCGCTGTACGGCCAGATCTTCCAGCGCCTGGCCGAACTGGGTGTCGAGTGGGTGCAGATCGACGAGCCGATCCTGGTGCTCGATCTGCCGCAGGCGTGGAAGAACGCTTTTGAGCGTGCCTACAACCTGATCCAGCGTGACCCGTTGAAGAAACTGGTGGCCACCTACTTTGGCGGACTGGAAGAAAACCTCGGCCTGGCCGCCAATCTGCCGGTCGACGGCCTGCACATCGACCTGGTACGGGCACCGGAGCAATACCCGACCATTCTCGATCGCTTGCCGGCTTATAAAGTGCTGTCCCTGGGCGTGGTCAACGGCCGTAATGTGTGGCGCTGCGACCTGGAAAAAGCCTTGGCGACGTTGCAACATGCTCAGGAAAAACTCGGTGAGCGCCTGTGGGTCGCGCCGTCCTGTTCACTGCTGCACAGCCCGGTGGATCTGGCGCGCGAAGATCAGTTGGACGCCGAGTTGAAGAGCTGGCTGGCCTTCGCCTTGCAAAAGTGCACGGAAGTCGCGGTACTGGCCCAGGCCCTCGACCAGCCCGAAGCGCCGCAGGTGCTGGCGGCGCTGGCTAAGAGTCGCGAGGTACAGGCTGCGCGCGCCGCGTCGCCGCGTATTCACAAGCCCGCCGTGCAAGCGCGCGTGGCCGCTATCAGCGCCAACGACAGCCAGCGCCAGTCGCCCTTCGCCCAGCGTATCGAGAAACAACGGGCCGGCCTCAACCTGCCGCTGTTTCCTACCACTACCATCGGCTCGTTCCCGCAAACCGCGTCGATCCGCCTGGCGCGCCAGTCGTACAAGGCCGGCAAGTTGAGCGAAGCCGAATACGTCGAAGCGATGCACAGCGAGATCAGGCACGCGGTCGAGGTGCAAGAGAACCTCGGCCTGGATGTGCTGGTGCACGGTGAAGCCGAACGTAACGACATGGTCGAATACTTCGCCGAGCAATTGGACGGCTACGCCTTCACCCGTTTCGGCTGGGTGCAGAGCTACGGTTCGCGCTGTGTGAAACCGGCGCTGATCTATGGTGACCTGAGCCGTCCGAAGGCGATGACGGTGGAGTGGATTCGCTATGCCCAGGGCCTCACGCGCAAGGTGCTCAAGGGCATGCTGACGGGCCCGGTGACCATGCTGATGTGGTCGTTCCCACGGGAGGACGTGAGTCGCCAAGAGCAGGCCCGGCAACTGGCCCTGGCGCTGCGCGATGAAGTGGTGGACCTGGAAGCCGCCGGTATCAGGATCGTGCAGATCGACGAGGCCGCGTTCCGCGAAGGCTTGCCCTTGCGTCAAGCGCAATGGCCACACTACCTGGACTGGGCCACCGAAGCGTTCCGCCTGTGTGCCTGCGGCGTGCGTGACGAGACCCAGATCCACACCCACATGTGCTACAGCGAGTTCAACGATGTGATCCAATCCATTGCGGCGATGGATGCCGACGTCATCACCATTGAAACCTCGCGCTCGGACATGGCGTTGCTGGATGCGTTCGAAGCCTTCGCTTACCCCAACGACATCGGCCCTGGCGTCTACGACATCCACTCGCCACGGGTGCCGGAGGTGGCGCAGATGGTTGACTTGCTGCGCAAGGCAGCCAAGCGGATTCCGGCTGAGCGATTGTGGGTGAACCCCGATTGCGGCCTGAAAACCCGTGGCTGGCCGGAGACGGAAGCGGCGTTGATTCACCTGGTCACGGCGGCGCGCCAACTGCGTGCGGAACTGGGCTGAGGGTGAAGATTGCGCGGCTGGCGTTCGCGTTGTGCGTCATACTGGCACCCATGACTTTCGACTCGCCGCTCGCCGCTTATCAACACGCTATCGCTCAGCAAGGCTTCGTGCCCGACGACGCTCAGCGCCGTGGGGTGCAGGCCTTGCAAACCTGTCATCAGGCGTTGCACCAGGGCGGTTCGCCGATTGCGGGTGTTTACCTGTGGGGCCCGGTGGGGCGCGGCAAGACCTGGCTGATGGACCAGTTCCATCAGAGCCTGCGCGTGCCCGCGCGCCGCCAGCATTTTCATCACTTCATGGGCTGGGTGCACCAGCGCTCGTTCCAGCTCACCGGTACCCGGGACCCGCTGCAGGCGGTGGCGCGGGAACTGAGCCGGGAGGTGCGCGTACTGTGCTTCGACGAGTTGTTCGTCAATGACATCGGTGACGCAATCATTCTCGGCCGCCTGTTTCAGGTGATGTTCGAGGAGGGCGTGGTGATGGTGTGTACCTCCAATCAACCCCCTGAGCAGCTGTACGCCGAAGGTTTCAACCGTGAGCGGTTCTTGCCGGGTATCGAGGCGATCAAGCGGCATATGCAGGTGGTGGCCGTGGACGGCGGCGAGGATCATCGCTTGCATCCCGGCGTCGGCCTGCAGCGCTACTGGGTCAATCGGCCCGATGTATTGGCCACGCTGTTCAGGCAGATGAGCGACGGGCAAACCATCAGCCACGAGAAGGTGGTGAACGTGGGGCATCGCACGATAGCGGCGGTGCAGGCCAGTGACGCGGTACTGTGGTGCCGCTACGCCGAACTCTGCGAACAACCCCTGGCCGCGATGGATTTCATGCTGCTGTGCGATCGCTTCAAGGCCATCCTGCTGGCAGAGGTGCCCAACCTCAGCGCACAGCAGCGCCCTGGTCGCATTGCCCGTGGTACCGAAGACGGCGCCGAACGCGTGGTTGCGGGGGATCGGCAATTGCCAGAGTTGTCCAGGCATGATGACAGCGTGCGCCGCTTTATCGCGCTGGTGGATGAATGTTATGACCGTAAAGTGCCGTTGTTCATCGAGGCCCAGGTGCCGCTGGAGCGCCTCTATACCGAAGGCTACCTGGCGTTTCCTTTTCGTCGCACCTTGAGCCGCTTGCGCGAAATGCAGCTGCAGCGCTTCGGCACCTGAGAACCCCGTGTTCACTTCGTTTGAGGCATTGGATGCGCGCAATCTACGCGCTTTCTGTCAGACATTTGTCGTTAATCTCCTTCATCTACTGCCGACTCCATGCTTACAATTACCCTTCTCAAAGGGAATCGGTTCCCTGGTTGTCGTTATCGAGGAAGGAAATGGACACCCCAGACATCCTGGTGCTGCAAGCCAGCTACACCAACGCCGTACACGCCGATGCCATCGGTTCGCTGCTCAACCACTATGCTGAGGACCCGATGGGCGGCGGCCACCGTTTGGCGGCCGATCTGTTGCAGCAACTGCCTGCGGAACTGGCCAAGCGCCCTCATGCGTTCAGTGTGCTGGCGTTCGTTGGGGGTGTCCCGGCCGGGCTGGTCAATTGCTTCGAGGGGTTTTCGACGTTCGCCTGTCGGCCCTTGGTCAATGTCCACGATGTGGTAGTGGCGCAACAGTTTCGTGGCTTGGGGTTGAGTCAGAAGATGCTGCAGAAGGTCGAGGAAATCGCCCGGCAGCGCGGTTGCTGCAAGATCACCCTGGAAGTGCTTGAAGGCAATGCGCTGGCGCAGTCGGCGTATCGAAAGTTCGGTTTTGACGATTCGGTATTTGATCCCGCCCATGGCCGCATGTTGTTCTGGAACAAGGCGCTGTAATAAAAGCACTGCAAAAAAAGGCGCCATTGAATGGCGCCCAATAGAACCTTTGCCAAAGGAGCGGGTTGGCACAGGGTACGTGCGAATTAACTCAGCATTAAATCAACTGTTGGGCTGAGCAGGTTCGGCAGTAGTGGCTTTAGTCGGTTTGCCATCGGCGGACACAACTTGCTGTTCGGCCTTGCCGTGGGTTGTTTGCTGAATGAAGCTGAAGTTGTTGTAGAACTCCCTGGAGCGCTCTGAACCGCCCTCTGCAAAGGCCGCGGCGGAGGTCAGGGTTATCAGGCTGGCAAACATCAGTGTCGAAAGTTTCATGACGGTATTCCCATTAAAAGTGATAAGTGTCCGGTCACTCCGTGATCAGATCGTGGGGCGACTATGGCGTTAGCTTATTAAGTGGGAATTAACGAAATTGGCCCGCGAAGTTAATGTTTTTCAACTTCGCGGAGCAGGGCGCTACAACCTCCAGTCCAAGGCCAGGGTAATCGAGCGCGGATCGCCCCAATACACGCCATTGTAAAAACCGACGCGCTCGTAGTATTTCTTGTCGAGCAGGTTATTGACGTTGATCGATGCCGCAAGCTGTTCGTCGAACTGGTAGCGCGACATCAGGTTGACCACGGTGTAGCCCTGTTGCTCGATCTTCGCCCGCGTGGTGATCGAGTTGCCTTCGTCATCGCGCTGGCCCGTGGGCCGATTGCCGAAGTCATGGATACCGCTCTGCCAATTCACCGCGCCGCCCACGGTCAGGTTGCGCCAGGCCCCCGGCAGGCGGTAAGCGCTGGATATTTTCAACAGGTTCAACGGTTGGCCGGTATTGTTGCGCTGGCCTGCGCCGTTTACCGAATGGGTATAGGTGTAGCCCGCAGTCAGGTTCCAATCCGGTGTGATTTCCCCGGCTGCCTCCAGTTCGAACCCCTTCACCTTGTTACCTTTGCCGCCGGATTTGTAGTACTCCTCGCCAGTGACCGGGTTGGGCGGCACCGCGTCATCGCGCTCGGCAACGTTGTCCTGGGTGCTCCAGAAATACGCGGCCGCCAGGTTCAGGCGCTCGTTGAGCACGCTGCCCTTGAGGCCGACCTCGTAGTTGCTGCCCACCACCGGCTCCAGGTACTTCTTGTTGACGTCTTTGGCGCTTTGCGGCTTGAAGATGTCGGTGTAGCTCGCGTAGACGGTGTACTGCGGGGTGATGTCGTACAGCAGCCCGGCGTAGGGCGTCCACATATCGTTATGAGTCTGGCGGGTTTTGCCGGAAGCGGTCAGTTGATCATTGGCGTTGTATTCGGGGGTGGCGCTTTCCAGCTCCCAACTGCCGTAGCGGCTGCCGAGTACGGCGTGCAGACGGTCAGTCAGGCTTAGCCGAGTGGCGAGGTAGCCGGCCTTCTGTTGTTTCTTGCTGTGCTCGCCCTTGAGGTCGGTGACATCATCGGTGAACTTGCCGATACCGCCCATGTGCTTCCAGTCCTCGATGGCGTAGTAGCTTTTGGGCAGATTGCTGCGCATGAACGGCGAAATGTCCCGTTGCGCGGCCTCGCCATAACCCATCATCAGCTGATGTTCGCGGCCCAGCAGCGCGTAGCTGCCAGCCAGGTTGAGGTCGATGGCTTCCATTCTCGACGTGCCGCGCATATGGCTGGCCCAGGCGGTCATGCCGCTGCGGTCGGCATTTGGCAAGCCTGCGCCGCCGTAGTACACCTTGCCATCGGTATCACTCTGGCGATGGGTGTAGGCGGCCTTCAGGTGCCAGTCGCCGCCGAGGCGATGGTCGAGGGTGGCGAAGGTGGTCTTGTCGGTCAGTGGCCAGGAACTCCAGTGCGCGGCCATATTGGTGGAGCGCGACAGCCCGGCTTTGCCGCCCTGGCTGTTCCAGTAGGGCACGGTGCCCCAGGAAGTGCCTTGTACCTGTTTGTCCTGGTAGTCAAAACCTACGGCCAGCACGGTGTCGTCGGACAGGTCGCCCTCGAGAATGCCATAGCCGACTGCCCGCTGCAGTGCATAGTTATCGCGAAAGGATTGGCTGTCACGGTAAGCCAGTACGCTGCGTCCGCGCAGCTTGCCGTCGAAGGCCAGCGGGCCGCCGACGTCGAGGTAGCTGTAATAGTTGTCATGGGTGGCGCCACTGATCCCGGTTTTCGCCTGCCATTGGGCGGTAGGGCGCTTGCGTACCATGTTGACGGTGGCCGAGGGGTCGCCCGCGCCGGTGGTCAGGCCGGTGGCGCCGCGCACCACTTCGATACGGTCGTAGATGATGGTGTCGGCGTCGCTCTTCATGTAGCCGAAGGTGTTGAGCATCCCGTCAATCTGGAAGTTGTTGATGCCGTAGCCACGGGAGGTATAGGACACGCGGTCCGAGTCATTGTGCTGGACGTTGATGCCGGTGGTCTGGCGCAACACGTCGGTCAGGGTGTTGAGGTTGAAATCATCCATCTGCTGGCGCGTGATCACCGAGATCGATTGCGGGGTTTGCTTGACTGACAGGTTCAGGCGGGTGGCGGTGCTCATCGATCCCGTGGTGTAGGCGCCGGTGTGCTCGGTGGTCGCGCCCAGTCCCTCGGCGGTGACGCGGGTGGCGCCCAGTTCGAGGGTTCCGGCGGGGGCTTGTTCGGGGTCGGTTTCGGCCAGCAGTTCAGGGCTTAGCGCAAGGCTGAACAGGCCCAGGGTAACGGTGATGGAACGGGTAAAAGGCGCGAGCATCGCGGCGAACTCCTTGTCGTCTTTGAGGCCGCCCCCGGAGAGGGCGGGTATGGCTCAAAGACGAAAGGAGACGGGGAACTTTAGGCTTAAACGAGAATGATTGTTATCTTTCTGTTGCAAGCCTCTCGGTTACTTGATCACCACCTCGGTGCTGTTGGCCTTTTTCGGTTTGATCAAACTGAAGTCGATCAAGGCTTTCTGCTTGGTCTCGTAAGGGTTGCCGATCAGCAGGGGGCGCGGCTTGAAGCTGTCGCTGACCAGGCTTTTGCTGCGGTCCAGTTCATCGAAGCTCAAGCCGGCCAGGTCCGCCCAGGTATGGATCAACTGCGAGCTGCTGTAAGGCCGTTGCAGGTCGCCGGCGAAGCTCCAGTCGTGGCTTTCGCGCCACTTGGGTGAGGCGTAGGCCATAAAGGGAATGGTGTACATCGGCGCGGTCGGCTTGCCTTCGTTGCGGCCCAGGGTGTCATGGCCGGCAGAGTCGAACACGTCTTCGCCGTGGTCCGACAGGTACAGCAGGAAGCCGTTGGGGTCGGTCTTGGCGTAGTCCTTGATCAGGCTCGAGACCACGAAGTCGTTGTACAGCACCGCGTTGTCGTAGCTGTTGTATGTCGGCAACTGAGCGTCGCTGACTCCGGGCGGCACGCCCTGGCGATCGGTGAACTTGTCGAACGTCGACGGATACCGGTACTGATAGCTCATGTGCGTGCCCAGCAAGTGCACCACGATGAACTTGCGCTCGGCGGTATCGGCCAGGGCCTTGGAGAACGGCGCGAGTACATCGCCGTCGTATTGGCGGGCGTTCTGGTTACGGTTGTTGTTCAGGTACACCTGCTCGTCGGCCTGTTCGGAAAAGGTCGTGAGCATGGTGTTGCGCTTGGTCATGGTCTGCTGGTTGGTGATCCAGAACGTCTTGTAGCCGGCCTGTTTCATCACGCTGACGATCGACGGCGTCTTGAGGTACAGGTCCGGGTTTTCTTCGTCGGCGAAGGTCAGTACCTGTTGCAACGCCTCGATGGTGTAGGGGCGCGGGGTGATGACATTGTCGAACACCGCCAGTTGGTCGCGCAGCTTGTCCAGTTCCGGGGTGGTATTGCGCGGGTAGCCATAAAGGCTCATGCGCTGGCGGTTGGTGGACTCGCCGATCACCAGCACCAGGGTAGACGGCTGGCCGGCCATGCTGTCCTTGAGGTTCTTCAAGGGTGGAATCTGGCTGGCACTGGTCAGCATGCCTTGCATGTTGTCCAGTTGTTCGGTGTAGCGGCGGTAGGCGACGATCATCTGCCAGGGCACGGCCGGTTCGATCCGCGTTTCAAAGCGGTCAATGGCCTGTTCCATCGTGTCACTGGTGGCGATCTGCTTGACCAGCGGGTAGCCGACCACGGCCAATACGATGGCGATGGCCGCCACGATCGATTGGCCGCGAGGCAAGTACACCGGGCGCAGGCGTGTCCACAGGAACACCGCGAAGGCCGTGTGCGCTATGAACGCCAGCACGATCCACCAGGCAAAGTACTGGGTGGCGTATTCGCCCGCTTCAGAAATGTTCGACTCGAACATGATGAAGATCACGCTCTGGGAAAATTCCTGCTGGTAAATGAAGAAATAACCCAGGCTGGCCATGGAGCAGGCCCACAGCACCACGCCGATCACGGCGGCAAGCACCCGCGTTTGCCGCGGGAACAGCAGCATCGGCGCCAGCCACAGCGCACTCATGAAGAATGCCTGGCGGAAACCACTGAAGCCGGACGTACCGGTCAGTTGGATAAGCAGTTGGGTAATACCCGAGAAATACCAGAAAAACAGGAATAACCAGCCAAGGCCGGCCCAATCAAAGCCTTTCGCAGTCGTCGTGCTGCGTTTGAACATCGCCATCCAGCGCCCCATCAGAAAATGATCGTTGCGCACAGGCGCGCAACATCGGGCCGCTCAGAACATGAGCGGCATCGCGGGCGGGAGTATCGGGACAGGTGTGTGAAAACTTTGTGAGTTTTCTGTAGGTATTGCCTTACAAACTAACCAAGCGCCTTCAGCAGAGCGCGGGCTTGGCGCCGGACGGCAGCTCAAGCTGGGCCTGGAGGTGTGAACGCAGGCGCAGGACTTCCTGTTGCAACTGATCGCGCTCGTCCTTCAACTGACGCAATTCATCGCGGCGGATGTTGACGTAGAGGGTCTGTGGCGGTCGGGTCATCTGTGCTGTGCTCATTGCTTGCCTCGCAAATAGCCGGGTAGATCGCGCCGCCGAAACAGGTGAGCGGCAGCAGTCGTGGACAAGTTTGAATTCTTTTTCACATCAAGGGAACTTTTTTATTTTTGGTGGTCGTGTGACTTTTGCCGCCGTGATGGTGAAACGATGGCAACTTTTTTACCATGAAACTACACGGATCCGCTCTGGACTAACCCTCATTAGCCTCATTGCGCTATAAACTATGTCACACATTTTTTAGCAGTTAGGAGCATCAGCACATGCAACTGGGGATTATCGGACTAGGCCGCATGGGCGGTAACATTGCGCGGCGCCTGATGCTCAATGGGCATACCACCGTTGTATATGACCGTAACGAAGCCTTTGTCAAAGGCCTGAGCGAGGAGGGCGCCACCGGCGTCGCCGACTTGAAAGCCCTGGTGGCCGGCCTGCAAAAGCCTCGCGCCGTGTGGGTCATGTTGCCGGCGGGCGCTCCCACCGAAGACACCATCAATGAACTGAGCGGGCTGCTGGAAAGCGGTGACGTGATCATTGACGGTGGCAACACCAATTACAAGGACGACGTGCGTCGCGGCAAGGCCCTGGCGGAAAAAGGCCTGCACTATGTCGACGTCGGCACTTCCGGTGGCGTGTGGGGGCTGGAACGCGGCTACTGCATGATGATCGGTGGCGACGTGGAAACCGTGCAGCGCCTTGATCCGATCTTCAAGAGCCTGGCGCCTGGCATCGGCAGCATCCCACGCACCAAGGACCGTTCGGCCTCTGCGGACCCGCGTGCCGAGCACGGCTACATTCATGCCGGCCCGGCGGGCTCCGGTCACTTCGTCAAGATGATCCACAACGGCATTGAATACGGCATGATGCAGGCGTTTGCCGAAGGTTTTGACATCCTCAAGACCAAGAACTCGGACAACCTGCCCGAAGACCAGCGCTTTGACCTCAACGTGGCCGACATTGCCGAAGTCTGGCGCCGTGGCAGCGTCGTGTCGTCGTGGCTGCTGGACCTGACCGCCGATGCCCTGGCGACCGACCCGAAGCTGGACGGCTATTCCGGTTCCGTGGCCGACAGTGGCGAAGGCCGTTGGACCATCGAAGCGGCCATGGAGCAGGCGGTGCCGGTACCGGTCCTGTCGACGTCGCTGTTCGCCCGTTTCCGTTCGCGCCAGCAGAGCACCTACGGTGACAAAATGCTTTCGGCCATGCGCTTCGGCTTTGGCGGCCACGTGGAGACTTCCAAAAAATGACCGCCAACGGCAAGAAACCCAAGGCCGAACCCGCTCCACCCACCACCTTGTTTCTGTTTGGCGCTCATGGCGACCTGGTCAAGCGCCTGCTGATGCCGGCGCTGTACAACCTGAGCCGCGACGGGCTGCTGGGTGATGGCCTGCGGATCGTGGGTGTTGATCACAACGCCATCAGCGATGCGGACTTTGCCAAGAAGCTCGAGGACTTCATTCGAACCGAGGCTGCCGGCAAGGTCCGGGGGAGTGCCGACAATGCGCTGGACCCCCAGTTGTGGGCCCAGTTGGCCAAAGGCATCAGCTACGTCGAGGGTGACTTTCTCGACGACAGCACCTACGCCGATATCGCGCAGAAAATTGCCGACAGCGGCAGCGCCAATGCAGTGTTCTACCTGGCGACCGCACCGCGCTTCTTCAGTGAAGTGGTGCAGCGCCTGGGCAGTGCCGGATTGCTCAATGAGACGGACGAGGGTTTTCGCCGCGTCGTCATCGAGAAACCGTTCGGTTCCGACCTGGCCAGCGCCGAAGCGTTGAACGCCTGCCTGCTCAAGGTGATGAGCGAGAAGCAGATCTATCGCATCGACCATTACCTGGGCAAGGAAACGGTGCAGAACATCCTGATCAGCCGTTTCTCCAACGTGCTGTTCGAAGCGTTCTGGAACAACCACTACATCGACCATGTGCAAATCACCGCTGCTGAAACGGTCGGCGTGGAGACCCGGGGCAATTTCTTCGAAAAAACCGGCACGCTGCGGGACATGGTGCCCAACCACCTGTTCCAGCTGCTGGCGATGGTCGCGATGGAGCCGCCGGCAGCCTTTGGCGCCGATGCAGTGCGTGGCGAGAAGGCCAAGGTGGTCGGTGCGATCCGCCCCTGGTCCCTGGAAGATGCCCGGGCCAATTCGGTTCGCGGCCAGTACACCGCCGGTGAAATCGCCGGCAAGCAACTGCCGGGCTATCGCGAAGAGGCCAATGTCGCGCCTGACAGCAGCACCGAGACCTTCGTCGCGCTGAAGGTCATGATCGACAACTGGCGCTGGGTCGGTGTGCCGTTCTACCTGCGTACCGGCAAGCGCATGAGCATCCGCGACACCGAGATCGTGATCTGCTTCAAGCAGGCGCCGTACGCGCAATTTCGCGACACCGACGTCGATGAACTCAAGCCCACCTACCTGAAGATCCAGATCCAGCCAAATGAAGGCATGTGGTTCGACCTGCTGGCCAAAAAGCCTGGGCCGACGCTGGAGATGGCCAATATTGAGTTGGGTTTTGACTACAAGGATTTCTTCGAGATGCAACCATCGACGGGGTACGAAACCCTGATCTACGACTGCATGACCGGTGACCAGACCTTGTTCCAGCGTGCCGACAACATCGAGAACGGCTGGCGCGCCGTGCAGCCGTTCCTGGATGCCTGGAAAGAAGATGATGGAATCCAGGCCTACAAGGCCGGCGAAGATGGCCCGGCGGCGGCGGATGCATTGCTGGCCCGTGATGGCCGTGCCTGGCACAGCCTCGGATGAGTGATGCAGCGATTCATCCCATCCGTTTTATCCTCAGTGATGTGGACGGCACCTTGCTGCATCCGGATCACCGCCTCAGCCAGCGCACGGCCGATGCGGTTCGCGCGTTGCGTGAGGCCGGGGTGTTTTTCAGCCTGGCCAGCGGTCGCCCGCCCAAGGCCATGATGCACCTGATCGACACGTTCGGTATCGACGTGCCAGTGGCGGGCTTCAACGGCGGTACGTTGATCAACCCGGATGGCAGCATTCTGGTAGCCCACCATCTGCCGGCGGAAGCGGCGTTGGTGACGCTGGCGCTGTTCTCGGCCGAGCCGGATGTGGAAGTCTGGGTGTTCGCCGATGGCGACTGGCTGCGCCGTGACTCGCCAGGGCCGATGGAGCAGCGCGAAGCCGACGGCCTGGGGTATGGGCCGGTGGTGGTGGAGAGTTTCGAGCCCTACCTGGACCGGGTCGACAAGATCGTCGCCGCGAGCAATAACACGCAGTTGCTGGTGGAGCTGGAAGCGCAGTTGCAGCCCAAAGTGAAGGGTCTGGCTCAGGTTTCCCGTTCCCAACCGGTCTATCTGGATGTGACGGCGATGCTGGCCAATAAAGGCGAAGCCTTGAAGACCCTGGCGGCGCACCTTGGGGTGCCGCTTGCGCAAACGGCGGCTATTGGTGACGGCGGCAACGATCCGGCGATGTTTCAGGTGGCCGGTTTATCGATTGCCATGGGCCAGGCGGAAGAAGCCGTCAAGCGTCAGGCCAGCGTCGTCACCGGCAGTAATATCGAAGACGGTGCTGCCGAAGCGTTCGAGCGATTTATCCTCAACGCGCGATAAGTCAGTGCAACTTCCGATCACTGTAATGCGGTGATCGGAAGTTACCCGGTCGACTTACTTGGGCATTGCCCACTGCTGCAACTGGTGGCCATCTTTGTCGAGCTC
The DNA here is from genome assembly GCF_002837185.1 of Pseudomonas fluorescens. GTDB lineage: Bacteria > Pseudomonadota > Gammaproteobacteria > Pseudomonadales > Pseudomonadaceae > Aquipseudomonas > Aquipseudomonas fluorescens_AM. The sequence goes on along the minus strand of NZ_KZ478042.1, from coordinate 2,085 downwards.
GGCACGTGCCTGCAACAGCAAGTCTTCCAATTGCGCCGGGTCGGTGTAAGTGGTCGATGACAGCTGTTTACTGCCGATACGGGTATTGGTGCGGTCGATGACGCTCAGGCTGAGGGCGCCATGACCATCGTGCCAGGCCACGCACTGGAAGGGCTGGAAAGCACGGTCTGCAATCAAAAGAGCTTCGTTGATGCGCAGCGGAGCGTTCATGTGTGTCGTCTCTCTCTGTGCCCATTCAAGTGAATACCGGCGGTTGGGCTGACCGTGCGGTGGGTTACTTGTACTGATGCACGATGGTGGGGGGCGGGTCACATGCTAGAACAAGAATTTTTAACTTTCCCTGACTGACGTCATGTAAGCGGCTGTTTTGAAAGCGGAACTAACGTTTGGCACGCGAGCAACTTTTTACCGGTTGATGGCTTTTTGCTCGCAGTTATAGCGAAAGGGTACAAGCGTCGCGTCAATATTTTGCTATGTTCCCATCTTGCTACTACAAACTATTGTTTCTATTAAAAAAAATGACGCCAAGGAATAGTCATGGTTGTGACTTCTGCGCAACGCCGCTTGCTGGTCGTCGACCCTTGTGAGGATTGTCACGGGTTGCTGCCCGGCTTGCGCACGGTCGGATGGGAAGTGGACAGCTGTACCCTCGAAGCCGTGGGCGAGCGTTCCTGCGATGTGGGCCTGTTGCGGTTACAGCCTTGTCATCTGGAGCGGCCCGAGGCGGTCAAGGAGCTGATTGGTCGTAGCGGTACTGAATGGATCGCGGTACTCAGCCAGGATGTGTTACGCCTGCAGAACGTTGGGGATTTCGTCTGCGAATGGTTTTTTGACTTTCACACCTTGCCGTTCGACGTGTCGCGGGTGCAGGTTACCCTGGGGCGCGCCTTTGGCATGGCGCGCCTGCGCGGCAAGGGCAACACCCCGGTGGGTGGGCCTGAGCATGAGTTGCTGGGCGATAGCCGGCCCATTCGCGAACTGCGCAAATTGTTGTCGAAGCTGGCGCCCACTGAATCGCCGGTACTGATTCGGGGGGACAGCGGCACCGGCAAGGAACTGGTGGCCAAGATGCTGCACCGGCAGTCCCAGCGACACGCCAAGCCGTTCGTGGCGATCAACTGCGGTGCGATTCCTGAACACCTGATCCAGTCGGAACTCTTCGGCCATGAGAAGGGCGCCTTCACCGGTGCGCATCAGCGCAAGGTCGGGCGTATCGAGGCAGCCCATGGGGGCACGCTGTTTCTCGATGAAATCGGTGATCTGCCGATGGAGCTGCAAGCCAACCTGTTGCGGTTTCTCCAGGAGAAACAGATCGAGCGCGTGGGCGGTAGCCAGCCCATCCCGGTGGATGTGCGGGTGCTGGCTGCCACCCACGTTGACCTTGAGGCCGCAGTCGAGAAGGGCACCTTTCGCGAGGACCTGTATTACCGGCTGAACGTGCTGCAAGTCGTCACCGCGCCCCTGCGCGAACGCCATGGCGACGTGGCGATGCTGGCCAATCACTTCTCGCGTTTCTATAGCCAGGAAACCGGCCGCCGCCCGCGCAGCTTCAGCGAAGAGGCCTTGGTGGCGATGGGGCAACACCCGTGGCCGGGCAACGTGCGTGAATTGGCCAACCGTGTGCGCCGTGGCCTGGTCCTGGCTGAAGGGCGCCAGATCGAAGCGGTTGACCTGGGACTGCAAGGCCCCCAGGCCGTGTCGCCGCCGATGGCGACACTGGAAGATTACAAGCACCGCGCCGAACGTCAGGCATTGTGCGACGTACTCCACCGGCACAGCGACAACCTGAGCATCGCGGCCCGGGTGCTGGGCGTTTCCCGACCGACGTTCTACCGGTTGTTGCACAAGCATCAGATCCGCTAGGGACCTTTGTGGGAGGGGGCTTGCCCCCGATGGCGGCCTCTGGGCCGACCTGGATGTTGGATCAGACCGGGTACATATCCGTTTCTGCGGTCACGGCCACTATGGGTTCCGCTTTTACAGCGGGTCACTTTTGGAAAAGAGCCCGGAATGCCGGCCCAGCCAAAAGTAACCAAAAAGGCTCTTGCCCCACCACTCGGCACCTCGCCTAGGCTCGGTGTGCCC
>NZ_KZ478041.1 GCF_002837185.1 Pseudomonas fluorescens | reverse complement strand
GGCTTGAATCCGTGGGCCGCCGCCACGCGCCATCCATGGCGCGGGGCGGCTAACCCGGCGTCCTGCCGGGTTACCCACGGATTCAAGCCTGCGTTCGGCCAGCGTGGTTTAACGGGGCGCCTAAGATCAAAAGCCAGATCAAGATCAAGAGCGACTCGCTGCGCATCGCGGGAAGCGTTTGCCTCTCGATCAGAAGTAGTACGGGAATTTCAGGCTGAACGTGAAGTCCGGGGCGTCATCGGTCATCCCGATCGCCAGGTTCGGCACGATGGTCAGGTTATCCGAGGCGGCAATCGTCATGCCGACGTTGAAGTAGCCCGCATTTGCATCGCTGGAGACCACCGACTGCCAGTCGCCGCCGTCCGGCTTGAGCTTGCTTTTGCGCTGCACCAGGTCGGACACCGAAAACGACATGCTCATTTTTTCGTTCAAGGCAAAGGCCACGCCGACACCGAACTGAAAGCTGTCGCCCAGGCGCACCTTGCCCCCCACCTTCTGGTTGACCTCACTGCTGATGTCATCGAACGAGTCCTCGAAGTTGTGGGTGTACGACAGCGAGCCGAACAACACCGCAGGGTCGAAGGTCTTGACCAGGGAAATGCCCGGTGTGACCGACCATACGCCGTTGCCCGTCGGCAGGCTTTCCGGCAGGTAGAGGTTGTCGTTGTTGGGTTGCTTGACCAGTTTGATGCCAAACGGCTCTTTACCCGTAGGCGCCTTCACCCGCACCGACACCACGGCATCCGGCAGGGTAGGGGTTTCATCGAGGAATTTGTACGCCACGCCGAAGTTGACGTCGCCGATGGTAGGGTCGCGGGTCACGGAAGCTTCCGAGGTGGCCGTGGCATCGTTGCCGGCGCCGCCGGACTGATAGGTCGATTCGCGGTAGACCACCGGCACGTTGAGGTCGAACTGCCAACGGTTATCGACGTTGTAGCGGCCGGTCAGGTCCAGGGTCCAGCTGTCGGATTTGATCCGGTCCAGGTTGATGTTGCCAAGGAAGATCGAGTCCAGCGCCAGGAAACCATTGAGGGTCAATTGGCGCGCGTCATAACGGGCATAGGTGATGCCGGTCTCGACGCTGAACTTGCCATTGCCGAAGAAGCCACTGGCTTCGTTGTACAGGTTGCTCACACTTTGCGCAGGGGCCGAATCGTCCTTGAGCGACTGGCCGTAGGAGCTGCCGCCGCCGCCCGCGCCACCTGACGCTGCTGCCGCACCGGTGCCTGCGACGGTCGTACCGCCTTGCTTGAAATCGGCAGGGGATTTGGCCAGGCGCCTGGGTGCCGGCGTGGCCGGTTGATCTTCCACCTGGCGTACACGTTGTTCCAGCACGGCCAGGGCCTTTTGCTGCACGTCGTAGCGTTGCTTGAGTTCCAGGAGTTCCTTCTTCAGCGTTTCGATATCGGCATCTGGCGCGGCATACAGCACGGATGCGGGCAAGAGCGTACTTAAACAGATCACCGCGCGGAGCGATAACGATCGATGCATGAAATAAGCCGTCCTTTTCCAATGCGTAAGTGTCGAGGGTCAGCGTAGTTCAATAACCGAGCGTGCGTAGGCCTTTGAGCTGGTCCAGATTGCAGTTCAATGCGCCGTTGTTCAAACCGTTATTGTTCATCACCACGTTGAGTTGAGTCATGTTGCTGACGAAGTTGGTATCGCCCTTCAAAACTGTCCCTTGCAGCACATTCCCGCCGCCGATCTGCTGCAGGCTGTTGCCCTGGTTGTGGTTGGCCTGGATCGCCATTTGCAGGCCGCCATTGTTGGCCGATACGCTGACATGACCTGCCTTGCTCTCGCCGGTGACGGTGCCACCGGCCACCAATACCTGCCCGGACTGCACAGCGTTGGCAGGGGCAAAGCCGTCCTGGGTGACGTTGATGCCTACCTGGTTGTAGGCGGTGTTGCCATCCCCGGCGGCGCGCACGCTTTGAGTCACGCCCTGGCCGCTGGTCAGGCCGGCTCCGCCGATCACGTTACCGCTGCCGGCAGAGGGCGTTCCGGAACCCGCCGCACCGGTGGTTTGCACGTAGAATTGCGGGGTAATGGTGGTCTTGTCCAACTGCATGCTGGCCTTGGCGGTAATGCTGTCGCCGACCGCATTGGTCCAGGTGCTGCTCATGACAATGCCGAAGCTGATGATGCGCCCCGGCATCACATACCGGCCGCGCAGCTCGGCCATTTGCGCATCATTGAGTTCGATCGGTTTGAAGCCCGACGAAGCATAAACGGGCATCGAGGCTGCCAGACACAAAACCGTCAGCCAACGGGAAGTGTTCATCTTTTGCTCCTGGAGCGTCCTGCCCCTTATTGCGCTTCTAGAAGAAGTCGCTCTGGATAAAACCGAAATCCATCAGCTCGGCGTCGCCCACGGGCCGGAACTCGTTCAACTGGTTCTTGGCGGTCAGCGGGGCAGGCGGGTCGAGCAGAACATTGGTCTTGTCGTAGCCTTCACCCAATACGGCGAACACGATCCCATTCCATCCCTTGACGAAGTCATCCCGCGCATAGCGCTTATGCCCCAGCACCGGGTCGCCGACATACACCCAGTCCTTGTCGGCCCGCTGCATCACCACGAAGTGCTTGTAGCCACGGATCTCCAGCAGCACCACCACCGGGATTTTCACGGTGACCAGGGTGTCCGGGGCGATCTTGTAGCCCCGGGCGCGCATGCCGATGCTTTCGAGGTAGCGCTTCATGTCCAGCATGGAAAAACCCTGGGTACGCACCAGGTCCTGGTCGGCATTGACCAGCATGCCTTTGATGATGTGATCTTCATCGACGTCCAGCCAATAGGCCTGGCGCAGGATGGTGGCAAGTGCCGCAGCACCGCAGCTGAAATCGGTTTTCTGTTCCACCAGGTTGGCGAACCGGCGTTCACGGATGCTCTCGACCTTCTTGAAAATCACCGCACCGCCGGGCATGGCGGAGATCGCCATGGTGCCTGCCCAGGCGGGACCGGTGAGCAACATCAGGAGGGTGAGGGCCGCAAGGCGCATGATCGACAGACCTGTTGGACACTGGAATAAAAAAGGGCCTTGTTGCCAAGGCCCCGTTGGATCAGAAGCGCACGCCGCTGCTGCAAACGCTGCAACCTTGGCCGATCGACAGGCTGTTGCTGCCCTGGTTGCCCGCGCCGGATTGCAGGTTTACACCCACGTTGCCGGAGTTGCGGTTAACCGAGTTGTCCAGGCTTGCGTTGTTGGACACGTATTGAGGCTTGCCGTAGCCATGGCTGCTGACGGCGGTATTGAGGTAGCTGTTGTTGAGCGAGTTCTGCTCGGTGTTGGAGGCGGCGGCGATGTTCTTGCCGTCAGCGGTGGTGATTGCCAGGTTGTTTTTACCTTCGTTGCCTTGACCGGCCTGGCCGTTGTAACCCACGTTGCCGGAGTTGCCGTTGACGGAGCCGTCCAGGGACGCGTTGTTTTGCGTGCCTTTGTTGACGAAGTTGTTATGGGTGCTGGCTTGATCCACATCGATCACGGCGAACACGCTGGCAAAGTCGCCTTTGGCACTGGAGATGGCCCCTGCGTTATCCGCCTGGTTGCCGGAGCCCGACTGTACGTTGACGCCCACGTTACCGCTGTTGCCGGTGACCGAGTTGTCGGCCGAGGCATTGTTTTCGGTGTTGCTGTCCTCGAATTTGTTGTGCTGGCTTTTTTGTACATCGGTGACCACGGCGGCCACCGTGCCGGTGGGTTGAGGGGCTGGATGCCAGCTACCCGCTTGAGCAGCGGCAGCCATGAGCGCGGCGAGCGCGAAAACCAGTGGTTTGAGAGCCATTTGAGGTTTCATGGTGTTTCTCCTTGCTTCTAATTAGTTGGGTTAAGTGTTGGTACGGCCTAACGAACGCCTATCAAGCAGCTACTTGATAGTGATGCCCAGGGTGTTAGCCACTCGGTTCCCCACCCCGGCACTCTGGTTCACCTGAATCACTCCTCGGCTGCCGGTGAAGGCCTGGTCGCTGGTAACGACCTGGCGGCTGCCAGTGGTGGAGGTGGACCCTGAGTCGGTTGCCAGCGTCGTCGTGTTCTGTTGCAACAGGACGCTGTCATCGATGCTTTGCGGGCCAGGGTTCAGGCTGATCCGCACCGCATTGATCGATTGGTTATTGGCTCCGGCTGACTGGTTGATGCCCAGTACGCCGTTGCCGTTGGTAAAGGAGGCGCCCAGGATCGCCGCCTTGGCGTTCAGGGACGGGTCGACGTTGCCGTCGAGCTTCTGGATGTTGACGGTGATGGCCTGGCCACCGAGGACAATGGCGCGGCTGTTGGACATTTGTTGCTGATTGCCGGCTGCCTGGTTGATCGACAAAACACCTTCGTACTGTTTGCCGCTGCTATCGATCACGGCGGTGTTGTCAGCCAGGCTCGATGCGCTGCCCAGCAGGCCGACTATCAACAGGAGTCGCTTCATCACTTGCCCCCCATCATGCCGCCGAGGTTGTTCAAGGGGGTCATGCCGCGCTGGATCGAATCGCTGATCTGCCCACCCATTGCGCTGCCGGCGCCGGCGCCATGGCCCGCGGCAGCGCCGGTACCGAGGGTCGACATGCCGGTTTGCGTGGCGCCCAGGCCGGACAGATTGCCGTTGGGCTGCACGGAGCGCGCCAGGCTTGAACCGCTGCTGATGCCGCCGATGTCCCGGTCGCTGAGTTCGCCGGAAATGGCGCTGATCACTTCTTTGCTGGGGTTGGCGTTGGCCGTGTTGGGGTAGGGGTCGGGGAGCGAGGTACGCCCGTACATATGCCCTTGCACGGTGCGACCTGTCACGATCACGCCATCACCCGCCTGGCTCGGCAGGCTGACGCCGGCACTGAGCACGCAACTGATCAGCAGTGCGTTTATCGAGGCATGAGTGAATGTGTTCACGGCGGCGGTCCCTATTATTCACGCTGACCCTAAACAGCGTTGTCAGGGACAGAGCAGAAGGCGTGCCGGTTTTCGTTTTTACTTTAAATTCAGCAGGTTATGGTTTGCATCGACGAATTCGTCGGCTGCGGTGTTTCAACCCTGAAACAGTCCTCGGCCTGCGCCGTATACCGGGAGGCGCGCGTCAGTTGTATCAGTGATGAAACAGTGTCCATGACAAAACGATGAATCCGTCCCCGCCGGGCGATTCAAGGCAGTTGGGTGTTTCAAAAGTGGACAGATCACGCGGTAGGCGCAGGCTCAGCCCTTGGGCGTTTTACGCGGAATGGAATTGAGTACCGGGTTGCCGTCCTGATTCTGGGTCAGGTAGACCGGTAATACCTTGGGCAGGGAAGGGATAAGGTTGTTGACTTCACTGAGGTTATAAATACCGCCAATGCGAATGCTCCCGGTGCCTGCGTCCGCCAGCATCGCGGGTTTGTCCAGGTAGCGGTTGATCAGCGGCAGCGCATCGGCCAGGGCCAGATTATCGAGCACCAGTTTGCCCGTGCGCCATGCCAGGGCCGTGTCATCGGCTTTGATCGCCGCCACGCGTGGGGTGGCGTCGCCCCGTTGGTAACTGGCCTGCATCCCTGGGGTCAGCGGTACGCTGCCGTGCACTGAGTCGCTGGCGATCTGCACCGCGCCTTCAAGCAACATCACCCGCACCTGGTCCGCATACGTCCAGACATTGAACTGGGTGCCCGTCACGCGCACCTGTCCCTCGCCAGCCTGCACGATAAAGGGGTGATCGCTGTCATGGGCGACCTTGAAAAACGCTTCACCCTTTTTCAAGCTGGCCTGACGCCGGTCCTTGTAATCGCTATAGACCAGTTCGGTGCCCAGGTTCAATTCCACCTGGCTGCCATCAGCAAGGGTGACCTTGCGCAAGCCGTTGGTTGCTTCGTAGTGTTTATAGGCGCTGGGCAACCAGCCGACTTCCCAACCGGTCAAGGCGGCCAGTGGCAAGGCACCCAGGCACAGGGCGGCGGCGACCGCATAGGTGCGCCAGCGCTTGCGCGGCTTGAACGGCAACACGGCCGGCGCCGGCGTGGTGCGCGGCAGGTGATCGGCCACGTCCCAGACTTCCAGCATCGCCGCGTATTCGAACGCATGCAGCGGGTGAGCGTCGTGCCATTTTTCAAACGCCTGGCGCTCAGCGGCCGAGCAATCCTCGGCATGCAAGCGCATGCACCAATGCGCGGCGGCGTCGGTAATGGCGTCGTACTCGGCTTCTGAAAGGGACTCTTCGCTCATTGACTCATCCTGATTTCCCGCATTCTAACTCTCTGAAGCCCGCGACGAGAACAGCATCATGGCGATTGCACATCAATTGGAACTTATTCTTGTTTGAGTGCGCCTAAAAATTCAGGAATTAACCTGTCGTCAACCATGGAGTACCAACATGTTGAAGAAAACCTTAGCTGCCCTGTGTGCCACCACCGCCTTGCTGAGTGCTGGCGCTGCCTTGGCAGACAAGCCGGGTGCGGGCTGGATCACCATTGAAAAAGCCATTGAGGTGGCGAAGACCAAGGCGGGGTATATCGAAGTCTATGCCGCCGAAGCCGATGACAATGGCTATTGGGAAGTCAAAGGCCGCAAATCCGACGGCGTCGTTTATGAAGCTCGAATCGACGGCGCCTCCGGTAATGTGCTGCGTGACCAGAAAGACTGACACGCCTTGCGGGGGCTGCTCAGGCCCCCGCATCCAACAGGCGGCCGAGTTCACTGATCAGGTAGGTCAATGAGTCGGCGTTGGCCAGAATCGTATCGATACGCTTGTCGTCGTTGCTCATGAAAATCACGCGGGCATCGTCGAGGGTCTTGGCCCCCGTGGTGTCGAGGACTTTCTGCTCAAGCTCTTGAGTGGATGTGCCATCCCCGTAGTCTTCCCATTTCTCGGAATAGTCGTTCCAGACCTTGAACAACATGTCCGAGGGCGTCAGCGTGGAAAGGGCGAACTTGCGCACATCCTCAAGTTCGGTCTTGAGCGCTACAGAGCCACGCAGAGCGGTATTAATCAGGTCAGGGAATGGGCGCATGCTGTCAAGGTACGCCAGGTCTTCGGTACTGAGCTTCAAGTGCGACAATTCGTGAATGAGAGTGCACGCCCGGGCGTGGGCTGAAATGTCGAAGGGCGAATGCAAGCGACCATGGTAAACGCCCATTTGCGGATAAAAAAAACGTTCGAGTAAGTACAACTTGCGCCCCGGGTCGGCGGGAATAATAAACGCGTACTGCTCCTCACCATTGCCAGCGGTGCTACCACTGACAAAACGGTTTGAGTCTTGGCTGGTCAGGCTTGAATCACACAGCTCTTCAAGGATCTCGTGAACGACGCTCCTGATTCGGTCCACCTGGTCAGTAGACAGGTCAGGTACACCGAACATCTCGTGCAAAAAGACACCTACGCGGTGATCAGGGGCCGGGGCTGCCGAGAACCGGACGAGGTTGCGATGGCAGTTGTTGGCGTAATAAGTCGCGACATTCAATGCCTCGTCAATGACGCGGGCTTGCCAGCTCGACAGAGCGGCAATTTGCCTTATGCCTGTCGCTTCAATGTCGATCGATTTCTCTACGCTGGTTTGCACCTTCATGCGCGATAGGGTTTTGCCAAAACGTGGATGATGGCGGCTGAGGTCCAATACCCATTTGCCCTGGGCGTTGCGGCCAACGTAAGGGCCTGCCTGGGAGCCCTGGGCCAGGCGCCAATGCTTTGCGGTTTTCTTGACCGAGTACACTTTGCCTTCAAGCGGAACATAGTTTTTCAAGGTGGTTTTGTCAGTGTAAACCTGGCTGGAGGTACTCAGCTCCAGGTCCTTCAACGCGATATCGTGATTTTCGAACGGCTGCAGACGAGTACGCGAGGCAGAGGTGATTTTCAGTGTCGTCAGCGTGGTGGCCGTGGGCAGGGCCTGGTCTGACAGGTCCGCCTGCGCTACCGCAGTTTCGGCAGGGGGCGAGGCGTCGGTGCCCTCAAGTTCCCTGCCCAGCGCGGCCATTTGAGCCACGCCCGAGATGAAGTCCTTCAGTGCGGCTTTCCATTTGTGCAACTGCAGCGCCTCGGCCGAGCGCTTGAACAATTGGTAGCTACGCCAGACCACCAGTGGATAGGCGAGTTTTCCAGCCATGAACTGCACGGCGTTGGGGATGCCCTCACCCAGCAGGTCGACCGCTCTGTCCCATAGCCGCTTGGCGCCTTGCTCAAACTGGCCGGCAAGCATCTTGAGCAGGATCTGCGTATTGTCAGTGAACAGGTCGTGAAGGACATTGCCGCTTATCGCGGCCTTGGCCAGGCGGATGTCGGAGGAGGGGCGTCGGTTATTTTGCAGCAAGTTACGGTAAGTGGCCTGATGCGGTGCCTCCAGGTGCGTCAAGGTCCACTCCTGAAGTTCTCCCGGCCGCTCCAATTCATCGAGCAATGCTTGCTCGTTCGCGTATTCCTTGAATACATGTTTTTCGCTGTAGGGTGCGTGCAGCACCAAAGGGCCAGCGCTTCTGGTTTCAGGTCCTATCAGGTACATGCCCAGGGCCTTGACGGAAGCGGCACTTTCAGTGGCAATCAATGCCAAGGAGCGAATAATGGCTGACGCACCGGTGAGCTTCCCGCGCGCCAGGGCGTCGGGCATGTTGAAGACCTGTTGGACCATATTCAACGCTCGTGCTGAAAGTCGTTCCTGCAGCTTTTGCTCATGGGCGTATTGCAACGTTTGCCAGGGCAATTGCCGGCAGAACAGGTCCCGACGTTTTCGCCCTTCCTCCGTCTGGGGGTTGAGCATGTTTTGCAACAGCGTTTGATAGTGCGTTTTCAAATCCAGTTGCCGGACCATTTGGATCACCGCGTTTGCATCCAGCGTGTCCGGCAGGGGCGTGGCCGTGCGTGAGCGGGGGCGGATGTTCTCGGCGTTCAGGTCTGGCCAGTGACGCAAGGCAAAATCGGTCAAGCTGTAGACATGGATGTCCAAGGCCTGGTGTGCGGGGATCAGCACGTCATCCGGGTCGAGTTTCTGGCCGGGGAACCGTACCTGGAGCAACGCCAGAAGTGCGGTGCTCGTATGCTTGCGAATCGGCGTTATCCCCTGCAGGTAGTCTTTTTCGTCCGGGGCGCTGTTGTGGTATTGCTCAAGCAGTTCTACCTGATGGATCTGCTCCTCGGCCAACGCCATGCCCAACCAGGTGGGCAGGGCCTGCTGGTTGATAGTCGCCCTGGCTATAGCGATGGCCCGGGCAAGGTTGGTGGGCGCGGCCTGCTCCAATACCGTATCCAGGCGATCCTGCAGCGCCCTGGCGGGCAACTTCATGGAAAGCAGGCGATCAACGTCGTCCAAAACGTAGTCACTGTAGGTTTGCAGGCGATTGTTCAATACGTTGTCGTCAATGCGTTGCAAGGGGCCCAGTCGATACACCTGGTGGGGCACACGCAGGGAGACGGGCAGGTTTTCCAGCAGGCTCAAGCGCTGGATCGGATGCGCCAGGCGCTGTGTCATCTCCGTGCGCAGGGCTTGAATCGAAGGGAATGCCTCATAACCACGTCGAGGCGTCCACAGTACGACATGGCCCGAGCGCTGTGGGTCGATACCACCCCGTTCTGTCAGTAGAAATGTATTGGCAAGCGGCTGCACGTTCTCCGGTGTGCCCGTGGCCAGTGTCAATCCATAAGCATCGGGTAGAAAGCCGTTGATGCCATAACGTGTCACCCGCGAAAGGCTTTCGGGCTGCAGTACGGCGTCAAGGATCTGCTGGCTGCCTGGCGTCATGGTGGTGTTCAACCGTCGTAGTTCGGCCTCGCTACGCAACCCATTGAGCATCGAGTGAGCGTGTTTGTCGCGGGTGTTGGCCAGATACAGACGTGGCAGCTCACGCATCGAGTGGTTGGCGAAAACCAGCATGACTTGATCGATTATGCCGTTGAACGTTTTCAGGGTCATGCTGTGCAACTTGAGCGCGACGCCTTGGTTGGGCTTGCTGTAGAACCACGTTCGCGAAGAGGCGGCAACCGGCGTGGCCTCACGGCTCAGACGCTCGATGAAGTGTTCCACCATGCTCAGGGACGACACCGGTGGGCGTTCCTCACGCTCTTGTGCCTGGGTGGCGTAGGTGTTGATAAACACCTCATCGGCATTGAGGTCCTGTTGCTGTTTTTGCAGTTCAGCGTTCAAGGCGAGCGTGGCCATGCTGCGTAACGTCGGACGGTTTTGGCGTTCTGAGGCCAGTGCGTCCTCGGCGGCTTCCAGGCGTTGAAGGTGCAGCTTGGCGCGTTCCGCCCTCACCGTAGAGGGACGGCCGCTACCGCTGGCAACGGGGTGCACTGTCCAGCGTCCGCCGGTGTCGAGTGTCGCCAGGCGGTGGTCGAGCATCGTGCGTATGTCCAGGGCGTAGTCAAGCAACGCCGCCAGGTCCACTTGCCCGTCGTTGCGCCGATAAAGCGCCAGTGCGTGGTTCATATTACTGGTCTGCTTGAGCGCAATGTCTTCGACCAAGCTGGTAAAAATCCCGGCCGTGGCAGGCTGGACAGCGATGTTTATCTGGTCGAGACCGATAAACGTGTTGCGCTCATCCAAGGACAGAAAATTGAGCAGCTCATCTTCGTGTCCCGCGCTCTTGAGCATGCTCAATAAGGTATCTTTCAGATCATCCAGGTCTTCGAGTACCTGCAATCCACGCGATTGCGTGTAAAGGTAAGCGTGTGTCTCGCTGATTGCCAACGTGCCGGCCAGCTCCACGTAATGTTGGTACGGCGCGTACACGCGCACTTTTTCCACACTCAGGTGGCTGGCGTAAGTGCGGCGAGCGGTCTGGTCACTGAGGAACATGGCCTGAAGCATATGGCTTTCGCCGGCGCTGAGGATTTTTTGCTGGCGCTTGAGCAGGATATCGACGCGAAACTTATCCGCCATGATCTGCGCGAAAAGATTCAGGCGTGAGGTGCCGTTGTTTATATCCTCATTCCAGTATGTCTGCAGCAGGCTGTCCAGCAGCCTTGAAAGTATGTTGGAGATTTGTTGGATCAGCATTTCCCAGCGCTGGCGGTCTTGTTCAAGCTGGGCCGGGGTGAAAGCGGTCGTGTCATGTTTGGGGTTGACGAACTCGCGGGTTTGTTCCCTGGGCCAGGCATGTTTCACGTAGAACTGCAGGAGCGCTTCGCTTAATGGCAGCGAAGCGACCCAACGTCGTTGACCGCTTACCGGGTCTTGAATGAAACAGTTCACCCGGGTGTCTCGTTGGTCCAGGCCAAGGAAGTCAGTGCGGGCCATGATGCCCAGCAGTGTGTCGAGCATGTTGGGTAAGGTAGGCGCCTTTTGCAGTTGCTCCAGCATCGCCAGTACGTTGGCCTGTTGGCAGGCCTGGAGGGTCTGTTCCTGGTCCTCTTGTACGGGGCCTTCGACGATCTGGGTGGTGAGTATGATGGCCGTGCCCAGGGGTAACGCATTGCGCTGCGCAATCGACTGGAAGCTCAGCAGCTCGACGCGCTGTAACGGGTCCGCCAACTGCTTGCCGACTTCGGTGAGTAGCCTGGCATGATCGTCAGCGACCTGGATGCCGCCATACGGGGTGTACAACAGGGCCTTGCCACCGTCCGGGCTGGGGCTCATCACGAAAGCGCCGGCGAGTGGCATCGCCGGTTGCCCTGCAACGTTGATCAGCAGCTTTTCGACGCACATCGGGTAAGTGTGCAGTTGCGGGTTCTGCCGGGCGGAGTGGGAGGCGTAATACAGTGTATTGAGCCATTCCAGGTCCTTGACGGAGAGCCCTAACAGGCGCTCGCGCGCGCTCGGTGTTTTTCTACTGACTGGCAGCAGGAATTCGTCGAAAAAATACGGCGGGGTCACGCGGACCATAGTCTGTCTCCATTGTATGCAGGGAATGACAGGCTAAGTACGTGTCAGCGGTGAGCAGGGGTAGATAATCAGCCCCTGCGCAAGTTGACAGCAGGCGCCGGGCGTGGTGTTTAATCGAAGGTCTGGATCTTCATTCGTTGCCCCCTCCAATCATAAAAACGGAGCTTCAAATGTCTGCGCAGTCTCCGACAGTTACCACTGCCTCATCCTCGATTCCGTTCACCGAACTGGTGGCATTGCTGCAACAGGTGTTTATCCGGCATGGCACGTCGCCCGAAGTGGCTGGCGTGCTCGCGCACAATTGCGCCAGCGCCGAACGCGATGGTGCCCATAGCCACGGCGTGTTCCGTATTCCCGGGTATGTTTCAACCCTCGGCAGTGGCTGGGTCAGCGGCAAGGCGGTGCCGCTGGTCGAGGATGTCGCTAGCGGATTTGTTCGCGTCGACGCCAATAACGGCTTTGCCCAACCGGCCCTGGCGGCGGCGCGCAGCCTGTTGGTGGAGAAGGCCCGCAGTGCCGGGATCGCCTTGCTGGCGATTCGCAACTCCCACCATTTCGCCGCGTTGTGGCCGGATGTGGAGCCCTTCGCCGAGGAGGGCCTGGTGGCGCTGAGCGTGGTCAACAGTATGACCTGCGTGGTGCCCCACGGCGCGGACCGGCCGCTGTTCGGGACCAACCCGATTGCCTTTGCTGCGCCCCGCGCCGATGGGCCACCGATTGTGTTTGACCTGGCCACCAGCGCCATCGCCCATGGTGATGTACAGATTGCCGCGCGCAAAGGCGAGCGCCTGCCCCTGGGCACTGGCGTCGACAGCCTGGGCCAGCCGACCCAGGACCCAAAGGCCATCCTGGAAGGCGGCGCGTTGCTGCCGTTCGGCGGGCACAAGGGCTCGGCATTATCGATGATGGTCGAACTGTTGGCGGCGGCCCTGACCGGCGGCAATTTTTCCTTCGAATTCGATTGGTCCAACCATCCAGGTGCTCGCACACCCTGGACCGGCCAGTTGCTGATCGTGATCGACCCGGCCAAGACCGCCGGGCAAGGCTTCGCTGAACGCAGCCAGGAACTGGTGCGACAGATGCATGCGGCGGGGCTGAGGCGGTTGCCGGGGGATCGACGGCATCGCACCCGGGCGAAGTCATTGCAGGAGGGGATTGTGCTAGAGGTGCAAGTGTTGCAACAGTTGCGCGAACTGGCGGTGGCGGGTTAAAAAAACGCGTGGCAGCGGTGGACCGCTGCCACGCCATCGATCAGTTGCGGCGACCCAGCAACAGGCCGACCACCAGGCCAAAACCGGCGGAAATCGCCACGGTCTGCCACGGGTGGCCACCGATGTAGGTTTCAGTGGCATCTACGACTGGCTTGCTGCGTTCGCGCACGCTGGATAACGAGTCCAGGGCTTGTTTGAGCTTGATAGCGACCTGCTCGCGCAGGGTTTCACCTTCCTCGCCCACCAGGGATGCGCTGCTTTTGAGCAATTTGTCGGATTCTTCGATCAGCGCGGTCAGTTCGCTGAAGGCTTGATCCTTGATTTGATCTTCGACGGATTGGGCGGCGGTTTTGCGGGCCATGTGTGACTCCTTGCAAGTGAATGTGACAGTGAACAATGGAGTATCGGGCGCCGGCAAAAGTTGCAGTTATTTTGCTGGCCGCCTATTTGCGGCAAAATCCAAATCGGGTCCTTTGGACCTTCAGTGTAAGATGTCCTTTATTTGTGCAGCAGGTAACTCAACATGAGCTTCAATCTCGCCAACAAGACCCTCGCCGAACGCGCCGAGCTGGAAGATGAAAAGTCGCGCCTCTACGACCTGTGGCAAACCAACCTGGGCAAGGCCAAAGGCGAAGCCGCACGGTTGTTCGGTGAGCGCGCCAAGCGCAAGGGCAAATGGGCCGAATGGGTGCGCGCGGAACTTGACGGCATGTCGCCGCCGGAGTTTTCCAACATGGTGCGCAGTGAGGTCAACAAGCTGATGGCGGCGGCTAAATAAAGCACGCCTCGATCGCCTCACGCACGTTCAACAACAACGGGTCAAGCTGGGCCTGGGTGCGCCAGCCCAGCTCCACCGGGTAGCGCGGTAACGCCAGCGGGCAGTGCAAGACGCGCAAGCCGGTCAGGCGGGCGATGGCCTCGGCCGCATGCCCGGGAATCGTCGCCACCGCCATGCTGCCCTTGAGCAGAAACGCCAGCGCGGCAAAGTGGCTGGTGGACGCACACACCTGGCGGCTCAAGCCGTGCGCCGCCAAGCCTTCATCGGTAATGCCGATAAACCCGCCCGACGACACCAGCACGTGCTCTCGCGCGACGAACTCCGTCAGGTCGATCTGTTGCTGGCCGGGCGCCAGGCTGTCCGGGTCCACCAGGCAGCGGTAGTCACCTTCGCCGAGCACTTGCCGGCTCAGGCGCCGCTCGGCAAAACCACCGGCGGTGATGGCCAGGTCCAGGCTGCGGTCGAGCAGGGCGTCGGCGACAATCTGGCTGTGGGTCTGGCGGAATATTACCCGCAGTTTCGGCAGGCGCTGTGCGACGCTGTCCATCAGTCGCCGGCCGTAGGCAATCTCGAAGTCGTCCGACAGCCCCAGCACCACGCAGCGGCCCTGATAGGTCGGGGTCTGCGGGTTGACCATTGCCAGGCTTTGCCGGCAGCGGTCCAACGCTTCGCTGATCACCGGTTTCAACTGATTGGCGCGTGTCGTCGGCGCCAGTCCACGGCCTGTGCGCACAAATAACTGATCGCCGTACACCTCGCGCAAACGCCGCAGACCGGCGCTGATTGCCGATTGGGTGACCCCCAGGCGCAGCGCTGCGCGGCTGGCGCTGGACTCGTCATGCAAGGCTTCAAAGGTCTTGAGCAGGTTCAGGTCGACGTCTGCGATATTTATCTGACTCATATCATTTAGCACTGGGGTGGGCTTTATTCATGATCAGGCTTGGCCGGAGAATGGGCAACCCCCACCGACTTGGAGTGATTGTGATGCCTGTTTCTATCGTGGCTGCTTTACAAATTGGCTCGCTGCCGGGCGGCAAGGCCCAGACCCTCGAACACATACTGAGCTATGAAGCGCAGATTCAGCGCAGCGGCGCGCAACTGGTGGTGATGCCCGAGGCGTTGCTGGGCGGGTATCCCAAAGGCGAAGGATTTGGCACGCAACTGGGTTACCGCCTGCCCGAGGGCCGTGAAGCTTTTGCACGGTATTTTGCCAATGCCATTGATGTGCCGGGTGTGGAAACCGAGGCGCTGGCCGGGTTATCGGCGCGTACGGGTGCCAGCCTGGTGCTCGGCGTGATCGAGCGCAGTGGCAGCACCTTGTATTGCACCGTGCTGTATTTCGAGCCGTCTGGCGGTCTGGTGGCCAAGCACCGCAAGCTGATGCCCACCGGCACCGAGCGGCTGATCTGGGGCAAGGGCGATGGCTCGACACTGCCGGTGATCGATGCGGCAGTCGGGCGCATTGGCGGCGCGGTGTGCTGGGAAAACATGATGCCGCTGCTGCGCACGGCCATGTATGCCAAGGGCGTGCAAGTGTGGTGCGCACCCACCGTGGATGAACGCGAGATGTGGCAGGTGAGCATGCGCCACGTGGCCCATGAAGGGCGTTGCTTTGTCGTAAGCGCCTGCCAGGTACAGCCATCGCCCGAGGCGTTGGGCGTTGACGTTGCCAACTGGCCGGCGGATCGCGCGTTGATTGCCGGTGGCAGCGTGATCGTCGGGCCGATGGGCGACATTCTTGCCGGGCCGCTGGTGGGTGAAGCGGGGCTGTTGACGGCGCGGATCGATACCGATGAATTGGTGCGGGCACGCTATGACTATGACGTAGTGGGGCACTACGCCAGGCCGGATATTTTCGAGTTGACGGTGGATGAGCGCGCCAAGCCGGGCGTGCGCTCTATCACTGACTAAACGCGGTTAAACATGTGGGAGGGGGCTTGCCCCCGATGGCAGTGTGTCAGCCAGTGTATTTCCAGCTGACCCACCGTAATCGGGGGCAAGCCCCCTCCCACATTTGATCTTCAGGGGTTGGGGGATTGGGATTTCAGCCAT
>NZ_KZ478040.1 GCF_002837185.1 Pseudomonas fluorescens | reverse complement strand
AAGCCGGTGAAACCGTCGGCACCGTAACCGTCCCAGCGCCAAGCGATGACGTGTTCATCGACAAGAGCACGCAGACGGTCAAGATCACCGACGCAACGGGCGGCAACTTCGAGAAGTTGGAAGTTGCTGGCAACGGTGCAACGACAACGATCAACGACACCATCGACAAGGTCGACGTTGTCCTGACCGCCACCACCACCGTCGGCGAAGGCGGCAATATCGTCTACACCGCCAGCCTTGTGGATAAAAACGGTACGCCGGTAACCAACATCACCAACCCGCTGACCGTCACCCTGGATAACGGCAAAACCATCACCATCGGTGTGAACCAATCCAGCGGCACGATCACCACCGTGGCACCCAACGACGTCTATAAAGGCGATCAAACCGTCACGACCGCCATCAAAACCGTCACCGGTGGCGAGTACTTCGAAAACCTGGTGCCAGGTACCGCAGCGGTCAATACCACCGTTACCGACACCCCTGGCAGCACTGATCTCACCAGCGTCACCCTGACCGCGCCAAGCGCTGTCAATGAAGGTGGCCAGATCACCTACACCGCGACCTTGAGCAACAAGGCCGGCAGCGACATGGTGGTCCAGTTGGACAACGGTTCCAGCATCACCATCAAGCAGGGTGCAACCGTGGGCACGGTGACAGTTGCGGCACCGAGCGATGATGTGTTCATCGACAAGAGCACCCAGACCGTCAAGATCACCGGTACCACCGGCGGTAATTTCGAAGGTGTGACCGTCACACCGGGCGGCGCGACCACCACGATCAACGACACCATCGACGATGTGACGGTGGTGCTCAAGGCCACGGGCTCGGTCAGCGAGGGCGGGCAGATTGTCTACACCGCGTCGCTGGTCGACAAGAACGGCGCGGCAGTGACCAACCTGGGTTCCGACCTGGTAGTGAAGCTGGATAACGGCGCGTCCATTACCATCGGCAACGGCAAGTCCAGCAACTTCACCACGGCCACCGCCCCTAACGATGCGTATGTCGGCGCCAACGACGTCACGACCAAAATCAGCGGCGTCGTCAGCGGCGGCGACAAATACGAGCACTTGATGGTTGATGGCAGCACCGTGGTTACCAAAGTCACGGATGTGGTCACCAACACCACCCTCAGCCTCAGCGGCGACGCATCGGTGACTGAAGGCGGCACGGCGCATTACAGCCTGACCTTGAGCAACCCGGCGCAAACCGATCTGACCGTCACGCTCAAGTACAGCGGCACGGCCACCGACGGTTCGGATTTCAATGGTGTGTACACCGTGAAGATCCCGGCCGGCGCCAGCAGCGTGCCGTTTGATATCCGCACGCTTGACGACAGAATCACCGAGCCGACGGAAAAAATCGTCATCACCATCGACAAGACCACCGGCGGCAATTTCGAGAACCTGGTGATCGACAAGGGTACCGTCAGTACCGATATCCTCGACAACGATGCGCCACCGGTCATCGACCTGGACGCCAACAATTCCAGCGGCGCCAGCGGCAACGATTACAAGACCACCTTCACCGAAGGCACCGCCGGGCCGGGTGTGTCGATTGCCGACACCGATATCAGGATCACCGACCCGGACAGCACGATGCTGACCGGCGCGACGGTCACCCTGACCAACGCGCAGGCCGGTGATGTCTTGAACATGGGCAACAACGTGAATGGCATCAGCGTCAGCACCAATAACCAGACGGGCGCCATCACCCTGACGTTGTCGGGCAGCGCGACGCTGGCTGACTACATGCAGCGCATCCAGAACATCACGTTCACCAACAACAGCCACGACCCAAGCACCACGCCGCGCACCATTACCGTGACGGTGACCGACGGCGGCAACTACTCCAACGTCGCCACCACCACTGTCAACGTGCTGGCGGTGAACGATGCGCCAGTGGCAACGGGCGGGGCCGTGACCGGTACCGAAGACACTGCGCTCGCGCTGACCTGGGCCAACTTCGGCGTGACCGACGTGGACTCGCCACAAGCCAGCCTCGGCGTGAAAATCACCGACCTGCCGGTGGCCGGCAAGCTGCAATACCTGGCAGCCGACGGCACCACCTGGACCAACGTGAGCAGCGGCCAGACCTTTACCAAAGCCCAGGTCGATGGCGGTCAATTGCGCTTTATGCCCAACACCAACGAGTCCGGCGCCGATGGTTATGGCGGCACAGGCATCGGTAACAAGCAGGCCGACTACGCACAGTTCAAGTTCCAGCCCACCGACGGCAAGGACCTGGGCACCAGCGCCACGGTGAAAGTCGATATCACTCCGGTGGCCGATGCACCGACCCTGAGCGTGGCAGATAACAACGTCACCTCGACCGGCCTGGTCAAACAGGGCTGGAACAGCATTGCCGGCCTCGGCAACAGCGGCAACGGCGCTGCACCCGATGTACTGAAAAAAGCCATCGACAATGCAGGCACACCGAACAACACCTCGGTGGTGACCAACGTCGAGTCCGTCGACAATGTCAACGCGGGTTCTGGTTCCAAGATCTCCGGCCTGATCTACATGGAAGCCGGCAAGAGCTACACCTTCAGCGGCGTCGCCGATGACAGCGTGGTGGTCAACGTCGGCGGCAAAGACGTTGCCAGCGGGCTATGGGGCACCAACAGTGGCAAGTTCAGCGGCTCGTTCACGCCAACCACCACTGGTTACTACAGCCTTGAGATCTACCAGGCCAACCAGGCGGGGCCTGGCAGCTTTGACGTCAACCTGTCGGTCAATGGCGGGGCGATGCAGAACTTGAGCACCAGCACCGTGCCGCTGTACACCGGTATCACCGACCTGACCAACGCCGGCGTAACGGTGTCCGACCTGCATGGCAGCAACGGTGACGGTTACTACGTGGGCTACAAGCTCAACGAAGGCCTGGAAAACGGCAGCGTCAAACTGTCCAAGGTCACCACCGCGCTGACCGATACCGACGGTTCGGAAACCCTGAGCGTGAAAATCGGTGGCATCCCGGCAGGCTCGGTGCTTACCGATGCGTCGGGCCATACCTTCACCGCGGGTAAAACCACGGGCGAAGTCAACGTCACCGGCTGGGACCTGGGCACCTTGACCATCAAGCCGCCGACCTACTACAGCGGCCAGTTCAACCTAACGGTCACGTCGACCTCTACCGAAAGCATCGGCGGTTCAGCGACCACCACCGCGCAATTGCCAGTGACGGTGCATCCGGCGGCCTATAACCCGGTCACCGGCACGTCGGGCAGCGACACCATCAACGGCACCGATGGCAACGACATCGTCGTGGCCGACGTCGGCGGCCTGAACGTGGTGCAGGGCAAGAACTACAACATTGCGTTCATGATCGATACATCGGGCAGCATGGGCGCGGATTCGATAGCAGCGGCGAAAGCCTCGCTGACCACCACGTTCAACTCGCTGAAAAACAGTATCGGCTCCAGCACTTCTGGCACCGTGAATATCTTCCTGGCGGACTTCAGTGACCAGGTCAATCGCACGGTTACAGTCGACCTGAAAGACCCAGGCGCACTGAATTCGCTGCAGAAAGTCCTCGATTCCATGGTATCGACCGGCGGGACCAACTACGAAGACGTGTTCAAGGCCGCGTCCAACTTCTTTAAAAGTGCACAGGCGACTGGCAACACTGGCGCAATCAATACAACGTACTTCATCACCGATGGTCAGCCGACGTTTTACCAGGGGTCCGAGCAGACCAATCCGTACTTGTACGGCAACGTCAGGCTCGATGATGTCGTCACCATGAACAACTACACCATAGGTACAGCCACACGGATCAACATCGATTCGAGTCACTTGATTGATATCAACTCTGCCGGCAAGGTGACCCTGTGGACCAACAACTGGTGGGGCTGGGCGCAGTCCAGCCCGGGAACAATCCACGCCCAAGGGGATGGCACCTATGAAATATCGGTACAAGGCGGCCTCGGGTACGATACCGACTACTCCACCACCATCAACTCCAACAGTGCGTTCGCCCTGCTCAAAGGCCTGTCCACAGGTGGCGTAGAAGCCATCGGCCTCAACAGCGGGGTCAGCCTGAATCAGTTGGCACCGTACGACAGCGATGGCAAGCCGCAAGCCAATATCGATCCGAAGGACCTGGCCAACGCGATCCTCGGCCACACCGAGGCGACGTTGCCTGGCGCTGACACCGTCATCGGGGGCGATGGCAACGACATCCTCTTCGGCGACCTGGTGAGCTTCAGCGGGATCAACGGTGAGGGTTACAACGCACTGCAGGCGTTTGTGGCGCAGAAGACCGGCGTAGCCGTCTCTTCGGTGACCGCCTCTAACGTTCACCAGTACGTCACCGAGCACTACGCGGACTTCGATGTGTCCGGCGCCAAGGATGCCAACGACACGCTGCTGGGCGGCGCCGGCGATGACATCCTGTTCGGCCAGGGCGGCAACGACCTTCTGGACGGTGGCAAAGGCAATGACATCCTGCTGGGCGGCACCGGTAACGACACGCTGATTGGCGGCCAGGGTAACGACATCCTGATCGGTGGTTCGGGTGCCGACACCTTTGTGTGGAAGGCGGGTGACATCGGCAACGATGTGATCAAGGACTTCAAGGCGTCCGAAGGTGACCGCATTGATCTGCGCGACCTGTTGAAAGGCGAGACCGACAGCACCATCGACAACTACCTCAAGATCACCACGGTAGAGGGCGTGTCGACCCTGCAAGTGAGCAGCGAAGGCAAGCTCAATACCACTGGAGGCCTGGCCAATGCGGATGTGACCATCAAGCTGGAAGGCAACGATTGGTCCCATACCAGCATCAACTCGCTGATCAGCGGTGCAGACCCGACCATCAAGATCGATCACACCGTCTAAGCTTGGGTTTATCGGCCGCCCTCGAGGCGGCCGATTTATTTGGGCGATACGTTGCTGGCCCTGGCGGCCGGTTGCATCGCATACTCGCGTCTATCAACACACGGCCAGCCTAAGGGGCTAAAGGTGTGTGGCTTATTTTCGAGGGGTTCTTATGTTTTACGTGCAACGTGATGCACAGGGCGCGTTGAGTCGCGTTGAGGCCGCCGCCTTTGCCGAATCCACCGAAACACTGCCGGCCGATCACCATGAGATCCAGGCCTGGTACGCCAACGAAGTGGTGGAAACCAGCCTGGCCCAACTCAAGCAGAGTGACCTTGAGATGATCCGGGTACTGGACGACTTGATCCAGGTGCTCACCCGCAAGGGCGTTATCAGCGTGACAGACCTGCCGCCCGCAGCCCAGGCCAAATTGATGGACCGTAACCAGGCGCGGGAAGCGTTGGGTGGGTTGAGCCAGTTGATCAATGATGATGAAAAAGGGCTTATCTGAGCCCTGGAGTTACGCCGACTCTAAAATGTGGGAGGGGGCTTGCCCCCGATAGCAGTAGACCAGTCGACACTTGGGCGACTGATACACCGCTATCGGGGGCAAGCCCCCTCCCACATGGATTCTGCGTTATTTCCAGGGCGCCGGCTCGCCGAACAGTTGGCCCTGCACCCCAAAAATCCCCATCTCGCGAATCACCTTCAGCTCACCCTCGGTCTCCACGCGCTCGGCAATCAATGGCAGGTCGATACTGTGGGCCGCGCGCTGGATGGCTTCGATAAACAGGCGTTTGTCGCTTTCCTGGTCGATGGCGCGGATGTAGCTGCCGTCGATTTTCAGGTACGCCAGGCCCAGGCGGGCCAGGTTGCCGATCATGCTGAATCGCCCACCGAAACGCTGAAGGCTCAGGGAGAAGCCCAATTCGCGCAGGCGGTGGGTCATCTGTTCCAGCACATGCTGCTCCGGCAGTTGCTCTTCACCGATTTCCAGGGTGAGGCGCGAGCCCAGGTTGCTGTGCTGGCGCAGCAGGTCATAAATGCCCTGCAGGGCCTCTGGGTCCTGCAAGGTCGCGGCTGAGAGGTTCAGCGCCAGATTATCGCTGTGGCCGGTCATCTGTTTGAGCACCTGTTCCAGCATCAAGCGGTCCAGGCGGGCGGCCCAGCCGAAACGCTCAAGCCACGGCAGGAAACGCCCGGCGGGTAAGGTATGGCCATCAAGGTCCTGCAGGCGCGACAGCACTTTGTAGTGCAGGACCAACTGCGGGTCCTGGCTGGCGACGACCGGCTGGAAGTACAGCTCGAAACGCTGCTGGGTCAGCGCCTGGTCCAAAAGCGTGTGCCAGGCATGGTGATCGTCACCGAGGCTGGCGGCGGCACTATGGTCCAGGCACACCCACGTGCTGTCACCCTGCGCTTCGGCTTGCGACAGGGCTTGATCGGCGAGGGTCAGCAGCGCCTGCGGCGCATCGCCATGATTGAACGGGGCCAGGCCGATATAGGCCACGGGTGCGACGTCGCTGGCGCCGGTGGCCTGCAGACTGAGCAACGTGCTTTCCAGGTTCTGCGCCAATTGCAGCGCTTCTTCTCGCGTCAGCCCAGGTGCCAGCACGGCGAACTCGCCGCCACGGATCCGGGTCACAAGGTTGTGGGTTTCCGGGTACGGCTCGCACTGGCGCAGCAGCTGTTCGCCGACCGCTTGCAGCAGCTGGTCGGTACGCTGGCCCCCCAGGCGCTGGTTCAGGCCGGCCAGGTCCTTGACGCGCAATACCAGCAAGTAGCCGGAGTTGGTTTCTTCAGGGTTGCTGACACGGGCGTTGAGCTGCATCTCGAAATAACGACGGTTGGCAAGACCGGTGAGGGTGTCCTGGTAGGATTCGGTGCGCAGCTTTTCGCTGCGCTCGGCCTGTTCCTGGAAGAGTGCCTTGAGCTTTTCCACCATTTGGTTCATCGCCTGCACCACCCGGCGCAGTTCGGGCGTACGCGGCAGATCGGGCAGGCTGAGGAATTCTCGACGGGCGATCGCGTGGGACTGTTTGACCATGTAGTCCAACGGTTTCAATTGGCGGCGCAGCAGCAACCCGCCAAGCACCACACTGACCGCACCGCACAGCAGTAACCAGCCAAGGCTGCCCAAGGCGCTCTGCCAGAGTTTGGCCAGGGCGAACATCGGATGGCTGACCACCTCGACACGCGCCGCCTGCTCCCAACCGCGGCTCACCAGCGCATCGCCACCGGCCGGCTCCAGGCCGATCAATCTAACGAACCAGTTGGGCACGCCGTTGTTGTCTGGAATGCCGCTGCGCTCAACGATGGTTTTGTCCGTGGCCAGGTCCACCACACGGATACTGGCGTAGTAACCGCTGTCGAAGATCGAACTGACCAGCAGCTCCACCATGGCCGGGTCATCGATATTAGGGGTGAGCGACAGCGCCAGCGCCGTCGCAGCGTCCTGCGCATGGGAGCGCAACTGGTTGACGTATTGCGTGCGCGAACTTTCCAGGCTGACCATGAAGCTGCCGCTGAAGGCGACCACCAGGAACAGACAGATTGCGATCAACAGCTGTTTGAACAAAGACATCCGATCAGTTACTCCTAGTTGGCAGGCTCGGCTGGAAAGCCTTCCGCACGCATTTTTCTCAACACATCCTGCCAGCGCGACAAGCGTTTGGTATCGCCGACCTTCTTGTTGCCTTTGGCGCCGGGCAGGTACAGGCCCTCGGCGTTGAATGAATACACCGGAATCAAATCGGTACGGCGGGTAGCCGGCAGGATGTCGTCCATCAGGCTGTCGAGCACCAGCGGGATTGCGTCGGGGGTCGAATAGTAGGTCAAGACCATATGTGCGCGATTCTGACGCAAGGCCTTGACGTAGGTAATGCGCAATTTGTCGCTGGACACACCCAGATGACGCAAACTGAAATACTTGGCGATGGCGTAGTCTTCGCAGTCACCGGCTCCTTTCCAGAGGGCTTCGATGGGTGTCTCCCAATAATCGACCGCGTGCCAGAGATCGATGTCTTCCACGTAGGTCATTTGTTTGTTGAAAAACAAGTTAACGACCTTGAGCTGTTCTTGTTCGCTGACCTGCTTTTGAGTGGCCAACAGCCGCTGCCAGGCGTCAATACGCTGCTGGCCTTCACCCAATGGCCCGTAAAGGGCGCTGGCCTTTCGGCTGATCTGCGAGAAATCCCAATCGGCATGCAGCCCGCCAAGCATCAGGCCGGCCAACAAGATCGCTGATAAAAGCCAGCAAAGAACTCGATAGGGAATAAAACTTACCGCCAAGGCGTTCAGTCCATGAAGAGAGACGGGATTTGAGGGGATGGTGAAGCTTCGTCTCGGAAATAACAATGGCATAGTGAGATCATCGATCGGTAGAGCGACTTGTAACCGCCTGATGTGAGACGCACAAAATACACGCTGTAAGCCCTTACAAACGGAAACTCTGGCGGTTTGACAAGCGCTTGGGCCATCTCTAGTGTTCATTGGATCCAATAAAACGCACTTTATTATTCTAGAAAGGAGGGCAGCGTAACCGTGACGCCGAAGCCGAACCCTTTAAGCAGCATCAAGGTCAGCGGGCCTATTCCCGCTCACCTTGCCCGCGCCGTTATTGAAGAAACGTTGCGCAACGCCATTCTCGATGGGCGGTTGCCCTGTGGCACCGCCATGCGCCAGCAAGAGCTCGCCAGCCTGTTCGGCGTCAGCCGCATGCCGGTGCGCGAAGCATTGCGCCAGTTGGAAGCACAATCCCTGCTGCATGTGGTGACCCACAAGGGCGCGGTGGTCGCCCCCTTGATTGAGGACAATTCGGCTGAGACCTATGCCCTGCGCATGCTGTTGGAGTCCGAGGCCTTGCGCTTGTCGATCCCACTGCTCACTGAGGCTGATATCGCCGAGGCAGAAGCCTGTATCAATGCGCTGGAGTGTGAGAAAGACTACAGCGAGATAGGCCGCCTCAATCGCCTGTTCCACATGGTCTTGTATGGCAAGGCGCCTAACCATCGCCTGCTCAAACTGGTGGAGCATGGGCTGAATGAGGAAGAGCGGTTTCTGCGCTTCAACCTCGAAGCAATGGGGCTGGGCGAGACGTCACAAGAGGACCACCGCGAACTGCTCAGCCTGGTGGTGCAGAAGAAAATCGACGAAAGCATCCTGACATTGCGTAATCACTTGATGCGAGGCATGGAGGTCATCAATAGATACCTCAATGGCCTAGAAACTGCCAACAAAGAAAGTACGTCGTAACGCGTTCGCATTTTTCTTTTAGTCTTTACACCGCGCGGCACCTTCCCTTGCCAGGAAACGTCCCGCGCTGGTAGCGCTGTAGACAACTCGCAAGTCTTAATAACCGGCGTTATATAAGGAAAATTCTCACACTTAAAACAACTCTTTCACTCGGAAGCTTATTCTCGAAAAAACATCTAATACATTTACAAGCTCATCCAAACGTTTAATCAGTTTACTATCACCCGCCAACCCAATAAACCTTTCAGTCAGCTGGCCGCGCAATGAGCCCGTGCTTGCCGCGTGGGCACACCTTAACGTTATCTTCTGTCTAACAACTACAAAACTCCATCACTGCAACTAGAGCAGTCGCAACAATTTTATAGGCGTCAACCATGCATCATCATTTGTTTGAACAAAAAAAGCTGCAACTGTGCAACCATCCGTTATTTGCAGAAATAACTTCGCATACCAAACTACAACACTTTATGGAGAGTCATGTATTTGCGGTTTGGGACTTCATGACCCTGACCAAACGCCTGCAACAAGATCTTACATGTACCCAGATACCGTGGCTTCCGCCCACTGATCCACAGGCCGCACGCCTGATCAATGAGATCGTGCTGGGCGAAGAGTCGGATGAACATCCAACGCGGGGCCATTGCAGTCACTTTGAGCTGTACCTGGACGCCATGGTGGAAGTGGGCGCCGACACCCGCGTCATCACGCGTTTCATTGACCTGCAACATCAGGGCGTGGAGGTAAGCGCAGCGCTGCAAATGATCGGCGCGCCTCCCGGTGTGCCGCGCTTTGTCGACAGCACATGGCAGATCGCACTCAGCGCTCCCACTCACTGCGTAGCGGCGGCCTTTCTGCATGGTCGTGAGGGCGTCATTGCCTCGATGTTCGAGCGCCTTCTGTGCAGCAGCCCCTTCATTGCTCGTCAGGCGCCCACTTTATGTCACTACCTCAAGCGTCATATCGAACTGGATAGCCAGGAGCATGCTCCGGCGGCGGAACAAGTGCTCCAGCGTCTGATCGGCGCAGACCCGATTCGCCAGCAACAAGCCGACAGCGTTGCTCTCGAGGCGCTGGAAAGCCGCATGACCTTCTGGGATGACGTACAGACCTCGATGCAAGAGGTTCATCCATGAGCGCTATCGACTACCGCTCCTTTGCCGAAGACTGGGAGCGTCGCGCAACCATCCGCACTCGCCCGCGCCGCGTGTTGGAAAACGACGGCAAGCTGATCTTTCCCTTGTACCGCCAACCGCTGGTACTGAGTGCGACCTTTCTCGAGCACTGCCCGCAATCGCGCGACTTTGTGCTGGCGCAAAGCTTTTATCGATTCATCCATGACATCGTGATTTTCGAAACCGAAATCGTCGATAAGACTGCCCGCAGCATCGCCAAGAATCGCTTCTCACTGCCCCTCCCCCTCGCCTGCCGCTACGACGCGATGACCGTCGTGGTGGATGAGGATTACCACGCCTTGGTAGCCCTGGACTTCCTGCAGCAAGCCGTCGAGTTGACCGGTATCCAGCCGCTCGACCTGCCCGGGCAGATCGAACTGAGCCGCGCCTTGCCGGCAGCGCAGGCGCAGGCACCAGAGCACTTGCGCGATGCGGTTGAGTTGATCGTTGTGGCCATCGCCGAAAACACCGTCACCCATGACGTGGCGGCCTTTTCCAAGGACGACAGTGTCAAGTCGTCCGTGCGCGGCTTGATGGCCGACCACCTGTTTGATGAAGGGCGCCACGCACAGTTCTGGACACAGTTGGTGCGCATCTACTGGCACTCGGCAAGCGCGGAGGATCGGGACAGCATTGCCGCTGTGCTACCGACGTTCCTGGGCCATTACCTGACCAACGACCTACAAAAAGGCTTCGACCTGCAGTTGATCGAGCACTTGGATATCAACGTCGACGTTCGTTCGGCGCTGCAGGATGAAATCGTTGCGATGGACTTTCCCATCACCCGCCAGCACCCGCTGGTTGGCAACATCATGAGCTTCCTGCATCACAGCGGCCTGCTGCAGACCTCCAGCGTGGCACGAGTCCTGGACGACTATTTGCCCGCGCTGGGGAGATTGGCATGAGGCGCCTGACGATTGAATGGCGCGTTGCCGGTGACGCGCTGGATGCCCTCAAGCATGTGCTGGAACACTATGGGCATGCCGTGGGGGCGGAGTCGGTCGACCTTGTGATTGAGGACGGTAGTCAGCCACCGTCAGACCTGTCCAGAGACGCGGCCTGGATGAGCTTGCGCCTGGGTATCGGCCCACTGTCCGAAAATGGGCTGCCCAGGCTTCAGTTTCGCTGCTACGACCGAGAGCGGCGCCTGGTGGCCGTGCACGATGTTGCCCACGAGCCCAGCGGCAACGGCCAGCGACTGCGGCGCCGGGCGGCGAACGCCTTGGTGGAGTGGGCAGCGTCATTGGTCAGCGGATTCTCAAGAGATCCAGGCTTTTTCTGCGCAATGACCAGCTCCGACCCCCTGCCTGAACAAGGCTTGCACGGGCTGGAGGCGCTGGCGTTCATGCATCGATTCAATCGTACGGCCGATGCCGCGCTGCTTCGCGCAGCACAAGTGCCCATGATCGAACGCCTGCAGGCCAGCCTTCGCGCCTTCGCCAATCGCACAGCGCTGAATATCGCGGGTCGCGTGGTGACTTATCGCCAACTTCAAGAAAAAGCCATGGCGATTCAGCAACGCTTGCTGCCCCTGTTGGAGGGCAATGAAACCCCCTCGGTGGTGGGTGTGTGCCTGGAAAAATCTACTGAGCTCTACGCGAGCATTCTGGCCGTGCTGGGTTGCGGCGCGGTGTATTTGCCACTGGCCCCGGATCATCCGGTAAAACGCCAGCACCGCATGTTGATAAGCGCAGAGGCCTGCGTGTTACTGGAAAATGGTCTGCATCCGCTGCGAGATCATTTCGTTTCGATTGACGTGAGTACGCTCGCCTCACGCGACATCGACCCGACTCAACCGCTGATGCGTCATCGTCCCCACGCCAATGCGCCATGCATGGCACTTTTCACCTCCGGCACCACCGGGCAGCCCAAGGGTGTGCTGCTCAGCCAACATAATCTGGCGCATTTCACCGCCTGGCTTAGTACCTGTGTGGCGCTGGATGATAAGAGTCGCGTCCTGCAATTTTCACCGCTGAGCTTTGACTCCTCGCTGATCGATATTTTCCCCGCCTTGATGGCGGGCGCAGAGCTGATTGTTCCCAGTGCAGAACAGCGTCAGGATCCTCAGCAATTGGTCGAGTTGATTCGCGTGCAGCGCGTCACCCACGCTTTTCTGCCACCGGCGTTGCTCAGCATCCTGCCGCTGGACCAGCCTCTTGGCCTCTCCCACCTGCTCACCGGCGGCGATTTTTGCGAGCCCTACGTGATCGAGCGACTGGCAGGCCAATGCCAGTTGCACAATCTCTATGGCCCCACCGAAGCCACAGTACTGGCAACCCATCGAACGTTTCGGCTCAGTGACAGCAATCGCAACATCGGTTTACCCATTGCCAACAGCCAGGTCCTGATCCTCGA
The DNA here is from genome assembly GCF_002837185.1 of Pseudomonas fluorescens. Lineage (GTDB taxonomy): Bacteria > Pseudomonadota > Gammaproteobacteria > Pseudomonadales > Pseudomonadaceae > Aquipseudomonas > Aquipseudomonas fluorescens_AM. The sequence continues at coordinate 4,408 of NZ_KZ478040.1, read as the reverse complement.
CGACCATTTGCAACCGGTGGATGAGCAAGTGATGGGCGATCTGTACATCGCAGGCCCTGGCGTCAGCCAGGGTTATATGAACGCAAAGCCGCAAGCTGACTCGCCGTTCGTCAAGCTGGCGCTGCCTGATGGACAATGGCTGCAGGCTTACCGTAGCGGCGATCTGGCGAAATGGACGCCGGACGGGATCGAGTTGGGCGGTCGACGGGATGATCAGGTCAAGATCCGCGGCTTTCGCGTCGAGCCTCAGGAGATTGAGCAGTGCCTGCGCAGCAGTCGGTTGTTCCGCCAAGTAGCAGTGGTGATTGATCAGGCATGCAGAATCATTGGCTTTGCTGCCCAGCCCGAACCCGGCGCCACCCTGGCCAGGCTGAAGGAGCATGCCAGGCACTGGCTGCCTGAGCATATGCAACCCGTCGCCTGGAGCGAACTGCCGAGCCTGCCCTTTTCGAGCAACGGCAAGATCGATCGCACGGCGTTGCGGGCGGTGCCGAGTGCGCGCCCCCAGGAAAGGATTCGTCGCAGCACCCACACGCCAGTCCAGGCGCAGTTGGTGGAGCTGTGGGGGGAGTTGTTGGGGTTGTCTGCCAGCGAGGTATCGATCGACGACAGCTTTTTCAACCTCGGTGGCCATTCGATCCTGCTGTCCACCTTGTTACTGCGCCTGCGCGAGCAATTTGGCCGCAGCTTCTCCTTGAGCCAATTTTTTGAAGCGCCGACGATTCGTACTCTTGCCTTACAGCTGGAGGGCGAAGCGCTGCCGGATACATCTTTTAGCCAGATGGAACACGATGCATCCCGAGCCCTGAAGCTTGAAGTGCTACCTGAGACCCGCGCAGGAGACCCGCGCAAGGCGATTGTCACGGGAGCCAACAGCTTCGTCGGCGTGCATATCGTCCAGGCATTGCTGGCGGGTGGAGCGCAAGAAGTAGCGTGCCTGGTGCGGGCGCTCCCCGGCCAGTCGGCGGCGGACCGATTCACTCAGGCGCTGCGCGAATATCGCCTGGAACAATTGGACCTGCGCCGAGTGCAGGTGTACGCCGCAGACCTGCGCCAACCGCGCCTGGGCCTATCCTGTGAGGCGTATGAGCACCTCGCCCGTCATCATGGCGTGCTTGTGCACAATGCGGCGCAGGTCAACCATGTGATGGACTACAAAGCGCTCACCAAGGACAACGTCGAACCGGTGTTTGAATGCCTGCGCCTTTGCGAGACCCACTGCAAGAAGGTCTTCAATTTCATTTCGACGCTGTCGGCCTGCAGTACCCTCGACACTGATCGGTATGTGCTCGAAGCACCCGCCAGCCGCGCATTACCGATCTATGTCAAAAATGGCTACAACCTCTCGAAATGGGTGGCCGAGCGATTGCTGGGGCGTGCAACTGAGCAAGGAGCCTGGGTGAATATCCATCGGCCGGGCAATATCAGTTTCAACAGTCAGAACGGCGTCTGCCAACCCGATAAAAATCGCTTGATGTTGATGCTCAAGGGGTCGCTGCAGTTGGGTAGGGTCCCTCGAATGGAAGGTAACTTCGACCTGATGCCGGTGGACTTCCTGGCACGCTTCATTGCGTTTCACAGCCGGCGTTTTGTCGCAGGGCGAAACGTATTCAACCTGCACAATCCGCAACCGCTAAGCTGGGACCAGTACCTTGACGCGTTCAGCCAGGCCGGACATACCTTTGAACGGATAAGCCTTCAACAGTGGCAACGCGCATTGAGAACCGTAGGCCATGACAATGCATTGTTCGGCGTACTGGGCTTCTACCTTGATGGGGTGGGTGAGGACATCGGCGACACTTCGATGATCCAGTACAGCAATGCCCAATGGGGGTTGGAGCAAATGGGCACACACTATCCGCCCAAGAGCCCCGCGCTGTTACGCAAAGGCTGTGACTACCTGAGGACCATCGGCTTTCTCTGAGCGGCTTCAGGGCAGTCGGAGCGGGAGGCCTCGCTCCGACTGCCGCCAGGATCAGATTTTGAAGCTATCGACCAATTGCTTCAATCGACTGGCCTGTTGGGACAGCGCATCGCAATCCTTGAGCGTCTCGTTGAGATTGGCCACGCCTTGCTGGTTCAGCAGGTTGATCTGGTTGATGTCGACGTTGAGGGTTTCAACCACCGCCGTTTGCTCCTCGGTAGCTGCGGCGACTGATTGGTTCATGCCATCAATCTCAACGATTCGCTGTGTCACGCTGATCAGACGCTCGCCAGCCTGGTTAGCCACTTCAACGCTTTCTTCGCTGGAAGCCTGGCTGGCGTTCATGGTGGTCACCGCTTCACGCGAACCCACTTGCAGGGAGGTGATCATCTTGTGAATCTCTTCAGCCGATTCCTGGGTACGGTGAGCCAGGTTACGCACCTCATCAGCTACCACGGCAAACCCACGCCCAGCTTCTCCGGCACGGGCTGCTTCGATGGCCGCATTCAGCGCGAGCAAGTTTGTCTGCTGGGAGATGCCCTTGATCACATCGAGGATGTGACCAATGTTGTCGGTACTGGCGTTAAGGGTCTCGATCTGAGTGCAGGACAGGCTGATTTTCTGCGACAGTTCCGACATTGCCTGGATGGTTTGCTCGACGACCTTGCGTCCATCGTCAGCTTGCTCACTGGCACCGCTGGCATGCTGCGAGGCATCAGCGGCGTTACGGGCGATTTCCTGGGTGGCGGCGCCCAGCTCGTTGATCGCTGCAGCCACGCTGTTGGTACGTGCACTCTGCTCGTCTGAGCCGATGATCGACGCGTTGGACGATGCCATCACGCGCTGGGACAAGTCATGCACCTGGCGTGTCGCCGAGGACACTTCGGAAATCGAGGCGTGGATACGCTCGACAAACTGATTGAATGCGCTGCCGACTTCGCCGAACTCGTCTTTGCTCGTAACGTCGAGGCGTCGGGTCAGGTCGCCTTCGCCTTGGGCAATATCCTTCATCGCGACGCCCATCGTGGTCAGCGGACGCAACAACACCTGGATCAACATACTCAGCAGCACGGCAATCGCCACTACGGCGATGAGCATTGCTATCAATGCTGAAGTGCGAAATTTACCCAGTGCGGCATAGGCTTTGTCTTTGTCGATAGACAGACCGATGTACCAGTCAGCCCCGGGCAAACCGCTGATTGGCGTAAACGAGAGAATACGGTCCTGTCCATTGAGGACAACCTCCTGGTTAACCTTCTCGATGCGCACCTGGGCGCCTGGGTAGATGTCTTTGAGGTTTTTCATCACCTGGTCCTGATCAGGACTGACGATGACTTGGCCGTCACCACTGACCAGGAACGCGTGGCCGATACCGCCGAAATCCACCGAGTTGATGATCTTCACCAAGGTTTGCAGGCTCAAGTCTCCACCCACAACGCCCAACAGCTCTCCGTTCTTCTTCACCGGCATCGCGATCGTCACGATCTGGCCGCCCACAGCTGCCATATAAGGCGGGGTAAGCATGGTTTTGTCGGCTGCTACGGCTTGCTTGTACCAAGGGCGCTGACGCGGGTCATAGCCATCGGGCATCTTCGCATCGGGACGCTGTGTGAACACACCGTTGATTTGACCCACGTAGGTAAACTGGAAGTTGGAGGTGAACGCCGGTTGATCGACCAAACCCGGCAGATCGGCGCCACTCCCTTGATGAGCAACGTTTTGTGCCAGGTTCTCCAGAACCAGAATGCGGCCGCTGAGCCAGTTCTGCACGCTGCTGGCGGTAAGCTCGCCGGATTGCTGGATGGAGGACGCCAGGTTTTGCCTGATCGTGTTGCGCTGCAGGTAATCGTTATAGAGCGTGAACAGCGCAAAGGCCAGAACCACGACGCCTGACGCCGCCAACAGAATTTTATGACTGAACTTGAGATTCATTTCATCGACTTCTTTTGCCAAAGGGGGGTGAGCGTGCCGAGTGGAACATTCCATGTAACGCAATAGGCGGACTCTGCGATCGCTCTATTTCGGTGCACGCATGGCTCGTCAGGCTTTCGGCCAGAAAACGATAAATCTTAGAGTTTTGTGTGAATCTTCCTCTTTTAGAGCAAGGGCCCGACAGGCGGTAGACATGCAGTCGATTATCAGCCGTTTGCAGCCTTAAACGACAAAACCCCTGTCTGCGTTAGCAGACAGGGGTTTCGGAATTGAATCTTGACGATGACCTACTCTCACATGGGGAAACCCCACACTACCATCGGCGATGCATCGTTTCACTGCTGAGTTCGGGATGGGATCAGGTGGTTCCAATGCTCTATGGTCGTCAAGAAATTCTGTGTACCAGACCGTTGTGCTAGCAACGTACTGGTGAAATTCATGAGCTTCTACATAAACAAAACCCCTGTCTGCATAAGCAAACAGGGGTTCTGGAATTTAATCTTGACGATGACCTACTCTCACATGGGGAAACCCCACACTACCATCGGCGAT
>NZ_KZ478039.1 GCF_002837185.1 Pseudomonas fluorescens | reverse complement strand
GGGTTACCCACGGATTCAAGCCTGCGTTCGGCCAGCGTGGTTTAACGGGGCGCCTAAGATCAAGATCAAAAGCCAGATCAAGATCAAGAGCGACTCGCTGCGCATCGTGGTTAGCGTTGCGTAGAAACCCATGCCCCGATGAGGGCGTATCAGTAAGCACATTGTTAACTGACACACCGCCATCAGGGGCAAGCCCCTCCACCTTTCCACCGTGTGCAACCTGGCGAAGCGCGGCCTACTTGCTGTCGTCGGCCTTGCCTTCCTGCATTTGCACCGAAGACTTGCTGCCGCTGGTGTTGTCCTTGGTGGTGTTATCGGAATTGTCGAAGCAGCCGTGCAGCAGGAACACGCTGCAAAGGCTCAAGCCCATATAAAACTTTTTCATGAAGTCACCTGGTGAGTAAGCGCAATAGTGGTCATCCCTTGCTGCGTGAGGCCCGCGCGCAGGCATGAACGTTCCCTGCCATGGCGGTGAGACTGACGAATGGTGTGCCATTAACTTGCTAGCTGTTACGCACAGGATATTTGAGCTAACCTTGATCCGCTAAGGCCTGCTCCGGTGATCCCATGGACACGTTGACCAGAACGCAAATCGAGCAGGCTCTTTCAGAGCGGCTGCCCAATTGCATTGTCACTTGCACGATCAATCCGGACAGCAGCCTGTCCGTCACGGTGCTCGCGCCCGACGCCAATCAGTTCACCATCGCCAATATCAACCGCGCCCGCTACCACGGCGAGTCAGGCATCAACCGGCTGGTACGCGAAATCCTCGAAGACATGGTGGTGTCCCGAAAAACATCCCGTCTTTCATCCGTGGGCTAACTGCTGCGACAAGAACAGAGCGAGGCTTCCCATGCCGCATACCTCTGCTACACCAGCGCAACACTGCACAATCGATTACCTTCAAGACACGCTGTTCGGCGTAAAGCCGCTTTCCTGTGAGTGCCAGGCCCGGATTACGGAGAACGGCGAGTGCGTAAGGCTGCGTATTCTGTCGCCGTGGCCGCAGACGTTGGAAAAGGCCCATACGGTTACGATCAAGGGAGAAGGCCTCACCTATCATGGCGTCCGTCTGCAAGCCCACGCATCCGACACCGATGAACTGGTGTTGAACGTTGCACGTCAGCCGCAACGGCCGGGGGCAACTGATCGCTAACCGCGCTCCCCCGCCAATGCGCGTTGGTGAAAAGGCGCCAGCCACTTCAACCCCTACACCGCTGCAGCAAGCTGCACCTGCTCGCGCGACCCCACGCCCAGCAGGCGCTGTTTGGCCTGCGGCGAGTAGACGACATAGCCACACTCGATAGCGATGTCCATTCGCGCGATTGAACATTTATAAAAATGACCCGGGACGTCGAGCGGTTGTTCCGCCAATCTTGCGTCGGGCATGCAGCGCATCAATCCGGTTGAACACCCACTTCGGCAGGCTTTCTAGATGTGCTCTACAACCGCCCATGGAGGGATTGCCAATGACTATTACCCGCCTGCATTCTGTGTGCCTGGCGATTTCGATTGCCTCGCTGACCGCCTGCGCCGGCAATGATTCGGCCTCGAACGTCGTCGCGCCCGGCGAAGCCAAGTCAGCCACCACGCGCAGCCTCGACGCCGGCGCCGCCCTATTGCAATCGCGCCCGCCCATCGACGCGCTGAATGCCTATCTGGACGGCTTTCACTTCTACAACGGCCATCCCGACGTGCAGATGGAAGCCCATCACTACTGCGCCATCCTCAATGAGGAGGTGATCCAGTGCGTGATTTACGACGGCAACCGCAAGGATGCCAAGTTGATGGGGGTGGAGTACATCATCAGCGAGCAGTTGTTCAACACGCTGCCTGCGGCGGAAAAGGCGCTGTGGCACAGCCACGTGCATGAAGTGAAATCGGGCCAATTGGTCGCACCCGGTATTCCAGGGGTGGCCGAACACGCGCTGATGGAAAAACTGGTGCATACCTACGGCAAGACCTGGCACACCTGGCATACCGACCTGCACAAGCGTCTGCCGCTGGGGGTTCCGCAATTGATGATGGGGTTTACCGCCGACGGTCAGGCCGACGCGAAGATGGTCGCCGAGCGGGATCAGCGGCTGGGGGTCGACAGTGCCAGTAAAAAGACCGACCGCGCCGACATTGTCGCTCCGCCCATCGCGCCCGGTGCGGACGCCTGGCGTCAGGGCAACATCATCCAGATCGTCGATCCCACCCAGACCGCTCACCAACACTGACGGCGGCAGCCGGTCATTTGGATTGAACGATCATTTGCCGGCGCTTGCCCAACAAGAATCGGGGCGCATTTGCTGCCCTTTGCACAAGGAATCCGTCCATGTCTTATGACCATAAAGACACCGTCAGCATCATCACCGCTTCGCGCCATCTGGGCACCGAAGATGATGAATGCCTGAATGAAAATGTCGATATAAAAATGACCCGCAGCGGCAAGCCAACCATTGTCCGCGTGGATTTTTCCGCGCCGCTGCAATGGCCCGGCCATCCCAACTCCGTCACGGTCAACCTGCCCGACGGCACGTCCCTCAGCGGTGTCATCGTGGCCTTGGAACGCCCCGCCGACGGGCCAGGCTCGGTCACCTTCACGGTGGACGATTGAGGCAGAGCGCACGTTATCGCATTGTCTGACAACTTCTTTGAATTATTCTTGACGCCAAATATCTGTAGTTCATGAGCATAGGGAGGCCTCATGAAAAACAACGAGTTATTCACCATCAATTATCAGCTTCACGGCAAGCCCAGGTCGTTTATCGTGCGCGCGGCGCGCATGAATAACGCTGAAGCATGGCACTGGGCCAGTTGCGATGCCGGCGTGGCGGTCATCCCCAGGTTCGGGCAAAACAACCTCAAGCGCGTCTCCAAGCCAATGGCGGAAAAATACGGCATTACGGACGTGCGCTGGAGCGGTGCTGCAGCTATCCAATGGGCGGAGGGGGTTACACCATGAACAGTCAGGTGAGCAGCCAGGTGCCGGACTTTACAAAGCGGCAGGCGGTGGACGCCGAGGTGGCGCACTACAGTCAGATGTTTTTCGAAGCGGATCGACTGGATGCGCTGGCGTACGAAATCATCGAATCCTATAGCGGCGATGCGGCCATCTGGGCGCGCTTCACCGAGACCAAGAAGTCTGCGGATGCGCAGCGTACCGCCGCTTATCGAGAGTGGATGCGCATTCACCGCGCCAGCAAGAAGTAAACCAGAGGTCCGAAAGCACTGAGTACCCAATGTGGGAGGGGGCAAGCCCCTCCCACATTTAGATATGCAGCGTACTCGGCATCTTCGGTCGCCCCCGCCTGAGCAAGCGGGGGCGCACGTTCAGAGGATCGGCTTGCCTCCCGTCACGCCAAAGCGCTCGCCAGAGATATAACTGCCCTCGTCCGACGCCAGCAGCACATAGATCGGTGCCACTTCCACCGGCTGGCCGGGCCGACCCAGCGGCGTGTTGCCGCCAAACTCCTTCACCATGTCGTCGGTCATCGTCGACACGATCAGCGGCGTCCAGATCGGCCCCGGCGCCACGCTGTTCACGCGAATCCCGCGCTCGCCCAGCATCTGCGCCAGGCCTGCTGTGAAGTTGGCAATCGCGCCCTTGGTGGCCGCATAGGGCAGCAGTGACGGGTTGGGCATGTCGGAGTTGACCGAGGTGGTGTTGATGATCGAACTGCCCTTGGCCATGTGCGGCAGCGCCGCCTTGCAGATCCGGAACATCGCGGTGATGTTGATGTTGAAGGTTTTTACCCAGTCTTCGTCGGGGATGTCTTCCAGCGATTGGTAGGTCATCTGGAACGCGGCGTTGTTGACCAGTACGTCGATACGTCCGAACTGCTTGACCGTGTCATTGACGATGGCGCTGCACTGCGCCGCCTCGCCCAGGTCGCCGGGTAACAGCAGGCACTGGCGCCCCGCCGCTTCGACCCAGCGCGCGGTCTCTTTCGCATCCTCGTGTTCATCCAGATACGACACCGCAACGTCGGCACCTTCGCGGGCAAAAGCAATCGCCACCGCACGCCCGATACCGCTGTCGGCGCCAGTGACCAAGGCAATCTTGTTGGCCATTCGGCCCGAGCCTTTGTAACTTTGCTCACCGCAATCGGGCATTGGGTCCATCTTGCGCTGGTCCCCGGGGACGGGCTGCTGCTGTGGCTTGAAGGGTGGCTTTGGGTAGTGGGTCATCGGATTCCCTCCTGTGTATGGATAGTGTTGCGAGGGTTGTCCGAGCACGATAGTTCAGAGCAATTTCAGGAAAATCAGATGACCGTTGCTTTGGCTTTTTTCAGCCCTTGCCGTGCTCCAGCGAAGACGGCGTGGTGGTCAGGCCGGGTGGGCTGGACGCTGCCCCTGCCATCTGAATCTAAAAAAACGATAGTTGCGACGGAACTGAATCGTTGAATTGATCAATATTTCAAAGGCAAGCAAATTGATACCGTCGCTTTCCAGGCCGGTCACAGCCTTATCGGAACCTGTTGAAGAAGGATTTACGCATGCAACACGCTGATCTCTACACAAAGCGGATGGCCTGCCGCCAACTGGCAATGGAGCAAAACCAGAAGCTGTTCAATGAAGCCAACGCCATCAGCCGCGAGGCATTCGACCTGTTGGAGTGCGCCGATTTCGATAGCGCAAAGTTCGATCAATACCTGCGCCTGCGCGCCAAGGCCGAAGCGCTGTTCCGTGAGGCGATCGAGCATTTGGGTGTGCTCAACACACATTTCCCGGCGCCCACATCCAGCGTGGCGATCAACGATGCGCCGGTAGTGATGCTTGAACAGGAGGTGGCGTGATGAATAATTCACAACGGGCCTGGGAGCTGGCGATGGTGCTGGTCGCCAACGGCAAGATCCCGTTCGACCCTGCGAACCCGAGCGGATCGATAAAGATCCTTTCGCGGCATCTGCAAGCGTTGGAAACCGCCCTGCATGAGGAAGCAATGGCGAACACACCGGTTGAGCGCTTGCGCAAGCTCGGCAGTCGCCAGTGCGCTCTGGCGTGTGCCGATTGAGCTTGAGCCAACAAGGTCAATGTCGGAGGGGCAAGCCCTCTCCCCCATCAACTCAGCGCAAATCCATTACGCCCCGCCGACTTCGCGCCATAAAGCGCCTTGTCGGCCGCCTCGATGAAGCTGAGCACAGGCTCCAGTTCAGCACCCGCTACCGCTGCAACGCCGATACTCACGCTCACCCGTCCCAACGGACTGCCCGGATGTGCGATGTTTTCCCGCAGCAGCCGATCAATGATCAGTTGCGCCACCACCACCGCACCATCGCTGTCAGTCGCGGGCATGATGATGGCTAATTCCTCTCCGCCGTAACGTGCCACCAGGTCAGAAGGCCGGCGCACACAGGTCTCCAGCAATGTGCTGACCCTCTGCAGGCAGGCATCGCCGGCGACGTGACCCAGGGCATCGTTGTAGCGCTTGAAATAGTCGATATCGATCATCAGCAAGGCCAACGTCGTGCCATCGCGTTGCGCCCGGCGCGCTTCCAGGGCCAGGGTCTCATCGAAGCAGCGGCGGTTGGCCAGGCCGGTCAGCGCGTCCTTCAGCGCCAGCAGTTCAAGCTGCCGGTTGGACTCCAGCAACTGTTGCTGGGCGATACGCAGCGCGTCTTCCACCAGGGTTCGCCGGCGAATATCGAGAATCAGAAACCAGCCGATCAAACCGGTCAGGCCGAGCAGTCCCGCCACCACCACCGCCGACAACGCCGCTTCCGTTCGCCAGGCTGCCAGCGACTCGTGCTTGCCCAGGGCAACGGTGGTGATCAACGGCAGGCTTTCGCTTTTGCGGAAGGCATACAGCCGCTCTACGCCATCCAGGCTGGAGGTGTACGACGCGGTGCCGACGGAGCGGTCGACCAGATATTGGGAGTAGATGGGCGACTTGGAAAAGTTGCGGCCCATGTCCTGCTCGCGAAAGGGGTAGCGCACCAGCAAGGTGCCGTCGGTATAAGACAAACCGATCGCGCCTTCCTGACCGATGTCGAGTTTACCGAACACGTGCAGAAAGTTTTCCACCCCCAGCGTCACGGCGACCACGCCGGCGAAGTGGCCGGCCGCGTCATCGAAGCGGCGGCTGACGGTCACTACCCATTCCTGGTTGGTATGGCTCTGGATCGGCGGGCCGATGAACGGCTCACGGCTCGGATCGTCGCGATGATGGATGAAATACGCACGCGCGCTACTGTTGGCACCCGCCGGAATCAGGCGATTGGAGGACATCAGCCAACCGCCCTGCCGGTCATAGATGGTGATGCCGCTCAGTTGCGGCATCAGCGGCTGTTGTCGACGGATCAACGCGTTGATGCGCTGGATCTGCGCCGGGCCACTGCCTTCGGTTTCCAGGCGCTCGACCAGCCCCAGCAACAGCAGCGCGCTTTGCCGCACGATGCCTTCGGTGTAGGTGTTGAGCGCCTGGGCCAGGTTCAAGCCATGCACGTCCACTTCCGCCAGCGCCCGCTCACGGGAAGAGAGGACTTTCCAAATCGTCAACGAAGTCAGGGAACAGCCGATGACCAACAGCAAAAGCATCACAAGACGGGTATCACGCTTCACGTCAGCACCTTAAGGAAGCCTGGTATGTGTTCCAGCCATCATTCGAACGTCGGTACTCACAGCGGCCACCGGTTCCGGGGCGCACGCATACAAGCCGTCTGAAGGACCCGCACCAACAGAGCAGCTTTTACCAGAACCGCTGCTGGGTCAGCCGGCTCCACCAGGTCAGCAACACACGATCCACCGAACCACTGGCGGCCAGCCCTACACGCTCCTGCAAGCTTTTACGCTCGGCATAGTGCAGGTGGAACACCTCTGCGGTGCGGGCTTTGGTGGCCAGGTACTCGTCGCTGGTCTGCAGTTCGTCGACCAATTGCTTGTCGAGAGCGGCAACACCCAACCACACTTCGCCGGTGGCGACCTCGTCAATCGCCAATTGCGGGCGATAACGCGAGACGAAGTTCTTGAACAACTGGTGGGTGATGTCCAGGTCTTCCTGGAACTTTTCGCGGCCCTTCTCGGTGTTTTCGCCAAACACCGTCAGGGTGCGCTTGTATTCGCCGGCAGTCAGCACTTCGAAGTCGATATCGTGCTTTTTCAGCAGACGGTTGACGTTGGGCAACTGCGCCACCACGCCGATGGAACCGAGGATGGCGAACGGGGCGCTGATGATCTTCTCGCCGATGCACGCCATCATGTAGCCGCCGCTGGCCGCGACCTTGTCGATGCACACGGTCAACGGCACGCCCGCCTGGCGAATACGCGCCAGTTGCGACGACGCCAGGCCGTAGCTGTGCACCATGCCGCCGCCGCTTTCCAGGCGCAGTACCACTTCGTCTTTTGGGGTGGCCAGGCTCAGCAATGCGGTGATTTCATGCCGCAGGCTTTCGGTGGCCGATGCCTTGATATCACCGTCGAAATCCAGCACGAACACCCGGGGCTTGGCCTCAGGCTTGTGCTTGCCCTGCTTTTTTTCGGCTTTGCTTTCGGATTTGCGCAGGGCCTTGAGCTGGTCCTTGTCGAGCAAGGACGATTCGAGGCGCTCGCGCAGGCCCTTGTAGAAATCGTTCAGCTTGCTGACCTGCAATTGGCCGGCGGCTTTACGACGCCCTTTGCTGCGCAGGGCCGCGAAGCTGATCAGCACCACCACAATAGCGACCACCAGGGTGACGGTCTTCGCCAGAAAGCTCGCGTATTCGGCCAAAAAATCCATATGTCTCCTTAAGAATGCACTGCGCCAGGCGCGGATGGCCCAGCATACCGGCGCCACTGCCTGCGGACCAGTGCCCAGACCGCCAGCAACGCACCTCTAACGGGCTTTTAAAACAAGCGTATGTTTTTTCATTGACAGCTCGCGGGCATCCTCATAACCTCGCCAGACTTTCAACGTACCGGGAAAACGGACGTGGGCAGCATCTATCTGATTCGACATGGCCAGGCCTCCTTCGGTGCAGACGACTATGACGTCCTGTCGCCCGTCGGCGTGGAACAGGCCCAGGTACTCGGTCGCCACCTGGCAGAGCTGGAGCTGACGTTCGATCGTTGCCTGTCGGGTGATCTGCGCCGCCAGCAGCACACCGCCACCGCTGCGTTCGACCAATACCGCGCCCTGGGCCTGCCGGCTCCGCCTCTGGAAGTCGACAGTGCATTCAACGAATTCGACGGCGAGGCGATCATTCGCGGCCTGCTTCCCGATCTGCTTGGCGCCGAACCCGACGCCGCGCACATCCTGCGCAATGGCGCGCAGAACCGCAGCGAATTCCAGCGCATCTTCGCCCTGATCATCGAGCGCTGGCTGGCCGGCACTTACGACCCACCAGGACTGGAAAGCTGGCAGGGGTTTGTCGAGCGTGTCGAGGGCGGCTTGCAGCGCATCCTTGAAGCAGCCGACAACTCGCAAAAGATTGCAGTGTTTACCTCCGGCGGCACCATCACCGCCCTGCTCCACCTGATTACCCGAATGCCGGTCGCCCAGGCGTTCGAACTGAACTGGCAAATTGTTAACACCTCGCTCAACCAGCTGAAATTCCGCGGTCGCGAGGTGGTACTGGCTTCCTTCAACAGTCATGCCCACTTGCAGCTGTTGAAGGCGCCGCAGCTCATCACTTTCCGATGAGCTGCGGCCAACCGTGACCCCAAGGTCACTGGACTCCACCCTAAAGGATCGAAACCATGACTGACGTAGCCAAAGCTGTAGAAGCAATGAAAGCCAAATTCAACCCAAGCGCTGCCGAAGGCCTGGACCTGGTATTCGGTTTCCGCATCGACGACAGCAAGAACTTCTCGCTGGTGGTCAAGGACAAGACCTGCGAACTGCAGGAAGGCGAAAACCCGGACGCCCAAGTGACCCTGGTCATGGACAGCGAAACCCTGGAAGGCATCGTCGACGGTTCCACCGACGGCATGCAGGCCTTCATGGGCGGCAAACTGCGCACCGAAGGCGACATGATGCTGGCGATGAAGCTGAGCGAGTTGTTCCCGGCCTGATAACGCCGCGCTCAAAAAATCCCGCCTTCCTGCGGGATTTTTCATTTCTGGCCCAAGCCTCGTTATCAACGCCCAGCAGCGGCTTCGACTTTTTTAAACTGCGCCACTTCTTCTGGCGAACCCGGGTTGCCGTATTCATTGAGGAACCGCCAATGGCCCGGTCTCATCTTGAATTCGCCGCTCTCCACGTCCCGGCCAACCGTCACCATGTATTGATTGCGACCTACCCGCACATAGACTTTATAAAAGTCCACAGGTTGATCTTCAGCCATAAAAAGACTGTACGCGTACCGCGCACGACGAGTCAGGTCGGGCCAATGCTGCTCCAACACACTGCTATCGCGTCCGGAATTACCCATGGCATCGATTGCGTCTACGCTTGCCTGAACCAACGCATCATTTTCATCAATGCCCAGAACCAAAGGTTTGATCCGGGTCATTTTGCGTTTCTCGTCGGCTTCTGCACCCATCTCCTTTTCGTCATCCGTCAGCGTCACTGCGTCAAGACGGTACATGCCGTTCTTGACCCATTTAGTCGCATCGGTCGCAAAGCCGACATCGCATGCCAGGCACATTGCCCTCAGTTCCTGCGCACCGGCGCTGCCAACCGGCAGGCAGGCGAGCAACGCAGCGGCGCTGACCAGCAATGCGCCCAGCAGGTTGGCAGGGTTTGAAACGATGGCGCGGTTTGCCATGATCTACATCCTTGTAAGGGTAAGGCCGGCGAATCTACCTGATTCAAGCCTTTTGGTGGCGGGATTCTTTGCCTGCACTGTCGCAAGCAATGAAGCCCCCACAGAAAAGCGAGCCAGTGGCGCGGCTTAGCTTTTCGGCTGCAGCAACAACGCCACCAACGCACTCCACCCCGTCTGATGCGACGCCCCAAGGCCACGCCCGGTTTCGCCGTGGAAATACTCATGGAACAACACCAGATCGCGACTGGCCGGGTCCGCTTCCAATTGCGCATACCCCGCCATCGAAGGGCGCAGGCCATTTTCATCGCGTAGAAACAAGCGCGTGAGGCGCTGGCTGAGGCTGTTTGCCACTTCCTCAAGGGACGCCAGATAACCGCTGCCCGTAGGGTACTCCACCGAGAAATTATCCGCGTAGTAGCGGTGAAACTCGCGCAGCGATTCGATCAGCATGTAGTTCACCGGCATCCACAACGGCCCGCGCCAATTGGAGTTGCCGCCGTACAAGCGTGAGTCGGACTCGCCGGGCTGGTAGCGCGCGCACAGGGTGTCGCCGTTCATCTTCAGCGCCAGCGGCTGTTCGGCAAAGGCCTTGGATAACGAGCGCACGCCAAACGTTGACAGAAACTCATGGTCATCGAGCATGCGCCGCAGCAGGTCCTTGGTGCGCTCGCCACGCAGCAAGGCGAGCAACAGGCGGTTGCCCTGCCCCGGTTCGTTCCAGCGCGACACCAGCTTGGCCAGGTCCGGCCGGTGTTTCATAAAACCCAGCAGTCGCTCACGCAGGCCTTGCAGCCCTTCGTGCTCGCGCTGCTCCAGCACCAACACGGCAAACAAAGGCATCAGGCCGACGATGGAGCGCAGGCGCACCGGCTCGTTCTGGCCGTCCGGGCGGTGCAGCACATCGTAGAAGAACTGGTCCTGCTCATCCCACAAGCCTTCGGCGCTGTCGTCCACGCGGTTGATCGCGCCGGCGATGTACAGGAAGTGCTCAAAGAACTTCACCGCGATATCCACGTACACCCCATTGCGCTTGGCCAGTTCCAGGCCAATGCGCATCAGGTCCAGGGCATACGCCGCGACCCACGCGGTGCCGTCGGCCTGATCCAGCTGGTAGCCGGGCGGCAAGGTGGCCGAGCGGTCGAACAAGGCGATGTTGTCCAGGCCCAGGAAGCCGCCCTGGAACAGGTTGCGGCCCTCGGCGTCCTTGCGGTTGACCCACCAGGAAAAATTCAGCAGCAGCTTGTGGAAAATCC
The DNA here is from genome assembly GCF_002837185.1 of Pseudomonas fluorescens. Classification (GTDB taxonomy): domain Bacteria; phylum Pseudomonadota; class Gammaproteobacteria; order Pseudomonadales; family Pseudomonadaceae; genus Aquipseudomonas; species Aquipseudomonas fluorescens_AM. The sequence continues at coordinate 6,923 of NZ_KZ478039.1, read as the reverse complement.
GCTCGAGAAAGTCCATGTCGCCCACGCCGGTCAGCGCCTTGTCCTGCTGATACACGCGCCAACTGGCCCAGGCGTGTACCGGCGGGTTGGCGTCGTCGAAACGCCATTCATACGCCGGCAGCTGGCCATTGGGGTGCATAAAGCGATCTTTAACCAGCAACAATAACTGTTGCTTGGCATACCCCGGATCAATCAGCGCCATTGCCACGGCCTGGAAGCCCTGGTCCCAGGACGCGTACCACGGGTATTCCCAGGTGTCTGGCATGGACAAAATGTCGAAATTGGACAAGTGCCGCCAATGGGTATTGCGGATATGCAGGCGCTCGGGCGGCGGCGCGGGTTGGGCCGGGTCGTCGCCGAGCCACTGGTTTACATCAAAGTAGTAGAGCTGCTTGGACCACAGCAACCCGGCCAGGGCCTGGCGCTGCACATTGCGCGCGTCAGCATCGGCAATGCCTTGCTGCAAGGCGGCGTAGAAGTCGTCCGCCTCTTGGCGGCGCAGCTCGAACAGCTTGCGTGCATTGACCTGGGGCGCGTCCACCGGCGCAAACCGCAGGTACAGGGTTTTGCTCTCCTGGCCCGCCAGTTCGAGGCTGAAACGCGCGGCAACCTTGGTACCCGTGTCGCGGCGAATTGCAGAGTCTGCGCCGCCCACCACATAGTCGTTGATGCCATCCTTGAACGGCCCCGGGGCCGGTTGCCCATCGAGCTTGGGGACGTTGCTTTCGTTTTCGCAGAACAGCCACTCCAGGCCGTCCTGGCCCCAGGCGCTGAGGTGACGGTCAGTCAGCTCATGATGCCGGGCCAGCACCCGCTCACCGTCCAGGCACACCTGCGGCTTGGGCGCGTCAAAGGTCCAGCTCCAGTCATTGCGCGCCCACAGTTGGGGCAACACCTGCACACGCGTCGGCTGGTCCGCGCGGTTGTGCACGGTGACGCGCATGAAAATATCGTCAGGCTGATGCTTGGCGTATTCGACCGTTACATCACAGTAGCGGTTGTCTTCGAATACGCCGGTGTCGAGCACTTCGTACTCGGCATCCTCAAGCCCACGGCGGGCATTTTCGGCGAGCAGGTCGGCGTAGGGAAACGCCGCATGGGGATATTTGTAGAGCATGCGCATGTAGGCATGGCTCGGCACGCCATCGACGAAAAAGTACAGTTCCTTGACGTCCTCACCGTGGTTGCCCTCGGCGTTGTCGAGGCCGAACAGGCGTTCCTTGAGGATCGCGTCGCGCTCGTTCCACAGCGCCAGGCCCAGGCACCAGCGTTGCGCCTTGTCGCTGAAACCGGCCAGGCCATCCTCGCCCCAACGGTAGGCGCGGCTGCGCGCATGTTCATGGGGGAAATAGGCCCAGGCGTCGCCATCGGCGCTGTAGTCCTCGCGCACAGTGCCCCATTGGCGTTCACTCAAGTAAGGCCCCCACTCGCGCCAGCATTCGGCATCCTCCGTCGCCAGCCGCTGGCCTTCGAGGGTGTCGAGTATCGGGTGTGTGGGTGTGGCCGTCATTGAGTGCTCCATCGCCTGCCGGATGAGCAGCAGTGTAGAACCCAATGACGCCCGGATGCACATGAAGACTTGGAAGAGGGCGTACGCGCAGTTGAAGAGCAGGCGGGCCTGGTCCTGGTCGGCGGTGCCGGTGTGTTTGCCAGATGTGGTCATATTCATGTCATCTCATTCATTTGCAGAATGAAGTCCAGAGGATTCTTCGTTTGCAAGCCGGCGCGCCGCTCAACAAAATCCGGACAAGGCCACTTTTGTCATCCCAGCCATCAGGAATTTTTCTATGCACGCCACTGCACATGTCAGCCCCGATGAGATCCGCAAGGGCTTTTCCAAGGCGATGTCCGACATGTACCGGGATGAAGTTCCGTTGTACGGCGCGCTGCTGGAACTGGTGGCGCAGACCAATGCCCACGTGCTGGAGAGCGACCAGGGCCTGGCCGGGCACCTGCACCGCACCGGCGAGATCCAGCGCCTGGGCATGGAACGCCACGGTGCGATCCGCCTGGGCACCACCGCCGAGCTGGCGACCATCAGCCGCCTGTTTGCCGTGATGGGCATGCAACCAGTGGGCTATTACGACCTGACACCGGCGGGCGTGCCGGTGCATTCCACCGCCTTTCGCGCCGTGCATGAGCAGTCACTGCAAGCCAGCCCGTTCCGCGTGTTCACCTCGCTGCTGCGCCTGGAGCTGATCGAAAACCCCGCGCTGCGCAGCTTCGCCGAAACCGCCCTGGCCAAGCGGTCGATCTTCACCCCAGGGGCCCTGGCGTTGATCGAGCAGGCCGAAACCGACGGCGGCCTCGATGCCGAGGATGCCGAGGCCTTTATCCGCCAGGCGCTGGAGACCTTTCGCTGGCACCACAGCGCCACCGTCACGGCCGAACAGTATCGGCAACTCAGCGACCAGCATCGCCTGATCGCCGACGTGGTGGCCTTCAAGGGCCCGCACATCAACCACCTCACCCCGCGTACCCTGGACATCGATCAGGTACAGGCCGCCATGCCCGCCCACGGCATCACACCCAAAGCCGTGATCGAAGGCCCACCGCGACGCCATTGCCCGATCCTGCTGCGCCAGACCAGTTTCAAGGCCCTCGACGAACCCATTGCCTTTACCGATGCCCAGGGCCGCCACAGCGCGCGCTTCGGTGAAATCGAACAACGCGGCGTCGCGCTCACGCCCAAGGGCCGCGCCCTGTACGACCAGTTACTGAACGCCGCCCGCGATGAACTCGGCGCGGCACCCAACGAGGCCAATGCCGCGCGCTACGAGCAATTGCTGGAGCAACACTTCCAGGCATTCCCGGACAACCACGCGCAGATGCGCGAACAAGGCCTGGCCTACTTTCGCTATTTCCCCAGCGAAAAAGGCCTCGCAGCCCGCGGCCAGCCCGACCCACCGCGCACGCTGCAGGCCTTGCTCAGTGCAGGGCACGTGGAGGTGGAACCGCTGGTGTACGAGGACTTCCTGCCGGTGAGCGCAGCGGGGATCTTCCAGTCGAACCTGGGCGATGCCGCGCAGAGCCACTACGCGGCCCATTCAAACAAAGCCGAGTTCGAAAAGGCGCTGGGCCGCAGCACGATTGACGAGTTGCAGTTATATGACGAAACGCAGCAGCGTTCCGTGGAGGCGTGTGTGAGAGCACTGCTGGTATAAAAAAGCTGCCGGTATAAAACGCTGCAGATATAACCAGAGCGTCCACCGGCAGCGGTTTTTGCTTAACCCAACTTCGCGACAATTTCGTCTTTGATCAGCAACCGTTTCTTCTTCAACTTCTCCACGTCCTCATCACTGGCGCTTGCCGATTCAGCCTTCAGCACCTCCCCGTCGGCAGCGTCGTATTGCGTAAGCAGCGAGTCCAGCCGTTTGTCCCCCGCCCTGCGCTCGTGGACAACTTCCTTGCTCAACCCCAAGTCCTGATACAGGTCGTGTTTCACTGGCATGACTTACCTCCACAAGTTGATCAATGGCCTACCCCTTGAAGCTAGCCCATTGACCGGGGTGTTGTCATGTTTGCAGTCGATACAGCCCCGTTCGTCGCAACCCTGGCGATGGGATCAAACCTTTTGGCCTGCCCTGCCCTCCACTGTAGATCGCCACTCGAGGGAGACCGGTTTCATGAATCACACCGCAACTGCCGCCGACACGCAATGCATCAACACTATCCGCACCCTGGCCATGGATGCCGTGCAGAAGGCCAACTCGGGCCACCCCGGCACGCCCATGGGCCTGGCGCCGGTGGGTTATACGTTGTGGAGTCGTTTCCTGCGTTATCACCCGGAGCATCCCGACTGGCCCAACCGTGACCGGTTTGTATTGTCGGTGGGGCATGCGTCGATGCTGCTGTATTCGCTGCTGCACCTGGCCGGCGTGGTGGAAATCGACGCCCACGGCAAGCGTTCCGGTGAGCCGGCGGTCAGCCTGGACGACATCAAACAGTTCCGCCAGATGAGTTCCAAGACCCCGGGGCATCCCGAGTACCGCATGACCACCGGCGTGGAAACCACCACTGGCCCCCTGGGCCAGGGCTGCGCCAACAGCGTGGGCATGGCCATGGCCGAGCGTTGGCTGGCCCGGCGTTTCAACCGCGACGGCCAGGTGCTGTTCGATTACGACGTCTACACCCTGTGCGGTGACGGCGACATGATGGAAGGCATCAGCAGTGAAGCGGCGTCGATGGCCGGGCATTTGCAGCTGGATAATCTGTGCTGGATCTACGACAACAACACCATCAGCATCGAGGGTCACACCGAGCTGGCCTTCAGTGAAGATGTGATCAAGCGCTTCCAGGCGTATGGCTGGCACACCGTGCATGTCACCGATGCCAATGATCTGCAGGCATTGAGTGTGGCGCTGGAGACCTTCAAGGCCAATACCGGCGCACCGACCCTGATTGTGGTCGACAGCGTGATCGGCTACGGCTCGCCGCACAAACACAACACCGCTGCCGCCCATGGCGAGCCGCTGGGCGAGGATGAAATTCGCCTGACCAAGGCCGCGTATGGCTGGCCGGAGGACGCCAGTTTCCTGGTGCCCGATGAGGCGCGCACAACATTGCGCGATGCACTCGTTGAGCGGGCCGAGCCGCTGTATGCCGAGTGGAACCAGACCTTGGCCTCCCTCGACCCACAACGCGCCGATGAGCTGCAGCGCATGCGTGCCGGGGAAATGCCCGAGCATTGGCAGGCCGATCTGCCGAGCTTTGCGGCCGATGCCAAGGGCGTCGCCAGCCGAGCGTCGGGCGGCGAGGTGCTGAACGCTTTTGCGCAAAATATCCCGTGGTTGCTGGGCGGTTCTGCGGATCTCTCGCCGTCGACCAAGACCAACCTCACCTTCGACGGCGCGGGCCGTTTCAGTGCCGACGACTATAGCGGGCGCAACCTGCACTTTGGTATTCGCGAGCATGCCATGGGCGCGATTGCCAACGGCATGGCGCTGTCCTACCTGCGGCCCTACACCTCGACGTTCCTGGTCTTCAGCGACTACATGAAACCGCCGATCCGGCTGGCGGCGATCATGGAGTTGCCGGTGATATTCGTGTTTACCCACGACTCCATCGGCGTGGGCGAAGACGGCCCGACGCATCAACCCATCGAACACCTGACCCAACTGCGCGCCACCCCGGGCTTGCTGACCCTGCGCCCAGGGGATGCGAATGAAACCCTTGAGTTGTGGAAGGTGGCGCTGGCGCAAACCCATCGGCCCAGCTGTGTCGTGCTGTCGCGCCAGCCGCTGCCGACCCTGGACCGTAGCCGTTACGCGTCGGCCGCAGGTGCGACCAAGGGCGCCTATGTGTTGGCCGGTGCGGACAAGCCAGAGGTGATCCTGATCGCCACCGGCAGTGAAGTCAGCCTGGCGGTCACGGCCTACGAGCAACTCACGGGCGAAGGCATTGCCGCGCAGGTGGTGTCGATGCCCAGCTGGGAATTGTTTGAAGACCAGGACCAGGCCTACCGCGACAGCGTCTTGCCGCCGACCGTGAAGGCCCGGGTGGTGATGGAGCAGGCCGGCCCCCTGGGCTGGGATCGCTACGTCGGACAGTCTGGCGCCAAAGTGGTGATGAACAGCTTTGGCGCCTCGGCCCCCCTGTCGAAGTTGCAGGAAAAGTTCGGCTTCACCGTGAAAAATGTGGTGGCGCTGGCCAAGCAGCAAATCCAGCACACCCGGCCTGAATAAACGGCGGCAATGCACAGGGGGCTTGCTCCCTGCTGCATCTGCGTGCGGCTCGGGATCAATGTTTATAGTCGGTATCGGTGCGCTCCAACTGCCGAATCAATGCATTCCAATGCCGCGTCACCCCAGGCCCTTCCCCGCTGCTGAAGACCTTGGCCTGCTGCTCGACCCTGGCCACCACTTCAGCGGGCGGGAAGACCAACTCCGCCTTCCCGCCTGCCTGCGCCGCAATCTGAATAGTGCACGCCCGCTCCAGCCCTTGCAGTTGTTGAAACGCATGCTCCACGCTGATGCCTGCGGTCAACAGCCCATGGTTACGCAGGATCATCACGCTCTTGTCACCCAGGTCCGCCACCAGCCGTTCCCGCTCGTCCAGGTCCAGGGCCACCCCCTCGTAGCCGTGATAGGCCACACGACCGGAGAAAGCGATGGAGTGCTGGGAAATCGGTAACAAGCCGTCCTTCTGTGCGGACACCGCAATACCGTCACGTGTGTGGGTGTGCAGCACCGCTTGCAAGTCGTGGCGGGCACCGTGGATGGCACTGTGGATCACGTAGCCGGCGTAATTGATGCCCAGCCCGGTGGGATCGTCGACCAGGGTGCCGTCGAGGTCGACCTTGACCAGGTTCGAGGCGCTGATCTCATCGAATAACAGCCCGAAGGCGTTAATCAGGAAATGTTCCTCGGGCCCTGGCACACGGGCGGAGAAGTGCGTGTAGATATGGTCGGTCCACTTGTACAGGGCCGCCAGTCGATAGGCGGCGGCCAGTTTGACGCGCACCTCCCACTCCTCTGGCGTGACGCGTTGGCGGACGGTATTGGCGACGCTCGATAGCGAGGTAACGCTGCTCATGGCAAAACTTCCCGGATGGCCTTAAGGACTTCAAGGCCAGCCTAGGGGATGCCCAGTAATAATAAAAAGCACATTTTAATCTAAGCTAATTATTATTAATTTTCATAAAACAGCCACAACAACACAAGACCAATGTGGGAGGGGGCTTGCCCCCGATGGCGGTGAGTCAGTCAACAGTGTGCTTACTGACACTCATCGAGGCATAGGTATTACACAACTCTGTAGCGCGAAACGTAACCACGATGCGAAGCGAGCCGCTCCTGATCTAGATCTGGCTTTTGATCTTGATCTGCTTTTGATCTCAGGCGCCCCGTTAAACCACGCTGGCCGAACGCAGGCTTGAATCCGTGGGTAACCCGGCAGGACGCCGGGTTAGCCGCACTGGGCCA
>NZ_KZ478038.1 GCF_002837185.1 Pseudomonas fluorescens | reverse complement strand
GGCTCGAATCCGTGGGCCGCCGCCACGCGCCATCCCTGGCGCGGGGCGGCTAACCCGGCGTCCTGCCGGGTTACCCACGGATTCAAGCCTGCGTTCGGCCAGCGTGGTTTAACGGGGCGCTTGAGATCAAAAGCAAAAGCGCGGCGGCCTTGGAGCCGACCGGTATTTTGTGTCGATTCCGATCCAAATGTGGGATTTTCAGCGGTTCAGGAACGCCAGCAGGTCTTCATTGAGCTGTTGGGTGTGGGTGGCGGCGAATCCGTGGGGCGCGTCCTTGTACACCTTCAGTTGCGCGCCCTCGATCATCTCGGCCGCGACCTTGCCGGTGGTTTCGAACGGTACGATCTGGTCACCGTCACCGTGGATGACCAGGGTCGGTACATCGATGCTGGCCATGTCCGGGCGGAAGTCGGTCTGCGAGAACGCGGTCACGCAATCCACGGTGGATTTGAGCGAGGCCTGCAGGGCGATCTGCAGGGTCTGGGTGAGCACACCGTCCGAGACTTTCTGGCCTTTGTTGAGCCCGAAGAACGGCGTGTTGAAATCGCTGATGAACTGCGCGCGATCCTTCAGCAGGCCGGCCTTGATGCCATCGAATACGTCGTTGGGCACGCCCTGCGGGTAATCGTCCTTCTGGCCGAAGATCGGCGTCACGGCGCCGAGCAGCACCAGCCCGGCGACCCGTGCGCTGCCATGGCGCGCAATGTAGCGGGCCACATCACCGCCGCCCATGGAGAAGCCCACCAGGGTCACGTCCTTGAGGTCCAGGTGTTCGATCAACTGGGCGATATCGTCGGCGAAGGTGTCGTAGTCGTTGCCGGTCCACGGCTGGTCCGAGCGGCCAAAGCCTCGACGGTCGAACGCGATCGTGCGAAAGCCACGGCTGCTCAGGTATTCCATCTGGTATTCCCACATATCGGCATCCAGTGGCCAGCCGTGGCTGAACAACACGGGCTTGCCGCTGCCCCAGTCCTTGAAATAGATCTGGGTACCGTCTTTGGCAACGAATGTGCTCATCTGAAACTCCTTTGTCTGCATGAAAAGAGTGGGTTAAAAATCCGCATGGGCTCATGCCTCGAAAGCCTGCGCCAAAAGTCGCCGCGCGGCTTGTATCGGTGTGCTTGCCAGCGTTACCAGCTGAACTTGAGCTCCATGCCCAGGTAGTTGCTGTCGTGTCCGCCGGCATCGCGCAGGGTCTGGCCGACCGCGTAGTGCACGGCTTCGACCGCGCCGGTCAGGTTCGACGTGAAGGCGTAGTCGGTTCTCAACTGACCGTAGGCGCCGGTCCAACGTTCACCCTGACCGGCGGTACCGGCGACCGGCACGCTGGGCTGGGTGTAGACGGCGTCCGCGGTGGTTTGCCGCCACAGCAGGCCGACGGCGGTTTGCACGCTGAGCTTGGCGATGGGCTTGACGGTGATCGACGGCTTGACGTGGATCAGGTTGCTGTAGCCGGTATAGCCTGCCAGGGAAAAATAATAGCCGTTGGGGAACAGCGGGTTGAAGGTGCCGACGGTACCGTCACCGCTTTTGCGGTCACCGGAGGCGATGTCCAGTTGCAGGCCCACGCGCGGTTTCCACGCCAGGCTGTCAAAGGTGTAGCCGGTGCGGCTGCCGCCGGCCCAGGCGCGGATATCCTTGCTGCCCACCGAGCCGCCTTGCAGCATGGCTTCGATGTCCCAGTCGAACCCCTGTGCCGCGCCCCCCAGGCGCGCATCGAACAACTGGCGCGTCTCGTCGCCATCAGCGTCCAGGTAGTGCGCCGCGCGGCGCTCGTACATGCCGTAGTAGGCCGACAGCTCGTTCGTGCCGCCCACCAGGCGCTCGACCCGCAGCAGGTGAAAGCGCGCATCACTGTTGGATTTGTCGTCGAAATGCCGACCATCCTGGTACTGCACCGGTTGGCTGGCGATCCCGATAAAGCGCCAGTTCGGGGTTTCCCAGTCGGCCCACAACGCATCGAACGACTGCCGCACATTCGGGCCGTCTCGTGACGAAATGAAGCGCTGCAAGTCGAAGGCGAAATCCTGACGGCCGATCCGGCTCTTGAACGTGCCGCTGCTGAAGGTGTTCACGTATTCGGCAAAGGCCAGGCGCAGATCCACGCGGTTCTGATCGGCGCCGCCGAGGGTGGACTTGTCGTAGGCGCGCACGTCTTCAAGCTGGGTGAACACGCGCCAGTGTTGGTTCAAATGCAGGTCGGCATGCACCTGAAACCGCTGGATCAAATAGCGATCACGGGCCACGTTCTTTACGCCGAAACCGCTGGCGTCATTCATCTCGAAACGCTCGCGCAAGGTCGCGCCCAGGGACAGGTAGGTGAACGGGTCGGTGCCGGACAGCGGGATGTACTTGAGGTTGTCCAGCGGCTGCGTGCGCAGCGCCGGATCCTTGAGCACCGACCAGTCTTCCTGCCAGCGATTGGCCTTGAGTGCCGGTCGGCTCGGTTGATCCTCGGCATGGACGCTGCCGACCAGCAGCGGCCACAGCACGGCCAGGCTCCAGCCTGTGTGACGAATCATTTTGCCGCGGTGATCTGGTGAATTTCCGCGACGTAACCGCCGGGGAATTCGACCAGTGCGCTGCGCCGACCTTTGCTGTCGAACGCGGGCACCAGCACCTTGGCCCCGGACCCGGTGGCCTTGCCGAGGGTGGCGGCCAGGTCGTTGACCTGATAGCCGGTGGTGTCGTGGCCGAACGGGTAGGGCAGTTGACCATTGGTGACCAGCACGGCCATGCGCCCGAAGGGCGACTCGATCTCCACGCGTCGATAAGTGCCGCCCGCCTGGCCGACATCAACGGCCGGCGCGTGCTTGTCGTCGCTCACCACCTTGCCATGGGAGAAACCGAGAAACGCTTTGATAAAGCGCTCGGCGCTGTCGTTGGAGACATACACGCGGTTTTCCGGAACGGTCTCGAACGCCGCGTAATCCGGGGTCTTGGTGTGCCAGTAGAGCTGCATGTTGACGCCGCCCGGCCATTGCACCACGGCGTCACGGCCAATCGGATCGGGAAAGTCGCTGACGATCACATCGGCGCCGTTGTCCCGCGCTGCCTTGAGCGCCACGTCCATGTCCTTGACCAGATAGCCGTTGCGCTCCTGGCCGAACGGGTGCGGCACGGGCGTGGTAAAGCCGAACAACGACACCGTACCCGCCGGGGTCTGCAGCAATTGCGAGGTGGTGCTGCTCGGCACCGGCAGCACATTCACCACCACCTGGGGCGTACTTTTGCCGCCAAACGTGGCAAGGAAACTCTGGGCGAAACGCTCGACATCGACGGGCGCCACATACACGTGGCTGGTGTCATATTGCGGCGCCACGGCGACGCTTGGGGTGGCGGCCAGCGCGCTGTTGATCACTGCGCTTGCCAACAGCGTCAGTGCCACGGATACCTTGATTGCTTTGTTACGCATGCCCATTCTCCAGCGCTTCTGCGGGTTCGAAAGCCGTGAGGTTAGGGGGCGCAGCGCAACGCGAATTGTATGGACGTGCTCGGTTGAACGTTTCAGCTGCCGGGCGCAGGCTGGACTTCATTCTCAACACCGTCGCTGCGCCGCATAACCTGGAGGTGAAGTATCGGTTTGTGATTGATATGGAGAGTTTGAACAGGAAGAGCCGTGCGGCTTGATGATGTTGCTGGGTGGTTGAGTTCGGCCAGCGTGGGTTGACGGAGGGCCCAGGATCAGACCTATAGCGCGGCGGCCTTGGAGCCGACCGGTATCTTGTGTCGATCCCGATCCAAAGGTGGGAGGGGCGGCGCGACGATTCGACTTGCCCCCGATGACGGTGTGTCAGTCACGGATGCACTTACTGACTCTCCCTCATCGGGGGCAAGTCGAATCGTCGCACCGCCCCTCCCACACAAACAGCGTATCCACGATGCGAAGCGAGCGGCTCTTGCTTTTGCTTTTGCTTTTGATCTTAGGCGCCCCGTTAAACCACGCTGGCCGCAATTCGATATTGATGTGGGGGGTAAACCGGCAGGACGCCGGTTTAGCCGCCCCGCGCCATGGATGGCGCGTGGCGGCGGCCCCCCACATCAATGTCGGATTGCGGGCACACCGAGCCTAAGCGAGGTGCCGAGTGGTGGGGCAAGAGCCTTTTTGGTTACTTTTGGGGCTCTTTTCCAAAAGTGACCCGCTGTAAAAGCGGAACCCATAGCAGCCGTTACCGCAGAAACGGATATGTACTCGTTCCAATCCAGCATCCTGGTCGGCCCTGAGGCCGCCATCGGGAGCAAGCCCCCTCCCACATTTAAACCATGCTCACTTCTGATTTTCAGGCCAACCCCCAACCCCCAATCCCAACCCCACCCCCGACTGACGGCTATTGTCAGAAATTCCCCGCAGGAGTACAAATGTACTCCATGACAACCCTGACCCCCCGCCGTACCGCCATCCTGACCTTCATCCGCGACCGCATCGCGCAGCAAGGCCAGCCCCCCAGCCTCGCCGAGATCGCCGAGGCGTTCGGCTTTGCCTCGCGCAGCGTCGCCCGCAAGCATGTGGTGGCTCTGAGCGAAGCCGGCTTTATCGAAGTCAACCCCAACCAGGCCCGTGGTATTCGCCTGCTCAACCAACCGTCGCGCCCGGAATGGCTGGATATCCCGGTGCTCGGCCGTGTGGCCGCGGGCCTGCCCATCGGTGCGGATGCCGAAGTGCACAATCGCCTGCAACTGGACCCCGCCACATTCGCCAGAACCCCGGACTACCTGCTGCGTGTGCAGGGCGATTCGATGATCGAGGACGGCATTCTCGATGGCGACCTGGTGGGCGTGCGGCGCAGTGCCGAGGCCTTGAACGGGCAGATTGTGGTGGCGCGCCTGGACGGTGAAGTCACCATCAAGCGTTTCGAGCGCACTGGCGACAAGGTGCGCCTGCTGCCGCGCAACCCCGCGTATCAGCCTATCGTGGTCGGGGCCGATCAGGACCTGGCCATCGAAGGGGTGTTCTGCGGCCTGGTGAGGCAAGGCTGATGGGCGCCGTGGTTGCCCTGGACTCGCTGTTCAATGGTGGGCGAGTCTGGAAGGGCCGGCCCGCCGCGCCACCGGCCAGTGTGCACCCCACGGGGCTGGCGGCGCTGGACGCGGTGCTGCCCAGCGGCGGCTGGCCGGAGGCGGCCTTGAGTGAAATTCTGATGGCCAGGGAGGGCGTGGGCGAACTGCAACTGGTGCTGCCGACCCTGGCGCGCTTGTCGGCGCTGGGCGAGCGCATTGTGCTGGTGGCGCCGCCCTACACGCCGTATCCCCACGCCTGGCAGAACGCAGGGGTGGATGTTCGCCAGCTCGCGGTGATCCAGGCCCAGGAGCGCGATGCGCTGTGGGCAGTGGAGCAATGCCTGCGCTCCGGCAGTTGCGGCGCGGTGTTGTGCTGGCCGCACAAGGCCGATGACCGGGCCTTGCGCCGTTTGCAGGTGGCGGCGGAAACCGGGCAGACCCTGGCGTTTGCCTGGCGCTCCTTGAGTGAGGCGATCAATCCATCGCCGGCCGCCTTGCGCCTGGCGGTCGAGTCAAGGCCGGCACAAGTGCGCGTGCTCAAATGCCGGGGCGGCCTGGCCCACCCGGCGCCGATTGCCCTGGCGGGGCATTGAGGTTGCCATGCGCTGGGTTTGTATTGTTTTCCCGCAATTGGCGCTGGACGCCGTGCTGCGGGCCCATCCCGAGCCCGATCAGCCGCTGGCACTGCTGGCCGGTACGCCGCAGCGACGCGTGCTGCAAACCGTCAATACCGCCGCCCGCGCCCTGGGGTTGCGTCCCGGCCAGTCGCTGACGGCGGCGCATGCCCTGACCAAAGCCTTTGCCTGCGCTGAATACGACCCGCTGGACATCGAGCGCTGCCAGCAATTTCTGGCCGCCTGGGCCTACCGCTTCAGCTCCCAGGTCAGTGTGTATTACCCGCGCGCCTTGCTGTTCGAGATCGAATCGAGCCTGGGCCTGTTCGGGCCCTGGCCGCAGTTCGAAGCGCGCTTGCGCCAGGAGTTGACCGAGCTGGGCTTTCGTCATCGCATCGTCGCCGCGCCCAATCCGGCGGCGGCGCGGGTGTTGGCCAATCGTTACGATGGCCTGGCGGTGGCCGATGACAGCGCCTTGATGCAGGCCCTGGCGCCACTGCCGGTCGACCGCGCCGGGATTGACCCGCAGGCCGCCAGCGCCTTGTCGCGCATGGGCCTGCGCACGTTGGCCCACGTGCAGGCGCTGCCCCGGCATACCCTGGCGCGGCGCTTTGACGCCAGCCTGCTCAAGCACCTCGATGCCCTGACCGGGCAGCGGCCGTTGGCCCTGGGGTTCTATCAACCGCCGGACCGGTTCGATGTGCGCATCGAGTTGAATTTCGACGTGCAATCCCACCAGGCGTTGCTGTTTCCCTTGCGCCGCCTGACTGCTGACTTGTCCGCCTTCCTGAGCGGGCGTGACAGTGGCGTGCAGCGTTTCGACCTGCACCTGGAGCATGCCCAGGCACCGGACAGTGTGATCAAGGTCGGCCTGCTGAGTGCCGAACGCGAGCCCTCGATGCTGTTCGAACTGGCCCGTGGGCGCCTGGAACAGGTGCAAGTCACGGCGCCTGTGCGCGGGTTTCGCCTGGTGGCCCAGGACTTGCCGGTGTTCGTGCCGCAGCGCCAGGACCTGTTCGACGACCGCCCGCAACAGACCCTGCCCTGGGAGCAATTGCGCGAACGTCTGCGCGCACGCTTGGGTGATGAAGCGGTGCAGGGCCTGCGCTTTCACGCCGACCATCGCCCTGAATGCGCCTGGCAAACCGCCGTTGATCCCCGTCCATGCCCGACCTTGAACAAGGTGCGGCGCCCTGGCTGGTTATTGGACCAGCCGACCTTGCTGGCCGAGCAGGGCGTACAGATCCTGATGGGACCGGAACGCATCGAATCCGGCTGGTGGGATGGCGCCGATATCCGCCGCGACTATTACCTCATCCAGACCCGTGCCGGCCAGCAAGGCTGGGCCTACCGCACGGTGGGGCAACAGGATGGGTTGTGGTTGCAAGGCTGGTTCGCATGAACACCAACAGGCCACCACCCCCTGTAGGAGCGAGCTTGCTCGCGAAGATAGTTAACGATAACGCGGGGCACCTGAATGAATGCGGTGCCCCAGGGTTTTTCGCGAGCAAGCTCGCTCCTACAGAGACGGGGCAGGCATGAGTTACGCCGAGCTGCATTGCCTGTCCAACTTCAGCTTCCAGCGCGGCGCCTCCAGTGCGCTGGAATTGTTCGAGCGTGCCAAACGCCAAGGCTACAGCGCCCTGGCGATTACCGACGAGTGCACGCTGTCGGGCATCGTGCGCGCCTGGCAGGCGGCCAAAGCGCTGGAGTTGCCGCTGATTATCGGCAGTGAAGTGCGCATCGAGAACGGGCCGACACTGGTGCTGCTGGTCGAAAACCTGAGCGGTTACCAGCACCTGTGCCGTTTGATCACCCTGGCCCGACGCCGCGCCGAAAAGGGCAGCTACCGCCTGCTGCAGGAAGACTTCGAGCAACCGTTGCCCGGCCTGCTGGCCTTGTGGGTGGCGCAAGACAGCGACACTCAGGCCAATATCCAGTGGCTGCGCCGCACCTTTGCCGAGCGCCTGTGGCTGGCGGTGCACCTGCATTGCGGACAGGACGATGCGCGCCATCTGGAACAACGCCTGCAACTGGCGGCCAGCCTGCAGATCCCGGCGGTCGCCTGCGGTGATGTGCACATGCATGCGCGCGGCCGCCGCGCCCTGCAAGACACCATGACTGCCATCCGCCATCACGTCCCTGTGGCCGAAGCCGGCCTGCATTTGCACCCCAATGGCGAGCGGCACCTGCGCAGTCTCGAAGCCTTGGCCGCGCTGTACCCCCAAGCCCTGCTCGATGAAACCCTGGCCATCGCGCGGCGCTGCACCTTCGACCTCGGCCAGTTGCGTTATCACTACCCGCGTGAGCTGGTGCCAGCAGGCCATGATGCCGAATCCTGGTTGCGCACCCTCACTCAGGAAGGCATTGCCCAGCGCTGGCCCGAAGGCATCGACCCCAAGACCCTGGCGCAGATCGACAAGGAACTGGCGCTGATCAGCGAGCTGGGTTACGAAAGTTACTTCCTTACGGTGCACGACATCGTGCGCTTTGCCCGCAGCCGTTCGATCCTGTGCCAGGGGCGCGGTTCGGCGGCCAACTCGGCGGTGTGTTTTGCCCTGGGCATCACCGAGATCAACCCGAGCCTGAGCAATGTGCTGTTCGAACGCTTCCTGTCCAGGGAGCGCAACGAGCCGCCGGATATCGACGTGGATTTTGAACACGAGCGCCGCGAAGAGGTGCTGCAATACGTCTTCCAGCGTTATGGCCGCACCCGTGCAGCGTTGACGGCAGTGGTCAGCAGTTACCACGCGACCGGCGCGGTGCGCGATGTGGCCAAGGCCCTCGGGCTGCCGGCGGACCAGGTCAACGCATTGGCCGACTGCTGCGGGCGCTGGAGTGACGACGCGCCACCATTGGAGCGCCTGCGCGAAAGCGGCTTCGACCCGGACAGCCCGCTGCTGCGCCGCGTACTGACCCTGACCGGGCAATTGATCGGCTTTCCCCGGCATTTGTCCCAGCACCCCGGTGGCTTCGTGATTTCCGAATACCCGCTGGACACCCTGGTGCCGGTGGAGAACGCCGCCATGGCCGAGCGCACCATCATCCAGTGGGACAAGGACGACCTCGACGCCGTCGGCCTGCTCAAGGTGGATATTCTCGCCCTGGGCATGCTCAGCGCGATCCGTCGCTGCTTCGATTTGCTGCGCCGCCATCGCCACCAGAATTGGAGCTTGGCAACTATTCCCAAGGAAGACCCGGCCACCTACGCGATGATCAGCAAGGCCGACACCATCGGCGTGTTCCAGATCGAATCGCGGGCGCAGATGTCGATGTTGCCCAGGCTCAAGCCGAAAACCTTCTATGACCTGGTGATCGAGGTCGCCATCGTGCGGCCGGGGCCGATCCAGGGTGGCATGGTGCATCCGTATTTGCGTCGCAGGAACAAGGAAGAGCCCACCACGTATCCATCGCCTGAATTGGAAGTGGTGTTGAAACGTACCCTGGGCATCCCGTTGTTCCAGGAACAAGTGATGCAGATCGCCATGGTCGCCGCCGACTACAGCCCAGGCGAAGCCGATCAGTTGCGCCGCTCCATGGCCGCCTGGAAACGCCACGGCGGCCTGGAACCGCATCAGCAGCGGCTGCGCACCGGCATGCTCAAAAACGGCTACACCGAAGCCTTTGCCGCGCAGATTTTCGAGCAGATCAAAGGCTTTGGCAGCTATGGTTTTCCCGAGTCCCACGCGGCCAGTTTTGCCTTGCTGACCTACGCCAGTTGCTGGCTCAAATGCCATGAGCCGGCGGCTTTCGCCTGCGCGCTGATCAACAGCTGGCCAATGGGTTTCTACAGCCCGGACCAGATCCTGCAGGACGCGCGCCGTCATCGTCTGCAGATTCGCCCGGTGGACGTGCAGGCCAGCGACTGGGATTGCAGCCTGGAACCCATCGACGGCGAGCAACCGGCGATTCGCCTGGGTCTGCGCATGATCTCGGGCTTTCGCGAAGACGATGGGCGGCGCATCGAGGCCGTGCGTCAGTGCCGTGCATTCAGCGACATCGCCGACCTCGACGCCCGCACCGGCCTGGATGCGCGCGCCCAAGCCTTGCTGGCGGATGCCGGCGCCTTGCGCGGGTTGGCCGGTAACCGGCATCAGGCCCGCTGGGAGGTGGCCGGTGTGCAGACCCAACTGGGCCTGTTTGCCGGCCTGCCGAGCCCCGATGAAGCAGACGTGGCGTTGCCTCAACCCACGGTGGGCGAGGACTTGCACGCCGATTACGCCACGCTCGGCACCACCCTGGGGCCGCACCCTTTGACGCTGCTGCGCGCGGAACTGCGCAAGCGCCGCTGCCGCAGTTCCCAGGAGCTGCTGAGCGTGGAGCATGGGCGCAATGTGAGCGTGGCCGGGCTGGTCACCGGGCGCCAACGTCCCGGCACCGCCAGTGGGGTGACCTTTGTCACCCTGGAAGATGAGTTCGGCAACCTCAATGTGGTGGTCTGGCGCGACCTGGCCGAACGTCAGCGCAAGGCCCTGGTCGGCTCGCGACTGCTCAAGGTGGACGGGCGTTGGGAGGCGGTGGGCGAGGTGCGGCATTTGATCGCCGGGCGCCTGACCGACCTGTCGCCGCTGCTGGACGGCATTGTAGTGCGCAGCCGGGATTTTCACTGAGGCCAGTGGTTTATTCGGCCCAAGTTCGACAAGATGAAACCATCTACCGCCGCCGCGCTCCAAAACTTGCGACTGCCTTCTCATTGCCCAGAGCCCGATCATGCAATTTTTATCCAACTCCCACGGCTGTGAAGGCTGGGCCGGTGAAATGGCCCAGCGAATTCGCGCGTTTGACTGGTCAGGCACCGACCTCGGCCCGATCGATCGCTGGTCCACCAGCCTGGCCTGCACCGTGCAGATGATGCTCGCTTCGCCCGTGCCCATGGTGATGCTATGGGGGCGCGCCGGTTACATGATCTACAACGACAGCTACTCGGTGTTCGCCGGTGGTCGCCACCCGTACCTGCTGGGCACGCCGGTGGAACTGGGCTGGCCGGAGGTGGCCGAGTTCAACCGGCATGTGGTGGACACATGCCTGGCTGGCGGCACCTTGTCGTTCAACAACAAGGAATTGGTGTTGTCGCGCCATGGCAGGCCGGAAACCTTGTGGCTGGACCTCTACTACAGTCCGGTGGCCGGGGATAACCAGCAACCGGCCGGGGTGCTGGCGATCGTGGTCGAGACCACTGAACTGGTCAAGTCCGAGCGGGTGCGCCAGGAGCTGACCCATAATCTGGAGCAGCGCGTAGCGGCCGAAGTGCAAGCGCGTTCCGCCGCCGAGGAGCAGTTGCGCCAGTCGCAGAAGCTGGAGGCGATTGGCGGCCTGACCGGCGGCGTGGCCCACGACTTCAACAACCTGCTGCAAGTGATCGCCGGCAACCTGCACCTGCTGGCCCGCCATGAGCCGGACAACGCGCAAGTACAGCGGCGCGTCTCCGCCGCGATTGCCGCGGTGGAACGCGGGGCCACCTTGTCCTCGCAACTGTTGGCGTTTGCGCGGCGTCAGCCCTTGTCGCCAGCGGTGTACAACCCGCAGCGTATCTATGCCGGCCTCGGTGAACTGCTGCAACGCGCGCTGGGTGAGACCATCCATATCGACGTGCAGTTGCCGCAGGATTCCTGGTGCATCAACGTCGACCGCAACCAGCTGGAAAACGCGCTGCTCAACCTGGCGATCAATGCCCGCGATGCCATGCAAGGCGAGGGGGTGATTCGTATCACCGGCGAGAACATCATTCTCAACCCGGCCGAATGCGCGGGCAAAAGCATCAAACCCGGCGAGTATGTACGCCTGGCGGTCACCGACACCGGCGCGGGCATGCCGTTGACGGTACTCAAGCGCGCGTTCGAACCGTTTTTCACCACCAAGCGCGAAGGGCAGGGCACCGGCCTCGGGCTGAGCATGGTGTTTGGTTTTGTCCGTCAAAGCGG
This sequence comes from Pseudomonas fluorescens, assembly GCF_002837185.1. Classification (GTDB taxonomy): domain Bacteria; phylum Pseudomonadota; class Gammaproteobacteria; order Pseudomonadales; family Pseudomonadaceae; genus Aquipseudomonas; species Aquipseudomonas fluorescens_AM. The sequence continues at coordinate 6,508 of NZ_KZ478038.1, read as the reverse complement.
CGGGCATGTCGACATCTGGAGCGAGGAGAACAAAGGCTCGGTGGTGCAGATGTATTTCCCGCGCAGCCTGGAACCGGAGCATGTCGAACCGGACATTGACCTGGAGAGCCCTTGCACCGGCCAGGAAACCATCCTGGTGGTGGAGGACAACGAAGGCGTGCGCCTGACCGTGGTGGAGCTGCTGACGCAGTCGGGCTACACGGTGTTGACGGCCGAAGACGGCGATCAGGCCATGGCCAAGCTGCAGTCCGGCCTGCAACCGGAACTGATCTTTACCGATGTGGTGATGCCCGGCCGCATCAAGAGCATCGACCTGGCCAACTGGGCGCGTGCCCAGGTGCCGCCGATTCCGGTGCTGTTCACCTCCGGCCACACCCGCGACATTCTTTCCTCCAATCATCTGCTGAGCGCCGATATTCACCTGCTGAGCAAACCCTACAGTCCCGACGCCCTGACGCAACGGGTACGCAGCGTTCTCACCGCCAGACAAGGTTGTTCATGACTTCACAGCGCAACACTCCTCCACCGACCGTCCAGCACACCGGCTTTGTGCGGGTGCGCGGCGCTCGCGAACACAACTTGCGTAACGTCGACGTGGATATTCCCCGCGATGCCCTGGTGGTGTTTACCGGTGTGTCCGGTTCCGGCAAGTCGTCCCTGGCGTTTTCCACCGTGTATGCCGAGGCCCAGCGCCGCTATTTCGAATCGGTGGCGCCCTATGCGCGACGCCTGATCGACCAGGTCGGCGTGCCGGATGTCGACAGTATCGAAGGCTTGCCGCCCGCCGTGGCCCTGCAACAGCAACGTGGCACCCCGAGTGCGCGGTCCTCGGTGGGCAGTGTGACCACCTTGTCGAGCCTGATCCGCATGCTGTATTCCCGCGCCGGCCGCTACCCGCCGGGGCAGGCGATGCTGTACGCCGAGGACTTTTCGCCGAACCTGCCCCAAGGCGCGTGCCCGCAATGCCATGGCCTGGGTCGCGTCTATGAAGTGACCGAAGCACTGATGGTGCCCGACCCGTCCCTGACCATTCGCCAGCGCGCGGTGGCGTCCTGGCCGCTGGCATGGCAAGGCCAGAACCTGCGGGACATCCTTGTGACCCTGGGCTATGACGTGGACGTTCCATGGCGTGACCTGCCAAAAAAGCAGCGCGACTGGATTCTGTTCACCGAGGAAACCCCCACCGTACCGGTGTACGCCGGCTTCACCCCGGCACAGACCCGCGATGCCTTGAAACGCAAGCTGGAGCCCAGTTACCAGGGCACCTTCAGCGGTGCGCGGCGCTACATCCTGCACACCTTCGCCCATACCCAAAGCGCGCTGATGAAAAAGCGCGTGTCGCAGTTCATGCAAGGCAGTGCCTGCCCGTTGTGCGAGGGCAAGCGGCTGACCCGGGCGGCGCTGTCGGTGAAGTTTGCCGGGGTGGATATCGGTGAGCTGTCGCAACTGTCCCTGACCCGCCTGGCCGAGCTGCTGCGGCCGGTGGCGGCGGGGCAGGACAAGATGAAACTGTCGGTGGAAAAGCGCCTGGCCGCCCAGCGCATCGCCGAGGATCTGCTCGAACGGGTCAGTACCTTGATCGAGCTGGGCCTGGGCTATCTGTCCCTGGAGCGCAGCACGCCGACGCTGTCGTCCGGGGAGTTGCAGCGTTTGCGCCTGGCCACGCAACTGGGCTCACAATTGTTCGGGGTGATCTACGTGCTGGACGAACCTTCGGCGGGCCTGCATCCGGCTGACGGCGAAGCCTTGTTCAGCGCGCTTGCGCGTTTGAAGGCGGCCGGCAATTCGCTGTTTGTGGTGGAGCATGACCTGGAAACCATGCGCCGCGCCGACTGGCTGATCGACGTCGGCCCGGCCGCCGGCGAGCACGGCGGGCAAGTCCTGTACAGCGGCCCGCCTGCGGGGTTGGCGGATGTCGCAGCCTCGCAGACCCGTGACTACCTGTTTGCCGAACCGCGGGCCTTGAATCCCACCCGGCGTGAACCCAGTGGCTGGCTGAAGCTGCAAGGGGTGACGCGCAACAACCTGAAGAATCTTGCCGTGGATTTTCCGCTGGGCTGCTTCACGGCGGTGACCGGGATTTCCGGTTCGGGCAAATCCAGCCTGGTCAGCCAGGCGCTGCTGGAACTGGTCAGCAGCGGCCTGGGGCGTGTGCTGGAAAACACCGACGAGCCCAGCCTGGAAGACGCTGCCCCAGCCGCCAGCGAAGGCCGCATCAGCGCCGGCCTGGAGCAGATCCGGCGTTTGGTGCAGGTGGACCAGAAACCCATCGGTCGTACACCGCGCTCCAATCTTGCCACCTATACCGGGCTGTTCGACAACGTGCGCAAACTGTTCGCCGCCACGCCGGCAGCGAAGAAGCGTGGCTACGATGCGGGGCAGTTCTCGTTCAACGTCGCCAAGGGCCGTTGCCCGAACTGCGAAGGCGAGGGATTCGTCAGCGTCGAATTGCTGTTCATGCCCAGCGTGTATGCGCCATGCCCGACCTGCCACGGTGCGCGATACAACCCCGAGACCCTGGCGGTCAAATGGCAAGGCCTGGACATCGCCCAAGTGCTGGGCTTGACCGTGGAGCAGGCCGTCGAGGTGTTTGCCGAACAGCCTGGCGTGCTGCGCGCCCTGCAGGTGCTGCGCGATATCGGTCTGGGCTATCTGCGCCTGGGCCAGCCGGCTACCGAGTTGTCGGGCGGTGAAGCGCAGCGCATCAAGCTGGCCACCGAGCTGCAACGCACGGCGCGGGGCGCCACGTTATACGTGCTGGACGAACCGACCACCGGGCTGCATCCCAAGGATGTCGACCGCTTGCTCAGCCAGCTCAATCAATTGGTGGAAGCGGGGCATACGGTGGTGGTGGTCGAGCATGAAATGCGCGTGGTGGCGCAGAGTGACTGGGTGATCGATATCGGGCCCGGAGCCGGCAATGCGGGTGGGAAGGTGGTGGCCAGTGGTACGCCGCAGGCAGTCGCCAACCACAAGGACAGCCGCACGGCGCCATTCCTGGCGCGTGAACTCTGAAATGCAGACAAGTGTGGAAGGGGGCTTGCCCCCGATAGCGGTGGGTCAGGTAAATGGATGTTGACTGATCCGCCGCCATCGGGGGCAAGCCCCCTCCCACAATTGATCGCGTTCAGGCCGAAGACTTCATGCATTCGATAAAGCGATTCACCCGGGTCTTGGCAACTGCTACCAATCCCAATACTGAAATGCAGACAAGGGTGGGAGGGGGCTTGCCCCCGATAGCGGTGGGTCAGGTAAATGGATGTTGACTGATCCGCCGCCATCGGGGGCAAGCCCCCTCCCACAATTGATCGCGTTCAGGCCGAAGACTTCATGCATTCGATAAAGCGATTCACCCAGGTCTTGGCAACTGCTGGCAACTGCTACCAATCCCAATGCTGAAATGCAGACAAGGGTGGGAGGGGCAAGCCCTCACAGTGAGTTCTCAAGCCACTTGCCTGGCCTGTTCGCGTTCGGCGATCAGTTGGCGGGTAAGCGGGATGAGTTTCTTCCCATAGTCGATCGCGTCGTTGAGCGGATCGAAGCCGCGAATCAGGAAGGTGGTGATGCCCAGGTCGTAATAATCCAGCAGCGCCTCGGCGACTTGTTCGGCAGTGCCCACCAGTGCCGTGGAATTGCCCTGCGCGCCGAGCAAACCGGCAATCCCGGTCCACAGGCGCTTATCCAGCCGTGAGCCTTGCGCCGCCGCTGCCAGCAATCGCCGCGAGCCCTCATTGGGCGGTTCGCGCCGCACAAAACCGCTGGTCTCGGCCAGCGTCGTGGCTTGTTGCAAAATGGTGTCCGCCCGCTGCCAGGCCAATTCCTCGGTCTCGGCCAGGATTGGCCGCAATGACAAGCTGAAGCGAATCGTGCGCCCATGCCGCGCCGCTTCGGCCCGCACCTGCGCCACCACCTCGCGCACTTGCTCGTAGGTCTCGCCCCACAGCGCATACACATCCGCATGCTTACCCGCCACCGCGATCGCCGCCGCCGACGAGCCGCCGAAGTACACCGGGATGTGCGGCTGTTGCGGCGACTTCACACTGGAGTGCGCACCTTCGACCTGATAGTAGGTGCCGGCGAAATCGAAAGGCTTGTCGCTGGTCCATTCCTGGCGCACCACGCTCAGATATTCGTCGGTGCGCGCATAGCGCTCGTCCTTGCCGATATGGCTGCCATCGGCGCGCAGTTCACGGTCGTCGCCGCCGGTGATGATATGCACGGCGGTGCGTCCACCGTTGAACACGTCCAGCGTGGCGAACTGGCGCGCGGCCAATGTGGGTTGGGCAAAGCCTGGGCGGTGGGCGATCAGGAATTTAAGCCGCTGGGTCACGTTGGCGGCATGGGCGGCGATCAACGTGCTGTCCGGGCTGTTGGAATGGAAGGCCACCAGGGCACGGTCGAAGCCGGCCTCTTCATGGGCGCGCGCCACGCGTTCGACGTAATCGGGTTGCAGCGTCGGGCCGCTGCGCGGGTGGATCTCGGAGGCGTGGTGGCCGCCGATGTAGCCGATGAATTCGATGCTCATGGTCAGGTCCTTGTTGAAGTCGATAAACAAGCCTCCACCGGGCAGGGGGTCGGTCCGTAGCGTGAAAATAGGGCGCACGGCTGAATCTGTAAAAGGCCGATTGGTTCTAACCTAATTATTAAAATAGGGAATTACGATTTTAATCATTATCAGGAGTTTGCATTTAATAGCGTGATCTGCGCATTTTCCCGTGCAATGCGATCGCCTCCAAAGCTCGACAGCTTTGCCAATTGAACTACCTTGACTGTCGAGCCTTCCCACTCGGTACTCAAGCATGCGCACCTTATGGACGCGGTATCTGGCGTTGCTGGAAAACGACCTGAGCACACAGATTTTCGACAACGTGAAGAACCTGCTGGTATGCGCGCTGCTCTTCGCTGCGGGGACCAATGCGCTGGTAGGGCCCCGCGAGTTGTTTATCGGCATGTTCGCCTCACATGTCGCGGGCTGGGGCTTGATTATCCTGTCCACGGTACTGATGCTGCTGAACATCAGCGACGGCATTCGGCGGATGGCCAAGCTGCGTTATCACCTGGTGTTGCAGCTGTTGCTGATCCTGATCTATGTAGTGGTCGCCGAGCGGATGGTGGAGATTGTGTGGGGCTTTCGCGCCCAGTGAAGTATCCTCCGCGCCTCGTTCACCACTGATCCAGAGAAGATGACAGGACAAAACATGCAGGCGCTGCTGGAGTCGATCCTCGACGAAGTGCGGCCTCTGATCGGCCTCGGCAAAGTCGCCGATTACATTCCCGCCCTGGCCGACGTACCCGCCAACCAGCTTGGCATCGCGGTATACGGCAACGATGGCGCAGCCTATTGCGCCGGCGATGCCGATACGCTGTTTTCGGTGCAGAGCATTTCCAAGGTGTTCAGCCTGGTGCAGGCCATCGACCACGGCGGCGAAAGCATCTGGGAGCGCCTGGGCCATGAACCGTCGGGGCAACCGTTCAACTCGATGGTGCAGCTGGAATTCGAACGCGGCCGACCGCGCAATCCTTTTATCAACGCCGGCGCGCTGGTGATCTGCGACATCAATCAGTCGCGCTTCGCCGTGCCGATCCTGTCGATGCGCGATTTTGTGCGGCGGCTGTCGGGCAATCCGCAGATTCTGGTCAATAGCGTGGTCGCCGAATCCGAAGCCCAGCACGGTGCGCGTAATGCGGCCATGGCCTACCTGATGAAAGCCTTCGGCAACTTCCATAACGATGTGGACGCGGTGCTGCACAGTTACTTCAACTACTGCGCCTTGCAGATGAGCTGCCTGGACCTGGCCAGGGCGTTCAGCTTCCTGGCCAACGAAGGCGTGAGCGCCCACAGTGGCGAGCAGATCCTGACCGCGCGTCAGACCAAACAAGTCAACTCGATCATGGCCACCAGCGGGCTGTATGACGAGGCGGGCAATTTTGCTTATCGCGTAGGGTTACCGGGCAAGAGCGGGGTAGGCGGCGGGATTGTCGCGGTGGTGCCGGGGCAGTTTACCGTGTGCGTGTGGTCGCCGGAGTTGAACGCAGCGGGGAACTCGCTGGCGGGGATCAAGGCGTTGGAGTTGTTGAGCGAGCGGATTGGGTGGTCGGTGTTCTAAGAGTGTCACCGAAACAAACTGTGGGAGGGGGCTTGCCCCCGATGGCGGTCTCCCAGCCCATAGCCACCCAACTGACACGCCTCGGCCCAATGTGGGAGGGGGCTTGCCCCCGATAGCGGTCTCCCAGCCCATAGCTACCCAACTGACACGCCTCGGCCCAATGTGGGAGGGGGCTTGCCCCCGATAGCGGCCTCAGGGCCGACCAGGATGTTGGATTGGACCCGAGTACATATCCGTTTCTGCGGTAACGGCTGCTATGGGTTCCGCTTTTACAGCGGGTCACTTTTGGAAAAGAGCCCCAAAAGTAACCAAAAAGGCTCTTGCCCCACCACTCGGCACCTCGCCTAGGCTCGGTGTGCCCGAACGCAGGCTTGAATCCGTGGGCCGCCGCAATGGGCCAT
>NZ_KZ478037.1 GCF_002837185.1 Pseudomonas fluorescens | reverse complement strand
GTTGCAGGGCCGCAAGTGAGGTGTGTATCTGGGCGATCTGCGCGCGGTTGCTGACAAACGACAGTAACAATCCCGCGCCCCATAACGTCGCCAAACCCAGTACTAGCGCATAACCGACTCGCGGCACGCTCCAGCCCAGCCGACGGCCATTGGTGTTATCGCCGAGTATGCCGTTCCACACCGGGGCAACCGACCAGTCATGTTGCTTATCATGCGGCGAGCGCTGTACCAGCAGGCTGAACCACAACCCACGCAAAGGCACGCCACGGGAGAACTCACCGGCCAGGGTCGCCAGCGTGTGACGCCAACGGGCAATGCCCTCGCCGTTCAAATCACGGGACAGGCGCAGCAGGAAGTCATGCTTCATCACGGCGTTCATCTGCGCCAGGCCCTCGCGACGCAGAGGCTCCAGCAAACGCATCAGGCAGGTTTCCAATGCCGCCGCCGTGAAGCGCTCGGGCAACGGGCAGCCCACCGGCTGCGCCTTGCGAGTGTCCTGCGACCATGCACTGTCGCAGACTTGCCACAGGTACAACGGCAACTGCCAGTGCAAGTCACGGGCGAGGCGCTGCAGCTGGCGTACACCTTTGCCCAATGCGACATCGTCGGCGGCCTGGGTTATGTTCAACGCCCAAACGACCCCGTCCAGCGCACGCCAGCGGCTCAGCCCAGCCCATTGTGTCGGTAATGATCGAGCCAGTACGGCTTGGGCGCTGCCGCCCCATAGCAGGACTGTGCCTTGGCCTTCAAGCCAGAATTGCCCGGCCAGGGTTGGGGCGATGGCTTCGATTTCAGCGGGTTCGCCGACCACTAGCAGCAGGCGAACTTTGCGGCGCCAGAAGAAACCGTAGTGGTTGCGCAGATGGTCGCGTAGCTCTCCTGCCTTTGACGTGTCCGGCGGTTCGGGCGCCGGTTTCAATTGCGAGGTCGGCGTCTTGGCAACCGGCCCCACGACCCGCAATGCCTGGGCCACCGCCAAACGCTCCCAAGCCAACAGAATGACCGGGCAGAGCCAGCAGAGCGCGAACCACACGCCCAGCCCCCACAACGCCAGTTGCTTAGCGGGCATTTTCGGCCAGCCCAAATAACCGGCGCACAAGCCATACAGCAGGCCACCGAGCAGCACCAGCAGCGTCATGATGAGCACATAGCCCAACCCCACCCGAATCAAAGAGCCCCTACCCACGTCCTTAACTATTGCCATGAGGTACCGCCACTCCAATCGCCAATCGTTTGTTTCCATCCTGGCTGAGCCAACCACACGGCTGACCCGCCTCCCCCGCTTGCAGCAATGCCAGGGACATCCCAATAAACGGCGCCAGGTCCGCCAGCACGCCCCACTGGCCTACCAGTTGGTGCTCGACCGCCGACCAACCGCCTTGCACAAAAGCTTGCTGACTGGTGACATCCAATGCCAGGCAATGGGCCGGCGGTGTTTCCAACCCCGCGTAGCGCTGCAGCTGTGCACACAGCTCGGCAGGCGATTCGTCCGCCCGGTATTCACCGCGATGCAACAACTGCCGGCCCTGTCGGCTTACCCGCCAGAGGAAGCCAGCTTCACCCGGTGGTTCGCTCTCTTCAGTGCTCTCTACCGACACTGCCCCCGCGCACAAGAGCCAATCGTCCTCGCCACGGCAATCGCCGTGAAAGGCATCGATCAACTCGTCCAGATCAGTCAGGTTCTGTAAAGCCAAACGGGCCTCGGGCAATACCACGCCAGTCCGTAAGAGCGTCTCCACGAAAGCAGCTTCGCTGCTCTGGGTCCCCACCCAGGCAATTGCCCGCAGTTGCGGCCAGCACTCCGATAACCCAGGGAGTGCCAGGGTTAAACGGGCGAGATGCCGGGCCAGCGCAGGCTCACGCTCGGTGGGCACGCTCAGCGACAACGGGCAACGCAGCATGGGCTGCGTAACCCCCCGTATCAGCAAAGGTATCGCCAGCGGGGTGTCTTTCATCAAGTTCAGATAATGCGTTTGCACGTTGCCCGCAGGGCCCAGCAACAACACGTCCTCCACCGGCAAGCCAAGACAACGTTGCTGCCACCACGCGTGGGTGGCAACCTCCAGGGTGCGCAGATACACCCTGCGGTTGAACAGTTCGATTTGCCACACCAACACACGTACCGCCAGCAGCAGCGCCCAGCACAGCGGCAGCACCGCACTCCAGAGCCACAACTCCAGACGCGGCTGCTCCCTGGGCCACAGCAACAACGAGACCGCCGACTGCAACCCGAACAGCAGCGCCAACCCCAACGCCCAGCCACGCCAACGCGGTTCGGCTGGCTCGATAAAGTCGGCATATTCAGGCGCGCGGTTCATGGTGCGATAACCATTGAACTGACCGCCAGGGTGCTGACCAACTGACAACCACAGGCGCAACGATGGCCGTTCAGCGCAACGGGTTTGCCGTCCATGGTTGAACCCGAAGCGCCCTCAACAATGTGCGTCAGCCCGTGCAGATTGCAGCGAGCCTTATCATCCACGCAGGCCACTGGCTTACCGAAGGCCTCGTAATGCCCTTCCAGGACTTCGCCGCCGAAGGGACGTAGCGGATCGCCCATACGTACGAGAGGCAGCATCAGACCACCCCGCCATCGAGTTCGAACAAATTGCCGCTCTTGCGCAACATGGCACTTGTTTGCTGGATACGTTGCAGATAGTCATCCTCTGCGATCAGGCGCTTCTGCTCGGTGGCCACTTGGCCAATATGGCGGGTCGGTTGCAGGATTTTCTCGGCGCCCGGCAAGAACGGCACCACCACACCACGGGCCTTATCGATCACCTGATAACCAATAGACGCCGCGCCGATGCCCGCCGCCAGCCCGCCAACGCCACCCAGTGCGCCGCCGCGCTTGATGCCATACACCGTGGCCCCGGCAATCATCGCCACGCCCAGTATCCGCCCACCCACCATGACCGGGGACAGGTCGCGGCTGTTGTCGTTGCCGAAATAGGTCATGCGATAAAAGAAGTAACCCGCCCACATCTCCCGCGTTTCCAACGCGTCGTACATGAACCACGCACGTGAGTCGTGTACCTGGTCATCGAACAACGCCACCAGCAGGGCCATATCAGGATCCACACTGGGCGTGCCCTGGGTGTCACGAAACAGTTGCTCACTGCGCCGCTTGCCTGCAGCCCTGAGGGCCGCGTGATCTTGGGTTTCATCATCCTGGTTGAGCAGATAGACCGCATCGCGCAATACCACATCGAAAACCGTGCCGGCTGTACTGGTCTGCTCGCGTTTCTGGCCCGTGTAATCAGACTTGAATTCAGCGGCGGCCTGGCTGAGCTGGGTCTTGTCGATTTTCGGTTCGTAGATCGGTGGGCCGGGGTGCTGGGGGTTACTCACGCGCGCTATCACGGCAGCCGCTTTTAGCGCCTGGTAGTTCTTTTTCTCTTCATTGCTCGTATACGCCGTGGTTTCCATGGCCTGGGTGAAGAATGGCTGGCGCTTGTAGCTGTCGTTATCACCTTGCCCATCATTGACATAGCGACCAATGCGCCAGCCGGTGATCCAGCCGAGTTGATCGGCCAGGGTGTCTTCTACGGTGGTGTTTAGACGCTGCGGTAGGTACTGCGAGGCGGTGTTGCTGGCGGGCTTGTCGGCGGGGAGGCCGGGTAGGGTTTTGCTTCGCCAGGCGTTGAAGCGTTCGATTACTACAGGGCTAATGTTGAACTCTCGTAACGTATCTCGCCCAATGCTTCTCCATGTTGCTTGCGACAGCAGATTTTTAGGTAGCATTGCTTCCAGTACTTGCAGAGGCGCACCCGCCGCAAAAGCGGCAGCATACAAGTCATGCAGAACGATCTGCGATGTCAATTCGTCAGTACCACCACGGGCCTTGCCCTGATCATTTTGCGGGTAACCGCCCCCAATATCAGAGTGAACGCCGGGGTACACCACTTCGTAGGTATTGGCTGGGTATTGGCCGTCCTCGTTGCGGATCGAATCCAGAGGAAAACACGAGCGCTGCTCGAAGGCTGCGACAAAATGCCGGCAACACTTGACCAGCTTCGGGAAGCGCTGCGCATCCGGCAGCAACTGGGTGTCATCGGCCCAGCCCATATGCCCTGCAAAAAAAGGAGCGGCATGGGCGATGCCCACCGAGGCTACGGTATCCAGTACCCCGAGAAACTCGACGCTGACGGGCAAGCCAATCAGGCGTTGAGCGGGCAGTTCTGCGCCAACGGGTGTATCGAACAACTCGCTTAACCAAGTGACAAAGGTGCGGGCTTCGGCCGCTCCCCGAGAGAAGCCGTACACAAACAGTTTGACCCCCAGCACGCGAGGCCTGGCCAATTCCGTTCGAGCCTGCAACGGCGCCAACAACGCGTTCATCGTCCGTCGACGATTACCCCGCCCCAGCGCACTCATCAGCGGCGCCTTCCAGGTGCTCATGGCCTCGACCTTTGTTTTAGCAACGGCGTCATCAATTCCATTTTTGGTCAGAGCAAATGACAGGGCACTGGCTACTTGCACCAACGCCCAATTGATACGATCTTCACCGCCAGTGGCATATCTGAGACCGCCTTCGCTGTAATCCAACTCGCCAACCTCTGGGAATGGAGTGCCAACACCTGGCATGTAAAACGAAAAATAGCCGCTTTTTTCTGCATCTTTGCCTCTCAAAGATGCATGAAACAGCTTAGCAATATTACTGGGGTGATTTTTTTTGGTGTCGTTATCGTTGTTATTGTTAGTGCCGTCGAAGAATAGACTGATATGCAGGCTATGACAGCATGCAGAATGCTGCTTCTGTCCTCTGGAGTTGACCCCTTGACGAAAAAGATTTTCCTCGGAAGTTTGCTTGTCATAGTTGGCGGTCACCGCCGATATTTGCGTCGGAAAACGACCACTGACAGGAAAATCCGCAGGCGCCCAAGCTTTAGAATTTGGATTCTCTTTTATTGTGGACATGCGGCTGGCTCCTTCATCCCCATAGGGTCTTTAATTGGATAATTTGGTGAACTAGGCGCCCAGCACGAACTCGTGAGCTTGATCTGATTACAAACCAAAAAATGCACAGTCAAACCACATCTTTTAGTGTCCGGCCACTCCGGAATATCCACTATGGCGCTGTGGCGCTGAAAACTAGATTCGGCCTTGGCCATTGCCACCTTAAATTCTGTTGTTCCAAGAGGAGGCATTTTCGCAAAAGGATCAGGATCAACCTCCCACTCAATATTAGCTTTCAACCCGGGTCGCCATTTAATCGGCATGATAATGCAACAGGATCGCCCCCCTCCTCCATCAGCCCTGTAACCATTGACCGACAACCAATTGATTGCGCTCAAGGTGTGATTAATCGCCTGTATATTTCCGCCTGCCATTTCATTATCCGCAGAGGAACACCCAAACAACGTTAACCCCAAAAAGCCGTACAGCCCTTGCATTAGTATTTTTTTTATTGCCAATCTCATAACTTTAATCTCCCAAGACTCAGTCCGGGCACCATGCAAAAAAAAGGCTGCCACAAACATATTTTTGATAGTCTCTATAAGCCGCCTCAAACCCTCTTGGCGCATGGCTGAATTAACGCGCCCCGCACCAGCAGTAGTGGATCGAAATTCGGCCAGGGTGTCTTCTATGGTGGTGTTTAGACGCTGCGGCAAGTACTGCAAGGCGGTGTTGCTGTCGGGCTTGTCGACCCCTTGACGAAAAAGATTTTCCTCGGGAACTTGCTTATCGTAGTTGGCGGTCACCGCCGATATATCAACTGGAAAGCGGCCATTCACGGGAAACGCGGGCGGGCCCCATACGTTGGCTTTTGGTTCTTTATTTATTGTGGGCATACGGCAGGCTCCTTCATTTGCCTAGGTTCCTTAATTGGATTATTCGGCGAGCCATAACCCCAACAAGAGGTGGTGACTTTGATTTGATTGCAAACCAAGAAGTGCACAGTTAAACCACATCTTTTTGTGTTCGGCCACTCTGGAATATCCACTATGGCGCTGTGGCGCTGATAGTTTGCTTTATGTTTAACCATAAACGATCTGAATTCATCCGTCCCTAAAGGCGGCGAAGGTGCAAAAGGATCAGGATCAACCTCCCACTCAATATTAGCTTTCAAACCGGGTCGCCATTTAATCGGCATAATAATGCAGCAGGAACTACCGCCACCTCCATGGGCTCTATAACCATTGACCGACAACCAATTGATTGCGCTCAAGGTATGATTAATCGCCTGTATATTTCCGCCTGCCATTTCATTATCTGCAGAGGAACACCCAAACAACGTTAACCCCAAAAGGCCGTACAGCCCTTGCATTATTATTTTTTTCATTAACAGCCTCATCACTTTAAACTCCCACGACTCAATCCGGGGGGGGTGGGCATGAGAAAATGTCTACCATAAGCATATTTTTAATAGCGCTATAAGCAGCCTCAACTCCTCCTGGTACATGGCTGAGCTAATCCGCCCGTCCCAACAGTGGTGACTGGTAATTCGACCTGGGTGTCTTCTACGATCGTGTTTAGACGCTGCGGCAGGTACTGCGAGACGGTGTTGCTGGCGGGCTTGTCGACCCCTTGACGAAAAAGATTTTCCTCGCAGATTTGCTTATCATAGTTGGCGATCACCGCCGATAATTGCGTCGGTAAACGACCATTGACAGTAAACTCCGGAGGCGCCCAAGCTTTAGAGCTTGAGTTTTCTTTTACTATGGACATGCGGCTGGCTCCTTCATCCCCAGAGGATCTTTAATTGGATTATTAGGTGACCCATAACTCCAGCAAGAAGTGGTGACTTTGATTTGATTGCAGACGAGAAAATGTACTTTCAAACCACACGACTCAGTGCCTGGCCACTCCGGAATATTCACTATGGCGCTGTGGCGTTGAAATTTAGCTTCATGTTCAGCCCACGCTTTTTCATCAAAACCAAAACCTGTTGTTTTTCGTTTTATTTTTGCAAAAGGATCAGGATCAACCTCCCACTCAATATTAGCTTTCAAACCGGGCCGCCATTTAATCGGCATAATAATGCAACAGGAACTTCCTCCTCCGCCGTCCGCACGAAAACCATTGACCGACATCCAGTTAATAGCATGCACCGTATGATTGACAGCCTCCAAGTTACCTCCCGCCATTTCATTATCGGCAGAAGAACACCCAAATAACGTCAACCCGAAAAAGCCATACAACCCTTGCAACAATACTTGCCTCATTGATAAGCCCATCATATGAAGCTCCCTTTTCACTACCAAAATAGACTTATCGCGCACGTACTACGCAGCTGCTTCACGGCCCCTATTTACTGCGCTCCAAACAGAAGTCCACACCCAGGCCCAACCGTCTGAGTGCCGCCTCATCTGGCCCGCCCTCAGAGCGGCAGTACGTATCACGAAGATACCCATTGAAATGTCGTTCTTCGACAAGCCTGTTTTGATGATCGCTATATAGCATCACTGTATCGACCACGAAATCTACTGGCATACTGAGCAACGTCGCGAATGGGCACACGACACTTAGATAACAAAACTCAGGGACATAGTCGTAGCTACCGCGACTTTCCAATGTAAGCAGCCGCCAATCATATTGAACACCAACATAGTAATAGCCGGAACTGCTGTAGGTTTTCGATGACTTGCCTCGCCCAACTAATGTTCCACAGCCGACAGTGAGGGTGGCGAGGCCAAGCAATACGATCAAAGCCAAGCGCTTCAACGCATCAATCTCTTGCCTGTGCAAGGTTTCTGTATGCCGAACGCGCTGCCCCTTCGAAACGTCTTCATCGAGGCTCACAGTTTTTGCCTCACGTACTCGGCCAAATCACCAAAGTAGCTTTCCCGACTGGCCCGTATGACAAATGAATATAAGGAGGCGAAACGCTGTTCCGGCCCCTCTCCCAGGTCATCAAAGTTCCCGCCATCGAGCAGTCTCTGCGCATCACCTATGCAACCAATCAGGTCGCATTGCTGATCACTCAGGTCCATGCCGGGACTCACTTGAGTGCCACCCTGATAAGTCTGGCAAGTACCTTGCAGCCACTGCGGCCGATCATCTCGATCCAGCCAGCCCCAATAGCACGCAACGTTCACGTATTCGGCGCGCTGGTCATCCGTCAGGATCGAGGCCATCAACAAGGGAAAGATGCGCGGATCGTAATAACGCAGTAGCCCGGACTGCCCGCCCCATTTGATTTGCGACAAGGCTTGCAGGGCATGGCTCAATACTTCGAACGGTAATGGCGAGATCACTACCAGCAAGCGAGCATCCACGGCGCAGTGGGTCATTAATTCTTCGAGCCAGGCTTTATGCTGCCAATGCGTCAGGTCTAGACGCATCAAAACAGGTGACTGATCCAGCAGGTTTTCCTCCGGCGTTGCGCTGAACAACGAGAACCATGGAACCTCTGGGCTCAACATCTTCAGCGCAGGTATAACGCAGTTGTTCCAGGCGGTTTGGTCGAGCAATAGATCGACCTGCTGTATTGCGACGCTGGCACATACCTGTTCGATCTGTTCTTGCCATTCTGTGGGTGTTGCCATCTTCATATTCCCCCTCAACCTTCGCGCATCAGTAAACCGGTGGTGTTTCCCCTGGCTTTTTCAAGGCACTCTTTACACACCGACTGTGGCAACTCCGGCAGTGGAAAACCCTGGCTGGCCGTCTTTTCCCAGACATGCTGGCCTTTGAGGTTGAGCTTGCCGGGCGTGTGGATGTCGATAGCCCCGGCTGGGGTGATACGGATGTAGCCGCCACCGCAGGCCAGGGTGATGCCGTTTTTGGCGGTCAATTGCAGATGGCCCTGTACGGTCTGCAGGGTGATGTCTTGCTGGGCAATCAGATTCATCACGTCGCCGTGGGACTCGATTTCCAGGGGGCCTTTACCGGATACGAGGCGCATGCCTTCTTGCTGGGCAAGCAGGGAAATGGCCTTATTTGCGTGGACGAACAGCCGTTGAGCGGCGGCCAGGCTGATCTCGTCGTTGCTTTGCACGTACATCGCTTTGCCGCTTTTGAGCAGTACGCTGTCAGGGGTCACCGCGCCGATGCCCTTGGGTGCGCTGAGCAGGATGGCCGAGGCGTGCAGGTCTTTGGCGTTATCCTGGAACTGCTGCAAGCCGTCTATCGCAGGCTGAGGACTGCGATGAGAGTGGGCGATTTCCTGCCAATCGGCGACTTGTTGCTTTGCTCCCGCGACCATACCGGTGGCTGGTGCCATAGTGAGCACATCATCAGCGGCCTTGGCCTGTACATCCGCACTGATGAACAAACCTTTACCGGCGCGAATGCTCCCCCAATCGTCCGTACGCAGCTCAAACCCTTCCCCGCGCTTTTGTTTCGCGGCATCCACCAAATGCCCGAGGTTGAGCTGGCTTTTGCCACCATATTCAGTACTGAGCTTGACGTGCTCCTGCCCCCGCGTATCGTCCATGCGCAGTTTATTGTTGGCCGGGGTGCGCAGTACGTTGCGCCTGTCGTTGCGCAGGGTCACGTGGTCCACATGCTGGCTGTCGTGCAAGGCATGGGCGATGTAGGGGCGGTCCGGGTCGCCCTGTTCGAAGGCCACGGCCACTTCGGTGCCGGCAATCAGCGGTAAATGCAGACCATGGGTGTCGCCCGCGTAGGGCCGGGCCAGGCGTAGCCACACACTTTCTTCACCGGCCTTCCAGCTGTCACGATCGAACAGGAAATTCACCCGGTAGCGCCCTTCCAGGTCGATATGCGCGTAGGGATCGTTGGCCTGCGGGCTGGTGACGCGGGCTGGGACGGTGCCGGCGATTTGTGGTTTTTCCTTCAGTTCTGGGCGAAAGCACACAGTTTCTGAATAGGGCATGGCCTGGAAGGTGGTTTCAAAGCTTTGATCACGGGCGGCCTTGGTGGTCAGGCCGGTGATCACCGCGCCGGGCGTGAAGGCCTGAGGCGCGCCGCCAGAGACTTTCAGCACCTGCCCCGGCGCCAGGGTGGCGCTGCTGCTGATGCCGCTGAGTCGGGTCTGCCCATTCAGGTAACGCTCGTGACGCAAGCGGCCGTAGAAATAGCCGCTTTCGCCTTGCAGATCTTCGTCCTGATCCAGACGGTCGCCGAGGGACGTGTAAGGTTCGGCGTAGTGGTAGGCCTCACCGTAAGTGGTGGTCGCGCCCCGGCTCTGATCGATCTCGCCGCTCAGATGGGCGCTGGCATCACGGTGGTGATAGGCGCGGAAATGCACCTGCTGTTCGACCACCTGATGCTGCGATTGCAGTTGCCACACCGCATCCTGGCCGCTGCTGCCCAGCCCGGATTGCGGCCGAAGAGGCAGCTCGATGTCGAACTGATAGAGGCGTTGATCGTCGCAAAACTCCACCACATCAATGCCCAGGCGTTCGTCGCTGGTGAAGCGGTACCAGATGCCGACCTCGGCCAGTAGGCGGGCGATAAAGGCCAGGTCGTTTTCACCGTATTGCATGACCTGTTCGCGTTTGGGGTAGTCGCGTTTGAGGCTGAACAGAAAATCCTGGCCTTCCAGGCCATGGCGGTTACGCAGAATGCCTTCGACGATTTCCGGCACCGACTGGTGCTGGTAGATGCGCAACTGCCGGCCACGACCGAGCAGGGCCAGGCGTGGTTCGAGAATGATTTCGTAACGGGCTTCGTCGAGGGAACCGGACAGGCGTTTGAAGCGGGTGACCACGCCATACAGAGTGCGCAACGGTTTGACCTCCGGTGCGCTGAGCCCGGCGACCGGAAGCTTTTGCGGCGCGGCGTGCAGGCTGAAACTGGCGTCCTGGCCGAGCATGCTATGCGCCGCCAGATCTCGTTCGGTGGTGGTGAACTCCACCCGATAACGGAACGGCTGGCTCAGGTGTTCGTGGCCTTCGAACGCCAGGACATCGAGACGGGCATCGAGGTTGCGCACACTCAACTGATGTCGGCTGTGGTCGAAAAAAACGCTCGGTAAAACGCTGAAAGTCATCCCTTTTACTCGTAAACGCGAGAGACTCCAGAGAGTAAAGATTTGTTATCGGTAATTAATGTCGGAAAATTCACCTTTACAAGAACGATGCTTCTTCATTTGCACCTGCAAGTCCTCCAGGCCGGCAAATTCGGGTAATTGTCGATTGTCGGCCGAGTGTGCCGGGGGCCGTCTGATCATTGGGTGTTATCAAGGCATCATCGCAGGTAAGCCCGCCTGCCTCACCCGAACTGCTCCGGTGAATTGACCGGCAACTGCCTATGACTAATCCGCTATCGGTGGGTATGGTGAAGCCACATTCCCCTGTCCGGAGCATCGCATGCGCACCATCGGCCTTATCGGCGGCATGAGCTGGGAGTCCAGTGCCGAGTATTACCGCATCATCAACCAGCACGTACGCGACCGTCTCGGCCCGCTGCGTTCGGCGCAGCTGTTGATGTACAGCGTGGACTTCGGCCCGGTGGAACAGGCCCAGCACGCGGGGCGCTGGGATGATGCCGCGTTGATCCTGGAAGACTCCGCGCGCCGCCTGCAGGCAGCCGGCGCCGAATGTGTGGTGCTGTGTACCAACACCATGCACCGGGTGGCGCCGCGTATCGAGGCGGCAGTGTCGATTCCCTTCCTGCATATCGCCGATGCGGCCGGGGCGGCTGCCAGGCAAGCCGGCACCTTGACCGTGGGCTTGCTTGGCACTGCATTCACCATGGAGCAGGACTTCCTCAAGGCCCGCTTGATGGCACAGGGCCTGACCGTGCTGGTGCCGGATGCCGACGAACGCAAGGACGTGCATCGGATCATTTATGAGCAGTTGTGTGTGGGCGTGATCAGCGACCAATCACGCGCAGTCTACCAGCGGGTGATCGAGTCCCTGGCCGCACGCGGCGCCCAGGCGGTGATTCTCGGCTGTACGGAAATCAGCCTGCTGATCAAACCCGAGCACAGCGACCTGCCGCTGTTGGACACGACCGAGCTGCATGCGCGGGCTGCGGTGGCGTTTGCACTGGAGGATTAAGCCGACTTGCGCAGGCGCGCCATGCTCAGGGTATCGACGAACACACCGTCACGCAGGGCGTAATCGCGCAAACGCCCTTCGACCTCGAAGCCGAATTTACGATACAGGTTGTGTGCCGCTTCGTTGTCGGCATACACCGTGAGCTCTACGCGGTGCAGGTTCATCCAGTTGTCGGCCACGTCCAGCGCGGCCGTCAACAGCTTCGAACCGATGCCCCTGCCCTGCCACGCCGTCGCTACGCCCATGCCGAAAGACCCCACATGCGCCTGGCGCACGCGCAGGTACTGCTCCAACCCCAACTGGCCAATCACTTCGCCGCCGTGCAGCGCCACCAATTGCAGTCGGCGTTCGTTATCCATCACCAGGCGTTTGCGCCAGGCTTCCACGGACTGGAAAGGCATCTGCAGCACCTGACGGCATACCGCCGGTTCGTTGTAGAGCGCCGCGACGCCCTCAAGGTGGGCCTCGGTGAAGCGCTGAATCACGATAGGGAGGTCAGGCGTGCGCATTGTGTTTCATCCTTTGAACGACAAGTGGCCGACCAGTGTAGGAGCAAAGCAGGCGCCCTGGCGAGCTTCAACCTTCGGTGTACCAGGCGGCCGGGTCGCAGGCTGCTTGAGTGCTATCGGAAGTTGCTGACCGAACAACCGATATGGTCCTACATGCACGGCAAGCTTTACTTGCAAAACTCGGGCGCGTCCAACCACGCACCCGAGTGTCTGCCAATTGATAAAACAACGAACGCTAACCGCCTGCTTTTTTGTCGCCGCGCTATTGGGGGTTAGCGCTTGTGCGACGAAACACCCGCCTGAGTGGGGTATCCGCTGGCTACCGGATTGTGCCAGCCGGCCCTTCACCGGGCTGGATCCGGAGGTAATCGCCAGGACGCAATGCGGCATCGTCACCGTGCCCATGGACCACTTGAACCCCAGTCTGGGCAATCTCAAGCTGGACATCACCCGCGTTGGGGCGTTGCTGCCCGCCGAGCGCGAAGGTGCCCTGTTTACCCATCCGGGCGGGCCCGGCGCCGAGTCCGACAGGTTCACTGTGCTCCTGGCTTCCCTATGGAAAGGCTACGCCGATCAGCCACAGGGTGAGGCCTATCGGCACCTGGTCAATACCTACGATGTGATTGCAATGACACCGCGAGGGATGGGCAGTGACCCGCACTCGCAACTGGTGTGCCGATCCGACGAGGAGATCGTTGCGCAAAACGACATCACCGAAGATCGCAGTCCGGCCAATATCGAGGCTATCCGGCATAACGCTGGCGTACTGGCCCGAGGCTGCGCCAGCCAGCGCCTGGCACCTTATATCAATACCGAACAAACAGCGCGGGACATGGAGCTGGTGCGTGTGCTGCTCGACGAACGCCAGCTCAATTACTTCGGCAACGGTTACGGCACATGGCTGGGCGCCTGGTACGCCGGCTTGTTTCCAAAGCAGGTCGGGCGCATGGTGCTCGACTCGAGTCCAGACTGGACCGCCACGTTCCAGGACGCCTCGTTGGTTCAAGCACCGGAAAAAGAACGCGTGTTCGCGCGATTTGTTGCACAGCGCGCCGCCAACGATCCGCGGCGCTACCAGATGGGCAGCACCCCAAAGGCAATAGGCGCGGTTTTTCTCGACCTGTTGCCTCACGTCAGAGGGGCGCTGCGTTCAGACAACGAGTACTACAGCGCGCCTGAATACCTGATGGCGGCCCGCGCACTCAGTCAGTGGCTGCGTGAATCGCCAGACCTGCCGGACGCCAAGCTGTTGGCCAACGCCCGAGCCCATCGATTCAGCCCTGACCCTGGCATAAATGCGCTGGCGAAACAGGCGTTTATACGTCTGCTCGACGGCACCCGCCGCCCGTCACCGTGGAATGGTCTGGCGCTCGGTCCCTTGACACTCACGCCCAGAGAGTCTGTCCGTAGCACCGTGCTATGCAACGATTCAGTGTCCGCAGGCGAAGCATTCTGGACCGCCAAGGAAAACCAGTACGCCATTCAGTATCCAGTAGGGGGCAGTTTCTTCCCGTCGCGACATTGCGCCGATTGGCGCGGCCAACAGCTTGACGGGGTGCCGCAGCGCAGGCTGGCGCAGGTCGACGGCCTCTTTATGATTCAGGCCGAATATGACGATCAGACGCCCGCAGCAGGCGCCCTCAAAGCGTTCGCAAGTGTGCCTGCCGCGCACATGACGCTACTCAAGGGCGCCTACCGACACGGCGTTTCGTTCCCCGGGGCCAATGCCTGCGTGAACAGGAATGTCGGAGATTTCCTGGCCTTTGGACGTAAACCTGACCGCTTTTCGATCTGCTACGAATCACCCTGATCCCGTGGTCAGCCTCGCAGCGCTGTCCGCCATAGCCTGGCGATATCCGCCGCCCGCTCGCACAACAGTCGCGGCGCCTCGCTGCACGCCTGCTCCAGGCTCATCGGCCCCGATGGCAACGCAAATGCGGCATCCACGCCGTGGGCGTACATCTGCTCGTAGCCGTCACCCAGGGTCCCGGCGAGCACGATCACCGGGACCTTGTGGTGGCGGGCGATACGCGCTACGCCAAACGGGGTTTTACCGCGCAGGGTCTGGGCGTCGAAGCGGCCTTCGCCGGTAATGACCAGGTCGGCACCGCGCATGGCGGCGTCCAGCCCGACCAACTCGGCCACCACCTCAACGCCGGCACGAAACTGTGCACCCAGAAACGCCTTGGCGGCAAAACCCAGGCCACCGGCGGCGCCGCTACCTGGTTCGTCACGCACGTCCTTGGGCAGCACTTGTGCGCAGTGGTCGGCAAAATGGCCGAGAGCGGCATCCAGCTGTTGAACCTGCTCGGGAGTGGCGCCTTTCTGCGGGCCGAAAATTGCCGAGGCGCCCTGGGGCCCGCACAAAGGGTTGTTCACATCCGCCGCGATTTCAAAGCGGACCTGGGCCACACGCGAATCCAGGTTTTCCAGGCTGATGCGGGCCAGGCCACTCAACGCCAGACCTCCAGGTGCCACGGGCTGATCATGGGCATCGAACAACTGCACGCCGAGCGCCTGCATCGCGCCCGCGCCGCCATCATTGGTCGCACTGCCACCAATGGCCAGAATGATGCGCCGGGCCCCCAGATCAAGGGCCGCGCGGATCAGTTCGCCGGTGCCATAGGTGCTGCTGGAACACGCATTGCGCTGGCCCGGCGCAACCAGTTGCAGGCCACTGGCTTCAGCCATTTCGATGATTGCGGTGTGGCTGTCGGCCAACCATCCCCAGTGCGCTTGCACCTTGGCGCCCAGTGGCCCGCGCACGGTCTGGCTGCGCAATTGCCCCTGACACGCAGCGAGCACCGCGGCGACCGTCCCTTCACCGCCGTCCGCCATCGGGCATTGCACCAACTGTGCGTCAGGCCAGACCTGAACCAGGCCATCGGCAATGGCCTGGGCGACCCGTTCGGCACTCAGGCTGTCCTTGAACGAGTCGGGGGCGATGATGATTTTCATGGGCGTTCTCCGGTTTTTATAACGCCCATGCTGACAGTTGGTACTGCTGCTGACGCCGGTCCGATGCACAAGTGGCGTTGAAGTTTGTTGTTCATTTTTACAAACCCTGGGGCAACAACTGCACGCCCAGGTACAGCGCAAGCATGCCGTCCAGGGTCAGCGGGTCGACGCCGCTCAGCTCGGCGATTCTTTCCATGCGGTAGCGCAGGCTGTTGCGGTGAATCCCCAGGGCATCGGCGCAAGCCTGGCTTTGCCCGTCGTGCTCGCACCAACTGCGCAGCGTGGCCAGCAGTTGGCCGTTGCTGTCCTTGGCCAGTACTTTGCGCAACGGATTGAGCAATTCGTCCAGGGCATCGTCGTTGCGGTGGCGCCAGAGCATGACCGGCAGGCGATAGCGGTTGAGGATCAACAGGCGCGCGTGCGGCAGGATATCGCGGCCGTAGGCGAGCAAGTCACCGACGCGGCGATAGCAGCGGCGCAGACCGGCCAGCCCTTGCGCCTGCCCGCCTACGGCCACCCGCAGGATATTCCAGCCCAGGCTGTCGAGCTTTTCCAGCAGGCGTGGGTTGTCGATGTGCAGGGCCGCCGGACGGCACCACAGCAGGGAAAACTGCGCGCTGCTCACGCACCAGCTGTCCGGATAACGCGACGTCAGCCAGGCGCTCAAGGCCTCGGCCGACTGCCCCGCGCCCAGTTCGAACAGGTACGGCATGCGCGCCAGTTGCGGCTTGAGGCCCAACTGTTGCGCTTCGTCGACCAGGCGCGGCGAGTCGCCCGTATCGGCCAACAGCAAGGCCAGCAAATCGTCACAGCGCTGGCGTCGCCATTGCTGCTCGGCCTGCTGGTGACGCTGGCTGACCAGCATTTCGGCGGTCATGCGCACCAGCTCGGCGTAGGTGCGCAACCCGTCCGGCTCACCGGTGATACCCAGGACGCCGATCAGGCGCTGGTCGTGCATCAGCGGCAGGTTGATGCCCGGCAACACACCTTTGAGGTGCTTGGCGGTCTGCCCGTCGATTTCCACCACGCGCTCGTTGGCCAGCACCAGTTGCGCGCCTTCGTGACGGGTGTTGATGCGCTCCGGCTCGCCGCTGCCGAGAATCAGGCCCTGGCTGTCCATCACGTTGACGTTGTAGGGCAGGATCGCCATGGTGCGATTGACGATATCCTGTGCCAGCTCATGATCCAGCTCGAACATGGGGGCTATTTTCCTCGAAACGGGTTGGTCAGCGGCACAGCGCAAAGCAGGCTTGACTGTGCGCGAGCACAAAGACAGTTGCCCATCGCCTCACCGAGACTGTGCAAGCGATCAACGTTACCCTCGCATCGCCAAAAATCATAATAAAGAGAGACTCGCCATGTCACAGAGCGCCGCTGCAGCACTGGCCACCGATGACGATAAAAACGCCATCTACAAGCGCGTCACCCTGCGCCTGATCCCCTTCATTTTCATCTGCTACCTGTTCAACTACCTTGACCGGGTCAACGTTGGCTTTGCCAAATTGCAGATGCTCGACGCGTTGAAATTCAGTGAAACCGTGTACGGCCTGGGTGCCGGGATCTTCTTTATCGGCTACGTGCTGTGTGGCGTGCCGAGCAACCTGGCGCTGACCCGGTTCGGGCCAAGGCGCTGGATTGCGCTGATGATGATCGTGTGGGGCACCCTGTCCACGTGCCTGCTGTTCGTGACCACGCCGACGCATTTCTACACCTTGCGTCTGTTTACCGGTGCCGCCGAAGCGGGCTTCTTTCCCGGCGTGGTGCTGTACCTGTCGCAGTGGTTTCCAACCTTTCGCCGTGGGCGGATCATGGCGCTGTTCATGTCGGCGATTCCGGTCTCCGGCCTGCTCGGCAGCCCGTTCTCCGGCTGGATTCTCAACCATTTCGCGGCCGGCCAGGGTGGCCTTGCCGGGTGGCAGTGGATGTTCCTGTTGCAAGGCATCCCCACCGTGATCCTGGGCGCCCTCGTCTACTTCCTGCTCAGCGACAGCTTTGCCAACGCCAAGTGGCTCAAGCCCCACGAACGCGCGCTGCTGGAAGCCGACCAGGCCATTGACCTGGCGAATAAACCGAACACCACCACCGATTCCCTGGCCGAAGTCTTCAAGAACCCGGCGATCTGGGCGTTCGGCCTGATCTACTTCTGTATCCAGAGCGGCGTGTATGCGATCAATTTCTGGCTGCCCTCGATCATCAAGAACCTGGGGTTCAGCGATAACCTGGTGATTGGCTGGCTCAGTGCGATCCCGTACCTGCTGGCCGCGGTGTTCATGTTGCTGGTGGGCCGCTCGGCCGACCTGCGCAAGGAGCGTCGTTGGCACTTGGTAGTGCCGATGCTGATGGGCGCGATGGGTTTGATCATTGCGGTGAATTTCGCCACCACCCCGGCGATCGCCATCCTCGGCCTGACCATCGCCACCATGGGCGCCCTCACCGGCCTGCCGATGTTCTGGCCGGTGCCCACCGCCATGCTCAGCGCGGGCGCTGCGGCCGGCGGGTTGGCGTTGATCAACTCCATGGGCCAGATGGCCGGGTTTCTCAGC
The DNA here is from genome assembly GCF_002837185.1 of Pseudomonas fluorescens. Lineage (GTDB taxonomy): Bacteria > Pseudomonadota > Gammaproteobacteria > Pseudomonadales > Pseudomonadaceae > Aquipseudomonas > Aquipseudomonas fluorescens_AM. The sequence continues at coordinate 346 of NZ_KZ478037.1, read as the reverse complement.
CCGTATATCGTGGGTTTTGTGAAAGATGCAACGGGGTCCACGGACGTGGCGCTGTACCTGCTGGCGGCGGTGATCGTCGCCGGCAGTGTGCTGGCGTTGCGGATGACGCGCACCTTGAAGGTTTAAAACGCCCCCATGTGGGCATAGGTAACTACACCACTCTGTAGCGGCCAACGCTAACCGCTAACCACGATGCGCAGCGAGTCGCTCTTGATCTTGATCTTGATCTGCTTTTGATCTCAGGCGCCCCGTTAAACCACGCTGGCCGAACGCAGGCTTGAATCCGTGGGCAACCCGGCAGGACGCCGGGTTAGCCGCACTGGGCCAGGGATGGCCCATTGCGGCG
>NZ_KZ478036.1 GCF_002837185.1 Pseudomonas fluorescens | reverse complement strand
CCTACGACCGCCAAGGCAACCTCCTCAGCGTCGAAGACGGCCACTGGGCGCTGGCCTACGAGTACGACAAACAAAACCGCCTCACTGCCGAACATCAAGGCTGGGGCACCTTGCGCTACGGCTACGACGCCTGCGGGCAACTCCAGCATTTACGCCTGCCCGACAACAACCGCGTCACCTTCAACCACGACAAAGGCGGCCACCTGGCCACCGTCGAACTGAATGACAAGTTACTGACTTCCCACCTGTTCAGTGCCGGTCGCGAACACCAACGCCAACAAGGCCAACTGCTCAGCCACTACCACTACGACGACCAAAACCGCCTGCACGCCCACGCCATCACCCAACAGCAAAACCACCTCTATCAACGCCAATACGACTACGACAAAGCCGGCAACCTCACCCGCCTGCTCGATACCCGCAAAGGCGAACACCGTTACCGCTACGACCCGCTCCAGCGCCTGACCCGCGCAGATCATTCCCAGGACGTCCAGGAGCGCTTCGCCCACAACCCGGCGGGCAACCTGCTGATGCAAGACCGCCCCGGCCCGGACATCGTTGCTGGCAACCGCCTGATGATCCAGGGCGATCACCATTACGACTATGACGCTTTTGGAAATCTAATAAGAGAACGGCGTGGCAAGGGCCATTCACTCGTCACCGAATACCGCTACGACTGCCAGCACCGGCTGATTGGCGTCACCCAACCCAACGGCCAAACCGCGAGCTATCGCTATGACCCGTTTGGTCGCCGCATCAGCAAGACCCTCGAAGAGAAAACCACAGAGTTCTTCTGGCAAGGCGACAAGCTGATCGCCGAACACCACGCCGATCGCCATCGCAGCTACCTCTACGAACCGGACAGCTTCCGCCCACTGGCACTGTTGGAAGGCTTCGGCCCAGAAGAGACCAAGCCCTACCACTACCAACTCGACCACCTCGGCACACCGCAGGAACTTACAACGCCCGACGGCGAAATCGCCTGGTCCGCCCACTACCGCGCCTACGGCGAAATCAGCCGCCTCGACGTAGGCAAAATCGACAACCCTCTACGTTTCCAAGGTCAATACTACGACCAGGAAAGCGGCCTGCACTACAACCGCCATCGCTACTACCACCCGAATATCGGTCGTTACCTGACGCCGGACCCGGTGAAGCTGGCGGGTGGGGTCAATGCATACCAGTACGCACCGAATCCTACAGGGTGGGTTGATCCGCTGGGCCTTAGCTGTAAGGTTGGCACTTGTCCTGGCTCAAAAGTGAGCGACCCAACAAAAAAAACATCTAATAGCTTACTGAATTCGCACGAAAAAGCGGGCGGTCACCTGATCAGGAAACACGTAAAACAGACTGACTCTCAGTTGGTAGAAAGGCTTGAGGCGGAACCAAATATACCTGCCGCATCTACCTTCAAAACCTTAGACGATGCAGAAGCTCTAGTATCCAAAAGCTTGGCCTCGCGTAGCCAAGAAATATCAAAATTCCTAAAAGGAACGAAGGACAAGCACATTATTAGAGAACAATCGAGCCAACCCGTAGGATTGAGCGTTATAAGAGGCACGACAGAATCCATACCTGTTAATAAATTTTTGCTCGTTCTAATTCGAAAGCCCAAAATGCCAGATGGTTACCTTTTACTGACAGGATACCCAATAGAAAAATGAACAAACAACTAACTGAACTTCAACAATTTTTTGGAGCTTACTTTCATCAGGACTGGGTAGATGAACACGCCACAGCTGACGAGGTCATTGATAAATTTCTATTAGACTCATCCAGGGACATAATCATCACCGTAAAAAATGAAATTCTAGAGCTGATCGACTCCTATACAAACGAGTCCAATCTCTTGGGTAATTTGCTACATGAGCAGTACTGCTATTACTACTACCCAAACGAGTGGGCGTCAGGTCTACTATGGTTGAACCATATTTTGAAAAAATTCGACAATTATTTGCTCAATGAATAAATTCAGCGGATGCTCAAACAATAGAAATGATGACTGAAAAAACTGAAAGCGCGGGCTCATATGCTCGCGCTGTATCAAAGCGACAGTTGTGAAGCAGAGCGTCTAGCGTCGTCGCCCCACATGCCACAGGTGGGCTTAGTGGCCGCGCCCTTAAATTCCCACGGAGTACCCTCAAAGCATCGGCGCCAGCGAAGGTCTACCCAGTCGTTGGATACGCACTGAATTGAGTGCTAGAACAATTCATGGCCATTCTATCTCAGAGCAAGAATTTCGGAGACTAACCAAATGATCTCGTTAGACTTCCTAAAAGGCAAAATCACTTACGATGAGCTGTCCATGTTGGAAGATTGCGCGATTGAGCATCAAGCTCACTATCTGAAGGAGGACATGCTGCAGGTGGAGTATCCAGACGGTTTCCTCATAGATGTGGGCTGGTACCCTTCGTTCGACGCAAACGGCCACTTTCAAATCAGGGTTGTCAGGGACTATGAGTGGGACCTTCCAGCATTAACGCTGACTGCGCAATCAATTGACGCATTAAAAGAGGTACTGGTTCTCGCACAAGGGTCGATTAATACAGGACGTCAAAAAGAAGCCACTTCATTGATAGCCTGATCACACACTCAATTGATTGCCTTTCTGGACGCCTCTACCTGTGACGAGCAAGTTCGCTCGCCACAGGCAGGTTAAGCAAGCAGCGCCCTTAAATCCCCGCCAACGCCAAATCCATCGCAAAATACGTAAATATCAAATCCGCCCCCGCGCGCTTGATCGAGCCCAGGGTCTCGCGCACCACGCGATCCTCGTCAATCGCTCCGGCCTGTGCGCCAAACTTGATCATCGCGTACTCGCCGCTCACCTGATACGCCGCCACCGGCAGGCGTGAGGCTTCGCGGATGTCGCGGATGATGTCGAGGTAGGCGCCGGCCGGTTTGACCATCAGCGCATCGGCGCCTTCCTGCTCGTCGAGCAGCGATTCGCGTACGGCCTCACGGCGGTTCATCGGGTTCATCTGGTAGCTTTTGCGGTCGCCCTTGAGGGCGCTGCCGCCGGCTTCGCGGAACGGGCCGTAGAGGGCCGAGGCGAATTTGGTGGAGTAGGCCATGATCGGGATGTGGGTGAAACCGGCATCGTCCAGGGCGCGGCGGATGGCCTGGACCTGGCCGTCCATTGCCGCCGAAGGCGCGATGACGTCGGCACCGGCGCGGGCGGCGGCCACGGCTTGTTTGCCGAGGTTGACCAGGGTCGCGTCATTGTCGACGTGGGCGCCATGCATCACGCCGCAATGGCCGTGATCGGTGTACTCGCAGAAGCAGGTGTCGGACATCACAATCATTTCCGGCACGGCGTCCTTGATGATCGACGACATGCGCGAGACCAGGCCGCGCTCTTTCCAGGTGTCGCTGCCGCTGGCGTCCAGATGATGGGAAACGCCAAAGGTCATCACCGACTTGATGCCGGCACGGGCATAGCGCTCGATCTCGCCGGCCAGCTTTTTCTCAGGGATGCGCAACACGCCCGGCATGCTGGTGATCGGCACGAAGTCGTCGATTTCTTCTTCGACGAAAATCGGCAGCACCAGGTCGTTGAGCGTGAATTCGCTTTCCTGGAACAGGCCACGCAGCTCCGGAGAGCGGCGCAGGCGACGGGGGCGGGCTTGGGGGAACTGGCTGGTCATGGCTTTCCTGAAAAAGTGGCTGAAATCTTTGGGGCCAAAGCTTATGCCCCAAGCCCCGGCGGCACAAATGCCGAGGGGCCAACAGTGTATTGCGCGCCGCGTAACAATTGCATTGATCTAGAGCTGTAAATGCCCTTCGATGCAGACGGCTACGGCGCCGCCAACCCAGATTTCACTGCCCTGGCGCTCGATGCGAATGCGCCCCGCTCGTCCGATGGCGGTGCCCTGGCTGACCACGTAGCGCTCCGGCGCCAGGCCCTCGCTGAGCAACCATTGGGCAAGCCCGGCGTTCAAGCTGCCGGTGGCCGGATCTTCCTGAGCACCGTCGCCGGCGATGAAGGCGCGCACCTCAAACTGTGCGTCTTCCCCAGTGCCGGGCGCGATGACGCCGACCGCCAAGCCGAGCAACTGCGAGTAGTCAGGCTGCAGCGCCAGCACAGCCTGGCGATCAGCCAGCATCACCGCCAGCCAACCCGCGCCGTTATCCACCCACTGGCTGCGCACAATAGCGCCGGGCGCCAGGCCCAGCCCAACGCGCACACGCTCCAGCAGCGGCGCCTCGACAACGCCAGAATGCAACAGCGGTGGCGCGATGAACGCCAGTTCGTCGCCTTCGCGTCGAATGCGCACCAAACCGATTTCGCACTCCTGAATGATCTCTTGCCCACGCGCAATACCGCCTGCCTGCAACCACGCGTGGCAACTGCCCAAGGTCGGATGCCCGGCAAACGGCAGTTCCTGCATAGTTGTGAAAATTCTTACCCGGTAATCGGCTCGCGGGTCACGGGGCGTCAGCAAAAACGTGGTTTCGCTGAGGTTCGTCCACTTGGCGAAGTCGGCCATCTGCTGGTCCGTCAGGCTGTCGGCCCCGAGCACCACGGCAAGTGGGTTGCCTTTGAGCGGCACACGGCTGAAGACATCCAGTTGTTTGAAATCGAAAGTCGGCATGCTCAGCTCGGAATATTCAGGCCACGGATCACCGCTGGGCGTGCGACAAAGCCGTCCAACGCGCGCAGTACGTTAGGAAAATCGGCAATGCCCACCAAGTCGCCGGATTCGTAGAAGCCGATCAGGTTGCGAATCCAGGGGAAGATGGCGATGTCAGCGATGCTGTAATCGTCACCCATGATCCAGGTGCGGCCCAACAGGCGTTTTTCCAGCACGTGGAGCAAGCGCCGCGATTCGGCGGCATAACGGTCGCGCGGGCGCTTGTCTTCATAGGCCTTGCCGGCGAACTTGTTGAAGAACCCCAACTGGCCGAACATCGGGCCGATCCCGCCCATCTGGAACATCAGCCACTGGAGGGTTTCGTAGCGAGTGGCCGGATCTTCGGCGAGCAGCTGGCTGCTCTTCTCCGCCAGGTAAATCAGGATCGCGCCGGACTCGAACAACGCCAGCGGCTGCCCGCTGGGGCCATTGGGGTCAATGATTGCGGGGATCTTGTTATTGGGATTGAGCGACATGAACTCGGCGGACAACTGGTCCTGGGTATCAAAGCTGACCTTGTGCGCCTCATAAGGCAGCCCGAGCTCTTCGAGCATGATCGAGACCTTGACGCCATTGGGCGTAGGCAACGAATACAGCTGCAGGCGCTCCGGGTGCTGCGCGGGCCATTTGCTGTTGATCGGGAAAGCGGCGAGTGCGTTCATCGAGGAAATTCCTGAGCGGAAAATCCCCATGATAGTCATCTGCTCGGCGTCGTGCATACGTCATCATCGAGCAACATTGCCTGGCTAAAATCCCCGTGGGCGAACCAAAATGCCCGAATGCACTCTTAACTGCGCTTATCCGGTGAATGGAGGCACCTGGCTATACCGACATGGAACAACCTCAGACGCGCACCGCGCCAATGGGCCGGGCCTGTCAGCCTTAAACCGACGCAAGAAGACTCGAACCTAAATGAAGATCAAGCCTCTGCGCCTTGTGCAACACATCAAACGTTATTCATACATCATGTTACCGCTGCTGCTGGTCACCGCCGGTATTGTCACGGCACTGGATGCCCGTGAAAGCCGCGCGCAACCGGTGGACGGCGTGCAAACCCTGGTATTTCTGCGCCACGGCGAAAAACCTGCCGGAGGCCTGGGCCAACTCAATTGTCAGGGCCTGAACCGTGCGATGAACCTGGCCAGTGTATTGCCGGAAAAATTCGGCAAGGCCGATTTCGTGTTTGCCGCCAACCCGACGCGCAATGTCGAGGAAGGTGAGCTGGACAACTCCTACAGCTACATTCGCCCGCTGATGACCATCAGCCCCAGCGCAATCAAGCTGGGCCTGCCGGTCAACATCAAGTTCTCGGCAAACGACACCAGTGCCCTGGCCGACGAACTGGTCGAAGACAAGTACCACAACGCCACGATCTACACCGCCTGGTCCCACGGTTACCTGCCGGAGTTGATCAACAAAGTCGCCAGTGAAGCGGCTGGCGAAAAGCACACCATCACCGACGACTGGTCCGGCAGCGACTATGACTCGCTGTACGTGCTGACACTCACCTGGCACAACGGCAAGGCCTCGCTGCTCAGTCGCAACTACAAGCAGGGGCTCGATAATGGTGAGCAAACCTGCCCCAACCCGACCCAGGTCAGCGCAGATACCTGAAGGTTGAGCGTCAGACGCGTATGATGCTGCGCTATTGACTCATCGGCGGAACATCTTCATGTCCAACCTCTCTTCTGCCCAGCCCAACCGGGGCTGGTCGTTCTGGTGCAAACCTGCGCTGTTTCTCCTGGTGGCCTGCATCGGCCTCTACTACGTGAAATGGTCGCCCTACTACCTCAAGGCCTTTGTCGCGGCTGACAACCACAGCATCGGTGCCTCGATTCTCAATGATCAGCAAAGCTCGCCCCTCGCGGCGGCGCTGGCCTATGCCCAGGTGTATTTTCTGGCGATCTGGAAAGCCGCCGTGCTGGCGGTCATCCTGGGTTCGCTGCTGCAGGTGCTGATCCCTCGCGACTGGCTGTTGCGCCTGTTCGGCCGCGCCGGACTGGGCTCGACCCTGCGCGGCGGGCTGTTCGCCTTGCCGGGGATGATGTGCAGTTGCTGCGCGGCGCCGGTGGCGGCAGGCATGCGCCGTCAGCAGGTGTCGGTGGGCGCGGCCCTGGCGTTCTGGATTGCCAACCCGGCGCTGAACCCGGCCACGCTGGTGTTCATGGGCTTTGTGCTGGGTTGGGGCTTTACCGCGTTGCGCCTGGTGGCGGGGATAGTGCTGGTGGTGGGTGTGTCATTGATAGCGCAACGTATTGCACGCCCGGACCAGGTGCCGGAAGCAGCGCTGGAGGCCGTGGCCGAGGTCAGCACTGCTGAGTCCGAACCCTTCCTGACGCGCTGGTTACGGACGTTGTGGCAGCTGTTCTGGAGCACCATCCCGGTGTATATCCTCGCGGTGCTGATCCTCGGCGCGGCACGGGTCTGGCTGTTCCCCCATGTGGACGGGGCGATGGCCGACAGCCTTGTGTGGCTGGTTCCGCTGGCGATAGTCGGCACGTTATTCGTGATTCCTACGGCGGCCGAGATTCCCATCGTACAAACCATGATGACCCTGGGCATGGGCACCGGCCCGGCCGTCGCCTTGCTGATGACCCTGCCGAGCGTAAGCCTGCCGTCGCTGCTGATGCTGCGCAAGGATTTCGATGCGCGGGTGCTGGTGACGGTGGCCGGGCTGACCATGTTGATGGGAGTAGTGTGCGGGTTGATCGGGGCGGTGATTCTTTAGACGTTGAGTGGGCTGATGACCCTTTCGCGGGCTTGCCCGCGAAGGGGCCTTCGAACCTGCCAATCAACCGCGCCGAGCACCACGCTCACGCAAGTATTCCACCACCGCACCCTGCTCCCCGGCAAACTCGATCCGCGCCCCTTTGTTCTCGCGCTGAAACGCATACATCGGGTCGTAATACTCGCGCAACAAGCCTTCGATCCACACGCGGTGCAGGTCCACTGCCCCGCTGCGTGCCTGTTCCGCCAGGGCGTCCTGCAAAATCGCCTGCAGCCGCTGAAAGCGTTCGCCGCCCAGGCGCTTATGGATATTGGCAAGGCTTTGAGTCAGACGTTCGGCAAACAATGCCTGGCCATTTTCACCCAATACCTCAATGAACTCGGCGCACAGGTCGACCACATAATCGCGCAGGATGCGCTCGACGCGACCTTCAACGCTGTCTTCGAGCCATACCATCGGGAACGTCTGCATACCTTTGTGTAACGGCAGCGGCAGCGCGCAGCTGCCGATCATGCGGCTCTCGTCCTCGACCACGAACTGTTCGATGCCCGCCGCGCGTTTTTTGAGCACGTCCACCGCGAGGCGGTTTTCGAAGTCGATATTGGAAGGCTGCGTCGTGGCGCGCTTGCCGAAGCTGGAGCCGCGATGGTTGGCATGGCCTTCCAGGTCCAGGGCGTTGCGTAACTGACCGAGCACTTCGGTCTTGCCGGTGCCGGTCATGCCGCCGAGCAGAACAAAATCACATTGGGCAGTCGCCTGGTCCAGCGTATCCAGTAGGAAAGTACGCATGGCCTTGTAGCCACCACCGATACGCGGGTACTCGATACCCGCTTCGGTTTTCAGCCATTGCTGCACAATCTGCGAGCGCAACCCGCCGCGAAAGCAGTACAGGTAGCCCTGTGGATTGGCCTGGGCGAACTGTGCCCATTGCTCGATACGCTCGGCCTTGACCGTCCCCGACACCAGCTCATGGCCCAGAACAATTGCGGCGTGCTGGCCTTGCTGCTTGTAGCAGGTGCCGACCCGCTGGCGCTCTTCGTCGGTCATCAACGGCAGGTTGACCACGCCGGGGAACGCGCCCTTGGTGAACTCGACCGGCGCGCGGGTATCCATCATCGGCCGGTCGTTGAGGAAGATGTCGCGGTAATCGGTGATATCCGTTGCCATCAAATCACCTCTACCGCGTGTGTCTGTCGCTCAAGCAGTTCGCCAATGGACTCGAGGGCCAGGCCCAGTTCAGCGGCCACCGCGTGGAACTCGGCGTCGCCTTCGGGCGTGACGGCGATCAGCAAGCCACCGCTGGTTTGCGGATCGCACAGCACGCGCTTGTGCAATTCCTGCACACGCCCGACCTTGCTGGCGTAGCTGTCGAAGTTGCGCAAGGTGCCACCGGGTACGCAGCCCTGGTCCAGGTAGTACTCGACGCCTGGCAGGCGTGGGACTTTTGCATATTCGATGCGGGCGGTGAGGCCGCTGCCGTCGGCCATTTCCACCAGATGTCCGAGCAAGCCGAAACCGGTGACATCGGTCATGGCAGTCACCCCGGCCAGCTTGCCGAAGCGGCTACCGGGTTTGTTGAGGGTACACATCCAGTCGCGGGCCAGGCCGATGTCGGCCTCGCGCAACTTGCCCTTCTTTTCGGCGGTAGTGAGGATGCCGATACCCAAGGGTTTGGTCAGGTACAGCTTGCACCCTGCGGTGGCGGTGTCGTTGCGTTTCATATGGCGCTTTTGCACGATGCCGGTCACGGCCAGGCCGAAGATCGGTTCCGGCGCGTCGATGGAGTGCCCACCCGCCAGGGGGATGCCGGCGGCATCGCATACCGCGCGACCGCCACGAATGACTTCGCGGGCAACTTCCGGAGCCAGCACGTTCACCGGCCAGCCAAGAATGGCGATGGCCATCAACGGGTCGCCGCCCATGGCGTAGATGTCGCTGATGGCATTGGTGGCAGCGATGCGGCCGAAGTCGAAGGGGTCGTCGACAATCGGCATGAAAAAGTCCGTGGTGGATACCACGCCGCGTTCATCGTCGATGGCGTACACCGCCGCATCATCGCGTGAAGCGTTGCCCACCCAGAGGTTGGGATCGAGGTTTTGTGCGCCACTGCCGGCCAGAATCACCTCCAGCACCTGAGGCGAGATCTTGCAACCGCAACCTGCACCATGGCTGTACTGCGTAAGTCGAATCTGCTCGCTCATGGAAAACCTCTGACTATCGTGTAGGAGAATTCTACCAGATAGCCAAAAGCCAACCGTGCTCCAATGAACACGGCCGGCTTTTCAGATCAAGCGTTACTGCCGGGCAGCGAGCAAACGCGCGTGCCGGTTACGTCGGGCAATGTTCAGGCATTCGATCGCCGCCGAGAACGCCATGGCTGCATACACGTAGCCTTTTGGCACATGGGCGCCGAAGCCTTCGGCGATCAGCGTCATGCCGATCATGATCAGGAAACCCAGGGCCAGCATCACCACGGTCGGGTTGTCGTTGATGAACTTGGCCAAGGGTTCGGCCGCCACCAGCATCACGATCACCGAGGTCACCACGGCAATGATCATGATCGGCAAGTGTTCGGTCATGCCCACTGCCGTGATGATGCTGTCGATGGAGAACACCAGGTCGAGCAGCAGGATCTGCCCGATGGCGGCAGCAAAGCCTATGGCGACCGTATTGCCAACGCTGGTTTTCTCTTCGGGCGCCGGGTCCATGCTGTGGTGGATCTCGGTGGTTGCCTTCCACACCAGGAACAGACCACCGGCGATCAGGATCATGTCCTTCCACGAAAAGGCCTGGCCGAACACTTCGAACACCGGCGCCGTCAGTTGCACGATAAAGGCGATGGTGCTCAGCAGGCCCAGGCGCAATATCAGCGCCATGCTGATGCCAATGCGCCGCGCCTTGGCCCGATGCTGCTCAGGCAGCTTGTTGGTGAGGATCGAGATGAAGATCAGGTTATCGATGCCCAGCACGATTTCCATGACGATCAAGGTGGCCAGCGCGATCCACGCGGTGGGGCTGGCGGCCAGTTGTAAAAGATAATCCATAGGTCAGTCCTGACGTTGTGCTGGGAAATTAGGTTTCTTGGGTGTTCGATTCAGCGTCTTTTTCTGCCTGATCATCCTTTTTCTGCGGACTGATCAGGCCTTGGGTCGCTTCACTCAATGCCTGTTCGGCGGCCTTCTGGGTGTCATCGATGGCTTGCTTGGCCGATTCGGTGGCCTTGCCCAACACCTGCTGCGCGCTTTTCTCGACCTGATCACAACCGCTGATCACCACCAATGAAAGCGCAAGCAGCGACGCCGCGCCCAGGGAATTGAGTTTCATGATGTATTCCTCGTTAGAACCCTTGGGGCCAAATAGTGGCCCCGCGATAGCGAGGCATTCTATGCAGGTGAACAGTTCAGGAAAATTCGTATTTTTCTGACGTATACTTCGTTTTTTACGAAGTGTAGACGGCGATGCTCAATTATCGACAGTTACATTATTTCTGGGTGGTGGCGAAGACGGGCAGCATCGTGCGCGCCTGCGAACAACTGAACCTCACGCCCCAAACCATCAGCGGGCAGATCAGCCTGTTGGAACAGACCTTTGGCATCGACCTGTTTCAGCGGGTGGGGCGCCAGTTGGAGCTGACCGAAGCCGGGCGCCAGGCCCTGCCCTACGCCGAGCAGATGTTCCAGACCGGGAATGAGTTGGAGGCGATGCTGCGCGCGCAACCCAATGAGCAGCAGATTGTGTTTCGCGTCGGGGTGGCGGATGTGGTGCCCAAGTCCATCGTGTACCGCCTGATCGCTCCCACCATGGAGCTGAGCGAACCGCTGCGCATCACGTGCCGTGAAGACAAACTCGAACGGTTATTGGCCGACCTGGCGATCCAGCGCCTGGACCTGGTGATTTCCGACAGCCCGATGCCTACTCACCTGGACATCAAGGGCTACAGCCAGAAGCTGGGGGAATGTGGCATCAGTTTTTTTGCCACTCATGCGTTGGCCGAGCGCCATGGCGGCGCGTTCCCTGAATGTTTGCACGGCGCACCGTTGTTGATCCCCGGCGCGGAGACAGTGGTGCGCAGCCGTTTGCAGCGCTGGTTTGCCGATCAGCAGATCCAACCCAGGATCATCGGCGAGTTCGACGACAGCGCCTTGATGCAGGCATTCGGCCAGTCCGGCAGCGGCATCTTTATCGCCCCCAGCGTGATCGCCGATGAAGTGGTGCGCCAGTACGGCGTGGCACTGATCGGCCAGACCGACGCGGTGACCGAATCCTTCTACGCCATCTCGGTGGAGCGCAAGGTCAAGCACCCCGGCATCGTGGCGATTACCGAAGGCGCCCGACGCGAACTGTTTACCGCCCTGCCCTGAACACACGGTGGGAGCGAGTTGGCAAATCTGACGGTGCCGGTGACGGAATGACGCAGCAAACGGGACTCGTCCTACAGCATGCTAGACTTCGCGCCTGCTTCCTACAGTACTTTCTCCCTGCAATGCTGTGCCCACTAAAAAAACTAGAGACAATCGTTTATGACTGCTGCCCCTTCACTGCTGCAACGTTTAATGCGCGTCAGCCTGGTCACCCAAATCATCATCGGCCTGATCGCTGGCATTGTGCTGGCCCTGTTGCTGCCAGAGGCCGCCAAGGCCACCGGCTTTATCGGTAAAGTATTCGTCACGGCCCTGAAGGCCGTCGCGCCGATCCTGGTGTTCGTACTGGTGATGGCGTCTATTGCCAATCATAAACACGGTCAGGAAACCCATATCCGACCGATCCTGTTCCTGTATTTACTGGGTACCTTTGCCGCTGCCGTGGTCGCAGTGGTTGCCAGCATGATGTTCCCATCTTCCCTGGTCCTGGCTACCCATGACGCCACCGTAAGCGCCCCCGGCGGTATCGGCGAGGTGCTGCAAAGCCTGCTGCTCAGCGTGGTGGATAACCCGGTCAGCGCACTGATGAATGCCAACTTCATTGGCATCCTGGCCTGGGCCATTGGCATGGGCATTGCCATTCGCCAAGCAGGCGACACCACCCGCACGGTGCTCGACGACCTGTCCAACGGCGTAACGCTGATCGTACGCGTAGTGATCCGCTTCGCCCCGCTGGGGATCTTCGGCCTGGTCGCCTCGACCCTGGCCACCTCCGGCTTCGGCGCCCTGCTCGGCTATGCCCATCTGCTGGTGGTACTGATCGGCTGCATGCTGTTCGTGGCGCTGGTGATCAACCCGGCCATCGTTTTCTGGAAACTGCGCCGTAACCCTTACCCGCTGGTGTTGCTGTGCCTGCGCGAAAGCGGTATCACCGCGTTCTTCACCCGCAGCTCGGCGGCCAATATTCCGGTGAACCTGGCGTTGAGCAAACGCCTGGGCCTGCATGAAGACACGTATTCGGTGTCGATCCCACTCGGCGCCACGATCAACATGGCCGGTGCGGCAATCACGATCACTGTACTGACCCTGGCGGCCGTGCATACCCTGGGCATCGCCGTAGACCTGCCCACCGCCGTGCTGCTCAGTGTGGTCGCGGCCATCTGTGCCTGTGGAGCATCGGGGGTGGCCGGCGGCTCGCTGCTGCTGATTCCGCTGGCGTGCAGCCTGTTCGGCATTCCGAGTGAAATTGCCATGCAGGTGGTGGCTGTCGGCTTCATCATCGGCGTGTTGCAGGACTCGGCGGAAACCGCGCTCAACTCGTCCACCGATGTGTTGTTCACCGCAGCGGCGTGTTTGGACAAGGATGCACAGCCGGCTTAGACACCGGCAATAAAAAAGCCCGGGACCGTTCGTTGAAGAACGCTCCCGGGCTTTTTTGTGGGTGCTTAGAAAGCGCCCATGTAATCACGCTTGCCCACTTCGACGCCGTTGTGACGCAACAACGCGTAAGCGGTGGTGACGTGGAAGAAGAACTGCGGCAGGCCGTAGGTCAGCAGGTAGGACTGGCCGCTGAAGCGCTTCTCTTTCGGGGTGCCCGGGCGAGTGACGATCTCGATGCCTTCCTTGCCGTCGATTTGCTCAGGCTTGATGGTGTCGACGAAGGCCAGCACTTTGGCGATCAACGCTTGCAGGTCGGCGAAGGTGACTTCGCTGTCTTCGTACTTGGGCACTTCAATCTCGGCCAGGCGTGCGCTGACACCTTTGGCGAAGTCCACGGCGATCTGTACCTGACGCACCAGTTGGAACATGTCCGGGAACAGACGCGCCTGCAGCAAGGCGTTCGGCTCGATGTTTTTGGCGCTGGCGTGGGCTTCGGCTTTGTTCAGCACATCGCTCAGGGCGTTGAGCATTTGCTTGAAGACTGGGATAGAAGCGGCATACAGGGAAATAGTCATGTCAGTCTCACGGTAATGGCAGGGTTGGAACCAGCGGCGATTATAGCCATGCCTGCCGCTTGTCTTTTATTTTTTCCGGCTTAGGCTAGGGGATTCACTGCATAGGGAACGCGCGATGACCGCCGAGCACGACACCGACACCCCTGAGCCGCGCCTGAACAGCACGGAAATCCGCGTCCTGGGCTGCCTGATCGAGAAACAGGCCACCAACCCGGAGACCTACCCCCTGACCCTTAACGCCCTGGTGCTGGCCTGTAACCAGAAGACCAGCCGCGAACCGGTGACCAACCTCAGCCAGGGCCAGGTTGGCCAAAGCTTGCGCGTGCTCGAAGGCCAGGGTTTTACCCGGCTGGTCATGGGCAGCCGCGCCGACCGCTGGGAACACCGCGTCGACAAAGCGCTTGAACTGGTACCGGCGCAGGTGATCCTGATCGGGCTGCTGTTCCTGCGCGGGCCGCAGACGGTCAACGAGTTGCTGACGCGCAGCGGGCGCATGCATGACTTTGAAGACGCCGAGCAAGTGGTGCATCAACTGGAACGTCTGATTGGCCGCGGTTTGGCGGTGTTGGTGCCACGCCAGGCGGGGCAGCGCGAGGATCGGTATACCCATGCGCTGGGCGACCCGGCGGATATCGAAGCGATTATTGCGGCGCGCGCAAATCCGGTGGAGCGTGGCGGCGGGGCTGTCTCAATGGAGCGCATTGAAGAGCTGGAAGCGCGGATTGCGGCGCTGGAAGAACGCCTGACACAGTTGGAACAGGCCTGACGAGATTCAACCCTGCGCGAATGCCAGTCAGTTAAGCGTACACCACCGTCTGTAGGAGCGAGCTTGCTCGCGAAAAACGTCAACGATCACGCGTGTTTTCTGAATGAACGCGGTGCCAGTGAGTTTTTCGCGAGCAAGCTCGCTCCTACAGGGCGTCAGCTCCGGGCGAAGGCCACCGCCGCCTCGAACTGCTCCTGCGTAGGACGCACGCCGGTATACAGCACAAACTGCTCCAGCGCCTGGATCGCAATCACTTCAAGCCCGGTAATCACCCGCTTGTTCTTGGCACGCGCACGCACAATCAAGGGCGTTTCAGCGGGGATCGCGACGACATCGAACACCGTCTCGGCGTTATCCACCGCATCGGCCGCAAATGCCAGCTGATTCGCTTGCGCCCCGCCGGTCATGCCAATCGGCGTCACATTAACCAGCATCTGCGGACGTAACTCGCCCAGTTCAGCCTGCCATGCATACCCCAGGTTCTGCGCCAGGGCCCTGCCCGCCGCTTCGTTGCGCGCCACGATCACACCATTGGCGTAACCGCCATCACGCAAGGCACTGGCCACGGCCTTGGCCATGCCGCCACTGCCACGCAGGGCGAAGCTCGAACCTTGGGGTACCTGATGCTTTTTCAGCAGTTGCTCAACGGCGATGTAATCGGTGTTGTAGGCCTTGAGACGGCCGTCGGTGTTGACGATGGTGTTCAGCGAATCGATGGCTTGAACCGAATCGTCAAGTTCGTCCACTAAAGCGATGGCAGCTTCCTTGAACGGCATGGACACGCCACAGCCGCGAATACCCAGCGCTCGTATGCCGCCGATCGCGCCAGGCAAGTCCTGGCTGCTGAAGGCCTTATAGTAGAAATTCAGGCCCAACTGCTCATACAGATGGTTGTGGAAACGCAGGCCGAAATTTCCAGGACGCGCCGACAGTGACATGCACAGCCGGGTGTCCTTATTGGGGTGCATCTGCATGGGTAGCTCCTTGAAGTAAGCAAATCGGTACAGACCTTACACAACCTTTACCTATTGGCTGTGCTGTTTTTCAGAAATACGTTGTCTTAAAAGTATCCCCGCGACAATCCTTGAGTCTATTGATTGCAGACCACAAGCGCAGGGGCTAACCGAGGAAAGATCATGATGCGTAAAGTCCCCAGGATTGCTTTGCTTATTGGCGCACTCGCTATGGCAGGCCAAGCTTCCGCTCACGGTGGTGGGTGGGGCGGCCCGGCCGTGTTGGGTGCGCTTGTCGGTGCAGCCGTCGTCGGCTCCGTGGTTGCCAGCCAGCCTCGTGAGGTCTACGTACAGCAACAACCGGTGTACGTGCAGCCGCAGCCGGTGTATGCCGCTCCACCGCCGGTCTACTACGCACCGCCGCCGCCAGTGTATGTGCAGCAACAGGTTTATTACCGCCCGGCACCCGTCTATTACGGCCCGCCACGGGGCTATGGCTACTATGGCCCGCCCCACGGCTACTATCGCCACGGCTGGTAACCGTCCATCGGTGCACATGCAACAGGCCTCGCCCACACGCGGGGCCTTTTTTTGCCGCAAAGTCTGTATTTATCCTGCCAAGGTCGTTGTGAGGACAATGCTTGAGCGCCGATCCCACATCATCAGGTTGGGATCGCCTCTTGATCGCCCCCTACGAACGCTGTCATGTTTGTGTCACCAAGCCGTTTCAGTATCGATTCTGTCCACTCAATAACAATTAAGGACGATTGACCATGCCCACGCAAAATCCGCACCGCACCGCTGGCCTCTGTACGTCCAGCAAGGTCTACAGCGCCCTGACCGAACTCAAGCACCTGGAAGGCCACCGCAGCGCAAAGTTCCTGGCATTGCTGGCTGAAAGCCTGGTGCGCAAAGGCTTGCTCAGCGAACAGGAAGTGGTGCACATGCTCGATCAGGTGGTGGATTGACGTCTGGCGTTGATGTCGACTATCGAGCCAGGTGATTTTTCCTCGGCGCCGGCGCACCGTAAGGTGACCTCCATAACGTTTGGAGGTACTTATGCCCACTGTTCAGATCATGTCCGTCATCGGCAGCGCCGTTCCCGCCCCTCTTCGCAAGCTGGGCCTGCTCGCCTGCTGGTACGTGGTCAGCGATGGCGAGCCCATCAGCGGCCCGCTCACCTCGTTATCCGATGCCCAGATGCAACGCCAGCTGGCAGCCGGCTACAGGCTTGAAGCCTAGGGCAGCGGCAGCTTGACACGCGGCTTGGTTTCGACAAACAACGCCCAGCAGGACATGAACAGCGCCGCGACCAGCGGCCCGATCACGAAACCATTCAGGCCAAACACCGACAGCCCGCCCAGGGTCGAGATCAGGATCAGGTAATCCGGCATCTTGGTGTCTTTGCCCACCAGAATCGGGCGCAGCACATTGTCCACCAGGCCGATCACGAACACGCCGAACAACGCCAGCACAACGCCCTGCCAGATCGAACCGCTCAACAGGAAGTAAGCGGCCACCGGCCCCCAGACAATCCCGGCGCCCACCGCAGGCAGCAGCGACAGAAACGCCATCAATACCGCCCAGAGCAACGCGCTGGGAATATCCAGGAACCAGAAGATCAAGCCCCCCAGCGCACCTTGGGTCACGGCTACCAGCACGTTGCCCTTGACCGTGGCCCGCACCACCCGGTTGAACTTGAGTTGCAGGCGACGCTTTTGCGGCTCGGCCAACGGCACCGCCGTGCGCACCTTGCGGACCAGCTCCGGGCCGTCGCGCAGCAGGAAAAACAGCAGGTACAGCATGATGAAGAAGCTCACCAGGAAATCGAACGTGCCCTGGCCGAAGCTGAACGCCTGGGAAGCGAAGAACTGGCTGCCCTGCATCGCGCCCTTGACCACCTTCTCGCGCAGGCCTTCCAGGTTGCCCATGCCAAAACGGTCCAGCAGGTGCTGGAAATACGGCGGCAGGAAATGCTTGAACTGCTCGATATAACCGGCCACATCCAACTTGCCGCTTTCGACGTTCTTATAGAGCGTGGCGCCCTCTTGCACCAGCAAGGCGCTGGTAATGATCACCGGCAAAATCGCGATCACCAGGCACACCAACAAGGTGGTCAGGGAGGTCAGGTTGCGGTTCCAGCCAAAGCGCTGTTGCAGGCGGCGCTGCATGGGCGCGAAGATGATGCCGAGGATTACCGCCCAGAACACCGCGCCGTAGAACGGCAGCAATATCCAGATAAAGGCGACAGTGACCAGGGCCAGGAGTAACAGCAAGGTCTTGAATTGCAGATTGGTTTGATTCATGTCCGATCCATGTCAAAAAAGCACGGGGCCGGTGTCGGCCCTGTTGCTTAGTCCGCAGCGCAACCTGGGAGTGCCCTGGTTTATCGAACAAGCATAGATCGGCTTAACCAGACGTGGATCAATGCATCGCGCCCTGCCCTGCACTACCCTCGCGCTTTTTTTGCGACGTACGCACCATGCCCCCGATAATCGCCCCCGAACTGCTCGCTCCCGCCGGCACATTGAAGAACATGCGTTACGCCTTCGCTTATGGCGCCGATGCGGTGTACGCCGGCCAGCCGCGCTACAGCCTGCGCGTGCGCAACAATGAATTCGACCACGCCAACCTGGCCCTCGGGATCCAGGAGGCCCAATCACAGGGCAAGCGCTTCTACGTGGTGGTGAACATTGCGCCGCACAACGCCAAGTTGAAGACCTTCCTCAAGGACCTGACGCCCGTGGTCGCCATGGGCCCGGATGCGCTGATCATGTCTGACCCGGGGCTGATCATGCTGGTGCGCCGGCATTTTCCGCAGATGCCGATTCACTTGTCGGTGCAAGCCAACACCGTCAACTGGGCCAGCGTGGAGTTCTGGCAGCAACAGGGCATCTGCCGGGTGATCCTGTCGCGGGAGCTGTCCCTGGAAGAAATCGGTGAGATTGGCCAGCAGGTGCCGGCCATGGAGCTGGAGGTGTTTGTGCATGGCGCCCTGTGCATGGCCTATTCCGGGCGGTGCCTGCTGTCGGGCTATATGAACAGGCGCGACGCCAACCAGGGTACCTGCACCAATGCGTGCCGCTGGAAGTACCAGGCCAGCGCGGCGGTGGAAAATGCCACGGGTGAGATCGTCCAGGCCGTTGAACCGACGCTGGGCCTCGGTACGCCGACCGACCAGGTATTCCTGTTGCAGGAAGCCCATCGCCCCGATGAACAGATGCCCGCGTTCGAAGACGAGCACGGCACCTACATCATGAACGCCAAGGACTTGCGCGCCGTGCAGCATGTGGAGCGCCTGACCCAGATGGGCGTGCATTCGCTGAAGATCGAAGGCCGCACCAAATCGCACTTCTATTGCGCGCGCACCACCCAGGTGTATCGCCGGGCAATCGATGATGCGGTGGCCGGTCGCGCCTTTGACCGCCGCTTGATGACCGACCTCGAATCCCTGGCCCAACGCGGTTACACCGAAGGCTTTCTGCGCCGCCATGTGCACGATGAATACCAGAACTACCAGCACGGCAGCTCCGTCTCCGAGCGTCAGCAGTTTGTCGGTGAACTGACCGGCGAACGCCGGGGCGAGCTGGCCGAGGTCAAGGTGAAGAACCGCTTCGCCGTGGGCAATCATCTGGAATTGATGACGCCGGCCGGCAACTTCCACTTTGACCTGGCCTCGTTGCATAACGCAAAGGGCGACGCCATCGAGGTAGCGCCGGGGGACGGGCACACGGTGTACGTGCCCTTGCCGGCCGAGGCGGGCCTGGATTTTGGCCTGTTGATGCGCGATCTGTGAACGATCAAATCCTGAACTGACCCACCAACTGCCCCAGGCGCTGCCCCAGATCCGCCAGGCTGCGGGACGTCTGGGCGCCGAGTTGGGTTTCATCGGCCACGCTGTCTACCGCCGCGGCAATCTGGTGCACGCTGCGGTTGATTTCCTCGGCCACGGCGGTTTGCTCTTCGGCGGCGCTGGCGATCTGCGCGTTCATGGAGTTGATGGTGCCGATCAACTGGGCCATGGTGTCCAGCGATGCCCCGGCCTGGTTGGCCTGGGACGAAGTGCCGTCACCGGCATCGCTGGAGCGGCGCATGGCATCCACGGCAGCCTCGGTGCCTTTTTGCAGGCGGTCGATCATGCCCTGGATTTCCTGGGTGCTGGTCTGGGTGCGGCTGGCCAGGGCGCGCACTTCATCGGCAACCACGGCAAAGCCCCGCCCGGCCTCACCGGCGCGCGCAGCTTCAATCGCTGCGTTCAAAGCCAGCAGGTTGGTTTGTTCGGCAATCGAGCGGATCACGCCAAGCACGCTGACAATCGAAGACACGTCCTGCTGCAGACTGTCGAGGGACACCCCGCTGCTGCGGATATCGTTCACCAGCGCATGGATCTGCGCGATGCTGCCGTCCACTACGCGCTTGGCGGCCTGGCCCTCGGCATCGGTCTGCTGCGCGGCAACGGCAGCGCCCTGGGCACTGCGCGCCACTTCATGGGCGGCGGACGACATCTGATTGATCGCGGTGGCGACCTGGTCGGTTTCGTGACGCTGGCGTTCCATGGCGGTTTCCGAACGCTGGG
Source organism: Pseudomonas fluorescens (assembly GCF_002837185.1). GTDB lineage: Bacteria > Pseudomonadota > Gammaproteobacteria > Pseudomonadales > Pseudomonadaceae > Aquipseudomonas > Aquipseudomonas fluorescens_AM. The sequence continues at coordinate 4,975 of NZ_KZ478036.1, read as the reverse complement.
CTTGCTCGGACACCTGGCTCACCAGGCCGGTGAGTTGCGCGGTCATTTCGGTGATCTGGCGGACCAGCCCGTGGACCTTGTCGACAAACCGGTTGAACGCGCCAGCCAGGTCGCCGAGTTCGTCCTGGCTGGTAATGGCCAGGCGGCGCGTCAGATCACCTTCGCCGGCGGCGATATCGTCCAGGTTGGCTTTCATCAGGCTCAGTGGGCGCAGGATCGTGTTGGCCACCAACAGGCCGACGGCGGCGATCACCAACAACACCACGGCCGCCACACCGAGGATGCTCAACAGCACGCCCTCCATGCGCTCGTGGACCTTGGCCTCGACCACCGCGACCTGGGCTTCGATCCCATCGAGGTTGACCGAGGTACCGATGACCATGTCCCACTTGGGCAGGTATTCGGTGTAGCCGAGCTTGGGCACCAGCTCGGTCTGGCCGGGCTGGGTCGAGCTGTATTGCAGGTAGTGGGTGCCGTCCTTGCCGACGTTGACCAGGTCGCGGTTGACGTAGACGCCGTTGGGGTCGCGGTTGTCCTTGAAGCTCTTGCCCACGCCGTCCGGACTGTTGCCCTTGAACAGACGGATGGTCTCGGAATCGTAGCCGAAAAAGTAGCCGTCCTTGCCGTAGCTGGTGCTGGACAGCAACTTGACCACCTGCGCCCGCGCCACCGTATCACCGGGGGCAGCGGCGTCGTAAAGCGGCTTGATGGTGGTCATGGCCACCTCGACATACCCTTTCAGGGTGGCCTTGGCGTCGTTGAGCAGGCGCTGGCGGGTTTCATCCACTTCGTTGCGCGCCTGGCCCTGCAGCATCCACACAGTGGTCAGGCTGATGACCAGGGCGAACAGCAGCACCGGCACGACGGCAAGGGACAGGACTTTGGCCTTGAGGCTCAGACGCATGGCTTTTCTCTCTTATTAGGGGCGACTTGAGAGGTTAGCGGCCAAATGCGTGATTTCTGTAGGAGCGAGCTTGCTCGCGAAGGTCGTCAACGATAACGCGTGCAGTCTGGATGAACGCGTTATCTGGGCGTTTTTCGCGAGCAAGCTCGCTCCTACAGTGAGGTGAGGGAGCTGATGTCAGAGCGTCATCGCCGCCAGCCAGCCAAACGCCAGCAGCGGTAGGTTGTAATGCAGGAAAGTCGGCACCACGGTGTCCCAGATATGATGGTGCTGGCCGTCGATATTCAGGCCGGAGGTCGGACCGAGGGTGGAATCGGAGGCCGGTGAACCGGCGTCGCCCAACGCGCCGGCGGTGCCGACGATGCACACGATCGCCACCGGGCTGAAGCCCAGTTGCACACACAACGGCACGAAAATCGCGGCCAGGATCGGCACCGTGGAAAACGACGAACCGATGCCCATGGTCACCAACAGCCCCACCAGCAGCATCAACAGCGCCCCTACTCCACGGCTATGGCCGATGAACGCCGCCGAGGTTTCCACCAGGGAGCGCACATCACCGGTGGCCTTGAGCACTTCGGCAAAGCCCGACGAGGCGATCATGATGAAGCCGATCATCGCCATCATCTTCATGCCTTCGGTGAACAGGTCATCGGTCTCGCGCCAGCGCACGATGCCCGACACCGAGAAAATCAGGAACCCGGCCAACGCACCGATGATCATCGAGTCCAGCCACAGTTGAATGATGAACGCCGAGGCAATCGCCAGGCCGGCCACCAGCAGGGTCAACGGGTTGTACTGCACCGCCACCTGCTCGACACGCTCGATTTTCTCCAGGTCGTACACGCGTTTTTTGCGATAGCTGATAAACACCGCCACCAGCAGCCCGACCACCATGCCCAGCGCGGGCAGGCTCATGGCATGGGTCACGTTGACCTGGCTGATGTCCACGCCGCTCTTGGCCACGTTGGCCAGCAGGATCTGGTTGAGGAAGATATTACCGAAGCCCACCGGCAGGAACATGTACGGCGTGATCAAGCCGAACGTCATGACGCAAGCGATCAGGCGGCGATCCAGTTGCAGCTTGGTCAGCACATATAGCAACGGCGGCACCAGCAGCGGGATGAACGCGATGTGAATCGGCAGGATGTTCTGTGAAGCGATCGCCACCGCCCAGAGCAGGCCGATCAGCAACCATTTGACGTGGTTGCCGCCGCTGGCTTCCTGGCGATCGACCAGCAACAGCGCTTTGTCCGCCAGGGCATGGGCCAGGCCGGACTTGGCAATCGCCACCGCGAAAGCGCCGAGCAAGGCGTAGGACAAAGCCACCGTCGCACCGCCACCCAAGCCGCTGTTAAACGCCTTGAGCGTGGCGTCGATCCCCAACCCCCCGGTCAAGCCGCCCACCAGGGCGCCCACAATAATGGCGATGACCACATGCACACGGGACAGGCTGAGCACCAGCATGGTGCCGACTGCGGCGATAACAGCGTTAATCATGGTTACCTCAAGACAGAAACATAAAAGACAGGCATGCCCCCGCCGCAGCGGCCATTGAAGGCGCTGCCGGCGTACGGGCTCAAAGAGGTCTTATTAGAGGGCGCGCACTTTGCAGCAGCCGGCCGGCCATGTCAAAAAGCTGTGACCCTGGGCAGGTTTAAATTGACTGTTTGAATAAAGAAAAAACGCGCGCAGCCGATAACGGTTTTTCTATGTGTATTCAGGTAAGGATGTCCCGATGTCGCTCAGGCAGCTCTCCATTCAATGGAAAATCACCCTGCTCGCGGGCCTTTGCCTGCTGGGAATCGTGACCCTGCTGGTGGGTCTTTCGCTGTATCGCATGGCGCAGAGTTCCGAGCAGGTCAAGGCTTCGAGCATGCAGATGCTCGATGAAGCCGCCCAGGCGCGTATCGAGGCTCAAGGTGAAGTGCAGGCGCTGGGCATTCGCCAGCAGTTCATGGATGCCTACCAATACGGCCATGGGTTTTCGCGTCAAGTGCTGTTTTTGCGCGAGCAGGCGGAAAAACGCTTTCTGGATGCTTTCGACACCCGCGAAGACCTGACCCGTCAAGTTCGCGCCGCACTGCAGGCCAACCCCGACCTGCTGGGTTTGTCCCTGGTGTTCGAAGCCAATGCGCTGGATGGCAAGGATGAACTGTTCGCCAACCAGGCGGAACTGGGCAGTAACGACAAAGGCCGCTTCGCCCTGTACTGGTCGCAACCGACGCCCGGCAAAATCACCTCCATGGCGCTGCCCGAAAGCGACATGACCGACACGTCCGTCAGCCCCAGCGGCGAAAAAGCCAACGCCTGGTTCACCTGCCCGCGCACCACCCTCAAGCCTTGCGTGATCGAACCTTACTTTTATGTGATCGACGGGCAGAACGTGCTGATGACCAGCATTGTCTTCCCGCTGATGGTCAACGGCAAAGTCATTGCCTCGTTATCAGTGGACATCAATCTCGACAGCTTGCAGGCCGTGAGCCAACAGGCCAGCCAGAAGCTCTACGACGGCCAGACCCTGGTCAGCATTCTGAGCCCGACCGGCTTGCTCGCCGGCTACAGCGCGGACGCCAGCAAGCTCAGCCAACGCCTGGACCAGGTCGACCCCGCCAGCGGCGCACAGCTGATCAGTGCCCTGGCGAGCGGCACCGAGATCCGCAGCCTGCGCACCGATCACCAGCTTAAAGTGCTGGCGCCCTTTGCACCGATCCCGGGCGGCAAACCCTGGGGCGTGCTGCTGGACGTACCGCAAAAAGTCCTGGTGGCGCCGGCCGAGGCGCTCAAAGCCCAGTTGGACGCCGACAATGCCCGTGGCACCCTGCTCGAACTCGGCCTGGGCCTGCTGGCCGCCGTGATCGGTTTGATCCTGGTGTGGCTGATGGCACGCAGTGTGACCCGGCCGATCCTCGGCGTGGCGCATATGCTCGAGGATATCGCCAGCGGCGAAGGCGACCTGACCCGCCGCCTGGCCTACGACAAACAGGACGAACTGGGCCAACTGGCCGGCTGGTTCAACCGTTTCCTCGACAAGCTGCAGCCGATCATCGCCGAGGTCAAACGCTCGGTGCAGGACGCCCGTGGCACAGCCGACCAATCCGCCGCGATTGCCAGCGAAACCAGCGCCGGCATGGAGCAGCAGTATCGCCAGGTTGACCAAGTGGCCACGGCCTCCCACGAAATGAGCGCCACCGCCCAGGACGTCGCCCGCAGCGCAGCCCAGGCTGCGCAAGCGGCTCGCGATGCCGACCAGTCCACCCGCGACGGCCTGACCGTGATCGATCAGACCACCAGCAACATCGGCTTGCTGGCGGCTGACATGAGCACTGCCATGGCCCAGGTTGAGGGCCTGGCGGGCAACAGCGAAAAAATCGGCTCGGTGTTGGAAGTGATTCGTGGCATCGCCGAGCAGACCAACCTGCTGGCGCTCAATGCGGCCATCGAGGCCGCCCGTGCCGGTGAGGCCGGCCGGGGTTTTGCCGTGGTGGCCGACGAAGTGCGCAACCTGGCACGGCGCACCCAGGAGTCGGTGGAAGAAACCCGCGTGGTGATCGAGCAATTGCAAAGCGGCACCCAGGAAGTCGTCGGTGCCATGGGCAACAGCTATCGTCAGGCTCAAGGCAGTGTCGAGCAGGTCGGCCAGGCGGTCACCGCGCTGCGCCAGATCGGTGACGCCGTCACCGTGATCAGCGACATGAACCTGCAAATCGCCAGCGCCGCCGAAGAGCAAAGCGCGGTGGCCGAGGAGATCAACAACAACGTGGCGACGATTCGCGACGTGACCGAGTCGCTGTCGGAACAGGCCAATGAATCGGCGCGGGTGAGCCGGGCGTTGAACAGTCTGGCGAATCAGCAGCAGGGGCTGATGGATCAGTTCCGGGTGTAACGACTCTGGTCCTGGCGCAGGTTCAATGTGGGAGGGGGCATTGCCGTCTGTAGGAGCGAGCCGCTCTTGATCTTGATCTTAGGCGCCCCGTTAAACCACGCTGGCCGAACGCAGGCTTGAATCCGTGGGCAACCCGGCAGGACGCCGGGTTAGCCGCCCCGCGCCATGGATGGCGCGTGGCGGCG
>NZ_KZ478035.1 GCF_002837185.1 Pseudomonas fluorescens | reverse complement strand
TTGTTTACCAAGGAGTTTTCCGTTTCGACTGCGCCGGAAGTGGGGCGAATTATAGACAGATAAAATTCTACGTCAACCGTTAATGTGAACTTTCTATCAATCCCGTTTAAACCCCCTCAGCCCTTGCTCAACTGAGCAATATATTGCTCAATCCGTGACCGTTAAGCATCATAATCCCTCTGCCCTTCTATATATGACTTCGGACAACACCTTCAATGACTACCCCACCCCGCAGCCTGGCCTGCGCACTCTTCCCCGTTGGCCTGCTGTTGATCGCGATGGCATCCATCCAGTCCGGCGCCTCGCTGGCCAAAAGCATGTTCCCGATTATTGGTGCGCAAGGAACTACCACCCTGCGCTTGATCTTCGCCAGCGTGATCATGCTGCTTCTATTGCGCCCATGGCGTGCCAAGCTGACGGCCAGGTCCCTGCGCACGGTCGTTGTCTACGGCATGGCGCTGGGCGGCATGAACTTTCTCTTCTATATGTCGCTGCGCACCGTCCCCCTGGGTATTGCGGTCGCCCTGGAATTCACGGGCCCGCTCGCCGTCGCCATCTATGCATCGCGCCGGGCAGTGGACTTTTTGTGGGTCGCGCTGGCGATCATCGGTTTGCTCCTGTTGATTCCGATGGGAGAAGCCAGCAGTGGCATTGACGTGGTGGGTGCCGCGTATGCACTCGGCGCAGGCGTTTGCTGGGCGCTTTACATTCTGTTCGGCCAAAAGGCGGGGAACGATAACGGCGTGCAAACCGCCGCGCTCGGCGTAATGATCGCTGCTTTGTTCGTCGCACCCATCGGCATCGTGCACGCCGGTACTGCGTTGCTGACCCCCGCGCTGATTCCTGTCGCCATCGGCGTGGCTATCTTGTCTACGGCACTGCCCTACACATTGGAAATGGTTGCGCTCACCCGCCTGCCCGCTCGCACTTTCGGTACCTTGATGAGTATCGAGCCGGCGTTCGGCGCCCTCTCCGGTCTGTTCTTCCTGCATGAGCAACTGACGCTCGCGCAATGGCTGGCCATCACCTGCATTATCCTGGCCTCCGTCGGTGCGACGCTGACAATGCGCAACGAATCCAAACCGCTGGTACCCGCCGACTGACGCTCTTTGCAGGCAGCTCTGGTATTTAACGCTCATTTAGGCCATGTTTAAGCTCGTAAAACGAATGTCCTTCATGGAGAAGTTCGACACGGACAGCATGAACGCTACGCTCGAGAGCGAGTAAAAGCCGACTTCGATCCTTTTGCGAAGCGGCTATTTAAGGATTGGAATGAATCGAATTTTGATACTGTTGCTGGTCGTAGGCATTGCTGGTTGTGCCGCGACCACTAAAACAGAAGTGAAACGGGGCAAGAAAGGGCTGCACATCAACTGTTCGGGCCTGTCCTCCTCCTGGGACCAGTGCTACACCAGCGCAGCCAATTCATGTGGTGCCAAGGGATATCGGGTTATCGCCAAATCCGGCGACAATTCCGAGGAGCCAGGGGATTACCCCTTCGGCCTCAACCCTGCCGGCTACACCAGCCGCAGCATGATCGTCATTTGCAAATAGGTACCTGAGCGACGCACAACAAGAACGTCGCACTGGTAGTCAGCGCCGGCAATGCGACGCTGTTTTCGGTCAGGACCGTGTGGATTTCGTGCGCGAAGCCCTGAGCCAGTCCTGAATCAGATCGCCGCTGTACGCACCTGCAACCACTCGAGCGCATCGCCATTGAGCAACGGGCTCAAACGCTCGCGCACCTGGGCATGATAAGCGTTGAACCACTCGCGCTCATCAGTACTGAGCAAGGATGGCTCCAGGCAACGGGTGTCGATCGGGCACAGCGTCAGTGTTTCGAACTTGAGGAATTCACCAAACTCGGTCGTCCCCGCTTCACGGTTCAACACCAGGTTCTCGATCCGCACGCCCCAACGCCCAGGGCGGTAGGTACCCGGCTCGATCGAAGTAATCATGCCCGGCTGCATCGCCGTCTGCGGTGCGGCCACCGCCTGATAGGCGATCACTTGCGGCCCCTCGTGCACGTTGAGGAAATACCCTACACCGTGCCCCGTACCATGACCGTAATCCACGCCTTCGGCCCAGATCGGCGCACGTGCGATGGCATCGAGCAGCGGCGACAGGATGCCTTTGGGGAAATGGGCACGGGACAAGGCAATCACGCCCTTGAGCACCCGCGTGCAATCGCGTTTCTGCTCTTCACTCGGCGTACCGATGGGTACCATCCGCGTGATATCCGTCGTGCCACCCAGGTACTGGCCACCCGAGTCGATCAGCAACAAGCCATCGCCTTCGATCACCGCATGTTCTTCCGGCGTGGCGTGGTAGTGCGGCATCGCGCCGTTGGCATTGAAGGCCGCGATGGTGTTGAAACTCAGCGATACATAACCCGGACGACGGGTACGCGCCGCGGTCAGACGCTCGTCGATAGTCAACTCGGTAATGCGCTCGCGCCCCAGGGCCGTTTCCAGCCAGGCGAAAAATTCGCACAAGGCGGCGCCATCCTGCTCCATGGCCTGACGGATATGTTCGGCATCAGCCAGGCTTTTACGCGACTTGGCCAGGGTGGTCGGGTTCAAACCTTCCACCCGCTTCACACCGGCGTCGAGATGTTCCAGTAGACCGGCCGTGACGCGTGCCGGATCAATTTGCAGACTTGCCCCTGCCGGTACAGCTCGCAGCGCGTCGGCCACGTCACTGTAGTCGCGTACGGTCACGCCATCGCGCTCGAGCGCCGCCCGCAGTTGGGCATCGACTTTGCTCAGCGCCACGAACAGGGTGGCCTGCTGCTGATTGATCAAGGCGAAAGACACGAATACCGGATTGAACGACACATCGCCACCGCGCAGGTTGAACAACCAGGCGATGTCATCCAGTGTCGCGATGAAATGCCAGTCAGCACCGTTGTCTTTCAGGCTGGCGCGCAGGGCCGCGAGTTTCTCGCCACGGCTGAGGGTCGCTTGCGGGGGCAAATGCTGATAGATCGGCTGGTTCGGCAGCGCCGGGCGGTCATGCCAGACGTCATTGAGCAGGTCGACATCGGTACGCAAGCGCGCACCACGCTCCGCCAGCTTGTCACCCAGGGTCCGTGCCGACGCCACGGCCATTACCGCGCCATCCACGGCCACCACGCCGCCTTCCGGGGTTTGTTCAGCCAACCACTCCAGGGGGCCGGGTTGGCCCGGTTGCAGTTTGACCAGCTCGATGCCACTGCCTTTGAGTTCCTTGGTCGCCTGTTCCCAGTAACGGCTGTCGGCCCACACACCAGCAAAATCCGCGGTGACGATCAGCGTTCCCACCGAACCATGAAAGCCCGACAACCATTGGCGCCCCTGCCAGTATCCCGGCAGGTACTCGGACAAATGCGGATCCGCGGACGGCACCAGCAGGGCGTGAATGCCCTCTTGGCGCATCAGCTCACGGGTCTGCGCCAGGCGCTGGGGAACCGTTCCATGGGTCAAAGGCTGCGTACTCATTGTGTCTCCTGCTAACCACTAATAATTGTTATGGACTGCGGATACGTTTCAGACGGCCCAGAACGCCGGTGCGCTGGCCAGGGTCGACTTGATCAGTTGTGCCGCTTCGTCGATATCCCGCTCGGTAGTAAACCGGCCGAGACTCAAGCGAATGGTACGGCCGGCGCTGCGAGCGTCATGCCCCAGGGCCAGAAGCACATGGGACGGCGCGTTGCTGGCCGAATTGCACGCTGAAGTCGCCGAAAAGGCAATACCGGCGCTCAACGCACTGGCGTTGAATTCGCCTTCGCTGAACGTAAGGCTCAGGGTGTGGGGAATTCGCTGTACAGGGCTGCCGTTGAGTCGCACGCCCGCAATCGACCCCAAATGATCCAGCAGACGCTGACGCAAGGCCGCGATGTGTGCCTTCTCCTCGGCAAAAGACGCCGCCGCCAGGGCGAACGCCGTGCCCATGCCCGCGATCTGGTGAGTCGCCAGGGTCCCCGAACGCAAGCCGCCCTCATGACCGCCGCCATGAATCTGCGCCAATACCTTCTGCTGCGCCCTGGGCCCCACGTACAACGCGCCGATACCTTTCGGACCGTAGAGCTTGTGGGCCGAAAACGACATCAAGTCCACCGGCCAGTGCGCCAGGTCGATCGCGACCTTGCCCGCGCCCTGAGCCGCGTCCACATGGAACAACGCCCCCTGTTCACGCACCCGCGCGCCGATGGCCGGGATATCGTTCAACGTGCCCAGTTCGTTATTGACCAGCATCAGCGACACCAGAAAGGTGTCTTCACGCAATGCCTCACTGACGGCTTCGACACTGATCAGGCCTTCGGCATCGGGCACCAGGTAGGTCACCGCCACCCCGGCTTCCTGCAATTGCCGCGCGGTGTCGAGCGTCGCCTTGTGTTCGATCTGGCTGGTGATGATATGCCCGCCCGTTACGCCACGGGCCTGGGCCACGCCTTTGATCGCCAGGTTATTGGACTCGGTGGCGCCGGAGGTCCAGACAATCTGCTCGGGCTGGGCGCCGACCAGTTCGGCCACCTGCTCACGCGCCTGCTCAACCGTTCGCCGGGCCGCCTGGCCGAACGCGTGGGAGCTGGACGCAGGATTACCGAAATTGGCATTGAAGCCCAGACACTCAACCATCACCTGGATGACTCGCTCATCCACCGGCGTAGTGGCGGCGTAGTCGAAATACAACGGACGTTTATTCATGGCGTTAAAAACTCGCAGAGCGTGTTCCCGAGAGCAGTGTCGCGGGGGCATCGAACAGAACAGAGGTTGTCAGATTTAACTGATCGGATGCCGTTAAAGAAGGACCACTGTATGAAAATGTGCGTCGGAACGCTCCTGAAATTCAGCTTAACAGGCTGAAGTCACAGCATGGAAAACAAAAAACCCGAGATTCCTTATGGGAAACCCGGGTTCTTCACCGCAACAGCGCCGCTCAACTGGGGCGATCCTTCAGGGCTACGCTGCGCTCGGCATTCATTTCGCCCTGATGATCAAAACCGAAAGACTGCTGTGGCTGGCCGGTCAGTGCCGCGCGCTGGCGTTGATAGTCATCGAATGACAAACCCCGACGACTCAGCGCTTCGAGCGCCAGTTGCTGGGTTTCCTGCGCCGTGTAAGGGCGCAGCTCAGGGGATGGATGGGTCGCGCATCCGGCGAGGACAGAGGTGACAAGCAACAGCGAAACAGCGAGTGAACGGATCATGGCGGTGGCCCTGCAAAGGAGGTGTCGAATCAATGAACACAGGCTACTCCGGCCCCCGCACGCTGAAAAATCACCGTCCTCGATAGTCGCTATCAACCGTTACGGCAGGCGCGATAAGCACAACCAGTTATTCTTTTAAGATCTATAAATATGTAAATAAATTAATTTACGGAATATAAGAATCCCTCTATAAACAACGCTGCCCACCAACGTTGCTACGTCTCGCCAAAGGCATTTCCCGCATTTTATTTCCAAGAGAGGTGTCCATGCAGTTACTAACCCTCCCCCCCTCGCCCGCCCTCGCGACCTCCATCCGTGCCACGGCCCAAGTATTCGAAGACCCGAAATCCAAGGCCCTGCTCGACCACATCCAGCAAGTGGCCCCCAGCGAAGCCAGCGTGCTGATCATCGGCGAAACCGGCACCGGCAAGGAACTGGTAGCGCGGCACATCCACACGCTCAGCGCGCGGCGCAACCGGCCATTCGTGGCGGTTAACTGCGGGGCGTTTTCTGAATCCCTTGTCGAAGCCGAGCTGTTCGGCCACGAAAAAGGCGCCTTTACCGGCGCCCTCTGTGCCAAGGCGGGCTGGTTCGAAGAGGCCGATGGCGGCACCTTGTTCCTTGATGAAATCGGCGATTTGCCCCTGGCGATTCAGGTCAAGCTGCTTCGGGTGCTGCAGGAACGTGAAGTGGTACGCCTGGGCTCGCGCAAGAGTATTCCTATCGACGTGCGGGTACTGGCGGCAACCAATGTACAACTGGAAAAAGCCATCAACGCCGGGCATTTCCGCGAAGACCTTTACTACCGTCTCGACGTAGTCAGCCTGGAGCTCAGCCCACTGCGCGAGCGCCCCGGCGATGTCCTGCCGCTGACCCGACACTTCATCGACGCCTACAGCCGACGCCTGGGTTATGGCCCGATCACCATCAGCCGCGAGGCCGAACACAAACTCAGGAGCTACAGCTGGCCGGGCAATATTCGCGAGCTGGAAAACGTGATTCATCACACGCTGCTGATCTGCCGCAACAGCGTGATCGAACGCGATGATCTGCGCCTGTCGAACCTGCGCATCGAGCGCCAGGACGACAGCCAGCAAGGCACCGACAACAGCGCCGACGCACTGCTTGCGCGCGCCTTTCAAAAACTGTTCGAGGAACAGGCCGGCGCCTTGCACGAAAAGGTCGAGGACGCGCTGTTACGCGCCGCTTATCGCTTCAGCCACTATAACCAAGTGCATACCGCCAGCCTCCTGGGTTTGAGCCGCAACGTCACGCGCGCGCGGCTGATCAAGATCGGCGAGTTGGCGGTGAACAAGCGCAGGCCTGGGGCAAACCTGCAGGGCGAGCGAATGCTGCATCTATCCATTTAGGCGGCAGTGCAAGGCGTCGTCATGGCTGCGCTCAAAACTGCGCAGCACCTGGAACGAATCAAAGATCACCGCCTGGGCCCGGTGCACTCGAATCAGCGTCCAGAATTCCTCGCCGCCTTGCTCGAAGCGCCTGAAGGCCGCCTCGCCATCCTCACGGGATTGCCATTGCAGGTAGTTGAGCACCCGCCGCCCGTCATCGCTGACCTGCACGCTCGCACTCAAAAAGCCGCCATGGATTTGCGCCAGTCGCTCGCTTTGCAGGGACAAGGCCGCCACCAGGGCAGATTGCTGGCGCGGGTCGATCTGAAATTCGATCAACTGTGTGAAGCTGCGACTTTTCTCTGATACCTGCATGAACACTCCCCTTTCTTTGTAGGCAGAATCTTGCGATCCAGTGCCATGCAGGGTAAAACCTCTAGTTAAGTCAAGGTCAAGCGCTGAATCGGGGTTTTTATGCTCAACAAGGAACTCACCGTTGGCCAATTGGCTGCTCGCAGCGGCGTGGCCGTCACTGCCCTGCATTTCTACGAAACCAAGGGGCTGATCAAAAGCCATCGCAACGCCGGCAACCAGCGGCGCTACCCACGGGATGTGTTGCGGCGGGTGGTGGTGATCAAGATCGCCCAGCGCCTGGGAATTCCGCTGGCGACCATTGGCGAGGCGTTGCAGGCATTGCCCGATGGCCGAACGCCCACTGCCAAGGATTGGGCACGCCTGTCGGCACGCTGGCGGGAAGACCTGGATGAGCGGATCAACAAATTGTCGCTGCTGCGCGACAAACTCGATGGCTGCATAGGCTGCGGGTGCCTGTCGATGGAGGCGTGCCCGCTGCGCAACCAGGGCGACCAACTCGGTGAGCGCGGGCCGGGTGCGCAGTTGCTGGAGCCTACTGCACAATCCTGAGTGGCCGACCCGATCCCTGTGGGCGCTGCGCGGACGCCAGTTCCCTTGCCACAGTGGCGATCAACGCGTGGGCGGTGACCCCGACGCGTCCGGCCGGTCCCGGTAAGCCGTGCAGCCCAGCCACAAGGTCATCAGTGCCAACGCCGTCAGCGGCAGCCCGTGGAACAGCACGATCACCTGGGCCGGCGTCCACGTCACATAGAACGGCCCGACCACCAGCATCCCTACACCAAAACCTGCCATCTGAATCAGGGTCAACAAGCTGAACAGCGGCAGGCGCAAGCTATCTGGCTCGCTTTGCGCGCGGGAGACCAGCGCCACTTCGGACAGCCCGTCCCCCAACCCTGCCCACACCACCAACAGCAGCGCCAGCCACAATTCGGTTTGCTGGAAGGTCAGGATAAAGCCGCTGGACATCAGCGCCACCCCAAACATGAACAACCGCTCCATGCTTGGCGTGCCGCGCCCCTTCAACAGCGCACTGGCGATACGCGCCCCGATAAACTTGCCACAGGCCCAGACCGCCAGCAGATACCCCATCACCGTCTTGGCCGTGTCCGGGGAAATGTACTGGGACAGCACCGGCCAGCCGACGTTATGCGCCGCGCTGCCGAGGGTGTCGAGCATGCTGATCAACAACATGGCGGCCAGCACCGGCGCGCCGCGCAGTCCCTTGGTCAACGCCTGCCACTCGGCCGAAAGAGCGCGATGCGTGGCGACGGTAGCGCTGTACAACCCCCGTAGTGGCATGACCAGGCAAGCGGCTATCACATAGGTGCCGATATTCACCGCGAATACCGCCTCGAATCCCCCCGTGGCAATCAGCAGCCCCGACAGCAAGCTGCCGAACACCGCGCCGGTCGCGGCCGCCGAGGTGATCCAGGCGTTGGTATCAACCCGCTGCTCAAGGGCAACCCAGGTGGGCAACTGGCTGTTGAGGCCGATGGCAAACAGCGAATTGCACAGGCCGATGCCAAAGGCGATGAACGGCAGCAGACTGAGTTGATGCGCAGGGATCAGCAGCAGCAACGGCATCAGCAACAGCGCTCGCGCCAGGTCCAGCCCGGCCAAGGTGCCGCGCCCGGCGAAACGCCGGAAAAACGGGATGCCGAACAGGCTCGCGACAATGCCACCAGTCACGCGGCACGCCAGGAAGATGCTGACGAACACCACGCTTTGGCTGAGCCAGTAGACATAGGTGGACAAGGCCACCATGTTGAGGAAGGCGCCAAAGTCCGACACGCCGCGAGCGAAGATGATCAGCCGCGCGTTGCGGATCGACAGGTAGAGCTGCTGGTCGTGGCTCATGCAGGCAGCGCCGCTTGATCATCCGGCACGCTGCGCAGGCTGACCAGCAGTATGTCGCGCCAGGCCGGTGTCGACTCGACCTTTGGCCGCACATCGCCCGCGCGGTGATAGAGCCCTCGGTCATCGATCACGATGGTTTCCAAAAAGCGCGTCATCGGCAGATTCAACACGCGACTGTGTTCCTCATCACTGGTAAACACTTCCGAGACCACCGGCAGCGTGTTGTGCTCGCCGATAAAATGCATGAACACCCAATCCAGACCATCCTGGTGAATCCCCGACGTAGTGGGGCTGCACGCTTGCGCGTCCGCCCGCACACGGAACTGGTGGATGTCGATGGTATGACTCTGTTCGCCCAGGTGCGGTGCGATCACCGCCAGGTCGGTGGCCAGCAGCTTGCGCATCAGCGGATGCTCGATAAAGCCTTCCTCGCTGTAGCTCAAATGGTTCACCCCCTGGCGATAGTTGACGGCGTAGGTGACCGGCGACTTGAACGCGGTGCTCCTGTCGATCTGCAACTGCCGTGAGGGTGATAAACGATAGCGCAGAATACGCCGCTCGCGGTGGGTGTAGGCCTTGAACGCTTCGTCGCGCACCAGGTTGGCCCAGTACGCGCGAAAGCTCTGCTCTTCGCCCGCCTCGACACTGACCAACTCGCCAAAGTCAGGGCGATGGCAGTAATGGTGCTCGCGCAAGTGCGCGGAAACTGTCGGGATATCCATATCGCTAGCCTGCCACCGGGTTGTCGATGATGACGCGCAAGTGCTGGCCGACCGCATCATGCAGTGCGCGCGCATCGCCAGCGTCTGCAACCCTGGCCCAGCACTTGAGCAGATAGTGCTCCTCGATATCCGCATCGATCATGTGCCCCGGCTCCTGCTGGGCATACTCGAGCACCGCGACGTTCTGCTCGAGGAACTCCACGCCCTCAATGCCCTGAAACCGACCGCTGTGCTGCGGGTAGATCGCCAGCATCGCGTAATGTTGCCCGGCCTCGGCCACCTTGCGTGCACCCGCTTCCAACTGCGCGGCGATCCCCTGGCCGCCCGTCAGCAACGAAAGATACAGCTGATAGGGATCGATACCGGCCAGATCGCGGAACGCCGCGTTCACATAGAGCCCGCCTACGCGCGGGTTGATCTCGATCACCACAGGGCCCTGCGGGGTCATGCGGAACTCGAAATGCACCACAGCGTTGGTCAGGCCGACCGCGTTCAGGCACGCCACGGCGTACGCGCGGATCTGCTCGCACTCACGGTCGGTGAAGGAGGTCGGAGGGGAAATCAGCAGGTTTTCGAGAACCGTGCCACTGCGCTCGGTCAGCAACAGTTTTTCGTTGATCAGCAGTGGATGCACACGCTCGCCAGCCACCACACACTCCACGCTGCCTTCGATACCCGGGATGTAGCCCTCCAGCAGGAGACTGCGCCCGGGAATGTAGTCATGCCGTTGGCCGTCGTCCTCCAGTAAAGTCTGCGCACAGCCATAGAAATCCGCGTACGCCGCCGTGGCGTGGTCTTTGACAAACAGCGCGTAGTGGCTGCGCAGTTCCGCCCAATTGGCGCATTTCCTGATAAACGCCGAAGCGCCGCCAAACGGCGGTTTGGCGATCAGCGGGTAGCCGACCCGTTCGGCCTGTTGCTGGAGTTGCTCTTCGTTATTGCACAGCGCAAACGGCACCGAGGCAATGGCGTGCTGTTTCAGCCTCTTGCGCATCAGGAACTTGTTGTTGCACGCCGCAACCGCCTCGGGGCGGCTGTGCACCAGGCCCAGACGCTGGGAAGCCCGCGCAACGATACAGCCGACTTCGCCCAGCGCAGACGGATGGCCGGCCTGGCAGAAAATCCCGCGAATCTGATACTGCCCATCGAGCTGGCCGACCAACTCCAGAATGGCCTGCTCGTTGAGGGCGTCGAGCAGGAACACCGCATCACTGTCATCCCTGAGCCTTTGCACATGCCTGCGCCCTGCGACGCCCGCCGTCAGACACACCAGGCCCTCGGCGCGGGCAGCCGCGAAGTGTGGCTCCCGGTAGTTATAACGAACAGATGTACTGTCATCGACATCGATAAAAAGGATGGCGTCTTGTTTCATGCTTAATACCGCCTCAGTGCATAAGTTGATTCAGGCATCCTGCCAACTGCACCACTGCCCTTCCCAGTTACGGAATCGGTAATGGCGCTGTCCATCGCGAACTTCGAAGTACGGCAAGTCCTCAGGTTTTTCAAAGTCCAGCAGCGGCACCGTAAACTTGCCTTGGGCGTGCGGTAGAACATATTCCGGCAGGGCGATATTGGACACTCGCCGCTTGAGGCGATCCATGATGGCGATGGCCTGACTGATCGAGGCCTTGTATTCCGACGCCCCGGGTGAAAACGGCATGAAGTGATATAAGTAATAAGGCTTCACACCCAAACGATAAAGATCGATAAACAGTTTATGCAGGGTCGCTTCATCGTCGTTGACGCCGCGCAACAACGGCATGTTGGAAAACACGATCGGCACCACGCCCTGAATACGCTTGACCGCCACCGCAAAGTCAGCGCTGAGTTCGAGCGGATGGCAGACGTGCACGCCAAACGCATTGACCTTGTACTTTTCCAACATCGCGATCAACTCATCGGTCACGCGAAACGGGTTGAAACTCAAGGCCCGCGAGTGAACGCGGATCAGCAGGTCGTCACTGATTCCGCGCAGTGCGGCCAGGTACTCTTCAAGCTTGCGGTCGGCCAGCATCAGCGGATCGCCGCCGCTGAGAATCACTTCTTCGATGGCCGGGTTGGCGCGGATGTACTCCACCGATTCCATGAAGGAATCCCGGCTGGCGTTGGCCTTGTCAGTGCCCACCTGCAACGTGCGCAGCGCTTCGAAGCAGAACTGGCAATAGGCATTGCAGGTATTGGTGGTGCGCAGGATGACGCGATTGTCGTACTTGTGCTGGCAGATGGGCGTCTTCATTTCATGGCCCAGCTCCCAGTTCTCGGAAGTGCCATCGTAATCACCCTCGATCTGCTCACTCCAGTACGGCACCACTTGCCGCCACAGCGGGTGGTCCATGACTGTGCCACTGGTGAGGGAACGCTTGATCAGATCGATGTAGTAAGGCGTGATCTGCATCTTGCGCCCGAGCAGGTTATGTTCGATGTGCGCAGTCGTTTCCTCGCCCCAACCACCGCAGGCAGCGCGAAGCGTCGGCTCATCACGCAAGGCATTCTTCTGCTGCCAGCGCCAGTCCTGCCACTGCACCGAGCGGTGAATTTCTTGATCAAAAATCGACATGAGTAGGTACTCTCTGTTCAGGCAAATGAACGCGTGCCCTTCCCTGGCGGGAACAGCGATATTCGCAACAATGACAATCGACTTGGGCGGCAGGCGGCGATCAAATGGCCGATGCAATCAGCCACGTTGAAAAGTAATAACAACTTGTTATAGAGGGGGTCGGATAAGCGACGGAGACGGTCATTTAACACACTTCCTTTTTTTTAAAATTATCTGACTTCCATGCCGACACCTACTTAAGCCGAAGCGTTCGACAGCGTCAATAGAATATCCCTCGTTTTTTTCAGGATTCCAACCACGCCTGCGTCCACCTCCCGCAAACATAGGCAGTCAGCCGTTAAAACGCATTCATTTAAAAAGTAAATAACACCGTGAATACTTCGTTCAGCCTCCCGCAACAGTATTTTTATACTTATATAACTACGTAGTTCGGCGCGTATCACTCTGCCTCGGCGCGCACCTGGCCTGCACCCGGTCCCTCGGTGCCCATGCGTACGGCCGCCTGTGCTCCTGAAACATTTTCTTTCATTTCCCGCTTAGGGATTTCTCATTCTCATTCGTCTTAACTTAGATACAGCCCGTCGCGTCAGCAAAAGCTACGACCGGCCTTTTCCGGGCCTCCATCGCCCCTTCCATCAAGACCCTCATCCACATGTCGAAGAAGTCACGCTCAAAACTCTGGTTTCTCGTACACAGCTGGTTGGCATTGCCCATCTGGTTCTTTGTCCTGATCGTCTGCGTCACCGGCACCCTGGCGGTGGTCAGCCAGGAAATCGTCTGGCTGGCCAACCCGGATATCCGCGCGAGCAAGCCGTCGGATGACGCCCAACCGCTGAGCTTTGATCAGGTGATCGCCGCCATCAAGCGCGACGAGCCTCAGGTCATCGTGCGCTCAATCATCCGTCCCGACGAATCGCACTTCGCGTTGATGGTCGGCCTCAGCTATCCGGACGGGCGTTCGGTCGATGCCTATGCCAACCCCTACACGGGCGCCCTCCAGGGCATCAGCCCGGCATTCGACTTCCAGCAATTCACCCGCGCCCTGCATGGCTGGTGGCTGGTGCCGTTCACCAATGGCTACAGCTGGGGTTGGTACCTGGTGTCGCTGCTCGGACTGCCGTTGCTGGCCTCGTTGATCACGGGCCTTGTGGTATACAAGCGTTTCTGGAAAGGTTTTTTGCGCCCCACCCTGCGCATCCGCCACGGCGCGCGGATTTTCTGGGGCGACTTCCACCGCCTGAGCGGTATCTGGTCGATCTGGTTCATCGCCGTCATTTCCATTACCGGCACCTGGTTCCTGATCCAGGCGATTCTGGGTGACAACCAGATCTCCATTTCCAGCGAGCCCATCGTGCCGGTGATTGCCCGGGAAAAGGTGCCGCTGTCCGCACCCGGCGTGCCGGCTCCGATGATTGCCCTGGACGACGCGATCAAGATCGCCACCCAGCGCATACCCGGACTGGAAGCCACCTTTGCCTTCCTGCCGCTCAATGCCTACAGCCACCTGCAGATCGGCGGGCGCGGCTGGTACCCGCTGATGTTCCAGACCGCGCAACTGAACCCCTACAGCGGTGAAATCGCCGTTTCGCACCTGCTGTCCGACCGCACCGCGCTGGAGTTCGTCACCGAGTCCATGCGCCCGCTGCACACCGGTGACTTTGGCGGACTGTGGATCAAGCTGATCTGGGCCTTCTTCGGTCTGGTGCTGAGCATGATGGTGTTGAGTGGCTTGCTGATCTGGACCAAGCGCACCGCCCTGGCCACCCTCAACGCCCTCAAGCGCGAGGCCAAGACCCCGCGCCGGCCTGTGCCCACCCCAGCCCTGCAGGCTGAAACCTCGGAGACTCACTGATGAGCAGAGTCGCGGCCAAACCCTCTTCATCCCTGCGGGCCTGGTGGCTGAAGTGGCGTTTCCATATAAACATCCTGCTGTTGCTGGTGCCGCTGGGCTTCATGCCCAAGTATTTTGCCGACGCCGCCCTGTTTCGCGGGGATGCCGGCATTGGCGAGCGGGTCGCCGGGGACATTCAAGTCGGCCCCTGGAGCCTGACCCTCGCCGAGTTTCGCAACGAAGGCCCGCGCCCGGACCCGGCCGGCCCGATGAAAGCGTTTAACGCCGCCCTGTGCGCCACCTGTGCCAAGCAGGTCAAGGCCACTTACCTGCGCATCGGCAAGCCCCGCAGCCTGCGGGCCGCCGGGGTGATCTTCTTCGGTACGCCGTACCGCATGGGCGCCATCGTGCCGGTGCCGGAACGCACGCCGATCGATGCCGAGCTGTGGGTCACCATGGAAGGCTGGGACGGCACTATGCACCAGGGTTCCATCCCGCTGAGCCAGGCCTCGCCTGCCACCATTGCCTGGCTGAACAAGCAAGGAGTTAAACCATGATATTCAAGCGCCTGACTCGGGCTGGTTGCGCACTGTTGCTCAGTGCCGGCGTCAGTCAACTTGCCCTCGCTCACAACCCGATGTGCGAATGCAAGGAAATCCCCGGCGAGCAGATCCAGTGCAAGGGCGGGTTCTCCGACGGCAGCGGGGCTCCGGGGGTGACCCTGGATGTGATCGGCTACGACGAGACCATCCTGGTGCCGGGCAAGCTCGGTGAGGATTCGACCCTGACCTTCAAGAAACCCACGGCCGAATTCTATGTACTGTTCGATGCCGGCCCCGGTCACGTGGTGGAAATCGACCAAGCGGATATCCAGGCGCCATGAGTACCGTACAGGTAGTGCGCCCGGCCGGCGCGGGGCATGAAACCCTCTATGTGCTCGTGCTGTGCCTGATCATCCTTGCGGTGGCGGGAACGGTGGTGGCCTGGCACGGTGAAACCCAAGAGGTCGCAGCAGTGCCCAGCCACCAACTGGATGCCCGACGTGACCTGAGCGCCGCCGAACAAGGCATCTACGCCGACCTGCGGGTGACCCTGGATGAAATCCGTTTGCTGCAGCAAGAGCAGGACGCCCTGCCGACGCCGGACCAATTGGCAGAAGAAGGCTTTGCGCCGTTCGCCCAGGACGCCAGTTCCGTCAGCCGTGGCGGTCATCGCTGGCAACTGCTCGCGCCCTCGACCTACCTGGGCTTGAGCCAGGCCACCGACACCAGTGGCTCGCTGTTGATGCGCGTGCAAGGCACCGAGCCGGATATCTGGCTCAACCGTGGCAAACACCTGGCCGTCCCCTCCGACCTCACTGACCAGGCGCTGATCGCTGCCGGCTGGCAGCAAGTGGTCGCGCAATTCGATGCCGGCGTGACCCGCCAGCACCGCCACTGAACGAGAAGACCGATTGCCCATGTCCATTTCATCTCCCCTGTTGCGCCTGTTGCTGGTTGGTCTGTTCAGCCTGATCCTCGCTCCCCTGGCGAACGCCGAGGCGAGCAAACGCTTGCGCATCGGCATCACCTTGCACCCTTACTACAGCTACGTGGCCAACATCGTCGGCGACAAGGCCGAGGTGGTGCCGCTGATTCCGGCGGGCTTCAACCCCCATGCCTACGAGCCGCGCGCCGAAGACATCAAGCGCATCGGCACCCTGGACGTGATCGTGCTCAATGGCGTCGGCCATGACGACTTCGCCGACCGCATGATCGCCACCAGCGAGCGCCCGGACATCCCGGTGATCGAAGCCAACGCCAATGTGCCGCTGCTGGCCGCCACCGGCAACGCCGCACGCGGTGCGGGCAAGGTGGTCAACCCGCACACGTTCCTGTCGATCAGTGCGTCGATTGCCCAGGTCAATAACATTGCCCGCGAGTTGGGCAAGCTCGACCCGGACAACGCCAAGACCTACACCCAGAACGCCCGCGCCTACGGCAAACGTCTGCGCCAGATGCGCGCCGATGCCCTGGCCAAGCTGACCAGCGCCCCCAACCCCGACCTGCGCGTGGCCACGGTACACGCGGCCTACGATTACCTGCTGCGCGAGTTCGGCCTGGAAGTCACCGCCGTGGTCGAACCGGCCCACGGCATCGAACCGAGTCCCAGCCAGCTGAAGAAAACCATCGATGAACTGCGCGCCCTGGACGTGAAAGTGATCTTCTCGGAAATGGATTTCCCGTCTTCCTATGTCGACACAATCCAGCGTGAATCCGGGGTCAAGCTGTATCCGCTGTCACATATTTCCTACGGCGAATACAGCGCCCAGAAGTACGAAGTGGAAATGACCGGCAACCTTAATACTGTGGTCCGGGCGATCCAGGAGTCGGGGACATGACGGCGGCAGAACACCTGAACATTGTGAGCAACGGCCCGACGCTGGACTTCGACAACGTCTCGCTGACCCTGGGTCGTACCGTGATTCTCGATGGCGTGAGTTTCCAGGTACAGCCCGGCAGCATCCACGCGCTGGTCGGGCCGAACGGCGGCGGCAAGAGTTCACTGATCAAGACCCTGCTGGGACAAACACCGCATCAGGGCCGATTGAGCCTGGAATGGCCGGCCACGCCCGGCACCATTGGCTACGTGCCCCAGGCCCTGGAGTTCGACCGCGGTTTGCCGATGACCGTGGATGATTTCATGGCTGCCATGTGCCAGCGAAGGCCGGCGTTTCTTGGCCTGTCCCGGCACTACGCCGGTGCGATTGGCGAGGCACTGGAGCGGGTCGGCATGCAGGACAAACGCAAGCGGCGCATGGGTGCGCTGTCCGGTGGCGAGCGCCAGCGCGTGTTGCTGGCCCAGGGCCTGATTCCGGCGCCGCAATTGCTGGTGCTGGATGAGCCGATGTCGGCGTTGGACGAGGCCGGTATCCAGGTGTTCGAACGCTTGCTCAGCGACTGGCGCCTGGCCGGAATCACCGTGCTGTGGATCGAGCATGACCTTGAAGCCGTTGGCCGTCTGGCCGACCAAGTGACCGGCTTGAACCGGCGCGTGCTGTTCGACGCCACGCCTGAGCAAGCGCTGACCCCGGATCGCCTGCTGACCCTGTTTTCCACTCACCCTCGGAGCCCGGCGCAATGAGTTATGAAGCGTTTCGCTTGATGGTCCAGGGCTGGGCGTCTTCCGGCTATTTGCCGGAGGCGCTGGCTTACGGTTTTGTGGTCAACGCGCTGCTCGCCGGGTTGCTGATCGGCCCGGTATTGGGCGGACTGGGCACGCTGGTGGTGGTCAAGCGCTTTGCGTTTTTCTCCGAAGCGGTCGGCCATGCCGCACTGACCGGCGTGGCCGTGGGCATCCTGCTCGGTGAACCCTACACCGGGCCCTACGGCAGCCTGTTCGGCTACTGCCTGCTGTTCGGCATCCTGCTCAATTACCTGCGCAACCGAACCGGCCTGGCGCCGGATACGCTGATCGGCGTGTTTCTGTCGGTGTCCCTGGCGCTGGGCGCCAGCCTGCTGTTGATCCTGGCCGGCAAGATCAATGTGCACATTCTGGAAAACGTGCTGTTTGGCTCGGTGCTGACGGTCAACGGCAACGACTTGCTGGTGCTGGCGGTGGTCGGTGCGCTGGTGATGGCCCTGGCGTTGCCGCTGTACAACCGCATCATGCTCGCCAGCTTCAACCCGCAACTGGCGGCAGTGCGCGGCGTGGCGGTGAAGACCCTGGACTATCTGTTCGTGATTCTGGTGACGCTGATCACCGTCGCTGCGGTCAAGGTGATCGGGGCCATCCTCGTCGGTGCCCTGCTGGTAATTCCGGCGGCGGCGGCGCGGCTGTTGAGCCAGTCGCTCAAGGGCTTCTTCTGGGTTTCGGTGGCAATCGCTACCGTCAGTACCCTGTGCGGCATCCTGCTGCCGATCATCTTCGACCTGCCTGTGCCGTCCGGTGCCGCGATCATTCTGGTTGCCGGCATCGCCTTCGCCTTCGCCGCCATCGCGCGCGGCACCGTGCCCAGCCTCAAAGGGAATCTTGGATAATGCGCCCTGTCTTTCGCCCACTGGCCCTGACCATTGCCTGCTTGCTCAGCACCTCGGCGCTCGCCGTCGTGGATGGCTTTCAAACCAGGGACTTCGTTGCCAACCATGGCCTTGGTCATGCCGCGCTGACCAAGGCCAAAGCGGTAAAGCCGGTCAAGGTGCTGGCTTCATTGCCGATCACCTACGGCCTCGCCGACATGCTGCTCAAAGGCTCCGACGTGCAGCTCGAACGCGCGGCACCCGCCAATTTGCCCGGTACGCGGCAAGTGTCCTACTTCACCGGGCGCGGTGCGCCGGCACTGAGCCAACTGGCCCAGGATGCCGATGCCGCCATCGGCCTGCGCTCGCTGTGGGCGGATGATCCGCTGTACCCCGTGGCGCGGCGCAGCAACATCCGCATTGTCGAAGTCGACGCCGCGCGCCCGGTGGACGGCGGTTTGCCGGGCATCGCCGTGCAGCCGGGCGTCAGCGATGGCTTGAACAGCCAACCGTGGCAGTCGAGCAACAATATGGGGCGCATGGCCGATGTGTTGGCGGCGGACCTGAGCCGCCTGGCGCCGGGCGCCAAAGCGCAGATCGACGCTAACCTGGCCGCGCTCAAGCAACGCCTGCTCAAGCTCACCGCCGACAGCGAGGCGCGCCTGGCCAGGGCCGATAATCTGAGTGTGGTCAGCTTGAGCGATCACTTTGCCTATCTGGTCAGCAGCTTGAACCTGGAAGTGCTCAGTACCGACGCACGTCCGGATGCAGACTGGACGCCTGACGCGCTGCAAACGCTCAGTGCGCAGTTGAAGGACAATGACGTGGCGCTGGTGCTGCACCACCGCCAGCCGAGTGAGGCCGTGAAAGCGGCTGTCAGTGCCGGCGGCGCCAACCTGCTGGTGTTGAACGTAGACGGTGCTGATCCTGTGACAGAGCTGGAAACCAATGTGGATCAGGTGATCAAGACGCTGATGCCATGACGTCCACCCCCACATGAATCGCATCATGGCGCCAGAACTCCAGGTCGCAATCGATCAAGCGCTGGTGCTGGTCATAGTTGACCCGGGCGATCCGCAAGCCCGGGCTGCCCACCGATACGCGCAATGCAGCGGCGGCTTCTACCGGCAATGAGGTCGGCACGATCTCGAAACGCACCCGCCCGTAGTGCAAGTCGTACTTGCGCGCATAGAGTTCGGTCATCGACTGATTCAAATCGCACGTCAGGATTCCCGGGAAATAGTGGGGGTTGAGGTAGTGCTCCACGTACAGCACCAGACGCCCGTCGATCCTGCGGGCCCGGCAAATCTGGATCACGCTGGACAACGCCGGCAATTGCAGCCACGCACACACCGCCGCCGACGCCGGTTGCAGCCGCGCGCAAATGACCTCAGTGGAGGCCACGCGCCCCTGGTCGCTGACCATCGCGTGAAAGTGGCTGCGTTGCATCAGGTTATAGGCCAGCCGGGGTGGCGAAACGAACCAGCCCCTGCGCTCCTCGCGATAGATCTGCCCTTGGGCCTCAAGCTGTAGCAAGGCTTCGCGCACGGTAATCCGGGTGGTACCGAACAACTCGCTGAGCTTGCGTTCGGCGGGCAGTTTGCTGGCAGGCGGCAACAGGCCATGATCGATCTGCTCTTGCAGCGCCAGGCCGATGGAGGTTACCGCCTTGATTGCCTCGTCACGCATCAACGTTACCTATCTGGACTAGACCAGCACCGTTCAGGTGCATAAAACGCGCTCTTCCTGGGCTTGTGCTGCTGCGTGCCAGCCTAGGCATTGCAGATGACCGACAGATGACAACGGACGTCGCTGCCCGCACCACACCCTGCAATACATCGGCCAAGTCCATGGCCTGCGGGCACTTTGGCATGGTCTACGCTATGTCTGAGCTGAACGACACCCGTGCTTCAAAAACGACATCGACATGAAACTGTCATCCATCGGGCCTAGATTGGCTCAGGTATTGCTGACCTAGACCACACCCTCGCCAACGTTCATATAAAACGCCGCGTGTAAAACGCCCAAAGGAGCTTCGGATGAAACAGCTTTTCCTGGCATCACTGTTAGGCTCGACCATTGCCATGTGCACCGCCGCCATGGCCGCTGATACCGATCTAAAAACCTTGGAAGCCGCCGCCAAGAGCGAGGGCGCCGTGAACAGCGTCGGCATGCCCGATGACTGGGCCAACTGGAAAGGCACCTGGGACGACCTGGCCAGGATCTACGGCCTCAAGCACATCGACACCGACATGAGCTCGGCCCAGGAAATCGCCAAGTTCAAAGCCGAAAAAGACAATGCCAGCGCCGATATCGGCGACGTAGGCGCGGCCTTCGGTCCCATCGCGGTGAAGCAGGAGGTCACTCAAGCGTACAAACCTTCCACCTGGGCTTCGGTACCGGATTGGGCGAAGGACAAAGACGGCCACTGGGCGCTGGCCTACACCGGCACTATCGCGTTCATCGTCAACAAGAAATTGCTGCACGGCTCTGAAGTCCCGACCAGTTGGGCCGACCTGCAAACCGGCAAATATAAAGTGTCGGTGGGTGACGTAAGCACCGCCGCCCAAGCCTCCAACGCAGTACTCGCCGCAGCCATCGCCAACAAGGGCGACGAGAAAAACATCGCACCGGGCCTGCAGTTTTTCACCAAGATTGCCCAGCAAGGTCGCCTCGGCCTGTCCAACCCGACCATCGCCACCCTGGAAAAAGGCGAAGTCGAAGTGGGTATCGTCTGGGACTTCAACGGCCTGAGCTACAAGGCCAAGATGGCCAACCCGGATGACTACGTGGTGCTGATCCCATCGGATGGCTCGGTGAAATCCGGCTACACCACGATCATCAACAAGTACGCCAAGCACCCGAACGCCGCCAAGCTGACGCGCGAATACATCTTCAGCGATGCCGGTCAACTCAACCTGGCCAAAGGCAATGCCCGTCCGATCCGCGCCGAAACCGACTTGAAGCTGCCGGCTGACATCGCCAAAAACCTGATCCCGGGTGAGCAGTACACCAAGGCCAACCCGCAACCGATCAAGGATGCCGATGCCTGGGAAGCCACGTCCAAGAAACTGCCGCAGCTGTGGAACGAGCAGGTCATTGTAGAAATGAAGTAAGCCTGTACCCCACATTGGAGATCCACTGGAGATCCAATGTGGGAGGGGGCTTGCCCCCGATAGCGGTGGGTCATGCAACCAACTCATTGACTGATCTGCTGCTATCGGGGGCAAGCCCCCTCCCACACTGTTGCACCGTTTCCAACGGGAAATCGAGTCACGCCTGAAATCTTTGTCGCGGAGCCCCAGCCCCCATGAAGCACCCTGTCATCCTTGTCGTGCTCGACGGCCTGAACGCCGGGGTCGCCCGGCACGCCATGGGGCACTTGCAGGCTTATGTCGGCGCAGGACGCGCAGCCTTCTACATACTGGAATGTGAACTGCCCGCCCTGTCCCGCCCGTTGTATGAATGCATCCTGACCGGCGTGCCGCCGATCCAGAGCGGCATCGTCCACAACAACGTCGCGCGCCTGTCCAGCCAGCGCAGCATTTTCCACTACGCCACCCGTGCCGGCTTGACCACCGCGGCGGCGGCTTACCATTGGGTCAGCGAATTGTATAACCGCACGCCCTTTCTCGCCGCCCGTGATCGTCATACCGACGATGCGGCGCTGGCGATCCAGCATGGGCATTTCTACTGGAATGACCACTACCCGGATTCTCACCTGTTTGCCGACGCCGAAAGCCTGCGCCTCAAGCACGCGCCGGACTTTCTGCTGGTGCACCCGATGAACATCGATGACGCCGGTCACAAGCACGGCCTCGACAGTGCGCAGTACCGCAACAGCGCACGCTCGGCCGACATTATTCTGGCCGATTACCTGCAAGGCTGGCTCGACGCCGGTTACCAGGTGCTGGTCACCGCCGACCACGGCATGAACAACGACCGCTCCCACAACGGGCTGCTGCCGGAGGAACGCGAAGTGCCCCTGTTTGTACTGGGCGACGCCTTCAGCCTGGATGCCACCGCCGCGCCGAAACAGACCGATCTGTGCGGCACCGTCTGCGAACTGCTCGGCGTGCCCCACGACAAACCGGTCTGCCGGGAGTTGCTCAAATGAGTGCCATGGTTCGCGGCAAATGGCTGGCTTTACTGTGCCTGGTGCCCTTCGCGCTGTTCTTTATCGTGTTCCAAATCGCGCCGTTGGCCTGGGTGCTGATCAACAGCCTGCAAACCGAAGACAGCGGCTGGAGCGTGGAGAATTTCACGCGCATTTTCAGTTCGAAGTTCTACCTGCAGGCGATCCAGTTCAGCCTCGAGATCAGCTTCTACTCCAGCGTCTTCGGCATCATCATCGCCACGCTGGGCAGTTACTCCCTGCGCCGGGTCGATTCGCCGCTGCGCAATTTCGTCACGGCGTTTGCCAACATGACCAGCAACTTCGCCGGCGTGCCCCTGGCCTTCGCGTTCATCATCCTGCTGGGGTTCAACGGCAGCATCACCATCATGCTCAAGCAGGCGGGGATCAT
Source organism: Pseudomonas fluorescens (assembly GCF_002837185.1). GTDB lineage: Bacteria > Pseudomonadota > Gammaproteobacteria > Pseudomonadales > Pseudomonadaceae > Aquipseudomonas > Aquipseudomonas fluorescens_AM. Next base: position 9,005 of record NZ_KZ478035.1, on the reverse strand, counting down.
CGAGGATTTCAACCTGTACTCGAAAACCGGCTTGATCCTCCTCTACACCTACTTCCAGATCCCCCTCGGCGTCCTGCTGCTGTACCCGGCCTTTGACGCCCTGCGTGAAGACTGGCGCGAATCGGCCGCCCTGCTCGGCGCCAATGGCTGGCAGTTCTGGCGGCATATCGGCTTGCCGGTCCTGACCCCCGCACTGCTCGGCACGTTCGTGATTCTGCTGGCCAACGCCCTTGGCGCCTATGCCACCGTGTACGCCCTCACCACCGGCAACTTCAACGTGCTGCCGATCCGCATCGCGGGGCTGGTTTCCGGTGACGTGTCACTGGACCCGAACATGGCCAGCGCCCTGGCCGTGGTGCTGGTGGCGCTGATGACCGTGGTCACGGTGGTCCATCAACTGCTGCTCAAGAGGAGCTACCATGTCTCGCGCTGATGCCGGCCCGGCGTCCCTCTACCATCGGGTGGTGGTGTACGTGCTGTTCCTGATCCTGGTACTGCCGCTGGCAGGCACCTTTGTCTATTCGATCTCCAGCAGTTGGTCGGCCACCATCCTGCCCGCCGGCTTCAGCCTGAAATGGTATGTGCAGCTATGGAGCGACCCGCGCTTCCTGATGGCCTTCGGGCAATCGCTGCTGGTGTGCGTGGGTGCACTGATCCTGTCGGTGCTGCTGATTCTGCCGCTGCTGTTCGTGGTGCACTACCACTTCCCCAGGCTGGATGCGCTGATGAACATCCTGATCCTGCTGCCGTTCGCGGTGCCGCCGGTGGTGTCGTCGGTGGGCCTGCTGCAACTGTACGGGTCCGGGCCACTGGCGATGGTGGGTACGCCGTGGATTCTGATCGGCTGCTACTTCACCGTGGCGCTGCCGTTCATGTACCGCGCAATCACCAACAACCTGCAGGCGATCAATCTGCGCGACCTGATGGACGCCTCGCAACTGCTCGGCGCCAGCACCTGGCAAGCGGCGATCCTGGTCGTGCTGCCCAATCTGCGCAAAGGCCTGATGGTGGCGCTGCTGCTGTCGTTCTCATTCCTGTTCGGTGAGTTCGTGTTCGCCAACATCCTGGTCGGCACTCGCTATGAAACCCTGCAGGTGTACCTGAACAATATGCGCAACAGCAGCGGCCATTTCACCAGTGCCGTCGTGATCTCCTATTTCTTTTTTGTGCTGGTGCTGACCTGGGCCGCCAATATCTTGAACAAGGACAAAAGCCAATGAGCTTCGTCAGCGTCCAACACCTGCAAAAAAGCTACACCGGCACCCCGGTATTCAGCGATATCAACTGCGAAATCGCCAAGGGCGAGTTTGTCACCCTGCTCGGCCCGTCCGGTTGCGGCAAGTCGACCTTGCTGCGCTGCATCGCCGGGCTGACCTCGGTGGACAGTGGGAAAATTCTGCTGGATGGCCAGGACATCGTCCCGCTGAGCCCGCAGAAACGGCAGATCGGCATGGTGTTCCAGAGCTACGCGCTGTTCCCCAACATGACCGTGGAACAGAACGTTGCGTTCGGCCTGCGCATGCAAAAAGTCAACGCCGACGACAGTCACAAACGGGTCCAGGAAGTACTGCAACTGGTCGAGCTCAAAGACCTGGCCGGCCGTTATCCGCACCAGATGTCAGGCGGCCAGTGCCAGCGCGTCGCCCTCGCCCGCTCACTGGTGACCCGCCCGCGCCTGTTGCTGCTGGATGAACCACTGTCGGCGCTGGACGCACGGATCCGCAAACACCTGCGCGAGCAGATCCGCCAGATCCAGCGCGAACTCGGGTTGACCACGATTTTCGTCACCCATGACCAGGAAGAAGCCCTGATCATGTCAGACCGTATCTTCCTGATGAATCAGGGCAGGATCGTACAGAGTGGCGATGCCGAGACCCTCTACACTGCGCCGGTGGATGTGTTCGCCGCCGGGTTTATCGGCAACTACAACCTGCTGGATGCCGACAAGGCCAGCCAACTGCTGCAACGGCCGATCAGTGGGCGCATCGCGATCCGCCCCGAAGCCATCGAACTGAGCCGCACCGGTGAACTTGATGCGCGGGTGCGCAGCCACAGCCTGCTGGGTAACGTGATTCGCTATCGTATCGAAGCCCGTGGTGTGGAGTTGGTGGTGGATGTGCTTAACCGCTCTGCCGACGATCTGCATCCGGACGGCCAGCGCCTGGCACTTTCCATCGACCCCAGCGCGCTGTGTGAAGTAGCCTGACGGGCAACGACTGAATGAGAGAGCATTTCGGATGGCATTGGTAATTTTTGATCTGGACGACACCCTGATCCATGGCGACTGCGCCACCTTATGGAGCGCGCAGATGGGCCGCCTGGGCTGGGTCGACCCTGAATCGTTCATGCGCAGGAACGACGAGCTGATGGCTGCCTACGGCCGAGGCGAGCTGCGCATGGAGGACTTCATGGATTTCAGCCTGGAGCCGATGATCGGCCGCACCCCGCAAGAGATCGAACACCTGGTGGAGCCCTGGGTCGAGGACGTGATCGAGCCGCTGATCTACAGCGACGCGACCCGCACCATCGCCCGTCACCGCGCGAAGGGCGACCGGATCCTGGTGATCTCCGCTTCGGGCACGCACCTGGTCACGCCGATTGCGGCGCGCATCGGCATCGACGAAGTGCTGGGCATCGAGCTGGAGGTCAGCCACGGCGTGTACAGTGGCAAGACCGAGGGCGTACTGACTTACCGTGAGGGCAAGATCACGCGCTTGCTGGCATGGCTGGAGCAGGAAGGCGAAACCCTGGACGGCGCGTATTTCTATTCGGACTCGCGCAACGACCTGCCGTTATTGCTGAAGGTGGATCATCCGCAGGTGGTGAACCCCGACCCGGTATTGCGGGCCCACGCCGAACAGGCCGGCTGGCCGATTCATCACTGGGCCTGAACCCACGAAGATCTCCTGTGGGAGATCCCATGTGTGAGGGGGCTTGCCCCCGATGGCGGTGGATCAGATGAAACATTCTTCACTGACACAGCGCTATCGGGAGCAAGCGCCCTCCCACATGGGTCCTACTACAACTCTGGAATATTCAACGCGATGAGAGCCCGCTTCCACCACGCGAACGCGAACTTGACCTACATTGCAGGTAGGACCGAGCTATTACACCACTCGACATGACCCTCGACGCCTTGCAATGCTCTCACAGTGCCTCCATAGTGAGTCTGGACTGAGCCCGTTGCAGTAGCGTCGGGCTTTTTGCATTATGCGACCGGACCATATGGAACCGGCTCCCTCAAAGACGGCCTAATATGCGTTATCAATTGCCCCCGCGTCGAATCAGCATGAAGCATCTGTTCCCCAGCACCGCCCTCGCTTTTTTCATTGGTCTCGGCTTCGCGTCGATGTCGACCAATACGTTCGCAGCCAATAGCTGGGACAACCTTCAGCCTGATCGCGATGAGGTGATTGCCAGCCTTAACGTCGTCGAGTTGCTCAAGCGCCATCACTACAGCAAGCCGCCGCTGGACGACGCGCGCTCGGTGATCATCTACGACAGCTACCTCAAGCTGCTGGATCCGTCGCGCAGCTACTTCCTGGCCAGTGATATCACTGAGTTCGACAAGTGGAAGACCCAGTTCGACGACCTCCTCAAGAGCGGCGACCTGCAGCCCGGTTTCACCATCTACAAGCGTTACCTGGACCGCGTCAAAGCGCGTCTGGACTTCGCCCTGGGTGAGTTGAACAAAGGCATCGACAAGCTCGACTTCACCGAGAAGGAAACCCTTCTGGTGGACCGCAAGGACGCGCCTTGGTTGACCAGCACCGCCGCGCTCGACGACCTGTGGCGCAAACGCGTCAAGGACGAAGTGCTGCGCCTGAAGATCGCCGGCAAAGAGCCCAAGGCCATCCAGGAGCTGTTGACCAAGCGCTACAAGAATCAACTGGCGCGCCTGGACCAGACCCGTGCCGAAGACATCTTCCAGGCTTACATCAACACTTTCGCGATGTCCTACGACCCGCACACCAATTATCTGTCGCCAGATAACGCGGAAAATTTTGATATCAACATGAGTCTGTCCCTGGAAGGCATCGGTGCCGTCCTGCAAAGCGACAATGACCAGGTCAAGATCGTGCGCCTGGTACCGGCAGGTCCGGCGGACAAGACCAAGCAGGTCGCCCCGACCGACAAGATCATCGGCGTGGCCCAGGCTGACAAAGAGATGGTCGACGTGGTCGGCTGGCGCCTGGACGAAGTGGTCAAGCTGATCCGTGGCCCCAAGGGCAGCGTAGTGCGCCTGGAAGTGATTCCGCACACCAATGCACCGAACGACCAAACCAGCAAGATCGTGTCCATCACCCGTGAAGCGGTGAAGCTCGAAGACCAGGCCGTGCAGAAGAAAGTCCTCAACCTCAAGCAGGATGGCAAGGACTACAAGCTGGGCGTGATTGAAATCCCGGCCTTCTACCTGGACTTCAAGGCCTTCCGTGCCGGCGATCCGGACTACAAGTCCACCACCCGTGACGTTAAGAAAATCCTGACAGAGCTGCAGAAGGAAAAAGTCGACGGCGTGGTCATCGACCTGCGCAACAACGGCGGCGGCTCCCTGCAGGAAGCCACCGAGCTGACCAGCCTGTTTATCGACAAGGGCCCGACCGTGTTGGTACGCAACGCTGACGGCCGTGTCGACGTGCTCGAAGACGAGAACCCTGGCGCGTTCTACAAAGGCCCGATGGCATTGCTGGTCAACCGCCTCTCGGCGTCGGCCTCGGAGATTTTTGCCGGCGCCATGCAGGACTATCACCGTGCCTTGATCGTCGGCGGCCAGACCTTCGGCAAAGGCACCGTGCAGACCATCCAGCCGCTGAACCACGGCGAACTCAAGCTGACCCTGGCCAAGTTCTACCGGGTTTCCGGGCAGAGCACCCAGCATCAGGGCGTACTGCCGGACATCGATTTCCCGTCGATCATCGACACCAAGGAAATCGGCGAGAGCGCCCTGCCCGAAGCCATGCCGTGGGACACCATCCGCCCTGCGATCAAGCCGGCATCCGACCCGTTCAAGCCGTTCCTGGCGCAACTGAAAGCTGACCACGACACGCGGTCCGCCAAGGACGCCGAGTTCGTCTTCATCCGCGACAAGCTGGCCCTGGCCAAGAAGTTGATGGAAGAGAAAACCGTCAGCCTCAACGAAGCGGACCGTCGCAAGCAGCACGCCGACATCGAGAATCAACAGCTCGTGCTGGAAAACGTGCGCCGCAAGGCCAAGGGCGAGGACCCGCTCAAGGAGCTGAAGAAAGAAGATGAAGATGCACTGCCGACCGAGGCGGAAAAAACCAAGCCGGAAGACGATGCCTATCTGGCCGAGACCGGTCGTATCCTGCTGGACTACCTGAAAATCACCAAGCAGGTGGCCAAGCAGTAAATGATGGCAATTTAATGTGATCGCTCCTCGGAGTGTCATCATATAGACATCATTCTGTCGTGAAATAAAGGACCGCAGGTTTCAAGCCTGCGGTCCTTTTTTTTCGATCGAGATCGCCATGACCATGACCGAACAGCTGAATGCATTGGGCTCTATCCTGGCTCAAGGCAGTTTGCACAGCCTGTTCCAACCGATCATTTGCCTGTCTGAACGCCAGGTCCTCGGCTACGAGGCCCTCAGCCGCGGCCCTTCCAACAGCCCGTTGCACTCCCCCGTCGCCCTGTTCTCCATCGCCAGCCATGCCGGGCGCCTGAGCGAACTGGAAATGGCGTGCCGTGAAAGTGCATGCCGGCGCTTCAGCGAGCAGAAACTGCCGGGCAAGCTGTTTCTCAATATCTCGCCGGAATCCCTGGTGGAGACGGCGCACCAACCGGGGCGCACGCTGCAACTGCTGCGCGAGTTCGGTATTCCCCCCAGCCAGGTGGTGATCGAACTCACCGAGCAGACGCCCACCGATGATTTCAAGCTGTTGCAGACCGCGTTGCATCACTATCGCGACATGGGCTTTGCCATTGCCCTGGATGACCTGGGCGCCGGTTACTCCAGCCTGCGGTTGTGGTCGGAGCTACGCCCTGATTATGTGAAGATCGACCGCCACTTTATCGACGGTATCCACCAGGACGCCCTCAAACGCGAATTTGTCGGCTCGATCATGCAGATCGCCAAGGCCTCACGGGCCCAAGTGATCGCCGAAGGCATTGAACTGCCGGAAGAGTTGGCGGTGTTGACGGAAATGGGCGTGGACCTGGTCCAGGGCTACCTGCTCTGCCGTCCCCAGGAACATCCACCGCAGCAAGCTCGCCTGATGCTGCCCAAGCCGGACCACGCCAATATCGCCCTGAATGAAGAAGCCAGTGACCTCAGCGCGCTGCTCATTGAACAGCCGGCGGTGGATCAAGACACGGCAACCGCCCAGGTGCTCGAAGCATTCCGGCGCCAGGCCAACCTGAACTCACTGGCGGTGCTCGATACCCGCGGCCACCCGGTGGGCATCGTGCATCGACACTCGCTGTCGGACGCGCTGCTCAAACCCTTCGCGACCGACCTGTTCGCACGCAAGCCGATCAGCCGCCTGATGAACGATGACTTTCTGGCCGTAGAGTTGAGCCAGTCCCTGCAACAGGTCAGCCGCTTGCTCACCAGCCGCGCGCGGCAACGCATCGAAGAAGATTTCATCATTACCTTGAATGGCGATTATCTGGGCCTGGGCCGGGTCATCGATGTGCTCAAACTTATCACCGAGCTGAAAATCCAGCAGGCGCGCTACGCCAACCCGCTCACCCTGCTACCGGGCAACGTGCCGATCCAGCAGTGCCTGACGCGCCTGCTGCAGCAACAGCGTGAATCGGTGATCTGTTACGTGGATATCGACAGCTTCAAGCCCTTCAACGATATCTATGGTTATGGGCGCGGTGATGAGGTGCTGTTGTGCCTGGCACAGTGCCTGAACGACCGGGTCGATCCCAGTCGCGACTTTGTCGGGCATATCGGTGGCGATGACTTTCTGCTGGTGCTGGGCCCACAGGACTGGCGCAAACGGCTCAATCAACTGCTGGACGACTTTCACACCCAATGCCGACGCTTCTACCGCGCCGAGCACCTCGACGCCGGCTGCTTCACCGCACTCAACCGCCAGGGCGTGCGCCAGGAGTTCGCCCTGCTTTCACTGTCGATTGGCGTGGTGCATTTGTATCCACAGGCCTGTGCACAACTCGATGCCAGCCAGTTGGCAGAGCTGGCGTCGCAGGCCAAGCACCATGCCAAGGACATCGCCGGCTACAGCATCCACGTGATCGACAGCCTGGACCTGCTCTCGGCTTAAGCCTCGGCGGACTCGGGATACTCGTATTCGAACACCCGCACCACCTCCGAAGCGTGCCAGGAAGCGGCGGCCACGCCGTCGGAAGGCCCGCTGAAACGCCCCAGGCGCTCCACGCATTCAAAGAACCCCGTGCGCGGCAGGCGGCTGGCACCCTGGCTGATCACCAGGGAACTGCGCAGCGGCTGCTCGGCCTTGGCGTCCAGCGCCGCCAGGTGCTCCAGGGCGGCGGCCAGCGTCTGCATCGCCGGCGTCGGAAATTGCAGGCGCTCGAGCAGCGCACGGTAGGTCAGCAGATGGCGCTGGCGGCGCGCCTGGTCCAGTTCGTTGAGTAATCCATCCCAATGTTGACGGCTGATACGTAGGCTCAAGATTCATCCCTCCAACCTGCAACGCCCAATTCCCAGGCCAGGCTGCGGCGAATGGCGGCATCCGGCTGGCGTTCACCACTTTCGATCAAACCAAGATACGAGGGGCTGATACCCACTGTGCGCGCCAGGGTTTCGATGGCCAGGCCCTTGGCCTCGCGCAGGCCGCGCAGGGCTGCGAGCGGGCGCAGTTGCTGGTCGGTGGCAATCGGTGCGGCAGAGGAAGAAGCCAGTGTGGGTGGTGGCTGACCGGCCGCTTTTAGCAGCGCCTGGTACTGGTCCCATGGCAACACCGCATATTCGGGTTCGCCATCGCGTGAAATGATCTGAATATCCATGACTGCCCCGTAGGATAAAAACACTTACCAAGTAAGTTATTTCCTTACTCCTTCCTTGGAAGTGTAATCCTAACAGCCACGGAGGTCGCAGTGGATAGCCAAAAGCATTAGTTTTTTTGCGGGTTTTCCTGGGCGAGCAGCTCGGGTGTGGCCGGCAGGCGCTCGACCACGGCCAGCTTTTCAGGGCGTTGCGCATCGCGCCAGGCGCGAAAAGCGCTGAGCTCACCGCTCAGGGTCTTCATGACCCACGCCAGCACGGCGATATCATCGAACATGCCGAACATGGGAATAAAATCCGGAATCGCGTCAATCGGACTGAGGAAGTACATCAGCCCCGCCACCACCGAAATCAGCGCCTTGGGGCTGATTGCCCGATACTCGCCGCGCCAGTAGGCCAGGCACAGGGCCTGGAGCAGCTTGAGGTCATCCTTGAGCTGGCCCAACCGATTACCCTGGCTCGAACCTTTGGCCGCGACAGCAAACAGCAGGGTCGGCAGACGGCCACGCCCCAGCAAGCGCGCGGCTATGGGCAGGAAACGGGTGAAATTGAAGGGTGGTTTCATGTGTCACTCCAGTTCCATACGACAGAAAGGTTATCCACACAAATTGTGGATAACCTTGTGAACAGAGCCTTTTTTCCTGGCTGAAAGCCACGGACTACAAGGCTTGCAGTCAGATCGGGCGTTTTTTGCGCACATCAGAAAATCCCAATATTTCATTGACTTGGCAGGTCTGTGCGGCTACCCGTGTTCGAGTCTTATATCAGACTGTGTCAAGTTGGGGACGTTCGTTCGGATTTGCAGAGGCTTCAATGTGACAGCTGGCGCGCCTGCAGTAGCCTACCTCCAGAGCCCCCAACCGTAACCACGATGCGAAGCGAGCCGCTCTTGATCTGCTTTTGATCTTAGGCGCCCCGTTAACCACGCTGGCCGAACGCAGGCTTGAATCCGTGGGTAACCCGGCAGGACGCCGGGTTAGCCGCCCCGCGCCATGGATGGCGCGTGGCGGCGGCCCACGGATTCAAGCCTGCGTTCGGGCACACCGAGCCT
>NZ_KZ478034.1 GCF_002837185.1 Pseudomonas fluorescens | reverse complement strand
GGGTGTTGATCCTGGCGATCATCGAGAACGCGATGAACCTGAAGAACATCGATACGTTTTACCAGTACGTGATTCGGGGTTCGATCCTGCTATTGGCCGTCATCATCGACCGCCTGAAGCAACGCTGACTCATGCCATGTGAGGACTAAATGTGGGAGGGGGCTTGCCCCCGATGGCGGTCTATCAGTAGACAGATGTGCAAGCTGACCCACCGCTATCGGGGGCAAGCCCCCTCCCACATTGGATGTCCTGTGTTCAGAAGGGCAGCTTTTGCCATAATGGCGCCGTTTTCGTACTTCCCAATAGGCCCGATATGCAGGAAAACGCTCACTCCCCCGTCAAAGACACCGCCCCCACCGGCACCCAGACCCTGCTGCGTGGCCTGGGCGTGGTGCAGGCGGTGGCGGCCGGTGCGCGGGATCTGAAAGAGATCGCCCGACGTATCGGCACCACCCGCAGCACCACCCATCGCCTGGCCAGTTGCCTGGTGGAGGAGCGTTACCTGCGTGTGGTACCCCAAGTCGGTTACCTGCTGGGGCCCAAGCTGATCGAACTGGGTTTCCAGGCGCGCGAAGAACTGCCGCTGGTGAACCTGGCCGTGCCTTACCTGGACGAGTTGTCGGCCCTCACCGGCGACACCATCCACCTGGCGATTCGCGAATACGACGAAGTGCTCTACCTGCACAAGAACCCCGGCCGCAATGGGCCGGAAATGCGCTCGCGGGTGGGCCATCGCATGCCGCTGGCGCGCACCGGCATCGGCAAGGCGTTGATGCTCGATGACAGCGTGGAGGAGTGGCAGCGCCTGTACGACGTCAGTCTGCCGGCGGGGGGCAAGAACCTGCAATGGCCGCAGCATCCCGAGCAGTCGTGGGCGCAGTTCGAGCAGCGCATGCATGAATACGTGGTGGGCGGTTATGCGTTCGATCTGGAAGACAACGAACCGTCGATCCGTTGCGTCGCGGCACCGGTGCGCGATGCCAGTCGGCGAATCGTCGCCGGCATCAGCATCGCCAGTACCGTGCCCTACATGCCGCTGGAGAAAATGGCCGAGCTGATCCCTGTGATCAAACAGGTCGCGGCTCGGCTGTCGGCGCAACTGGGCGCGAAGGCCTGATCAGGCCTTCAGGGTCGCCATGTCGATGACGAAGCGATACTTCACATCACCGGCGATCATCCGTGTGTAAGCCTCGTTGATCTGGCGGATGTCGAGCATCTCGATGTCGCAGGTGATGCCATGCTCGGCGCAGAAGTCCAGGACTTCCTGGGTTTCGGCAATGCCGCCGATCAACGAGCCGGCCAGCACTTTACGGCCCAATACCAATTTGGCGGCATTGACGGGCGGGTCCACCGGCTCGATCAGGCCGACCAGGATATGCACGCCGTCAAAGCGCAGGACGTCGAGGTAGGGGTTCAGGTCATGCTGCACCGGGATGGTGTCGAGCAGGAAGTCGAAGTGCCCGGCGGCGGCTTTCATCTGCTCGGCATCGGTGGACACGATCACATGGTCGGCGCCCTGGCGACGGCCTTCTTCGGCCTTGCTCGCCGAGCGCGTGAACAGCGTCACTTCGGCGCCCATGGCCTTGGCGAACTTGATACCCATATGGCCCAGGCCGCCCATGCCGAGAATCCCGACCTTGTCACCGGCCTTCACGCCATAGTGCTTGAGCGGCGAGTAGGTGGTGATGCCCGCGCAGAGAATCGGCGCGGCGCTGGCCAGGTCGAGCTTGGCCGGGATCTTCACCACGAAGTGTTCGCTGACCACGATGCTGTCGGAGTAACCGCCCATGGTGTTGCTGCCGTCCACGCGGTCCGGGGTGGCATAGGTCATGGTCGGGCCTTCGAGGCAGTATTGCTCGAGGTCCGATTTGCAGGCGTCGCAGTGGCGGCACGAATCGACCATGCAGCCCACGCCCACCAAGTCGCCGACCTTATGGGAGGTGACGCTGGTGCCAACCGCAGTGACCTTGCCGACGATTTCGTGGCCGGGCATCAGCGGGTAAACCGCGATGCCCCATTCGTTGCGTGCCTGGTGGATATCGGAGTGGCACACGCCGCAGTAGAGAATCTCGATGGCCACATCATCGGCGCGCGGGCTGCGGCGTTCAAATGACATGGGGGCGAGGGGAGTGGTGGCCGACTGGGCGGCGTAACCGATGGCGGTGTACATGAGGAAACCTCGCAAACGCATTGAAAAGTGAGGCGGTCCATTCTCCTCACCGACCCTGCAGGCGGCCATGGCGATTGCTCCGAGTCTCATGCCTAAAGCTCCGGAGGGGCAGCTAAATGCGGCAAGCTTCAAGCTGCAAGCTATAAACTGTAACCTGCTTGCAGCTTGCAGCTTGCAGCTTGCAGCTCACAGCTTGCAGCCCCCCACCCCCCCACCCCCCGAGAACCGCTTTTATGCTGTTGACCCGCCATCTCGACGCCAACGCCACTCTGGTTTCCTTGATTGAGGGGCTTGCGTCCCGTGACGGCTTTTCGCCGACTCACCTGCCGGGCGTAAAGGTGTTGCGCGCCAGTTGCGACGTGGCGCGTGGGCCGCAGATCTACGAGCCGAGCCTGATGTTCGTGGCTCAGGGCAGCAAGGTCGCCTATCTGGGTCCGCGTACGCTGGAGTACGGCGCCGGGCACTACCTGATCCAGGCCATGCCGGTGCCGTTCGAGTGCGAGACGTTTGCCATGGCTCCCGGGGCGCCTTTGCTCGGCGTGACGGTCGGAATTGATCGAGTGGTGCTGGGCGAGTTGGTCATGGCGATGGGCATGCAAGCCGGACCACCGCCGGCGGCGCAGACCCTGGAGTCGATGAGTTCGGTGGTGCTCGATGACGCCATGCGCGGGTGCGTCGAACGGCTGTTGCAATGCCTGCACGATCCGCTGGAGAGCCGGATCATGGGGCCGGCGCGGGTGCGCGAATTATTATTCACCGCGTTGCGTGGGCCACAGGCCGATGTGTTGCGTGCATTGGTGGAACAGCAAGGGCAGTTTTCGCGGATTGCCACGTCCCTGAACCACCTGCATGCCCATTACGCCGAACCGCTGAATATCGAGACGCTGGCCGGTTTCGCGCACATGAGTGCGTCGACCTTCCACGAACACTTCAAACGCTGCACGCTGTTGTCGCCCGTGCAGTATCTCAAGCGCTTGCGGTTACTCAAGGCCCAGCAGTTGCTGCTGGTCGACGGCATGGGTGTGGCGCAGGCGGCGCACAGCGTGGGGTATCAGAGTACGTCGCAGTTCAGTCGCGAGTACAAGCGTTACTTTCTGCGTAATCCTGGTGAAGAGCGGGCTGCCTGAATCTGCCGGGTAACCCCGCCAAGTGAACTGTTCGTCCATGGGGCTCGGTGTGCTTGCAATACCTGATGACTGCTCCGGCAGGGTGGTCGTGGAACTGCCCTCGCGCGTGTTGCACTCACGCTTGCATCAGGCGAATAAACGTCCTGGGACCCAGGAAGTATTCCACGTGAAAGTCCAGCCCCTCACTCATACGATTCTTGTAAGCACTCAACAATCCGTTGCTTCGCTGCCAGCACACACTGTAACCGCGGGAGAGGTCGACCGTGTGGTGGACACGACAGGGGATGTCGTAAAAAGCACGACATCCCTTCCCGATCCGAACCACGAACTTGATTTCTCCAAGCATGTGATTTACGGCTCGCTGGATGTAACGCCGCCCGGCGCGAGGTATACGTTTGGCGAGCGTGAACAGCGAATCGATGCCTATGCCGGTCGCGTCGTCGCGCAGCTCAAAACGATAGAAACTGGCGACGAAGGCCAAAGCAATATCAGGTTCCAGCACATTCGCCCGTTTTTGGAACCCGCAGGCTATTTCAGCGGTGGGTTGCTGGCGGCGGGGTACGACCCTCATCAAAAAATCACGGTGACGTTCAACTCGTATGTCAAGGAGCTCAATGGCGCCTCTCACTTGACTAATCAGGAGGAGCGCACCTACTTCGCATGGCAAATCGCAGCCGGCGCTTTGAAACACGATGAAGTAGCGCCGGGGGGCCAGTTGAATGCCCAGGGTATGCATATCAACGCGCAGGACAAAAATACGATCAAAGACCTCCAATCCCTGGGCAGCACACTTCAAGATCATTGGGAGCAAGAGGTATCCAGGCCGATGCGCGATCCCAACGGAGAACTCGCAAAGCGCTCTGGGAAAGCAGACGCCTATGTGGTCAAAGGGACGTTACAAGGCCTACGTGACGACGAGGCTGCCTTTAGCCAGCTTACGCTAGCGGGCCAGAAAGCTATCATTCGAACACTTGAAGCAAACGGGAACGTCGTTGTTCCAAATATATACGGCTACTCATTGGCAGGTTATGCCTTTGTTCCTTATGTTCAATATCACGGTGATTATGACCATCGGCCTAATGAAGGCCTGATGGTCGACTTGAGACACGGCACTGTCAGTGAATTGCACGCAGATGATGACTTTGCCAAATGGGCCGAAAGAAATCGCGCTCACGTGGTGAACAGTTTCAACGCCAGTGACCGCCAGGGTGGCGAAGATGCGCACTGGCCGAGAGCAGACTATGTTCTTGATACGCTCATTCACGGTAATAGCGTCACGTACCCAGGCCGAAAAAACTGGCTTGCGGATAAGGCCGTACCCGTTCGCGAGACATTCAATTACACGCAATCGAGAGACAGCGATTATTACTTGAAATTTGGCGATCTGAAGAGCGGCATTGCCCCTCATTTCCAGGCGGTTAATGCAAAAAACGCGATATGGGCCGACCAGACAGAGGTTTTTGGGGCGTCGCAACAGAACTGGAAGGCCGCCAAAGCGTTTTGGGGCAGTACTTTCGGTTACCTGCCCGTCATTGGGAATACCGGCAACATTGTCTTTGGGGTCCATGACGCCATTAATGGCATGACGCAAAACGATCGAGTTGGCGGCAGCGCCGCTGCAGTGATATCAGGGTTGCAACTGGTCCATGAAATTGCGACCGCGAGGGCAGACGCAGGGTTGGGAGAACCCTCGTTAACCAATAGCGCTCCCGTTCAACCTTACCGCTGGAAAGTTAACTCACAGACAAGCGACCTGGAATTGCTGAGGGCGCCCAATGCGGGCTCGTCTTTTCCAGGCATGCGGGAAATCGAGTTGGGTGGCAGAACCTATTACGCCGCTGATGCACCGGATGCCGGCGACGGCACGCATTACGTTTTGCGTGTAGTCGATCCGCATGATCCCGACAAGTTGGCCAGTAGCGCAATTGTTGCCGCGCCTGATGCACAGGGTATCTGGCAGCGAAGAGGTGTCGTGGGCGGCGGTCTGGATGAACTTGAGGGCCGATTGAAAGACCCCGTCGGGTTTGGCTCCCGTGCGATGGTTTATGCCGACCCGGACGATGCCGACTATGTGATCAAAGTCACCTTCCCTCTGCCGACTGCCGAGCGCGTTGCCGATATGAAAAATGAGGTGGCGTTGTTCAACCGATATTATGGAGGGGAGCGCGCGACGTTCCTCGGCAGTAATGCAGCCGACACCGTTTCCTATATGCGTATGCCCAACGTGCCGGGAGAATCGCTGGAACAACTGATGGCGGGAGGGAAAGCCTTGCCTGAGGGCTTGTCGGCCAGCTTGTTGAATATGCTGGCTGAGTTGGAAAGCGCTGGTATTGCTCACAACGATTTGGCTGCAAGGAATATTCTTTACGACGCCAACACTCAGAAGTGTTTTCCGGTGGATTTTGGTTCGGCCAGGAAGGCAGGGGTGAACCTGGCGCAGTCCGATGACCGCTACAGTATTTGGAATCTGAGGGAGGAGGTTCAACCGGATAACCAGTCTTTGGAGGAAATGGTTGAATTGTTGGAGTCGTTGAAAACGAATGCTGTCAGTTGAGCCGGTCGGCAATTCAAGACGCTGACAGCATTTGCTCCGGCCGAATCGAAAAGACCATCGATTCGGCCGGAGCAAGTGGGCCCATCAACCAGAGTGGAACCGTTACTCGCGGCGTTACATATTCGGGTAAGTCGGCCCACCCGCGCCTTCCGGGGTCACCCAGGTGATGTTCTGCGAAGGGTCCTTGATGTCACAGGTCTTGCAGTGCACGCAGTTCTGGGCGTTGATCTGGAAGCGCTTCTCGCCGTCTTCTTTAGTCACCACTTCATACACGCCGGCCGGGCAATAACGCTGCGCCGGTTCATCGTAGAGCGGCAGGTTGGTGCCGATCGGGATGCTCGGGTCTTTGAGCTTGAGGTGGCACGGCTGTTCTTCTTCGTGGTTGGTGCCGGAGATGAACACCGAGCTCAGCTTGTCGAAGCTCAGCTTGCCGTCGGGTTTGGGGTAGTCGATCTTCTGGCTGTCCTTGGCCAGCTTGAGGCAGGCGTAGTCCGGCTTGGTGTCGTGCAGGGTGAAAGGAATCCTGCCGCCAAAAATGTTCTGATCGAGCCAGTTGAAGCCGCCCCCGATGATGGCGCCGAATTTGTGCACGGCCGGGCCGAAATTGCGGCTGGCGAACAGTTCTTCGTACAACCAGCTGGCTTTGAAGCTGTCGACATACGCGGTCAGTTCGTCACCGCCTTCGGATTCGGCAAACAGGCGGTCGGCTACCGCGTCGGCTGCGAGCATGCCGGACTTCATCGCGGTGTGGCTGCCCTTGATCTTGGCGAAGTTCAGGGTGCCGAGGTCGCAACCGATCAGTGCGCCACCCTTGAATACCATCTTGGGCAGCGAGTTCAGGCCGCCTTTGCAGATAGCGCGGGCGCCGTAGCTGACGCGCTTGCCGCCTTCCAGGTATTGGGCCAGCACCGGGTGATGCTTGAGGCGCTGGAACTCATCGAACGGCGACAGGAAGGTGTTGCTGTAGGACAGGTCCACGATCAGACCGACCACCACCTGATTGTTTTCCAGGTGATAAAGGAACGAGCCACCGGTGTTCTCGTTACCCATGATGTCCAGCGGCCAGCCGGCGGTGTGCACCACCAGGCCTGGCTGATGTTTGGCCGGATCGATTTCCCAGATTTCCTTGAGACCGATGCCGTAGTGCTGGGCATCGGCGTCGCTGTCCAGGTTGAAGCGCTGGATCAGTTGTTTGCCGATATGCCCACGGCAGCCCTCGGCGAACAGCGTGTACTTGCCGCGCAGCTCCATGCCTGGGGTGTACAGGCCCTCTTTGGGCTTGCCTTCGCGGTCAACGCCCAGGTCACCGGTGATGATGCCGCGCACCACGCCATTTTCATCGAACAGCGCTTCCTGGGCGGCAAAGCCTGGGTAGATTTCCACGCCCAGGTTCTCGGCCTGCTGGGCCAGCCAGCGGCACAGATTGCCCAGGGAAATAATATAGTTGCCTTCGTTGTGCATGGTCTTGGGCACAAAGAAGTCGGGAACCCTGGTGGAGGTATCGCTGCTGCGCAGTACATAGATGTCGTCACGCACGACCGGCGTGTTGAGCGGGGCGCCCAGTGCTTTCCAGTCCGGGAACAATTCGTTCAGGGCGCGTGGTTCGAACACGGCACCGGAGAGAATGTGTGCGCCCACTTCGGAGCCTTTCTCGACCACGCAGACGCTGATTTCCTTACCGGCTTCGGCGGCCTTCTGCTTCAGTCGGCAGGCGGCGGACAGGCCCGCCGGGCCGGCGCCGACGATGACCACGTCGAATTCCATGTATTCGCGTTCCACAGGCTATCTCCTACTCAAGGCTCAACAGGCTTTTTTTTCTAATGGGTGGAGGTTGGGTAGTGTCATGCTGCAACGGCACGACCCACCACTCTCTCTAGGTGGCGCATTATATCTACACCACTGGCAGCGTCCAATACAAACGTTTGTTTGAATTGCCCGCAGGCTAGGTAAATCAAAGCAACGCGGCTTATGACTGACCATTTTGCCGTATTGACCAGAATAGGCGTTCCGGTCAATATACGGTCGGTTTTGCGCTGACCGTAGGCAGACTGCAGGTTTCAAGAGCACGTCCAAAAGCAAGGCCGGTGACGCGCGCACAACGATGGCGTGCAGTTTACACGCTGCGATAAAGAATGACTTCTCAGTCACCCCTGACGAACGGTCATTACTTGCCCATCGCTGAGTCATCCACCGACGGTTTTGGAGGTGCCCTTGTGTGCCGATGAGCATCAACCGCCAGGTTCGCCTAGGCGACTTTCTTTTCACCGGAGAGTAACGAGGAATCCATGAAGGTTCTTGTAGCTGTCAAACGCGTTGTCGATTACAACGTGAAAGTTCGCGTCAAGGCGGACAATTCCGGCGTCGACCTTGCTAACGTCAAGATGTCGATGAACCCATTCTGTGAAATCGCCGTGGAAGAAGCCGTACGCCTGAAAGAGAAAGGCGTGGCGACCGAGATCGTCGTGGTTTCCATCGGCCCGACCACTGCCCAGGAGCAATTGCGCACCGCCCTGGCACTGGGCGCCGACCGCGCCATTCTGGTCGAGTCCGCCGAAGAGCTGACCTCACTGGCCGTGGCCAAGTTGCTCAAGGCCGTTGTCGACAAGGAACAGCCGCAGCTGGTGATCCTTGGCAAACAAGCCATCGACAGCGACAACAACCAGACCGGCCAGATGCTGGCTGCACTGACCGGTTACGGCCAGGGCACCTTCGCTTCGAAAGTCGAAGTGAGTGGCGACAGCGTTGCGGTCACCCGTGAAATCGACGGCGGCGCGCAGACGGTTTCCTTGAAACTGCCGGCCATCGTCACCACCGACCTGCGTTTGAACGAGCCGCGCTATGCGTCCCTGCCAAACATCATGAAAGCCAAGAAGAAGCCGCTTGAAGTGCTGACTCCGGATGCTTTGGGCGTTTCCACCGCCTCCACCAACAAGACCGTCAAAGTCGAAGCGCCGGCTGCACGCAGCGCGGGCATCAAGGTCAAGTCGGTGGCTGAACTGGTCGAGAAACTGAAAAACGAAGCGAAGGTGATCTGATCATGACTATCCTCGTAATCGCCGAACACGATAACAAGGTGCTGGCCCCGGCCACCCTGAACACCGTGGCCGCTGCCGCTAAAATCGGTGGCGACATCCACGTGCTGGTAGCGGGTCAGGGCGCTGGCCCGGTGGCTGAAGCCGCCGCGAAAATCGCTGGCGTGAGCAAAGTGCTCAACGCCGACAACGCCGCTTACGCGCATCAGTTGCCGGAAAACGTTGCGCCGCTGGTTGCAGAGCTTGGCGCCGGCTACAGTCACATCCTGGCTGCCGCCACCTCCAACGGCAAGAACATCCTGCCACGCGTTGCCGCGCAGCTGGACGTTGACCAGATCTCCGAGATCATCTCGGTCGAAAGCGCCGACACCTTCAAGCGCCCGATCTACGCTGGCAACGCCATTGCCACCGTGCAGTCCAACGCTGCGGTCAAAGTCATCACCGTACGCGCCACCGGTTTCGACCCGGTGGCCGCCGAAGGCGGTTCGGCCACCGTTGAAGCCGTCGCTGCTGCCCACGACGCCGGCACCTCCAGCTTTGTTGGCGAAGAGCTGGCCAAGTCGGACCGTCCCGAGCTGACCGCTGCCAAGATCGTCGTTTCCGGCGGCCGTGGCATGCAGAACGGTGACAACTTCAAGCACCTGTACGCCCTGGCCGACAAGCTGGGCGCGGCGGTCGGCGCTTCCCGCGCAGCCGTTGACGCAGGCTTCGTACCCAACGACATGCAGGTCGGCCAGACCGGCAAGATCGTTGCGCCACAGCTGTACATTGCCGTCGGTATCTCCGGCGCGATCCAGCATCTGGCTGGTATGAAAGATTCCAAAGTGATCGTTGCGATCAACAAGGACGAAGAAGCACCGATCTTCCAGGTGGCGGATTATGGCCTGGTGGCGGACTTGTTCGAAGCCGTACCCGAGTTGGAGAAGCTGGTCTAATCCAGTCGCTTCACTTATAAAGAGCCCGGTCTTGTGACCGGGCTTTTTTTTGACGTGTAGGAGCTCCTCGCCATGCAACTGCGTTCCCTGATCCCGCTGCTGGGCTTTACGCTGCTGCCGACCTTGTCGCTGGCGGCCGGCAAGTGCGAGCGCCTGGTCATTACCGGCAGCCCGGATGCACCGCCGTTGCTGTGGCGCGACCCGCAGGACCCGACTCACCTGATCGGCGCCACCGCCGATGTGCTGCAACACGTAGCCACGGACCTGGGCCTGAAGATCGACCTGCTTTACGGCGGCAAGCGCTCCCAGGCCCTGGACGAAGTGCGCAGCGGACGCATGGATATCCTCGCCGATGCGCCGTTGAATCTCGGCGAGCTGGAAAACCTCGACTACATACACCCGGCGTTGATGCAGATCGATTATCTGGTGTGGACGCGCAAGGACTCGCCCCTGGTCTACACCACCGCTGCCGACTTGCATGGCCATAAGGGGGCCGCCTCGGAGCGCGCTCGCCTGAGTGCCGGGTTTGATACCTTTGCCGGTGAGCAATTGACCTTGCAGCGTCTGCCCAGCCTGACGCCAGCCTTCCAGAAGCTGTTGCTGGGGGAGGTTGACTATGTACTCGCCAGCCGCTATTCCGGCATGGCGATGGCCCAGACCCTGGGCATGAACAATGACCTGATCGCGCGCGACATACCGATCGACCAGCCCGGCCTGTACCTGGCCATATCCCACAATTCGGCCTGCAATGATCCGTGGCTGCGCGGACAGCTGGCTAAAAAGATGACAGAATTGCCCGCGTCCGGTGCCGCGGAAGCCGCGTTGCAGCGCAATCTCGAGCGCTGGAAGGCGCAATTGCAACAACCCGTCGGTACCCCAACAAAGTAGGGATTTTCAGTGACTCTTCGACCTCTTTTCGCGGCCCTGGCCGTTGTCGCCCTGGCGGGATGTGCCACCGATCCTGCGCCGACCGAACAAATGCGCCTGACCCAGCAAGCCCTGGAGCAAGCCAACGCAGTCGGTGCCAATACCGACGAATCGCCCGAACTGAAACTGGCCGAAGAAAAATTCGCCAGAGCCCAAAGCAACATGGCCGACCAGTCCTACAAACATGCACGCATGCGCGCCGAACAGGCTGAGCTGGATGCGCGCCTGGCCGAGGCCAAAGTGCTGACGGGCAAGAGCCAGGAACAATTGAATGTGGTCAACACTCGCATCGCGCGCCTGCGCAAGCAGTTGCAGTTGGGAGAAGCCCAATGATCCGCAGTGTGAGTGTGGCGTTGCTGCTCAGCGCTGCGGCGCTGGGCGGCTGTGCCAGCCAGCCCAGTAGCGAGCAGGCGTTGCAACAGGCCGGCAGTGACTTTCAGTTGGTCAAGGAAGACGCCAATGTATTGCGTTTCGCGCCCAAGGATGTGATCCGCGCCGGGGAGTCCCTGGCGCGAGCCGATCGCCTGTCCAGCTATTGGGGCAGCGGCGCCGACGTGGTGCATTACGCCTACCTGAGCCAACGCTACAGTGCCATCGCCCGCGAACACACCGAGCAGGGACTGAACGCCGAGCGCCTTGCCAAACTCGAGTTGGAACGCCAGCGTCTGCAATTGGCCTTGCGTGAAAGCAAGTTGGCCAGCGTGCAGCAGCAGGGCAAGTGGGTCGAACAGCAAATCGCCAGCCTGACCACCCAGACCGACCGTGGCCTGGTGATGACCCTGGGCGATGTCTTGTTCGATACCGGCGAAGCCGAGTTGCAGAATTCGGCCAACCGTACAGTGTTGAAGGTCGTGCAGTTCCTGCAGCTGAACCCCAGGCGCAAGGTGCGTATCGAGGGCTACACCGATGATACCGGGGGCGAACGCGACAACCTGAACCTGTCCCGTGACCGTGCCCAGTCGGTGGCAGATGTGCTGATTGACCTGGGAATCGACGAAAAACGTATCCAGGTCGAGGGCTATGGCGACAAGTACCCAGTGGAGGCCAATGCTTCCGAACGTGGCCGTGCGCAGAACCGCCGGGTGGAAATTGTGTTCTCCGACGAAAAAGGCCAACTGGGCGCCGCTCGCTAAGCGCCCGGCGCAGATCAGAATGTGGGAGGGGGCTTGCCCCCGATAGCGGTGGTTCAGTTGGAGCATTTCTGACTGACACACTGCTATCGGGGGCAAGCCCCCTCCCGCATTTCGTCAGGTGAACGCCCTTACAGTTTTTTCTGTCACTGCGGCCCGTGCTCGACTATTGTGGCAACTGTCCCCGTACACTTCTAAACTGTGCCGGTATGTTTCACACAAAAATAAAATGCCCGTGAAATCGAGTGCTGCGTCATGACCAATCTGTTGCTCTACCAACGTATTGCCCAGCAATTGGCTGAGGACATCCGGCGTGGTGTTTATCAGCCGGGGGAGCGCGTGCCTTCGGTGCGCAAGATGAGCTCCCAGCTCAACGTGAGCCATGCCACGGTGCTGCAGGCCTATGCCAACCTGGAAGATCAGGGGCTGATCAGGGCGCGGCCGCAATCGGGTTATTACGTGCACCAGACACCGGCACTCACGGCGCCGACGCCGGATATCGCGCGGGTTGAACGTCCGGGGTTGGTCACCCGCAGCAGCATCATCCAGCAAGTGCTGGTCGAGTCGCGGCGCGAAGGCGTATTCCCCCTGGGCGCGGCGGTGCCGAGTGTGGATTACCTGCCAGTACGGGCATTGCACCAGCAACTGGCCAAGGTCACGCGCTTCCAGAGCCCGCGCGCTTTCAGCTACATGTTCAGCCCGGGCTTTGAACCGCTGCGCCGTCAGGTGGCGATTCGCATGCGCGATGCCGGCGTGGTGGTGGACCCCAGCGAAGTGGTGATCACCCACGGCTGCGTCGATGCGTTGCAAATGTCCCTGCGCGTGCTGACGCGCCCCGGCGACCTGATCGCCGCCGAGTCACCGACCTATTACGGCTTGCTGCAACTGGCCGACCTGCTGGGCCTCAAGGTTATCGAGATCCCCAGTGACCCGGCCACCGGCATGAGCCTTGAGGCCCTGCAACTGGCCGCCAACCAGTGGTCGATCAAGGCGTTGGTGCTGACCACGCGCCTGAGCAATCCGTTGGGCGGGACCATGCCCGAAGAGCGGCAGAAACAGTTACTGCGCCTGGCCTCGGATTTCGATATCCAGATCGTCGAGGATGATATCTACGGCGAGCTGATGTTCGAACTGGGCCGCACCAAGGCCCTGAAAGCCTATGACCGTCTTGACCGGGTGATCTATTGCTCGAGTTTTTCCAAGACCTTGTCCCCCGGCGTGCGCATCGGCTGGATGATTGCCGGCAAGTACCAGCAGGAAATCCAGCGTTTGCAGATGTTCAGCACCCACTCCGCGTGCAGCGTCACCCAGATGGGCGTTGCCGCTTACCTGGAGAATGGCGGTTACGACCGGCACCTGCGTTACATCCGCCAGGAATACCGCAAGAACCTCAGCGCTTTTCAACTGGCGGTGCAGCAGTATTTCCCCGAAGGCACACAGATGACACGCCCGACCGGCGGCTTTATTTTGTGGGTCAGTTTGCCAGGAAGGGTCAATACCCAGGAACTGCACGTGCGCGCCCTGCAACAGGGCATCAGTATCGCGCCGGGGCTGATTTTCAGTAATACGGAGCAGTTCAACCACTGTATCCGGCTCAATTGCGGCACCCCGTGGAACCGCGAGGCAGAGCGTGCGCTGATGACCCTGGGCATGCTTGCCAGCCAGTTGTGCCAGGAGACGGCGGCGGGCTTTTGAGCGGGGCAATGGGGACAAGATTGATCTGCGTGCTTGTCATGCCCCGCACAACAAGCGAGCATATGGCCTTCTGCCGTTAATGCTGTTGGCGATATGAACTCTATTTTTCGCGCTGTCTGGATGGTTGGCTTGTTAAGCCTGTGCAACGTTGGCACTGCGCTGGCGGCGTCGCCCGTCAAGCAATCCCAGCCTGGCGCAAGCGCCGAGCAGAATGCTGCTGCGCAAAAACCGGCAGCGGTAAAGAAAGCGCCACAGACGAAGAAAAAAACCGCCAAGTCAAAAAAGCGCGCACCGATTGCGAGCAAGTCCAAGTCCGCTCGTGAAGTCGCCCAGACCAAACTGCCACCGGCACAGTTGGACCTTTCCCTGCCATCGGACATGGTCAGGCTGTTGCAACCCATCGGCACCATGCCCAAACCCAAGAGCGTGCCGTTATTGCCGCCCATGTTCGGTGACAAACCTTCCGACAACAGCGCGTTTCAAATCAATGGCCGCTTGCTCAGCAACGAGATGAAGCTGCAATTGCGCAACGAAGAACGGCGTGATGTGGAAGGTGCCGCGCTGGATTTCGAATTCAAGCAATAAACGTTCTGTCCCAGTGACCCACGGCCCCGACCATCTGTCGCAGACTGGTCAGTCACCTTGGTTTTGTGCGAAAAACCCCTGTTGGACCATTTTAAAACGGCTGTTTAAGGGCGTACTCTAGCCCGGCCATCCCATTGAGTCGTCGAGGACCTGCTGGTCATGAAATGCCGTGAAGGCTGTGGCGCCTGCTGCATCGCTCCCTCCATCAGTTCGCCGCTGCCGGGAATGCCCCAGGGCAAACCTGCCGGCGTTCGCTGCCTGCACTTGTCGGTCGAACAACTGTGCCAGTTGTTCGGTCAACCGGAGCGGCCGGCGGTGTGCAGCGATTTCAAGGCAGATATCGACGTCTGCGGCACCGACCAGACCGACGCGATCCGCTTGATCGGCTGGTGGGAGCAGATGACGGCGGCTTGATGGGCTTTACTATCGGAACTTCAACAATAAGGAATACATCGATGGGTTCGCTGAAACGAATGGCTGTGGTCTGCGGTTTTACAATGATGTTCGCTGGCGCCGCCCAGGCCGAGGATTGGCAAGTGGCCAAGGACGAGGACGGGATCAAGGTATCCCTGAGTGAAGTGGCCGGTTCCAAGTACAAGGCCTATCGCGGGGTGACGGTGATCAAGGCACCCGTGGCGAAGATTGTTGCGCTGCAGGAGGATGTAGCGGGCGCCTGCAAGTGGATTCATGAGTGCAAATCGCAAAAGCTCGTCGACAAGAAAGGCGATGAGGCCTGGACCTACACCCAGTTCAAGGCGCCGTTCCCGGTGACGGACCGTGATTCGTATATCCATGTCACCACCACCAAGTCCGCTGACGGCACCGTCACCCGCAAACTGGAAGGCGTACCGACCTACAAGCCCGAAGAAAAAGGCTATGTTCGAGTCGCCCAGGTGGAAGGTGCCTGGACGCTGGTACCCAAAAGCGCCAACGAAACCGAAGTGACCTACCAGGTGCACACCGAGCCAGGCGGCAGTGTGCCATCGTGGTTGGCCAACAAGTTTGTGGTGGACGCGCCGTTCAACACCTTGAAAGCCCTGAAGGAACACGCCGAGAAGTAAACGCGGCGAATCCTGTGCCTCCTGTCTTGAGTGGAACGTTTGGTAAACCCTCAAGGTCCAGATAGATGTGAGCCCACACATGGGTTTTATCGAGGAGGCACCGATGCCGAAGTGGAACATTTCTTTCATCAATGACCGTGGTGAGCCGGTAGTCGAGCAATTTGACTGCGATCATGAGCCGACGCTGGAAGAGGCTGCACAGATGGTGCGGGTACGCGTGTCGCCGGTATTGGAAAAGTTGGACCTCAACGATCTTGCCGATCGTGTTCCCGAGCCGACGGTCAAGAGCTTGCACGACCAAAATGGTATCAAAGACCTCAAGGTCGAACCCGCCGCCTGAATATTCCCTATACGCCATCCTTGCGCCTCTGGTGCAGGTGGTAGCTTCGCGCTACTCTGCAATCGAGATCAGCGAATCAATCGCTAAGGTCTGGTCTTGTCAGCTACATGCTTGTTTTCCTGCGGTCGTCATTGCCGTGGTACCCGCGCCAGTAGCGCGCGGGCTTCAGGAAGCACGGAAAGTCTATCCATCAGTCTGAGGAGGACGTTTCATGAGCACAGCCTATCAAGAAGACATCAGCACCAACGTTCTGCGTCGCATGAAAGAAGGCGGCTTCGACTTCTCACGCTTTCACCCCATCGAGTTCTACGCCATTTTTCCTGATGAAGAACGGGCGCGCAAGGCTGCGGGTCGATTTCGTGGAGAATCGCTGAACGCCCAGGTCAGCGCACGCGACGACGGTGCCTGGTACCTGGAACTGAGCAAAATCATGTCTGCAACCTACGACGGTATAGGAGACTTCGAGCAGGACTTTGAGGCAGTGGTAGAGCCGCTTGGCGGGATCATCGAAGGCTGGGGCGTCAAGCAGGAGGTGCGTGGGTTACCCATGTAGCGTTTATGAGCAACACAGCGCATCGGCTGACCTCTGGGTCGGCCGATTTTGTTTGGGCTGCCGTAAGTGTTCGGCACTTGCATCGCGCTGTGCGTGCACCCAAAAAAAAGCCACCCGAATAGGGTGGCTGAAAGGGAAGATCGAGGAGCTGATCAATACACGAGTTGACACGGTACTGGCTGTGCAGAGGGTTTAGCTGTAGGACATGTCCTTTTCAGCTGATGGAGACGATTATCCGCAGGTGTAGGCGGGCAGTGAAATCAACTCTGACTATGCTGTTGATAGTCAGAGGTCGCATTGCCATGAAGCGTGCGTCCAGGCTCCGGTCATGCCGCGCACCAGGACGGTGCAGTGAAAATTCCCTAGTAGTGCAGCTTTTTGATTTTTAAGTGTTTATGCCGCTGGCACGGGCCTTGCGAAGGTCCTTGCGTCCGGGTGACAAGGAGTACGGCATGATTCGCACTTATTACGATGAAATGTACGATGGAGCAGGGCAGGTCCGGCCTCATTACCGCTTGTTCGCCCGCTGGTTGGCCGACACCCCTGCTGAACTGCTGGCCCAGCGTCGGCGCGAGGCTGACTTGCTGTTCCATCGTGCAGGGATCACGTTCACGCTGTATGGGGACGAGCAGGGGACCGAGCGCTTGATTCCCTTCGACACCATCCCCCGCAGCATCCCGGCGAGCGAATGGCGAACGGTCGAGCGCGGCTGTATCCAGCGGGTCAAGGCGCTGAACATGTTCCTCGCCGACCTGTACCACGAACAACGCATCATCAAGGCCGGGATCATTCCCGCCGAACAGGTACTGGCCAACGAGCAATACCAGTTGGCGATGCAGGGCCTGGACCTGCACCGTGATCTGTATTCCCACGTCTCCGGGGTCGACCTCGTTCGCGATGGCGACGGCACGTACTACGTACTGGAAGACAACTTGCGTACGCCGAGCGGCGTCAGCTACATGCTCGAAGACCGCAAGATGATGATGCGCCTGTTCCCGGAGCTGTTCGCGGCCCAGCGTATCGCGCCGATTGATCATTACCCCAACCTGTTGCTCGACACCCTGAAAAGCGCCAGCCCCCTGGATAACCCCAGCGTGGTGGTGCTGACCCCGGGGCGCTTCAACAGTGCGTTTTTCGAGCATGCCTTCCTCGCCAGGGAAATGGGCGTGGAGTTGGTCGAAGGCGCCGATTTGTTCGTGCGCGATGATCGCGTGTTCATGCGCACCACCGACGGGCCCAAAGGGGTGGACGTGATCTACCGCCGTCTCGATGATGCATTTCTCGACCCGCTGGCCTTCAACCCGGCCTCGATGCTCGGCGTGCCGGGCCTGCTGGCCGCCTACCGCTCGGGCAATGTCGTGCTGGCCAATGCCATCGGCACCGGGGTGGCGGATGACAAATCGGTCTACCCCTTCGTCACCGAGATGATCCGTTTTTACCTGGATGAAGAACCGATCCTGCAGAACGTTCCGACTTTTCAATGCCGTAAGCCCGACGAATTGTCCCACGTCCTGGCCAACTTGCCCGAGTTGGTGGTCAAGGAAACCCAAGGCTCCGGCGGCTACGGCATGCTGGTGGGCCCGGCGTCCACGGCGGTGGAAATCGAAGCCTTCCGCGCACGCATCAAGGCCAAGCCCCACGCCTACATCGCCCAACCCACCCTGTGTTTGTCCACCTGCCCGACGTTTGTTGAAAACGGCATCGCCCCACGGCATATCGACCTGCGCCCGTTCGTGCTGTCCGGGAAGGAAACCCGCGTAGTGCCCGGTGGCCTGACCCGCGTGGCGCTGCGCGAAGGTTCGCTGGTGGTCAACTCGTCCCAGGGCGGCGGCACCAAAGACACCTGGGTGGTCGAGGATTGATCTGTGTTGCTTAAAAACTGTTCCCACCTGGAGGCGGCATGAGACTCTCCATCAGCCACGAAACCACCTACCACTACGAAGATCAGGTGCGCGCCAGCATTCAGTATCTGCGCCTGACGCCCCACGACAGCGAGCGCCAGCACGTGCTCAACTGGCAGCTCGACCTGCCGCGCCCTGTGCGGGCGCAACTGGACCCGTTCGGCAACATCCTGCATGTGCTGACGCTGGACGAACCTCACGACTCCATCATTATCGGCGCCCGTGGCCAGGTGGATATCGACGAGCTGCTCGAGGCCGAACACGAGAGCCAATCGGCCTTCCCGTTCCTGCGCTGCACGCGCCTGACCGAGCCCGACGAAGCCCTGCGCAGTTTTGCCCGGCAGCACTGCCATCAGCGGCGCGACCGCACGGCCTTGATCGACCTGATGCAGGCCTTGAACCAATCGATGCGCTACACGCCGGGCGCCACCCAAGTCGACACCTGCGCGGCCGAAGCCTTCGCCGGCCACGCGGGCGTCTGCCAGGACCATACCCATGCGTTCCTGGCCTGCGCGCGCAGCCTGGGCATTGCGGCGCGATATGTATCAGGGTATTTGTACACCGAAGACAGCACGCACCTGGCCAGCCATGCCTGGGCCGAAGCCTGGCTGGACGACGCCTGGTACAGTTTCGATGTGACCAACCAGTTGGCCCGGCCGGAGCGGCACCTGAAGCTGGCCGTGGGCCTGGACTATCTGGATGCCTGCCCGGTGCGCGGCATGCGCCGTGGAGGCGGGCATGAGCAGATGCATGCCAAGGTGTTCGTGGCGCCGACCCCGGTGATCTCTGTCCAGCAACAATAATCAGCGACTGAACGCAGTTCAAATGTGGGAGGGGGCTTGCCCCCGATGGCGGAGTGTCAGTCACAGCATCTGTGTCTGACCCCCTGCCATCGGGGGCAAGCCCCCTCCCACATTTTGATCTGCGCAAGCCTCAAGGCTGTTGCTTGCGCCCCGCCATATGCTGCAAGTACGCCACCAGCAGATCCAACTCGTCGTCCGGCAACACACTGACCGCAAACGCCGGCATCTTCGCCTGCGGCCAGTGCCTCAGGCTTTGTGGGTCACGAATGTACTGCTTGAGGAAATCGCCGCTGAAATATTCAGTGGGGTTGTAGGGAATATTCAGATCCGGCCCCACCTGTGCATCACCGGCCCCATTAAGGCGGTGGCAGGCCAGGCAGTTCTTCTGAAACAGCGCAAAGCCTTGATTGACCGGGTCATCCGCCGGCAACGTCGGGTCGGGTAACAAGGCGGGGAAGCGATCGGCGACCGTCTGTAATTGCTTGATCCTGGAGATCTGGAAGGGCCACTGCTCCGGGCTGACATGCCCTGCCTGCGGGTCGGTCCACACCAGGTAGAACGGCCCCGCGCTCGGTTTGCCATCCCCCAGCGAGGGCCAGGGGTGGGCCGGGTCTTCCACCGCGAGCCAGGCGCGGGCGCCGTTTTTTTCCAACAGCGGCGCGGCGGCCAGTTCGGCGGCAAAACCGTCAAGGGCGACCGCTTGCAGATGGCTGCCAGGTGTCAGGCCCGGCAGTAGCGCCGCCAGGGGCACTGCGCGATAGGTCATGGTGCGCTTGTAGGAAACATCATCGACAATCTGCACCGTCTGCGCGTCGGGGTGCTTGAGCAGGTCCGTGGTCTGCCAGGTCTTGCTGGCGTGGTCCAGTTCAACGGTCAATTGCGCCGCCCACGCGGGCAAGGCCAGCAGCAGGGCAACAAAGGCGAGGATCAATTTCAAGGGGGAGCCCGGGTTTGAAGTGGCGAGAGAGGCACGATACCTCAAATCCGCACGCAAAAAGACAGCCCCCGCAGCGGGACCGCTATACGCATTGTCCCGGCAGGTGCTGCCAAAAGCTGCAGTCCCGATGCTGTGGGTGCACGCAACAGGTAGCGTGCGTCGTCACCCGATAACCTTGGTTAAATTGGGCAAGATCAGAATCAATGTGGTGGCGAACAGAATAAGTCCCGCCTGACGTACTTTCGAATGTTTGAACATGGCTGACTGCCTTTTGTTGTTATTCCTGAGCGTCAAATGCGTGCCGGTTAATTCAGTATCGCGATCTGGCGTGACACTTTTCTTACAGCCGCTCCAGCAAAACCCGGCAGCAGCTTCTTACAGATTCCACCTTAGAGCCCTCGTTCTTCGGCGCATAGATCCATTTCATATCAACTCATTACGTTTCCTGCTTAAAACGGCATGAGGCCTAGTGCCATCTTGGCGCCAACCCCAAGGCTAGACAGCTAAAACGATTAACCCGGGGTTTCCCATAGCTGCCTACCGTTCGTCCGAGCGAGGGGGTCAAAAGCATTGAGCGCATCCGTCATTGAAACCGTGTCAATCGGGCCTAAGGTAAGGGCATACGCCCATTGTGGTTCGAGGACATCATGACCCAAGCTTTGATCTTTGATGCGATACGCACGCCCCGTGGCAAGGGCAAGGCCGACGGCGCCCTGCACAGCGTCAAGCCGGTGAACCTGGTCGCCGGCCTGCTCACCGCACTGGCGCAGCGTAGCGACCTCGACACCCGCCAGGTGGATGACATCGTCCTCGGGTGCGTCACCCCGGTGGGCGATCAGGGCGCCGATATCGCCAAGACTGCCGCGCTGGTCGCGGACTGGGACGTCAGCGTCGCCGGTGTGCAGATCAACCGCTTCTGCGCCTCGGGCCTGGAGGCCGTAAACCTGGGGGCGATGAAAGTACGCTCCGGTTTTGAAGACCTGGTAGTGGTCGGCGGCGTCGAATCCATGTCCCGCGTGCCGATGGGCAGCGACGGTGGCGCCTGGGTACTTGACCCGCAAACCAACCTGCACAGTCACTTCACGCCTCAGGGAATTGGTGCCGACCTGATCGCTACCCTGGAAGGCTTCACCCGCCAGGACGTGGATACCTTTGCCCTACAGTCCCAGCAGAAAGCCGCCAGGGCGCGGGCAGACGGTTCCTTCAACAAGTCGCTGATCGCGGTGCAGGACCAGAACGGCATCGTGCTGCTGGCCCATGACGAATTCATTCGCGGCGACTCAACCCTTGAGGGCTTGGGCAAGCTCAAGCCCAGCTTCGAAATGATCGGCCAAATGGGCTTTGACGCCACCGCACTGCGGGTCTACAGCCATGTGGAACGCATCCACCATGTGCACACGCCGGGCAACAGCTCCGGCATCGTGGATGGCGCCGCGCTGATGTTGATCGGCTCCGAGGCCAAGGGCCGCGAACTGGGCCTGCAGCCACGGGCGCGCATTGTCGCCACGGCCGTCACCAGCACCGACCCGACCATCATGCTCACCGGCCCTGCACCGGCGACCCGCAAGGCGCTGGCCAAGGCCGGGCTGCGCGTCGAGGACATCGACCTGTTCGAGGTCAACGAAGCGTTCGCGTCGGTCGTGCTCAAATTCATCAAGGACATGGGGATCGACGCCGCCCGCGTCAATGTCAATGGCGGCTCGATCGCCATGGGCCACCCTTTGGGCGCCACCGGCTGCGCGATCCTCGGCACCTTGCTCGATGAGCTGGAGGTGCGTCGGCAGCGCTACGGTCTGGCCACCTTGTGTGTCGGTGGTGGCATGGGCATCGCCACCATCATCGAACGCCTCTGAGCCCAAGGACACTGTCATGACCGACGCCATTCGTTACGAAAAAGGCCAGGACCAGATCGTGGTGCTGACCCTCGACATGCCCGGCCAAAGCGCCAACACCATGAACGCGGCCTACCGTGAGGCAATGGCGGCCACCATTGCGCGCCTGGAGGCGGAGAAGGACACCCTGGCCGGGGTGATCATCACCTCGGCCAAGAAAACCTTTTTTGCCGGTGGCGACCTCAATGAGCTGATCCAGGTCGACAAAGCCCACGCCAAGGCGTTCTACGCCGACGTAGGCGTGTTGAAGGCGCAACTGCGCAGCCTGGAAACCCTCGGCAAGCCGGTGGTGGCCGCGATCAATGGTGCGGCCCTTGGTGGTGGCTGGGAGATTTGCCTGGCCTGTCATCACCGCATCGCGCTGGACGACACGTCCGTGCAGCTCGGCTTGCCGGAAGTCACTTTGGGCCTGCTGCCGGGCGGTGGCGGGGTAGTGCGCATGGTGCGTTTGCTGGGTCTGGAAAAAGCCCTGCCGTATCTGCTGGAAGGCCAGAAAGTGCGGCCGGCGCAGGCATTGCAGGCGGGCCTGATCGATGACGTGGCGGCAGATCGCGACGAGCTGCTGGCCAAGTCGCGGGCCTGGATCCTGGCTAATCCACAGGCCAGGCAGCCGTGGGACAACAAGGGCTACCAGATTCCCGGGGGCACGCCGTCAAACCCTAAAGTCGCGCAGATGCTCGCCATTGCGCCGTCGATTCTGCGCAGCAAGACCCTGGGCTGTTTCCCGGCGCCGGAGAAAATCCTCTGCGCCGCCGTGGAAGGCGCCCAGGTGGATTTCGACACCGCGCACCTGATCGAAACCCGCTATTTCACCGAGCTGGTGACCGGGCAGGTGGCGAAAAACATGATCGGCACGTTCTGGTTCCAGCTCAATGAAATCAACGCCGGCGGCTCACGACCACAAGGTTGTGCGCGGTCTGTGACGCGCAAGGTCGGCGTACTCGGCGCCGGCATGATGGGGGCGGGCATCGCTTACGTCAGTGCCTGTGCGGGTGTCGACGTGGTGCTCAAGGACATCAACCTGGCCGCTGCCGAGAAGGGCAAGGCCCATTCGGCGGCGTTGCTGGACAAGAAAGTCAGCCGTGGGCAACTGACCGCCGAGCAGCAGGAAACCATCCTGGCGCGGATTCACCCTACAGAGGATGTCGCCGACCTGGCCGGCTGTGATTTAGTGATCGAAGCGGTGTTTGAAGACCGCGAACTCAAGGCCAGGGTATCGGCCGCCGCGCAACGCGTGGTCGGTGCAGACGCGGTGATCGCGTCCAACACCTCGACATTGCCCATCAGCGGCCTGTCGAGCGCGGTGCCCGACCCTGGCAAATTCATCGGCCTGCATTTCTTCAGCCCGGTGGACAAGATGCCCCTGGTGGAAATCATCAAGGGCGCTCACACCAGTGACGAAACCCTGGCGCGGGGTTTCGATTTCGTACTGCAAATCAGGAAAACCCCGATTGTGGTCAACGACAGCCGCGGCTTCTTCACCTCGCGGGTATTCGGCACGTTCACCAACGAAGGCATCGCCATGCTCGGCGAAGGCGTGGCCGCGCCGATGATCGAGACCGAAGCGCGCAAGGCCGGTATGCCGGTAGGGCCGCTGGCGGTGTCCGATGAAGTGTCCCTCAGCCTCATGAGCCATATCCGACAGCAAACCGCCAAAGACCTGCAAGCGCAGGGCAAGGCAGCGCCGACCCATCCGGCGACGGCGGTGATCGATCTGCTGGTCAACGAACACAAGCGCACGGGCAAAGCCGCGGGGGGCGGTTTCTATGACTATCCGGCAGGCGCCCGGAAGCACCTGTGGCCCGAACTCAAGACGCGGTTCGAACAGCCCGATAAACAGATTTCGCCCCAGGATGTGCGCGACCGTCTGTTGTTTATCCAGGCCATCGAAACCGTGCGCTGTGTGGAGGAGGGCGTGTTGCTGTCCACCGCCGAGGCCAATATCGGTTCGATCTTCGGCATCGGCTTTGCGGCGTGGAGTGGCGGCGCGCTGCAGTTTATCAACCAGTACGGCCTGAACGATTTTATCGCCCGGGCGCGCTATCTGGCCGAGCAGTACGGAGAGCGTTTCGCGCCACCGGCGTTGTTGCTCGAGAAAGCGGCACAAGGCGCAACCTTTTGCTGATCAACCGGGGGCTTGCTTTGCATGTACCTTTCAAGGCACGCTCTGGGGTGTTCAATATTCCCATCGCCGTGTCAGGTATTTTTTATGTCGCTACGCGTCTGCATCCTGGAAACCGATATCCTGCGTCCGGGCCTGATCGATCAGTACCAAGGCTACGGGCAGATGTTCAAGCGCCTGTTCGCCAGGCAGCCGATTGCCGCCGAGTTTGTGGTGTACAACGTGGTGCAGGGTGATTACCCGCCGGATGACGAAGTGTTTGACGCGTACCTGATTACCGGCAGCAAGGCAGACTCGTTCGGCACCGACCCATGGATCCAGACCCTCAAGACCTACGTGCTGCAGCGCTATGAGCGCGGCGACAAGCTGTTGGGTATCTGCTTCGGCCACCAGTTGCTGGCGTTGCTGCTCGGTGGCAAGACCGAACGCGCCAGCCAGGGCTGGGGCATGGGCATCCACGATTACAAACTCGATGCCAAGGCGCCCTGGATGAGCCCGGAAGTGCCGCAGCTGACGCTGTTGATCAGCCATCAGGACCAGGTCACCACCTTGCCGGAAAATGCCACGGTCATCGCCTCGAGCGAGTTTTGCCCCATCGCGGCGTATCACATCGGTGACCAGGTGTTGTGCTTCCAGGGCCACCCGGAATTTGTTCAGGACTATTCCCGCGAATTGCTCGA
The DNA here is from genome assembly GCF_002837185.1 of Pseudomonas fluorescens. GTDB lineage: Bacteria > Pseudomonadota > Gammaproteobacteria > Pseudomonadales > Pseudomonadaceae > Aquipseudomonas > Aquipseudomonas fluorescens_AM. Next base: position 7,037 of record NZ_KZ478034.1, on the reverse strand, counting down.
GATTCTTCAGACAACCCTGGGCGAAAAGGTCTACACCAACGGCGTGGCCAGCCTTGAGCGCGACCACCACGGTGCGACCGTGGCGGAGTGGATGATGCGCTTTGTGGCGCACACACCTAAAGCCATCCCGAACGCTTGAAGCTTGCCCACAGGCTGGTGCAGCCCACCGCAATAAACCCGAGCACTGCAAAGTAGCCGTAGTGCCATTGCAGCTCGGGCATGTTCTGGAAATTCATCCCATAAATCCCCGCCACCGCCGTGGGGAACGCGAGGATCGCCGCCCACGCGGCGAACTTGCGCTGCACCACACTCTGGCGCGAAGCCTCCAGCAGTACGCCGAGCTCGATGGTCTGACTGGCAATGTCGCGCAGGGTGGTCAGGTCTTCCATTTGCCGCGTGACGTGGATCTGCACGTCACGGAAGTAGGGGCGCATGTTCTTGTCGATAAACGGAAAGCTCAGCTTCTGCAATTCCTGGCTGATTTCCACCATCGGTGCCACATAGCGCTTGAGCCGCAGCACGTCGCGGCGCAGGCCGTGGAGGTTCTGGATATCGCGTTCGCTCAGCGAACTGCACAGCACATTGCGCTCCAGTTCATCGATCTCGGCGTGGATCGCTTCGCTGACCGGCTGGTAGTTTTCAGTGACGAAATCCAGCAAGGCATAGAGTACGAAATCTTCCCCATGCTCCAGCAACAACGGACGTGCCTCACAGCGCTGGCGCACAAAACCGTAGGACGCCGAATGCCCGTTGCGGGCGGTGATGATGTAGCCATTGCCGGCGAAGATATGGGTCTCGATAAACTCCAGCTTGCCGTTCTCGCGCACCGGTGAGTACGTGACGATAAACAGCGCGTCGCCGAAGGTTTCCAGCTTTGGGCGGCTGTGTTTTTCCATGGCGTCTTCGATCGCCAGTTCATGCAGGTTGAACTGGCGTTGCAGGTTGTTCAGTTCCTGGGCGCTGGGTTCTTCCAGGCCGATCCACACAAAGTGGCCGGGTTTGGCGGCCCAGGCCGCACCTTCGTCGAGGGTGATATCCGTGACTTTCTTTCCGGCGCTGTAAACGGCGGCCGCAACGACTCTACCCATGGTGCTGATCACTTCTTATCAATAGGACAGAGGTTGGGCAGCTTAGCGTGAATGGCGTTCCGTTGTGGCTCACAAAGACGCAGGCGCTCCAGCGCTTTGCAGCTCGCGATCCATCTGCGCAATGCACGCATCCATCTGCGCCTGGCACGCCTGCATCAACGCCGGAACGTCGTCCGCCGTCATCCCCACAGTAGGAATCGGCGCCAACGAACGTATGAGCACCTCGCCACTGTTCCAGCGATTAAGTCGCATATGCGTGACGTAATTACTGACACACACCTGCACGATCGGCACACCCGCCGCAATCGCCATATGGAACGCGCCCTTTTTGAACGGCAACAAACCCTTGCCCAGGTTGCGCGTGCCTTCCGGAAATACCCAGATGGACGTGTCTTCATGCTGCAGGGTCCGGGTCGTGGTGAGCATGGCACGGCGTGCCTTGTGCGCATTGCCGCGGTCGATCAGCACATTGCCGGCCAGCCAGAACAACTGGCCGAACAACGGCACCCATTTCAGGCTTTTCTTGGCGATGCACACCGTGCGGTGCGGCACCACGGTGCCGAGGACAAACAGATCGTAGTTGGACTGATGGTTAGCGATCACCACGCAGGTGCCGGGCTTGTTGAGCAGCGAGTCGACCTCCTTCCTCACCTTCAAGCGCAGTATCCACATGGCGGGCAGTGCATAGAGGCGGGCGCAGAGGCGACTGTTGTCAGGATTGAACGGGCGGCATACCCCTATGAGCACGCCCACTATCCCGGCGAGCATAAAGTGCAGGCCCATCAACAACATACGTAACAGAAAAAGCATCGACACGACCCATCGGGACAAAAGGTGGCGCAGTGTACGGATGTGCACTGTATTCGGCAATTGCCCCTAAAGACGTAGGAGATGGGCGATGTTTAAGCGCATGTTTCAACATAGGCCGATAACGCCTGTCTAGAGCGGCGCGGGCTGTTTCGGCTTTGTCTGTAAGAAAAAGCCCGACTCAAGGTCGGGCTTTGGCACGGCAGGTTCAGGCATTACATCAGCACGTGACCTTGATCCTGGATAATTGCATCGTCCAACGCCTCCAGCAGCGCCTTGCGCACCTTCAGCTTGGTCTGCTTGTGCGCGTTCATATTGATCTTCTTCAACTGCCGCGCCGCTTCCAATGCCGCCGCGTGCAATTCTTCCGGCGCCACCACCTTGTCCAGGAAGCCCGCCTGCAAGGCGCCTTGCGGGTCAAACATCTCGGCATTGATCACCGAGCGATGAAACGCCGACTTGCGCAGACGATCGCGCGCCAACTCGATACCGGCGTGGTGCATGGTCATGCCGATCGCCACTTCATTGAGGCCAATGCTGAACGGGCCCTCAACGCCAATCCGATAATCCGCCGACAGCAGCAGGAACGCCCCCTTGGCCACCGCATGCCCAGGGCACGCCACGATCACCGGAAACGGATGCGACAACAGGCGCCGCGCCAGCGTCGAACCGGACGTCACCAGGCCGATGGCCTCTTTGGGGCCGGCCGTCATCACTTTCAAATCATAACCACCCGACAGAATCCCCGGCGTGCCCGTGATGACCACCACTGCCCGATCCTGCTCCGCCTGATCCAGCGCCGCATTGAACGCACTGACCACTGCCGGAGAAATGGCATTCACTTTGCCATTGCTCAGGGTCAGGGTCGCGATACCGTCTTCGAGGTGGTAGGCAATCAACTCACTCATGACGCGGTTCCTTATAGGGCTTGTTATGGAAGAATGCAGCAGACGTTACCCAGCGCGCCCGCGCGGGTAAAGCGCCGTGACTGACTGCCCAGTCAGGCTTTTGCTTCACAGCCGGCAGCAGAGCGCCTGAAGCAGGGCACAACAGCCAGCGTAGACCATCCCAATTCATGCCCGAGATTGGCACAATCACCATCGCCCGCAGACCCTGTTCCGGCATAACCGTCTAACCGCATGAAAATTCTGAAAAAAACCTTTGCCATCAGAAAGGCTTTCGACTACATTAGCGCGCCTCGACAGACTGAACTGGTTTGCCGAGATACGGTGAAGTGTCCGAGTGGCTTAAGGAGCACGCCTGGAAAGTGTGTATACAAGAAATTGTATCGAGAGTTCGAATCTCTCCTTCACCGCCACATTGTTACGAAAAAGCCCCGTTTTACGGGGCTTTTTTGTGCCTGCTGGTTTTGTCCCGCCATCTGCCCCCATCCGGACTCTGTAGCGCTTTATCCAGGCATACAGGCGCTATGCGTCGACACACCCGGACAAGCCGCTACATCAGCAGCTCCCGCCTCAGCCCTGCGACGCCCTGGATCGTCTTCGCCAATACCGCACCCCTGCCGCCAGGGACACCAGCGCTACCACCGCGAGGAAGATCGGCAGGCGATAGGGCTTCAGGTCGCCAAAGAAATGCTGCAATGCTTCGCCGGCCCAATAGCCGGCGCCGACGAACAGGGTGGCCCAGATTGCCGCACTTGGCACATTGATCAGGGCAAACTTCCAAGGCGATAGTCCACTGGCACCGATCACGATGGGCCCCACCAGGCGCATGCCGTAGAGAAAGCGCACGGTGAATACCGAGGTCGTCGGATAGCGATGGATAAGGTTCTCTACCCGTTTGATGGCTGACTGGTGACGCTTGAGTTTGGGCAGCAGGCGCTGCCCGGAATAACGTCCGGTCCAAAATAGCAGTTGATCGCCGAGTATCCCGCCAGCAGTGGCCCACCCGATCACCTGCAGCACTTGCAAAGTGCCCTGGTGCGCAGCCATTCCGCTCAGGATAAGAACGGTCTCGCCTTCGAGCAGGCAGCCCAGGAAGATTACCCAGTAGCCGTAGCCAGCGATCAGCGCATTTAGATCAAGATGTTCGAGCACGGCGTATTCCTTGTCGCTTGGCACGGAAAGGCCGCGCCGGATTCTTCGCGTTTCCTTTGAGGTATCCGCCAGCAAAAGGTTTCGACAATGTGGCCAGCGCTTCTGGCCGCCGTTCTATTCGGTCATACGGGAGGGGGATGAATGCGCGCGTTCATGGCCGTTGGATGCCTGCTGCAGATTAGACAGCAGGCACCAGGGTAGGGAAAATATAGGTAGGCAAACGTGGGTGGTGAGCGTTACTAGAACGGGACTTAGCGAGCAATCATCCCGGCAGCTTGTTCGGTCGCTTCAGTCGTACGCGTTGCCAGCTTGCGCACTTCGTCTGCAACGACCGCGAAGCCACGACCCGCTTCGCCCGCGCGCGCGGCCTCAATCGCCGCGTTCAGTGCCAGCAGATTTGTCTGGTTCGCAATGCTCTGAATCGTCCCGACGATCTGTGACAATTGAGCGATGTTGTCCTCAAGCGTCCGCTGGTGCTTAACCTCTTTGTGTCGTAACGCCTCCTGCTCATGCTGCAAGTGAACATCCACAAGGGCACCTACTACCCGAAGCGGTGAGCCGCTGGAGTCGCGCCGGGTCTGACCTCGCGCTCTGAACCACCGATACTCACCGCTCTTCATCTTCAGGCGATACTCGATATCAAAGGGCGTTTTACCTGATCGGTCGTTCAGGTGAGCACCAAATGCGTTGAGGCTTTGTTCCTTATCATCCGGGTGTAGCCGGGATGCCCAGCTGTCCAAAACGTCCGGGAACTCCTCCACCGTTTCAAATCCAAGCAGTCGCCGGAACTGGGGAGACCACCAGAAAGGGTTCTTTGGATTGACCGGGTCTCCCGCGATGACTTCCATATCCCACAAACCGTCCGAGAGCATCTCCCTGGCCAGTTCAAATCGGGTGATGATGACGTCGTGCTCCTGGTCTCGCTCAAGCTGATCATGGATATCACGCAGTGAACCCGCGACGCGTAGAGGCATCCCCCGATCATCCCGTAAGGTTTCTCCCTGGGCATAGAACCAACGGTAGGAACCATCCTTCATCGCGAGGCGATTTTTTACCTTATACGGCGTGTGCCCGGACTTATCGTTCAAGTGGCGGGCAAAAGCGTCAAGCGTGGCTTGCTTGTCCTGTGGATGCAGGCGGTCAGCCCAACTGGCTAACACATTTGGGAAATCGCGCTCATCTTTGAACCCCAGAAGGTTTCGCAGTTGCTGAGACCACCAAAAGCGATTTTTGGGATTCACCGGGTCGCCGGCGACGACCTCCATATCCCAGAGCCCTTCGCTGGAGGCGCGGTTCACAAGATCAAATCGGACCTCGTGGGCATGCGCGGACAACGCAGCTTCGCGAAGCAGCTCACGGGCGGCCTCCAATTCCTGCTCAAGCGCATGTAGACGGGACTGGGCGTCGCGATCGAGGGAGTCAAAAGCTTTCCAGGCATCAAGCACGGCAGCGCGTTCAGCACACCCGTCTACTTGTGGCGGTACCCGGCGGGTGATTGCAGCCACCAATTGTTGAATAGCGCGACGATCACGGCGCATTTTGAAGAAATTAATCATGAAGATTGGACTCGTAGATGTTGCGGGCCCGATCCATGGCACCTTGCCATCTATATCGTCATGAGCGAAAAAAACTGTACAGGATTTTTGATTTGTACATGATCTGATGAGCGTGCTCTGGAGATCGGTGGTCCTTAACGCTCCAGGCGTGCGGCGGTAGCTTGAAAAGTAAACAAACCCCTGATTCTGCGAAGAATCAGGGGCTTCGTTATTTCTGCGATCTGAAAATCCGGCGATTCAGGTCAGGCGCAAGGCATGTCCATCCGCCGCCCTATGACGTCCAGCAAATCGCATCCGTCGCGCAACGGTATTGAGCAAAGCAGTGCGAAATCGCTGAGTACGACAGCATCGCTGCTGATGTCACTGCGTAGTGCGAGGTTCTCAAGGACCTGGGTAACGGCGCGAAGTCGATAGGTTGCAGCGTCGAGAAGTATTTCCAGCGGCGCGGTGGTGTCGACAAAGAGGGCAGGGGTGGCGCTGTCGTTGTTGGTGAGGGCTATGTAGTGGTTCATATGTGCAACTCCGGTTGTCAGAGGAAAGCAGCCACACATTTGTCGCCAAACAAAAGGGTGGCAGCTGTACGCAGGTTGGCGAACCGGGACAATCGGAAAACCGGCAGACCCGAAGGTCTCCCGCGCACAGCTACCGTCGAGCAGCTTATTGCGCGTAGAAGCATCCCGCAAATATGCTGGGACATTTCTGTCGATTTATCGTCGAGTCGCCAAACCCGGTCACCCTATGAGTGACCGGGTGACTATAGGCATGGTGATTTTCAAGCGGGAGCCCCGCATTTCTGCAAGGCGTGTAGGACGTTGCCCAAACCCGCACAGCGGTGAGAAATGATTCAGGATTGAGCGTCAGCGAGACGGGCGTAACGGATACCGAGGTTCATGGGCCATCCTCTGGCGTCAGGCCCATGAAACCTCGCTTGCCAGGCTCAGCGCTCTGGCAACCTGATACTTATTGCGCGGTTTTCAACTTGATCACATCACCGGAGATCTTGGTGGTGTAGCCATTGAGGACCCAGGCCCAGAACCATTTTTCCTGGACTTGGGTGTTGATCATCGCGTCGCCGCCTTTGGCCTTGATGGCTGCATCCTGAGCGCGCACGAAGCGGCTGTTCTGGCCGATCGGGATAACGCCCAGCAGCATGATGCCGGTGGCGCTGGCTTCGCTGTGGCCGAGCACGGTGTATTGGCTGGCGTCGTATTGTTGGGTTTTCATGGCGGTGCCGGTGCAACCTGCCAGGGTGAGACCAAGAACGGCTGCTGCAACTACTTTGCTGACGTACTTCACAAGAAACTCCATGGACTGAATCTCGAGATCCAATTCTCGAGGCGCGACACTTTAAACGCTCAGATGGCGGATTGAAATCAGCGCGCCCAGGTTTCATTTTATGGCGACAATCAGGCGGCCATCGGGGGCAAGCCCCAATGCCAGTCAGTCAAGCGCAGATCCCCTGTGGGAGGGGGCTTGAACTGGCCTAATGATTTTGGACACTTCAATCGGGCGCTATGATAGCGCCCAAA
>NZ_KZ478033.1 GCF_002837185.1 Pseudomonas fluorescens | reverse complement strand
ATGGCCCATTGCGGCGGCCCACGGATTCAAGCCTGCGTTCGGGCACACCGAGCCTGGGCGAGGTGCCGAGTGGTGGGGCAAGAGCCTTTTTGGTTACTTTTGGCTGGGCCGGCATTCCGGGCTCTTTTCCAAAAGTGACCCGCTGTAAAAGCGGAATCTATAGCAGCCGTTACCGCAGAAACGGATATGTACTCGGTCTGATCCAACATCCTGGCCAATCCTGAGGCCGCCATCGGGGGCAAGCCCCCTCCCACATTTGCACCGGGATCGACCCAACATCCTGGTCGGCCCAGAGGCCGCCATCGGGAGCAAGCCCCCCTCCCACATTGACCGAGGCGTGTCTGTCGCCCGGGAGACGACGGCAGCTAGCTCCCTCGCCACATGTCAGTGTCATACCAACGTTGTGTAGATACCTATGCAGCATAGGCCAACACGAGATTGAGTTAACCCTTACTTATCCTGATCAGCCGGCCGTGTATTCCCATCCCATCCGCCACCCAACGCTGCAATCAGCTGCACGCTCGCCACCAACCGCGACTGCAGCAAGGTCAGTACCGTGCGCTCGTTACTCAAGGCCGTTGCCTGCACGGTAACCACGTCCAGATAGGCAATCAGTCCGGCTTTGTACTGGTTCTCGGTCAACCGCAACGACTCGCGGGCGGACTCCAGCGCTTCGTTGCTGACCACCGCTTCGTCGGCCAGCACCTTGAGCTGCACCATGTAGTTTTCCACTTCGCGGAATCCGTCCAGCACGGTCTGACGGTACTTGGCCACGGTTTCATCGTAGCTGGCCACGCTACGGTCGACTTCCGCCGAGCGTTGGCCGCCGTCGAACAGGGTCATGGCCAGCTTCGGACCTACCGACCAGAAGCGGTTCGGCAGGCTGATCCAGTCTTCATAGGTGCTGCTGGAGTAGCCCCCCGCCAGGCTCAGGGTCAAGTCGGGGTAATAGGCGGCTTTGGCCACGCCGATGTTGGCGTTGGCTGCAATCACCGAACGTTCCGCCGACGCGATATCCGGGCGGCGCTCCAACAGGTGCGACGGCAGGCCGACAGGAATCTGCGGCAACGCCGGGATGTCCTTGCTGACGGCCAGGCTGAAATTGGCCGGCGCTTCACCGATCAATACCGCAATCGCGTTTTCCAGCTGGGCACGCTGCCAGATCAGGTCGATCAGGCTGGCCTGGGTGGTCTTGAGCTGGGTTCGCGCCTGGGCGATAGCGTCCTTGCCGGCGACACCGGCGCGGTACTGGTTTTCGGTCATCTGCTGCGAGCGCTGGTAGGTGTCCAGCGTGGCTTGCAGCAAACGCGTCTGTTCATCCATGACGCGCAACTGCAGGTAGCTCTGCACCAGTTCCGACTGCTGGCTCAGGCGCATCGCCGCCAGGTCTGCCGAGCTGGCCTCGGCGCTGGCTTCGTTGGCTTCCAGGCCACGGCGCAATTTGCCCCAGACGTCAGCTTCCCAGCTCACGCCCAGTTGCGCATTGAGGGTGTCGCGAATACCGCTGCTGGAACTGCTCAGGCTGGCGCTGCTGCTGCCGGTGCCCTGGCTGGCGCGGGTTTTGCCGACGCTCAGGTCGACGCTCGGGTAAAACGCCCCGCGAGCACTGCGCACCAGGGCCTGGGCCTGGCGGAAACGCGCCTCGGCCTGGGCGACGGTCTGGTTGGCGCTGTTGAGGCGTACCACCAGCTCGTTCAGTTGGCGGTCGCCGTACAGCTCCCACCACGCACCACGCGCCAGGGAGTCGCTTGGATTGGCCTGGCGCCAGCCCTGGGCTTGCTTGAATTGTGCCGGTTCGACCACGGGCGGACGCTGGTAATCGGGGCCGATGGCACAGGCGCTGAGCAACAACGCCAACCCCACTGTAGGAGCGAGCTTGCTCGCGAAGACCGTCAACGATAACGCGCCGAGCTTGGAAGAACGCGGTGTCTGCACATTTTTTGCGAGCAAGCTCGCTCCTACAGGGAGCCGGGGTGCATTGGCGTTGGTTGAATCGTTCATAGCGCAGTGTCCAGGGCAGCATCGGTACGCACGCCGCGCCAGGCATTGAAGCGGTGGCGCGCGCGGTCTAGATAGAGGTAAACCACCGGAGTGGTGTAAAGGGTCAGGATCTGGCTGAACACCAGGCCGCCAATGATGGTCAGGCCCAGGGGCTGGCGCATTTCCGCGCCATCGCCGGCGCCGAGCAGCAGTGGCAACGCGCCGAGAATCGCCGCCAGCGTGGTCATCAGGATGGGTCGCAGGCGCAGCAGGCAGGCGCTGCGAATCGACTCCAGCGGGCTCATGCCGTCATGCCGCTCAAGCTGCAGCGCCAGGTCGATCATCAGGATCGCGTTTTTCTTCACCACCCCGATCAGCAGGAACAGCCCCAACAGTGAGATCAGGCTGAACTCCCCACCCAGCAGGTAGATGGACAACAACGCGCCGACGCCGGCCGAGGGCAAGGTCGACAGAATCGTCAGCGGGTGGATATAGCTTTCATACAGCACGCCCAGCACCAGGTACACCGCCACCAGCGCGCCGAGAATCATGAACGGCTGGCCCTTCTGGGTCGCGGCGAAGGCGTCGGCGGTGCCGGCCATCTTGGCGATCACGTCTTCCGGCAGGCCGACCTTGGCAATCGCGCGCTCGATGGCGGCAGTGCCCTGCTCCACCGTGACGCCTGCCGCCAGGTCGAACGCGATGTTTTCCGAGGCGAACTGCCCTTCGTGGCTGACGCGGTCATCGGCCAGGCTGTTTTCATAATGGGCAATGGTCGACAGCGGCACGCGCGCGCCATCGGCGGTAATCACCTGCACCTGGTTGAGGGTGATCGGGTCCTGGGCATATTTGGGGTTGACCTCCATCACCACCTGATACTGGTTGAGGCTGTCGTAGATGGTGGAAATCTGCCGCTGGCTGTAGGCGTTGTTGAGCACCGAGGTGACCATGTCCATATCGATGCCCAGGCGCTTGGCCTGGTCGCGGTCGACGATCAGCGTGACCTGGGCCGCGCCGCGCCCTTCGCGGGCGTCGATGGCGGTCAGCTCCGGCAGCTCACGCATGGCGGCCACCACTTTGGGGTACCACAGGCGCAACGCGGCGAGGTCACCGCTTTGCAGGATGTAGGAATACTGCGCGCTGGTCTGGTCGCGGCCGCCGCCGAATTGCAGGTCCTGGTCGGCCATCAGGAACAGGCGCCCGCCCGGTACCAGCGGCACTTCCTTGCGCAGGCGCTCGATAACCGCCTGGGCCGAGATCCTGCGCTCGGCGATCGGTTTGAGGCGCACCAGCATCACCGCGTTGTTGGTGCCGTTGGTGCCGCCGATAAAGCCGGCCACGCTGAGTACCGCCGGGTCCTTGAGCACGGCCTGGCGGAAGATTTCCATTTTCGGCTGCATCACGTTGAATGACAGCCCGTCATCCCCGCGCACAAAACCGATCAACTGGCCGGTGTCCTGCTGGGGCATGAAGGTCTTCGGCACCACCACGTACAGCGCGATGTTCACCCCCACGGTAATCAACAGGCTGAGCAGGGTCAGGCGCCGATGGCGCAGCACCCAGTCCAGGCTGGTGGCATAGGCGGCGACCATGCGTTCGTTGATGCGGTGGCTCCAGCGCTGCAAGCCGGTCATCTGCCCTTTGACATGGGGCTTGAGCCAGCGCGCACAGAGCATCGGGGTCAGGGTCAGCGACACGATCAGCGAAACAATGATCGCCGCCGACAAGGTGATGGAGAATTCACGGAACAGGTTGGTGACGATCCCGCCCATGAACAGGATGGAGAGAAACACCGCCACCAGCGACACGTTCATCGACAGCAAGGTAAAGCCGACTTCCTGGGCGCCCAGGTACGCTGCCTTCATCGGCGGCACGCCCTCGTCGATATGCCGGGAGATGTTCTCCAGCACCACGATGGCATCGTCCACCACCAGGCCGGTCGCCAGGATCAGCGCCATCAGCGAGAAGTTGTTCAGCGAAAACCCGTACAGGTACATCACCGCAAAGGTGCCCACCAGCGACACCGGCACCGCCAGGGTGGGGATCAACGAAGCGCGGAAGTTACCCAGGAACAGGTACACCACCAGCACCACCAGGGCCACGGCGATCAGCAGGGTCATCTCGGCTTCGTGCAAGGTGGCGGTAATGACCGGCGAACGGTCCATGGCCAGGTTGAGCTTGACGCTGGACGGCAGCACCGCCTGCAACGCCGGCAGCTGCGCCTTGATCTGGCGCACCGTTTCGATGATGTTGGCGCCGGACTGGCGGTTGATCACCAGCAGCACCGCCGAATCGTTGTTGAAAAACCCGCTGTTGTAGCGGTCTTCCACGCCGTCGCTGATCTTCGCCACATCGCTCAGGCGCAGCGCCGCGCCGTTCTGGTAGCGAATCAGCAGCGGCTCGTAGTCCTTGGCTTTTTCCAACTGGTCGTTGGCCTGGATCTGCCAGTTGCGCTCGCTGTCTTCCAGGGAGCCCTTGGGTCGGCGCTGGTTGGCGTTGGCGATGGTAGTGCGCACATCGTCCAGGGCCACGCCGTACTGATCAAGCGCCTTGGGCTCCAGCTCGATACGCACGGCCGGCAGGGAGCTGCCGCCAATCTGCACTTCGCCCACGCCCGGCACCTGGGACAGGCTCTGGGACAAAATGGTCGAGGCCAGGTCGTACAGCTGGCCCTTCTGCAACACGTCGGACGTCAGCGACAGCACCATGATCGGCGCCTGGGACGGGTTGATCTTCTTGTACGTGGGCATGCTGCGCATGCCACTGGGCAACAGGTTGCGCGATGCATTGATTGCCGCCTGCACTTCCCGCGCCGCGCCGTTGATATCGCGGTCGGAATCGAACGCCAGGATCACCCGCGTGGAGCCCTGGCTTGAGGAACTGCTCATGGTGGTGATGCCGGCAATTGCGCCGAACGAACGCTCCAGCGGCGTGGCCACGGTAGACGCCATCACCTCGGGACTGGCGCCCGGCAAGCTGGCCGACACCACGATCACCGGAAAATCGATCTGCGGCAACGGCGACACCGGCAGCAGGTTGAAGCTGACGCCGCCGAGCAACATGATCGCCAGGCTCAGCAGCATCGTGGCCACGGGACGACGGATAAATGGTCCAGAAAGGTTCATGGGGGGGAGCTCCAAGCAGCAAGCTTCAAGCGGCAAGCTAAAGCCATGCGCCGCGCCCGCGTTTCTCTTGCAGCTTGAAACTTGCCGCTTGCAACTGCTTTAACCCCCCCCATTACACGACTTCCTCGACGCCAGACTTCCGCCAGCGGCGTCCCAACCTATCGAAATACAGGTAGATCACCGGCGTGGTGAACAGCGTCAACACCTGGCTCACCAGCAACCCGCCGACCATCACCAGGCCCAGGGGCTGGCGCAATTCCGCACCGGAGCCGCTGGCCAGCATCAACGGTACCGCCCCGAACAAGGCCGCCAGCGTGGTCATCAGGATGGGCCGGAAGCGCAGCAGCGCCGCCTGGTAGATGGCGGTCTGCGGGTCCAGGCCCTGGTTGCGCTCGGCGTCGAGGGCGAAGTCGATCATCATGATCGCGTTCTTCTTGACGATGCCGATCAGCAGGATGATGCCGATGATCGCGATCATGCCCAGGTCATTGCCGCTGAGCAGCAAGGCCAGCAAGGCGCCCACCGCCGCCGACGGCAAGGTCGAGAGAATGGTGATCGGGTGGATATAACTCTCGTACAGCACGCCGAGCACGATGTACATGGTGACCACCGCCGCCAGGATCAGCAGCAAGGTGCTCGACAGGGAAGCCTCGAACGCCTGGGCCGCGCCCTGGAACTGGGTCTGCACGCCGACCGGCATGCCGATGTCCTTCTGGGTCTGGTTGATCAGCTCTACGCCCTTGCCCAGCGCCACCCCGGGAGCCAGGTTGAACGACATCATCACCGCCGGGAACTGGCCGATATGGGCAATCGCCAACTGTGCCTGACGCTGCTCCACATGGGCCAGGCTCGACAGCCGTACCTGGCCGCCATCGGTGGTCTTCACATGGATCTGGTTGAGCGCTGCCGGGCCGAGGGTTTCGCCGGACTGGGCCTGCAAGACCACGCGGTACTGGCTGGCCTGGGTGTAGATGGTGGAAATCTGCCGCTGGCCGAAGGCATCGTACAGCGCGTCGGTGATGGTCGAGACGCTGACGCCCAGGCGCGAGGCGGCGTCGCGGTCGATCACCAGGTACACCTGCAGGCCTTTGTCCTGCAGGTCGCTGGCCACGTCGGTGAGTTCCGGCAACTGGCCGAGGGCGTGCACCAGCTTGTCGCTCCACAGCGCGAGCAACTCGGCGTCCGGTGAGGACATGCTGAATTGATACTGGGTACGGCTGACGCGGTCTTCGATGGTCAGGTCCTGCACCGGCTGCATGAACAGGCGGATGCCTACCAGCTTGTCGATTTGCGGTTGCAGGCGAGCGATCACCTGCACCGCGCTCAAGTCGCGCAGGCCGTGGGCCTTGAGGTTGATCAGCAAGCGACCGCTGTTGAGGGTGGCGTTATCACCGTCCACGCCAATATAGGACGACAGGCTTTCCACCGCCGGATCGGCCAGGATAATCTTCGCCAGCGCCTGCTGGCGCTGGCTCATCGCGGCAAATGAAATCGACTGCGGTGCCTCGGAAATCCCCTGGATCACCCCGGTATCCTGCACCGGGAAAAAGCCCTTGGGCACCACCAGGTACAGCACCACCGTGAGGCCCAGGGTGGCGATGGCCACCAGCAGGGTCAGCGGCTGGTGCCTGAGCACCCATTGCAGCTTGCGCCCGTAGGCGTCGATCAGCCAATCGATCCAGGCGCCGCTGGCCTTGTAGAAACGCCCCTGTTCTTCTTCCTTCGGCTCACGCTTGAGCAAGCGCGCGCACATCATCGGCGTGAGCGTGAGGGACACCACCAGGGAAATCAGGATCGCCACCGCCAGGGTAATGGCAAATTCGCGAAACAGGCGCCCGACCACATCGGCCATGAACAGCAGCGGGATCAGCACGGCGATCAGCGACAGGGTCAGGGAGATCAGGGTGAAACCGATCTGTTTGGCGCCCTTGAGCGCGGCGGCCATGGGCGTCTCGCCTTCCTCGATATAGCGGGAGATGTTCTCCAGCATCACGATGGCGTCGTCCACCACAAAGCCGGTGGCAATGGTCAGGGCCATCAACGTCAGGTTGTTGACCGAGAACCCCGCCAGGTACATCACGCCAAAGGTGCCGACCAGCGACAGCGGTACGGCGATGGACGGAATGATCGTGGCGCTGACCCGGCGCAGGAACAGGAACGTCACCATCACCACCAGCGCAATAGCGATCAGCAATTCGTGTTGCACGTCCTTGACCGACGCGCGGATCGTCTGGGTGCGATCGGTGAGCACCGTCACGTCCAGGCCCGCCGGCAGGTTGTCGGTGATGCTCGGCAGCAGGGCCTTGATACGGTCCACCACCTCGATCACGTTGGCGCCCGGCTGACGCTGGATATTGAGCAGCACGGCCTGGTTTTCGTTGGCCCAGGCGGCAAGGCGCTCGTTTTCAGCGCCGTCGACAATCTGCGCCACGTCCTTGAGGCGCAATGGTGCACCGTTGTTGTAGGCCAGGATCAGTTCGGCATATTGCTCGGGGGATACCAACTGGTCGTTGGCATCGAGCATCGACACCCGCGTGGGCCCGTCGAAGTTGCCCTTGGGCTGGTTGACGTTGGACGCGGCGATCAAGGTGCGCACGTCCGACAGGTTCAAGCCGTTGGCCGCCAGGGCCTCGGGGTTGACCTTGATGCGCACCGCCTGGCGCTGGCCACCGGCGATGCTGACCATGCCGACGCCGCTGATCTGCGCGATCTTCTGCGCCATGCGCGTATCGACCAGGTCATTGAGCTTGGGCAGCAGCATGGTCTTGGAAGTAATCGCCAGGGTCAGCACCGGGGTGTCCGCCGGGTTGACCTTGTTGTACACCGGCGGTGCCGGCAAATCCTTGGGCAACAGGTTGGTGGCGGCGTTGATCGCGGCCTGCACCTGCTGCTCGGCGACATCCATATTGATGTCGAGGTTGAAGCGCAGGGTCAGCACCGAGGCACCGCCCGAGCTGGTGGAGGCCATCTGGGTCAGGCCGGGCATCTGCCCGAACTGGCGCTCCAGCGGCGCGGTGACCGCGCTGGTCATCACGTCGGGGCTGGCACCGGGGTACAGCGTCATCACCCGAATGGTCGGGTAATCCACCTGGGGCAAGGCCGAAACCGGCAACAGGCGATAAGCGATCAGGCCGGCCAGCACGATGGCGAGCATGCTCAGCGTGGTGGCAACCGGGCGCAGGATAAACAGGCGCGACAGGTTCATGCGCCGACCTTTTGCGCCTTGCCGGCGTCAGTGCCGGTCTCCCCTTTCGCCGCGGGCTTGCCTTGCAGGTGTTCGGTCGGCGTGGTCGGCACTTCGCTGCTGTCATTGACCACTTCGATTTCACTGCCGTCCTTGAGACGGTCAGTGCCTTCCATGACCACCCGATCACCCGCCGCCAGGCCTTGCTTGATCACGGTGTTGTCGCCATCGCTATCGCCCACCACCAGCGGCTGGACCTTGACCTTCTTGTCGCCGTCGAGCTTGTAGACAAAGGTGCCGTTGTTACCGAACTGGATCGCGGCGGAGGGTGCCAGCACTACGTTGTGCAAGGTATCGGCGAGCAAGTGCACATTGACGAACTGATTGGGAAACAGCGCCTGATCCTTGTTATCGAAGCGCGCCTTGAATTTGAGGGTGCCGGTGGTCACGTCGATCTGGTTGTCCAGGCTCTGCAGCACGCCCACCGCCTGCTTTTTCGTGTCGCCACGGTCCCAGGCCTCCACCGGCAGCTTGTTGCCGGCGTGATAACGGGTGAGGACGGTGTCCAGGGTGTTTTCCGGCAGGGTGAAGGCCACGCTGATCGGTTGGGTCTGGGTGATCACCGCCAGTGCGGTGGTGTCGTTGGCGGCCACCAGGTTGCCGACGTCGAGCTGACGCAAACCGACGCGACCGGCAATCGGCGCACGGATTTTGGTGAATTCAAGGTTGAGCTTGGCATCGTCGACCGCACCCTGGTTGGTCTTGACCGTGCCCTGGTATTGCAGGACCAGCGCTTCGGCGGTGTCCAGGGTCTGCTTGGCGATGCTGTCCTGGGCGTACAGGCCGCGATACCGCTCGACATCGACCTGGGCGTTTTTCAACTGCGCCTGGTTCTGCAGCAACGTACCCTGGGCCTGGAGCAAGGCATTCTGGTAGCTGCGCGGGTCGATCTCGGCGAGCAAGTCGCCCGCCTTGACCATTTGCCCCTCTTCAAAGGCGATCTTCACCAGCTCACCGCCCACCCGGCTGCGCACGTTGATCGTGTTGAGCGCGGTCACCGTGCCCAAGGCCTTGTAGTACACCGGGAACTCCCCCACTACCGCCGGCGCCACGCGCACCGGCACCGGGCCGGTGGAGCCGCCGAACCCTGGGCGCGCCATGCCGGTCTTGCCGGTGTGCCCGGCCGGGGCGTCCTTATGGGCCGCGCCGCCGGGCCAGAATTTCCAGCACAGGCCGGCGATAACCAGCAGCACAAGCAGGCCAAACAGCCAGCGGCGGGAGTTGCGGGGGGAGGATTGCATGGAGTGATCAACCATTGGGCGCGAGAGCTTCTTCTTTGGGAGGCTGAAAGATAAGCACTGGAGCGCATTTAGAAAAGCGCCTTTACCGGCTATTTACCTTGAGCTTACAACTTTCAAAATTCGGATCCTGGTCTGCGGGCTGTTTCGCTAAGCTGCTGACACCCAAATAAAAACGGCCTGGACTAGGCCAGGCCGCAATCGTGCATCATACGTGTTACTGCCTCACGACAGTCATGCGCAGAAACAGTTACTTCAAAACAGCCAGGGCCGCTTCGTAGTTTGGCTCTTCAGCGATTTCCTTGACCAGTTCGCTGTGCAGCACGTTGTCGTTTTCGTCCAGCACCACCACAGCGCGAGCGGTCAGGCCCTTGAGCGGGCCGTCGGCAATCGACACACCGTAGTCAACGGCGAAATCCGAGTCGCGGAAATCCGACAGGTTCTTCACGTTTTCCAGGCCTTCGGAGCCGCAGAAACGCGCCTGGGCGAATGGCAGGTCGGTGGAGATGCACAACACCACGGTGTTTTCCACGTCGTTGGCCTGGGCGTTGAACTTGCGCACGGAAGTGGCGCAGGTTGGGGTGTCAACGCTTGGGAAGATATTCAGCACTTTGCGCTTGCCGGCAAAGGTGGCCAGGGTAGCGTTGGACAGATCGCCGGCGGTCAGGGTGAAGTCTGCAGCTTTGGCGCCGACTTTCGGCAATTCGCCTTCAACCTGGACCGGGTTGCCTTTAAGGGTGACTTGAGCCATGAACGGAATCCTTATGCTGGGTTTTGGTTAAACGAATTCGAGAGGCCGAAGTTAACCACAAAGTGCCGACGCTACCTACCGCCAGATACAAATTGTCATGTCACCGGGTTGTGGTTTAATTGCGCGCTTTTCGCCTGTCCCTCAAGGAAACCGCTGCTAATGAATCAGCCCGCCACCAAAGTCCTGGTCATTGGTTACGTCTGGCCGGAGCCGCGCTCCTCAGCTGCAGGCGGGCATATGATGCAGATTCTCGAGAGCTTTCTTACACAAGGTTGGGCCGTTACCTTCAGCAGCCCGGCGACCATTGGCGAACACAAGGCTGACTTGCCCGCCCTCGGCATCGCGGAATGCGCCATTGAACTGAATAACAGCAGCTTCGATGATTTTGTTCGCGAACTGGCCCCGGATATCGTGCTGTTCGACCGTTTCATGATGGAAGAGCAATTCGGCTGGCGCGTCGAAAAATGCTGCCCCGACGCCCTGCGCGTATTGGAGACCTCCGACCTGCAAAGCCTGCGCGACGCCCGCCACCAGCGTTTCAAGGAGCACGTAAAGGCCAACCCAGAGAGCGACGACTTCAGTGCCCTGTTCGCGCCGGCGCTGGAGGACGAGTACCAACGCATGGCCGACACCGACCTGGCCAAACGCGAAATCGCCGCGATTTACCGCTGCGACA
Source organism: Pseudomonas fluorescens (assembly GCF_002837185.1). Classification (GTDB taxonomy): domain Bacteria; phylum Pseudomonadota; class Gammaproteobacteria; order Pseudomonadales; family Pseudomonadaceae; genus Aquipseudomonas; species Aquipseudomonas fluorescens_AM. Next base: position 21,667 of record NZ_KZ478033.1, on the reverse strand, counting down.
TCAGCCTGATGATCTCCGACGTGGAAATCCGCCTGCTCACCGAACAGTTCAAGGTGCCGGCCGCCCTGCTCCACTGGTGCCCGTTGATGCTGCAGCCGCCCAAGGCCGCGTTTGCGCCGTTTGAAGAGCGTGCGCACTTTCTCAGCATCGGCAACTTCCGCCATGCGCCCAACTGGGACGCCGTGCTATGGATGAAGCACAGCCTGTGGCCGCTGATCCGCCAGCAATTGCCGGGCGCGCAGTTGCATATCTACGGCGCCTATACGCCGCCCAAGGCCACTGCCCTGCACAACCCGGCCCAGGGTTTTCATGTAATGAACTGGGCCGAAGACGCGCTGCAAGTGATGAGCGCCGCGCGCATCTGCCTGGCGCCGTTGCGCTTTGGTGCGGGTATCAAGGGCAAGTTGATCGACGCCATGCTGTGCGGCACGCCTAATGTCACCACCCCTATCGGCGCCGAGGCCATGGGCGACGACCAGCCCTGGCCCGGCATGATCGCCCACGACGCCCCGGCCCTGGCCGCCGCTGCCGTGGCCCTCTACCAGCACCGCGAGCGCTGGACCCAAGCCCAGGAACACGGGCGCCAGCTGCTGGCCCGGCGTTATGACCAGGCTCAGCATGGACCAGCCCTGGTGGCGTGCCTGGAGCAATGCCGCCGTAACCTTACTGCCCATCGCCGGGACAACTTCACCGGCAGCATGCTGCGCCATCATGCGCACAAGAGTACCCAGTACATGTCCCAGTGGATCGAGGCGAAAAACCGCAGCCTATAGCGCTGCCGCTGGCGAGGTCGCGCGCGACGGGGCATTATCCTACGCAGCGACCACAATAAAGCGACGGCAACATGACCCGAGCAACGCGCATCACCGACCCTTCCTACGAGTTGATGGACGATCACAACGGTCTGTCCATCATCTATCGCCAGCACGGCTTCCCCTGCCCGCTGGTGCGCTGGCATTTCCACAAGGAGTACGAGCTGCACCTGATCGTCGCCAGCTCGGGCAAGGTGTTCATCGGCGACTACATCGGTAACTTCTACCCGGAAAGCCTGTTCCTCACCGGCCCCAACCTGCCCCACAACTGGATCAGCCAGGTGGAGGAAGACGAAGTGGTGCCCAAGCGCGACATGCTGGTGAACTTCACCGACGAGTTGTTCGAGCACGGCAGCCATATATTCGCCGAACTCAAGAGCCTGGCGCCGTTGCTCGAGCGCGCCCAATACGGCATCCAATTCCGCTGCAAAAAGACCATCGCCCAGGCCATGACCCTGATGCAGCAGATCGAAGACGCCCACGGCATGGCGCGCCTGGGGCACTTCTTTATCTTGCTGGAAGTGTTAAGCGCCTGTGAGGACTATCAACTGCTGTCCGGCGTGACCACCCCGCAGCAAGCCGACGAACACAGCATCGACCGCACCAACCGCGCAGTGGACTACATTTTCGCCCACTATGCCCGCGAGCTGCCGCTGGAGGAAGTCGCGGAGTATCTGGGGATGAAACCGACATATTTCTCCCGCGTTTTCAAACAGGCCACGGGGCGCACGTTCATTGAGTTTGTAAACCGACTGCGCATCAGCAAGTCCTGTGAACTGCTGGCCGATGGGGACAAGGCGGTGACGGATGTGTGCTTTGAGTCGGGGTTCAACAACATTTCCAACTTCAATCGGCGGTTTCAGCAGCTTAAGGGGATGACGCCGTCCCACTATCGGCGTTTGGCGGTGCAGCGGTTGACTGAGCAGAATTTGGCTTGAACGCCATCACTAGATGCCTGATCCGACGCTCAATTGTCACGAGGCCCATCAATACCACATGTATTTTTTATTGACATCGTGTATCTGAGAAAGAGCGATCTCTGTTCTTGGCCACATGGAAAATTATGGAGGGCTTGCTTGAGCGAACAGCTAATTGCCACTGGCAATCATGTTAGCAATTCGACGTTCTATAGTTATAGCAAGCCCCTGTGGGAGATCAATCGTGTCCGGAATCAATCAAGGAGAAACTGATATTGTTAACTCTAAGATTTCCCAGATAGCTGAGAGTTACCATCACGTTGGGATGTGCCTTTTGGTCCAAGTAATATATGTCCGCTCCGCCCCGCACACCCAATCCACCTGGCAGTTTTACGGAGGGCTTGGATTTAGTGGGCACACCTAAAACCTCACGTACGTATCGCTGATCCATACCTAACCTGAACGGCTGAGGTAATTGCCCGGTATAGACAGGCTGCCCGACTGTTTGAATCAGGATGATCATTACTTGCTCCAGCCGTTTTGTTTCTGCCCAGAACCATAATTTCACGCCGGGTTCTGGATTTTGAATCAGCTCCTCGTTATCAGACGTATCAAATAGCCGCTTGAGCAGTAATTCCTGAATGAGTCCTTCGCTCACCAATTTGTGATAAGGGAAACCGAGCCCCCCTACTAAATGACTGATCGTAACGGCGTCCATCAGTACCACCCCTGTGTTTCATTTATTTTGTGCATTTTAACGCGAGCGTCTTGAAGATCTGATTCGGTGAATCCCTGCTCCAGCATATGAAGGCATAAAGGGAACGCATTTGTTTCGGCTTAAATAAATGCGTGCCCCTTTTTCAGTATTCAAAGTTTTTCCACGTTAAAGATAAATTTTTCTGCTGCACTAAGGGTGCCCTCGGTTGATTAACGAAAAAACCAACGTTTTAATCTGCATTGTGGATGTGTACTGAAAGGACACTTTCAGATTTGGGAAGTTAATCTGATCCAGCGAATAAGTATCGAAGCCACCCAATACGGTATCCAAAGGCAGCTTCGTCAGGCCTTGTGATTCCATGGGCATACCGAAAGCTGCTCGCACCTCTGACTTGGATGCTAGTAACGCAAAAGGCTTGGGAAGCTCACCCTTGTACTCTGTTGTACCTTCAACAGTAGAGCGCAGGGTGATAAAGAGTCGCTCGTACCTCCTCGTCTCCGCCCAGAAACTTAACTCCAGGCCGTCAGCTGGTTTTTTCAGCGATAACCAATCACGCCCGCTATAGAGCTCAGTGAGTGGCAGGCCTGGAATAATTCTGTGGGAAATTAAATCCTCATAGAGCCATCCTAGATGTTTGATCCAACTTTCAATTGTCACGGCGTCCATCAATACCACCCCTGGGCTTGGTTGATGTCATGTAATTGTTGACGGGCGACCTCGATATCGAACTCAGCGAACCCCTCTTCGAGCAGCCCTCTCTTAATCGCATCCACGTTACTGTTCACCGCTGCTCGAAGGTCTTCAGCATCTTTACTCTGTCTGTATTTGGTATTTCGGCCGCCATAAGTCTCACTGTGATTCTGATGCACTCTGACTGGTATAGCGATGCTGGCGCCACGACGAAGAAAGCTCTGAACCTCCTCATCCGTCAAATCCGCCATACGATGCCTTAACGCCAGTTCCAGCGCCTTTTGCGCAGGAATATGGTCAATATCCAGCCCATCCTTACGGCTACGACTCATCAAATTAGCTGCCTGCCCAACCTCCAATGGCCTGACCGCCGGCTTGGCAAACACCAGATACAACGGCGGCACATTCGAATCAGCCGGAAACGAAATGATCGTATCCTGCCAGGTGATATTCTCTGCATCCCGTCCTGGATAGTGACTGATTGCCGAATCTTGCCCCACCGCAACTGGATGAACAAACACGTTATCCAAGCGTTCCGGTGTACCGGGATACGGGCTCGGCACGCTGACAACCGGGCCGTGGTTCGGCGTCCAGATGATGCTGATGCCATCCAGCACCGCGACCATCGCGCTGTGATCCTCATTCCACCGGGCTTGCGCAACGGGTACGCGGTCAGCGCCACTGCCAGGTTGGGTATGTAGCCCGTAAACACGCAGTTCACCGGACTCATCCTGGCGAAACTGGAAACGCACCCGCGTACTGGCCGAACGCATCCCCTCCAACTGCTCCGGGGTGTATAGCGTTGAATCACCGATACCCCGTGGCCAAAAGGCCAGCAGCACAAGGTTGAGGGCCGAACTGGCTCCGGCCAAGCCTCGTACAGCCCAGGCACCGAGGTCGCTGCCGAGTGTGCCTGCTACCCTGCCGACGGCGCCCGTCTTACCGGTTGAGGCCATGACGGCCGTGGCGCCAAAGTTTCTGGCGTTTTCCGGGCCGGTTCCCGCGGCTGTAGAACCGGCGGGTACCGAAACGCATGATTTGGCGAAAACGCAGGTATCAGCGGCACGATTTGGCGCAGCGGGCGCGGCTACGTTGGAAGGTGTCGCGGCGGACGCGGTCGGCCCCATTCCAACGGTGGTGAATCGTTGAGGCTGGGGACCGAACTCCTGGCATTTGAAGCGCTGATTGGCAATCAACTCCGGCGGCGGATCGCATTTGCAGATACACAGATCCCCCTCAAGTGCCGCTTGTTTGCCGTTCCACTCTTCGTGCAGATGAGGACCGACGAGCGCGATGAAGCCTTCAGTGCCGCAAGCCGGGCAAGCGACCCGGTCACCCTCCCTTGAGATCATTTCGCCGTTGAAACTGGTGCGCTCACAACCACTGGTCACTTTGCCACCCGCTGTGGTGGTTGAACCCGTGGTGATGTTGTAGCGCCTCAGATCTGACTCTCCCCGTGATATCCAGGCTTTAGAAGGCCAGGAATACCATCGCCGTCCGCGTACTCCACCACCTGAGCGAGGTTTTGCAGGCTGCCCGTCACGGTGTCGCCGTTGTCGGTAGCGCTGCCGACAATGGCGATGGGCAGACCTTTGTAGGTGGCTGCGAAACCTGCTCCCGAGACAATTTCGCTCTCTTTGCCATCGGGGTAGCGCACTCGGTCGCCGACGCACGCGATGCGCAAGTCATGGATCTCGAGGCTGGTGCTTGCAGTAATGATTTGTCCACCCATACGCGTTCTTGAGCCGAGTGTCGCGTAGTCGTAGATGGCTTTGATTGGGCGAGTTGATTGTTGGATTTCAGTATCGGTGTCTTTCATGTTTCGTCCTTTTTTAGCGTGCAGGGGTGCTCAAACGCGACCATGGCGTTGATGTACGCAAAGGGAATAGCGCCGAACTGGCGCAAGAAAGATGTTGCTGGCTGGCGCTAAGCCAAACAACTGTCCGTTCGGCTAGGTATTGGGAAAAGCAGAAACGTCTTACAAGGCGTTGAGGTTGTCCCTAGGACACTCAATCTCTAGTCTTCGTACACCGCTACACAATCAGCGGTCGGGCGTCGCGGCCCGTATTTCTTCAGACGCAAAAGCGTCATCGTGTCCTTTTAGTTGGCGCTTTTTTGTCGTCTACTGTGCGGCGCTATGGCGGCTGTGCGTGGGATACCTTCGGGTATGCCGATGTTCTGGAGAGTCGGTCCGCGAACCTGCGTACAGCTGCCACCCCCATCGCGTCGCGGCGATCAATGGCAGCTCCTTTAATATCTCCGGAGTTTCACCATGATCAAACCCACCCCAAATCCCCCACTCGATTCAACACCCGGCGTGCTGTTCACCGTTAAAGACGGCATCTGCACCCAAGACCTGCTGGTCAACCTCAGCGAATCACTCGCCTCTGCCCACGCCCTGACCTGCGATTTCGCCTTTGACCTCGACGGCTCACGCCGTGAGGGCGCGCTGGGTATTGCGCAGTTGATCGAGGTGTCTCGGTTGTTGGCTGAGCGTGTACTGGCTGATATCGAGGGTTAGGCACTGCACTGATCGCTCCCACGCGGAGCGTGGGAGCGATCATGCCGAGTGCAAAAAAGTATCAGTCCCAGTGCTCCCAAGGATTTGTCACAGGCGCATTTGAAGGCTGTAATCAACGCACACTCTTCCTGACTCCTTGATGGGAAGACACAACAACAATAACTGTCCTTCCGTAGCCTCTGGGCGCGGAAATGGAGTGCGCGATGAAGTTCACAGCAAAAGTACTGCTTGCCTCTACCTGCATGACTGCATGCATGACCCTCAGCGCCGTCAGCTTTGGCGCGCAAACCCTGACCATTGCCACCGTCAATAACAGCGACATGATCCGTATGCAGAAGCTCTCGAAAACCTTCGAGGCCGAGCATCCGGAGATCAAGCTGAACTGGGTGGTGCTTGAAGAAAACGTGCTACGCCAACGCCTGACCACCGACATCGCCACCCAGGGCGGGCAGTTCGATGTATTGACCATCGGCATGTACGAAGCCGCACTCTGGGGTGCCAAGGGTTGGTTGGAGCCCATGAAGGACCTGCCGGCGTCCTACGACCTGGATGACGTATTCCCTTCGGTGCGTGACGGGTTGTCCGTCAAAGGCTCGCTGTACGCCCTGCCGTTCTACGCCGAAAGCTCGATCACCTATTACCGCACCGACCTGTTCAAGGACGCCGGGCTGAGCATGCCCGAGCACCCGACCTGGAGCCAGATCGGCGAATTCGCGGCCAAACTCACCGACAAATCCAAAGAGCAATACGGCCTGTGCCTGCGCGGCAAAGCCGGTTGGGGCGAGAACATGGCGCTCATCACCACTCTGGCCAATGGCTATGGTGCGCGCTGGTTCGATGAGAAGTGGCAACCTGAATTCAACGGCCCCGAGTGGAAGGACGCGCTGACGTTCTACGTCGACAACATGAAAAAATCCGGTCCGCCGGGCGCTTCCAGCAACGGCTTCAACGAAAACCTGGCGCTGTTCAACAGCGGCAAGTGCGCGATCTGGGTGGACGCCAGCGTGGCCGGCTCGTTTGTCACCGACAAAACCCAGAGCAAGGTGGCCGAACACGTCGGCTTTACCTTCGCCCCCCACGAGAAGACCGACAAGGGCACCTCGTGGCTGTACTCCTGGAGCCTGGCGATCCCCACCAGTTCCAAGGCCAAGGACGCCGCCAAGGTGTTCACCAGTTGGGCCACCTCCAAGGAATATGGCGCATTGGTCGCCAAGACCGACGGCGTCGCCAACGTCCCGCCAGGCACGCGCAAGTCCACCTACAGCGATGAGTACATGAAGGCCGCACCGTTTGCCAAGGTGACCCTGGAATCGCTGAAAGTGGCGGACCCGACCAAGCCTACCGAGAAGCCGGTGCCGTATATCGGTATCCAGTTGGTGACCATTCCCGAATTCCAGGCGATTGGTACCCAGGTCGGCAAGTTCTTCTCCGGTGCGCTGACCGGTCAGCAGACCGTCGATGCTGCATTGACCGCCGCGCAGACTACAACCGAGCGGGAAATGAAGCGGGCCGGTTACCCCAAGTAATCTCAGCCCTCACCACAGTCAAATGTGGGAGGGGGCTTGCCCCCGATAGCAGTGGATCAGCCAACTGATTCATCAACTGATACACCGCTATCGGGGGCAAGCCCCCTCCCACACTGACCGCGTTTGCATGTACCTGACTGGTTCTGATCACCATGAATACAACGCCCAAAAACCGCCTGGCCAACCCCGGCTGGTTCCTCGTCAGCCCCTCGGTGGCCCTGTTGCTGCTGTGGATGATCGTGCCGCTGGGCATGACCCTGTACTTTTCGTTGATCCGCTACAACCTGCTCTACCCCGGCGAAAACCAGTTCGTGGGGTTGGAAAACTTCACCTATTTCGTCACCGACTCGGGCTTCTTGCCCGGCGCCACCAACACCCTGTTGCTGGTGGGCAGCGTGCTGTTGATCAGCGTGGTGTTCGGCGTGTTGATCAGTGCGCTGCTGGAGGCCAGTGAGTTCTTTGGCCGCGGCCTGGTACGGGTGTTGTTGATTTCACCGTTCTTCATCATGCCCACCGTCGGTGCGTTGATCTGGAAGAACCTGATTTTCCACCCGGTGTCGGGGATTCTCGCCGCCGTGTGGAAGTTCTTCGGCGCAGAGCCCGTGGACTGGCTGGCGCACTACCCGCTGCTGTCGATCATCATCATTGTGTCGTGGCAGTGGCTGCCCTTCGCGATCCTGCTGCTGATGACCGCCATGCAGTCCCTGGACCAGGAACAAAAGGAAGCCGCACGCCTGGACGGGGCCGGCGCCATTGCGATCTTCTGGCACCTGACCCTGCCCCACCTGGCCCGTCCGATTGCGGTGGTGGTGATGATCGAGACGATCTTTCTGCTCTCGGTGTTCGCCGAAATCTTCACCACCACCAACGGTGGCCCGGGCTACGCCTCGACCAACCTCGCCTACCTGATCTACAACCAGGCGCTGGTGCAGTTCGACGTGGGCATGGCTTCGGCCGGCGGCTTGATCGCCGTGGTCATCGCCAATATCGCGGCGATCATCCTGGTGCGGATGATCGGCAAAAACCTGACTGACAAGCCTTGAGGGCCGCGCCATGACGCTTCAACAATCCCGCCGCCTGCAAAGCCTGTTGCTCGGCACCCTGGCCTGGGCCATCGCGATCCTGATCTTCTTCCCGATCTTCTGGATGGTGCTGACCAGCTTCAAGACCGAAATCGACGCGTTCGCCACGCCGCCGCAGTTCATCTTCACGCCGACGCTGGAGAACTACCTGCACATCAACGAGCGCAGCAACTATTTTGCCTACGCGTGGAACTCGGTACTGATTTCCTTCAGCGCCACCGCCCTGTGCCTGCTGATCTCGGTGCCGGCCGCCTACTCCATGGCGTTCTATGAAACCCAGCGCACCAAGGGCACGCTGCTGTGGATGCTGTCGACCAAGATGCTGCCGCCGGTGGGCGTGCTGATGCCGATCTACCTGCTGGCCAAGAGCTTTGGCCTGCTGGATACGCGCATTGCGCTGATCATCATCTACACCCTGATCAACCTGCCGATCGTGGTGTGGATGGTGTACACCTACTTCAAGGACATTCCCAAGGACATCCTCGAAGCCGCCCGCCTGGATGGCGCCACGCTGTGGCAGGAAATGGTCCGCGTGCTGCTGCCGATCGCCAAGGGCGGCCTGGCGTCGACCGTGCTGCTGTCGCTGATCCTGTGCTGGAACGAGGCCTTCTGGTCACTGAACCTGACGTCCTCCAGCGCCGCGCCGCTGACGGCGCTGATCGCCTCCTATTCCAGCCCTGAAGGTTTGTTCTGGGCCAAATTGTCCGCCGTGTCGACCCTGGCCTGCGCGCCCATCCTGATCTTTGGCTGGATCAGCCAGAAGCAGTTGGTGCGCGGCCTGTCCTTTGGCGCGGTCAAATAATAATTTCAAGCGGAGGGACCATCATGGCCAACCTGAAAATCAAGAATCTGCAAAAAGGCTTCGAAGGTTTTTCCATCATCAAGGGCATCGACCTGGAAGTGAACGACAAGGAATTCGTGGTGTTCGTCGGCCCGTCGGGCTGCGGCAAATCCACCCTGCTGCGCTTGATCGCCGGCCTGGAAGAAGTGACTGAGGGCACCCTCGAACTCGATGGCCGCGACATCACCGAAGTGACCCCGGCCAAGCGTGACCTGGCGATGGTATTCCAGACCTACGCCCTGTACCCGCACATGAGCGTGCGCAAGAACATGTCGTTCGCCCTGGACCTGGCCGGCGTCGACAAGACAATCGTCGAGAGCAAGGTCAATGAAGCGGCGCGCATCCTGGAGTTGGGCCCGCTGCTGGAGCGCAAGCCCAAGCAGCTCTCCGGCGGCCAGCGCCAGCGCGTGGCGATTGGCCGGGCGATTGTGCGCAACCCGAAGATCTTCCTGTTCGACGAACCGCTGTCCAACCTCGACGCCGCCCTGCGCGTGCAGATGCGCCTGGAACTGGCACGCCTGCATAAAGAGCTGCAGGCGACCATGATCTACGTGACCCACGACCAGGTCGAAGCCATGACCCTGGCCGACAAAGTGGTGGTGCTCAACAGCGGTCGCATCGAACAGGTCGGCTCGCCGCTGGAGCTGTACCACCAGCCGGCCAACCTGTTCGTGGCGGGCTTTCTCGGCACGCCGAAGATGGGTTTCCTCAAGGGCAAAGTCACGCGTGTCGACGGCCAGGGCTGTGACGTGCAACTCGACGCCGGCACCCTGATCAGCCTGCCGCTCAGCGGCGCCAGCTTGAGCGTGGGCAGCGCGGTGACCCTGGGTATTCGCCCCGAGCATCTGGAAATCGCCACGCCGGGCCAGACCACCCTGACCGTCACCGCCGACGTCGGCGAGCGCCTGGGCAGCGACACCTTCTGCCACGTCATCACCGCCAACGGCGAGCCGCTGACCATGCGCATCCGTGGCGACATGGCCAGCCAGTATGGCGAGACGTTGCACCTGCACCTGGACCCGGCGCACTGCCATCTGTTCGACACCGATGGCGTGGCCGTCACCCGCCCCCTGCGCGCCGCCGCCTGATTTCGCGAGTATTACGCCATGAAGCTGAATAAACACACCCTCACCCAGTTGGCACCCGAAGTGCAGCGGCCAGCCTACGCCATCGCCAGCACATCGCAGGGCATTGCGCATATCGGCGTCGGCGGTTTCCATCGGGGGCACCAGGCGTTTTACACCGATGCCTTGATGAACACCGGCGAAGGCCTGGACTGGAGCATCTGCGGCGTGGGCCTGCGGGCCGAAGACCGCAAGGCCCGCGACGACCTGGCGGGCCAGGATTATCTGTTCACCCTGTATGAACTGGGCGACACCGACGACACCGACGTGCGCGTGATCGGCTCGATCAGCGACATGCTGCTGGCCGAGGACGGTGCCCGGGCGCTGATCGATAAACTGGCCGAGCCGGCCATCCGGATCGTGTCACTGACCATCACCGAAGGCGGCTACTGCATCGACGACAGCAACGGCGAATTCATGGCCCACCTGCCACAGATCCAGCATGACCTGGCGCACCCGAGCGCACCGAAAACCGTGTTCGGTTTTCTCTGCGCCGCCCTGACCCAACGCCGCGCCGCCGGCACCCCGGCGTTCACGGTGATGTCCTGCGATAACCTGCCGCACAACGGCGCTGTCACGCGCAAGGCCCTGCTGGCGTTTGCCGCGCTGCACAATGCCGAGCTGCATGACTGGATCCAGGCCACTGTGAGCTTCCCGAATGCCATGGTCGACCGCATCACGCCGATGACCAGCACCGCCCACCGCCTGCAGTTGCATGATGAACACGGCATTGACGACGCCTGGCCGGTGGTGTGCGAGCCTTTTGTGCAATGGGTGCTGGAAGATAAGTTCGTCAACGGACGCCCGGCCTGGGAAAAGGTCGGCGTGCAGTTCACCGATGACGTAACGCCTTACGAGGAAATGAAGATCGGCCTGCTCAACGGCAGCCACCTGGCCCTGACGTACCTGGGGTTCCTCAAGGGCTACCGGTTCGTCCACGAAACCATGAACGACCCGCTGTTTGTCGCCTACATGCGCGCCTACATGGACCTGGACGTCACGCCGAACCTGGCGCCAGTGCCGGGCATCGACTTGACGGACTACAAACAGACCTTGGTGGACCGCTTCTCCAACCAGGCAATCGCCGACCAGCTGGAACGGGTGTGCTCGGATGGCTCGTCGAAGTTTCCCAAATTCACCGTGCCGACCATCAACCGCTTGATTGCCGATGGGCGCGAGACCGAGCGCGCGGCGCTGGTGGTGGCCGCCTGGGCCTTGTATTTGAAGGGTGTCGACGAAAATGGCGTGGCCTACACGATTCCCGATCCTCGTGCCGCGTTCTGCCAAGCGCTGGTGAGTGATGACGCGTTGATCAGCCAGCGCTTGCTGGGGGTTGAAGAGATTTTCGGCACGGCTATTCCCAACTCGCCTGCATTTGTGGCAGCGTTCGAGCGGTGTTATGCAAGCTTGCGCGATCACGGCGTCACTGAAACGCTGGAGCATCTTCTGAAGAGACCGGCTTGAAACTGTGGGAGGGGGCTTGCCCCCGATGAGGGTGTGTCAGTTAATAAATCTTTCACTGACCCACTGCTATCGGGGGCAAGCCCCCTCCCACATTGACCGCATTGACAACTCCAACAATAAGACTGCTGAGCACTCCATCATGACCCAGCCAAACCTGTTCCTCGGCATCGACTGCGGCACCCAGGGCACCAAGGCCATCGTCCTCGACGCGTCCAGCGGCAAGGTGCTGGGCCTGGGCGCCGCCGCGCACACACTGCTCAGCGGCGCCAACGGCCGGCGTGAGCAACACACCCAGGAATGGCTGGATGCCTTTACCGAAGCCACCCACCGCGCCCTGCAACAGGCCGGGGTGGACGGCCAGGACATTCTCGGTATCGGCGTGTCCGGCCAGCAACACGGCCTGGTCTTGCTCGACGCCCAGGGCCAGGTGCTGCGCCCGGCCAAGCTGTGGTGCGACACCGAAACCGCAGCCGAAAACGAGCGCCTGTTGCAGCACCTGGGCGGTGAAAGCGGCTCGCTGGAGCGTCTGGGCGTGGTCATTGCGCCGGGCTACACCGTGTCAAAACTGCTGTGGACCCGTGAACAGCACCCGGACCTGTTTGCGCGCATCGCCCATATCCTGTTGCCCCATGACTACCTCAACTACTGGCTCACCGGCCGCGCCGTCGCCGAATACGGCGATGCTTCAGGCACCGGCTATTTCGACGTGCGCCGCCGTGAATGGGACGTGGCGCTGCTGCAGCACATCGACCCCAGTGGTCGTCTGCAAGCAGCGCTGCCCGAGCTGATCGCAGCCGACCAGGCGGTGGGCACGATCCTGCCGGCCATCGCCGAGCGCCTGGGCATCAACCCCAACGCCATCGTCGCCAGTGGCGGCGGCGACAACATGATGGGCGCCATCGGCACCGGCAATATCGCCCCCGGCGTCATCACCATGAGCCTGGGCTCATCAGGCACCGTCTACGCGTTCGCCGACCAGCCCAACGTGAGCCCGCAGGCGTCGGTCGCCACCTTCTGCTCATCCAGCGGCGGCTGGTTGCCGTTGATCTGCACCATGAACCTGACCAACGCCACCGGCGTGGTGCGCGAGCTGTTCGAGCTGGACCTGAACGCCTTCAACACCCTGGTCGAACAGGCCCCCATTGGCGCAGACGGGGTGAGCATGTTGCCGTTTCTCAACGGCGAACGGGTGCCCGCCCTGCCCCAGGCCACCGGCAGCCTGCACGGCCTGACCATGACCAACCTGACCCGCGCCAACCTGTGCCGCGCGGTGGTCGAAGGCACCACCTTCGGCTTGCGCTACGGCCTGGACCTGCTGCGCCAGACCGGTCTGCAAAGCCTGGGCATCCGCTTGATCGGCGGCGGTTCGAAAAGCCCGCTGTGGCGGCAGATGGTCGCCGATATCATGAACACCGAAGTGGTGTGTACCGAACAAAGCGAGGCCGCTGCCCTGGGCGCGGCGATCCAGGCGGCGTGGTGCCAGTCCGGCGAATCCCTGGCCAGCCTGTGCGACAAATGCGTGAGCCTTGACCCGGCCAGCCGCACCTTACCGGTGCCGGCCAATGTCAGGGCCTATCAACAGGCCTACGAGCGCTATCAACAGCGTGTGGCAACCCTTTAAGAGCGAGCGACTATGTATCTGGTGTGCGGTGAAGCGCTGTTTGATTTTTTCAGCGAGGAGGATGCCAGCGGGCTTGCGTCCAAGGTCAACTACACGTCTATTGCCGGCGGGTCGCCGTTCAACGTGGCCGTGGGCTTGCGCCGCCTGGGCATCGAGGCCGGGCTGTTCGGCGGGGTGTCCACCGACTTCCTCGGCCGGCGCCTGGTGCAGGTGCTCAAGGATGAAGGCGTGAGCCGGCAGTTTCTCGTGGAGTTCGCCGCACCGACCACGCTGGCGATGGTTGCCGTGGGTGCCAATGGCTCGCCGCACTACAGCTTTCGCGGCGAAGGTTGCGCCGACCGGCAACTGCAGGTCGCGCATCTGCCGGTGCTGGGTGATGAGATTCGCGGGCTGCATGTCGGCTCGTTCTCGCTGGTGGTGCAACCGATCGGCGACACGCTGCTGGCCCTCGTCCAGCGCGAAAGCGGCAAGCGCCTGATCAGCCTCGACCCCAATGTGCGCCTTAATCCGCAACCGGACATCCAACTGTGGCGCGACCGTATCGCCGAGCTGGTCAAGCATGCCGACCTGATCAAGGTCAGCGATGAAGACCTGCACCTGCTGTACCCCGAGCAATCGCCTGAAAGCGTGCTGCAAGGCTGGCTGCAACACCGCTGCCAGTTGGTATTCCTCACCCGTGGCGGTGATGGCGCCAGTGTGTTCAGCCGTAGGCATGGCACCTGGTCGCAACCGGCCGTCGACATCGTGATGGCCGATACGGTCGGCGCCGGCGATACCTTCCAGGCGGCGTTGATTGCCTGGTTGACCGAGCAGCAATTGGACTCGATTGAAGGGCTGCAACAGCTCAGCCGCGAACAGATCGACGCCATGCTCGGCTTTGCCATCCGCGCTGCGGCGCTGACCTGCACCCGCACCGGGCCGGACTTGCCTCACCGTAGCCAATTAGGCTGATAGCCCACCGGCCGCGCCCTGCGCGGCCTTTACCTTTTATCCAAAAACCTTGCCACGCAGCGAACCTGTGCTACACCGAAGAACAGCAGTAATTAAAACAATACGTAGGACGCGTCATGACCAAGGCATCTGGTTTTCCAACCCGAGCCGTTATTGCTGTCGGCATTCTTTCACTGCAGTACTTCACTCCCCAGCCCGCGCATGCCGCGTGCGCTTTCAGCCCCGGTCCAGGTGACGACACGTTCGTCTGCGACAGCGGCACCAGCACCGCCGGGCTCACCGATCTTCTGGGCAACAATCGTCTGACGCTGCCCGCCGGTGGTACGGGAACCGTCAACGGCCCTGTCACGTTCGGCGCGGGCCAAGATCGAATCCTGATCGATGCCGGCAGTATCCTGGGCGCTGTGCAACAAGGCACCGGCATCGATGACTTCGTCATGAACGGCGGGCGGATTGTTTCCCTGGCGCAGGGCGATGGCCGCGATACCTTCCTGATGACCGGCGGTGTCATCGAAAGGGAATTCGTCGACGGTGACGTGGCGCGACAAACCGCCGGCACGATTGGCCGGGTCGACCTGAGGCTGGACGATAACGAATACGAGATGACCGGCGGCGAGATCCTCGGCAACCTGGTCGCCGGGTTCGGCAAGGACAGGGTCGACATCTCGGGAACAGCCAGCGTAGGCGGCAATATCAGCACCAGTGGCGGCGATGACATCATCCGGGTGAGCGGCGGCGTGATCAAAGGTGAAATCCGCGCCAGTTTCGGCAACGACACATTCACCTGGAGCAATGGCGGTGAGGTCCAGTCTTCAGTCTTGATGGGCGATGGTGACGATAACGCCCTGCTCAGCGGTCTTACTGAAAGCCGGCTGGCCGCCACGCCGTCGATTGACGGCGGCCTGGGCAATGATCAACTGACCTTCGATAACACCACCTCCAGTACCGCCGCGCGTTATGTCGGCTGGGAGACGGTCAATCTCAACAACGCCTCGCGCGTTGATCTGGTCGGGGACTTTTTCCTCGGTGACAGTGCGAGCAACACCGGTACGTTCAACATCGATGGCAGCAGTACCCTGGCGGTGAGCCAGGGCGCAATCCGCCCTTACACGGCGGGCCAATTGGCGACGCTGAACAACGCCGGCACCCTTGACATGACCACCGACAACCGCGCGAACAGTTCATTGACGGTGCACGGCAACTATGTGGGCAATAACGGCCAGCTGTGGCTGCAAAGCGTCCTCGGTGATGACAACTCCGCTACCGACAAGCTGGTGGTGTCCGACGGCATTATCAGCGGTCACACGCAACTGGGCGTCATCAATCTTGGCGGTGCAGGCGGGCTGACTCAACACAGTGGCATCGAGGTGGTCCAGGCCCTCAACGGCGCGACCAGCAGCGCAGATGCCTTTGCGTTGAAGGGCTCGGTGTCGGCCGGTGCCTATGAATATCGGCTGTTCAAAGGCGGCGTGACCGCCGGCACGGAAAACAACTGGTACCTGCGCTCTTCGGTGGTGGCCGTGCAGCCACCCTCCGTCCCGCCGGTACCGCCCACCCCGCCGGTGGTGGTACCTGTTGCACCGATTACGCCGACGCCTCCTGTCGTCGACCCCGATGAACCACCGGTGGAGCCGCCGACCGCGCAACCGGTCGCGCCGATCGAGCCCCCGGCGCCCCCGCCGAGCCAGGTCGCGGCAGCCAATTCACCGCAACCCGCCGCCAGCAGCCCGGCGCTGCCAACAGCCGTGGTCGGTGCCGCACCCATCCCGCTGTATCGCCTGGAAGTGCCGGTGTATTCGGTGGTGGTCCCGGCCGCGCACATAATGACCCGGATGGCCCTGGGCACGTTTCATGAACGCCAGGGCGAGCAAAGCCTGCTCACTGAAACGGGAGCAGTTGCGGCCGGTTGGGCGCGTGCCTATGGCGGCGATTTCAACAAGCACTGGTCGGGCACCGTGTCGCCAAGCTTAGACGGCAGCGTCAAGGGTTATCAGGTGGGGCATGACCTCTACGCTGCGCAAACCAGCGGCGGGCAACTGCAACGCTTCGGCCTGTTCATCGGGCAGAGTCGCTTGCGCGGCGACGTGAAAGGTTTTGCCGAAGGCTTTCAGGACCGGCGCTCCGGGCGGATCAAACTCGACGGTGATAACTTCGGCGCCTACTGGACCCTCACCGACCCCAAAGGCTGGTACATCGACCTGGTCGCCATGGGCACACGCCTGGACGGTGACAGCAAGTCCGACCGTGGCGTGAAGGCGGACACCAAGGGCCGTGCCCTGGCGCTCTCCGCCGAAGCGGGTTATCCAGTCACCGTTTCCGAACATTGGGTGCTGGAACCGCAGTTCCAGGTGATCCGCCAGACCCTTGACCTGGACAACCAGAACGACGGTATATCCAAGGTATCGTTCGACTCCCAGGCGTACTGGACCGGCCGTCTGGGTGCCCGCGTCAAGGGCCGCTACCGGGTGGGCACCACGCCTGTCGAACCGTATGCGCGCGCCAACGCCTGGCGCACCTTCGGCGGCAGCGACACGGTGACCTACGACGATGTGGACCGCATCAAGAGCGATCACGCGTCGTCCACCGCCGATGTCGGCGTCGGGGTTATCGCCCACTTGTCGCCGGCGGTGAGTGTTTACCTGGCGGCGGACTACTCCACCAATCTGGACGGCAACGCCCAGGAGGGTGTGGGCGGCACCGCCGGGGTGCGCATGAGCTGGTGAACAGCACGAGGCTCAGGGGCCTGGTCACTGCCAGGCCTCCAAGTCAACGCGCAGCCAGGCGCGCTCTTAAAATCCACGCCCTCCTGCTCGCTGCTGGGCAGGCGTGTGAGCATGCTTGAGGTCTTCACGCAGCCCGGCGATCAGGTTGCAAATGGCGCGACTGCTGTCGAGTCTGTCCGCGCTGATACCTTTGACCTCCAACTCCACGCGATCACGGTCGCGGTCGTCGTACACCTTGATCGTCAGCGAAGCATCTTCGGCTTTGGTGCACTCACACCGCTTAGGCAGGAAACTTCCTTCAATAATACTGCGAAGCTCTAATTCCGAAAGCATGGCTAACCTCTCCTTGTTTGAGACTGCCAACAGTTTTTATGGGGTCCGGCAGGCACTTGCCTGCCACGTCTTACCGGCCTTGGAAGACGCCTTCAACAAAGAAGCCTACTCGGCAAAATCCACCCCTGTTGTAACCTTTCTTCATAAGCTCAGCGCTTGCTTATATGAGGTAAATTCCGCCGCACCCATCGTCGCCGAACCGCGCCGATTAAACGTTTAACCGCCCGTCTCACATCAGGCGCATTTGAAGTAGCCGATTTTTTGGCAACATGTGGTAATCAATCAACGGGTCAACCAAGCGTCGAGCGGGGCTTTCGCAAAACATACGAAACATATACGCTTCGTATATTGAATTCTCACAGTGAAGCGTATGGGCATCGTCAAAATCACCGACCAATTGCACGAACAACTACGCCTGGCCAGCGCCGCGATGGACCGTTCCATCAACGCCCAGGCCGAGTTCTGGATCAAGATCGGCCTGCTTGCCGAGCTCAATCCTCAGTTGCCCTACAACGACCTGATCAACAAACTGTTGCTGGACAAACCCGACCTGATCAGGGGGCGCAGCCAATGATCAAGACGCCACAACAGCTTGCGCTGATGCGCGAGTCCGGGCGCCTGCTGGCCCAGGTGTTCAGCATGCTCGACGGCTTCGTCGCCGCCGGCCGCTCCACCCTGGAACTGGACAGCGCCGTCGAAACCTTCATCCGCCAGGAATTGCAGGCCCGCCCGGCCAGCCTCGGGCAATATGACTACCCCTTCAGCATCAATACATCGATCAATGAAGTGGTGTGTCACGGCATGCCCAGCGCGAAGCAAATCCTTAAAGATGGCGACATCATCAACATCGACATCACCCTGGAAAAAGGCGGCTTTATCGCCGACTCCAGCAAGATGTACATGATCGGCACGGTGACCCCCAAGGCGCGACGCCTGGTAGAAATGACCTTCGAAGCGATGTGGGCCGGCATCCGCCAGGTCAAGCCCGGCGCGCGCCTGGGAGATATCGGCTATGCGATCCAACACCATGCGCAGGCCAACGGCTACAGCGTGGTGCGTGAATACTGCGGCCATGGCATCGGCCGGGAAATGCACGAAGAGCCGCAGATCCTGCACTTCGGCCGTCCCGGCACCGGGCTGGCGCTGCGCGAAGGCATGGTGTTTACCATCGAGCCGATGCTCAACCAGGGCAGCGCCAAAGTGCGCAGTCTCAAGGATGGCTGGACGGTGGTGACCAAAGACAACAGCCTGTCGGCGCAGTGGGAACATACGGTGGCGGTGACGGCGGATGGGTTTGAGGTGTTGACCCTGCAACCGACAGCCTGAACCGCACAGAACCGGAGTACGACCGTCCCACGCTCGGCGTGGGAACGATCAATCGGGTCAGGCCACCTGCTTGACGAGGGCCTTGGCCTCCAGTTCACGCACCAGCGGCAACACGCGCTTGCCGAAGTACTCCACCTCCTCCTGAAAATGCAGGAAGCCGGCCAGCACCAGGTCCACGCCCACCGCCTTGAGCGCGACGATGCGCTCGGCAATCTGCTGCGGGGTGCCGATAAGGTTGGTCTTGAAGCCGTCGTTGTATTGCACCAGGTCCTCGAAACTGGACTTGGCCCAGTTGCCTTCGCCTTCCGGTGACGCCTTGCCCGCTTGTCTGGCGGCATCACCGAAGGCGTTGACCGCTTCCGGGTCGGCTTTGTCGATGATGTCCGCCAGCACGGCGCGCGCCTCTTCTTCGGTATCGCGAGCGATCACAAAAGCGTTGACGCCGATCTTTACCGAATGGTTATTGGCCGCCGCCTTGGCGCGGATATCGTCGACCTGGGCCTTGATGCCTTCGGGGGTGTTGCCGTTGGTGAAGTACCAGTCCGACACCCGCGCCGCCATGTCGCGCGCCGCCCTTGAACTCCCGCCCTGGAACACTTCGGGCTGTCCCAGGGGCTTGGGCTTGAGGGTGTAATTGTTGAAACGGTAAAAGTCACCCTTGAAGGTGAAATCGTCCTGGGTCCAGATGCCTTTCAAGGCGCGAATGAATTCTTCGGAACGACGATAGCGCTCATCGTGCTCCAGCCACGGTTCGCCGATGGCCTGGAACTCGCCCTTGAACCAGCCGCTGACGATATTCACCGCGATGCGGCCGTTGGTGAGCTGGTCGATGGTCGCCAACTGCTTGGCCGCCAGCGCCGGCTGCCACGGGCCCGGCAGGATCGCCGCAATCACCTTGAGGGTGGTGGTGGCCGCCAGCAACGCGTGGCTGAACGCCACCGACTCGTGCTGATTCTCGGCGCCGTAGCCGGCGGTGAAACGAATCTGGGTCAGGCCATATTCAAAGCCGGCGGCTTCGGCCAGTTGCGCCAGTTTACGGTTGTAGTCGATGCCCCAGTGGGTGCGCTGCTCGATCTTGCTGACCACCAGCCCACCGCTGACGTTGGGCACCCAATAGGCAAATTTCACGGCGTGTTGACTCATTGGGGGTACCTCGCACAAAGGAATGTAGGAGGGCTTGAGCAGCAAGCGTGCCAGCCACGCGCAAAGGCCCTGGCCTTGCGGTCTGCGGCGCACAACCTGGGCGTTGCGCGGAGCGCCGCGACTGTCATGAATCGCTGCGTTTTGTGCAAACGCTGTTGCTGGCGCAACAGTATTTGGCGTCCTCGCGCCGTAAACACGGGCCGCAGTGCCCGGCACGGACTGTGCAAACACCCTGGGACTTGATCACTGCCCAGGAGCCGCCCCCCCATGACCGAGCAACATGTCATCAACCCGCTGTCCGTTGGCGTCGACTACCCCGCCCTGGCCGAGCGCTTCCGTCCCATCTTCGAGCGCATCGCCGCGGGCGCGGTGGAACGCGAACACAGCCGCACCCTGCCCCATGAGCCGATCCGCTGGTTGAAGGAAGCCGGTTTCGGCGCGGTGCGCGTGCCGGTGGAATATGGCGGTGGCGGCGCGTCGCTGCCGCAGCTG
Organism: Pseudomonas fluorescens; assembly: GCF_002837185.1. Lineage (GTDB taxonomy): Bacteria > Pseudomonadota > Gammaproteobacteria > Pseudomonadales > Pseudomonadaceae > Aquipseudomonas > Aquipseudomonas fluorescens_AM. The sequence goes on along the minus strand of NZ_KZ478033.1, from coordinate 1,383 downwards.
TTCGAACTGTTGATCGAACTCGCCGCCGCCGACTCCAATGTGCCCCAGGCCCTGCGCGGGCATTTTGCGTTTGCCGAAGACCGCCTGAATGCGCCGCCGGGCGCGGCGCGCGAGGTGTGGTTCAAGCGCTTTGTCGACGGCGACATCGTCGGCTGCGCCTGGACCGAAATCGGCAATGTCGCGATCGGCGACGTCGTCACCCAGGTCAGCCCCAACGGGAACGACTGGACACTCAACGGTGAAAAGTTCTACAGCACCGGCAGCCTGTTTTCCGACTGGATCGATGTATACGCCCAACGCAGCGACACAGGCGGCGACGTCATCGCCGCCACCCGCACGCGCCAGCCTGGGGTGGTGCAAAGCGATGACTGGGACGGCTTTGGCCAACGCACCACCGGCAGCGGCACCACGCGCTTTACCGATGCCGTGGTCGAAGCGCAAAACGTGATCGACTTCGCCACCCGCTTCAAATACCAGACCGCGTTTTATCAACTGGTGCTGCTCGCCACCCTGGCCGGCATCGGCCATGCGGCGCTCAACGACGTGGCCCATCAGGTACGCACGCGCAAACGCATCTACAGCCACGGCAACGCCCCGCACGTCAGCCAGGACGCGCAGGTGCAACAGGTGGTGGGCGAAGTCGCCGCGCTCGTCTACGCAGCCCGTGCCAGCGCATTGCAGGCCGCGCTGCCGGCGCAACGGGCCTATCTGGCCCGCTTCGGTGGCGATGACGTGGCCGAACGCGAAGCCAACGTAGCCGCCGAGATCGAATCGGCGACGGCCCAGGTGGTCGTGTCGGAATTGATCCAGCGGGCCACCAGCCAACTGTTCAACGCCCTGGGGGCCTCCGATGTACGTCAGGGCAAAGCCCTGGACCGGCACTGGCGCAATGCGCGAACAGTGTCATCGCACAATCCGCTGATCTACAAGGCGCGGATCGTCGGCGACTGGGTGATCAATGGCACCGAGCCGCCGTTTGTCTGGCAGATCGGCAATGGCCCGGCGAAGGCTTAATACCAGTCAGTTAAGGCTTTTTGTAGGAGCGAGCTTGCTCGCGAAAACTCACAGGCACCGCGTTCATGCAGGAAACACGCGTTATCGTTGACATTTTTCGCGAGCAAGCTCGCTCCTACAGAGGGCAGCGTACGCTTAATTGACTGGCATTAGGCCAAGGCCTAAGCCGTTCTAACGCAATGTGGAAGAAGTGAAGCAAACGCTCCAGCACCCAACACTAACCACAATGCGAAGCGAGTCGCTCTTGATCTTGATCTTGATCTCAGGCGCCCCGTTAAACCACGCTGGCCGAACGCAGGCTTGAATCCGTGGGCAACCCGGCAGGACGCCGGGTTAGCCGCCCCGCGCCAGGGATGGCGCGTGGCGGCG
>NZ_KZ478032.1 GCF_002837185.1 Pseudomonas fluorescens | reverse complement strand
GCCGGAGAGAGGGCACACCGAGCCTAGGCGAGGTGCCGAGTGGTGGGGCAAGAGCCTTTTTGGTTACTTTTGGGGCTCTTTTCCAAAAGTGACCCGCTGTAAAAGCGGAACCCATAGCAGCCGTGACCGCAGAAACGGATATGTACTCGTTCCAATCCAGCATCCTGGTCGGCCCAGAGGCCGCCATCGGGGGCAAGCCCCCTCCCACAGGGTATCTGCGCTTAACTGACTGCATTGGGGGCAAGCCCCCTCCCACAAGGTATCTGCGCTTAACTGACTGGCATTGGGACAAGCCCCCTGCCACAGGGGTGCTGCGTCAAGCTTCAGATCGAGACGAAGAAGAAACTCGCAATCAGCGCCATCCCCACCACCCACACCAGCGAACGCAACATCGCCCAGTCCGCCAGGTAGCAAATGATGTACAGCAGGCGGCTGGTGATGAACAGCACCGCCAGCACATTGATCGTCACCAGCTCGGCCGTGCCGGCCAGGTGGGCGATAATCACCGCCGCCGCAAAGGCCGGGGTGACTTCAAAGCTGTTGAGTTGCGCATTGTGGGCACGCTTGGCAACGCCTTCGACCGTGTCCAGGAACGCGCGCGGGTCGTGATTATGGCGCGGCCCGAACTTGCCTCCACTGAACTTGGCCACACCCGTACACAGGTACGGCAGAAAGATCGCAATCAACACACACCAGAAAGCCACTGTCATCAGTCATTCCCTTTTTAGATTTATCAAGGCAGTCAGAGCTTCATCACCCACGTGCCGATCAGCCCCACCCACAAGCTAAGAGCCGTGGCCGACCGAAAGGTTCTTTCAGGTAATCGCACCTGTTTATACTAAACGACATCGCGACGCACGCTGTGCACCTCTATTTCCCCGCCCCAAGGACCCCGGATGCTTGAACTTGTTGCCGCCTTCATCTGCCTCACCACCCTGCTCACCTATGTGAACTTCCGTTTTATCGGCCTGCCGCCGACCATCGGCGTGATGGTCACTGCGCTGCTGTTTTCGCTGATCCTGCAAGGCCTCAGTTTTATCGGCTACCCCGGCCTGGAAGAGCGCATCCAGCAACTGATCGGCCAGATCGACTTCGGCGATTTGCTGATGAACTGGATGCTCTCGTTCCTGCTGTTTGCCGGCGCGTTGCACGTCAACTTGAACGACCTGCGCAGCTATCGCTGGCCCATCGGCCTGTTGGCGACCTTTGGCGTCTTGATCGCCACCGTGGTGATCGGCAGCCTGGCGTACTACATTTTTGCCCTGTTCGGCTGGCACGTGAGCTTCCTGTATTGCCTGCTGTTCGGTGCGCTGATCTCGCCCACCGACCCGATTGCGGTGCTGGGAGTGCTGCGTACCGCCAATGCCTCAAAACCGCTGAAAACCACCATCGTGGGCGAGTCGCTGTTCAACGACGGCACAGCGGTGGTGGTGTTTACCGTGCTGCTGGGCATCGCACAGTTGGGTGAAACACCGACCCTGGGCGCCACCGCAATGCTGTTCGCCCATGAGGCGATTGGCGGCGTGGTATTCGGCGGGCTAATCGGTTACCTCGTGTACCTGATGATCAAAAGCATCGAGCAACACCAGATCGAAGTCATGCTGACTCTGGCGCTGGTGATTGGCGGCTCGGCGATGGCTACCGAATTGCACGTCTCGGCACCGATTGCGATGGTGGTGGCCGGCCTGATCATCGGCAACCTGGGGCGCAAGCTGGCGATGAACGACATGACTCGGCGCTATCTGGACGGCTTCTGGGAATTGCTCGACGACATGCTCAACGCCTTGCTGTTCGCACTGATCGGCATGGAACTGCTGCTGTTACCCTTCAACTGGCTGCACGTATTGGCGGCCAGCTTGTTGGCAGTGGCCATCCTGCTGTCACGCCTGCTGACCGTGGCCCCCGCGATCCTCCTGCTGCGACGCTGGCGCACGGTCCCGCGCGGCACTATCCGCATCCTCACCTGGGGCGGGCTGCGCGGTGGCGTCTCGGTAGCGCTGGCCCTGGCATTGCCGCTGGGCCCGGAACGCGACCTGCTGCTGAGCATCACGTATATCGTGGTGTTGTCGTCAATTCTGCTCCAGGGGTTGAGCATCGGCCGGGTGGTGCGCAAGGTTGCCGACCCGGCTTAAGGCGGCGTCCAGGCCACTGCGCTTCTAGCTGCCGAGCAGTAGCCCAAGCAAATGCCGCATCGCCGATGGGCGGTGCGGCGTCGAATCATGCAACACCACAAGGTCACGCGAGTAGCACCGCCCTCCAGCGACCGGCAGCACACGCAACCCATCCAGTGCCATGCCGGCCCATTGCGGCACCAGCGAAACCCCCATTCCCTGTGCAACCAGCATCACAATGGTTTCCAGCGCATCCAACTCGCATACCACTTTCGGTTCAAAAGCCCGTTCATCAAGATAACGCTGGGCAATCTGCCCGCCCCAGGCCCGAGCGTCATAGCGAATGAACGGCTGCTCGCGCATCAGCGTCTCCACCGGCTGCGCGCAAAGACTGGCCGGGGTGATAAGAATGAGCGGCTCAGCCTTGAGCACCACCAGCGTCAAGGATTTTGGCGGCTGAAAAGGTGGCCTCACCAGAATCGCCGCGTCCAGCTCGCCGGTCAGCACTTTTTCATAAAGGCTTTTGGAATCGCCGGGAGTGATCGTCAGCTTCAGCGCGGGGGCCGACACCGCCAACCGCTCAATCAGGCGTGGCAGCACGCCAGTCAGTGCCGTTGATATCGCGCCAATCTTCATGTCCCCCGCTAACGCATCGTGCGCCAGATCGCTCTGCAGCGCCTGCACCTGCTCAACGATCAAACGGATTCTAGGCATCAGCGCCAGACATTGGTCCGAGGGGCGCGCCGCGTGCGCCGTGCGCTGTAACAACGTGCACCCTAACGCTCGTTCAAGGGCCTGGATGCGTTGGCTGATGGCCGCAGCAGTGCGATTCTCCCGGCGTGCAGCTGCCGCAATCGAACCGGTCTCAACCACCGAAATCAGGCTTTTAAGAAAGCGCACGTCCATAATTTTTCCTTTCGCTCAGCGCAACGCGAAGCTGTTTTACCCCGTCGTGCGGCCTGATTACCCTGGATGCTCATTGACTCGGGAAGCCCCCATGAACAGACCCTTTCACGCTGCATATCATGTTCGTGACCTGGACCAAGCGCGGATTTTTTATCGAGATGTGTTGGGTTGCCATGAAGGCCGCAGCGCCGACACCTGGATTGATTTCGACTTCTTCGGCAATCAGCTCTCTCTGCACCTGGGCACGCCCTTCAGCACGACCCGTACCGGCCAGGTCGGAGAGCACAGCGTGTTGATGCCGCATATCGGCGTCGTGTTGCCGCTGGATGAGTGGCTGGCGCTGGCCGAACGCCTGACCCAGCTGGGCACTGCCTTCGAAATCCCCCCGGTGGTCCGGTTTGTGGGCGAAGCCGGCGAGCAACGCACGATGTTCTTTCTAGACCCCAGCGGCAACCCCATCGAAATCAAGGGATTCAAGGATTTCAACAACCTGTTCCACCCCTGAAATTCCCGCCCCCAAAACAATAAATAAAGGGATACAGCATGCGTACAAATACATCCTCCAGCCTGGTAACCCGCATCATGATAGGTCTCGCCGCCGGCGTGATCGTCGGCGTCCTTCTCAATCAGTTCCCGGAGCACAAGACCTGGTTTATCGACAACCTGCTGCAACCCGCCGGGGACTTGTTCATTCGGCTGATGAAGATGATCGTGGTGCCGCTGGTGTTCGCCTGCATGGTTGTCGGCATCGCCGGGGCGGGCAGTACTCGCGCCCTGGGTCGCGTCGGCCTGAAGACCTTCACGTACTTCTTCACCATTACCAGTATCGCCATCGTGTTCGGCCTGATCGTCGGCAATGTATTGCAGCCCGGCGTCGGCGCCGACTTCAGCAGTACCCTGCAAGCTCCGGTATCAGGCCTGGCCAGCGCCAGCGAGACGCAAAACCTGGGCCGAACCCTGGCCAACATCGTGCCGGACAACATCGTGTCAGCGATGTCGCAAGGCAAGCTGCTATCGGTGTTGTTCTTTGCCATCCTGTTCGGTTGCGCGTTATCACTGCTGCCGGCCCCGCAGAAAGCCCCCCTGGTGGCTGTGATGCAGGCAGTCTCGGACACCATGTTCAAAGTCACTCATCTGGTCATGCATTACTCACCCATTGGCATCTTTGGCTTGATCGCTGTGACAGTGGCCAGTTTCGGGCTCAGCGCTTTACTGCCCCTGGCCAAGCTGATCGGCATCACCTATGTCGCCGTGGCATTGTTTGCAATCTGTGTTCTAGGAGTGGTCGCGCGCGTCGCCGGAGTGGGCCTTTTTCACTTGATACGCGAAATCCGCAGCGAATTGTTGCTGGCGTACAGCAGCGCCGCGTCGGCCACGGTGATGCCGCAGCTGATCGAGAAAATGGAACGTTACGGCGCCCCCCGCTCGATCACCAGCATGGTCATCCCACTGGGGTACTCCTTCAACCTCGATGGCGCATCTCTGTTCGCTGCACTTGGCACATTGTTCATTGCCCAGGCCTACGGCATCGACCTCAGTCTTGCGGACCAGGCGATGCTGGTGCTGATCATGGTATTGACGTCAAAAGGGGCGGCGGGCGTGCCGGGCTTCATGTTCATCATCCTGACGGCAACCCTGACGACAGCGGGGTTGCCGGTGGAAGGCGTGGCGATCATCGCGGGCGTCTACCGGCTGATGGACATGCCGGTCACGGCGCTCAATGTGTTGGGCAATGCACTGGCACCGCTGGTCATCGCGCGCTGGGAGGGCCAGCTCGAAGCGCCGCGCAGTGACGCGCCGGCAAAGCCCGCCACTCCACCCTTGCAGGCGTGAACCACCCATTGATCATTTATCCTGTGCCGAATCGGAATGCTCCTTGGGGAGTTTACCGGGCGCCTGTTTACCCGAACTGGGCGCCTGGCCTTCACTGCGAATCTGCGCATGGCTGATCAACGCAAAGATAAAGCTGCCACCGATGATATTGCCGGCCAGGGTCGGGCCGGCGAATACCAGCCAGAAGTCATGCCACGACAGTTCGCCGGCAAACACCAGGTACGACACTTCCGCCGAGCCCACCACGATGTGAGTGAAATCGCCCAACGCCATCAGGTAGGTGATCAGGATGATGATCCACATCTTGGCGCTTTCCATCGACGGGATCATCCACACCATGGTGGCGATCATCCAGCCAGAGACGATGCCTTTGGCGAACATCTGGCCGGTGTCGTTTTCCATGATCTTGCGCCCGATTTCGAGGAAGGCCATGTCGGTCTTGGTGTCGAATATCGGCAGGTGCAGCATTACATAGGCCACCAGCAGGGTGCCACACAGGTTGCCCACCAGCACCACCGTCCACAGTCGCAACAGGCGCCCGGCATTGGCCAGGGTCGGTTTGCTCATCACCGGCAACACGGCGGTGAGGGTATTTTCGGTAAACAGCTGCTGGCGCGCGAGGATCACCGCCAGAAAACCCGCGCAATAGCCAAAGCTGGCGATGACCTTGAACGCTTCGCCGTCCGGCAGGCGTGAGTTGAGCAATCCCATGGCCATCAGCGACAAACCCATGGTCAACCCGGCAGCCAGGGCAGACCACCACAACGCCGCGACGCTGCGCTCCAGCTCCTGGTCGCCTTGAGTACGAATGATTTCATGCAGCACCGCCGCGCGGGGCGGCTGGTTTTTGTCTACGTCCTGCTGCTCTTCCTGCGACAGGTTGGGGGTTTTGCCTGCTTCGTCGGTGGCCATGATTATCCGGAGTCCAAGGGGGGCGTGTAGCTACGACACGCGGCCACCGTGGCTGTTCAGTGCCCAGGCAACTTAACCGGAATTCTCCAGGCCTGGGCCATTTCCACCGTGGTGGAACCGGACGCTTTATCCCAGGGTTTATTACGTGCTTTGTAACTGTCGCCGAGGGTGCCGAGCACACGATTGAACTCGGTGGGCGTGGTAGCCCACGCCAAGTCTTGAGCCGTACGCTGGAGCAGTTCGACATTGGCGCCGGGTTGGCCAGGCCGAAACAACGAAGGGTAGATCACCTCCCGCGTGAAGTTGTCTGCTTTCATCGCGATATCGCGCGCGCCCATCTGAGCGACAGCGCCGACGATGACTTTGGACACCGGCGGCGCACCGCCTGCGATCTGCCTGGCCGCCATTTGCAGCAACTGCTGAAAGTTACGCTGATCGGCGACATTGAGACGCCCTCCCAACCAGTCGACTTGCTCAGGCCGTCGTACAAGGGCATCCAGGTTGCGCAGCGCTGATAAAATTTGCGGCGTAAACAGTAGCGTATCGTGGGTCTGATTCGCTTCGGTGATCGCCTCATCCAGCACTTGCAACGCCTGCTGCGCATTGCTTCTGAACGTCAGCACATCCGCCGCGGCCGGGTCTTTTTGCAGCGCCGACTGTACGCTGGCGAGCAGTTGATCATCCATGGCCAACACGGCGTCATGCAGTGATTGAAACGCATGATGCCCAAGCGCTGTAGAGCGGCGTTCCAAATGTGTCTCTACCGCTTGACACGCCTTGGCCTGCAGATGTTGTTTTTGCTCATCCTGCATCGTGAAGTTGACGGTACCGCCGAGCAGGCCGCGAAAATCACCTTTTTCAGTCTTCAGGGGCAAAGTAACGATTTGATCGGCAAACGCTTCGAGCTTTTTCTCCTGGAAGGCTTCAGCGGCCGAATGTTCGACGCCGATGACGCGGTCAGCCACGCTGCTGAGAAAGCTGCCACTTCGCGCCGGTGTCTCGCTGACGCTGGACTCAAACTTGACGATCAACGCTTCAGGCTTGTTCAAGGGACTGTCAGCAAATACCTTCTGCACCACACCCGGCGCCGGGGTATTGAGCAATAAGCCACCGTCCTTGAACGCGGTGATTTCACCTGCGGCCTGGAAGCCATGACCTTGTTCCACGGGGCTTTTGAACACCACCGGCAAGGAACCGGAAATATGCGCCGCCCGAGCGATGTCCATCTGCGGGGTCAAGCTGGCATTGAACACCACCAACTGCGGGCGCCCAGCAAACATACCGGTACCGGTGATGCTCAGTTGCTTGATCGCGGGGATATGACGGTTCAACACCTCAAGGTCACCAAACGTCGGTGCGCCGCCGGCACTCAACTTGTCGGCAATCTTCATCACTTCAGCAGGCCGGGTTTCCCGAGGGCTTTGCGCGATATGCGCAAGCAGCGACCGGCGCGACTCATTTCGAATCAATTCCTCCAGAGGACAGGCTTCAGTTTGCAGGCGCGGCAACAATGTCACCAACAGCTGAGACACATTACCGACGGGGCCGGGTAACCGGCCGATGAGTTTGCCAAGTGTGGCACTGGCGTCCTGCATCCACGCCGTCACGGCATCCTTGCTATTGAGCAGGCTCGGCAGATCAATGCTATCGGACAACTTATCGAAGGCTGCCGCCCCCATACCACTGGCGATCAACGCCGCCGAAATCGCGCCGGCGGATGAGCCGCAAGCCAGTTGGATACCCTGCAGCTTTCCCGCTTGCTCAAGGGCCTGCACCACCCCCGAAAAAGCGATGCCCTTGGCCCCTCCGCCGCTGAGCACCAGGCTTGTGACAGGCGCAGCCGACAAAATCACTTCGACCCGCCCCAGGTCATCGCGCAGAAGCGTCACGTTGCGTTCGCCCACCCCTTCCAACAGAGGCGTCTTGGCGCTGGACTTGGCCGCAGACTGATCCTCTTTATCCAATAAGTGCTGAATCTGGGCACTTGGACTGAACACTTTCATACACAGGCTCTCCGTTGGGTGTGAGCCTGAGTGATGAAAGCCTCTCGCGACGATCCGTACGGAATGATTTGGTAAAGCAAATCACACCGCTACGTTGTCACTCGGAAAGACTGTCGTCCTTGAACTGATCCTTCACGTACTTGATTTCGGTACGACCATGAGGCGCAGGCAGGCCATCTTCACCGAGGTTGACGAAGACCATTTTCTCTACGGTCAGGATGCTCTTGCGGGTGATCTTGTTGCGCACTTCACAGGTCAGGGTGATGGAGGTGCGACCGAACTCGGTGGCGGTGATGCCCAGCTCGATGATGTCGCCCTGGCGCGAGGCGCTGACAAAGTTGATTTCGGAAATGTACTTGGTCACCACGCGCTGGTTGCCCAGTTGGACGATAGCGTAGATGGCGGCTTCTTCGTCGATCCAGCGCAGCAGGCTGCCGCCGAACAGGGTGCCGTTGGGGTTGAGGTCTTCGGGTTTTACCCATTTGCGGGTGTGGAAGTTCATGGGAGGCGCACTCTGAGGTGTTTTAAAGATATATTTCCCCCCTAGCTTCAAGTTTCAAGCTACAAGCTGCAAGTAAAAGCCGATTCGCTTTAAACTTGCCGCTTGCAGCTTGTCACTTGCGGCTCAAAGAAAGCTATAATCGCCCCCTATTTGGAACGGCCACCACCGTTCTCCCGCCACCTGTCCGAGGGGCGCTGCAGCAGGCTTGGCCTGTCAGGCTCGGATGGGGCGTTGTCCGGCCTGGTTTTGCAGCTGGATACTAAACGCACAACGGCGCCCATTCGCACACTACGAATGGAGGCTCTTCATGAGCGCTGTCAACACGCCTGCAGATTTCACCGACTACAAAGTCGCCGACATGTCCCTCGCCGCCTGGGGCCGTCGCGAAACCTTTATCGCCGAATCCGAAATGCCAGCCCTGATGGGCCTGCGTCGCAAGTACGCCGCCGAGCAGCCGCTCAAGGGCGCGAAGATTCTCGGCTGCATCCACATGACCATCCAGACCGCCGTGCTGATCGAAACCCTGGTTGCCCTGGGGGCCGAAGTGCGTTGGTCGTCCTGCAACATTTTCTCGACTCAGGACCAGGCCGCTGCCGCTATCGCCGCCGCCGGTATCCCGGTATTCGCCTGGAAAGGCGAAACCGAAGAAGAGTACGAGTGGTGCCTGGAGCAAACCATCCTCAAGGATGGCGCGCCTTGGGATGCCAACATGATCCTCGACGACGGCGGCGACCTGACCGAGCTGCTGCACAAGAAATACCCGCAGATCCTCGACCGCGTCCACGGTGTGACCGAAGAAACCACCACCGGCGTGCACCGCCTGCTGGACATGCTGGCCAAGGGCGAGCTGAAGATCCCGGCCATCAACGTCAACGATTCGGTGACCAAGAGCAAGAACGACAACAAGTACGGCTGCCGTCACAGCCTCAACGATGCGATCAAGCGCGGCACCGACCACCTGCTGTCGGGCAAGCAAGCCCTGGTGATCGGCTACGGCGACGTGGGCAAGGGTTCGTCCCAGTCTCTGCGTCAGGAAGGCATGATCGTTAAAGTTTCAGAAGTCGACCCCATCTGCGCCATGCAAGCCTGCATGGACGGTTTCGAAGTGGTGTCGCCGTTCATCGACGGCGTCAACGACGGCACCGAAGCGAGCATCGACAAGGCCCTGCTGGGCAAGATCGACCTGATCGTCACCACCACCGGTAACGTGAATGTTTGCGATGCGAACATGCTCAAGGCCCTGAAAAAACGTGCCGTGGTGTGCAACATCGGTCACTTCGACAACGAGATCGACACCGCTTTCATGCGCAAGCACTGGGCATGGGAAGAAGTGAAGCCGCAGGTCCACAAGGTTCACCGTACCGGTGCTGCCAAGTTCGACCCGCAGAACGATGACTACCTGATCCTGCTGGCCGAAGGCCGCCTGGTTAACCTGGGCAACGCCACCGGTCACCCAAGCCGCATCATGGACGGCTCGTTCGCCAACCAGGTACTGGCGCAGATCTTCCTGTTCCAGCAGAAGTACGCCGACCTGTCGCCTGCCCAGAAAGCCGAGCGCCTGACCGTGGAAGTACTGCCGAAGAAACTCGACGAAGAAGTGGCCCTGGAAATGGTTCGCGGTTTCGGCGGCGTTGTGACCCAACTGACCAAGACCCAGGCCGACTACATCGGCGTGACCGTTGAAGGTCCGTTCAAGCCGCACGCTTACCGCTACTGATAAGCCTGCTCCCCCTGCGGGGAGCTGGCTTCAAATGTGGGAGGGGGCTTGCCCCCGATGCGGTGGGTCAGTCGATATATTTACTGACTGACCGACCGCATCGGGGGCAAGCCCCCTCCCACATCGACGGTGTACACACTCCGCAATTCTGAGTTTCAAAGGGTATTACCATGTCCCAAGACCGTCGCTACAGCTTCGAGTTCTTCCCGACCAAGACCGATGCTGGGCATGAAAAATTGATGGCCACCGCCAAGGTGCTGGCCAGCTACAACCCCGACTTTTTCTCCTGCACTTACGGCGCCGGCGGTTCGACCCGTGACCGCACGATCAACACCGTGCTGCAGCTGGAAAGTGAAGTCAAAATTCCCGCTGCTCCGCACTTGTCGTGCGTGGGCGACAGCAAAGCCGACCTGCGCGGCCTGCTGACCCAATACAAGGCCGCCGGCATCAAGCGCATCGTCGCCCTGCGTGGCGACCTGCCGTCCGGTATGGGCATGGCCAGCGGTGAGCTGCGCTACGCCAACGACCTGGTGAGCTTCATCCGCGAAGAAAGCGGCGATCACTTCCATATCGAAGTGGCGGCCTACCCGGAGATGCACCCCCAGGCGCGCAATTTCGAAGACGATCTCAAAAACTTCGTACGCAAGGCCGACGCCGGCGCCAATAGTGCGATCACCCAGTACTTCTTCAACGCCGACAGCTACTTTTATTTTGTCGAGCGTGTACAGGCCATGGGGGTGAACATCCCGATCGTGCCGGGCATCATGCCGATCACCAACTACAGCAAGCTGGCGCGCTTCTCCGACGCCTGCGGTGCCGAGATCCCACGTTGGGTGCGCAAGCAGCTGGAAGCCTATGGCGACGACGTCAAAAGCATCCAGGCATTCGGTGAGCAGGTTATCACCGAGATGTGTGAGCAATTGTTGCAGGGTGGCGCGCCAGGGTTGCACTTCTATACCCTGAACCAGGCAGAACCCAGCCTTGCCGTCTGGAACAACCTCAAGCTGCCACGCTAAGGCTTGTCCGGTTGTGCCAAGGCCCTCAAACGAGGGCCTTTGTCGTTTTACGTGACCCACGGAATCCCGCAGTCCATGAATACAGTGCCCTCCACTTCCCGTCCGCAGCTGGTCTACCTGGTCTTCGGCGCCGAGACCTACCATCAGGAAGCGGTATTCAGCATTGCCAGCGCGTTGGCCTTCCTGCAAGACGCCCCCGATGCGGCCATGGACATTCAGGTATTCAGCGACAACCCCGAACCCTATCGTCTGCTGCCGGTACGTGTGCGCCCGCTGGACGAGGCCACTCGCAAACGCTGGAGCGAGCCCCACGGTTATCATTTCCGCACCAAGCACGTGGTACTGCGCCAGGTACTGGAAGAGTCCGAGGTGGCGTTGCTGATCGACACCGACACGTTTTTTCACCGCTCTCCCCTGGCCTTGTTCGAGCGCGTACAGCCGGGCACGCTGCTGTGCAACGCCTTCTACACCAAGTACGGCGACAACCACGAAAGCATTCTCTACACCGCGCTTTACCAGCGCCTGCTCGACATGGGCGTGGCCGACGACGACATGATGACCCTCAACTCCGGCGTGATGGGCCTGACCCAGCAGGACGCGCACATCCTCGACCGCTCCATCGAGTTGATGGATGAACTGTTCCCCCATGCCCAGGGCGCCTACACCCTGGAAGAGTTCTGCCTGTCCATCGCAGCCTATCGCACGGTCAACGTGCGCGAATGCCCGGACCTGATCCACCATTACTGGAGCCGCAAGCAGCTGTTCCGGGCCAAGGTCAAGGCCTGGATCACCAAGCACGCCGCAGCGCCCACCAGCGCGCTGGCACTGGCCGACACGCGCCAGGTCTCCGCCCACCTGCCGCGCCCGCCGCGCTTGCAGCGCATGCTGTACAAGCTGATTACCCTGCTGCTGCCCAGGCACCAGCAGCAGTTCATTCGCGAAATCCTCTACGGTTGCTACGAACACGAAAACGAGTTCGACCAGGCCTGTGGCCCGGTTTGGTGGGACAAGGCGCGACAAAACCAGGAAGAGCGCCAGAAGCGTCCGCTTGATGCGCACCAGCTCGAACACTGGTTCGCCAATCCGGTGGTGCGCCTGATTCTCGGCGAGCGGCGTGCCGCAATCCACGCCCACTTGATGGACGCACCAGCAAAATAAGGCGGCCCGCCAAAGCGCGCGCCAGAGCTTCTCTTTATGCCGGGAGCGTCGTAACCTCCGGGTATGCCCGTCATTTTCAAGTTGTTGATCGCTGCGCTTGTCACTTGCCTGAGCCTGGCCGCTCATGGCGAGAAATTGCGCATTGTCACCGAGCCATGGGCGCCCTACGTCTACGACGACAACGGCACCATGCGCGGCCTGGACTATGAAACCACGGTGATCGTGTTCCAGCGTCTCGGTGTGGATGTGCAATGGCAGTTCCTGCCGTGGAAGCGTTGCCTGGCCATGCTCGACCAAGGCCACGCCGACGGCGCACTGGACATTTTCCACAGCCACGAGCGCGACGCTTCGCTGCTTTACCCCAGCGAACCCCTGTCGGCAGTCGAGTTCGTCCTGTTCTACGCCAACGAACGCCCCCACCCCGCCGAAACCCTCGACGACCTGCGCGGCCTGACCGTGGGCGTCTCGCCCGGCTATCTGTATGGCGAAACATTCAGTGCGTCCGATGCCTTCGCCCGTGAACCCGCTCCCAGTCATGAAGCCAACTTCGGCAAGCTCATGCTGGGGCGCATCGACATGGTGGTCACTGACCGTCGCGTGGGCCAGCATGTGATCAAGGAGTTGGGTCTGGAAGACAAGGTCAGCCAGGCGCCCGTGGTGGTCAGCCGCCAGCAACAGTTTCTCGCCGTTCGCCGTGGCGCGGGCATGGACCTGCTGGTCCAGCGCTTCGCCGCTGAACTCAGGCGTTTCAAGCAAGAGCCGGCCTATGCCGCCTTGAGCGCCAAATACGGCGGTATCCTTGCGCAAACGGTGCCGATCAGCGCGTCCGAATACACCGTTGAGCAGCAGGAAAGCAGCGCGCAGTGATTGCTCTGTTATACTCCGGCCTTTCCGCCAGGCTTACGCCCGGCCGCTCGGGTCTTGAAAAAGGCACCCAACCCCGCTACAGCGCAGCTTTGCAGCCCGCGCGAGCCGGTGGAGTGCCCGCCAGACGCAGCAGGACCGGACGGGATTACGCTCCCCTAAGCGCCATTCACGCCCGGCAAGATTATCCCTTTGGGCCAAGCCCTAACTAAAACAGGATTACTCATGTCCTTTGCTTCCCTCGGTCTCTCCGAGGCTTTAGTCCGCGCCATCGAGGCGGCGGGCTATACCGAGCCTACTCCGGTGCAACAGCGGGCCATTCCCGCCGTGTTGCAAGGTCGCGACCTGATGGTTGCGGCGCAGACAGGTACCGGTAAAACCGGTGGTTTCGCCCTCCCGATTCTGGAGCGGTTGTTCCCCAACGGTCACCCGGACAAATCCCAGCGTCACGGCCCGCGTCAACCGCGTGTACTGGTCCTGACCCCCACCCGCGAACTCGCCGCCCAAGTGCACGACAGCTTCAAGCTGTATGCCCGCGACTTGAAGTTCGTCAGCGCCTGCATCTTCGGCGGCGTCGGCATGAACCCTCAGGTTCAGGCCATGTCCCGTGGTGTCGACGTGCTGGTGGCATGCCCGGGCCGTTTGCTCGACCTGTGCGGCCAAGGCAGCGTCGATCTGTCCCACGTGGAAATCCTCGTGCTGGACGAAGCCGACCGCATGCTCGACATGGGCTTTGTCCATGACGTGAAAAAAGTGCTCGCCCGCCTGCCGGCCAAACGTCAGAACCTGCTGTTCTCGGCAACGTTCTCCCAGGACATCACCGCCCTGGCCGGCAAGTTGCTGCACAACCCGGAACGCATCGAAGTCACGCCGCCGAACACCACGGTCGAGCGTATCGAACAACGCGTCTTCCGCCTGGCGGCCAGCCACAAGCGCTCGCTGCTGGCGCACCTGATCACCCACGGTGCCTGGGAACAGGTGCTGGTGTTCACCCGCACCAAGCACGGCGCCAACCGCCTGGCCGAGTACCTGGACAAGCACGGCCTCACCGCCGTCGCCATCCACGGTAACAAGAGCCAGAACGCGCGTACCAAGGCCCTGGCTGACTTCAAGGCCGGTTCCGTACGCATCCTGGTCGCCACCGATATCGCCGCCCGCGGCCTGGATATCGACCAACTGCCGCACGTGGTCAACTTCGAGCTGCCAAACGTCGATGAAGACTACGTGCACCGTATCGGCCGCACAGGCCGTGCCGGGCGTTCGGGCGAGGCCATTTCCCTGGTCGCGCCGGACGAAGAAAAACTGCTCAAAAGCATCGAGCGCATGACCAAGCAGAAAATCGCCGACGGCGACCTGATGGGCTTCGATGCCAGCGCTGTGGAGGCCGAAAAGCCAGAAGCGCGCGAGCGTCCGGACGTACGCAACCCCCGCAACCCACGCGGTCCGAAGGGCGATGGCCCGAACGGCGGCGGTGGTGGCGGTGGCCGTCGCGACAAGGGCAAGGACAAGGGCAAGGAAAAAACCGCGACCAGCAGCCGTGGCGAACGCCCGGCCCGCGAGCAGAAGCCACGTGAAGGCACCCCGGCCCGCGAACAGCGCCAGCCGAGCCAGCCGCCACGCGCTGCAGCCGATCGTGCTCCGGACGAATTCCTTGATGACGATGTGGATAACTTCGGTAACCGCGTCGACTACGTGCCACAGGCCAAGCCTGCACAGGGCCGCGGCCGTCGCCCAGGCGCCCCGGCACAAGGCGCAGGCGCAGCCGCTCCACGTGGTGGTCAGCCACAAGGCGCCCGTCAGAATGGCCCGCGCAACAGCAGCGGCGGCACCACCGGTACGCCGCCGGCCAAGCGCAGCGGCCCACGTAACGGTGCCCCGCGTGACGGCCAGGCCCGTCGCGAGGACTCGCGCAGCAACAACCGCCGCCCGGCCCGTGACGAGCAGCCACGTTCGTCCGAGCCAGCGGTGCAAAACCCGCGCGGCGGCCCGGCACCGAAGATTATCCACAAGGAGTCGAAAGCGGATCGCTTCCCGACACCCGAGCAGTTGGATCAACTGCCTGGCCGTCCTCGTGGTGAAAAACCAGCGCTGCTGACTCGCAACCGCTGAGTTTCAAAGCGCCATAAAAAATGCCCCGCCTCTTTCGAGACGGGGCATTTTTTTATGAGCTCAACAAACCGAATGTGGGAGGGGGCTTGCTCCCGATAGCGACATGCCAGTCAGCCTGTTGATACTGACACACCGCTATCGGGGGCAAGCCCCCTCCCACACTGAACGCATTGTCAGGCAGAAATTACTTCTGCTTCACGCCTTCCAGCGTGATGTCCAGGTCGACAGTCTGCGAAGTCGGGCCTGGGCCTTTCACGCCGAAGTCGTTCAGGTCGATCGTAGTCTTGGCGTTGAAGCCGGCACGTTCGCCGCCCCATGGATCCTTGCCTTCACCGTTGAAGGTGGCCTTGAAGGTCACCGGCTTGGTCACGCCGTGGAAGGTCAGGTCGCCGGTCACGTCAGCTGTCTTTTCGCCGGTGGGTTTAACGGCGGTGGACACGAACTTGGCGTCGGCAAACTTGGCCACGTCGATGAAGTCTTTGCTGGCGATGTGCTTGTCACGTTCAGCGTGGTTGGACCACAGGCTGGCGGTTTTCACGTCGACGGCGATTTTGCTGGCTTCAGGCTTGGCTGCGTCCCAGCTGAAGGTGCCATCCCAGTCCTTGAAGGTACCGTGGATGTAGCTGTAGCCCAGGTGGCTGATTTTCCAATCGATGAAGGCGTGCTGGCCTTCCTTGTCGATCTTGTAGTCAGCAGCCATTGCCTGCCCGGCGGACAGCAGAGCGGTACCGATTGCCAGAGCGGCGAGTGTCTTCTTCAACATGCTTTCTATTCCTTGTGAGTCGAGGTTGAACATCAGGCTTTGCGCCCCAGCATTCGCGTCAGGGTCACATCACGATCGATAAAATGGTGTTTCAGTGCCGCCACGCCGTGCAAGCCGGCGAACACCACCAATACCCAGGCCAGGTAGAAATGCACCCAGCCGGCGGTATCTGCCTGGTCCGGTAGACCGGAAACCACGGCAGGAATTTCAAACAGGCCAAACACCGGGATACCGACACCGTCTGCGGTGGAAATCAGGTAACCGGCAATCATCACGGCAAACAATCCGAGATACAGGAACGCGTGTCCAAACGCGGCGCCGATACGGGTCAAGCGACTGTAGCTGGTCAACGGCGGGGGCGGCGGGCTGACCAGGCGCCAGACAATGCGTACCAGCATGATCGCGAACAGCGTAATGCCAATGCTCTTGTGCAGGTCCGGCGCGTCTTTGCGCCAGGCGCTGTAGTAATCGAGGCCGACCATCCACAGGCCCAGGGCGAACAATCCAAACACCACCAGGGCCACGCCCCAGTGCAAAACCATGCTGACCCAACCATAGCGGGCCGGTGAGTTGCGTAGCTGCATGTACTTAATCCCGTAAGAACTGTGCCCAAGACTAGCGTTTTACCTATCGAATTAAAGCGGAAAATTTCGCTTTGAAATATCGAGAAATACGATCTGGAGGCTATGCATAATAAATTAACAAGGGATTAAGACTATTCCCAGGAAACGTGACAGACCGTCCTGTATTTACCGCGAATTTCCCCACAATGGCTTGTGACCCACGTCACCATTGCATAGGCTTGCGCGATTGTTTCACCTGCGCAGGCCGCAGGACCGCTTCGAGGAGATCACCGATGGGCTTGAATAACCAGTGGATGCAACGCGACCTCGCGGTGCTGTGGCATCCCTGCACCCAGATGAAAGACCACCAGCAACTGCCCCTTGTGCCGATCAAGCGCGGTGAAGGCGTATGGCTGGAAGATTTCGAAGGCAAGCGCTACCTCGATGCCGTCAGTTCCTGGTGGGTCAACGTGTTCGGCCACGCCAACCCGCGCATCAACCAGCGCATCAAGGACCAGGTCGACCAACTGGAGCACGTGATCCTCGCCGGTTTCAGCCATCAGCCGGTGATCGAGCTGTCCGAGCGCCTGGTGGCAATGACGCCCGCAGGCCTGACCCGCTGCTTCTACGCCGACAATGGCTCGTCGTGCATCGAAGTCGCGCTGAAGATGAGCTTCCACTACTGGCTCAACCGTGGCCTGCCGAACAAAAAGCGCTTCGTCACCCTGACCAACAGCTACCACGGCGAAACAATCGCGGCGATGTCGGTGGGTGACGTGCCGCTGTTTACCGAAACCTATAAGGCGCTGTTGCTCGACACCCTCAAGGTGCCGAGCCCCGACTGCTACCTGCGCCCCGAGGGCATGAGCTGGGAAGAACACTCGCGCACGCTGTTCCTGGCGATGGAACAGACCCTGGCCGAGCACCACGACAGCGTCGCCGCCGTGATCGTCGAACCGCTGATCCAGGGCGCCGGTGGCATGCGCATGTATCATCCGGTGTACCTCAAGCTGCTGCGCGAAGCCTGCGACCGTTACGGCGTGCACCTGATCCACGACGAAATCGCTGTGGGCTTTGGCCGCACCGGCAGCATGTTCGCCTGCGAACAGGCCGGCATCCGCCCGGACTTCCTGTGCCTGTCCAAGGCCCTGACCGGCGGCTACCTGCCGCTGGCCGCCGTGGTCACCACCGATGACGTGTACGACGCCTTCTACGACGACTACCCGACCCTGCGCGCGTTCCTGCATTCCCACAGCTACACCGGCAACCCGCTGGCGTGCGCGGCGGCACTGGCGACCCTGGATATCTTCGAAGAAGACAACGTCATCGAAAACAACAAGGCCCTGGCCCAGCGCATGGCCAGCGCCACGGCGCACCTGGTGGACCACCCGCACGTGTCGGAAGTGCGCCAGACCTGCATGGTGCTGGCCATCGAGATGGTGCAGGACAAAGCCACCAAGACCGCTTACCCCTGGCAGGAACGCCGTGGCCTGAAGGTGTTCGAGCATGCCCTGGAACGTGGCGCGTTGTTGCGACCGCTGGGCAGCGTGGTGTACTTCCTGCCGCCGTATGTGATTACCCCGGAGCAGATTGACTTCCTCGCCGAAGTGGCCAGCGAAGGGATTGATATCGCCACTAACAGCAAAGTCAGTGTGGCGGTGCCGAAAGATTTTCACCCAGGCTTCCGCGATCCGGGTTGATTGCCTAAACCTTTGTAGGAGCGGGCTTGCTCGCGAAGGCATTCCAAGCGCATCGCTGCGTCGGATGTACGTTTTTCGCGAGCAAGCTCGCTCCTACCTACACCTCTTCAGAGAACAGAAATGAGACTGTCCCGCTTCTTCACCGACACCCCGCTGAGCCTCGGCGACCATGAGTTGCCGCAAGCCCAGGCGCATTACATCAGCCGTGTGTTGCGCATGGTCGAAGGCGACGCCGTGCAACTGTTCGACGGTTCCGGCCAGGAGTTTCTCGGCAGCCTGCTGGAAGTCGGTAAAAAGCGCGTCACCGTGCAACTGACGCAAAGCTTCAACGGCCAGGCCGAGTCGCCACTGCATATCCACCTCGGTCAGGGCCTGTCTCGTGGAGAGCGCATGGATTGGGCGATCCAGAAAGCCACCGAGCTGGGCGTCAACGCGATCACGCCGATTTTCAGCGAGCGCTGCGAAGTGCGCCTCAAGGACGAACGCGCCGACAAACGCCTGCTGCACTGGCGCCAGGTGGCGATCAGCGCGTGCGAGCAATGCGGGCGTTCGACAGTGCCGGTGATTCACCCGCCGCTGTTGCTGGCCGACTGGCTGAAACAGACCGAGGCCGACCTCAAGCTGGTCCTGCACCCGGTGGCCGAGCCGATGGTCAGTCATGCCAAACCGTCGAGCCTGGCCTTCCTGATAGGGCCTGAGGGTGGGCTGACCCACGGCGAAGTCGACACCGCCCAAGGCGCCGGCTTCCACGCCGCCCGCCTCGGCCCACGGGTGTTGCGCACCGAAACCGCGCCGGTGGTGGCGCTGTCCGTGGCCCAACAGTTGTGGGGCGACTTCTGACCCTGCCGTGTAAACCCAATCAAAAATGTGGGAGGGGGCTTGCTCCCTCCCACAGTTGGATTGGGTTAGCACTTCTTACTCCACCGGGTCGCTGACCGGCTTGGCGATAATCGCCTTCAACTCGCTGGTCATCGGGAATTCCAGGTTCAAACCCTTCGGCGGAATCGGCTGTTCGAACCAACGCTGGTAGATCCCGTTTATCTCACCCGAGCGGTACAGGTCGCCCAATGCAGCGTTGACCACCGCCAGGAACTGCGGGTCATCCTTGCGTACCATGCAGCTGTAGATTTCCCGCGACTGCTCCTCGCCCACGACCACCCAATGGTGCGGGTCCCTGGCCTTGGCGCGTTCGCCATAAAGCAACGCGTCATCCATATAGAAGGCCGCCGCGCGGCCGGTCTCGAGCATCTTGAACGCCTCGCCATGGTCCTTGGCGCTGATGACGAACATATCGGCCTTGTGCTCGGCGTTGTAGCGCTTGAGAAAACGTTCGTTGGTGGTGCCGGCGGTGGTCACCACGTTCTTGCCCTGTAGGTCTGCAAAGCCCTTGATGCCACTGTCCCGGGCCGTCAGCAACTGCCCTTTCACGTAGATAAAACCGTACGAGAACGCTACCTGCTTTTGCCGCTCGGCCGTCACGCCAGTGGAGCCGCACTCAAGGTCGACGGTGCCGTTCTGCACCAGCGGAATACGGGTCTGGGACGTCACCAGGTTGTATTTCACCTTAAGCTCGGCCACCCCGGTTTTCTGCTGGATGCGTTCAACGATCTTGCTCGCCAGGTCCACCGAGTAGCCCATGGGTTTGCCGCTGCTGTCGGCCACATAGGAAAACGGCACCGACGCATCGCGATAGCCCAACGTAATGGACTGGGTGCTGGCGATCTTGCTCAACGTATCGCCCAGCGGCGTTTCGTTCGCATACGCCTGTGCGCCCAACAAAAGCCCCAGGGTGCAGCCGGTCAACAGGATCTTTTTCATTGTTATTCTCCGTTGGTTCGCGGGGTAGAGACTCAAGCAGCGCAGGGGGCCAGGCCCTGCATGTCAATGGAAGGCGTGCGCTGATCGATCAGTTCGGCCAGCAGTTGGCCGCTGCCGCAGGCCAACGTAAAGCCAAGGGCGCCGTGGCCAAGGTTCAGCCACAGGTTGCGATAGCGACTTGCACCGATCAGCGGCACCCCCGTCGGCGTGGCAGGGCGCATGCCAGCCCATTCGACTGCGTGGGTGTAGTCACCGGCCAGAGGGAATGTCTCCAGGGCCTGACGTTTCATCAGGGCCAGACGTTTGGGTTCAAGCCCCGTATCGAAACCAACGATATCCACCATGGCCGCGACCCGCAATTGCTCGCCGATACGTGCGTAGACGATCTTGCGATCATAGTCGGTAATGCTCAGGTTCGGCGCCCGGTGTTGCGCGCCAATCGGCACGCTCAGGCTATAGCCCTTGAGCGGATACAGCGGCAGCGCCAGCCCCGGCAAGCCCAATTCGCTGCTGCGATGCCCGGCCGCCAGCACCAGTTGCTCCACCGGCATCACTTCGCTGCCCAACTCGATGGCCTGCACCGCACCTTCGGCATGGCGGATCCCGGTGACCTTGCGCCCGAGCCTGAACGTGCAGCGCCCCGAAGCCTCCAGCCGCGCTGCCAGGCGTTGGCAGAAAGCATGGCAATCGGCGACTTCCTCGTTCGGTGTGTAGATACCGCCGACAAAATCACCCGCCGCCAACGCCGGCTCCAAGCGCGCACAATCGCGCACGGACAACACCTGCTGCTGCAACATGTCCGTGACCTTGCTGCGCGCCTGCTCGAAGGTATTGGCATTACGGAACGTCACCAGCTTACCGTTACGTCGCCAATCGAAACCTTCCAGGCGATCATCGATGCGCCAATGCTGCAATGTGGTCTGGCTCAAGGATGCGAGGCGCAATAAGTGCGCGGCGTTGCGCCTATTCACCGAACCCCGGCAGGCAGCCATAAAGGCTCCCATCCAGCGCCATTGCTGGGGGTCGAGCCGTGGGCGCAGTTTCAATGGCGAGTCACGGCGCAGCAACCAGCCAATCGCCTGCAGCGGCACGCCTGCATCCGCCAGCGGTGCGACATAGCGATAGGACAACTGCCCGCCATTGGCGAAGCTGGTTTCGCTGCCCAGTCTGTCGCGCGCATCGATCACCGTCACTGCATGGCCAGCACGCACCAGTGCATACGCGCTCGCCAAACCGATCACTCCACCCCCGATGATGCAAACCTGCGCGGCCATTCCCGCCTCCCGCCGTTGATTCAAGAAAGCTCAAGCGTAGAGGCAGGTGACAGCTCACCGACAATGAATAAAGATGGGTCACCTATAAACAAAGGTTATGGACTCGCCATGCGCTTGCGTCATATCGAAATCTTCCAGGCCATCCGCCAGACGGGCTCCATCAGCGCCGCCGCGCAGTTGCTGCATGTCTCGCAACCGGCGGTGACCAAGGTGTTGCAGCACGCCGAACTGCAGTTGGGCTTTGCACTGTTCCTGCGGGTACGCGGCAAATTGCAGCCCACGCCGGAAGCCCTGGCGCTGGAAAGCGAAGTCGAGAAAGTCACCGCAAGCCTGCAAGGCGTGCGGCGCCTGGCTAACAGCCTGCGCCGCGAACCTGGGCAGAGCATCCGTATCGGTGCGATCCCGGCGTTGGCGCTGTCGCTGCTGCCGCCGTCAATCCTGGAATGGAAGCGCGATTACCCGGACATGGCCTGCGAGCTGTCCAGCGACCATAGCCGCGAACTGGTGCAGAAGCTGTTGATGCGCGAGATCGACCTGGCGCTGACGCTCAACTTCTCCGGCCATCCGGGGCTCACGACCCAAGTGCTGGCCAACGGCGTGCTGGTGGCGTTGGCGTCCGAGGGTTATTGGCCGGAAGCCGAACGCTATCAGCCCCTGCCGTTGGCCGAGCTGGCCGGGGCGCCGTTGATCGGCCTGTCCAGCGCCGACCCGCTGGCAGCGAAGCTGGGCAGTTACCTGGAAAATATCGACCCGCCGCCACGGGTGACGATCTCGGTGCAAACCTATTCCCTGGCACGTGCGATGGTCGAGTCCGGCGCCGGTCTGACCGTGATCGATCCGTTCACCGCGCTGGGTGCCTCAACCGCCACCACCCAGATCCGCACGCTCACCCCACCGCTGCCCATCACCCTCTACGCCCTGACCCGCGCCAATGAGCCACCACCGCATATGCTGGCTAAGCTGCTGGAGATTTTCGGCAGTCGCGCCTGTGAAATATTGGCACGTCTCTAACAACACCGCAGATCCAGTGTGGGAGGGGGCTTGCCCTAACAGGCCGTTGAAAAATTCAGCCGCCCTCTGTAGGAGCGAGCTTGCTCGCGAAAAACGTCAACGATAACGCGTGCTTCCTGAATGAACGCGGCGCCTGTGAGTTTTTCGCGAGCAAGCTCGCTCCTACAAAAAAAGCCTTAACTGACTGGCATTAGGGCTTGTCCCCCTCTCACATTCAAAGCACGTAATGCATGATCGCCACAAAATGCAGCAGGCTGCCGCCGATCACAAACAAGTGCCAGATCCCATGGGAATGGCGCAGGCGGTCCTCCAGGGCAAAAAAGATAATGCCCACGGTGTACAGCACCCCGCCCGACGCCAGCCAGATAAACCCCGCCGTGCCCAACGCGGCGAGCAGCGGCTTGACCGCCACCAGCACGATCCAGCCCATCACCGCATAAATCACGATCGACAGAATGCGCGCCTCGGAACGCGGCTTGATCTCCTGCAAAATGCCGATCACCGCCAGCCCCCACACAATCCCGAACAGCGTCCAGCCCCACGGCCCGTGCAGCGTCACCAGGCAAAACGGGGTATAGCTGCCGGCGATCAACAGATAGATCGAAAAGTGATCGACCTTCTGCATGATCTCTTTTCGCCGCCCCCGCACGCTGTGATACACCGTCGAGGCGCTGTACAGCACGATCAGCGTAAAGCCGTAAATCGCCACGCTGACGATCTTCCAGGGGCTCCCATCCAGGCTCGCCACCACCAGCATCCACACGGCGCCAATGCACGCCGCAACGGCACCGAGCAAATGGCTCCAGGCGTTGAATCGTTCTCCGTGGTACATCTGTCACCGACCTCCTGTAACCCCAAGCACATGCGGACAAGCGTCCTGCCTTGCGCATCAGAGTGCAAGCGCGTTATGACGTTCCGACGACGCCGCGCCGTTTTGCGGGCACAATCGAGGGCATGCGAACCAGAGCCACGGCCATGTTGATCGACGAAGAATTCACCCTCAAAAAGCTGGAAATCTTCCTGGCGTTCATGCGCACCGGCAACCTGGCCCGCGCTGCAGCCGAGTTGCAGACCAGCAACGTCAGCGTGCACCGCGCCATTCATTCGCTGGAAAATGCCCTGCGCTGCCCGCTGTTCAAACACGAGGGCCGCAACCTGACGCCGCTGGAAAGCGCCTATGTACTTGAAGAGCGCGCGCAGAAGCTGGTGGCCGACGTGGTCGACAGCGTGCGCCTGACCCGCGAAGCCGCCGGTTTCTCCGCCGAACGTTTCAAGCTGGGCTCGCTGTATTCGCTGACGGTCAAGACCGTCCCGCAACTGATCATGGGCCTGAAAATCCGCCGCAGCGAACTGAATATCGACCTGATCCTGGGCTCCAATTTCGACCTGCTCTACAAGCTCAAGAACATGGAAGTGGACGCGATCCTCATCTCCCTCGACGAGCACGCCAACGACCCGGACTGTGAGCAGATCGCACTGTTTTGCGACGACATCTTCCTCGCTACCCCGGCCGATTCCCCGTTCGACCGTGAGCGGCAAATCGACCTGGCCGACGTGCGCGATGCCACCTTCATCACCCTCACCCAGGGCTTCGCCACCCACCAGGACGGCAACCGGGTATTCAAGCAGGCGGGGTTCGAGCCGAAGGTGGCGATGCAGGTCAACGACATCTTCACGCTGCTGAGCATGGTCAGCTCGGGGGTGGGTTATGCGCTGTTGCCGGGCAGGATTGCGGCGGTGTACGAAAACCGCGTGAAGCTGATACCGCTGCAACCCAGGTATCGGTTGCAGCAGCATATCGGCGTGGTGTTCCTGAAGGCCAAGGAGCGCGATCCGAATTTGCTGGCGCTGTTGGCGGAGTGTCGGATGTATGCCAATCGCCAGGCCTGAGACCGCTATCGGGGGCAAGCCCCCTCCCACGCTTGACCGCGTTCCAACATGAGAATGCGGTCAACATGTGGGAGGGGGCTTGCCCCCGATGGCGCCCGACCAGACACCGCCGCCTCCAAAACTAACCGACCAATCCCCGCACGATGAAGTACAGCAACGAAGGCCCAAGCAGGCAGCCCAACCCGGTATGAAACGTCGCCGTCAGCGCGCCATACGGCACCAACCGCCGATCCGTCGCCGCCAGCCCCGCCGTTACTCCGCTCACGGTGCCGGCCAAGCCCCCGAACACCATCGCCGAGCGCGGGTTGTCCAAACCCATCCAGCGCGCCGCCACCGGCGTGCCGACCATCACCAGAATCGCCTTGATCAACCCGGTGGCAATCGACAGCGCCATCACATCCGAGGTCGCGCCAATCGCCGCACCGGTCACCGGGCCGACGATGTAAGTCACCGCGCCCGCCCCGATGGTGGTCATGCTGATCGCATCGCGATAGCCGAAGGCCCAGGCCATGCTCGCACCGACGATGAACGGCAGGATCGTACCCAGCAGCAGGGCAATCACGCCGATCATGCCGGCTTTGCGCGCCTCGGTGGCCTGCACTTCAAACGCCGTGGCGACGATGGCGAAATCCCGCAACATCGCGCCGCCCATCAGGCCGATACCGGAGAACAGTGCCAGGTCCGCCAGGCCCTTCTGCCCGCCCGTGAGCGTGCCGCCGACCCAGGCCAGCACCAGACCGATGACGATGGCAATCGCCGAGCCATGGATGCGCCCGAACGTCAGGCGCTTGGACAGCACCACCGAAATCCACATCACCACGCCCACAAAGGCGAACGCGGTGACCAGGCCGTTGTGTTCCAAACCTTTTTCGATGAGGTCCCACATATCAGCGACCTCCTGCAGCGAGGATCAGCGGCTCTTCGGGCGGCAAAGGCTCACCCTTGTGCGTGCGGCTGATCAAGGCAATGGTGCAACCACACAGCACCACCGAACCGATGGCCGCCAGCACCGCAACCGGGCCGCCGTGCAAAGCGGTGACCACGTTCTGTTGCGCGGCCATCGCCACGACCACGGGGATGTACATGGCGCCCCAGAAACCCACGCCCATCTCGCAATCCTTGGTCATGCCGCCGTGCTTTTGCATCCACAACCGCGCGCAGATCAGCAGGATCATCGCGATGCCCACGCCGCCCACATTGGATTTGACGCCCAGCAACACGCCGAGCATATCGCCCATGATCACGCCCGCGAGCGTGCAGATCGCCAGCAATGCCACACCGTAAATAATCATTGTTGTTGTCCTCAAAGTGCTCGATCGAAATTGTTGTTGTTGTGCTTCGAAAGCCTTGGGTCGTGCTTTATCGGTGGCGGCGCTCCTCCTCTTGCAGCAGCGCCTGCAAGGTATCCAGGCGCGCCCCTTCGCAGGCGATCACCGTGCCTTGTTCGAAGACGCGGCGTGACAGGCCGGTGAGCACCGCGCCCGGTGGCAGTTCGATCTGCAGGCGCACGCCGCGCTCGTAGGCGCTTTGCACGGTGCCGCGCCAGTCGACGACGCGGCACATGTTGAAGGCCAGGTCATCGCGCAGGTGCAGGGGGTTGTGAATGGGCCGCGCGCTTGTGCTGCTCAGGTAGGTGACGCGCGGCGCCTTGAGCGGGACAAAGGCCTGGGCGAGGACCTTGGCCGGTGCGTCCAGCAAGGCGCAGTGGGACGGTACGCTGACGGCCAGGCGCTTGGCGATGCCGTTGCCCTTGATGCGTTCGGCGACACGCTTCATCGCCGCGTCGCTGCCGGCAATGACAGTCTGGTTATCGGCATTGATATTGGCCAGGTACACCGGGGTCTGCGGGCTGTGGATTTCGGCGAGCAATGTTTCGACGGTGGCTAACTGCGGGCCGATGATCGCGGTCATTCCGTAGCCTTGTGGATAAGCGCTTTGCATCAGTTCGCCGCGCAGACTGACAAGTTTGATTGCATCGGCAAAGTCCAATGCGCCGGCGATGACAGCGGCGGGATAGGCGCCGACGGACAGGCCCGCGACGTAGTCCGGTGTGTGCTGCAACAGACGCGCATGCGCCACGCCAGCGATCAACAGGCAGAGCTGAACGGCGCGCGTCGACTCAAGGGCCTGTGCCGAATCGAGCCGGCGCACGTCTTCACCCAGGGCAGCGCTGGCCTCGTCAAGGACCTCGACGGGCAGCGACTGGAGCATGCCGACTCGCTGGGCGCCCTGCCCCGGAAATACCAACAGGCTGCTCATGCCACCGCCTGCCAGGGGTCGACGACAAGGTGCGCCCCGTTGGCCGTTTTCAGCAGCACCCGGCGTGAAGCGCCCGCCCATTCACGCAAGGCGACAGCACCGACGGGGGTTTGCAGTTGCAGGTCGACGGTGCACGGTGCGCTATCGAGCATCGCCAATAGCGCGTGCGCCTGCTGACGCTCAAGCGGCTCGGGGGTGCGCAGGATCAAATCCAGATCGCTCGCGGCATGCAACGCTTCGATGCCGCTGGCCAATTCGAAGCCGGCACTGCCGCTGACGCCCCAGTCGTTATGCGCCAACAACGGCCGCAGTTGATCGAGTGCCCGCAGCGCCGGCAAATCCCGTGGCGAGGTCGCGTCCCGCAAAGCTTCGGGGGCCACACGCCGTTGTACCGCAGCAATGGGCATCTGCGCGGCAAAGCGCTGCTCACGCAAACGCCCCCGCACACCGACCGCCACATGGCCCGGCTCGACGATGGCGCGGCGCACCACCACCGGGTGGCCGGCGCTGAGCGCATCCACCACCCAGCCGGGCGCATCGGCGCGCAGATGCGCCGGGGTCATGCCCCAGAGCAGGTCGTGGGCGTTCACCATTGCTCCCGCAGCAACTGGCGCACGTGGCTGGACGCCGCACGATTGGACGCCCCCAGGCGCCCGCTCAGATCGGCGCTATCGATATCCTTGATCGCATTCACCAGGCAATCGCTGACCCGTGCCACATCGTCCGCCGTAGGCTGTTCAATCTGGCTGACCGTCAACGTCTCCCACAGCAACCCAAGGCTGGCATAGCTGTCGATGTCATACGCCATCGGCGGCACGCTGGCGGCCAGGGCTTCAAGCTCTTCGACGCTGCGCAGGGTGACCCGCGCCGCCGAGGCCTTGCCCATGGCATGCACCATCACGCCGGGGTCGCGCAGGGCAATCAGGCGATTGGCCTGGTAACCGTGGGCGAGGAACGCGCCGGACATGGCCTTGCCCACCAGCAGCGCAATCACCGGGTGCCCGGCCAGACGGGCGCGGGCGTAGCTGTCGGCGGCGGCGGCCAGGGCTTGATGGATGCCGAGGGCTTCTTCACGGCGGCCATAGGCTTGGCTGGGCACGTCGACGATAGCGATCAGCGGGCGTTTGTCGCCCCTGGCGATAGCGTCATCGACGGCCTTGGCGAGCCCCCAACCTTCCAGCAAGCCGACTTCGCCATTGCGTGCGCGCGCAAAGCGGTTGTTCGGGTCGGTGACCACCGCGAGAAAGCGCACGCTCTGGCCGTTCAATTGGCCATCGGCGACCTGGAGCGAGTCGGGCAGCCCTTGCACCGGCGTCGCGCCGGCGCTCAGCGCGTTAAACCACTGCAAACCTCTCATGAGCGTTCTCCCTGATACAGCGCGCGCACCGTCGCCGGGTCGATCTGCGGCGTAGCGTCCAGCTCGGCCAGGCGCGCCAGATAAAAATCAGCGCGGCGGCTACGTTGTTGTTCGGGCGCGCCTTGCTGCAACAGCGCGCTGACGGTCTGCTGGATCTGCACCACATCGTCGGCCACATACCGGTCGGCCAGGCCGCTGTTGAAGCGCTGCTCGCCTCCGGTGAGGCTCCAGATAAACGGACGGTCGCGGGAGTCGTATTCGTCCAACCCGGCTTCCTGTTCGATCACCTGCGGGCCGTTCAAGCCCAGGCGCGCTTCACGGGTGACCACCAGATAGCTGCACAACCCTGCGGCAATGGACATGCCGCCGAAGCACCCCACACTCCCCGCCACCACGCCGATCACCGGCTGGTACTGGCGCAGATCGACAATCGCCGCGTGAATATCGGCAATGGCGGCCAGACCGAGGTTGGCCTCCTGCAAGCGTACGCCACCGGTTTCCAGCAGCAGCACGGCGCGGGTCGGGATGCCGTTGCGGTTATCTTCAGCGGCCAGTTCCAGCGCTCCGGCGATCTTCGCGCCGCCGACTTCACCGAGGCTGCCGCCCTGGAAGTTACCTTCGATAGCGGCAATCACCACCGGCAGACCGGCAACGCTGCCTTTGGCGATGACCACCCCGTCATCCGCCTGGGGCACGACGCCCTGGCGGCTGAGCCACGGCGACATGACACGTTGAAATGGGTCGATCAGCTCGCGAAAGGTGCCGGCATCCAGCAACGCCTTGGCGCGCTGCCGAGCACCGAGTTCAACGAAGCTGTGTTTGTTGAGCCAATCAGTCATGGCCGATCTCCTCGAAGCCTTGCTCCAGGCGCAAACGCACCACGCCGGGCGTGGCGCCGAAATCGTGGATATCAATGTTCAAGGCCGGTGGCGTCTGCTCTTGGAAGATGCGTTCGAACAGGTGCTGCCAACGTTGCTCGGCACCGTTGACCGAGGTTTGTACCTGGATGGTCAGCGTGCCGGCGGTGCCCGGTTCCAGCAGCACTTCAAGGTCGCCGGAGCCGACGCACCCCACCAGCGCACGGCCTTTTGGCGGCTGCCCGGCGGGGAATTCAAAGGATAGGGTTTGCATCACAACGCTCCGTCGAGGCGGTCGATAAACAGGCAGGCGGCCAACAGGTCGGCGGCACCGCCGGGGGAGGCATTCAGGGCCAGCAGTTGTTGGTCCAGCGCGTGCAGTTGGCGGCGGCCGGCCAGGGTTGCACTGCCGCCGGCGTCGAGCACGGCCTGGGCGCCCTGTTGCAGGGTGGTCAGGCCTTCGTAGCCGGCGCGGTAGAGCACGCAGGTGTCGGCCAGTTCGGTCATGATCGCGAGCAAGGCGTCCAGGCGTGCGTTCTGTTCTCCGGCGTTTTGCCGGCGGCTCTTGTGCAATTGCGGCAGGCCACGTTGCGTCACCGAGGGGAAGCCCAATTGCGCTTCTTCACGGGCACCGCGAGCGCCGTAACGTTGAGCGACCAGGACGCCGTGGCTCAGGGTTTGTGGCGCATGTCGGTCGTTGAGCAAGGCTAATCTGGCCGCGTTCAGCGTAACGGCGCCAGGGTCCAGGGCCGCTGCGGCGGTGAGCAGACCGAGTGCCCAGATCGCGCCGCGATGAGTATTTACGCCATTGGTGGTAATGAGCATCGCTTGCTCGCCTTCGCGGCCAATACGGCCGAGGGCTTCGCGCAGAGGCAGGCCGATTTCGCCGATTTCAAGCGCGGCCTCGGCCATTTCCTTGAACATCGGCCACAGCGACAGCGCCGAAGCGTGCATCAAGCCCAGGTGCAAATCGGTGTGGGCGCCGTTGCCTCGCCGGTCTACCAGGGCAGGTTTGGGCGACAAATCCGCTTCATCGATCAGCGCATCGACCGCCATATCCGCCAGGCGATCGGCCAGGCTCACTTCATGCAGTTTGAGGGCGCGCATCTACCAACTCCTGAATTTGGCGGGTGGGTTGTACAGGCCGCCGGACCAGTCCACCAGGTCGGCCACGCTCTTGGCGGCCAACAGCTCGCGGGTGGCGTCGGTGCGACGAATGCCAAGGTCTTCGGGCAGCGCAATCAAGCCTTCGCGGCGCATGCGGGCGGTGTCCTTGGGGTTGTGGCGCATACCGATGGCAGTGACCCCGGCGACGGCAGCGATCATTGCCTGGCGTTCTTCCAGGGAACGCGCCTTGTACAGGTAGGCGATGCCTTCTTCGGTGAGCAGGTGGGTGACGTCGTCGCCGTAGATCATGATCGGCGCCAGGGGCATGCCGCTTTTACGCGCCACTTCCACCGCGTCGAGGGTGTCGACGAAGGTGGGTTTGCCGCCTTCCTGGAAGGTCTCGACCATTTGCACGACGAGTTTTTTGCCGCGCTCGAGCAAGGCTTCCGGCGCGTCGTCGTGGCGCATGTCCAGCCAGGCTGGTGTGCCGTGGCGGCGACCGCGTGGGTCGTGGCCCATGTTCGGCGCGCCGCCGAAACCGGCGAGGCGGCCACGGGTCACGGTGCTGGAATGGCCGTCGCCGTCGACCTGCAGGGTGGCGCCGATAAACAGGTCCACTGCGTACTGGCCGGCGAGTTGGCAGAACATGCGGTTGGAGCGCATGGAACCGTCGCGGCCGGTGAAGAACACATCCGGGCGTGCGGCGATGTAGTTTTCCATGCCCAGTTCAGTGCCGAAGCAATGCACGCTTTGCACCCAGCCGCTTTCAATCGCCGGGATCAGCGTGGGGTGCGGGTTGAGGGTCCAGTTGCGGCAGATCTTGCCCTTCAGGCCCAGGGATTCGCCGTAAGTGGGCAGGATCAGTTCGATGGCGGCGGTGTTGAAGCCGATGCCGTGGTTGAGCGACTGCACATTGTGTTTTTCGTAGATGCCACGGATCGCCATCATCGCCATCAGCACGTGTACCGGCTTGATATGACGCGGGTCACGGGTGAACAGCGGCTCGATGTAGAACGGCTTGTCGGCTACCACCACGAAATCCACCCAGCTGGCGGGGATGTCCACGCGCGGCAAGTCGGTGACGTCGTCCACCAACTGGTTGACCTGCACAATCACGATGCCATCGCTGAAGGCAGCCGGTTCGATCAGCGCGGGGGTGTCTTCGGTGCTGGCGCCGGTGTAAATGTTGCCGGCGCGGTCGGCCATGAAGCCGGCCGAAAGCACCACGTTGGGAATCAGGTCCACCACCAGGCGCGCATAGAGTTCGATGTAGGTATGGATCGCGCCGATTTCCAGCAGGCCGTCTTCCAGCAACTGGCTGATGCGCAGGGATTGGGTGCCGGCGAAGGAGAAATCCAGCTTGCGCGCGATGCCTTTTTCAAACAGGTCCAGGTGCTCGGAACGCCCGACACTGGGCATGATCATGTGCAAATCGTGGAGCTTTGCGGGGTCGGCCTTGGCCAGGGAACGCGAGAGGAAGTCGGCCTGCTTCTGGTTGTTGCCTTCCAGTACCACGCGGTCGCCGGGGAGGATCAGCGCTTCAAGGGCCTCGACGATCTTGTCGCCGGGCAGCACCGCCCCGTCTGCAAACTGTTTGACCAGCCCGAGCCGCCGCTGCTTCTCGTCGCGCCGCCGCGTCCAGCGCGAGTCGGGGGTGATGGTTGTTGTCATGGTTGCTCCACGGGGGGTTGCTGTCGTGGGGCTTTACCTTAGGAGTGATTCTTGGGGCCATCAATCAAGCTGGGCAGCAAACCGTTACGCCTGGAGTAACGAAGACCAAAATGTGGGAGGGGGCTTGCCCCCGATGGCGGTGGGTCAGCTGATAAATAGGTGGCTGATACACCGCTATCGGGGGCAAGCCCCCTCCCACATTTGATCTGTAGCGCCTGCTAGATAGCGGTCCCAGAAAGGGAACGATCAGTCCCTGATTGGGACCGTTTCAAAAAGCTGGGGACGGGCTGACTTGGTTCTAGGCGTTTTGTGCGCCTAAACAGGTTTCTCGGACTTGCACGTCCATGTCACCGTTTTTTGCGATGACTGGACGAAGACCCGGCGCGCGGGCCTCTCATCACAAGTTCATGCACGGCCCAAAATCTTGCAGGAAAAGTCCGAGAGCCAGCTCATCACAACACCATCATCACCTTGACCTTCCCTAGGCCTTCCAGTGCATAACTGTGGTACTCATAGACTTTTCCCTGAATAACCACCTGCAGGGCCCCCCCGTCATTATTGACTTGGACATCCGGCTCTTTTGTTTTGAGAAAAGGAGGTGCAGACACTAATGCGCTGAGTATTTCCTGATCACTTCCCAAATCCTTATGCACGTAATACCTGTAGGAAAACCCCACCGTCGCGCCACCTTGGCTATCTCGCGCACCATAGATCGACATACCGTTGCCCAGGGAATGCTTCAACACCACTTCATCCAGGTCCGGTGTGCCAGGCGACAGGATCCAACTGCCGCCGATATAAATCAGGCAGACCACAAGCAGACAATTACGCAGAACAGGCATGAGGCGCTCAGTGGCCTTGCGAAATGGCATATTCAATACCTCTTCTTATCCAATAATATTGGTCCCGAGGGTCATCACCAAAAGGCTCACCGCCGCACCATGATTCAAAATCCGGCGGCATTAACAGTACAGCCATTTGCGGATCCTTGCTGGCAGTGAGGAACGGAGAAACTAACCACTCCACTCCGGCCTGAACACCCGCCTAATCCAAATCAGAACTCGCCTACAGCAACTCCATCCTATTCCGACATACCGCCCATTTATGGTTGTCGATGCAAAGTGCCTACGACTTATGTCAGGCCGAGCATCGGGAGCAGCCGGTGATTGAGCGGTTTGCGCGGATTGATTGAGAATGGAGAAAGTGGGAGGGGCTTACCCCCGATAGCAGTGGGTCAGCTAACACATTTCTGGCTGATACACCGCTATCGGGGGCAAGCCCCCTCCCACATTTGCTCAGTAGCGCCTGAGAAGTTCATGCACGGCCCAAAATCTTGCAGGAAAAATCCGAAGGCCACCCGCAGTCTGTCAAACACCGATACTTTAATGTGGGAGGGGGCTTGCCCCCGATGGCAGTGGGTCAGCCAGAGTTTTATCAACTGACACTCTGTCATCGGGGGCAAGCTGAACTGGCCTAATGATTTTGGACACTTCAATCGGGCGCTATGATAGCGCCCAAA
>NZ_KZ478031.1:9276-33066 GCF_002837185.1 Pseudomonas fluorescens | reverse complement strand
TGGCCCAGTGCGGCTAACCCGGCGTCCTGCCGGGTTACCCACGGATTCAAGCCTGCGTTCGGCCAGCGTGGTTTAACGGGGCGCTTAAGATCTAAAGCCAGATCAAGATCAAGATCAAGAGCGACTCGCTGCGCATCGTGGTTAGCGGGTTGGCGTTGGCCGCTGCAGATTTGGATAGTTTGTCCCCGGTGGCACAAGCAGCCGCCGGACATTGCTGATCCGGCGCCTGACTAAAACCGGACAATTCCTACAGGATCCATCAATGCCCATTGCTACCGTCTCGCGGGACCGCCCACCTCCTGTGGTGACGGCACGTGAACAGCAATGGAGTCGATTGTGCAAAAGCGTTTGATCGCAGAACTTCTGGGGACTTTCTGGCTGACCTTCTGCGGGTATGGCAGTGCCATTCTGGCGGCGGCATTTCCACAGTTGGGCATTGGCTTTGCAGGGGTGTCGCTGGCGTTTGGTCTGACGGTATTGACCATGGCCTATGCCGTGGGCGGTATTTCCGGCGGGCATTTCAACCCGGCGGTGACCATTGGTCTGTGGGCCGGGCGCCGTGTGTGCGGTGCGGATGTGCTGCCTTACATCGCGGCGCAGGTGAGTGGGGCCATTGTGGCTGCCGCGGCACTGTACTTGATCGCCAACGGCCAGCCCGGTTTTGCCGCCAACGGCTATGGTCCGTTGAGTCCCGGCCACTTCGACATGAAGTCCGCAGCCCTGGCCGAGCTGATTGCCACGTTCTTCTTTGTGTTGATCATCATGCGCGTCACCGCCCCGGGCGCGGTGGCCGGTTTTGCGCCTATCGCCATCGGCCTGGCGCTGACCCTGATTCACCTGGTGCTGATTCCGGTGAGCAATACGTCGGTCAACCCCGCGCGGAGCACCGGGCCGGCGTTGTTTGCCGAAGGGCAATACCTGTCACAGCTCTGGTTGTTCTGGCTGGCGCCAATCGCCGGTGGGGTGATGGGGGCGTTGGCAGGGCGTGCGTTGGATGATCGCCCGGAAAACTGATGCTGGCGGGCCAAATGCAGGAGGGGCGTGCTCCCTCCTGCACTTTTTGACCGCGTCCGGTCTTGCTGTTTCACAGCGCAGCCAGCACGGCCTCGAGTTTCTCCTGATCCCTGGCAAACTGGCGAATCCCTTCGGCCAGCTTTTCGGTGGCCATTGCATCCTCATTGGAAGCCCAGCGAAATTGCGCTTCAGTCAACCGCTGACGTGCTTCACCGTCGGCGCCTGGCGCCAGCTTGCGTTGCAGTGGGCCGCTATCCTCATCGAGCTTTTGCAGCAGTTCCGGGCTCACGGTCAGGCGATCGCAGCCGGCCAATTGCTCGATCTGGCTCAGCGTGCGAAAGCTTGCGCCCATCACCACGGTGTCGATCCTGTTGGC
Source organism: Pseudomonas fluorescens (assembly GCF_002837185.1). Classification (GTDB taxonomy): domain Bacteria; phylum Pseudomonadota; class Gammaproteobacteria; order Pseudomonadales; family Pseudomonadaceae; genus Aquipseudomonas; species Aquipseudomonas fluorescens_AM. Next base: position 31,676 of record NZ_KZ478031.1, on the reverse strand, counting down.
CTTGTAGTAGTTGTAGATACGCGTCACCGACTGCACGCCCGGGTCGTCCGCGCCGGTGTAGTCCAGGCCGGTGTGCTTGCGGTACCAGTCGTAAATGCGGCCTACGAACGGTGAAATCAGAAACACACCGGCATCGGCGCAGGCCTGGGCCTGGGCGAAGGAGAACAGCAGCGTCAGATTGGTCTGGATGCCGGCTTTTTCCAGGCGTTCGGCGGTGCGGATACCCTCCCAGGTGGACGCCAATTTGATCAGCACGCGGTCGCGACCGACGCCGGCCTGGTCATAGAGGGCGATCAACTGATTGGCTTTGGCCCACAGCGCGTCCTCATCGAAGGACAACCGTGCATCGACCTCGGTGGAGATACGTCCCGGAATCACCTTGAGAATGCCGCAGCCCACCGCCACGGAAAACTGATCGCAGGCCAGGCCCAGGTCGCCTTTGGACAGGTCGAGTGCGCTGCGCAGGATGTCGCCGTAATGCTCGATGGCCGAGGCCTTGAGCAGCAACGAGGGGTTGGTGGTGGCATCCACCGGGCGCAGACGGCTGATGGCTTCCAGGTCGCCGGTGTCGCAGACCACGGTGGTGAATTGCTTGAGTTGTTCGAGTTTGGACGTCATGCGTGCAGGCCTCCGATAAGGGTTGGCGCAAACCCCTGTTGTACCACTTCCCGAGCAGTAATCGATGCATTCAGACAGGCGACACAGGCCAAATGTGGGAGGGGGCAAGCCCCCCGATGACGGTGAGTCAGATACAGATTAATTGGTGACCCGCCGCATCGGGAGCAAGCCCCCTCCCACATGGGTTATGGGGTGCTGGCGGGGCCGGGTTGCAGGCAATCCAGTGCGCGGCGCGGTCGGCAAGGGTGCGGGCCATGTCGATCAAGATCAGGCGACACAGGCCAATGTGGGAGGGGGCTTGCCCCCGATGACGGTGGGTCAGATACGGATTGATTGGCTGACCCACCGCATCGGGGGCAAGCCCCCTCCCACATGGGTTATGGGGTGCTGGCGGGGCCGGGTTGCAGGCAATCCAGTGCGCGGTCGGCAAGGGTGCGGGCCATGTCGATCAAGTGGGCGGTGGAACAGGCCATGTCGCGTCGGGTGCCTTTGAGGCCTTCGGCGGTTTCGGTGGCCGTGGTGGCGGCGCAGCGTAGCAGCGAGGAAATGTTGGCGATGGCGTCTTCGAAACTCAGGTCTTCGTGGGCAACGAACACCGGATAGGGTGGATCGGGGACGATTTTGCTCATGCGTGAAGCTCCTGCCTGGATTGGAAGCCATTCTCTTGCCGATCTCACACGTCAAAAGGTGGCAGCTATGTGCGGGGTGAGATACCGGAAAGCAGGACCCGGCCAGACCGAAGTCTGCCCGCACATAGCCGCCATAGACGGTTGTAGCGCATGGCGCCTGCTCATACACGGGATCTCACACCCGTCGCTGATATGCAGCGACGAAGCGAGGGCTAGCCAGTGCATTGAGCAGGCGCAAGGCCGAAGGATTGCCTAGGAAACGTCCTGCAAATTAAAGGGATATGGCTTGCTGGCCTTTAACAATGCATGTCGAGCAGGCGATGCAGATAAGGGAAATGATTACTGACTGGGCCGTCAGCGATCTATCAGATGTTTACGACGAAAACCTCGGAATCGTCCGACTTTACCCTAAGTAAATCCCTCTCCAAAGTTTGGCTTGCCACTGACTTCCTCGTTCTCCTTTACCTCGATTGAAATGCGTCATGCATCAGGTTTCTTATCGAGACGAGCAGGGAAATTCGGACAAAAAACTTCATGGACAAAGGAAAAAACAATGAGCGTAGGTTATTTCATTGGCCTGGGTGACAAGACCACCTGCGGCGGGGAAGTGCTGGATGGAGATAGAAGAATCAACATCCATGGCCTTCTCCACGCGTGCGAAGGTGACCGCGTCACCTGTGGCAAGGATGGGCAAACTTATAAGATCTTCGGTGGCATTTCCTTCATGAACAGCCATGGCCGGCTGATGGCCGGTACGCTGGATAGTTACAGCGATTGTCCCTGTAAAGCCGAGCTGATTCCTTCGGTGTTGTCAGCTCAATATGGGAAAGATAGCAGCGCTACGAATTCCGCCAGAGAGGCAGCTGTGCCGGTCCGAGCAGCTACCAACGGATCAGCGCCCTCTCAAGGCGCTTATGCAACACCAAGCCGTTCAGTCCCGCCTGCATTTAACGGTCTATCCGGCCAGGACCCAGGTTTTTATATCGTGCCCAAAAGCATCAGCCGCGAGGTTTTGGAGGCGACTCTTTTTCCAGATCTCGATCCGGCCGTGATGCGTAAATTTCAAACGCTGAACCCCAACACAGGCAACGTCAAAGCCGGTTCGATGATCGTGCTCAGCGATCCGAATAACACCTCCTGCACCTATCAGGAAGCGCAATTGATGCAGGCCGCTCAGCAGGTCGATGCTTCCCTGCATTCCCTGACGCCGGGCGAGGCCGACTTTCTGTATCGCCATGGTGCCGAGATTGCCGGTTTCATCAGCCACACCTCAACCTGGCTGGGCGTCAGCGCGGTGATGATGGAGAAGCACCTGAGTAATCTGCGCGACACGCTCCAGGCCATGGAACGGCTGCATCAGCAAAACTATCGACAGTATGGGCATCTTAGATCACCGCAGTTTTTTGCTGATCGTCAGCGTCTTATGAGCCAGCTGGATGCCCATTTACTTAACTCAACTCGGTTACGCGGCCAAACAACCCTGGGCGATCACCCCAAGTTGAAAACGGCCCTTGGAATATCCAGTCGAAGTTTGGTGCATCACTGGGACAAGGCAGGTGGGCCAGGGCAGATTCCGGGGTATGCCGCTCATGTAGAAGCAACCAGCCGCGCACTCAGATACATGACGGCGGGTGGTTACATTGGAATTGGCCTTGGTGGCGTATCCTCCTCGTTGGCGATACAACAGGTTTGCAATAACGATTCCGAGGCGGCTTGCGAAAAGATCAAGTTCACAGAGGGTGGAAAGTTCACCGGTTCTGTTGGTGGCGGTGCATTTGGCGGATGGGCAGGTGGCATTGCCGGTAGTGCGGTCTGCCTTGGACTTGGTGTTACGACAGGTATCGGAGGTGTTGTCTGTGTCGCGGCTTTGGTTGGGACCGGCGCATGGGTGGGTACGACTATCGGTGGTAAAGGTGGCGAAATGGGCGGAGAGATTTTGTATGAGAAAAGTTTGCCATGACGACGGAAGAGTTTTGGAAATCCTGGCTGGCTTTCTGGATCGTCGCTGGCGGCCCGCTCCTGCTTGGATTTACTGGCCTCGCATTCAGCCTTTACCTCACCCACCGTCACTTGGACGCCATCAAGGAGGCTTTGAAAAACAGCCGTTATATCTACCTTTGGGGAGACAGCCTCGGGAAGCGAGGTTTGATTTGGTCTCTTTTGGAAATGTCAAAAATCGCTGGAATGATCTTGTTGCCAAAATCCCATATTCGCGTAGGCGACTTGGACCCTGTCGACTTTAAAAACTTTCCACCCTATCTAAAACGGTATCTCACAATCGTTACGACGATGATCTTTACCGCCATGATTTGGATGGCAGCTGTAGCCATTGCTTTGGAGTTCAGGTAGCTCAACTGGGCCTCACCCGAGGCCCGACATCAGCAAAAATCACGTGCGATTGCGTCCCCATAAAGGACGGAAATTTGCTTACGAACCGCACTGGCCCTGAGGTCACCACGAGCGGTCTTTGCCCTAAACCAACCTCCCCCCGGAACCATTCCCCACTTCCCTTGTCCCCGCTTCCCATGTCACTCCCCACCCCGCAAATCCCTTAATTTTCCAAGCCTGCCGGAAGCCTCTCCAGGCCCCCGGCTGCGCCCGTTGTTTTTTCAGGGCGCAGAGCAGCCGATTCAAGCGGCAAAACTGAATACGGACATTCTCTTCAACCGTGACTTATCAGGCAGGTTTCCCCATGCAGTTCAGCGAATTACTGGCAGCGATTTCCACCCATGCAATCCGTCTGCAAATGGAAGAGGGCGACCTGATTGTCCTTGGCGATGACGACGCGCTGGATGACGCGCTGTGGGACCAACTGATCGCGCACAAACCCCAACTGCTTGAGTGGGTCGCGGCGCATGGCGGCGACTGGTCGAGCCCGGCCTATCGCATCACCCCGGACATGCTGCCACTGGTCACGCTCGACCAACCGGCCATCGACCGCATCGTCGCGGCGATCCCCGGCGGAGCGGCGAATGTGCAGGATATCTACCCCCTGGCGCCGCTCCAGGAAGGCATGCTCTACCACCATCTTCGCGCACAGCAGGGCGACCCCTACGTGCTGCACGCGCAGTTCGTGTTCGACAGCCGCGCACGTCTGCACAACTTCGCCCAGGCGTTGCAATGGGTCATCGATCGCCACGACATTTTGCGCACGTCGATGGCCTGGGAGCGCCTCGACGAGCCGTTGCAAGTGGTGTGGCGCAACGCAACCCTGGCCTGTGAAGAAGCGCATCTTGACGGCGCCGACCGCCTGGCCCAACTGCTCGCACGCTACGATGCGCGCACCTATCGCATGGACCTGGGCCAGGCGCCGTTGCTGCGCCTGGTGTTCGCCGACGACCCGGCCAACGAGCGCGTGGTGGCGATGCTGCTGTTTCACCACACCATCCTCGATCACACCGCCCTTGACGGCGTGCGCGGGGAAATCCAGCTGTACCTCGCCGGCAAGCAGGCGCAGGCCGCGCCGCCGGTAGCGTTTCGCAGCTATATCGCCCAGGTGCGTCAGGGTGTGAGCGAGCAGGCTCACGAAGCCTTCTTCCGCGACATGCTCGCCGACATCGACGCACCGACGTTACCCTTCGGCCTGCAGGACGTGCAGGGCGATGGCCTGGGCATCGACGAAGCGCGCCTGCCGGTTGATCACACCCTCAGCCTGCGCCTGCGCAGCCTGGCGCGTCCGTTGGGCGTCGGTGTGGCAAGCCTGATGCACCTGGCGCTGGCGCGCGTGCTGGGGGTGGTGTCCGGTCGCGAAGCGGTGGTGTTCGGCACGGTGATGCTCGGCCGCATGGGGGCGGGCGAGGGCGGTGAGCGCGCCTTGGGCATGTTCATCAATACCTTGCCGCTGCGCGTGGATGTCGGTGCGCAAGGCGTGCGCGCCGCGATTAAAGCCACTCACGAGCGCCTCACCACCTTGCTTGAGCACGAGCATGCCTCCCTGGCACTGGCCCAGCGTTGCAGCGGGGTGGCGGCGCCGGCACCGCTGTTCAGTGCGATGCTCAATTACCGTCACAGCGCCGCCAGCGACATGCACGCGGTGATCGAGGTGGCCGAAGGCATCCAGGTGCTCGGCGCCCAAGAGCGCACCAACTACCCGCTGACGGTCAATGTCGATGACCTGGGTGAAGACTTTGCGCTGACGGTGATGGTCGATGCGTCCATCAGCGCGCACCGCGTCGCCGGCTACCTGCACACGGCCCTTGAAAGCCTGGCCGATGCCCTTGAGCAACGACCGGATATGCCGCTCAGCGGCCTGAACATCCTGCCCGACTCCGAACGCCACACCCTGCTGCACCGCCTGAACCAAGGCTCTGTCAACCAAAGCCCCGCGCACTACGCCGACACCGCCCTGATCCACCAGCAAGTCGAAGCCCACGCCGCCGCGCGCCCTGACGCGATTGCCGTGCGCTTCGAACGGCGCAGCCTGACCTACCGTGAACTCAACGAACGTGCCAACCAGGTCGCCCATGCGCTGCTGGCCCAGGGCGTGCGCCCCGACGCGCGCGTGGCGATCTGCGTGGAGCGCGGCCCGCAGATGATCATCGGCCTGCTCGGCATCCTCAAGGCCGGTGCCGGTTATGTACCGATCGACCCGGCGTACCCGCAGGAACGCATCGCCTACACCCTGGGCGACAGCACGCCGGTGGCGGTGCTGGTGCAGGCCGACACCCGGCACCTCGTCGGCAACCTGGCGCAGATCGACCTCGACGCCCTGCACCAGCAGGCCACGGTCAATCCGCGCCTGCACCTGAGCCCGGCCAACCTGGCCTATGTGATCTACACCTCCGGCTCCACCGGCCAGCCCAAGGGCGTGATGATCGAACACCACCAGGTGGCGCGCCTGTTCAGCGCCACCCAGCACTGGTTCGGCTTCAATCAGCACGACGTGTGGGCGCTGTTTCATTCCTTTGCGTTCGATTTTTCCGTGTGGGAAATCTGGGGCGCGCTGATGCACGGCGGCCAGTTGCTGATCGTGCCGCAACTGGTCAGCCGTTCACCGGATGAGTGCTACGCGCTGCTCTGCGAAGCCTCGGTCAGCATCCTCAACCAGACGCCGAGTGCGTTCCGCCAGTTGATCGCGGCGCAAGGCAACAGCGACCGGGCGCATTCATTGCGCCAGGTGATTTTCGGCGGCGAGGCGCTGGAGCCGGGCATGCTCAAGCCCTGGTATGCACGGGCGGTGAATGCCGGTACGCAACTGGTGAACATGTACGGCATCACCGAAACCACTGTGCACGTGACGTACCGCGCGCTGGAAGCGGCCGATGCGCAGTTGGTCGGCGTGAGCCCGATTGGCGTGCGCATTCCGGACTTGCAGTTGTACGTCCTTGACGCACAGCGCGAGCCGCTGCCGTTCGGTGTGGTCGGTGAGTTGTATGTGGGCGGCGCGGGGGTGGCGCGCGGTTATCTGAACCGTGACGCGCTCAACGCCGAACGCTTCCTGCACGACCCGGCCACCGGCCTGCGCATGTACAAGACCGGCGACCTTGGCCGCTTGTCAGCCGACGGCAGCGTCGAGTACCTGGGGCGCAACGACGACCAGGTAAAGATCCGCGGTTTCCGTATCGAACTGGGTGAAATCCAGGCCCACCTGGCCACCGCCGACGGCGTGCGCGACGCCGTGGTGATTGCCCGGGAAGACACCCCCGGCGACAAACGCCTGGTGGCCTACGTGATTGCGGACGGTGCGCCCAGTGCGGCCGCCTTGCGCGACCATCTGCTGCTGAACCTGGCCGATTACATGGTGCCCGCAGCCTTTGTGCTGCTGGAGCGGTTCCCGCTGACCACCAACGGCAAACTCGACCGCAAAGCGTTGCCCGCACCCGATGCCGACGCATTGGCCCGGCGCGGTTATGCGCCGCCGCAGGGCGCGGTGGAAGCCACCATCGCCGCGCTCTGGCAGGACTTGCTCAAGGTCGACCGCGTGGGGCGCGAGGATAATTTCTTCGAGCTCGGCGGCCACTCGCTGTTGGCGGTCAAGCTGATCGAGCGCATGCGCCAGGTGGACTTGAGCGCCGATGTGCGCGTGCTGTTCGGCCAGCCGACATTGGCGGCACTGGCGGCGGCGGTCGGCGGGCACCCTGAAGTGCAGGTGCCGGCCAACCTCATTGAAGAACACAGCGCGGCCATTACACCGGACATGCTGCCCCTGGTCGACCTCGACCAGGCCGCCATCGCCCACATCCTCCAGGCGGTACCCGGCGGCATTGCCAATGTGCAGGACATCTATGGCCTGGCGCCGTTGCAGGCCGGGATTCTCTACCATCACCTGGCAACCGCAGAGGGCGACCCCTACGTGTTGCAGGTGCAGTTCAGCTTTGATGACCAGACGGCGCTGGACGGGTTTGTCCAGGCGCTGCACAGCGTGATCGAGCGCAATGACATCCTGCGCACCGCGATTCTCTGGGAAGGCCTGGATGAACCGGTGCAGGTGGTGCTGCGCCAGGCACCGCTGGCGGTCGAGCGGGTCGAGGCCACGGGCGACGATGCCCTGGCGTCTCTGCAACAACGCTTCGACCCCCGTCACTATCGCCTGGACCTGTCACGCGCGTCGCTGATGCGCCTGGCGTACAGCGAGGAACCGGACCGCCTGGTCGGCATCCTGCTGTTGCACCACATCCTGCTCGACCACACCGCCCTGCAAGTACTGGTGCAAGAGATGAGCGCCAGCCTGTCCGGCAGCAGCGCGCAATTGCCAGACGCGGTGCAGTACCGCAACTACGTGGCCCAGGCCCGCCTCGGTGTGAGTCAGGCGCAGCACGAAGCCTTCTTCAGCGAGATGCTTGGCGATATCGACGAGCCAACCCTGGCCTTCGGCTTGCAGGATGTGAATGGCGACGGCAGCGGCATTGTTGAAGCGCATCTGGCGCTGGATCCGGGGCTGAGCCTGGCCCTGCGCGAACAGGCGCGGCAGTTGGGCGTAAGTACCGCGAGCCTGGTGCACCTGGCCTGGGCGCAGGTGCTGAGTCAGGTGTCCGGCCAGCGCGACGTGGTGTTCGGCACCGTGTTGCTGGGGCGCATGCAGGGCGGCGAGGGCGCCGATCGGGCGCTGGGGATGTTCATCAACACCTTGCCATTGCGGGTCAGCCTTGGCGCCACGGGCGTGCAGGCCGGTGTGCGCGCCACCCACGCACGCCTGGCGCAATTGCTCGGGCACGAGCATGCCTCGTTGTCCCTGGCCCAGCGTTGCAGTGGCGTGCCGGCGTCGTTGCCGTTGTTCAGTACCTTGCTCAACTATCGCCACAGCGCCCCGGATGAAGCACCGGGTGACAGCCCCTTCGCCGCGTCCGGCATCCAGGTACTCAGTTCCGAAGAGCGCAGCAACTACCCGCTGGTACTCAACGTCGATGACCTGGGCGCAGGCTTGGCCCTCACTGTGCAGGGCGTCGCCACGCTGGACGTGCAGCGCGTGGCGGACTACATGCTCACCGCGCTACGCCAGCTGGTGACGGCCCTGCAACAGGCGCCGACCACCGCGCTGCAGGCACTGTCGATCGTACCGCCGGCAGAGCGCCAGCAACTGCTGGTGGAGTTCAACGCCACTCGCCGCGATTACCCGGCGCATCTGAGCGTCGCCCAGCTGTTCGAAGCCCAGGCGCTGGCACGGCCTGAAGCAGTAGCGGTGGTGCAGGGCAAACTGTCCCTGAGTTACCGCGACCTCAACCGCCGCGCCAATCGCCTGGCTCACTGCCTGATCAGCCAGGGCGTGCAACCCGGCGAGCCGGTGGCCCTGGCGCTGCCGCGCAGCATCGACCTGGTGATCAGCCAACTGGCCGTGCTCAAGTGCGCGGCGGTGTACGTGCCGCTGGACGTCAACGCGCCGGCCGACCGCCAGGCGTTCATGGTGCAGGACAGCGGCGCCCGCCTGGTGCTGGACGATCTGGCCGGGCTGAACCTGGACGGGCTGCCGGCCGACAATCCCGAGCGCGAACAGTCCGCCGACAGCGTGGCCTACATCATGTACACCTCCGGCTCCACGGGCACGCCCAAAGGCGTACTGGTGCCCCAGCGCGGCATTACCCGGCTGGTAATCAATAACGGCTACGCCGACTTCAATGCCCTGGACCGCGTGGCCTTTGCGTCGAACCCGGCGTTTGACGCGAGCACCATGGACGTATGGGGCGCGTTGCTCAACGGTGGCCAGGTGCAGGTGATCGACCACGCCACCGTGCTCGACCCGCAGGCGTTCAGCGCCGAGCTTGCGGGCGCTACGGTGCTGTTCGTCACCACTGCGCTGTTCAACCAGTATGTACAACTGATCCCTGACGCACTGGCCGGCCTGCGCATTCTGCTATGCGGCGGCGAACGCGCCGACCCAGCCGCCTTCCGCAGCCTGCTGGCCCAGGCCCCGGCATTGCGCCTGGTGCACTGCTATGGCCCGACCGAAACCACCACCTACGCCACCACCTACGAAGTGCGCGCGCTTGCCGATGACGTAGAAAGCGTGCCGGTGGGTCGGCCTATTTCCAACACCCAGATCTATGTACTGGACGCGCAGTTGCAGCCAGTGCCACTGGGCATCACCGGCGAAATCTGCATTGGCGGCGATGGCGTGGCCAAGGGCTATTTGAACCGCCCGGACCTGAGTGCCGAAAAATTCGTCCACGATCCATTTTCCGAACAGCCCCACGCCTTGATGTACCGCACAGGCGACCTGGGACGCTGGTCGGTCGACGGCTTGCTCGAGTGCCTTGGACGCAATGACGACCAAGTGAAAATCCGTGGTTTTCGTATCGAACTGGGTGAGATCGAGGCGCGCCTGGCGAGCTGCCCCGGCATCCGCGACGTAGCGGTGCTCGCCAGGGAAGACGTACCGGGGGACAAGCGCCTGGTGGCCTATTTCACCTGGACCGACGCCGCGCTGGGCATCGACGAAGTGCACGCGCACCTGCAAGGCCTGCTGCCGGACTACATGCTGCCCTCGGCCTATATGCCGCTGGCCAGTCTGCCCTTGACCAACAACGGCAAGCTCGACCGCAAGGCCTTGCCCGCGCCGGATCCGCAAGCGCTGCTCAGCCGTGCCTACGAGGCCCCCCAGGGCGAGGTGGAAACCCTGCTGGCGCAGATCTGGCAGGACGTGCTCAAGCTCGAGCGCGTCGGCCGGCATGATCATTTCTTCGAACTGGGCGGGCATTCGTTGCTGGCGGTCAGCCTGATCGAGCGCATGCGCCGCGTCGGCCTGAGCGCCGATGTGCGCGTGCTGTTCAGCCAGCCCAGCCTCGCGGCGTTGGCGGCGGCGGTGGGCAGCGGGCGTGAAATCGTGGTGCCGGCCAATGGCATCCCGGCAGGCTGCACGCACATCACCCCGTCGATGCTCAGCCTGGTGCAACTGGACGCGGCTGCCATCGAACGCATCGTGGCCAACGTGCCGGGCGGTGCGGCGAACGTGCAGGATATCTACCCGCTGGCGCCGTTGCAGGAAGGCATCCTCTATCACCATATCAGCGCCGAACAGGGCGACCCGTACCTGCTGCAATCGCGCATGGCGTTCGACAGTCTCGAGCGCTTGCATGCTTTCATGGGCGCGCTGCAACAGGTGGTGGCCCGCCACGACATCCTGCGCACCGGGGTGGTCTGGGAAGGCCTGGACAGCCCGGTGCAAGTGGTGTGGCGCCAGGCGCAGCTGGTGGTGCAGGCCGTCAGCCTGGACCCGGCCGACGGCGGCATCATCGAACAACTGCATGCACGCTTCGATGCGCGGCACTACCGGCTGGACATCACCCAGGCGCCGCTGCTGCGCATGGTCTACGCCCAGGACCCGGCCAACCGGCGTGTCGCGGCGATCCTGCTGTTCCACCACCTGGCCCTGGACCATACCGCCATGGAAGTGGTGGGCCAGGAGATGCGTGCCTTCATGCTGGGGCAGGCGGACGACTTGCCCGAGGCCGCGCCGTTTCGCAACTACGTGGCCCAGGCGCGCCTGGGGGTCAGCGTGGCCGAGCATGAGGAGTTCTTCCGCGGCATGCTCGCCGATGTCGACGAGCCGACGCTGCCGTTCGGTTTGCACGATGTGCAGGGCGACGGCCGCACCATCGAAGAAGCCGAACGGCAGCTGCCGGCCGAGCTGGCGCAGCGGGTGCGCGAACAGGCGCGCCACTTGGGCGTCAGCGCCGCGAGCCTGATGCACCTGGCCTGGGCGCAGGTGCTGGGGCTGGTGTCCGGGCGTGACGACGTGGTGTTCGGCACCGTCCTGATGGGCCGCATGCAGGCCGGCGACGGGGCGGACCGCGCCCTGGGCATGTTCATCAATACCTTGCCGCTGCGGGTCGATGTGGCGGCCGCTGCTGCCGACGCGGTCAAGGCCACCCATGCACGCCTGAGCGCCTTGCTCGGGCATGAGCATGCCTCGCTGGCCCTGGCTCAGCGTTGCAGTGGGGTGGCGACGGCCACGCCGCTGTTCAGCGCCTTGCTCAATTACCGCCACAGCAGCCCCGGCGAAATGGCCCGCGACGGTCACGGGATCTGGGAGGGCGTACAGCTGCTCGGCGGCGAAGAGCGCAGCAACTATCCGCTGACCCTGAGCGTGGATGACCTGGGCGAAGGCTTCGCGCTGGCCGTGCTGGCGTTGCCGCAGATCGGCGCCCAGCGCCTGTGCGACTACATGCACAACGCCGTGGCGCAGTTGGTGGACGCCCTGGAGAACGCGCCGGACACCCGCTTGTACCATCTGCCGATTCTGCCGACGGCGGAACGCGACACGCTGTTGCGCGAATTCAACGCCACCGCCCATGACTTCCCACGCGGGCACACCTTGCACGGCGCCGTTGAAGTCCAGGCCGAGCGTCAGCCCGAGGCCATCGCGGTGATGCAAGACGGTTTGGCGTTGACCTATCGACAGCTCAACCAACGCGCCAACCAGCTGGCGCATCACCTGCTGGAGCTTGGCGTGCAGCCGGATGATCGCGTGGCGATCTGCTGCCGTCGCGGCCCGCAGATGCTGGTGGGCCTGCTCGGCATTCTCAAGGCCGGCGCGGGCTATGTGCCGATCGACCCGGCGTACCCCGCCGAGCGGATCGCCTATCTGTTGCAGGACAGTGCACCGGTGGCGGTGCTCTCGCAAGCCTGCACCCGCGACCTGCTCGGTGGCGTCGCCAGTGTCGACCTGCACGACCCCGGCTTGCAGCAATACCCTGTGAGCAATCCGCAACTCGGCGCACTGACCCCGGCGCACCTGGCCTACGTGATCTACACCTCCGGTTCTACCGGCCAGCCCAAGGGCGTGATGGTGGAACATCACCACGTGGAAAACCTCGTGCACTGGCATTGCGAGGCCTTTGGCCTGGGGGCTGCCAGCCATACCAGCAGCGTCGCCGGTTTCGGTTTCGATGCGCTGGCCTGGGAAGTCTGGCCGGCGCTGTGCGTGGGCGCGACCCTGCACCTGCCACCCGCCGAGGTGGGCAATGAAAACATTGACGAACTGTTGGCCTGGTGGCTGGCGCAGCCGCTGGACGTGAGTTTCCTGCCCACCCCGGTGGCCGAGTACGCCTTCAGCCTGAACCTGCAACACCCGACCTTGCGCATGCTGCTGATCGGCGGCGACCGCCTGCGCCAGTTCAGCCAGGAACGACGGTTTGCCCTGATCAATAACTACGGCCCCACCGAAGCCACGGTGGTCGCCACCTCCGGCCGCGTACGTGCCGGGCAGCCTTTGCATATCGGCCGGCCCATCGCCAATGCCACCAGCTACGTGCTGGATGCCCACCTGCGCCCGGTGCCGGTGGGCGTGGCCGGTGAACTGTATGTCGGTGGCCGCGGCGTGGCGCGCGGTTACCTGAATCGTCCGGACCTGACCGCCGAGCGCTTCCTGCAAGACCCGTTCAACCCCGGGCGCATGTACCGCACCGGCGACCTGGTGCGCTGGCTGCCCGATGGCAACCTGGAATATCTGGGGCGTAACGATGACCAGGTCAAATTGCGCGGGGTGCGGGTTGAACTGGGCGAAATCGAAGCCCGCCTGGCCGCGCTCGACGGTGTGGCGGAAGCCGTGGTGCTGGTCCGCGAAGGCCGCTTGATCGCCTGGTTCACCGAACGCCAGCCGCTGTCGATCGAAACGCTGCGCGCGCAACTGCAGGCGCAACTGCCCGAGGCGCTGGTGCCGGTGGCCTACGTGAAACTTGCGGCCTTGCCCCTGACCGCCAACGGCAAGCTCGACCGCAAGGCCCTGCCGGCCCCCGATCAAGCCGCGTTGCTGACCCGTGACTACGAAGCGCCCCAGGGCGAAGTGGAAACCCGCCTGGCGCGGATCTGGGCCGAGGTGCTGCAGGTGGCGCAGGTGGGGCGCCATGACCACTTTTTCGAACTGGGCGGGCATTCGTTGCTGGCCGTCAGCCTGATCGAACGCATGCGCCAGGTCGGCCTGAGCGCCGATGTGCGCGTGCTGTTCAGCCAGCCGACCCTGGCCGCGCTGGCCGCCGCCGTGGGCAGTGGCCGCGAAGTGCAGGTGCCGGCCAACCGTATTCCTGACGGCTGCCAACGCATCACTGCGGACATGCTGTCGCTGGTGACGCTGGAGCAGTCGACGCTCGACCAAGTGATCGACCAAGTTCCCGGCGGCGCCGCCAATGTGCAGGATATCTATCCGCTGGCGCCGTTGCAGGAAGGCATTTTCTACCATCACATCAGCGCCGAGCAGGGCGACCCGTACCTGCTGCAATCGCACCTGGCGTTTGACAGCCTTGAGCGCCTGGACGCCTTTGCCCAGGCGCTGCAGCAGGTGATCGATCGCCACGATATCCTGCGCACCGCAGTGGTCTGGGAGGGCCTGGTGCAACCGCTGCAAGTGGTGTGGCGCAAGGCTGAACTGGCCGTGCAATGCGTATCGCTGCAAGGCAACGTCATCGAGCAGTTGCACCAGCGTTTCGACCCGCGCCATTACCGGCTGCCGATGTCCCAGGCGCCGCTGATCCGCCTGGTGTATGCCGAGGACCCCGGTCAGCAGCGGGTCGTTGCGATTTTGCTGTTCCACCATATTGCCCTTGATCACACGGCACTCGACAGCGTACGTCAGGAGATGCAAGCCAGTTTGCTCGGGCAACCCCGTATCGCTGAAGCAGCCATTCCTTACCGCAACTATGTGGCTCAGGCGCGCCTGGGCGTCGAAGAGCACGAACATGAAGCGTTCTTTGGCCAGATGCTGGGAGACATCGACGAGCCGACGCTCCCGTTCGGCTTGCAGGACGTCCAAGGTGACGGCAGTGCAATCGAAGAGGTGCAGCAGAGCCTGGCCCCGGCCTTCAGCCAGCGTCTGAGGGCGCAGGCCCGCCTCTCGGGTGTCAGCGCCGCCAGTCTGTTTCATCTGGCGTGGGCCCGGGTGCTGGCCAGCACCAGCAGCCAGCACCGCGTGGTCTTCGGCACGGTACTGCTTGGCCGTATGCAGGGGGGCAAAGGCAGCGACCGTGCACTGGGGATGTTCATCAACACCTTGCCGTTGCGCGTGGATATTGATGGCACCGGTGTGCGCGCCGCCGTCAAGCACACCCATGAGCGCCTGACGGCACTGCTCGGCCATGAACATGCCTCCCTGGCTCTGGCCCAGCGTTGCAGTGGCGTCGCCGCGCCGCTGCCGTTGTTCAGTGCAGTGCTCAATTACCGCCACAGCGCCAGCCAGGAGGCGACGGTGTCGCAGGCATGGCAAGGGATTCACACCCTGGCCAGTGAAGAACGCACCAATTACCCCTTGACCTTGAACGTCGATGACCAGCGCGATGGTTTCCGCCTGACCGTCATGACCCCCGCGCACATTGGAGCGCAACGCGTCTGCGGTTATATGCAGACGGCTTTGCTTGGGCTGGTCGAGGCGCTGGAACAGGCGCCGCACCTGCCGATCAGCCGCGTGTCGATCCTGGGGCAGCAGGAGCGCGAAAGACTCTTGCACGGCTTCAACGCGACCGCAGTCGATTACAACCTTGACCAGACCTTGCACGGCTTGTTCGAGGCGCAGGTCTTACGCACGCCGGATGCCGAGGCCGTGAAAGCGGGGGATCAACGCCTGAGCTATCGGCAACTCAACGAGCGGGCCAACCGTCTGGCCCATCACCTGCGTGAACTGGGCGTACGGCCCGAGTCACGGGTTGGGGTGTGCCTGGAGCGTGGCCTGGACATGGTCATCGGCTTGTTCGCCATCCTCAAGGCCGGCGGCGGTTATGTCCCGCTTGACCCGGCCTATCCCCACGAGCGCCTCGCCTACATGCTGCACGACAGCGCACCGGTGGTGGTGCTGGCCCACGGCGCAACCCGCGACTTGCTGGGTGAGATACCCACCCTTGATCTGGACTGCGACACCTGGCAGCACCAGCCGAGCACCAATCCCAGCGTGCCGGAGCTTACTGCCCGGCATCAGGCTTATGTGATCTACACCTCCGGCTCCACCGGCCAACCCAAGGGGGTCATTAATGAACATGCCGGGGTGGTCAACCGCCTGCTGTGGATGCAGGACGCGTACGGCCTCAACGCGCAGGATGCGGTGTTGCAAAAAACACCCTTCAGCTTCGACGTGTCGGTGTGGGAGTTCTTCTGGCCGCTGATGACCGGCGCCCGCCTGGTCATGGCACGTCCGGGCGGCCACAAGGACCCGGCGTATCTGTGTGAAGTGATTGAGGCGCAGCGCATCACCACGCTGCACTTTGTGCCGTCGATGCTCGACGTATTCCTGGCCCATGGCGATGTCAGCCAGGCCGCCGGGCTGTTGCGCGTGATCTGCAGCGGTGAAGCGCTGCCGGGCAGCCTGGTGCGACGCTTCAAGCAGCAACTGCCGGGCATCGGGTTGTACAACCTGTATGGCCCGACCGAAGCCGCAGTGGATGTGACCGCATGGAACTGCGCACGCAGCGACGTGCCGGACAACACGCCGATCGGCAAACCGATTGCCAACACACGCATGTACGTTCTGGACGCCCAATTGCAGCCGGTGCCGCTGGGGGTGGTCGGTGAGCTGTTCATCGGTGGCGTGCAGGTGGCGCGGGGGTATCTCAACCGTGCGCAACTGACCGCCGAACGCTTCCTTGAGGACCCGTTCAGCGCGGGTCGGATGTACCGCACGGGCGACCTTGGCCGCTACCTGCCGGACGGCAATCTCGAGTACCTGGGTCGCAACGATGACCAGGTGAAAATTCGCGGCCTGCGCATCGAACTGGGGGAAATCCAGGCGCGACTGATCGAGCATCCAGCGGTGAAAGATGCCGTGGTCGTGGCCTGCGAAGATCGCCTGGTCGCCTACTACACCGGCGCGGCCACCGCCATCGACGCCCTGCGCAGCCAGCTCTTGCAGCACCTGCCGGACTTCATGGTGCCCGCGTTGTTCATGCACCTCGACGCGCTGCCCCTGAGCCCTAATGGCAAGCTCGACCGCAAGGCGTTGCCGGCCCCGGGCACGGCGTCGTTGAGTGTGCGTGAGTACGAAGCGCCCGAAGGCGACTGCGAAATACTGCTGGCCCGACTCTGGGCCGAGCTGCTGAAGGTGGAGCGAGTAGGGCGCCATGACAATTTCTTTGAACTGGGCGGGCATTCGCTGCTCGCCGTGAGCTTGATCGGGCGCTTGCGCCAGGAAGGCATGGAAGCCGATGTGCGAGGGCTGTTCGAGCAACCGACCCTGGCCGGCTACGCCGCAATGACCGAACGAATGGAGATCGTCCTGTGAACATCCAACAATTGCTGGCAACCCTGAAAACGAAGGATGTGCAACTGGCGCTCAAAGGCGAGCAACTGTCCGTACAAGGCAACAAGCAAGCCTTGAGCGACCCGGCGATCCTCGCTGCGTTGCGCGAACACAAGCCGGCCCTGATGGAACGGATCAAGGCGGGTGAATACTCGGCCGGCAAAGCCGGTGAGGTGCAAGTACCGGCCAACGGCATCGCCCCGGGCGCCGAGCGCATCACCCCGGCCATGTTGACGCTGTCCACACTGAGCCAGGATGAGATCAACCGCATCGTCGCCACCGTCGAGGGCGGCGTGGCGAATATCCAGGACATCTACCCGCTGGCGCCGTTGCAGGAAGGCATCCTCTACCACCACGCGAGCACGGAGCAGGGTGACCCGTACATCATGCAGTCGCAGTTCGCCTTCGACAGCCTGGCGCGCTTCGAGCAGTTTGCCAACGCCTTGCAGAGCGTCGTGGATCGGCACGATATCCTGCGTACCGGGGTGGTTTGGGAAAGCCTCGAACAGCCCTCGCAAGTGGTCTGGCGCCAGGCCCGGTTACCGGTGCAAGCCCTTGAGCTGGATCCGGCTGAGGGCGATATCGCAGAGCAGTTGCGCCAGCTGTTCGATGTTCGCCATTACCGCCTGGACGTGACCCAGGCGCCGATGTTGCGCCTGGTGCGCACCTGGGACGAACCCGGCCAGCGCGTGGTGGCAATGCTGCTGTTTCATCATATGGCCCTGGACCACAGCGCGCTGGACGTGGTGCGCCATGAACTGCAGGCGCTGTTGCAAGGCCGTGGCGAACAATTGGGCCAGCCCATCCCGTTTCGCAATTACGTGGCGCAGGCGCGACTGGGCGTCAGCGAGCAGGAGCACGAGGCGTTTTTCCGTCAGATGCTCAGCGATATCTGCGAGCCGACCTTGCCTTTCGGTCTGCAGGATGTGCAGGGCGACGGCCGCGATATCGTCGAAGCGGACCTGCCGCTGTCGGCAGCGCTCAATCAACGTGTACGCGAGCAGGCACGCCATCTGGGCGTAAGCGCGGCGAGCGTGTTCCATATGGCCTGGGCCCAGGTGCTGAGTGTGTTGGCAGGCAAGCAAAGCGTGGTGTTCGGTACGGTGTTGATGGGGCGCATGCAGGGCGGTCAGCAGACCGACAGAGCGCTGGGGATTTTCATCAATACGTTGCCGTTTCGTGTGGACGTCGGTCATGCGGATGTGCGCACCGGCATCAGGGACACCCATGCACGGCTGACGACGTTGCTGCGCCATGAGCATGCCCCTTTGGCGTTGGCGCAGCGCTGCAGTGGAGTGACTGCGCCCACGCCACTGTTCAGTGCGTTGCTCAATTACCGGCACAGTGGTTCCGGCAATCAGGCCGAGGCGGTGGCGGCATGGAACGGCATCGAAATGTTGAGCTCGCAGGAGCGTACCAACTACCCGCTGACGCTGAGCGTGGATGACCTGGGCGATAGCTTCATCTTGCGTTTGCTCGCCTGCACCCAGGTCGACCCGCACCGCGTCTGCGCCTACCTGCAAACCGCACTGGAAAACCTGGTGAGCGCCCTGGAGCAGGCCCCGCACACCGCGCTCAACCAACTGCCGGTGGTGCCGCTGGCCGAGCAACGCCTGCTGCTCGAGCAGTTCAACGCAACCCAGGCGGTGTTCCCCCAGGGCAGCACCTTGCACGCGCGCATCGAGGCCCAGGCCGCGCTGACCCCGGATGCCATCGCGGCGGTGTGCCTGGACCGTACGTTGAGCTACGCCGAACTCAATCAGCAAGCCAACCTGCTGGCCCATCATTTGCTGGCGCTGGGGGTCAAGCCCGATGACCGCGTGGCCATCGTCGCGCGCCGTGGCCTGGACACCCTGGCCGGGTTGCTGGCGATCCTCAAGGCCGGCGCCTGTTATGTGCCGGTAGACCCATCCCACCCGGCCGAGCGCCTGAGCTACCTGCTCAGCGACAGCGCCCCGGTGGCCGTGCTGACCCAGCACGCGTTGCTCGAGCGCCTGCCGGAGCTGGACGTGCCGGTGATCAACCTGGACCGCTACACCTGGCACCACCACTCGGCGAGCAATCCCGACGTGGCCATGACCCCGTCGAACCTGGCCTATGTGATTTACACCTCCGGCTCCACCGGCCTGCCCAAAGGGGTGATGGTGGAGCATCACACCGTGGCCAATCTGGTGGATTGGCATTGCAGCACCTTCGACCTGCGCGCCGGGCGGCATACCGCCAGTGTGGCCGGCTTCGGCTTTGATGCGATGGCCTGGGAAGTGTGGCCGGCGCTGTGCGCGGGCGCCACCCTGCACCTGCCGCCGGCCCGCGACGGTGCCGAGGATGTCGACGCGCTGCTCGCCTGGTGGTGCGCGCAACCGCTGGACGTGTGCTTCCTGCCGACACCGGTGGCCGAGTACGCCTTCAGCCAGAACATCGAACACCCGACCCTGCGCACACTGCTGATCGGCGGTGATCGCCTGCGCCGGTTCGGGCGTGCACAGCGCTTCGAGCTGATCAACAACTATGGCCCCACCGAAGCCACGGTGGTCGCCACCGCCGGCAAGATCGAGGCGGGCCAGCCGTTGCATATCGGCAAGCCTATCGCCAATGCCAGGGTCTACCTGCTGGACGAACAACTGCGCCCGGTGCCTTTGGGCGTGGCGGGCGAACTGTATGTGGGTGGCAAGGGCGTGGCGCGCGGCTACCTCAACCGCCCGGAGCTGAGCGCCGAGCGTTTCCTGCGCGACCCGTTCAGCAGCGGGCGCATGTACCGTACCGGCGACCTGGCGCGCTGGTTGCCCGACGGCAACCTCGAGTACCTGGGACGCAACGATGACCAAGTGAAGATCCGTGGCATGCGCATCGAACTGGGCGAAATCGAGACCCGGCTCAACCAACTGCCGGGCATCCTGGAGGCAGTGGTGCTGGTGCGTGAAGAGCGGCTGGTGGCGTATTTCACCGAAAATCCGCAACTCGATGCGCTGGCCGTCGCTGATATACGTGCGCATTTGGTGGCCCATCTGCCGGACTACATGGTGCCGGCCGCTTTCATGAAACTCGACACGCTGCCCTTGACCGCCAACGGCAAGCTCGACCGCCAGGCGCTGCCGGCGCCGGATATGGCTGCGGTATTCAGCCGTGAATACGAGGCACCGCTGGGCGAGATTGAAAGCGTGCTCGCGCAGATCTGGGCTGATGTGTTGCAAGTGGAGCGGGTCGGGCGGCGCGATCACTTCTTCGAGCTGGGCGGGCATTCGCTGCTGGCCATGCGCATGGTGTCCCAGGTGCGCCAGCGCCTGGGGGTGGAGCTGGTGCTGGGCGACTTGTTCGCCAACGCCGAACTGGCGGCCGTCGCTCACGTGCTGGCCCAGGCAGGTCGCAGCACCTTGCCGGATATTCTGCCGGCCAATCGTGGCGAGGATGTGCCGCTGTCGTTCGCCCAGCAGCGCCTGTGGTTTCTGGCCAACATGGACGGGGGCAACAGTGCCTACAACATCCCCATAGGCCTGGCCCTGCGTGGGCAATTGCACGTGCAGGCGCTGCAAGAGGCGTTGGCCTGCATCGTCAGGCGCCATCACACCCTGCGCAGCCGTTTTGTCCAGGTGGGCGATGACACCCAGGTGCTGACCGTGCCCGCCGACGATGCCATGCCGCTGCAGTCGCTGGACCTGCGCGGTCATCCCGAGCCGCAACAGGCCCTTGAAGCACTGATACGCCACGAGGCCTCGGACACGTTTGACCTGGAGCGCGGCCCGCTGCTGCGTGGGCACCTGGTGATGATGGCCGACGATCATCATGTGCTGCTGCTGACGTTGCACCACATTGTCTCCGACGGCTGGTCCATGGGCGTGCTGACCCGCGAACTGATGGCGCTGTACCAGGCGTTCATCCACGGCCAGCCCGACCCGCTGCCGCCGTTGACCATCCAGTACGGTGATTTCGCCATTTGGCAACGTTTGTGGCTCAGCGGTGAAGTGCTGCACCGCCAGAGCGATTACTGGCAGCACGTGCTGGCGGATGCGCCGGCCTTGCTCACGCTGCCCACTGATCGTCCACGTCCGGCGCAGCAAGACTATGCCGGCAGCAGCGTCGAGGTGCATGTGGACGAGCACCTGACAGCCGCGCTGAAAGCGTTGAGTCAACGCCATGGCGTCACGCTTTACATGACCCTGTTGAGCGCCTGGGCAGCGCTGCTGGCACGGTTGTCCGGCCAGCATGACCTGGTGATTGGCTCGCCGGTGG
Source organism: Pseudomonas fluorescens (assembly GCF_002837185.1). Classification (GTDB taxonomy): domain Bacteria; phylum Pseudomonadota; class Gammaproteobacteria; order Pseudomonadales; family Pseudomonadaceae; genus Aquipseudomonas; species Aquipseudomonas fluorescens_AM. Next base: position 10,553 of record NZ_KZ478031.1, on the reverse strand, counting down.
CAAACCGGACGCGCAGTGAAGTGGAAGGGCTGATCGGCCTGTTCGTCAATACCCTGGCCCTGCGCATCGATACCTCGGGTGAACCGAGCACCGAAGTGCTGCTGGCGCGGGTCAAGGCGGTGTCGCTGGCGGCCCAGTCCCATCAGGATCTGCCGTTCGAACAGGTGGTGGAGATTACCCAGCCGGTGCGCAGCCTGGCCCACACGCCGCTGTTTCAGACACTGCTGGCCTGGCAGGACGCCAGCGCGCCCACCCTGACGTTGGGCGATCTGGTGATTGAAGGCGTTGCTCAAGAGAGCCTGTTTGCCAAGTTTGAGCTGACCCTGGACCTGGGTGAAGACCAAGGCAGGATCCGTGGTGCGCTGCAATACGCTGTCGCGCTGTTCGATGAGGCGACGGTGCAGCGCTACGTCGGCTATTTCACCCGCCTGTTGCAGGCCATGGTCGCCGATGACCTTGCGGTGCTGGCCCATGTGCCGCTGATGGAGGAACTTGAGCGCCAGCGGGTGCTGGTGGACTTCAATGCGACATCGATGCCCAACAACGTCGAGCAGACCGTGCACGGGCTCGTCGCCGCTCAGGCCGAGCGCACGCCCAATGCCATTGCGGCCAAGGCCGGCGAGCGCCACCTGACCTATGCCGAACTCGACAGGCACGCCAGCCATCTGGCAAATCACCTGCGCGGCCTGGGCATCAAGCCCGACGACCGCGTGGCCATCGTCGCCCGTCGCGGCCTCGATACCCTGGTCGGGTTGCTGGGGATCCTCAAGTCCGGCGCGTGCTATGTACCGGTCGATCCAGCGCATCCCGCCGAGCGCCTGGCCTATCTGCTCTGCGATTGTGCCCCCGTGGCAGTGCTGAGCCAGCGCGCGCTGCTGCCAAGGCTGCCTGCCCTCGACGTGCCGGTAATCGAGCTGGATGGCGATGGTTGGCGTACCCCCACGCCACACCATCCCGAAGTCGCTGCCGGCCCGTCCAATCTGGCCTATGTGATTTACACCTCCGGCTCCACCGGCTTGCCCAAAGGTGTGATGGTGGAGCACCACAGTGTGGTGAACCTGGTGGACTGGCACTGTCGTGCTTTTGATCTGCATGCCGGCGACCATACGGCCAGTGTCGCCGGCTTCGGGTTCGATGCGATGGCCTGGGAGGTCTGGCCGGCGCTGTGTGTCGGCGCGACCCTGCACGTGCCGCCGGCCCATGACGGCGTCGAGGATGTCGACGCGCTGCTCGCCTGGTGGTGCGCGCAACCGCTGGACGTGTGCTTCCTGCCGACG
>NZ_KZ478031.1:0-9177 GCF_002837185.1 Pseudomonas fluorescens | reverse complement strand
ACGCGCTGCTCGCCTGGTGGTGCGCGCAACCGCTGGACGTGTGCTTCCTGCCGACGCCGGTCGCCGAGTACGCCTTCAGCCAGCAGATCGAGCATCCGACGCTGCGCACCTTGCTGATCGGTGGCGACCGCTTGCGCCAGTTCACGCGCCCGCTGCGTTACGCATTGGTCAATAACTACGGGCCCACCGAAGCCACAGTAGTCGCCACCTCAGGCCAGATCGAGGTCGGCCAGTCGCTGCATATCGGCAAGCCTGTCGCCAATGCCACGGTATACCTGCTCGACGAACAGCAGCGTCCGGTGCCGCTGGGGGTGGCCGCAGAAGTGTATGTCGGCGGCCAAGGCGTGGCGCGCGGTTACCTGAACCGCTCGGAACTGACCGCCGAACGCTTCCTGCATGACCCGTTCAATGAGGGGCGCATGTACCGCACCGGTGACTTGGCGCGTTGGTTGCCCGACGGCACCCTGGAGTACCTGGGCCGCAACGACGATCAGGTGAAAATCCGTGGTGTGCGCATCGAACTGGGCGAAATCGAAACCCAACTCAACCAGTTGCCGGGTAGCCAGGATGTCGTGGTGCTGGTCTGTGACGAGCGGCTGGTGGCGTATTTCACCGTGCATCCGTCGGTGGGTACCTTGGCTGGCGCTGATATCCGTGCGCACCTGGTCGCGCGTCTGCCGGGCTACATGGTCCCGGCCGCGTACATGCGGCTCGATGCGCTCCCGCTGACGGCCAACGGCAAGCTCGATCGCAAGGCCCTGCCAAAGCCGGACCTGTCGGCCCTGTTTATCCGTGAGTACATTGCGCCCGAGGGCGAGCTTGAAAGCGTGCTCGCGCAGATTTGGGCCGATGTGTTGCAGGTGGCGCAAGTAGGCCGGCGCGACAACTTTTTCGAACTCGGCGGTCACTCGCTGCTGGCCATGCGCATGGTGTCCCAGGTGCGTCAGCGCCTGGGCATAGAGCTGCTGCTGAGCGATTTTTTCGCCAATGCCGAACTCAGCGCCGTCGCCGCCGTACTGGCCCAGTCCGGTCGCAGCACTTTGCCGGATATCCTGCCGGCCAATCGCGAAGAACACGCTCCGTTGTCGTTCGCCCAGCAACGCCTGTGGTTCCTGGCGCTGATGGAAGGCGCCAATACCGCCTATAACATTCCCATCGGCTTGCGACTGCGCGGGCAATTGCATGTGCAGGCGCTGCAACGCGCCTTGGCACGTATTGTTGCGCGACATGAAACCCTGCGCAGCCGCTTTGCCCAGCACGGCGACGACGCCCGGGTGCTGATTGCACCGCCTGAAGAGGTGTTGGCGCTGCAATTGCAGGACCTGCGTCGTCATTCCTATCCTCAACAGGCACTGGATGCGTTGATCCACGGCGAAGCCTCGGCACCGTTCGACCTGGTACAGGGGCCGCTGATGCGTGGACGCCTGGTGACGCTGGCCGACGATCACCATGTGCTGCTGCTGACCCTGCACCACATCGTCTCTGATGGCTGGTCCATGGGCGTGCTCACCCGGGAACTGATGGCGCTGTACCAGGCCTTCAGCCATGGCCTGCCCGACCCGTTGCCGCCACTGCCGATCCAGTACGTCGATTTTGCCGTGTGGCAACGGCGCTGGCTGAGTGGCGAAGTCCTCAACCACCAGAGCGCTTACTGGCAGCAAGCCCTGGCCGGCGCGCCGCCGTTGCTGTCCCTGCCTACCGATCGGCCCCGCCCGGCGCAGCAGAGCTATGCCGGCGATACGGTCCAGGTGCGCCTGGATGAGCGTCTGACCGCCGGGCTCAAGGCGTTGAGCCAGCGGCACGGGGTGACGCTGTACATGACCGTGATGAGCGCCTGGGCGTCACTGCTTGCACGGTTGTCCGGTCAGCACGACCTGGTGATCGGCTCGCCGGTAGCCAACCGGGCCCGCAGTGAAGTGGAAGGACTGATTGGCTTGTTCGTCAACACGCTTGCCGTGCGCATCGACACCTGCGGCGAGCTGAGCACCGAGGCGCTGTTGGCGCGGGTCAAGGCGGTGACGCTGGCGGCTCAGTCTCACCAGGACCTGCCGTTCGAAAAAGTCGTGGAGATCCTCCGACCACTGCGCAGCCTGGCACATAGCCCGATCTTCCAGGTGCTGCTGACCTGGCAGGACAGCAGTGCACCGGCGCTGGCCCTCGGCGACCTGACGCTGGAGGCGATCGTCGAGAACAGCCACTTTGCCAAGTTCGATCTGGCGCTGAGCCTGGGCGAAGTCGACGGCTGCATTCTAGGCACATTGGAATACGCGGTGGCCTTGTTCGATGAGGCGACGGTGCAGCGTTACGTCGGCTACCTGATTCGTCTGTTGCAGGCGATGGTCGAAGACGACCAGGCGGTGCTGGAGCATACGCCGTTGCTGGGCGCGCGCGAGCGTCAGCAGGTGCTGTTTGATTTCAACGCTACGGCAGTCGACTACAACCTCGACCAGACCCTGCATGGCCTGTTCGAAGCGCAGGTTGAACGCACGCCGGATGCGATTGCGCTGAAGGCGGGCACGCAGCAATTGACCTATGCCGAACTCAATAGCCGCGCGAACCAATTGGCCCATCATCTGCTGGCGCTCGGTGTGCAGCCGGATGCCCGCGTAGCCATCTGCGCAGAGCGTGGCCTGGACATGGTTATCGCCCTGTATGCGGTGCTCAAGGCCGGCGCGGCCTATGTGCCGCTGGATCCGGCGTATCCCCAGGAGCGGATCGCCTACATGCTGCAAGACAGTGCACCGCAGGTGGTGCTCGCCCAGGTCGCTACGCGTGGTTTGCTGGGCGAGGTGGCGGTGCTTGAATTGGACCAGCCGTGCTGGCAGCACCAGCCGGACGATAACCCTGCGGTACGCGGTGCAAGCGCTTATGTGATCTACACCTCAGGTTCTACCGGGCAGCCCAAGGGGGTGATCAACGATCACGGTGGGGTGGTCAACCGCCTGCTGTGGATGCAGGACGAATACGGACTGACCTGCGACGACGCAGTCCTGCAGAAAACCCCGTTCAGCTTCGACGTATCGGTGTGGGAATTTTTCTGGCCGTTGTCCATCGGTGCTCGGCTGGTGATGGCGCGTCCGGGCGGTCACAAGGACCCCGCTTACCTGTGCGAGGTCATCGAAGGTGAAGCGATCACGACGTTGCACTTTGTGCCGTCAATGCTCGATGTCTTCCTTGCCTATGGCGATGTCGGCCAGGTAGCGGGCCTGCAACGCGTGATGTGCAGTGGTGAAGCGCTGCCAGGCAGCCTGGTGCGGCGCTTCAAGCAGCAACTGCCGGGCGTCAACCTGTATAACCTGTACGGTCCGACTGAAGCGGCGGTGGACGTGACGGCGTGGTCCTGCCTGCCTTGCGACGTGCCGGAAAACACGCCCATCGGCAAACCGATCGCCAATACCCGCATGTACGTGCTGGACACGCAGATGCAGCCGGTGCCCCTGGGGGTGGTGGGCGAGCTGTTCATTGGCGGCGTGCAAGTGGCGCGGGGCTATTTGAATCGTCCTGAACTGACGGCCGAGCGCTTCCTTGATGACCCGTTTACCGAGGGACGCTTGTACCGTACCGGTGACCTCGGCCGTTATCTGCCCGACGGCACACTCCAATACCTGGGGCGCAATGACGACCAGGTGAAAATCCATGGCTTGCGGATAGAACTGGGGGAAATCCAAGCGCGACTGACCGAGCATCCCGCGGTGAACGAAGCGGTGGTGGTGGTCCGTGAGCAACGCCTGATCGCTTACTACACCGCCGAGGCGTGCGACATCCATGAGCTGCGCAGTCATTTGGCGCAACAGCTTCCGGCGTTCATGGTGCCCGCTGTGTTTGTGCGCCTGGACGCGTTGCCGCTGAGCCCCAACGGCAAGCTCGATCGCAAGGCACTGCCGGCGCCGGACGTGGAGTCGGTGAGCGTGCGCGACTACGAAGCGCCCCAGGGCGATACCGAAATCGCCCTGGCCAGCGTGTGGGCCGAGTTGCTGGGGGTGGAGCGTATAGGGCGGCAGGATAACTTCTTCGAGCTGGGCGGGCATTCATTGATGGCCGTGAGCCTGATGGGGCGCCTGCGCCAGCTCGGATTGTCGGCGGACATGAACGTGCTGTTCAGCCAGCCGACGTTGACGGCCCTGGCGGCGACCCTGGGTGGCAGCCGGGAAGTGGCCGTACCCGCCAATGGCATCGCCGCCGATTGCGACGCCATCACACCGTCCATGCTGACGCTGGCGCGCCTGGATCAGCCGGCCATCGACCGTGTTGTCGCCGCCATCCCCGGCGGGGCCGCCAATGTGCAGGATATCTACCCGCTGGCCCCGTTGCAGCAGGGAATTCTCTACCACCACCGCGCGGTGCAGGAGGACGACGTGTATGTGCTGCAGGCGCAATTTGCCTTCGACAGCACGGCACGCTTGCACGCATTTGCCGAGGCATTGCAGGCGGTGATCCGGCGTCATGACATCCTGCGTTCCTCGTTCCATTGGGACGGCTTGCAAGAGCCGATGCAAGTTGTGTGGCGTGAGGCGTCCCTGCACGTTGAGAAAGGGCCGTTGCCGCAGCGCCTGGACCTGGCTCAGGCACCGGTGATGCGCCTGGTCTACACCGAGGAACCGCAGCGCGTGGTGGCCACCTTGCTGTTTCACCACTTGGTGATGGACCACGTGACCCTGGGCATCCTCAAGCATGACATGCAGGCCTTCCTGGGGGGCAAAGGCGATACGCTGAGCGCACCGGTGCCTTATCGCAATTACGTTGCCCAGACCCGCCTGGGCATCACCGACGAAGAGCATGAGGCGTTCTTTCGCGACATGCTCGCCCACGTCGATGAGCCGACCTGCCTGTGCGAGCTGGGCCCGGTTGAGCAGGTGCAAAGCCTGCTCGATCGTGCGCTGAGCCAGCGCCTGCGCACCCAGGCGCGTCGGGCCGGCGTGAGCGCTGCCAGCGTCATGCACTTGGCCTGGGCCCTGGTCATGGGCAAGGTGGCCGTGCGCGAGTCGGTCGTGTTCGGCACCGTGATGCTGGGCCGCCTGCAGGGCGGCGAAGGTGCCGAACGGGCGATGGGCGTCTTTATCAATACCTTGCCGCTGCGCGTCGACCTGGGTGAACACTCGGTGCGGGGGGCCCTGCGCGACACCCATGCGCGCCTGGCGCAGTTGCTCAAGCACGAACACGCGCCCCTGGCGCTGGCGCAGCGTTGCAGCAGCGTGCCTGCAGGCACGTCGTTGTTCAACGTGCTGTTCAACTATCGTCACAGTGCCGAGGCACCCGGCACGCCAAATGACGATGCAGCAAAGGCATGGCAGGGCATCTATTTGCTCGAGGGCGAGGAGCGCTCCAGCTACGGCCTGTCGATGAGTGTGGACGACCTGGGCGAGAGTTTCAGTCTGAGCGCAGCGGGTCAGGGTGCGCGGCGTCTTTGCGGTTACCTGGCCACAGCGCTTGAGCAGATGGTGACGGCGTTGGAGGGCACCGTCGACAGCGCCATCAGCGCTGTGTCGATCCTGCCGGCCGACGAACGCCGACAATTGCTTGAGGACTTCAACGCCACCGCCCGCCAATTCCCCCGTGTGCACACGGTGCAACGCTTGTTCGAGGCCCAGGCCGGGGCCCGTCCCGGTGCGCTGGCAGTGGTGCATGGCGAGCAGCGCGTGAGCTACGTTGACCTCAACCTTCGCGCCAACCGCTTGGCCCATCACCTGCTCGGCCTTGGCGTGCACACCGGGGACAGCGTAGCGATCCTGCTGCCACGCGGCGTGGACTTGATAGTCGGCCAACTGGCCGTGTTGAAATGCGCCGCCGCCTACGTGCCGCTGGATATCAATGCACCCGCCGAGCGCCAGGGTTTCATGCTGCAGGACAGCGGCGCGGTGCGGCTGCTGACCCGCAGTGATATAGCCGTTGACTACCCGGCTCAACGCCTGGACCTCGATACGCTGACCCTGGATGCGCAACCTGACCACAACCCCGACCTGTCGCAATCGTCGGACAGCGTGGCCTACGTCATGTACACCTCCGGGTCCACCGGCACGCCGAAGGGCGTCGTGGTGCCTCATCGTGGCATCACCCGGCTGGTCATCAACAACGGCTATGCGGATTTCAACGCGGGTGATCGTGTGGCATTCGCCTCCAACCCGGCCTTTGACGCCAGCACGATGGATGTGTGGGGGCCACTGCTCAACGGCGGGCAGGTGCAGGTCATCGATCATTCCATATTGCTCGATCCGGTGGCGTTTGGCGCTGCGTTGGAGGGGGCGACGATACTGTTCGTCACCACGGCGCTGTTCAATCAGTACGTGCAACTGATACCCGATGCGCTGGCGGGGTTACGCATCCTCCTGTGCGGAGGCGAGCGCGCTGATCCGGCAGCGTTCCGCAGCTTGTTGGCGCGCGCACCGGCACTGCGTCTTGTGCATTGCTACGGGCCGACGGAAACCACCACTTACGCGACCACCCATGAGGTGCGCGCACTCGCCGACAACACGGACAGCGTGCCGATCGGTCGACCGATTTCCAATACTCAGGTCTATGTCCTGGATGCGCAGTTGCAGCCGGTGCCGTTGGGCGTGACCGGTGAAATCTGTATCGGTGGCGACGGCGTGGCCCTGGGGTATTTGAATCGTGCGCAATTGAGCGCCGAACAGTTTGTGCACGACCCCTTCAAGCCCGAGGCCCTGATGTACCGCACCGGCGACCTGGGTCGCTGGAACGCGGACGGCTTGCTGGAGTGCGTGGGGCGCAACGACGACCAAGTGAAAATTCGCGGTTTTCGTATCGAACTGGGCGAGATTGAAGCACGCCTGGCGACCCACGCCGCCATTCAGGAGGCGGTGGTGCTGGCCCGTGAAGACGCACCGGGCGACAAACGCCTGGCGGCCTATTTCACCTGGGCGGCAGAGCCTGTTGGCATCGATAGCCTGCGTGCCCATCTGCAGGAACAACTCCCGGACTACATGGTGCCGTCAGCCTATATGCCACTGGAGCGGTTACCCCTGACGGCCAATGGCAAGATCGACCGCAAGGCCTTGCCGGTCCCCGCGCTGCAAGCGCCGGCTGACCGCGTGTTCGAACCGCCTCGTGATGCTTTTGAGCACAGGCTGGGTCAGCTATGGGCCGACGTACTCAAGCTTGAGCAGGTCGGCCGCGATGACAGTTTCTTCGAACTGGGCGGTCATTCCTTGCTTGCCATTCGCCTGGTCGGCCTGATGGAGGAGGCGGGTCTGCAGGTGAGCCTGGCCGAGCTCTTTGAGCACGTCAGCGTGGCGAACGTGGCCTCGATGTTGCGCGAGCGTGACGAGCAGGCAACGCGCTGCACCACGGTGGTAACCGTGCGCAGCAGCGGTGCCCAGCCGGCCTTGTTCCTGGTGCACGAGTTCAGCGGCATGGACGTGTATTTCCCGGCGCTGGGTCAGCACCTGCCGGGTGACTACCCGATTTATGGTCTGCCGGGCCTGGCGCTGGGCGAGGCTCACCTGAACACCATGGAGGGCTTGGCGGCGCGCATGGTCGGCCTGATTCGCGAGATCCAGCCGCACGGACCCTACCGTGTGGCGGGATGGTCGTTCGGCGGGGTGCTTGCCTATGAAGTGGCCATGCAACTGTTGGGGCTGGACGAAAGCGTCGCGTTCCTTGGTCTGATCGACACCTTCGTGCCGCGCATGACCGATCAGGGCAAGGCACGCTGGGAAGGGCCGCAGGCGCTCAAGCGGCATCTGCTGCTGCAGTGCACGGCTCATTGGACCGTACAAGGAGGCACGCATGAAGTGGCGAGATTGGCGCAACTGGAAGCAGACACTCAACAGTTGGACCTTGCGGGCCTGCTGCAATGTTGTCGCGATGAAGGTTTGTTATACCCGCAAATGGCGGCGGCCGCGGACGCCGACTTGATCAGTTTCATCGAGCGCGAAGTCGGGCATGGGCATGCGCTGGCGCATTACAGCCTGTTCCCGCTGCCGATTCCGGTGCATCTGTTCAGCGCCCGGGAACGGCCGACCGAACTGTCGCGGCGCAGTGAGTCGTTGGGCTGGGAGGACGCGCTGGCATCCGGGCAACTGCGCCAGATTGAAGTGCCCGGCAATCACCAGAGCATGATGCAGGCTCCGCATATCCGCAGCCTGGGCGCGGCGATGGCCCAAGCGTTGGCTGAGTCTTTACCGGTGATGGAGGCGGCGCATCAGCCCTTGCTGCGTATCCAGGGCGGCAAGGCCGGGCATGCGCCGCTGTTCTGTGTACCCGGTGCGGGCGACAGCGTGACCGGCTTCGTCGGCTTGAGCGAGGCGCTGGGGCGGGACTGGCCGTTGTACGGCCTGCAACCGCGTGGGCTGGACGGTGAAGCGGTGCCTCACAGCCAGGTGGAAGCGGCGGCGCAGTGTTATCTGGCGGCGCTGATTCATGAGTGCCCGGCGGGGCCGGTGCACCTGGTCGGGCATTCGTTTGGCGGCTGGGTCGCGCTGGAAATGGCGCTGCGCTTGCAGGCGATGGGCCGCGAGGTGGCGTCGTTGACGGTGATCGACAGTGAGTCGCCGGGGGGCAATGGTGTGGTGGGGCGGCCGTATACGTCGACGGCGGCGTTGTTGCGGTTGATCGAGGCGATGCAGTTGGCGGCCGGGAGGTCCCTGGGGATCGATCCGCTGGATTTTGCCGCGAGTGATGAGGTGGCGCAGCGCCAGGCGTTGCATGCGGGGATGGTTGGGGTTGGTTTGTTGCCGGCGCGGTCTGCCGGGGATGCGATGGTTGGCCCTGCGCGGACTTATGCGGCGGCGTTGCGTACGGTGTATCGGCCGCAGGCTCGGTATGACGGGGTGGTGCGCTTGGTGCTGGCGCAGGATCCGGCGCTGGATGCGGCGGGCAATCAGCGTGAGCAGGGGTTGATGATCGAGGGGTGGCGGGGGCAGGGGCGTGCGTTGCAGGTTTGGTATGGCGGGGGGAATCACTTCACTTTGCTCAAGGCGCCGAATGTGTTGGCGTTGGCCAGGTGGTGGGTTGAGGGGGTTGTGGTTGGGGAGGTGGTGTCTTGATGGCCGCCACATGTGGGAAGGGGTTTGTTCCTGATACCCCTCGGTCCGAATGTGGGAGGGGGCTTGCCCCCGATGGCGGCCTGTCAACCGACGGTTACCCATCTGATACACCTCGGTTCGAATGTGGGAGGGGGCTTGCCCCCGATGGCGGCCTCTGGGCCGACCAGGATGTTGG
>NZ_KZ478030.1 GCF_002837185.1 Pseudomonas fluorescens | reverse complement strand
CGGCACCGTCGAGGCGGTCCATGTTGGCTTCGGTGGCGTGGCCGGCGTTGGCGCCCTTGGTGGCTACTTCGCCTTCTTCTTCTTTGTCGAATTCGTCCCAGCTCAGCATGACGTGTCGTCTCCTGCGTGAGGGCTCAAAGGTGCCCGTGTGAAACCGGATGGTGGGGTGTTCACACGGCCCTGAGGCCGCGGTGGATCTTAAGGAATCGTTTGTTGCAGCAGCTCGCGCAGGCAAATAAACGGAAATTGCGTAACGGGTACTGCGTGAGGCTTGAGGTGCGGAGCGACAGGTGCAGGCTCCAGCGGAGGCCTCAGGTCTGGCTCTTCATCCCTGTGTAAAGGGATATTGCAGGCCCGATTTACCCGCGCATTATAGGGAAAAATTCGGGTTTGTGTTGTGGCGGATGGTCACTTGGAGGCGCCAAATTAGCCTGGTTTACGGCCAAAGCGTGTGTTTGCGAGGCTTTGCCGGGATTGGATTTTTTTGACGGGCGGTGTGAGGGTTTTGGTAGGGGGGGCGCAGGCAGGGCTTTATAAGGTGGGTGTGGCGGCTAACGCTATCGGGAGCAAGCCCTCTCCCACATTTTGATCGTGGTGTTTCAGCGGTCGGGCCTTGGCCGCAAGAGCGATTTCTTGCGGCAATTAAGCATTCAACTTGAAAACCGATTATCCGTTAGAACAACCATTGCCCATCACATGATAATTAAGAATATGACGCTGACCTTGCGAGTCTTCATATTCCATCTTCACCGGTACCACTTCACACACTTGCGCAATATCACTCATGGACAATACTTTGGCGACGTCCAGGTGAGTGCTGTAGGTGTAGTCCTCAACAATCGGCGCATTCGCGCCAGCCAGCTCGGTCGGGGCCTCGTCGGCCAGGGCGGCGGTGGCGCACAAGCTGCTGAGGGCCAAAACTACTAAAGCTTTCATTTCTCTATTTACCTTCTTCAGGGCGAAAGGGGTCACGAGGCCCTTGTGAGGCCGCGTGTGTAACTTGAAAGTTGGGAAGTTCGGATTAACGTTGCCTTCGTGGGGGCTGTTACGGTGTTAATCACGGTGCCTTGGTTGGCGGAGTTGATTCTAGGCGCCCGGGTTATATTCATATACCCGTGGTTTTGATAAACACTTTTGACGGTTTTTGTAACAATCCCTCGATGAAGGTTTTTTCAGCAGCCTGCGAAGCGCTGCAGGACGCGGGCCAGAGCGGAATACCGGCATAGCTGGGCAATTTGTAGGGTCTTGTTACTACCATCGTCGAATGGTTCTATAGGCCTACCCCGGCTACAACAGGGGCCATACAACAACAACTATTGTCACCGAGGTAAGAAAGATGAGTGCGGCTTCCCTGTACCCCGTTCGTCCCGAAGTAGCAGCCAACACGCTGACCGACGAGGCGACCTACAAGGCGATGTACCAGCAGTCGGTGGTCAATCCCGATGGTTTCTGGCGCGAGCAAGCCAAGCGTCTCGACTGGATCAAGCCTTTCACCACGGTGAAGCAGACTTCGTTCGACGATCACCATGTCGACATCAAGTGGTTCGCCGATGGCACCCTGAACGTTTCCTACAACTGCCTGGATCGCCACCTCGCCGAGCGTGGCGACCAGATCGCGATCATCTGGGAGGGCGATGACCCTGCCGAGAGCCGCAACATCACCTACCGCGAACTGCATGAAGAAGTCTGCAAGTTTGCCAACGCCCTGCGCGGCCAGGATGTGCACCGCGGTGACGTGGTGACTATCTATATGCCGATGATCCCCGAAGCCGTGGTGGCCATGCTGGCCTGTACCCGCATCGGGGCGATTCATTCGGTGGTGTTCGGTGGTTTCTCGCCGGAAGCCCTGGCCGGTCGCATCATCGACTGTAAGTCGAAAGTCGTTATCACTGCTGACGAAGGCATCCGCGCCGGTAAGAAGATTCCGCTCAAGGCCAACGTCGATGACGCGCTGACCAATCCGGAAACCAGCAGCATCCAGAAGGTCATCGTGTGCAAGCGCACCAATGGCGCGATCAAGTGGAACCAGCATCGCGACATCTGGTACGAAGACCTGATGAAAGTGGCGGGCACCGTGTGCGCGCCCAAAGAGATGGGCGCCGAAGAAGCGCTGTTCATCCTCTACACCTCCGGCTCCACCGGCAAGCCCAAGGGCGTGCAGCACACCACCGGCGGCTATCTGTTATATGCAGCCCTGACCCATGAACGTGTGTTCGACTACCGCCCGGGTGAAATCTACTGGTGCACCGCCGATGTCGGCTGGGTCACCGGCCACACCTACATCGTCTACGGCCCACTGGCTAACGGCGCGACCACGCTGCTGTTCGAGGGCGTGCCGAACTACCCGGATATCACGCGGGTGGCGAAGATCGTCGACAAGCACAAGGTCAATGTGCTCTACACCGCGCCGACCGCGATCCGCGCGATGATGGCGTCGGGCACCGCCGCCTGCGAAGGCGCCGACGGCAGCAGCCTGCGCCTGCTGGGTTCGGTGGGCGAGCCGATCAACCCGGAAGCCTGGGATTGGTACTACAAGAACGTCGGCCAATCCCGTTGCCCGATTGTCGACACCTGGTGGCAGACCGAAACCGGCGGCAACATGATGAGCCCGTTGCCGGGCGCTCATGCGCTCAAGCCGGGTTCGGCGGCGCGTCCATTCTTTGGCGTGGTACCGGCACTGGTGGACAACCTGGGCAACCTGATCGAAGGCGCGGCCGAAGGCAACCTGGTGATCCTCGATTCGTGGCCGGGCCAGGCGCGTACGCTGTACGGCGACCATGACCGTTTCGTCGATACCTACTTCAAGACCTTCCGGGGCATGTACTTCACCGGTGACGGTGCGCGACGTGACGAGGACGGTTACTACTGGATCACCGGGCGTGTGGACGACGTACTCAATGTGTCCGGCCACCGCATGGGCACCGCCGAGATCGAAAGCGCCATGGTCGCCCACCCGAAAGTCGCGGAAGCGGCGGTGGTGGGTGTGCCGCATGACATCAAGGGGCAGGGCATTTATGTCTATGTCACCTTGATCGGCGGCGAAGAGCCCAGCGAGCAGCTGCGCCTGGAGTTGAAGAACTGGGTGCGTAAAGAGATCGGCCCGATTGCTTCGCCGGACGTGATCCAGTGGGCGCCGGGCTTGCCGAAGACGCGTTCGGGGAAAATCATGCGACGGATTCTGCGCAAGATTGCCACGGCCGAGTATGACGGGTTGGGGGATATCTCCACCCTGGCCGATCCGGGGGTGGTTGCGCAGTTGATTGAGACGCACAAGACCATGAACGTCGCGTAAGGCGGGGTAGGTGGGACAGAGCCCCATTCGGTGCAGACCGGGTGGGGCTTTTTTACGGGATTTTGCAAACCATGAAGCCCCCTCCCACATTTGGATTGCATTTCAAGTCCTGTACAGAGGGTGGTCTGACAGGCCTGCATAACCAGCAAGCCAATAAATATCGGTTTACGCAGTAGGACGTTTCTGAATGTTACCGGTGGGCGCAAATGTGTAACCCTTCGCTCAGGTATGAGGCAAACAGCTACGCCCGCGTCTCGAAAAACTGCGTTTCAGAGACCCCGGGAAATAAGATTAAACGCCACACTTGCCGTGCCAGAAGGGTTTGCGAATAATAGGCCCGCAATTTGCAGCATTAGCTGGTTTAATATCTTTTGCCTCTGCATAAAATCCAGAGGCTGTCAATGGGCTGGAACCGCTTTCTCGGTGCTTCTGTAAATTGTTGTCGCATTGAGGAAATATCGGCTTTCCGCCTGTCGTTAGAATGCCGATCACTCGCTCGTCGTCGCTGGTACTCTCTGGCGCAGGACGCTGCAACGCTATTCGGTTTCACCTTCGCCGCATCGTGGGCCATGGCTCATACTGCTGTTTTGCCCTATACCGATGGAGTCCCAAGATGAAGAAACTCGTGCTGTTGGGCGCCCTGGCGCTGTCCGTGCTGTCCATGCAGGCTTTCGCCGAAGGCAAGCCACTGAAGATTGGTATTGAAGCAGCTTACCCTCCGTTTGCCTCGAAGGCGCCGGATGGCAGCATCGTCGGCTTTGACTACGACATCGGCAACGCCCTGTGCAAGCAGATGGACGTGAAGTGCACCTGGGTCGAGCAGGAGTTCGACGGCCTGATCCCGGCACTGAAAGTGCGCAAGATCGACGCGATCCTGTCGTCCATGTCCATCACTGAAGACCGCAAGAAGTCCGTCGACTTCACCAACCGCTACTACCTGACCCCGGCGCGCCTGGTGTTGAAGGAAGGCACCACGGTCAGCGATAGCCTGGATGAACTCAAGGGCAAGAAGATCGGTGTGCAGCGCGGTTCGATCCACGACCGCTTCGCCAAGGAAGTCCTGGCTCCCAAAGGCGCCACCGTTGTGCCTTACAGCTCGCAGAACGAAATCTACCTGGATGTGGAAGCCGGTCGCCTCGACGGCACTGTGGCTGACGCTACCCTGCTGCAGGAAGGTTTCCTCGACACGCCAGCCGGTAAAGGCTACGCGTTCACCGGCCCGGCCTTCACAGACGCCAAATACTTTGGCGACGGCATAGGCATCGCGGTACGCAAAGGCGACAAGGAAAACCTGGACCGTATCAACGCGGCTATCACCGCGATCCGTGCCAACGGCGAGTACAAGAAAATCCAGGACAAGTACTTCAACTTCGACATTTACGGGCCAGAAGCCAAGTAAATCGTCGCGGCGGTCTGTCTGAAATGGCGCAAGCAACAGAACACTCTGAAGTTTGCGCCATTTTTTCATCCCCCTTTTCGAGGACCTGAATCATGTTGAAAGGCTACGGGGCCGTTATCCTCGATGGCGCATGGTTGACGCTTCAGCTCGCCTTGTCGTCAATGGCCCTGGCCATTGTTCTGGGTCTGATCGGGGTCGCCTTACGCCTGTCGCCGGTGCGCTGGTTGGCCTGGCTGGGTGACTTGTACTCCACGGTGATCCGCGGGATCCCCGACCTGGTGCTGATCCTGCTGATTTTCTACGGCGGTCAGGACCTGCTCAACCGCGTCGCGCCGATGCTCGGCTACGACGACTATATCGACCTGAACCCCTTGGCCGCCGGTATCGGCACCCTGGGTTTCATCTTTGGCGCCTACCTGTCGGAAACGTTTCGTGGCGCCTTCATGGCCATTCCCAAGGGGCAGGCTGAAGCCGGCCTGGCGTATGGCATGAGCAGCTTCCAGGTGTTTTTCCGGGTGATGGTGCCGCAGATGATTCGGCTGGCGATCCCCGGCTTCACCAACAACTGGCTGGTGCTCACCAAGGCCACCGCGCTGATTTCGGTGGTGGGCCTGCAAGACATGATGTTCAAGGCCAAGCAGGCGGCCGATGCCACCCGTGAGCCTTTTACCTTCTTCCTCGCCGTGGCGGCGATGTACCTGGTGATCACCAGCGTGTCATTGCTTGCCCTGCGTTATCTTGAGAAGCGCTACTCGGTAGGCGTAAGGGCGGCTGATCTATGATCTTCGACTACAACGTCATCTGGGAGGCCATGCCGCTGTACCTTGGCGGCCTGCTGACCACCCTCAAACTGCTCGCCATCGCGCTGTTCTTCGGCCTGCTCGCCGCCTTGCCCCTGGGCCTGATGCGCGTGTCCAAGCAGCCAATCGTCAATGGCGCGGCGTGGCTGTACACCTATGTGATTCGCGGCACGCCGATGCTGGTGCAGTTGTTCCTGATCTACTACGGGCTGGCCCAATTCGAAACCGTGCGTGAAAGCTTCCTGTGGCCGCTGCTGTCCAGCGCCACCTTCTGCGCGTGCCTGGCGTTTGCGATCAACACCAGCGCCTACACCGCCGAGATCATCGCCGGCAGCCTCAAGGCCACGCCCAATGGCGAGATCGAAGCAGCCAAGGCCATGGGCATGTCGCGCTACAAGCTGTACCGCCGCATTCTGCTGCCGTCGGCCCTGCGCCGCGCGCTGCCGCAGTACAGCAACGAAGTGATCATGATGCTGCAGACCACCAGCCTGGCCTCCATCGTCACCTTGATTGATATCACCGGCGCCGCGCGCACGGTGAACGCCCAGTACTACCTGCCGTTCGAAGCCTATATCACCGCCGGCGTGTTCTACCTGTGCCTGACGTTCATCCTGGTGCGCCTGTTCAAGTTGGCCGAACGCCGCTGGCTGAGCTACCTGGCTCCACGGAAGCATTGATATGGAACGTATCGATCACCTGTTGCCCTGGGGCCACCTGGGCTGTGAACGCCAGCTGAGCGTGTTTCGTTTCGGCCGCGGCGAGCGCAAGGCGTATATCCAGGCCAGCCTGCACGCCGATGAGTTACCCGGCATGCGCGCGGCCTGGGAGCTGAAAAAGCGCCTCACCGAACTGGAACAGCAAGGCGCGCTTAACGGCGTGATCGAGTTGGTACCGGTGGCCAACCCGATGGGCCTGGGCCAGTTGCTGCAAGGCAGCCACCAGGGCCGTTTCGAGGTGGGCAGCGGCAAGAATTTCAACCGTGATTTCGTGGAGTTGAGCGCGCCGGTCACCGAGCTGCTCAAAGGCAAATTGGGCGATGACCCCCACGCAAACGTGCGCATGATTCGCCAGGCCATGAGCGATGTGCTCAGTGCCTTGCCCGCGCCGAGCAGCCAGTTGCAAGGCATGCAACGTATTCTGCTCAGCCACGCCTGCAACGCCGATGTGGTGCTCGACCTGCATTGCGACGCCGAGGCCGCACTGCACATGTACGCACTGCCCCAGCACTGGCCGCAGTGGCGCTCGCTGTCGGCGCATTTGAATGTGAAGGTCGGCCTGCTCGCGGAAGATTCCGGTGGCAGCTCGTTCGATGAAGCCTGTTCGTTGCCGTGGCTGCGTCTGTCGCGCACGTTTCCCGACGCACAGATTCCGCTGGCCTGTCTGGCGACGACGCTGGAGTTGGGCGGCCAGGCTGACACCGGTCGCAATGAGGCGATCTTCCACGCTGAAGGCATCCTGGCGTTTCTTGCCGAACAAGGCCTGATCAAGGGCGAATGGCCGGCACCACAACACGAAGCGTGCGAAGGCATGCCGTTCGAAGGCACCGAATTGCTGTTCGCCCCCCACGCCGGAGTGATCAGTTACCTGCGTAAGGCCGGTGACTGGGTCGAGCAGGGCGAACCCATTTTTGAAGTGATTGATCCCCTGGCAGACCACGTGAGCATTGTTTGCGCGGGTACGTCCGGGGTGTTGTTTGCCGTTGAACGGCTGCGTTATGCCCAAGCGGGTTTCTGGCTGGCCAAGGTGGCGGGGCGCGAAGCGCTGCGTCACGGGCGCTTGCTCAACGACTGACCACCTGTTTTTGTGAGAACCGACCGCATGTACAAGCTTGAAGTCCAAGACCTGCATAAACGCTATGGCAGTCATGAAGTGCTCAAAGGCGTGTCCCTGGCCGCCGCAGCCGGTGATGTGATCAGCATTATCGGCTCCAGTGGCTCGGGCAAAAGTACCTTTTTGCGCTGCATCAACTTGCTGGAGCAGCCCCACGCCGGCAAGATCCTGCTCAATAACGAAGAGCTGAAACTGGTCGCCAACAAAGACGGCGCCATGAAGGCCGCCGACCCTAAACAACTGCAGCGCATGCGTTCGCGCCTGTCCATGGTGTTCCAGCATTTCAACCTGTGGTCGCACATGACTGCGCTTGAAAACGTGATGGAAGCCCCGGTGCATGTGTTGGGCATGTCGAAGAAAGACGCGCGTGAAAAAGCCGAGCATTACCTGGCCAAGGTCGGTGTGGGTCATCGTAAGGATGCCTTCCCAGGCCATATGTCCGGTGGCGAGCAGCAGCGCGTGGCGATTGCCCGTGCCCTGGCGATGGAGCCGGAGGTGATGCTGTTCGACGAACCGACGTCGGCGCTCGACCCTGAGTTGGTCGGTGAAGTGCTCAAAGTGATGCAGGACCTGGCCCAGGAAGGCCGCACCATGGTGGTGGTGACCCATGAAATGGGCTTTGCCCGTGAAGTGTCGAACCAGTTGGTGTTTTTGCACAAAGGCATTGTCGAAGAGCGTGGTAATCCTCGCGAAGTGCTGGTGAACCCGCAGTCCGAGCGCCTTCAGCAGTTCCTCTCCGGCAGCTTGAAATAGTCCTTTCCTGTTGGAGCTGCTTTATGTGGGAGGGGGCAAGCCCCCTCCCACATTTGATCGCCATTGTTTTTGAGATTTGTGTTGGTTTACCGGCTAGCATTGGCCTCTGTCTTCATTACTGTTTTCGTTCCGGATAGCACTCCATGACCGCCCATAAAATTGGTTTCCTGATTTGGCCCAGCACAAAAGCACTCACGCTTGCGCTGGCTGAGGAGGCCTTGCGCGTTGCTCAGCGGGTGCATCCGGAGGTGGTCTACGAGTTGTCATTCCTGCTCGCCGAGCCTGCCGCCGAAGGCGCCTGGCAACTGCCGGGCGAGCCGTGGGCCGGCAAGCTCGAAGGTTTTCAGAAGCTGTTCCTGTTGGCGGATGAGCCGCCCACTGTGATCGCTTCCCAGCTCAGTACCGCGCTCAAGCAGCTTGTCCGGGCGGGGTGTGTGATCGGTGGTCTGTCCGCCGGTGTGTACCCGCTGGCCCAGCTTGGCCTGTTGGATGGCTACCGCGCCGCCGTGCATTGGCGCTGGCAGGATGATTTTGCCGAACGCTTCCCCAAGGTCATCGCCACCAGCCATCTGTTTGACTGGGACCGTGATCGCCTGACCGCCTGCGGTGGCATGTCGGTACTCGACCTGCTGCTGGCAGTGCTGGCCCGTGACCACGGTGCCGAGCTGGCTGGTGCGGTCTCGGAAGAGCTGGTGGTGGAGCGCATCCGCGAAGGTGGCGAGCGCCAGCGCATCCCGCTGCAAAACCGCCTGGGCTCCAGCCATCCGAAGCTGACCCAGGCAGTTTTGTTGATGGAAGCCAACATCGAAGAGCCGTTGACCACGGACGAAATCGCCCAGCATGTCTGCGTGTCGCGACGACAACTGGAACGGATCTTCAAGCAATACCTCAACCGCGTCCCCAGCCAGTACTACCTGGAGCTGCGCCTGAACAAAGCCCGCCAGATGTTGATGCAAACCAGCAAGTCGATCATCCAGATCGGCTTGTCGTGCGGCTTCTCCTCGGGGCCGCATTTCTCCAGCGCCTACCGCAACTTCTTCGGCGCAACCCCTCGTGAAGATCGCAATCAACGGCGCAGCAGCAGCCCCTTTGAACTGTCTTCGGTGCCGTCCGAGCGCGGCTGATCAACCCGTCAGTCTTCTTCCGGTTCAGGATGAGCCACCACCAGTGGTGTGCCTTGAGCATCCACGGTGGCGGCCGCAACCTGGAAGTCAATGCCTGTGCGTTGGTAATACTGGCGCAGGCGTGCCAGGCTTGCTGGCGATAGCGGGTTAAGGCTCAGGTCGCAGTCCTGGTTGAACACGGTTCGACTGTCCAGCAAGTCCGCCGGTATCTCGCGGATTCCGTTGTTGCTCAAATCCAGCGTGTGCAGCCCATCCACCCGGAACACGCCTTCAGGGGCTTCGCTCAGTGCTGCATTTCTCAGGTGAAGCGAGGCTAGTTGGTGCAGCGAACTGATGTCAGGGGCGAGGCCCAAAGGGTTGTTGCTCAAGTCAAGGAAGTCCAGCTGGTTCAAATGCGCCAGCGCTCCTCGGGTGTCGGGTGTCAAGCGGATTGCGCACTCTTCCATTGCCAGGGTGGACAGCTTGGGCATGTACTGGATCGACTCAGGCAGTGTGCCCAGCGAGCACTTGGTGAGTGTCAGTGATTGCAGGTGCTTGAAACTGCGCAATGTGCCGTCGACGCCAGTTGTGGTGCCGTTACCGATCAGCTCGAACGAGGTCACGTGGTTGAAGTTGGCGTTCAACTGCGGCAAGTCGCCCAATATCGGTGTGTCCGTATGCACCATGTGGCTCGGTTCATCGCCCAGGCTCTCTTCGTCCAGGGCGCTTTCGCGTCGCCAGGCTTGTTCCAGCAACGTCTTGAAGTTCTGTCTCGACAGCTGGTCCAGGGCACGGGTTTGCTCGTCAAGGGGCACATCCAGGATCGGGTGTCGATCCGGCACAGCCTGCACCCACAGTTGCAGGTCGTTACCCAGTTGTTCGTATTCGGCTTCCAGGCGCGTCAAAGTCGGGTCCACCGCTGCCATATCGCCGGGCAGGCGGAAGATAAAACGGTCTGCCTCAGCTTCCAGGAATGTGGGGTATAGCTGTTGCGTACGCAGGCGTTGCTCTGCGGAGGCCTGGGCGGCGAAGCTCTCGCCGGTGCGCTGGCAGTAGGTTTTGATCAAGTCCAGGGTCGGGGGCGTCAACGGGTTGGCGGAAAGGTCCAGTGGGCTGGTGAGTGAGCTCGGCAACGCGAACAGTTCGGCGGGCAGTTGTTCAATGGCGTTTTCGCTCAAGTTCACCGTCTGGCGTGGTGGGTTGCCCAGCAGCTCAAGCGGTATCTCCTTTAGTCCGGTGTCTTTCAGTGAGATATGGCTCAAGCCGGGCAGGCGACTGAAGTCGGGGATTTGTCCCAGGGGGTTATGGTCCAGGTTCAAGTACTTGAGGCTGCTCATGCCGTGCAATCCCTCCAGACTGGCGCGGTTCAGCGCGATTGAACAGCGTGGCAGCCCCAGTATTTCCAGTTCTGGCAGGTTGATCACCGAGGGAGGGATATCCTCGAGCAAGACGTTTTCGATGTCGAGGATCGTCAGGGCCGGAAAGCTGTCGATAAAGGCGGTTGACCCCATCGGGCTACCGCTGCCTTTGATCGTCAGTGAGCCAATATGCTTGAAACGCGCACTGAGGGTGGGCACTTCGCCCGCGAGAGACTGAGGGATGTCCAGGGTGTGGACAACTTGAGTGTCTTGGGGCAACTCCCGGCGCCAGCTTTTTTCGAGCAGCACCTTGAGTGCGTTTCGCCGGTTGCCTTCCACTGACGGTGCCGGGGATTACTGTGACCAGTGGTTGAGCTCGAGCTGCAAGGTGTCCAATTCACCGGCCAAGCGTGCCAGCTCGCGCCTGCCTGCTTCCAGATCGCCCGGCAGGCTGTAGATGAGCCGGTTGATTTGGTTGTCGTCCAGGGAGGGGTACAGCCGTTTTGCATCGTGCACATCCACGTCGGGAGCAGTGGCCTCCCAGTAATCTCCGTGCTGCTGGTAGTAGGCTTTGACGCGCTCAAGGGTGGTCGATGACAGCGGGTTGCGAGACAGGTCGAAGGCCACGCTTTTACCCGCTGGCAGAGCGAACAGTGTCGCGGGCAGTTCTTTGATCCGGTTGCCACTGAGAAAGGCCGCATCCAGATTATTGCGGGTGAGCAGACCAGGGGGGAGGCTATCGATGCCGGTGTCGGACAGGTCCAGGGTGTGCAGTTCGGTCATGGCCTCCACGCTGGGTACGCGGCCCAAGGGGTTTTTATACAGGTCCAGGGTTTGCAGTTGGGTCATCGAGGCGAGCCGGGTCTGACTGAGCGGCGTCAGGCTGATTGCGCAGTCGCTCAGGCGCAGTAGTTTCAAGTTGCCCATCTGCAATACAGCCGGTGGCACGTCGCCCAAGGGCAGACTTTCAACGGCCAAATGACGCAGCCGCGCAAAGTAGCCGAGGAACGCGGGTGCCCCCAGCGTGTGGTCGCTGCCCGACAGGGTCAGCATCGATACGTGATCGAAGTTGGCGGACAGCCGGGGCAATTCGCCGCGAATAGGGGTATTCAGGTTCAGTCGGTAACCGTCGAGGGTCGGGTCTTCGAAGTAATCATCGATGGGCAATTCCCTGCGCCAGCAGCGTCTGAGTTCGCGGGCCATGAGCTCGCGATTGCGTTTTTCGTACTCGCGCTGCCGCAAGCTGAGTACAGAGCCGTTCCCGGGGTTCTGAGAGGGAATGTTGCGTTGCCAGGTAGTCAGGTCGCGTTCCAGTTGGTGGTATTCGATGTCCAGCGCTTCCAGGCCGGCAAGTGCACCGCCAGGCTGGGACTGCAAATGGTTCAGCAGGGTGGTCAATTGATGTTCGGCAAGTGCGGGGTACAGGTTGCGCGCGCGTTGATGCAGGTTTGCAGCGCCCAGGGGCGCGGGCGCCTGGGCGTGATAGCCGTTGTCGGCGCCTAACAGGCGCAGGGTTTCAATGGCCTGTCCGGGCTCATTGTGGGGGGTAAGCAATGCGCGTAGTTCGTTGCGTGGCAGTGGCGCCTGCCGTAGACGCTGCTTGAGTTGTGCGCCCTGGTGAAGGCCCAGGTCGAGCTGATCACGCTGCTTGTCGGGCAGGGCACTTAAAATGGCTGAGTACAGGTCAGTCTCGCTGCCGAGGGCGCCCTGTTCATCGTAGGGCTGGTAGTGACCCGCTTCGGTGCGCACCAACGTGCGATGGATGGGCGCGTCAACCGGGCCGATCCGCAGCCAGGTTGGCCCGGTCAGTGAATCGTGACGGGCCTCGAGCTGTACCTCGCCCGACCAGCCCTTCAGTGTGCGCAGGGAGTTGAGTGCCAGCCGATCGGTGTCCACCGACCCCGGCGCCTTCAGGTGCAGCCCCTCATAGGCACGGTTGACCTTGACTTCATTCCACGCGGCGCGTGCCAGTTCGGCCAGGCGCGGCGGCGTGTTGCGCTCATGCAGCGCTTCAAGCTCTGCGCCGCTCGCCTCGCTCACGAGGGTTTGCGCCACGCTCGCGGGCAACCCGGGCGTGGTGCTGAGCAATTGCTGGGTAAGCGGCTCGGTAGCGGCTTGCAGCGGCGCATACCGCGATTCGAACAACGCGCTGCGCTGGTGATCGGCAATATCCGCCAGCTTATGGCGCAGCAGGTGGGCGCGGCGTTCCAGGCTCAGTTCCGGGTCGCTGGCGCGCTCACCGAACTGCGTGCGGATCTCTTCGGTGGTCAGGCCGCGCAAGACCGTTTTCAGCAAGTCTCCATTGTCCAGCTGGGATTCGTAGACCTGAACCACCGGCATGCGCTTGTCCCCGAATTCCCAGGCGGTCTGACCCTTGTCGTTGACGATGCGCAAGGCTTTGGTGGGCGGCCACGAGCCGTGGGTGGTCAATAGCTGCAAGGTGTCTTGAGGATCAATCTGGTGATACACCGTCGGGTCCTCACTGCGCAGCTGTTCGATGAGCCGTTGGATGTCGCGGTCGATGCGCAGGCGGCTCAAGGTATCGTCCAGCAGCGGTGACGGACGTTCGCTGTTGACATGCATTTTGCGTACGACGTGTTCATCCGTACCGCTGATATGCAGAGCCAATTCTCGGTCCGCCTCGCTCAAGCCCTGGACGCTATGACCTAGCCTGCGCAGCAGCGTGGGTTTGTCCCACTGCAAGGGTTGTTCGAGTTCGGTGTGCCACGCGCCGGCGCGGTTGTGTCGCACGATCGGGCGATAGGCGTCGGCGCGGCGGGGGTGTTTGATCTGGTATAGCTCGCTGTCCGGGGCTTTTTCCACGCTGTACAGTTTGTTTTCCAGCGCCAGGATTGTCTCCCCGCGTGTCTCGTGCAGGCCCAGCTCGTTGATACCCAGGCGCGGTGGTAGCGATGCAGGATGCTCGTAGGGCGTCAGGTCCGGTTTCCAGTAACGCTTGGCATTATTGGCCAGGCTGACGGGTTTGAATGTGTCGATATAGGCGAGTACGTCCTTGGGTAACGCCTTGCGCAACAGGGGCACACCAATCTTGCTGCCCGCGGCAAATGCGCCCAATTGCAGCAGGGACTCCAGCACGCTCATGAGATGACCGAAGGCTTCTTTGCCCTGGCCTTCGGCCCAGTCGACGATCCCTTCGAACACATCATCGAGCAGTTGATAGGCCATGTAGCCAAGCATCAACTCGCCCAGCCCCGGGACAAAGGGGGCTACCACCATCAATGCCGCGTTGAGGATAGAGGATGCAACATCGACGAAGGAGTCCCAAAGTCGCCAGCGTGCCTCGCGATCGACACTGGCGGTGGAAACGGCAAGGGTGCGAGCATCGTTGAGTATCTTGTCGAGCTTTCGCTGATACAGATGCAACCAGGGATCGCCCGTGATCGGCACTGCGTCAAACTGCAGGGTGGGGTTGTCGGTCGGTTTACGGCGCCAGGGGGCCTCGCTGCTGCCCTTGACGGGGGGATGCCAGGTAATGCGCGCCAGGCGCTGGTCCAGGCCGGAAAAAAATACCCCTCGATTGGCGTGGGGCACGAAGCGGCTGAAGAAGGTTTGATAGTCGCGATCACGCAGTTGTCGTATCAGTTCCTGCATGAAGGCCCGCGACGAGGCATATTCCTTGAGTGGGTGCTGTGGATCATCTGGAATGTATGCCACCAGGCGCTGGGCCGACCGGGGCGTTTCCAGGTCGGGGGCAAACAATTGGATCCCCGTGAGCGGAATTTCCATCAGCCTGAAGTCGTGACAGAGCAACGGCTGGCCATCGAGCCTGAGGTGGGATGTGCCCGCGATCAGCCCTTCGATCACGGTGCCGAAGTCCTCGCTGATATCTCCCTGGATACGTGCCAGTTGCAGCGCGACCTGCAGGGCGGCTTTGTGGCTGGCGTCGACCTTCAGGCGCAGTACTGCGGCGGCCACCGGGTTGGACATCCCGAGCGCCTCGTTCAGGTAGCGGGCGTAGAGGGCACCGATATCCAGGTCACGGCACAGGCTGGTAAACGCCGAGATTGACATCACGCGCTTGATTGGCGGCAAGGTGTCGAATTGCCCGCTGGCTGAGGGGCGCGTGATAAAGGTCGAGGCCGGCTCGTAGGCGTCCGCCAGCGTTTCTTTGTGTTCGAAGTTATGCAGGGCGGCGTCGAGCAGCGAGACCGTCCAGGTTCGCGTTGCGCCGGAGTGTATCGAGAACCATGGGATGCGGTCGGGGATATACAGACGCACAAAGGTGGCGTCGACATCCAGTTGCAGGCCGAACTCGGCTTTCAGTGCCTGCTCGAGGATCGGGGTGGCAAAGGTCTTGACGTCCTGCAGATGTTGCAATGCCCGGTCCACACTGTTTTGTGCATCCCAGTGGGCGCCGGTAAGCCGCTTGAGCGCCGCCCGCTGCTCGACGCTGCCCGGCAGCGGGCGGGGCTGGGTGTTGGCAAGCGCCTGGCGTTTGCTGGCAGAGGCATTGCCGAGCCAGGCGGGCAGGGCGCTGGTCAGCAGTTGGTAGTGGCTGTCAGGCAGGCTGGCATCCGAGAGATCGATGTTGGTCATGAAGCGGGTCCGTACAAGTCATGAAGGCTTGCAGTAAACCCGTCGGTTGCGCGCAGGAGGCTTTAGATAGTTAGGGGGCACAGCCCTTTCACCGGCGGCCCCTGACGCAAAACTGCGGCAGCGTTTAAACTGCGCCATTGCGACGCAATATGTCGCATTGCCGTAAACCCGTGTAAAACCGGGGTTGGCGCTATAAGAAGTTGTCGCTTGGCGACAAGGTGGCGCTCAAAACTGTCCTTACAATCCCTGCATCGCCCGCCAGTTCCAGGCAGGCGTTCCTCTTCAGGAGACTCCGATGTCCGTTGAGCAAGCCCCGGTGCAACGTGCCGATTTCGACCAGGTGATGGTGCCTACCTACGCGCCTGCCGCCTTTATCCCCGTGCGTGGCGCAGGTTCGCGCGTTTGGGACCAGGCCGGTCGCGAGCTGATCGACTTTGCCGGCGGCATCGCGGTTAACGTATTGGGCCATGCGCACCCGGCGCTGGTCGGTGCACTGACCGAACAGGCCAACACGCTGTGGCATGTCTCCAACGTGTTCACCAATGAGCCGGCGCTGCGTCTGGCGCATAAGCTGATCGACGCCACGTTTGCCGAGCGCGTGTTCTTCTGCAACTCCGGCGCCGAAGCCAACGAGGCCGCCTTCAAGCTGGCCCGTCGCGTTGCGTTCGACCGTTTCGGCAGCGAGAAGTACGAGATCATTGCCGCGCTGAACAGTTTCCACGGCCGTACGCTGTTCACCGTCACCGTTGGTGGCCAGTCCAAGTACTCCGATGGTTTCGGGCCTAAAATCACCGGCATCACCCATGTGCCTTATAACGACCTGGCTGCACTGAAGGCCGCTGTGTCGGACAAGACTTGCGCTGTGGTGCTGGAGCCGATCCAGGGTGAAGGCGGTGTATTGCCGGCCGAACTGGCTTACCTGCAAGGCGCCCGCGAACTGTGCGATGCCCACGACGCGCTGTTGGTATTTGACGAAGTGCAAACCGGCATGGGCCGCACCGGTCACCTGTTTGCCTACCAGCATTACGGCGTGACGCCAGACATCCTCACCAGCGCCAAGAGCCTGGGCGGCGGTTTCCCGATTGCCGCGATGCTTACCCGGGAAGATCTGGCCAAGCACCTGGTGGCCGGCACCCACGGCACCACCTATGGCGGTAACCCGCTGGCGTGCGCGGTGGCTGGAGCCGTGATCGACGTGATCAACACCCCCGAAGTGCTGGCCGGCGTGAATGCCAGGCACGCGCTGTTCAAGACGCGCCTGGAGCAGATCGGCACGCAATACGGCATCTTTACGCAAGTGCGCGGCATGGGCTTGCTGATCGGTTGTGTGCTCAGCGATGCGTTCAAAGGCAAGGCCAAGGACGTGTTCAACGCCGCCGAGAAAGAAAACCTGATGATCCTGCAAGCCGGCCCGGACGTGGTGCGTTTTGCGCCAAGCCTGGTGGTGGAAGAGGCGGACATCACGGAAGGGCTGGATCGTTTTGAACGTGCTGTGAAGACGTTGACGCACGCCTGATAGCGACACATTTAGCAGGCCGGACCGGATCAAATGTGGGCGGGGGCTTGCCCCCGATGGCGGTGGATCAGTCACCTGATTTATCAACTGACAAACTGCTATCGGGGGCAAGCCCCCTCCCACATTGGATCTGTGTGAACTCAGATCCCGTGCCCGGTATTTTTCCCTCTATGAGTTTTTCGAGTTAAGGAGTGACACCATGCTGGTGATGCGCCCCGCGCAAATGGCTGACCTGGGCGAGGTACAGCGTCTGGCTGCGGACAGCCCGATTGGTGTCACTTCCTTGCCGGATGATGTGGAACGCCTGAGCGACAAGATCGCCGCCAGTGAAGCCTCGTTCGCGGCCGAAGTGAGTTTCAATGGTGAAGAAAGCTATTTCTTCGTGCTCGAAGACACCGACACCGGCAAGCTCGCCGGCTGCTCGGCCATCGTTGCTTCAGCCGGCTACTCCGAGCCGTTCTACAGTTTTCGTAACGAAACCTTTGTGCACGCCTCCCGCGAGCTGAAGATCCACAACAAGATCCACGTGCTTTCCCAGTGCCACGACCTCACCGGCAATAGCCTGCTCACCAGTTTCTACGTGAAGCCTGCACTGGTCGGTTCGCCGTGGTCGGAACTCAATTCCCGGGGCCGCCTGTTGTTCGTCGCCAGCCACCCCGAACGCTTTGCCGATTCGGTGGTGACCGAGATCGTCGGCTACAGCGACGAAAACGGTGATTCGCCGTTCTGGGATGCCATCGGCCGCAATTTCTTCGACCTCAATTACGCCGCCGCCGAGCGTCTGTGCGGGCTGAAAAGCCGCACCTTTCTCGCCGAGCTGATGCCGCATTACCCGATCTATGTGCCGCTGCTGCCGGACGCAGCCCAGGAAGCCATGGGCCAGGTGCACCCGCGAGCGCAGATCACCTTCGACATCCTGATGCGCGAAGGCTTCGAGACGGATCACTACATCGACATCTTCGACGGCGGCCCGACGCTGCACGCACGGGTGTCGGGCATTCGCTCGATTGCCCAGAGCCGCGTGGTACCGGTGAAAATCGGCGAGATGGTAAGGGGCGTCGGTCGCCAGTACCTGGTGAGCAACGCGCAGTTGCAGGATTACCGTGCGGTGATGCTGGAGCTGGATTACGCGCCGGGCAAGCCGGTGACCCTGGACCTGGCGGCAGCCGAAGCCCTGGGCGTGGGCGAAGGCGCGAGTGTGCGTCTGGTTGCGGTTTAAAAAGAGAGTTTCGCGGGTGGCTGACCACAGCGGCCCGTTCGAGGAGATAGCATGATCGTTCGTCCCGTACGCAGCAGCGATTTACCGGCCCTGATTGACCTGGCGCGCAGCACCGGCACCGGCCTCACCACCTTGCCGGCCAACGAAGAGCGCCTGACCCACCGCGTGGGCTGGGCTGAGAAAACCTTTCGCGGCGAAGCCGGGCGCGGTGATGCGGACTACCTGTTCGTGCTGGAAAACGACGAAGGCCGGGTGGTGGGGATTTCGGCCATCGCCGGCGCCGTCGGCCTGCGCGAGCCCTGGTACAACTTCCGGGTCGGCCTGACGGTCAGCGCCTCTCAGGAGTTGAATATCTACCGCGAAATTCCGACGTTGTTCCTGGCCAACGACCTCACCGGCAATTCCGAGCTGTGTTCGTTGTTCCTGCACGCCGATTACCGCAACGGCCTCAACGGCCGCATGCTGGCCAAGGCGCGCCTGCTGTTTATCGCAGAGTTTGCGCAGCTGTTCGGCAACAAGATCATCGCCGAAATGCGTGGCGTGTCCAACGAAGCAGGGCGCTCGCCGTTCTGGGAAAGCCTGGGTCGACACTTCTTCAAGATGGAGTTCAGCCAGGCCGACTACCTCACCGGCGTGGGCAACAAGGCATTTATCGCCGAGCTGATGCCGAAGTTTCCACTGTACAGCTGCTTTCTCTCCGAAGACGCGCGCAACGTGATCGGCAAGGTGCATCCGGACACCGAGCCGGCGCTGAGCATGCTCAAGAGCGAAGGCTTCAGCTACCAGGGCTATGTGGATATTTTCGACGCAGGCCCGGCGGTGGAGTGTGAAACCAGCAAGATTCGTGCGGTGCGCGACAGCCAGACGCTGGTGCTGGCCATCGGCACCCCGGGAGACGACGCCACGCCGTTCCTGATCCATAACCGCAAACGCGAAGACTGTCGCATCACGGCCGCACCGGCCCGTCTGGCCGCGGGCACGTTGGTGGTCGATCCTCAGACCGCCAAGCGCCTCCAGTTGGTGGTCGGTGATCAAGTGCGTGCTGTTGCGTTGTCTGCTGCTCGGGAGTCGAAATAATGAATTCGTTGTACATCGCAGGTAGCTGGCTGGCCGGCCAGGGTGAATTGTTCGAGTCGCGTAACCCGGTCACCCAGCAAGTGCTGTGGAGCGGCAATGGCGCGACGGCCGAGCAGGTCGAGTCCGCGGTGCAGGCTGCGCGTCAGGCGTTTCCAGGCTGGGCTCGGCAGACGTTGGAAGAGCGCATCGGTGTGCTCGAAACCTTCGCCGCCGCGCTGAAAAGCCGCGCCGATGAAATCGCCCGCTGCATCGGTGAGGAAACCGGCAAGCCGCTGTGGGAATCGGCGACTGAAGTCACCAGCATGGCCAACAAGATCGCCATCTCGGTGCAAAGTTATCGCGAGCGTACCGGCGAGAAGAGCGGCCCCCTGGGCGACGCCACCGCTGTGCTGCGCCACAAGCCTCACGGTGTGGTGGCGGTGTTCGGCCCCTACAACTTTCCCGGTCACTTGCCGAACGGGCATATTGTCCCGGCGCTGCTGGCGGGTAACACCGTGCTGTTCAAGCCGAGCGAGCTGACGCCGAAAGTCGCCGAGCTGACCGTGCAGTGCTGGGTCGAAGCGGGCTTACCGGCGGGCGTATTGAACCTGCTGCAAGGCGCTCGGGAAACCGGTATCGCGTTGGCGGCCAACCCCGGCATCGACGGTCTGTTCTTCACCGGTTCCAGCCGCACCGGCAACCACCTGCACCAGCAGTTTTCCGGGCGTCCGGACAAGATACTGGCCCTGGAAATGGGCGGCAATAATCCGCTGGTGGTGGACGAAGTGGCCGATGTGGATGCGGCGGTGTACACCATCATCCAGTCGGCGTTTATCTCCGCCGGCCAGCGCTGCACCTGCGCCCGTCGCTTGCTGGTGCCGGAAGGCGCCTGGGGCGATGCCTTGCTGGCACGTCTGGTGGCGGTCAGCGCGACCCTTTCAGTGGGGGCGTTCGACCAGCAACCGGCGCCATTCATGGGCTCGGTGATTTCCCTGGCAGCCGCCAAAGCACTGATGGACGCTCAGGAGCTGATGTTGGCCAATGGCGCCGTGGCGCTGCTGGAAATGACGCAACCCCGTGATCAGGCCGCCTTGCTGACCCCGGGCATCCTCGACGTGACGGCCGTGACCGAGCGCGAAGACGAAGAGCTGTTCGGCCCGCTGTTGCAGGTGATTCGCTATGCGGATTTTGCCGCGGCGATTGCCGAGGCCAACAACACCCAGTACGGCCTGGCCGCGGGCTTGTTGTCGGATTCGCAAGCGCGTTACCAGCAGTTCTGGCTGGAAAGCCGCGCCGGCATCGTCAACTGGAACAAACAACTGACCGGCGCCGCCAGCACCGCGCCGTTTGGCGGGGTCGGGGCCTCGGGTAACCATCGCGCCAGTGCGTATTACGCGGCGGATTATTGTGCGTACCCGGTGGCGTCGCTGGAGACCCCGACGTTGGCGGTGCCCGCCACACTGACCCCCGGCATTACGCTGATTTAAATGTGGGAGGGGGCTTGCTCCCGATGGCGGTGGATCAGTCATCTGATTTATCAACTGACAGACCGCTATCGGGGGCAAGCCCCCTCCCACACTTGATTTGTGGTGTGTTCAAGTAATTTGAAGCCTATAAAAACAGATGTTCGTGGAGCCTCGCCGATGAAATCCTGTGAAGTCAATTTTGACGGTCTAGTGGGGCCGACCCATAACTACGGCGGCTTGTCCTTCGGCAACGTCGCGTCCCAGAGCAACAGCCAGCAGCATTCCAACCCGAAGGAAGCGGCGTTGCAGGGACTGCAAAAAATGAAAGCGCTGATGGACATGGGCTTTGTGCAAGGTGTGCTCGCGCCCCAGGAGCGTCCGGATGTGGCCGCTCTGCGCAACCTCGGTTTCAGCGGCACCGACGCTCAGGTCATCGAGCAGGCGGCGAGGCAGGCCATGCCTTTATTGGTGGCGAGCTGTTCGGCGTCGAGCATGTGGGTGGCCAACGCCGCCACCGTCAGCCCCAGCGCCGACACGGCGGATGGCCGCGTGCATTTCACCGCTGCCAACCTCAACTGCAAATACCACCGCAGCATCGAACACCCGACCACCAGCCGCGTGCTGGGGGCGATGTTCGCCGACCAGAAGCACTTCGCCCACCACGCGGCGTTGCCGGCGGTGGCGCAGTTTGGCGATGAGGGCGCGGCCAATCACACGCGCTTTTGCCGTGAGTACGGTGAGGCCGGCGTCGAGTTTTTCGTGTTTGGCCGCAGTGCGTTCGATGCTCGCTACCCGGCCCCGCAAAAGTACCCGGCGCGCCAGACCCTCGAAGCGTCCCAGGCGGTTGCACGTCTGCACGGCCTGAAGGATGACGGCGTGGTTTACGCCCAGCAGAACCCGTCGGTGATCGATGCCGGTGTGTTCCACAACGACGTGATCGCTGTCGGCAACGGCGAGGTGCTGTTCTACCACGAGGACGCGTTCCTCAACACCGAACAGGTGCTCGCCGAACTGCAGGGCAAGTTGGGCAAGCTGGGCGGCAACTTCCAGTCCGTGTGTGTGCCGCGTTCCCAGGTCAGCGTCGAGGACGCGGTGCGCTCCTACTTGTTCAACAGCCAACTGCTGACTCGTCCTGACGGCTCGATGCTGCTGATCGTGCCGGAAGAATGCCGCGCCAATCCGCGCGTCTGGGCGTACCTGCAACACCTCACGGCCTGCGGCGGGTTGATCCGCGAAGTGAAGGTGTTCGACCTCAAGCAAAGCATGCAGAACGGCGGCGGCCCGGCGTGCCTGCGTTTGCGTGTGGCGCTGAACGAAACCGAACTGGCGGCGGTGAATCCAGGCGTTATCATGACCGCGCCGCTGTACGACACCCTGACCCAATGGGTCAACAAGCACTACCGCGACAGCCTGCGCGAAACCGACCTGGCTGACCCGCAACTGCTGCTTGAGTGCCGGACGGCACTGGATGAACTGACGCAAATCCTTAAACTGGGCTCGGTTTATCCTTTCCAGATCAATTAACGCCCTACGGCTGAGAACTTTTATTTATGACCGACACCCTGAAGCTGATCCTTGAAGACACCGACGGCACCCAGCTGGAAACATCCTGCACCCGCGTTGCCGTGGTCTGGCAGGGCAAGGAGATCTGGATCCAGCATGACGGCCGTGGCCAACTGCTGATCGGCGTGGATGTGGAAGAGGGCGACGCCGAGTACGCCAACCTGTTGATGCGTCCGCTGGCGACCAACTTGATGAGCCTGCAACTGGAAATGGAACCGGCTGACGTCGAAGGTGATGACGACGACCACGTCCACGGCCCAGGCTGCAACCACTAAGGAAGCTGCTTATGCTCGCCCTCGGCAAACTGCTTGAACTGACCCTCGCCGGTCGCGAACCGGCGCAAAAAATTCAACTGACTGTCGACGGCGTGCAGATGCGCTGGCTCAGCGAGGGTGCGCTTGAAGTGCGTCCGCCCGAGGCCAGGGATAAGGGCGGCGACCTGTTGCTGTCCTCCGGCATCCATGGCAACGAAACCGCGCCGATCGAACTGCTCGACCGCCTGTTGCATGGCATCGCCCGTGGGGAGATCAAACCCCGCACCCGTATTCTGTTCCTGTTCGGCAACCCCGAGGCCATGCGTCGCGGCGAGCGTTACCTTGAACTGGACGTCAACCGGCTGTTCAACGGCCGTCATGAAAGCAACATTGGCCCGGAAGCCATGCGCGCCGCCGAACTTGAACAGTTGGCCCGCAGCTTTTTCAGCCAGGCGGGCCGTTCGCGCCTGCATTACGACCTGCACACCGCGATTCGTGGCTCGAAGATCGAGCAATTTGCGCTGTATCCGTGGAAAGAAGGGCGCCGGCATTCGCGCCGTGAACTGGAGCGCCTGCGCGCCGCCGGAATGGAGGCGGTGCTGCTACAGAACAAGGCCTCTATCACGTTCACGGCGTTTACGTATGAACAGTTGGACGCCGAGGCTTTCACCCTGGAATTGGGCAAGGCGCGGCCGTTTGGGCAGAACCAGGGCGTGGATGTTTCCCGCCTGGAGCAGCGCCTCAAGCACATCATCGAAGGCACCGAGCCTGAGTCCGACAGCCTCGACGGCTTGAAGCTGTTCGCCGTTGCACGCGAAATCATCAAGCACAGCGATGCTTTCCTGCTGCATTTGCCGGCTGACGTGGAAAACTTTTCGGCGTTGGAAAAGGGCTATCTGCTGGCCGAAGATGTGGCCCAAACCCGCTGGGTGATCGAGGAGGAGGGTGCGCGCATCATTTTCCCCAACCCGAAGGTGAAGAATGGTTTGCGCGCGGGAATTCTCATCGTGCCGACCACAGACGCTGGCCTTGCATAGGTCTCAGGCCTGACTGGCTTCAAATGTGGGAGGGGGCTTGCCCCCGATTGCGTTGCTTCAGCTACAGATGAGCTGACTGACACACCGCTATCGGGAGCAAGCCCCCTCCCACACTCGTTTTGCGTTGCTGCTTAGACCGCTACAGCCCGCGGTTCGCTACGACGGATCGCCCGCACCTTATGCAGCGTATCGGCGCACGTACGCGCAGCTTCCTGACCTTTGTGCACGAAGTGCTCGTAGAAGAACGTGGTGTGTTCGCTGCCACCGTGGAAGTGGTGCGGCGTCAGGGACACCGAGAACACCGGCACTTCAGTTTCCAGCTGCACCTGCATCAGGCCGCTGACCACCGATTGCGCGACGAATTCATGACGGTAGATCCCGCCATCCACCACCAGCGCGGCGGCGACGATACCGGCGTAACGGCCGGTCTTGGCCAGCAGCTTGGCGTGCAGGGGCATCTCGAAGGCGCCGCCGACTTCGAAGAAATCGATGTCCGATTCCTGATAACCCTGGGCGATCATTTCGGCGAGGAAGCCTTTGCGCGATTGGTCGACAATATCCTTGTGCCAGCAGGCCTGGATAAACGCGACACGCTCGCCGTGATGGTTTTTGCTTTTGCTGTCGATTGCGGTGGGTTGCATGTTCTGACTCCTGTTTAAGAAAAAAACAGGGCGTTATGAATCGAATGGGATTTAAGGGTATGCACCACTGTTTCATGCAGGCATGAGGTCAGCGCGGCCCTTAGGTGCCAATCCCGTTCTCTCTTCATCCGGACTATGACCGTCGGCCCCGGGATCACACCGGGTCTGCTGACCTTGTCGCCGTCCTGCCTGAGCAGTTCGAAGCGCCAAGCGCTCGCGGGCTATGCACATTGCGCGCAATTACCGCCGGTGGGGAATTGCACCCCGCCCTGAGAACGTTGCCGCCAGAACCCTGGCGGCGGAGAGTTTTTAACATGGTTTTTCTAAAACTGCACGGTTGCCGTATCGATAAGCTATATCGGTTTGTTTGGTTGGTATTCGATTGAATGCAGTGGGGACTTGATATTGCGTGGCTTTGCCCGCAGTAATCACTCACAAAAGGACTTATCCATTCCGTTAGAGGCCCCTTTCATGACCGTGATCGACCTGCGCAGCGACACCGTGACCCAACCCACCCCCGGTATGCTTGACGCGATGGCCAGCGCCGTCAGCGGTGATGACGTCTACGGCGAAGACCCCAGCGTCAACCAACTGGAAGCTGAGCTGGCCAGGCGCCTGGGTTTCGACGCCGCGCTGTTCGTGCCCACTGGCACCATGAGCAACTTGCTGGCGTTGATGGCCCACTGTGAGCGCGGCGAGGAATATATCGTCGGGCAACAGGCCCATACCTACAAATACGAAGGGGGCGGGGCGGCCGTGCTGGGTTCGATCCAGCCGCAGCCGCTGGAGGTACAGGCCGACGGCTCCCTCGACCTGAGTCAGGTGCTCGATGCCATCAAGCCCGACGACTTCCACTTCGCCCGTACCCGCTTGCTGGCACTGGAAAACACCATGCAAGGCAAGGTGCTGCCGATGACGTACCTCGCCAAGGCGCGTGCATTTACCCGTGAGCATGGCCTGGCTCTTCATCTGGACGGCGCGCGGATCTACAACGCGGCGGTCAAGCTGGGTGTGGATGCGCGTGAAATTGCCGGGCATTTCGATTCGGTGTCGGTGTGCCTGTCCAAGGGGCTTGGCGCACCGGTCGGCTCGGTGCTGTGCGGTTCCACAGCGCTGATCGCCAAGGCGCGGCGCCTGCGCAAGATGGTCGGCGGCGGCATGCGCCAGGCCGGTTCTCTGGCGGCGGCAGGCCTGTATGCCTTGGATCACCAGGTGCAGCGCCTGGCCGACGACCACGCCAATGCCCAGTGGCTGGGGGATGAGTTGCGCCAGGCCGGTTATACGGTGGAGCCGGTGCAGACCAACATGGTCTATGTGCAGATGGGGGATCGGGCGCAGGCCCTGAAAAGCTTTGCCGCCGAGCGCGGGATCAAGTTGAGCGCCGCGCCGCGCCTGCGCATGGTCACGCATCTGGATGTCAATCGGGCACAGATCGAGCAAGTCGTGCAGACATTCGTCGCATTTTCGCAGAAATGACAGTGCAAGCCGTCTAATTGACTGTTTCTATCACATAAACACGCTGTACCACCGGCAAAGGGCCGATATAATGCGGCCCTTTGCCGTCGCTTCGTCTGATGATGTCGCGCACTGGCCTTTGGCCGCAGCCTCCGTGGAAGAACCTAATGAAAAGCGCAGAAATCCGTGAAGCCTTCCTTCGCTTCTTCGAAGAGCAAGGCCACACCCGTGTAGCCTCAAGCTCCTTGATCCCAGGCAATGACCCCACCCTGCTGTTCACTAACGCGGGGATGAACCAGTTCAAGGACTGCTTCCTGGGCCAGGAAAAGCGCGCCTACACCCGCGCCACCAGCAGTCAGAAGTGCGTACGCGCCGGCGGCAAGAACAGCGACCTGGAAAACGTCGGTTACACCGCGCGGCACCACACCTTCTTTGAAATGCTGGGTAACTTCAGCTTTGGCGATTATTTCAAGAAAGATGCGATCACCTTCGCCTGGACCTTCCTGACCGGCGTGCTGAAGCTGCCCAAGGAAAAGCTCTGGGTCACCGTCTACGCGACGGATGACGAAGCGTACGACATCTGGACCCAGCAGATCGGCGTGCCCGCCGAACGCATGATCCGCATCGGTGACAACAAAGGCGCGCCGTATGCCTCCGATAACTTCTGGACCATGGGCGATACCGGTCCGTGCGGGCCGTGCACCGAGATTTTCTACGATCACGGCGCCGACATCTGGGGTGGCCCGCCGGGTTCGCCGGATGAAGACGGCGACCGCTACATCGAAATCTGGAACAACGTGTTCATGCAGTTCAACCGCACCGCCGACGGTGTGTTGCATCCGTTGCCGGCACCGTCGGTGGACACCGGCATGGGGTTGGAGCGGATCAGTGCGGTCATGCAGCACGTTCATTCCAACTATGAGATCGACCTGTTTACCAACCTGTTGAGTGCCTCGGCTGCGGCCATTGGTTGCGCCAATGAGGGCCAGTCTTCGCTCAAAGTGGTATCGGACCACATCCGTTCCTGCGGTTTCCTGATTGCCGATGGCGTGCTGCCGTCCAACGAAGGCCGTGGCTATGTGCTGCGCCGCATTATCCGTCGCGCCTGCCGCCACGGTAACAAACTGGGCGCCAGCGGCAGCTTCTTCTACAAGATTGTGGCTGCGCTGGTGGCCGAGATGGGCGACGCTTTCCCGGAACTCAAGCAGCAACAAGCCAACATCGAGCGGGTTCTCAAGGCTGAAGAAGAGCAGTTCTCCAAGACCCTGGAGCACGGCCTGAAAATTCTGGAGCAGGACCTGGCAGAGCTCAAAGGTACTGTCGTGCCGGGCGACGTGGTGTTCAAGCTTTACGACACCTACGGTTTCCCGATGGACCTGACCGCCGACATCGCCCGTGAGCGCGAGCTGACCGTCGATGAGGCCGGTTTTGAGCGCGAAATGGAGGCCCAGCGCGTGCGCGCGCGTTCCGCCAGCTCGTTTGGCCTGGACTACAACACCTTGGTCAAGGTTGATGTGCCCACCGAGTTCATCGGCTATAAGGCAACCGCGGGCTCCGCCAAAATCGTTGCCATTTATAAAGACGGCAAGTCAGTCGACGTGCTGAGCGAGGGCGATGAAGCGGTTGTGGTGCTGGATCAGACCCCATTCTATGCCGAGTCGGGCGGGCAAATCGGTGATTGTGGTTTCCTCAGTTCGACGTCCGGTCGTTTCGATGTGCGCGACACCACCAAGACCGGTGGTGCGTTTCTGCATCACGGTGTGTTGGTGCTGGGCAACCTGGCCGTCGGTGCGCCAGTGGATACCCAGGTCGATGCCGACGTACGCCATGCAACTGCGTTGAACCACTCGGCCACTCACTTGCTGCACGCTGCGTTGCGTCAGGTGCTGGGCGAGCACGTCCAGCAGAAGGGCTCGTTGGTCGACAGCCAGCGCCTGCGCTTCGACTTCAGCCATTTTGAGGCGATCAAGTCCGAGCAGATCAAAGCGCTTGAAGATATCGTCAACGCTGAAATTCGCAAGAACTCCCCGGTGGAGACTGAGGAGACGGATATCGAAACCGCCAGGAAGAAGGGCGCCATGGCGCTTTTTGGCGAGAAGTATGGCGACGAAGTGCGCGTATTGAGCATGGGCG
This sequence comes from Pseudomonas fluorescens, assembly GCF_002837185.1. Taxonomy (GTDB): domain Bacteria; phylum Pseudomonadota; class Gammaproteobacteria; order Pseudomonadales; family Pseudomonadaceae; genus Aquipseudomonas; species Aquipseudomonas fluorescens_AM. The sequence goes on along the minus strand of NZ_KZ478030.1, from coordinate 6,552 downwards.
GCAGTTTCTCGGTGGAACTGTGTGGCGGTATCCACGCCAATCGCACCGGTGACATCGGCCTGTTGAAAATCATCAGCGAAGGCGGTGTGGCCTCGGGTGTGCGTCGTATCGAGGCGGTGACCGGTGCTGCGGCGCTGGCCTACCTCAATGCCGCCGAAGAACAACTCAAGGAGGCGGCCGGCCTGGTCAAGGGCAGCCGCGACAATCTGATCGACAAGCTGTCCGCCGTGCTTGAGCGCAACCGCGCGCTGGAGAAACAGCTGGAGCAGTTGCAGGCCAAGGCAGCCAGTGCCGCGGGCGACGATCTGTCGGCCTCGGCGGTTGACGTCAAGGACGTAAAAGTCCTTGCGGCGCGCCTGGACGGTCAGGACGGCAAGGCGTTGCTGGCCCTGGTCGATCAGTTGAAGAACAAGCTCGGCCGCGCAGTGATCCTGCTCGGCAGTGTCCATGAGGATAAGGTCGTTCTGGTTGCCGGTGTAACCAAGGACCTGACTGGCCAACTCAAAGCCGGTGATTTGATGAAGCAGGCTGCTGCGGCAGTGGGCGGCAAGGGCGGTGGTCGTCCGGACATGGCGCAAGGCGGTGGTGTGGATGCCGGCGCCCTGGACGCGGCCCTGGCCTTGGCCGTGCCGTTTGTCGAGGCAGGTATTTAAGGCGCTGTTAATGAGCCCATGGTCTAGTCGTGGGCTCGCTCGGTTGCTGGAAGATTCGTTTATTGGGCGCCCCTTTACGGGCTGAGGCGGCTTAGAAATGGCTTTGATCGTACAGAAATTCGGAGGCACCTCGGTCGGTTCTGTCGAAAGAATCGAGCAGGTCGCCGACAAGGTTAAGAAGTTCCGTGATGCCGGTGACGACCTGGTGGTGGTGCTGTCGGCCATGAGCGGCGAGACCAATCGCCTGATCGACCTGGCCAAGGCCATCAGCGGTGATCAACAACCGCTGCCACGTGAGCTGGATGTCATTGTGTCCACCGGTGAGCAGGTGACCATTGCGCTGCTGGCCATGGCGTTGAACAAACGCGGTGTGCCAGCGGTGTCCTACACTGGTAGCCAGGTGCGCATTCTTACCGACAGCGCACATACCAAGGCGCGCATCCTGCAGATCGACGATCAGAAGATTCGTGCCGATCTGAAGGCTGGACGCGTGGTGGTTGTAGCCGGTTTCCAGGGTGTGGACGAGCAGGGCAACATCACCACCCTGGGGCGTGGCGGTTCGGACACCACGGGCGTGGCGCTGGCAGCGGCTCTCAAGGCTGACGAATGCCAGATTTATACCGATGTGGATGGCGTCTACACCACCGATCCGCGCGTTGTATCCGTGGCCCAGCGCCTGGATAAGATCACCTTTGAAGAGATGCTGGAGATGGCCAGCCTCGGTTCCAAGGTGTTGCAGATCCGTGCGGTGGAGTTCGCCGGCAAGTACAACGTTCCGCTGCGCGTATTGCACAGCTTCAAAGAGGGTCCGGGCACCCTCATTACTATTGATGAAGAGGAATCCATGGAACAGCCGATCATTTCCGGCATCGCTTTCAACCGCGATGAAGCCAAGCTGACGATCCGTGGCGTGCCAGACACTCCAGGTGTGGCCTTCAAGATCCTCGGCCCTATCAGCGGTGCGAATATCGAAGTCGACATGATCGTGCAGAACGTTTCGCACGATAACACCACCGATTTCACCTTTACCGTGCACCGCAACGAGTACGATGCGGCCGAGCGTATCCTGCAGAACACTGCGAGGGAGATCGGCGCCCGTGAAGTGATCGGTGATACCAAGATCGCCAAGGTGTCGATCGTGGGCGTGGGCATGCGCTCCCACGCCGGTGTTGCCAGCCGTATGTTTGAAGCGCTGGCCAAGGAAAGCATCAACATCCAGATGATCTCTACATCGGAGATCAAAGTCTCGGTGGTGATTGAAGAGAAGTACCTCGAGCTGGCTGTGCGCGCGCTGCATACCGCCTTTGAGCTGGACGCTCCGGCCCGACAGGGCGAGTGATGCGATGCCAGGAAGGCGCGGCTTACCGCGCCTTTCATTTTTTTGTTGAGCGCATGTTCTTTGGCGTGGGCTCGACAATACTTAGGCGGTAGGGCTACGACCGTCTGGTTGTAGGTCGAATGCCTTTTTTTTGCAGACTGTTGTTCCTGAAATGAATTGCGTGAGGTGAAAGGTATGTTGATTCTGACTCGTCGTTGCGCAGAAAGCCTGATTATCGGTGATGGCGAAATCACCGTGACCGTGCTCGGCGTCAAAGGCAATCAAGTGCGTATCGGGGTTAACGCTCCGAAAGAGGTAGCGGTCCATCGCGAGGAAATCTACCTGCGGATCAAGAAAGAGAAGGACGAAGAACCAAGCCTTTAATTTTTATCGTTTTTTATGTTTGCAAACGGGGAGGAACGTGGTTAATATACGCCCCGTGTTGCGGAGAGCTGGCCGAGTGGCCGAAGGCGCTCCCCTGCTAAGGGAGTACACCTCAAAAGGGTGTCGGGGGTTCGAATCCCCCGTTCTCCGCCATTATTTGCTTAGTACGTTGCAATCTGGTTTTTTCGGTAAGTTGTTGAAAATACTCGAAAAAATAGCTTTACATAGAGATTGAACGGCCTATAATGCGCGGCAACAAATGCACTCGTAGCTCAGCTGGATAGAGTACTCGGCTACGAACCGAGCGGTCACAGGTTCGAATCCTGTCGAGTGCACCATTTAAGAGTTGCTTGCAGTAATGCAGGTAACTTGCTTCAACCAGTTGTGATCTGGTCTAAAAAGCACAATCTGCACTCGTAGCTCAGCTGGATAGAGTACTCGGCTACGAACCGAGCGGTCACAGGTTCGAATCCTGTCGAGTGCACCATACAAACAAAAAGCCCGCCTAGTGCGGGCTTTTTGCCGTCTGGCGTTCGTGTAGGTTTTATCCTGGCGTGTGCCTTTTTCTATTTCCCATGTGTTCTCCCTTCCAGCTACGTCGTCGCAGTTCATAGATGCAGCCATTACTTAGCTTCGGCTTGCAAGCGCTTGTTCTTTCCAGTTTTTTGACGTTAAAAGCGGTCGGTCGGTGTATCATGCGCCGGTCAGCCCCGCCGGGGCTTGTGGAATGCCTCCATGGACTTACCCAGTAGTTACTCAGTACCCCGCTTTACCAATCATGAATTGACTGATTGATCCTTCCGGCGCGCCCCGCTGCTGGGAGTGGAGTTCGCCTATGACCGAAGTAGAAGTAAAGAAAACACAGGAAAGCCTGCAGGATCGTCTGGCTCAAGTTATCGAGCTGCTGCAGCGCCAGCGCGTGGTCGAAGACCTCACGCACCGCCAGGAAGGTCCGCACCACGACCGCGTCGAAAACCTGGTCCACCGGCAAAATCTCGTTGAGCTGCAACGCAAGCTCGATGACCTGCACTCTGCCGACGTTGCTTATATTCTCGAAGCCTTGCCGCTGGATGATCGACTGACGCTCTGGCAGTTGGTCAAGGCTGATCGCGACGGCGACATTCTTCTCGAAGTATCCGATTCGGTTCGCGAAACCCTGATTGCCGACATGGACGATCATGAGCTCCTGGCTGCGGCCAAGGAGATGGACGCGGACGAATTGGCCGACCTGGCGCCTGAATTGCCGCGTGATGTCGTTCATGAACTGATGGAGGCATTGGACACCCAGCAGCGTGAGCGTGTGCGTTCGGCACTGTCTTATGATGAAGACCAGGTCGGCGCGCTGATGGACTTCGAGATGGTCACCATCCGCGAGGATGTCAGCCTGGAAGTGGTGCTGCGCTACCTGCGTCGTCTCAAGGAGCTGCCTGGCCACACCGACAAGCTGTTTGTGGTCGACTACGAAGGCATCCTCAAGGGCGTATTGCCCATCAAGCGCCTGCTGGTAAATGATCCGGAGAAAAAAGTTGCTGACCTGATGGCCAGCGATACCGTGAGCTTTCATCCGGATGAAGATGCCTACGACGCAGCCCAGGCTTTTGAGCGTTACGACTTGATCTCAGCCCCGGTGGTCGACAAGAACGGCAAGCTGATCGGCCGTCTGACAATCGATGAAATCGTCGACTTGATTCGCGAAGAGAGTGAAACCGAAGTCCTCAACATGGCAGGTTTGCGTGAAGAGGAAGACATTTTTGCGTCAGTCTGGCGTTCGCTGCACAACCGTTGGGCCTGGCTGGCGGTCAATTTGATTACCGCGTTTATCGCGTCCCGCGTGATCGGGCTGTTTGAAGGTTCCATCGAAAAGTTGGTGGCCTTGGCAGCATTGATGCCGATAGTGGCTGGGATCGGCGGCAATTCCGGTAACCAGACTATCACTATGATTGTACGTGCCATGGCATTGGACCAGGTCAGTACCGCTAATTCTTCGCGTCTGCTGCGCAAGGAGTTGGCGGTAGGCCTTATCAATGGCCTCGTATGGGGCGGAGTGATAGGGGTGGTGGCCTACTTGCTATATGGCAGTTGGTCGCTGGGCGTGGTGATGACCGCCGCCATGACCCTCAATTTGCTGTTGGCTGCCTTGATGGGGGTTCTGATCCCCATGACCTTGGCGCGTCTGGGGCGTGACCCTGCCATGGGGGCCAGCGTGATGATTACGGCCATGACCGACAGTGGGGGCTTTTTCATCTTCCTGGGCTTGGCCACAATCTTCCTGCTCTGACCTTCCTGCGAGGGCAAGTCTGCCCTCGCTTCCCTTGCACAAATCCCACGCAAAAAAAAGCCAGCATATAGCTGGCTTCGGCTTTCAAGTGTAAATCAATTGACTTCTGCGGCCGCCTCTACGTCGTGCGCGATCAGCGAAACGAGAGCATTTTGCTGGCGGTGGGAAAGCTGACGAAAACGCTGCAGCAGTTCGCGTTCGTGCAGTGACAGCTCCGGGCTGTCCAGACGCATGCTTAACTCTTCACCCAAGGCACCCTCCTGAATAAGGCTCTGTTCCAAGCGAGCGATGATTTCGGAGTTCATGCTGCGATGATGATTGCGAGCCACCTCGGCAATGCGTTCCCGCATTCCGTCTGGCAGACGTACGACGAACTTGTCAGCCGTACGGCTGGAATAAATTGCCTGTTTCAATGGGCGCATATATTTAACCGGTTAGTTCAGGGGAGCGGTTTCTGGAATTGGCCGCAAGATGAGTGTTAAGACAAGGCTCACGACCAAAGTTCAACCCGAATTGCAAAGAGGCCGCATCATGCCTCAGATTTGACATTTCCTTGGCGTCAATTCTGTGACAAATATTGAACCGCCTACAGGCTTTATGCCAGCACTGATTTGCGTTTTTGCGGACTGGTTGGAAAAGTTTTTGTGCGGATCGGGCATTCCTGATCCTCACGCGAACCTTATCCGGCATCGGACTGAAGGGCGCACACCGGAAGTAATATGGCCTTTTGCCCTCATCTATAAGGGTAGTGGCAGTTTGCTGATTTACTAGCGCGGGGCGACGTAAGGTAGGGAGAGGCTTGAGGTGAGATGAGGAGAGGAGGGCTAGCGCAACACCGGGTCGAATTTGATACGGCGACCGACGGCAAGCGACACGATCAGCAGGCAGCCGAACACAGCGCTGGCGATGAATGCGAGGGTTGCGTTTTCTTGCATACCGTTACTCAAGCCCAGGAGGACTGTCACAAGCGTCAGGCAAAGAAATAACCATGCAGATTTGGACATGAGTAGCGCTCTCAAAATACCCAGTGTTCGGATGCGGTGGCGGCTTGCGTGCCTTGGGTCAAGCGAATTGGTGATTGGGCATTGGCGGTCATCACTGCCAACTGTGGGCGTTGCTGCAGATGGTGGGGCACGGGTTGATTGATCTGAGCGGAGTCTTGCAAATCGGCAGGCTGGAAGTGAAAAGTTGCCAGCGCGGCCAGTGCCAATGCGTTCAGACCGAGCAAAAGGGCGCTGTTCATGATTTCTTCTCCGTATGCCTGTGTAAAATCGGTTTTGTAGAAGAACTATTGCAGCTCTCGTGCCAACCCATTAATTCAATATAAACAATAGCTTGCGGGTGAATCGAGGTTGTGGTTCATTGCAATTTGCAATGATGGCAATTTGCTGGGATGCAATCTGCACGATGGCGTAGGGCGCCCGAATGTAGTGTGTCGCCACACGCATGCGCATGCAGGATTGGCCTACGATCAAAAAGCCAACGGATGACATGACAAACTTTACCGTGGCCGTTAACATGCACGCCGTCCGTCGCTGAGCCTTTGGCTCGACGATCGCGACTTGTCCCAGTAGCTCAATTGGATAGAGCATCCCCCTCCTAAGGGGAAGGTTGGCCGTTCGAACCGGCCCTGGGACACCATCTCCTTCGCTTTATCTTATTGGCGTTCGCCATACGTAATACCCTCGCTCGCTCCCTCAGCCTCGCCATGATCTCTCCCGAAAAGCGGGGGGTTGTCTTCAGCTGGTTGGTCCGCAAACTACCGCTTCTGATACGCCTTGGTTGTTCATCTATATAGAAGGGCGGCGACCTTGAAGGAAATCTCCATTTTTTTGGATTAAGCGCTTGACGCCCTTGGTGAGTTCTGTAGAATTCGCCTCCCGCTTACGAGAGATCGCAAGCGCAAGTGGTTGAAGTTG
>NZ_KZ478029.1 GCF_002837185.1 Pseudomonas fluorescens | reverse complement strand
GCGTGAACCTTAATCAGTGTCCAAGATTACTTGACCAGTTCAGCTTGCCCCCGATGGCGGTGTGTCAGGCGCAGATGCATGCACTGACAGTGCCTCATCGGGGGCAAGCCCCCTCCCACTTTGGGTTGGTGTATGGCTTGGTGCTCGCGCACTGCCCGGAAACCAATCCAGTCACGCCGCGTCTGCGGGTAAATACATTCCTCCTGACGCGTGGCGTTCAAATGTGGGAGGGGGCTTGCCCCCGATGGCGGTGTGTCAGGCGCAGATGCATGCACTGACAGTGCCTCATCGGGGGCAAGCCCCCTCCCACATTGGGTTGGTGTATGGCTTAGAGGTCGCGCACTACACGCAAGCCAATCCAGTCACCGCGGGTCTGCGGGTAGATGTTGTTGCGGTTGCCGGAACGGGAAAACACTGGCGCCTCGCCCCAGTCATTGCCGCGAATCTGGTACGACTCGCAGTTCGGTTCCATCCAGGCACTGCCGTCGGTAGGTGCACCGATGTAGTTCGGGTGTTCACAATCGGCAACCCGTTCATACACATTGCCATGCATGTCGTACATGCCAAACGCGTTCGGCGGGTAGCTGCCCACCGGTGACGAATAGCTGTAGCCGTCCGCCGGGCCGTAGGTGTTGGCGTGTTTGGCAATGCTGTAGCCCTTGCCGTCGTCGAACGGGAAGGGGAACGGCCCGCGGGTGCCGGCGCGGGCCGCGTATTCGCGTTGGGCTTCACTGACCATGTGGTACTGCTGGCCGGTCTTTTTCGACAGCCAGGCCACGTAATTTTTGATGTCGTCCATGTCCATGCACACCGCTGGCTGGCGTGGCCCCTGGGGGTAGCGCGGCTTGCTGGCGATGCATTCGCGGCCGGGACGATCATCGCCATTGGCGATCTTCACCCCGGTCTGGCGTACGTAGCTGTCCCATTCACCGGCGGTAATGTGGAAGCGGCTCATGGCGAAGGGTTTGGCGAAGGTCACTTCATGCATCGGGCCTTCGTCCGGCTCGCGGCCGACTTCGTCTTCCGGGGTGCCCATGGTGAAGGTGCCGGCAGGCAATACCACCATTTCCGGGCAGTCCTTGCAGTCCTTGAAGACTTTGCCCGGTTGTGGTGCCGCCGCCTGGGCCAAGCCCGGGAGCAGGGCGCCACACAGTGCGGTCAGCGCCAGGGCTGTCAGGGGTTTGAGTCGAAATGGCGTCATGTGAGCGTCTCGTTCAAAGAAAAAAAGGTCACGACCGCTGGCTCAGCAACGCCATGAAGCGCTGGATGTCATCCGAGCTGTTGAGCAGGCCGGGGGAGGTGCGGATCACGGGGCCTACGTCGCGGTCCACCGCGTCGATCACTACGCGGTTTTGCTGCATGTAGGCAGCTATGGCATCGCTGTTCTGGCCGTTGACCCGAAAGAAGGTAAAACCTGCCGATAGTGCTGGACTGCGCGGCGTGACCAGTTCTATCCGCGGATTCGCCAGCAGTTGCTCTTTAAGCTCGGTGTTGAGGGCGTGGATACGCGCTTGCACTGGCGCCTTGCCCAGCTGCAGGTGCAGCTTGAAGGCTTCGTCGGCGGCCCAGCGATGCTCGAACGCGTGGTAGCCGCCGGGCGTCATGGTGGTGGCGAAATCCGTATCTTCGGAGAATGTCGGCACCATCGGCGTGACGTAGGTGTTTTCGGGGCTGCGAGCGCATACCAGGCCGGTGCCGCGCGGGCCGAACATCCACTTGTGGGTGCCGGCGATGAAGAAGTCGCAGTGCATGGCGGGGAAGTCGAGATTTTCCACACCGAAGCCGTGCACGCCGTCGACCACGTAGAGGAGACGGTCGTTGTCGTCACGGTTGCGGTTGTATTCATCGACCAGTTGGCCGATTTCGCCAATGGGCAATTTGACACCGCTGCCCGACTGTACCCAGGTCATGCCCAGCACGCGGGTGTTGGGGCGGATATTGCGCTGGATATTGCCCAGCACTTCATCGGCGGACACGCGGCTGGCGCTGTCGAACAGCCGGATGCGGCGTACCTGGGTGCCTTCCCTGCGCACGCGAAAATCCAGGACGTTCTGCGTCGCGTAATGCTCATGCTCGGTGGTGAGGATTTCCTGGTCGGCGCGCACCTTGATCCCGCCATAAATCATCGCCAGCCCTTCGGAGGTGCTGCCGGTCAGGGCGATCTGCGCCGGTGTGGCGTTCAGGTAGCGGCCCGCCCACTCACGCACCTGGCCTTCGCGCTTCCAGGTTTCCTGCAGGTCCCAGTCCATCGCCAGGCCGGGGTTGCGGTCGATCTGCGCGCGGTAGCGTTCGATGGCCTCGCGCACCGGCCTGGGGTGCGACGTCACCAGGAAGTTGGAAAAGTGCAGGTAATCCGGGTCCTGGTTGAACAGCTGTTTCAATCCCGCCCATGGATCGTTCGTGGCGGCGGCCAGCGCCTGGGGAATCAGCGTGTTGCCCAGCGGCAGGCTGGCGGCCAATACGCCGGCCTGCTTGAGGAATGTACGACGGTCGGTCATGGACTGACTTCTTGATGCGCCGAGGGTTTGGCGGCTTTCTGTACCTGCTCCCACACCCGCAGGAAGTTGCCTCCCCACAGCTTGGCGATATCGGCTTCGGAGTAACCGCGCTGGATCAGTTCGGCGGTGACGTTGCGCGCTTCACCAACGTTCTCCCAGCCCTGCAGGCCGCCGCCGTCGTTGAAGTCCGAAGCGATGCCGACGTGATCGATGCCGATCTTGCGCACGGTATAGTCGATGGCATCGCCCCAGTCCTTGAGGGTCGCCTTGGGTTCTTCCTCGAGAATCGCGTACAGCTCGCTGGCGTACTGGCCGAAGCGCTGTTCGGGCCACGCGGCGATAATCGCATCGCCCGGCATCAAGGCCATCGCCAGGTTGGGCAGCGGCGGCAGATCGAAGCGGGCGCGCAGCGCGTTGAGCTTGTCCTGGGTCGGCTGGCTCAGGGGTCGCAGGTAGGCAGCAAAGCCCACCACCTGCACCACGCCGCCGCTGTGCTTGATCAGTTGCAGTTCCTTGTCGCTGAGGTTGCGCGGGATGTCCACCGACGCCCGGGGCGCCGAGTGGGACGCTACCATCGGCGTACGGCTCAACTGCGCAACCTGTTCCAGGGCCTTGGTCGACATCTGCGACACGTCGATGATCACGCCCAGGTCATTGAGGCGCTGCACCGCTTGCTGGCCGATGGGCGACAGGCCCTCGAGGGCGTCGGTGGTGTCATTGAAAAACGGCAACGGGCGCGACGAGTCCGACCACGCGTTATTGCCGATGTAGCTGAAGCCGAACATGCGCATGCCGCGCGCCGCCCACAGGTCCAGCTGGTTCAGGTCGTTACCCAGCGGGTAGGCGTTGAGCATGCTGATAAAGATCGCGAACTTGCCTTCGCCGTGCAGACGGCGCATGTCGTCCGGGGTGTAGGCGATGCCCACCTGGTTGGGGAAGTCGCGGACCATGCCGGAGATGATTTTGTAGCGTACCTCCTGCTCATGGCGGGCTTCCTCGACAAAGCCGTCGGTGGGTTTGTGCGGGGCGTTGGGGCCGTTCCAGATTTCCGGCCAGCCGAAAATGGTCAGGGCCGCGCCGGATAATCGTCCGCGCGCCGCTTTGGCCAGGTCGAACTGGCCGCTGCCATCCTTGTCGGCTTCATTGCCGGCGGTGCCGAAATCCATGGGCACGGTGATATGGCTGTCGAACGACAACAGGCGATCCTGCATTTCATTGGCTTGCTTGATCACCTCCAGCGGGTAGCCGGCGTTGCCCTTGAACCAATGATCCCAGACCAGAAAGCCGGCCCCGGCAGCGACCGCCAGTGCCAGCGGCAGGCCGATATACAGCGCCTTTTTCGAACGTGGTTTTGTCATTGCCATCTCAGTCAGTTGAGGCCTTTGCTATCAGGGAAGAACGAGCGATGACGGGGGAAATTTAGCGGGCGCTGCCCTGGCGGTAAATTTCCCCAGGCTGCAAACGTTCTAGCTCTGATTAAGCCGTTTCCTAAGGTAGACAATGACGATCTCTCGACGTGGGTTCATCGCAGGCCTGGCGCTGACCGGCGCGGCGGTGCCCGCGGCCTTTTATGCCCATCGCGAGTTGACGCGGGAAGAAGAATTCCCGGTCACCCCCGGCGAAGCCACGGTCGACCTGGCCGACACCCAGGGCCAGCACCTGGCGAACACCTTGCGCGGCGTCTGGAGCCTGCGCCTGGAAGGCCGCGATGCCGGCCTCAGGGGCTTGCCGTCGCAGGGCCTGGCGCTGCTGCTGGATATCGCTCCCCGTGGCCGCGGCTTGCGCGGTTACCTGGACACCGCCGAGAACCTGCGGGCCGACGGCGAGCCGCGCTACCGCGTATTGGGCGATCTGGTGACGGGCGAGGGCGCCGTGCTCTATTGGCGGCTGATCGACCGCGATTCGGCGGCGGGCATTCCGGCCTACGAATTCAAGATGACCCTCGATGAAGTCTGGGCCGACTTCGGCAATGCCGGCAGCGGCACCCTCAGTGGGCAGGTCCTCGACCTCGAGCGGCCCTTGGCATTGACCGAGCGCGACAATCGATTTATCGCCCACAAACAGCTGTTCCCCGAAGCCCGCCAGCGTATCGGCCTCAACCCGACCCTGCTGGCCTGGCTGATTGCCCCCGAACATCGCCTGTTTCATCAGCTCTGGCACGCCACCCGTGACCAATGGCACAAGCTGTCCGAAGAAAAACGCGAGGCCCTGCGCGGCCTCGGCTGGCAACCCGGGCCGCGTGGTCGGGAGCGCGATGCGCGGGGCAAGCTCAAGGACCGTAACGGCTCGGGCATCGACTTTTTCTTCATGCACCGGCATATGCTCGGCACTGCCCGCGCCATGCAGGACCTGCCGTCATGGCCGCATTTCCCCGAGCCCCAGCCGGCGCTGGAGCGCGATCGCCCGGGCTTCGTGCGTTACTTCGATAACCACGACGGCTTTGCGCTGCCGCCCTGCTGGTCGGCGCCGGATGACGCCGATTACACCCAGTGGGTCAGCGACATCAAGGCGGCCGAGACCTACCACAGTAATTTCCAGGTGTGGGAATCCCAATACCGCGACCCACGCTACCTGGCCAGGCTGACCCTGGGCCAATTGGGTTCGGAGATGGAGCTGGGCCTGCACGACTGGCTGCACATGCGTTGGGCCTCGGTGCCGCGCGACCCGTCCAATGGCGCCCCGGTGCCGTTTGCCCGCGACCCGGCGGATTTTGCGCCGCGCTGGTACGCCCCGGAGAACGACTTCCTCGGCGACCCGTTTTCATCCCACGTGAACCCGGTGTTCTGGCACTTCCACGGCTGGATCGACGACCGCATCGAGGACTGGTTTCGCGCCCACGAGCGGTTCCATCCGGGCGAGGTCACCCGGCTTGAGGTCAACGGCGTAGCCTGGTTTGCAGCGGGACGCTGGGTTGAAGTCGGCGACCCCTGGCTCGGCCCGGACACCCACGGGTGCAGCACCACGCCGGGGTTGCAGCAGGGGCGCTCGATGGAAATGGACCCGGAAATCATGAAACTCGCCCTGCGCATCACCTTTGGCGCCGATGAGGAACTGCTCAAGGGCCTGTTCAAGCGCGTGCCGCAACGACCCTGGTATGCGCGGCACTTGAAGGTCAAGCGCGAAGGGTAAGGGCAACCCGAATGCCTGTGGCGAGGGAGGTGCCTGACACCCGCACGTTCAGCCTTTCAAACCTGCTTGAAGAGCCTGAATCGAAGACGAAAAAAAACCGGCTGATCAGGCCGGTTTGGGGTTCCCTTCAACAGCAGGGGTTATACGTGGTTGCTCAGCAGGCGTTCAGCACCGCCTTCGGCGAGGCCACGTTCCTGCAAGCGATCTGCACCGCCTTCGGCCAGGCCACGTTCCTGCAGGCGATCCGCACCGCCTTCAGCCAGGCCACGTTCCTGCAGGCGATCTGCACCGCCTTCGGCAATGCGTGTTTCAATCATGCGATCGGCGCCGCCTTCAGCGACTACCGGGTGGGCGAAAGCGTTTGCAGCCAGTACCGAAAAAGCGAGGCTAAGCAAGAGTTGGCGTTTCATGGTGGTGTGCTCCAAGTGTTTTAGTGGGGTGCCGTTTGGCATGGGTTTGATGTTACGCGTCGCAGTTTTTAAGAGAACTTCATTGCGCTGATGGTGACTATCGACGCCAGCGATGGACCCGCTCACGGGCCATCACTGCGACCGTCATGGCATCTGCGGCACTTCATTGGGGCGCAGGTCAAACACCAGCACCTCGGCGTCAGTGCCCTGGCTCAGGCGAATCTGGCGCTCGTCCCGTACGCGCACGCCGTCGCCTTCCTGCAAGCGTTGGCCATTGAGCTCGACGCTGCCGCGCGCCACATGGATGTAGGCGTAGCGATCCGGCGGCAAGTCCAGTTGCGCGCTTTCATCGCCATCGAACAGCCCGGCATACACCCGCGCATCCTGGCGAACATTCAACGAACCGTCGGCGCCGTCCGGCGAGATGATCAACTGCAGGCGCCCACGTTTTTGCGCTGCGCTGAAGTGCTCCTGCTGATAGCGCGGCTTGGCCCCGGCCTCGTTGGGCACTATCCAGATTTGCAGGAAGTGCACGCCACGGCTTTGACTGTGGTTGAACTCGCTGTGGGCCACGCCGCTGCCGGCGCTCATCAATTGCACATCGCCAGGGCGGATCACCGAGCCGGTGCCCAGGGTGTCCTTGTGTTCCAGGGCGCCTTCGAGCACATAGGAGAAAATCTCCATGTCGCGGTGCGGGTGCTGGCCGAAGCCTTTGCCGGCGGCGACGCGATCATCGTTGATCACCAGCAGGTCGGAAAAACCCTGTTCCTTGGGGTTCCAGTAGTTGGCGAAGGAGAAGGTGTGGAACGACTTCAACCAACCGTGATTGGCGGCGCCGCGTTCGGAAGCTTTGCGAAGGGTCAGCATGGTCCAGTCCTCAAGTGAGCGCAGGCTGCGAGAGGCAGGGCGCTTGCGTTGAGAAGAAGATTAATGGTTAGCGGTAAATTCATTAAGAAGATAAAATTTGAATAACTGTCTCTTCTGAGTTGACAGTAAAAGGCATGCCATAATGCCCGTCGCATTCCTTCTCGATGGACGTTTCCCGCTTATGAAAACCGTGGCCATGGCGCTGTTCCCGGACTTCCTGCTGCTCGACATGGCCGGGCCGCTTGAAGTGTTTTCGATTGCCAACCGCTACCTGCCGGTGGCCGACCACTACCGGATCCTGACTGTCGGCACCGAGTCCGGGCCGTTGCGCGCGTCCAATGGCGTCACGGTGCAGACCGACCTGCTACTGGAGCAGGCCCAGGCGGCCTATGATGTGCTGCTGGTGCCTGGCGGTCCGGGTGCCTATAACGAATGTCATCCTGCGCTGCTGCCCTGGTTGAAGGCGATGGCGCCACGGGCGCGGCGTTTCGGTTCGATCTGCACCGGCGCCTTTGTGCTCGGGCACGCCGGCTTGCTCGACGGGCACCGCGTGACCACCCACTGGCATTACACCGAACGCTTGATCAAGGCATTCCCAAACGCCATCGTCGAGACCGATCGCATCTACCTGCAGGACCGACGGTTGATCACCTCGGGTGGCGTCACGGCCGGTATCGACCTAGCCCTCTCGATTGTAGCCCAGGACCATGGCAAGCAGGTGGCGGTGGACGTGGCCAAGGTGTTGCTGGTGGTGATGAAACGCCAGGGTGGCCAGGCCCAGTTCAGCCCGATGACCGCCGCCGTGGCGCCTCAGGAAACCGCGGTCACTCGGGTGCAGCACCATGTGCTGGCCCATCTCGACCAACCCTTTACGATCGAGTCGATGGCCGAACTGGCCGGCATGAGTGCGCGACACTTTGCGCGACTGTTCGCCAAGGAGGTGCAGATGACGCCCATGGCGTTCCTGCAAGGCGCACGCATCGACCGTGCCCGCCAGTTGCTGGAAACCACCGACCTGCCGCTCAAGACCGTGGCGTTCCACTCAGGCTTCGGCAGCGTGCGGCATATGCGCTTTCTGTTCAGTGAAAAGCTCGGCTTGAACCCTACCCAATACCGACAACAGTTCAGTTAACGACCCAATGTCCGTCTGAGGCACCCGATTGTCCGTATCGCTCCCCGTGCCAGCATTGTCCTGTCACCGCTAGCTGGCAAGATAACGGCGAGCCCACGAAAAAGGATGCGCAGGCACTCAAGCACGGGTGTTTCAGCGCTGTTACGGACATGAATCATTCTGCGGCGGTGAGCTTCGGCCCCTACACATTTCATCGACACCAGCGTCTGGTCAGCAAGGCGGGCTGGCCGGTGCCGCTGGGCGGGCGCGCCCTGGATATCCTCGCCGTGCTGCTGGAAGCGCCGGGGCACTTCATCAGCAAGGCGACCTTGATCGAACGGGTCTGGCCCAACAGCGTCGTTGAAGACAATAACCTGCGCGTGCACATTGCCGCGTTGCGTCGCGCCCTTGATGTGCAGCCTTTGATCCTCAATCACCCGCAGCGCGGCTACTGCTTCGCTGCGCCGGTACAAGGCGCGCTGGCGACGTTGCCGGCACCGCACAACCTGGCGGCGCGGCTCAGCCCGGTGGTCGGTCGCGATGAGCTGGTGGGCGTGCTGGTGCGGCGCATGGCCGGGCAACGGCTGTTGACCCTGACCGGTGTGGCCGGTATCGGCAAAAGTACCCTGGCCCTGGCCCTGGCCGAGCGTGTGTTGCCCCGCTATCGCGACGGGGTGTGGTGGGTAGACCTGGGCAACCTGCGTACGTTGGGCGAACTGCTCGGGCATCTGGCCACGCTATTCCAGTTGGACCGCTGCGACAGCCTCGATGAGCTGTGCCGGCGCTTGGCCGCGCGCCGCTTGTTGCTGGTACTCGATGGGGCCGACCTGCTGCTCGGTGCCTGTCGCAAGCTGCTGCGCGCGCTGCAGCAGAGGGCGCCCGAAGTCAGCGTGCTGGTCAGCAGCCGCGAGGCCTTGCTGGCGCCGGACGAATGGCTGGTGCGCGTACCGCAGTTGGGCGTGCCGTCACCGTCGGCGCTGGGCAGTGTCGAGCAGGCCATGGCCTGTCCCGCGGTGCAGTTGTTCGTCACACGGGCACGCGCCAGTCAGCAGGGTTTTATGTTACGGCCCCAGGAGTTGATGCCGCTGCACGATATTTGTCGGCGCCTGGACGGTATCCCGTTGGCCCTCGAACTGGCGGCCGCCCAGGTTGACGCACTGGGTATCGGCGGTGTGCAGCGGCAATTGCGCGCCGGCCTGCACGGGCTGAGCCGCGGTCGTCGCACGGCGGTGGAGCGCCATCACTCACTGGCTGCCGCGCTGGACTGGAGCTACCAGCGGCTGAGCCTGCCGGAGTGCTGGCTGTTCCTGCAATTGGGCCTGTTCAAGATGGCGGTAACCCTGCCCACCTTGAGTGAAATGGTCACCGGAACCGAGCTTGAACACGCTGATTTGTCTTACCTGCTGGCGCGTCTGGTCAATCTGTCGCTGCTGACCGCCGAGCCTGGCCTGGGCCCGACGCGCTATCGCCTGCTCAATTGCGTGCGCAGCTACGCCCTGGCGCAACTGCGCGATCCGCGTCAGGTAGAGCGTTTGCAGCACGGCTACGGGCAGTGTCTGGGGGCTTTTTCAGGCCGGCCGTTTGTCCTGCAACTCGTCGAGCAGGCGGCGCACGCGCAGTAGATCGCGGGTGGCGAAGCCTTCGGTAAATCGAGCGTAGATGGGCTCCAGCAACGCCTTGGCGGCCTGCCTGCGCCCTTGTTGCTGCCACCGTTGCGCCAGGCAGCCCGCACACCGCAGCTCCCAGGCCAGGGCACCTTGCTGGCGTGCCAGGCCAAGGGCTTCGAGCAGCAGCGTTTCAGCGCCGGGGGTATCGCCCTGGAGCGCCGCCTGGCCGGCGTACACCCGCAGGATTTCCGCGGCGCACCAGCCCGCCGCGCCACTGCGCGCGCGTTGCATACCCGGCTCATCGACTTGACTCATGCCGAAAGTGACCAGGGTGTCCTCGATCAGTCCCAGGCCCTGTAGATCCTGGTCGCCCAGGATACCGGCGTAGTGTCCGGCCCAAGTCTGGAACAGTTGCACCGAATGCTTGTGCGACTGCTCAAGCAGCAGGCGTTGCATGGCCTGTGCCTCGTCGTCGGCACCGTTGTAGCGGGCGATCACCACACCGGCCAGGGCCAGGGTGTAGCAGATCGAGGTGCCGTGGTTGATCTGCAGCGCCAGGTCCAATGCCTGGCTCGCGGTGCGCCAGGCACGCTCGGGGAAGCCCTGTAGCCACAGGATGCGTGCCAGTACGGTCAGGGACGCGACGCTCTGGTCGTACTGCACGCCGACGCCCTGGGCAAAGCGGTTCACGTGGCTGCTGTGGCTCATGCGCTGCAGCACCTGCTCGGCATGGTGCCGGGCCAGTGCCTGATTGCCGGTGTAATGCTGGGCCAGGGCGCGCAGGCGCTGGGTGCTCAGGTCCAGCAGTGGCTCGGTGCGCGGGTCGAGGCGATCGAATTGCAGGCTCTGTTGCAGCGCCTGGCCATAGCGCCCGGCACACAGGTTCACCGCCATATGCCCGGAGACCGCACGCAACTGGCCGGCCAGGTCCTGGCGTTCCTCGGCCAGGCGCGCGGCACCGACAAACGCCGCAATGGTCTGCGGCGCGGCGCCCAGGGCGTGGTAGGAGAGGCTGCCCAGGGCCAATTGCAGTTGCAGGGTCAATTGCGTGCAGGGCGCTTCGACCTGATCGATCAACGCCAGCGCCTTGTCCACATAACCGGCATGTTCGCGCAGCAACGACAGTTCTTGCCACAGCGGCATCGCACTGACCGTCAGGCGGATCGCCAGCAAATGCCCCGCGTGGTCGGAAAACCCCCAGTCGAGGGCGGCGCGCACGTCTTCGCGCAGCGGTGCGTAGCGCTCGATCCAGGGCTGGGTGGCGATCAGTTCCCACTCGCCGCGGGCCTGTTCCATCAACGCCAGGCAGCGTGCCGCGTGGCGCTCGCGCGTGGCCTGCAACTCGCCCGCCAGGCTGAGCTTTTCCAAGGCGTAAGTGCGGGTGATATCCAGCAGGCGATAGACCATCTCGTCCTCGCTGGCGTCCACGTTCAGCAGCGACTTGGCCACCAGTTGCGTGATCGAACCCAGCACTTCGGTCGGGGCGATGTGTTCCCCGGCGATCACCGCCGCTGCACTGACCAGGCTGAAGCCCCGGCGAAAGACCGCAAGCCTGCGCAGGCAGATTTTTTCGCCTTCGGTGAGCAGCTCGAAGCTCCAGTCAAGCGTGGCCCGCAGGGTTTGCTGGCGGGGCAGGGCGTTGCGCCGTCCGCGGGTCAGCAGGCGGAAGTTGTCTTCCATCTGCACCAGCAGTCCCGGCAAGCCAAAACGCTCGATCTGCGCGGCCACCAGCTCGATCGCCAGGGGAATGCCGTCCAGGCGCTGGCAGATATCGATGGCCAGCGGCAATTGAGCATCGCTCAGGGCAAAGCTGTCCTGATGGGCCATGGCCCGCTCGATCAGCAATTGCATGGCCGGGTAACCCAGGGCCTGGGCGCGGTTGCCGGTGGCGGGCGGGCAGCTCAGCGGCTCCAGGCGTTGCACCGACTCACCTTCGGCGCGCAGGGCTTCGCGGCTGGTGGTGAGGATGTGCAGGTGCGGCGCATGGCGCAACAGGGTTTCGCTGATCAGGGCGATGTCGTCGAGCAGGTGCTCGCAGTTGTCGATCACCAGCAGCAGCTGGCGTGCCTGCAGGCTGCGGGCGAAGCTGACCAGCGGCGCATTCTCCCCAGGTGTGGCGCCCAGCAGGGCGGCGAGGTTGGGCAGGATCATCGATGCGGCGCTGAGCGGTGCCAGGTCGAGCAGGTGAATACCGTCGCGGTAATGCCCGATCAGCAATTCCGCGACGCGCAGGGCAACGGTGGTCTTGCCGATGCCACCGGCTCCGGTCAGGGTGATGAAACGTTGCTGCGGCAGTTGCTGCACCAGCGCATCGATCAGGGCCTGGCGGCCGATCATTCGCGTGCGCCGCAGCGGCAGGTTGTGGCCAGGGCGTTGGGGCGCGCCGTCGGTGGGTAGCGTCATCGGTTCGATGCTCAGTGGCGCGACAAAACTGTAGCCGCGCTGGGCGACCGTGACGATATAGCGCTGCCCCGCCTGGCCATCGCCCAGGGCCTTGCGCAACGCGGCCATGTGCACCCGCAGGTTGCCGTCTTCCACCACGCTTTTGGGCCAGACCCGCGCGATCAGTTCCTGCTTGCTCACCACATTGCCGGCGTGCTCCAGCAGGATCAGCAGAATGTCCACCGCCCGCCGTCCCAGGCGCAGCGGGCGACCGGCCTCCAGCACCAGGCGCTCGCGCGGATGGATGCGGTAGGGGCCGAAGTGCACGGCCTGGTCGCTCAAATCATTCATGGCTGCCCAGGTTCAAGAGTAACGGATGGGCAAGCATATTCCAGGCGCTTGAAGACCACTAGGCCGCGATCACTTGCGGCTTGGAGCGCGAGTGGTGGTTTCGCCAGGTCATCGGGTTCACGCCCTCGCTGCGAGTGAACATATGACAGAAGTGCGCCTGGTCGCAAAAGCCGCATTCCAGGCTGATTTGCGTGAGGCTCAGGGAAGAGCCGGTGATCAGTTCCTTGGCGCGCAGGATGCGCTGGTGGCGAATCCACTCCTGGGGCGATACCCCGGTGGAACACTTGAAGGCGCGGGAAAAGTGGCTGCGCGACAACGCGCAAGCCTGGGCCAGCTCGGCGATGCTCAGGCTTTCGCCGAGGTTGGCGAGGATCAGTTGCTTGGCGATCCGCTCGCGCCGGGGGCACAGGCCTCCGGTGGCGGATAAACGAGGGGCATATTGCTCGAGTCGGGCCATGACAAATATCCGCAGTCGATGGGAGCGTTCCCGTTGAATGGATGCAGTGTAGACGCCGTTCATCTTGTTGCCGGACCGCCTGGCTGACGAGTTAATCGTTGTTAATTTCGCCAGGTGCCGGCGTGGAAAAGACAGCACAGGCATGCAATCCAAAGCGTTGCGGGCATGCTTCCCTGACCCCCTGCAAACCGTCTGGATACCGCCATGAACCGCAACGACCTGCGCCGCGTCGACATGAACCTGCTGGTGATTTTCGAAGCCCTGATGTTCGAGAAGAACCTGACCCGGGTCGCCGAGAAACTCTTTATGGGCCAGCCGGCGGTGAGTGCCGCACTGGGCCGCCTGCGCGACTTGTTCGACGACCCATTGCTGCTGCGCAACGGTCGCGGCATGGAACCCACGCCACGGGCGGTGGCGATACTCAAGGAACTGCAACCGGCCATGGACACCATTTCGGGCGCCGTCAGCCGGGCCAAGGATTTCGACCCCTCCACCAGCTGCGCGGTGTTTCGCATCGGCCTGTCCGACGACGCGGAGTTCGGACTGTTTCCACCCTTGCTCAGTCGCCTGCGCGAAGAGGCGCCAGGCATCATCGTGGTGGTGCGCCGGGCCAATTACTTGTTGATGTCGTCGTTGCTGGCCAGTGGTGAAATCTCGGTAGGCGTGAGCTACACCACCGAACTGCCGGCCAACGCCAAGCGCAAGAAGCTGCGCGATATTCCCTGCAAGGTGCTGCGAGGGGATGATGGCGAGGCGCCACTGACCTTGGACGATTACTGTGCCAGACCCCATGCCATGGTCTCGTTCTCGGGCGACCTGAGCGGCAATATCGACCTGGACCTGGCACGCATCGGACGGTCGCGGCGGGTGGTGCTGGCGGTGCCGCAGTTCAGCGGGCTGCGCGCCTTACTGGCGGGTTCGCAGATCATCGCGACCGTACCCGACTACGCGGCGTGCGCATTGACCGAGGGCACCCGCCTGCGGGCCGAAGACCCGCCGTTCGCGATTGATGCGGCAGAGCTGTCGATGGTGTGGAGCGGGGTGCATGACAATGACCCGGCCGAGCGCTGGTTGCGGGGAAAGATTGCGCAGCATATGGCCGGGGAGGTCTAGCTGTTCAGCCCTGGCGCCGTACGCGTTTTGACCTGGCCGGCCTTGATGTACAGCAAAGTCCTAACGGTGCGCACGCTTTTTCCGGCTGCCCGCCTGGGTTTGGCCCGCCTACCATGGGTCAACTTTCAAGCAGGGGCTGGTCACGACTATGTATATCTCTCAGAAGCCACAGTTTATTCCACCGGTTACACCGCCGCCGGGTCATGACGCGCCCGCATCGACGGCGCGGCAGCCGGTGCAACTACCCGCGAGCGATGATCATCCCGCCGCGGGCGCTAGCCTCGCGCGCTCAACCCGCTCTGTTGTGTCTACGCAGGGAACGATCCCGGTGACTGTCGAGGCGTCAAAGCTGGACAGGGTGAGCGATCCACGCCTGGAGGTTAAGAAGGAGGCTTCAGCGCCCGATGGAATGTACCTCGCTTATTACTCGGTTCCCGGATCAGGCCAGGGGCTGAGCAACATTACTTTTCCAATCAGTATTGGCGCGGGCGCTCAAAGAACCAGTAGCGAGTCTGCGGGGATTTATTACGCGATGCAGTTCGGCATCAATGACGAACAGGGTAAGTCCCTCGGCGACGGGTATATCGGGCTGCAACCAGGGGCGGATGGCAAGGCGCAGGTGCCGTTTTCCGGGTTCGGGTCGCACTTCACTGCGCCACACGGCAGTACCGACGCGGATGGTGGCCCGGGGGCGAGCAACAGTACAACGGTGGATTTCAAGTTCGGTCATAAATACAACCTCACCGTGGAGCAAGACCCGAAGAATCTGCAGCGGCTGAGCGGGTATATCCAGGACGTCACCGACCCCGATAAAGTCGGGCCCAAGCAGCATGTCAAAGACCTTTACGTCGATAGCAAGGTCAGCTTGGCCACACGGCATAGCGGGTTCGTTGAACACTACGGTAAGGACATCGATCGCAGTTCGCAGATTGCGCCGACCGCAGGCAGTTTTTCCGCGCCCTTTACGACGGATGACAAAGGCACTATCACGGTGGGCTCCGTCACGAACGAAGGCTTGTATGGTCGGTTCCGCAATTCGATCACAGGCGATCTGGAAGTGACTCGAGTGAACGGCGAGAGTAAGGAGCTCAAGTTCTCATTCCAGGGTGTCGGCTACCAAAAGCCAAGCTGAGCGTCGCAGGGGAGGGGGCCTCACGGTGTCCTCTCGCGCCTCGAATGGCTGGGTCAAACAGCACATACATTCAATTCTCCACTGCCATTGCCCAGCAAACTCCCCCCATCGCTCAATGCACCGGGGGGAAACACCCATCATGGACCCAACACCTAACACCAGCCCCGACGAAGTCGTCACGCTGGTCGTCAAGCACCGGGTCAAGCCCGGCCGTGAAACCGAGTACGAAGCCTGGCTGCGCCGCATCGTGCGCATCGCCGGTGAACGCCCCGGCCACCTTGGCGTCGACGTCGTGCGCAGCCAGCAGAGCGGCATGGCCCTGTTTACCTGCGTACTGCGCTATCGCTCCACCGCCGCCCTGGAGTTGTGGCTCGAGTCCCCGCAACGCCAGGCCCTGATCGACGAAGCCGCGCCGATGCTGGCTGACGGCGACCAGACTGAAATCGGCGGCGCCAATGAATTCTGGTTCGCCCCCCAGGCCGACGGCGCCGCCAAGCCGCCGCGCTGGAAGCAGGCGGTGGTGAGCCTGTTTGTGATCCTGCCGCAAACCCTGCTCCTGCCGTTTATCTGGGGGCCGATCCTGCGGTTGCATCCGTTTCTGTCCAACTACGTGGTCTCCACCTTCCTGGTCACCCTGACCATCGTGCTGCTGGTGGTTTACCTGCTGATGCCGGCGGCCACCCGGCTGTTCGCTCCCTGGCTTGAAGCCTCTGTAAAGGAAACCCTATGAACGCCGATCTGATTCTGTTCAATGGCCAGTTCCACACCGTGGACCGGGAAAACCCACACGCCAGTGCCGTCGCCATTCGTGACGGGCGCTTCGTCGCAGTGGGCACTGACGGTGAAGCCATGGCCCTGCGCGGCAGCGCCACCCAGGTCATCGATCTCAAGGGCCGTACCGTGATTCCCGGCCTCAACGACTCGCACCTGCACCTGATCCGCGGCGGATTGAACTACAACCTCGAGTTGCGCTGGGAAGGCGTGCCGTCCCTGGCCGATGCCCTGCGCATGCTCAAGGACCAGGCCGACCGTACCCCCACGCCGCAATGGGTACGCGTGGTGGGTGGCTGGAACGAATTCCAGTTCGCCGAAAAACGCATGCCCACGCTTGAAGAACTCAACCAGGCCGCGCCGGATACCCCGGTATTCGTGCTGCACCTGTACGACCGCGCCTTGCTCAATCGTGCGGCGTTGCGCGTGGCCGGTTACACCAGGGACACGCCGAACCCACCGGGCGGCGAAATTGTGCGTGACAGCAACGGTAACCCCACCGGCATGCTGGTGGCGCGGCCCAACGCGATGATTCTGTACTCGACCCTGGCCAAAGGCCCGAAACTGCCGTTGGAGTACCAGGTCAACTCCACCCGCCAGTTCATGCGTGAACTCAATCGCCTCGGCCTGACCAGCGCCATCGACGCCGGCGGCGGTTTCCAGAACTATCCCGACGACTATGCGGTGATCGAGCAACTGGCCAGGGACCAGCAGCTGACGGTGCGCATCGCCTACAACCTGTTCACCCAGAAGCCCAAGGAAGAGCTCAGCGACTTCAAGAACTGGACTGGCAGCGTCACCCTGCATCAGGGCGATGACTACCTGCGCCACAACGGTGCCGGCGAGATGCTGGTGTTTTCCGCCGCCGACTTCGAAGACTTCCTCGAACCGCGTCCGGACCTGCCGCTGACCATGGAGCAGGAGCTGGAACCGGTGGTGCGCCACTTGGTGGAACAGCGCTGGCCGTTCCGCCTGCATGCCACTTACGACGAATCCATCTCGCGCATGCTCGACGTATTCGAGAAGGTCAACTGCGACATTCCGTTCAATGGCCTGCCGTGGTTTTTCGATCACGCCGAAACCATCACCCCGAAAAACATCGAGCGCGTGCGTGCCCTCGGCGGCGGTATTGCGATCCAGGACCGCATGGCGTTCCAGGGCGAATACTTCGTTGAGCGCTACGGTGCCAAGGCCGCCGAAGCGACGCCGCCGATCAAGCGCATGCTCGCCGAAGGCGTACCGGTAGGCGCGGGCACCGATGCCACGCGGGTGTCGAGCTACAACCCGTGGACGTCGCTGTACTGGATGGTCAGCGGCCGCACCGTCGGTGGCCTGGAACTGCACGCCGAGGGCCTGCCGCGCCTCACCGCGCTGGAGCTGTTTACCCACGGCAGCGCCTGGTTCTCGTCCGAGCAGGGCAAGAAAGGCCAGATCAAGGTCGGCCAACTGGCAGACGTTGCGGCGTTGTCGGCGGATTTCTTCAGCGTTGACGAAGAAGCCATCAAGTGGATCGAGTCGGTACTGACCGTGGTCGGCGGCAAGGTGGTGTATGGCGCCGGCGACTTCGACGATTACGCACCGCCGCGCGTTCCGGTACTGCCGGACTGGTCGCCGGTGGTCAAGGTGCCGGGGCACTGGCGCCCAAGCTCGCCACTGCAGGCCCAGGTGCACCAGTGCAGCGGCCCCTGCGGCGTGCATGCCCACAGCCATGAAAAGGCCCGTCTTTCCAGCGTGCCGGTCAGCGACTTCCAGGGCTTCTGGGGTGCGTTCGGCTGCTCGTGCTTTGCCTTCTAATCAAAACCCAAGGAGTTAACCCATGACTTACAAGCGCTTGAACAAAGATGACGCGGTTGTCCTGCTCGTCGATCACCAGACCGGTCTGATCTCGCTGGTGCAGGATTTCTCCCCCAACGAATTCAAGAACAACGTGCTGGCCCTGGCCGACGTGGCGAAGTTCTTCAACCTGCCGACCATCCTGACCACCAGCTTTGAAAGCGGCCCCAACGGCCCACTGGTGCCGGAACTCAAGGCGCTGTTCCCGGACGCGCCGTACATCGCTCGCCCTGGCCAGATCAACGCCTGGGACAACGAAGAGTTCGTCAAGGCCGTCAAGGCCACCGGCCGCAAGCAGATCATCATTGCCGGTGTCGTGACCGATGTGTGCGTCGCGTTCCCGACCCTCTGTGCCCTCGATGAAGGCTTCGAGGTGTTCGTGGTCACCGACGCCTCCGGTACCTTCAACGAAACCGTGCAACAAGCGGCCTGGGCGCGTATGACCGCTGCCGGTGCGCAACTGGTGAACTGGTTCGCCGTGGCCTGCGAGCTGCAGGTTGACTGGCGCAACGACATGGAAGGCCTGGCCAACCTGCTGTCGCCGCGCATCCCCAACTACCGCAACCTGATGAACAGCTACTCGGCGTTCACCGCCAAGTAAACCGGTCTCAACGTTCCCTGTGGGAGGGGGCTTGCCCCCGATAGCGGTGCAACAGTCACAGTTGCTGTGTCTGAACCACCGCCATCGGGGGCAAGCCCCCTCCCACATTTGACTGTGCTCACACTTTTGGTTTGTGGTGTGACCACTGACCGGTTATAAAACAGCCCATCGTCCACCGAGAAGCGACAATGAACCCCTTCGAAGACATGCGCCTGTTCTGCCAGGTCATGGAGTCCGGCAGTTTCACCGCCGCTGCCGAGCAACTGGGCCTGTCCAAGCAGTTCGTCAGCCGCCGCCTGATCCAGCTGGAAGACCGCCTGGGCGTGCGCCTGCTCAACCGCTCCACGCGCCGCCTGGATGTCACGCCGCTGGGCCAGAGTTACTACGAATCGGCCTTGCGCCTGCTCAGTGATGTCGAGCAAGTGGAGCAGGGTATTGCCGGCCAGAACAGCGAACCGCGCGGCACCATCCGCCTCAGCGCGCCGCTGTCGTTTGCCATGGCGCATTTGGGTTGCCTGCTGCCGCTGTTCCTGCAGCGCTATCCGGACGTCGCGGTGGAAGTCGACCTCAGCGACCGCCCGGTGGACCTGATCGGCGAAGGCTACGATCTGGTGCTGCGCATCGGCACCCTGGAAGATTCCACCTTGATCGCCCGACGTATTGCCAGCATCCCGCGCGTCTACTGCGCCAGCCCCGATTACCTGGCCCTGCGCGGCACGCCGCACAAACCCGATGACCTCGCCGATCACGATTGCCTGCCCTACGGGCACGGTCGCCAGGTGCAATGGCGTTTCAAGGGCAAGCTGCAGGCGCTGAATGTGAGCGGGCGCATGCGCGTCAATAACGGCGATTTGCTGCGCGACACCGCGATTGCCGGCCTGGGCGTGACCTACCTGCCGACCTTTATCGTCGGCGATGCGTTGAAGGATGGTCGCCTGGTCAGCGTACTGGACGACTTCGCCCCCGAAGCCCTGACGTTGTCGGCGGTGTACCCCCAGCACCGACAGAGTTCGCGGCCGGTGCAGGCGTTGGTCGAATTCCTGCGCGAGCGTTTGGCTAGCGGCTGCTGAACAACTGCCGGATCAGGTTGGGCGTACTGCCGGTCCAACGCTTGAACGCGCGCCGAAAGTTCGCCGCATCGTTGAAGTTCAGGTAGGCGGCCACCTCGTCGTTACTCAGTCCCTTGACCTGATACAGGTGCAACGCCATGTGCTTGCGCACCCGGTCCACCTGTTGCTGATAGCCGGTGTCGTGCTTGTGCAGCTTGCGCTTGAGGGTGGCCGGGCTCATGGCGAAGGCCTGTGCGGCCTGTTCCAGGCTGGGCGGCTGGCGCACGTGCTCGCGCAGGTAGTCGTTAAGGCCGTCGAGAAAGCTGGCGGCAAAACCCAACTGTTCGATCTGTCCGCGGGCGTGCTGGCGCGCCACCTGGCCGGCCGTGGCCGAGGCGCCGGGCCAGGCGCGGGTGAGGTACTCGCGCGGCAGACACATCATGTCCAGCGGGCGTTCGAAGCGCGTCTGTTCGCCCAGGTGCACCCAGTATTGCTCTACGTACCGCGGCTCGGCATGGCTGAAGCTGCACACCCACGGCAGGCGCTCGCCGCCGAGCCATTGGCTCATGGCAACCAGCGCGGTCATGCTCGCTTCGAGCAAAAAGCGCCACTGCTCGCCGGCGCCGCAACTGTCCAGCCAGTACAGGTAGGCGTGGTGCTCATCCAGCTCCAGGTGCGGCGTGACCAGCGGGCTGAGCAGTACGTGCTGCTGGATCAGGATCTCCAGCGCCTGGTGCAGGTTCTGCGCATGTCCCAGTGCATGGCTGGCGGCGCCGTAGTGGCCGGGCAGCAGACGTTGGCCAAACAGGAAACTGCTGTCATCGGCGTCCAGCAGCTTGCGGCTGTTGCCGATCAGACCGAGCAACTGCTGCGGGCTCAAGTGGGCGTCGCCGGCCAGGATGTCCTCATGGAACAGCCCGGTGCCGCGCAGCAGGCGATGGCTGTCGATGTCCCGGGACAAGGCCAGGTCGATCAACGTAGCGGGTTGGTGGTGGCCGGGAATGAAGCGGCTGTCGCTTTCATACCAGTTGGCTTTCACCGCCATCTCAGGCGCTTTTCGCCAGGGGTTGCTTGGCCCGCGCCAGCGCCAGGTTCAGACGCTTGAGCAGGTCGTGGGGCGGCTCGTCCAGGGCCATCACCACCGCCGTGGTCGCCGCCAGCTGCAGGCGCTCGCCCTGTAGCCGGGTTTTGTGCGCCAGGCTCTGCACCGCCTGCTGCAACTCCAGCGCCAGCCCCTGGGCCTGGCGCTC
Organism: Pseudomonas fluorescens; assembly: GCF_002837185.1. Taxonomy (GTDB): domain Bacteria; phylum Pseudomonadota; class Gammaproteobacteria; order Pseudomonadales; family Pseudomonadaceae; genus Aquipseudomonas; species Aquipseudomonas fluorescens_AM. The sequence continues at coordinate 14,855 of NZ_KZ478029.1, read as the reverse complement.
GCCGGTGTTGGGCAGCAGCACCACAAAACGGTCGCCGGCCAGGCGGCATAACAAATCCTGACGGCGCAGGTTGAGCAGCAGCACATGGCTGACCGCCTGCAACACCGCATCGCCTTCGGCATGCCCGTAGGCCTGGTTGACGGCGGCGAAGCGGTCCAGGTCCAGGGCCAGCAGCGACAGCGGTTGCTGCTGGTCGCGGCTGTCGTGCAGGCTCTCCTGGAGTTGGCGCTTGAGGTAGTCGGCACCGGCCAGGGGCGTGAGTTTGTCGAACAGCCGATGCTCGCGAAACAGCCGCTCGCGCTTTTCCATCTGCGCGCTGATCGCCAGTTGTTCGCGGTGCCAGTGGTAGATGCCGATGGTCAGCAGAATCATGCCCACCGGCATCGGCCCCGATTCTAGCCAGTGATCCCAGGTGATGCTGTCGGGCAGGCGGATGAACTCGTCGAGGCTGTCGATCCACCAGGAAAAGAAGATGCACGACAAACCCAGTGCCAGGTAGTTTGTGACCCGTCCGGCGGGCCGGCTTTTGAGCACCAGGCCCAGCCAGATCAGCGCGAGCAGCGCCGAACCGCCTTCGCCGACGATATCCAGCCACACCCATTCACTGATGCTTTTGAGCTCGCCGCAGGCCAGGTGCAGGATCAGCCCGAGGTTGGCCGCGATCAGCAGCAGGGCAAGTTTCCAGCGGTGGGGTTTGAGCACGCGAAACATGGCTGCGGGTCCTTGGACAGGTAAGCGATGGACGCCAGCACAGCAGATGCATGTGACGGTTGGATGACGGTGGGGGAGGGTCGAATCAGCTCATCTGACCGGCAATGAAAGTCAAACAATGTGGGAGGGGGCTTGCCCCCGATAGCGGTGTGCCAGCGACAAATAAGCTGGCTGATAGACCGCTATCGGGGGCAAGCCCCCTCCCACAGGGGATTTTCACCGGTCATATCAGCTCATTGTGAGCCAAGAGTTCGTTCAAAGCCCCGGTTTACGGGCCTCGCTACCCAGCGCTGTCACAGAACCGTCATCCCCCACCCCTAGCTTGCCCTCCCAGTTGCCGGGTCCCTTGCCTGGCGCCAACGGATTCTTGGGGAGGGTTTCATGTACAAGCGCACCGGGCTCGTCAGCTTCACGCTTACCGCCTTGGCCCTGGCAATCGCCTGCGAGCGGCTCAACGCCGCCGAAGCGGCCACCACCGAGCATGTCGATGTGGTCGGGCAGGCCGCCGCCATTGGCAGCGCCCTCAGGGAGCAACGCGTCTCCGACAGCATCAAGAGCGTGGTGCATGCCGACGGTGTGGCCCAGTTGCCGGATGAAAACGTCGCCGAAGCGGTGCAGCGCCTGCCGGGGATCAGCGTCGAACGTGACCAGGGCGAAGGCCGGTTTGTCAGCGTGCGCGGCCTGGGGCCGGACCTCAACAGCGTGACCATCAACGGCACTCTGGTGCCCTCGCCCGAAAGCGAGCGCCGCGCCGTGGCTCTCGACGTACTGCCCTCGGAACTGGTGCAGTCGCTGTCGGTGATCAAGACGCTGACGCCGGACATGGACGCCAACTCCCTCGGCGGCACCGTCGACGTAAAAAGCCTGTCGGCGTTCGACCACAAGGGCCTGTTCTACACCGGCAGCACCGAGGCCAGCTACGACAAGAACACCCGCCAGACCAGCCCGAAATTCTCCGGCGCCGCCAGCAACCGCTTCAGCCTTGGCGAGGGTGTCGACAATTTCGGCGTGGCTGCGGCCCTCAGTTGGCAGAAGCGCGATTTCGGCTCGGACAACGTCGAAACCGGCGGCGCCTGGGATTTTCGCAACGGCGCCAGGCTCAACGAGTTCGAGCAGCGCGACTACGACATCAGCCGCGAACGCGCCGGTGGTGGCCTGAACTTCGACTACAAGCCCGATGACCTGAGCAGCTACTACCTGCGCACCCTCTACAGCCGCTACAAGGACACCGAAACGCGCAACGCCGCCAGCCTCGAATTCGCGGAACCACAAGCGCCGGGCGAACTGGGCGAGGCCGACGGCAAGCGCAAGCTCAAGAACCGCGAAGAAACCCAGCAGATCCAGTCCTACGTGTTCGGCGGCGAGCGGATGCTCGGCCTGTGGACCTTGAGTGGCCAGGCCGGTTACAGCCGCTCCAGTGAGGACAGCCCGGTGCATATCGCCGGGGCCACCTTTGACGGCGGTGACTTTGCAGGCAGCGGTTTCTACGACAAGGCCAAGCCACGCCCGATCATCGGCAGCGGCTTCTACGACGCCGGCAATTTCAGCCTCGATAAAGTCGACTGGGAGAAACAGCACACCCAGGACACCGAGAAAAACCTGCGCCTGGACCTGGCCCGTGACTATGACCTGAGTGGCTACGCCTCACAGTTCAAGTTCGGCGGCAAGGTCAGCCGCCGCCATAAAGACAACGACCTGCAAGCCTGGGCCTACAAGGACCTGGATGAACAGGGCTTCACTGACGAGCAGCTCAACCTCACGCAGTTCCAGAAGGGCAACGTCGACTACCGTCTCGGCCGCTTTGGCCCAGGCATCAGCGCGGGCAATATCCGCCAGTTGATCGGTGGCCTCAACCGTGATGACTTCTACGACCCGACCGAATCGCGGGTCAACGACTTCACAATCCGCGAGGACATCAACGCCGGCTACCTGATGAACACCGTCGACATCGACGACTGGCGGTTCATTGCCGGGATGCGCTACGAGGGCACCGAATTCGACGCCAAGGGCACCGGCGCCACGGACGGTCAGTTCAGCACCACCGACACCAAACGCCGTTATCACCACTGGTTGCCGGGCCTGCACGCGCGCTACCAGATCGACAAGAACACCCAGCTGCGTGCCGCCTGGACCAAGTCCGTGGTACGCCCGACCTTTGGTCAACTGGCCCCAGGCTTCGTGATCGACGAGGACGAAGCCACCTTCGGCAACCCGGACCTCAAGCCCCTGGAGTCGAGCAACCTGGACCTGGGCATCGAACACTTCATGGGCCGCGCCGGTAGCGTGTCGGCGTTCGTGTTCTACAAGGACATCCAGAATTTCGTCTACAACACCGACGTCGCCGGCACGGGCGCCTGGACCAACTTCGCCGAGGCCCACACCTTTGCCAACGGTGACAGCGCCAAGCTGTATGGCCTGGAACTGGCCTACTCACAAAAATTCGACTGGCTGCCCGCGCCGTGGAACGGCCTGCTGATCGGCGCCAACAGCACCTTCAGCCGCTCCAGCGCGGACATCGAGGGCTTCGACAGTGCCGGCGGGCGCAACCGCAAGCGCAACATCAGCCTGCCCAACCAGTCGGACAGCGTCGGCAACCTGGTGCTGGGCTGGGAAGACGAGAAACTCAGCCTGCGCCTCTCCGCCAACTACAAGTCGGCCTACCTGTACGAGCTGGCGTCGATCAACGACAAAGCCCATGACCTGCATGTGGATGCGCAGACCTTCGTCGATTTCAGCGCGCGTTATTCGCTGAGCAAAAACCTGCAAGTGAGCTTCGAGGCACAGAACCTGACGGATGAGTCGTACTTCGTCTACACCGGCCACCGCAGCTACAACGGCCAGTACGAAGAGTACGGGCCCACTTACAAGCTGGGCCTGACCTTCACCCATTTTTGAATTCAACCCATTCCCAATGTGGGAGGGGGCTTGCCCCCGATAGCAGTGGGTCAGTCAAAGCTGCATCAACTGACACATCGCCATCGGGGGCAAGCCCCCTCCCACAGTGGATCTTCACCGTATTCGAAGGATTTGCCTGTTCATGAGAACTTCCAGGCTGTACCTGCTGATCGCGCTGGTCATCAGCGCTAATGCATTCGCCACTGACCTGGCCCTGACCCCCTGGGCGCCGGGCCTGAATGCCGAGGCTGTCGCATTCCTGCCCAACCGCACCGACCCTGTGGTCGCCAGTACCCGCGATGGCCTGTTGCTGCTTGACGAAAAAGGCGCCGAACTGGCCCGATTCAACGGCAATTTCAGCAGCCTCGACAGCCGCACCGCCGGCAACCGATCGCTGGTCGCCAGCCTCGACAACGACCGCCAGCAGGCCGTGTTGATCAGCCTTGATGTCGCTGGCAAGGCCTGGGGCAAGCCGCTGTATCTGCCCACCCGCGACTTCCCGGTGAACGGCCTGTGCCTGTACCGCGATGCTGCGGGCAATCTGTTCGTGTTCCTGGTGGGTGAGGAGGGCAAGGGCGAGCAATGGCTGGTGGGCAGTGGCGCGACGCTGCTGGCCCAGGCGCAGCGCGTGCGCGGCCTGCCGCTGCCGCCGTCGGCGCAGTTCTGTCAGGTGGACGATGGGGCCGAGCGCCTGCTGGTGAACGAAGCAAACGTCGGCTGGTGGGCCTACCCGGCGCACCCGGAAGCCGAGGTGAAACGCACGCCCGTGGCGCTGTTCGACAATCTCGGGCGCGAAGCTGGCGCCATGGCGCTGATGCCGGGTGGGGTGGTGGCGCTGGACCCGAAAACCGCTCGCTTGCATCTGTTCCAGCAGACCGGCGAACGCTGGGCCGAGCAATCGAGCCTGACCTTGCCGGGCCTCAAGGAGCCGGAGCAACTGGCGATCAACGGCCGGCATCTGTTGGTACGCGATGATGACAGCGGCCAGCTCTACCAGGGCAAACTCGACTGGCAGGCCACGCCGGTACCGGCCGCCCCGGGGCTGGCGCAGGTCACGGCTCTGCGCCAGACCGAGCCGGTGAGTCGCCAGGGCGATGCGGCGGATGATCCGGCCATCTGGATTCACCCGCACACACCCACGCACAGCCGCGTATTGGGCACCAACAAGAAGCACGGCCTGCTCGCCTATGACCTCAACGGCAAGCTGCTGCAGGAACTGGCGGTCGGGCGCCTGAACAATGTCGACGTACGCCCCAACTTCAAGCTGGGCACGCAGACCGTCGACCTCGCCGTCGCCAGCAATCGCGATCGCAACAGCCTGAGCCTGTTCAGCATCGACCGCCAGAGCGGCGAGCTGCAGGAAGCCGGCGAAGTGCCGACGCCGCTCAAAGAGATCTACGGCATCTGCCTGTTCCAGCCCGCCGGCGGCGAGCTGTATGCGATAGCCAACGGCAAGGACGGCACCTTCCTGCAATACCGCATGAGTGCCCCGACCGGGCGTGTGCAGGGCGAGCTGGTGCGACAGTTCAAGGTCGACAGCCAGCCGGAAGGTTGTGTGGCCGATGACCAACGCCAGCGCTTGTTCCTGGGGGAGGAGGACGTCGGCGTGTGGGCGCTGGATGCCCGCGCCGACCAACCGGCCACGCTGACCAGCGTGATCAAGGTCGGCGCGCAACTGCACGCGGATGTCGAAGGCCTGGCGCTGTACCAGAGCGTCGCACGGGATTACCTGGTGATCTCGAGCCAGGGCAATGACAGCTACCTGGTGCTGGATGCCGAACCGCCGTTCGCCGTGCACGGTGCCTTTCGCGTCGGCTTGAACGCCGCCGCCGGCATCGACGGGGCCTCCGAAACCGACGGCCTGGAAGCCACCGCCATCAACTTGGGCGGACCGTGGAGCCAGGGCATGCTGGTGGTGCAGGACGGGCGCAAGCGCATGCCCGAGCAAGCCCAGAACTTCAAGTTCGTGCCCTGGGCCGAGGTGACCCGCGCGCTGAAACTGCCTTGAGCTGTCATCACGCAGTCATCCGTTTTTAATCGAATAGGAGTTTCACCATGCACGCGACGATGGAACATATGACGATCTGGAGCTTGATCAGCGATGCCAGCCTGTTGGTCAAGACGGTGATGATCACTTTGCTGCTGGCGTCCCTGCTCAGTTGGTACCTGATCATTCGGCGCGGCAGTGTGCTGCGGCGCCTGGAGCGGCAATTGAATGATTTCGTGGCGCGCTTTCGCGTCGCATCGGACTTACAGCCGCTGTACCGCGACGCCGTGCAGGCAGGCAAGGACGGTGTTGCGCCGATCTTTATCGCCGGTATGCAGGAATACCAGCACCTGCACACCCATGACCCTGCGGTGCTCGAAGGCGTGGAACGTGCGCTGCAGGTGGCAATCACCGAGCAGGAGCTGGAGCTGGAAAAGGGCCTGCAGTTTCTTGCGACGGTGGGTTCGGTCAGCCCCTATATCGGGTTGTTCGGCACCGTGTGGGGCATCATGAATTCGTTCCTGGGCTTGTCCCAGGTACAACAGGCCACCTTGTCCACGGTGGCGCCGGGGATTGCCGAAGCCTTGATCGCCACGGCCATTGGCCTGTTTGCGGCGATTCCGGCCGTGATCGCCTATAACCGTTTTGCCGCGCGCAGCCAGACCCTGCTCACCCGCTACTACGCCTTCGGCAACGAACTGCAAGTGCGCCTGCATCGCGCCCTGCGCGGTACCTCAATCAACCTGGCCGTGGCCGCCTGAACAGGAGCGAACCGATGTTGACCAGGCCGCAACGCAAACACGGGCCCAAGGCCGAGATGAACGTGGTGCCCTATATCGATGTGATGCTGGTGCTGCTGGTGATCTTCATGGTCACCGCGCCCATGCTGACCCAGGGCGTGAAGATCGAATTGCCCAAGGTCGCCGCCGAGGCGCTGGCCACCGACACCCGCCAGCAAATCCTCACGCTGTCGGTGAAGGCGGACGGCGGTTACTACTGGAACCTGGGCGGCGAACTCGACACACGGCACCAGACCGACAGCGCCGTGAGCCTGGAAGACATGGGCGCCAAGGTCATGCAGGTGGTGGCGGCGCGCAGCGACACCCAGGTGTATATCCGCGCTGACGACAACGCCGGGTACGGTCGCGTGGTGGCCGCCATGGCGGTGTTGCAAAAGGGCGGTGTCACCCACCTGGGGCTGGTGACCGAGGCCCCCCAATGACCGCGATGATCATGCACGGTGCGACGCGGGCGCAGATGCCGGACAGCGACGGGCTGTGGCGCAACAGCCTGGCGGCAGGCCTGGCCGTGGCGCTGCATGTGGCGGTAGCGGCGGCGCTGATGCTGGGCTGGTCGCCGGAAAAACCGCAGGCAGACGCGCCGAGGGTGATGCACACGCAGTTGGTGATGATGCCGGCGCCAGCGCCTGAGCCGGTAGCCCCGCTTACTCCCGTAGCGCCTGAGCCTGTTGTTGTCCCTGTACCGGCCAAACCAACGGTTGACCCGCAGATTCAGGCGCAAAAACTTGAGAAAGCCGCCCTGGCGCGCAAACGGGTCGAAGCGCAGAAAATCGAACAGCAGCGCCTGGCCGCCGAGCAACGCAATCGGGAGCTGGAGCAGCAACGTCTGAACCAGGAGCGTGTGGCTGCTGAAAAAGCCCGCGCCGCCGTGCCCGCGCCCACCGCTGCTCCGGCGTTCGATAGCCGCCAGTACCAGCCCTTGAGCAAGGCCGTCCCGGACTACCCGGAGCGTGCACTGGACAAAAATATTGAAGGCGACTGTTCGGTGGAATACACCGTCAATCCCCAGGGCCGGGTGGAAAACCCCAAGGTACTGGACGGCTGTCACCCATTGTTTATCCGACCCTCACTGGCGGCGGCGAATACCTTTCGCTATCAGCCGAGGATCGTCGACGGCAAGCCCGTCGCCGTACCGGCGGTGCGCAACACCTTTCACTACCGCATAAAATGAGACCCACCAGTACCCCGATAAAACTGTGGGAGGGGGCTTGCCCCCGATTGCTGAGTGTCAGCCAATGCATCATTTGACTGATGCACCGCTATCGGGGGCAAGCCCCCTCCCACATTTTGGATCGCCTCAGGCGTTGGCGACGTTGGCTAATTCAAGGCCCGTTAAATACCGCTGCAGATTCGCCAGGAACGTATCGGCAATCTCATCCTTGCTATGGGTGGAGATCGCCGAGGTGTGCGGCGACAACCGCACCCTCGGATGCGTGTACAACGGATGCCCATCCGGCAACGGCTCAGGCTCGGTCACGTCGAGTGACGCCAGCCCGATCCGGCCGCTATCCAGCGCCTCCAGCAGCGCCTCCTGGTCCAGCAACCCACCCCGCGCGATATTGATCAGGTGCAGCCCCGGCCTGGCGCTGCCCAGTACGTCGCGATTGATGATCCGCCGCGTCGCATCGGTCAGCGGTGCCGCCACCACCAGATGATCGGCACGGGCGAACAGGTCGTGGATATCCTTGGCCGGCTCCACACCGTCGACGCCAAATGGCGTCGCGCTTTGGCGCAGCGCTACGACCTTGATGCCCAGGGCCAGGGCCTTTTGCGCCAGGCGCTGGCCAATCGCACCAAACCCGAGAATGCCCAGGGTCGTGCCCTTGAGCGGGCGCAACGCGGTGAACTGCCACTGCGAATCCTGCACCCAGATAGCCGGCAGATGCTTGGACGCGGCAAAGATTGCGGCCAGGGCGAACTCGGCCAGGTTGTCGGCGGCGCTGCCCCGTGACGTGGTCACCGGCGGGCCGTTGAACAGCCATTGCGGGTAGAAGTCGATGCCCGATGACACCAGATGCACCCATTGCGCGCCGTAGGGCCAGCCCGGTGGCGGCGTATCGGGTGCGGTGTAACCGCGCACGTTGATGGGGCGCAGCAGCAGGATATTCGCCTGGGGCGGCAGGTCGCTGGGCACGCCGACGGGCACCCCGATCACCTGGGCCTGGGGATGCAGCGTGGCGAGCCGCGCGCGGATCACGTCGTTGTAGTCTTCGTCCAACTGGCTGGCAATAATCACCTGACTCATGTGCGATCCTTCTGACGTTGGGCGAACACCGCTTTGCCGACGCCTTGCAGCACGGCGTCGTTCTGTGGGGTATGCACGCGACTGCACAGCACGTCGCGATAATGCCGTTGCAGTGGGCTGTGCCGTGACAGGCCGGGGTTGCCCGAGGCCTCGATGGCCAACTCGACCGCACGAATGGCGTTACCGGTCACCAGGTACTTCAATTGCGCCGCGTTGGCGACCGGGGTACGGCCGTGGGCGGCGGCGTCGAGCAGGCTGCGGTTGGCAAACAACAAGGTGTCGATATGGCCGACGGTTTCCTGGAAACGCGGCAAGGTCGACAGCGCTGCACCGAGATTCGACGGCTGGCGTTCTTCCAGCCAGTGCACCAGCCAGTCCCGCGCAGCCTGGGCCACAGCGTCGTACACCGATGACAGCAGCACCGACATCCACAGGAATCCCTCGCCATCGAGCTCCGGCTGCGGCGCACTCCAGGGGCTGACGCTGACCGCGTGGTCCAGCGGCACCCGCACATTGTCGAGCACCACTTCATGGCTGCAGGTGGCGCGCATGCCCAGGTGATCCCAGGTGTCGATGATGCTCACGCCGGGGCTGTCCTTGGGCACCAGCCAGGCGCCCACCAGCGGGTCGGCATCGTCACTGCGCGCCCAGACGCTGAACCAGCTCAGGCCATGGCTGCCGGTGGAGTAGATCTTGCGCCCGCTGATGCGCCAGCCTTCGGCGCTGCGCACGGCGATGGTCGCCGGCAGGCCGCCGCGGGCCGGTGTGCCCAGGTCCGGCTCGACGCGCAGGGCATTGATCAGCGCGCCCTTTTTCACCGCGTCCTCGGCGACGCGCACCCGCAAGTGCCGGGGCCAGGTCTGGCTGTCTTGCAGGCGGGTGTGTTGCAGATATTGCATCACCAGGATCAGCGCGGTGGAGGGCTCGCCCCTGGCAATCGCGCTGATGGCTTTGCGCGCCAGGGGCAGGTTGGCGCCGCCGCCGCCGAGGGTTTTGGGCACCGTGAGCGCGGTCAGGCCGTGGGCGTGCAGCAACGCGAAGTTGGCGTGGGGGAAGGCGCCGCTTTCATCGTAAAGATGTGCGGTGCTGGCCAGCTCGGCGCTGAGGCGTTCGAGGGTGGCGTCGAAATCGACGGCTTCCACGGCGCGTAGAGGCGATTGAGTCATAAGCATGTACCCGATTAAAAATGTGGGCGGGAGCTTGCCCCCGATAGCGGTGGTTCAGCCAAGGTATGTACCGCCTGACACACCGCCATCGGGGGCAAGCCCCCTCCCACAGGGGATAGTGGTCAACGGTTCGAAACGGTTGAGGTAGTGCGGGCTGGATTTGGCGTGGATATGCAGGCTGTCGGCGATGAACACGAAGTCGAACCGGGCGGCTTCGGCCAATTCGGTCTGCTGCTTGTAAAAGCCGAAATTCGTACTGGCGTCGGGCTGCGCCTGCGGGTGACGCCATTCGCCCCACCCGTGGCCGACACCGTGCACCATGGCACCGAGTTTCAATTGACGTGGCTTGCTCATGGGCTGCTCCTTAGCGTGAGGCTTGGGAATTGGGGGCGCGCAGGGCGTTGAAGCCTTTGTCGAAGCCTTGCGACACGTCGATATGCCGGCTCAGCAGGCCTTCTTTCTGGTAGGTGTCGGCGGTGGCTTGCAGGCCGCTGATCACGGCGTCGTCGATCAGCACCGGGGCCAGGCGGGTGTCCTTGGCCACTTCGATGTGCACGGCCAGCGGCAGGCCGGTGATTCTGGCCTGGGCGGCGGCGTATTCGTCGGGGTGGCGGTTGGCCCAGGCATAGGCGCGGTCAACGCGGGCGACAAAGTCGTCCAGTTGCACGCGTTTGTCGGCAATGGCGCTGTCGGTGGCGGCGAAGTACAGGTGGTTGCTCAACAGGTTTTTGCCGCTGACCAGCACACGGGCGTTGCTTTGCGAGGTAACCACGGTGGTGTACGGGTCCCAGGTGGCCCAGGCATCGGCGGTGCCGTTGTCCAGCACCAGCCGCGATTCGGCGGGCAGCAGGAAGATGAACTGCACATCCTGTGAGGTCAGGCCTGCGCCGGCCAGGGCTTTGATCGCCAGGTAGTGCCCGATGGAGCCGCGTCCGGTGACGATTTTCTTGCCCTTGAGGTCGGCGGCGGTCTTGATCGGCGAATCCTGCGGCACCAGCAGGGCGGTGGTGTTACGCCCTTCGGCGTGGATGATGCTGATCACTTTGAGCGATGCACCGGCGCCGAGGGCGAACACATAGGGCGCATCGCCCAGGGCGCCGACATCCACCGCACCGGCATTCAGCGCTTCGCCCAGGGGCGAGGCCGAGGGAAATTCCGACCACTTGATTTCGTACGGTACGTTTCGGGTCTCGCCTGAGGCTTCCAGCAGCGCTTTGATCGTCGACTTCTGGTTGGCCACGCGCAGGGGTTGCAGGTCGGCGGCATGGACGTTGCCGAGCAGGCCGAGCGCCAGGGCGCCGCCCAGCAACAGGCGCTTGAAAGGGGTAGTAGACAGCATGGGACAGACTCCAGGCGTTGGGTAAGGGAAGATGCCTCCGCCTGGAGAAGGGGTCGGATTTCCGGGGAACGGTGCAGCGGTGGATCAGATCACGTAGAAGCCGTGGGTGGCGTCGCGCGCCAATTGCTCGACCAGGCCGAATTCCCAGTCCAGGTAGGCCTGCATGGCTTCGCGTGGGTTATCGGTGCCTTCATAGGGGCGGCGGTAGCGGTCGATGCGCGGTGAGGCAAGATGGCTTTCACCTGCTTCCAGCGGCAGTTGCGCAGCGACCCAGGCGGCGGTGCCGTCGTGCAACAGGTACACCTGCCTGCCGGTCAACGCTTGAACTTCAGCCACCGCCAGGCGCGCCAACTGGCTGCTGCCGCAGGTCAATACGTAGCGCTGCGCGGTGGGCACCTTGGCCAGGGCCTCGGGCAATTGCGCGCGCAGCACCCACCAGGCGCCGGGGATATGGCGTTTCACGTAATTGGCGCTGGCGGTGAAATCCAGCACCACGGTGTCGCCATGATCGAGCCAGTCGGCCAGTGTCGGCGGGCTGATCAGTTCGGCCTGGGGCGGCGCGGGCACCGGGGCGATCCAGGCGCCCTGTGCGCTGAAGTGCGCGTCTTGCAGCTCGTCCAGCACAAAGACTTCCCAACCCAATTGCGCGAGCCAGGACGCCGACATGTTCGCGCGCACGCCGTCATCGTCCACCAATACCAGGCGCGCGCCACGCACGCTGGCGACGTGATCGGTTTCCTGCACCAGTTGCCCGCCCGGTGTGGAGCGGGCGCCGGGCAGGTGGCCGGCTTCGAATTCTTCCGGGGTGCGCACGTCGAACAGGTAAGTGGTGCGTGCCCCATCCTGCTGCCAGCGTTGCAGGTCATCCAGGGTTGCACGGCCGACGCGAGCCTTGTCGGCCACGCCGCGCGCCTGCTGGGCGGCGCTGCGCCGATGTTCCTCAGCGGTCGGGGCAAAGCGGCGCGCCTGGCCATGGGCGAGTGTCTGGCCGGCCAGGGTCCAGCCGATGGTGCCGTTGCGCAGCGCCGACACCGGGTTGGCCACGCCGGCATTGATCAGCGACTGGGTGCCGATGATGCTGCGGGTACGCCCGGCGCAGTTGACGATAATGCGCGTGGCCGGGTCCGGGGCCAGTTCACGGGCGCGCAGCACCAGCTCGGCACCCGGCACGCTGATGCCGGTGGGGATGCTCATGGTCTGGTATTCATCGAAACGCCGGGCGTCGAGCACCACCACATCGGCCTCGTTGTCGAGCAGCGCCTGGACCTCTTCGGCCGCCAGGGACGGCGTGTGGCGCTGGTTTTCCACCAATTCGCCAAAGGCTTTGCTCGGCACATTGACGTCGATAAACAGCTCGCCGCCGGCCTGGCGCCAACCCTCAAGGCCGCCTTCAAGCAGGCTGACCCGCGTGTAGCCCAGGGCAACCAGGCGTTCGGTGGCGCGTTCGGCCAACCCTTCACCGTTGTCGTACAGCGTGACCTGGGTATCGCGGCGTGGAATGCGCGAATACACCTCCAGTTCCAGCTTGGACAGTGAGATATTCGCGGCAAACAGCGGATGGCCTTGGGCAAACGGCGCTTCCTCGCGCACGTCTACCAGGGCGACTTCCTCGCGGTCCAACAGGGCCTGGCGAATCTGGGCAAAGCTGCGGGTCGATACGGTGCTCATAGGGCAGGGCTCTTTTCTTTGGACAAGTCCCAGATATTCGGGAGGTAGGCGTTGGAATAGCCGGAGATGAACAGTTTTTCGCTGCCGTCGACTTGATACACCGCACGGCGCACCGCGCCGATGTTGGCGCCGTACACATGAATGCTGACGGACACCTGGTCATCGTAAGCATTACTCACCTGATGGATATCACCGATCCTGGGCGACACCGCTTCGACCTGGCCAGGCCGCAGATGCACCGGCGTGCCCTCGGCAACCAGCGCGCCATCGGCCGTCCGGGCAAACCCCTGGGAAAACTCCGCACCGCGCAACATGCCGATCAGCCCCCACACCCGATGATCGTGAATCGGCGTGCGCTGCCCCGGCCCCCAGACAAAACTGACGATGCTGAAGCGCTGGCGCGAATCGGCGTGCAGCAGAAATTGCTGGTAGCGCTCGGGGTCGGGTTGGGCGAACTCCTCGGGCAGCCAGTCGTCGTGGCTGACCAGTTGCGCCAGCAGCTTGCCGCCACGGTGCAGCAGGTCGCCTTCGCGCGGGTTGCCGTCGATCAGCTCAGCCAAGGCGCCAATAAAGGCGCGCAGTCTCTCGGGGTGTCGGGCCTGGCTCATGAACATTCCATAGGCGGTTTTGATAGGTTCATCTAAGCATAATGTTGATGGTTAATATGCTATTTTTTAATGATTAGCTTATAGCTGCAAGTAATTTAGAACCGCGCTGCATAGCATTAGACGTTATCGATCACTGCGCGGGCTATCCAGACCGGGTTGTGCCCACTATGCTTGCGACACATCTTAATGACTGTTCTCTATGTGCGGCCCAAATGAAAATTGACGATATCGATGCCTTTGTCGAAGTGATTCGTTGCCAGTCCATCAGCCACGCCGCCGAGTCGTTGCAATTGACCCAGCCGGCCATCACCCGCCGCGTGCAGAACTTCGAGCAGGCACTGGGGGTGGAGCTGTTCGACCGCAACACCAAACCCCTCAAGCCCACGCTGATCGGTACCCGGGTGTATGAGCAGTGCCGGCTGATCCTGCGTGAGATGGACGCGCTGCGCGAGTTGGTCGCCACCGATGCACCGCCTAGCGGCGTGTTGCGCCTGGGCGTGCCGCAGACCATCGGCGACGTGGTGCTGCTCGATGCGCTCAAGCACTTGCGCACCGAGTACGTCGACCTGCGCGCCCAGGTGGCCACGGGCTGGGGCAGCCAGTTGGTGGGCAAGATCGAACGCGGCGAGCTGGATGCGGCGGTGGCGTTGTTCCCGGCGGGCAAGATCTTTGCGGACACTATCGTCGGTGAGTCCATCGGCAAGATGGAACTGGTGGTGGTGTGCGCCAAGGCGCAACTGCCGAAAAAGCCGTGCAAGCTGGCCGACGTGTACCAGAACGGCTGGATCCTCAACCCGGACGGGTGTGGCTTCCGTGCCGGCTTGCAGCGCACCCTGGCGGATCAGGGGCTGGCCTTGCGGGTCAACCTGGAAACCTTTGGCACCGAGTTGCAACTGGGGCTGGTGGCGGATGGGCTGGGCCTGGGCCTGGTACCACGTCCGCTGCTCGAGCGCAGTGCCCATCGAGAGCAACTGGCAGTGATGCCGCTGAAGGATTTCAAGCCGGTGATGGATTTATGGCTGGTCTATCCGCACTTCCTTGGCAACCTGCAGGGGCCGGTGGATGCGTTTGGCAAATGGGTGGCCGATTCGCTGCACAAGATCCGCAATGCGGCCTGAATCCCTGTAGGAGGGGGCTTGCCCCCGATGGCGGCCTCCCAGCCGACAGCTACCCACCTGACACGCCTCGATCCAATGTGGGAGGGGGCTTGCCCCCGATGGCGGTCTCAGGATCGACCAAGATGTTGGATTGGACCCGAGTACATATCCGTTTCTGCGGTAACGGCGGCTGGCGGTTCCGCTTTTACAGCGGGTCACTTTTGGAAAAGAGCCCCAAAAGTAACCAAAAAGGCTCTTGCCCCACCACTCGGCACCTCGCCTAGGCTCGGTGTGCCCGAACGCAGGCTTGAATCCGTGGGCCGCCGCAATGGGCCATCC
>NZ_KZ478028.1 GCF_002837185.1 Pseudomonas fluorescens | reverse complement strand
AGCGAGGTGCCGAGTGGTGGGGCAAGAGCCTTTTTGGTTACTTTTGGGGCTCTTTTCCAAAAGTGACCCGCTGTAAAAGCGGAACCCATAGCAGCCGTGACCGCAGAAACGGATATGTACCCGGTCCGACCCAACATCCTGGTCGGCCCAGAGGCTGCCATCGGGGGCAAGCCCCCTCCCACACAAATCAACAGCGTATGCCAACATTGTGCACTTTGGGATTTTCATTCAAGGCATGCGCTTTATTGGTGCGTCAGCCGAGCACCCGAATGGGCACGCCGTTCGCCCAGGCTTGAATATCTTCGATCATCTGCTGGTAGAACTGCCGGTAGTTTTGCTCGCTGACGTAACCGACATGGGGCGTGGCCAGTACGTTGGGCAGAGAGCGGAAGGGATGCTCAAGGGGGAGTGGCTCCTGGCTATAGACGTCCAGCGCCGCGCCGGCCAGACGCCCGTTGCTCAGCGCATCCACCAGTGCCTGTTCATCCACAATCGATCCACGCGCCGTGTTCACCAGGTGCGCGCCGGGTTTCATCCAGCCCAGTGCCTGCGCGTCGACCAGCCCGCGGCTGCGTTCGCTGAGGACCAGGTGAATGGTGAGAATGTCAGCCTGCTCGAACAGCTCGCGCTTGCTGACCCAAGTCACCCCCGACTCGGCGGCCCGTTGCGGGGTGAGGTTTTCGCTCCAGGCAATCACGCGCATGCCGAATACCTGGGCGAATTGTGCGACTTTCTGCCCGATGCTGCCCAGCCCCAGGATGCCCAGCGTCTTGCCATGCAGGTCGCCGCCCAGGCCGACCTGCCACCCGCCGGCGCGCAGGGCGTTGGCTTCGGCCAGCAGGTTGCGCGTCGAGGCCATGATCAGGGCCCAGGTCAGCTCCGGCGCAGCCTGCTTATAGCTGTCGGTACCGCACACCTGGATCCCCAACGCCTGGGCGGCGGACAGGTCGATGGCGGCGTTGCGCATGCCACCGGTCACCAGCAACTTGAGCCTGGGCAGGCCCCGCAGCAGGGCCTGGTCGAAAGGCGAACGTTCGCGCATGACGCAAATCACGTCGAACCTCTGCAAGCGTTCGACCATCGTGACGGTGTCGGCGGGGTAGTCGTGGAGAAAGTGCACCTGGCCCAGGGGATCGAGTACCGACCAATCCACCACGCTACTGGCCACTTGCTGCCAATCATCAATCACGGCGATCTGTAGCGACATGCACGCGTCCCCAAAGGATTAAAGGGCGTTCAAACCCTGCAACAGCGCGGTATGAAACTGCGCCGGTTCTTCCATCTGCGGCGCATGGCCCAGGCCGGGAAACTCCACCAGCGTGGCATGGGGAATCAGCTTGGCCACCTGCTTGCCCAACACTTGATAATTGCCGATCCGCGCCTTCACCGCCGGCGGCGCCAGGTCCTTGCCGATGGCGGTGGTGTCGCTGGTGCCGATCAGCAGCAGGGTGGGCACTTGCACGTTCTTGAACTCGTAGTACACCGGCTGGGTGAAGATCATGTCGTAAATCAACGCCGAGTTCCAGGCCACTCGGGTATGCCCCGGGCCCTGGTTCAGGCCGGCGAGCATGTCCACCCAGCGCTCGTATTCGGGCTTCCAGCGCCCCCCGTAATACGTGTCGCGCTCGTATTTGCGTACGCCGTCGGCGCTCAGTTTCAGCTCGCGTTGATACCACTGGTCAACGCTCTGGTGGGGTACGCCCAGGGCCTTCCAGTCTTCCAGGCCGATGGGATTGACCAGGGCGAGTTGTTCGGTCTGTGCCGGGTACATCAAGGCATAGCGCGTGGCCAGCATGCCGCCGGTGGAGTGACCGAGCAGCGTGGCTTTTTGAATGCCGAGCTTTTCCAGCAACTGGTGGGTGTTGAGCGCCAGTTGCTGGAAGCTGTACTGGTAATGCTCGGGCTTGCTGGAGGTGCAAAAGCCGATCTGGTCCGGCGCGATCACGCGGTAACCGGCGTCGCTCAGGGCTTTGATCGATGCCTCCCAGGTGGCGCCGCAGAAGTTCTTGCCGTGCATCAGCACCACGCTGCGCCCGTTGGCTTTACCGTTGGCCGGGACATCCATATAGCCCATTTGCAGGCTTTCACCCTGGGACTCGAAGTTGAAGCGTTCAACCGGATAGGGGTACTGGAAACCCTGGAGTTCAGGGCCGTAGGTGGCGGCAAACGCCGGCGCGGCGCTGGCCGTGAGCAGGCCGGCGATGCACAGGTCACGGATGGAAGGCATGGTCATAAGCTCCGGGAAAGATGTTCCGGATGCTGTTTGGGGAAGATTAACGGGGGATTAACACCCAGTGCAGGGTGATTGCGGCAAGCACGCCGTAGCGCAGCGCCTTGGCCAGGGTGACCAGCAGCAGGAACCGCCAGAGCGGTTCGCGCATGACACCGGCCACCAGGGTCAGCGGGTCGCCAATGATCGGCACCCAACTGAGCAGCAGCGTCCAATGCCCCCAGCGCGCGTAGTGGCTGCGCGCCTTGTCCAGTTGCCGTGCGCTGACCGGAAACCAGCGCCGCGCCTTGAAGCGCTGCACCGAACGCCCCAGCAGCCAGTTGACCAGCGAACCCAGCACATTGCCCAGCGTGGCGATGCCCAACAGCAGCCAGAGGTTGTAATGCCCGCTGAGCAGCAGCCCGACGAGCACGGCCTCCGACTGCAGGGGCAGCAACGTCGCCGCGCCAAAGGCGGCGACGAACAGCCCAAGGTACGCCATCAACATCGGGCTGGGGCTCGTTGCAAAGAGAATTTCATGGGGGTCTCAGTGAAGGCGCGACAAGGGGCCCGGCATTTTCCCTGAATCGGGTCAGTTAAGCGATAGAGCGGTCTATGGCTGAATTTTCCAGGCGATGCTTGAGGCGGTCCAGCGCAACACCCGAGAGTGCGATCATGCGTTCATGCAAGGTCGCCAGTTGCAGCTCGGTCTCATAGGTCAATACGCGCTTGAACAGCGTGCCGCCCTGATGCGCGTGCAGCACATACTCAATGCAGCCATCGACCGCCAGCGAGGTGAACACGGTCTTGAACTCGTTGGGGCACCGGGCGACTTGCACGCGGTAGCTCAGCGCAAGGCGGATGCCCAGCAGGTCGATGATTTCGGTAAAACGCGCGCCGGCCGGCAGCGAACCGCAGGTGCCGGTGTCGGCGCTGAGGGAGGAGGGGTGCCATTCGTGCCAGCGGTCGGGCTGGGTCACGTAGTCATAGACGGTCTCGACTGCCGCCAGGATGAAGCGTTCCTGACTGATCCGCTTCAGGCGCACTGGCTGCTCGGTCGCATGCATGACACACCTTCCTGTGTGGGGAGTGTTAAACCAGGAGTTGTCAGGATAGTTCGACTCCCGCGCTGTGCACGGGAGTATTCCGGCCTGGATCAACGCACTTTGAAGCGTCCCATCAAGGCAATCACCCGGCCATTGGCTTCCAGCAGGCTTTGGGTATTGGTTTCGGTGGCATGACCGCTTTCTACCAACTCTTCAACCATTTGTCGGATCTGCACCATGCTGCGGTTGATCTCTTCGGTCACTGCGCTCTGTTGCTCGGCGGCCGTTGCGATCTGGGTGCTGAGGTTGTTGATGTGGCTGACTGAGCCGGCCATCTCGTCGAGCCCGGTGTTCACCCGCGCCGTGGCATCCGCCGCCGACTGGCAACTGGCCTGGGTGTTTTCCATGGCCGCTACCGACGAGCTGACGCCGGTGGTCAAGCGCGCCAGCATCTCGTTGATCTGCGAGGTGCTGGACTGGGTGCGTGCGGCCAGTGCGCGTACCTCGTCGGCCACTACGGCAAACCCGCGGCCTTGCTCGCCGGCCCGCGCCGCTTCGATCGCGGCGTTGAGCGCCAGCAGGTTGGTCTGGCCGGCGATGGCACCGATCACGCCGAGGGTTTCGGTGATGCGCGCGGCATCCTGGCGCATGTTTTCGACGGTGTGGGTCGCGCTGGCCACTTCACCGATCAGGGCACTGACGCTGGTGGACGCTTCGCCTACCACCACCCGTGAACGGTCGGCATGCTCGTTGGCACGCTGGGTGAAAGCCGCCGTTTCTGCGGCATTTTGCGCGACGGTGTCGGCGGTGGAGCTCATTTCGGTGATGGCGGTCACCGTCTGATCCGTCTCCGACGCGTGGCGCAACAGGATCTGGTTGGTGTGCGCCGAAGTGTGCTGCAACTGCTCAAGGCCCGAGGCCATGGCGCCGGTGGCCTGGGTCACTTCGCCGATCATGTTTTGCAGATAAACGATAAAGCGGTTCACCGAGTGGCCGATGGCGCCGAGTTCGTCTTCGGCGCGGATGGTGATGCGCCGCGTGAGGTCGGCGTCGCCGGCGGACAGTGCGTCGATATTGCCCTTGAGCGCTTTCATGCGCTGTACCAGTTGGCGAATGGCGTACGCCGCCAGCAGCACCAGCAGGATCACCATCGGGATTTGCAGCAGTGCCAGAGTGCCGAGCACATCATTGCGCTGGGCGGTGATCAACGAGGTGGGCAGGGCGGTCGCCAGGAACCATGGTGTGCCTTCGATCGGGCGCATGTAAAAGGTGCTGGCCACGCCCTGGTTGTCGAACTCGGCGCGTTGCAGGGCCTGGTCGCGATGGGCGAGGGCTTTGCTGACCTGGGCGGCGAACGCCGACGTGCCGGTCAGCTCACTGATATTCTTCAGTACGACCGGGCTGCTGATGCGCGAGCTGTTGCTGATGATCTTGCCGTCGCCTTCGACGATCAGCATTTGCCCGTCAATGTCTTTTTCCTTGCTGGCCACCAGGTCGTTGAAGAAGCCCAGGGTTACGTCGATGGTCGCCACGCCATAGGCGGCGCCGTCACGCTGGATCGCCATGGCGCAGTTGGTGCGCGGCTCCTGGCTGGCATCGTCCTTGTAGGCCGCGGCCCAGGCGCATTGGCCACGGGGTGAGGCCAGGCCGCCCTTGTACCAGCTCTGGTCATAATAGTTGGGCGCGGCGTCGCTGTTCCAGAAGGTGTTGACCGCCAGCTTGCCCGAGGCATCACGGTGCCAGAACGTGCTGTGCTTGTTACGCCCGGGCGTGCGCTGGTTGGGCAGCGGCCAGATACCGCCGCCGAACACTTTCAGCTCGCCGTACTGGTCAACAAGGCCGGGCAGGACCTTGTCGATGGCGTCGCTGTCGAGCAAAGGAATCGTTTGGGTGATGGTGCGTTGCTGGGCCTGAACCTTGTTCAGTTCGCCCTGGATCTGTTCGGCCACCTCGGCGATGCGGTTGAGTACCACCTGTTCTTCGGTGTATTGCAGCTTGGGCGCGACCAACTGGCCGATACCCACGACGGTCAACACCAATAACACCAGGACGAACAGCACCAGGAACAGGGTATAGCGGGCTTGGATGGAGCGCAGTGGGGGCATGGGGTCGTCCTTACGAAGCGTTATTGTCGACGCGGCTTTATTAGAGCTTCGTAGGGCTATCGGCCTGGATCGGGGGAGCTTTAGGTGCGCGGGTGCAAGAAAGTGCAGGCGCCGTCGGACGGCGCCGCAAGGTCAGATTTCCAGCATTGCCATCACCTCCTCGGGGTAGCGCAAGCCGGCCGTTGCATCAGCCGTAAAGATCGCCGCCAGCGCCGCCAGTTCGGTCGCGGTTAGGCTGATCGACACGGCGGCCACATTCTCTTCCAGGTATTTACGTTGCTTGGTGCCGGGTATCGGCACGATGTAGTCGCCTTGGGCCAATACCCAGGCCAGCGCCAGTTGGCCCGCCGTCACGCCTTTATCCGCCGCCAGCGCTTGCACCTGCGTGACCAGTTGCAGGTTCTTCGCGAAATTCTCGCCCTGGAAACGCGGGTTGAAGCGGCGGTAGTCCTCGGCGCCGAAATCCTCCGGGCGCTTCAATGCACCGGTCAGAAAACCCCGGCCCAGCGGACTGTAAGGTACGAATGCGACGCCCAGGCGCTGGCAGGCGGCGAGGCAGCCGTTGTCTTCCTGATCGCGACTCCACAGCGAGTATTCACTTTGCAGGGCGCTGATGGGATGGACCTTATGCGCCCGTTCCAGTGTGGCGGCGCACGCTTCGCTCAGGCCCAGGTAACGCACCTTGCCCTGTTGCACCAGCTCGGCCATGGCGCCGACGGTTTCTTCGATGGCCACCTCGGGATCGATGCGGTGCTGGTAATACAGGTCCAGGGTGTCAATGCCCAGGCGTTGCAGCGTGCCGTCGATGGACGCGCGCACGTAGTCGGGGCGCCCGTTCACGCCACGCAGCGCCTGGTTCGCCGGGTCGCGCAGGATGCCGAACTTGCTGGCCAGGAACACCTGATCGCGCTTGCCGGCGATGGCCTTGCCTATCAGCTGTTCATTGGTGTGGGGGCCGTACATGTCGGCGGTATCGAGGAAGTTGACGCCCAACTCCAGCGCGCGGTGCAGGGTGGCGATCGCCTCCGAGGTATCGGTGCCCGGTGCGTAGAAATCGCTCATGCCCATGCAGCCGAGGCCGATGGCGGAGACGTGGGGGCCGTTGGTGCCGAGTTGACGAGTGCGCATGGTTTAAGCTCCTGTGGGTGAAGATACCCATTGTCACGCTCGACAAAACCTGGATAAACAGGCTAAAAGCACTATCACTGTTTGGAAAATCTAAACAATCGCCAGGAACTCATCGTGGACCGTTTCAATGCCATGCGCGTATTCACCCGGATTGTGGAGTTGGGCGGTTTCGCCAGGGCGGCGGACAGCCTGCAACTGCCGCGCGCCTCGGTGACGATCCTGATCAAGCAACTGGAGGCGCACCTTGGCGTGCAACTGCTGCAACGCACCACGCGCCAGGTCAGCCCGACCCTGGACGGCGCGGCGTACTACCAGCGGTGCGTGCAGTTGCTGGCGGACCTTGAGGAAACCGAGGCGGTGTTTTCCGCCCGCCGACAGAACCCGCGAGGCACGCTGAGCATTGATATGCCGTCGGGCATTGGCCGTCTGATCGTGATTCCGGCGTTGCCGACCTTCACCGCGCTCTATCCGCAGATCGAGCTGGATATCGGGCTCAATGATCGCCCGGTGGATTTGATTCGCGAAGGGGTCGATTGCGTGCTGCGCGGTGGCCTGGCGCTGGACGAATCGCTGGTGGCGCGTCCGCTGGCGATGATGGACCAACTGACGCTGGCCAGTCCCGCGTATCTGCAACGCATGGGCGTGCCCGCCAGCCTGGACGAGTTGGCGAAGCACCAGATGATCGAATATGTCTCCAGCGCCAGTGGCAAGCGCTTTGGCCTGGAATTCCAGCTCGGCGCCGAACGGCGCACGGTCAACCTGGCGAAGGTGGTTGCGGTAAACAGTTCCGATGGCTATTTCGCCGCCTGTGAAGCGGGCTACGGGCTGATCCAGGCGCCGCATTATCATGCGATGAAGCAACTGGCCGAGGGCACGCTGGTGGAGGTGTTGCCGCAGGTGGCGGTGCCGACAATGGCATTGACGGCGCTGTACCCGCCGCACCGACAGCTGTCCCGACGGGTGAGGGTGTTTGTCGACTGGCTGGTGCAACTGTGCGCCGAGCCGGACAACGGTTTGCAACGGGCTCAAATCAAGTAAGGTAGCTTGTACGTTCGGGTAAGCCCAGTTCGCGTCTCATACCGTTCTCCGTGAAATGCTCAGGGTTGACGTTGGTTGCTGGATTAGACGGGCCGTTGAAATGAAAAGGCGGTGCGCTGCTGGGCAACCCAACGACTTGAAATTCAGTGTTGTTAATCGCGCTTGAATAGTTGGGGTCGGACGGCGATTGTTCTCGAGTAGTGCCCGGTAGGTTGGTGCCTGTTGCACCGTTATAAGCATGCCCGGTTTCGTGGGTCAACCCAACGATCGGGGGGTCGAATGTGCGTCCACTGGGGTCTTCAATATCCGTCCGATTATAAGCAACTACGCCCTTGTCGGCGAGTGAGCCTGGCTTGTTGTCGGTGATTCTGCCTCTTCGTGGATCGTCCCTTTCGATGTTACGTATGCCGTCCTGCCGAGCTTTATCCAGCTCTGTGCTTCCGAACAGGTAGCTGCTCCCTTTTTGGGTCTCCTCTCTGATAGCGATTTTGCCTCCTGCCAGCGAGGCTTGTTTATCCATGTCCGCCAGAATTTTCCGCCCATTTGGCGAACTACGTAGAAACTCAAAGTCATCCTCCACGCGTTGCTTGAATTCGGGCGAACTCAACGTGCTGACCTTGAAGCCGGCATCACCGTCCTCGGTGGGCTCTACTCGCCTGAATACCGAGTTTTGAGAGCGGTCGTAGGTATCGTTGTCCTTGGCGTAAATCAGGTCGCCACGCTGGTTATTGCTGATTTGGTCTTGACCTCTGCCGCTGTAAAAGGTGGTTCGGTCGTGGCCCACCAGGTGGTCATCGCCTTTGCCACCATGCAGGATAGTGTGACCATTGCCCGCGTGCAGCAGGTCGCTTCCGCTACCGCCGTCCAAGTAGCTTTGCTTGCCGGCGGGACCTGCAGCGGCGTAGAGGCGATCGTTACCGTTGTTCCCGTACATGACCGCATTGCCCGTGCCGCCCATGATGGTATCGTCGCCGTCATTGCCTTCGGCGTAGCCGGAATTCGAACCCAAGGTAAGCGTATCGTTGCCCGCTCCGCCCAGGAGCCTGGTTCGGCCGCTACCCGCTCGAAGCGTGTCGTTGCCTTCTCCGCCTTCGATGGTGACTTTGTTATTTACATCTGGACTGATCCGTACGTCATCGTTCCCACCCTGGGTCTTTATATGCAAATCCACGGGACGTTCATATTTATCACGCGCTTCAAACGAGTGGGACCTGCCATTGATCTGCAGGATCAATCGCTCGTCAGCTGATTTGCTCACATGAACAGTATCGGCAGCATTTCCGGTTTGTACCAACAAACTGACCCTTTTGAGATAAGGCGGCTCCTCGTAAACGTCCCATGTGGCCTGTCGGTTTATGGTGGTGTAACCGTCGCTGTAGAGGGGCTCACTCTTGGTTCGAAT
Source organism: Pseudomonas fluorescens (assembly GCF_002837185.1). GTDB lineage: Bacteria > Pseudomonadota > Gammaproteobacteria > Pseudomonadales > Pseudomonadaceae > Aquipseudomonas > Aquipseudomonas fluorescens_AM. Next base: position 28,202 of record NZ_KZ478028.1, on the reverse strand, counting down.
ACCGTTCTCGCCTGGGCTGTATAAACTTGGCGCATCGTAGATAGAACCGTTGGTGCGCGTAGCTGCTGTATGCGCCGGCAAGCCTGGGCTATTGCTTGCGCCGTGCGTAGGCGCGGAGGTCAGGTTGATCATTGATCATATTCCATTGACTGATGGGAGGCCGATGGATATGTGTCGCTTTATGAAAAGTCGGTTCCGTCTTGCAGCAACTGATGTCGATTAAAACCGCGCGTAGGCGGATTAATACCGCACCTTGCTTTTACGGTAGGCCCCCGGTTGCTGACCGGTGACTTTATGAAACGCCCGGGTAAACGCCGCCACCGACTGATAACCCACCGCCAGCGATACCTGCGCCACGGTCTGGTCCGTCTGGAACAACTGGCACGCGTGGCGCATGCGCATCATCAAAAGCACCTGGCCCGGTGACTGTCCGCACAGCTCATGGAAGCGTTTGAAAAACGCCGAGCGTGACAGTCCGGTGCAGGCGGCCATGCTTTGCAGTGTCCAGTTCTCTGCCGGGCGTGCGATCAGTTGTTCCAACAAATCGGCGAATGCCGGTTGCCGACCGAGTGCCGCCAGGCCGCCCAATTCAGTGTTATCGAGCACCTGTTGACGTAGCACATACAGAAACAGCAGGTGGCACAGGCGTTCGAGCAAGGCCTGGGAGGGCGCCGGCAGGCGTTCGCATTCCTGCAGGATCAGTGCGAACAGGTTGCGCGCGGCGGTCAACGACGGGTCGCCGGCGCGCAGGATGATCCAGGCGGGCAGGCTGTCGACGATCATCGCCGAGAGCCCGGATTGAAAGTGAAAGAAGCCGCAGACCAGACCCACCCCATCGGTGGCACGGCTGTCCAGGGGCAGCATCGGCCGGCGCGGGCATTCTTGCGCGCCGGCTGCGCTGTCGGCGCCGGACAGCCGATATTCGAGGTCACGCAGCAGGAACACGGCATCGCCATTGTTCAGGTATTCAGTCGGCTGGCCGTCGATATGCAGCCAGCATTCGCCTTGCACAATCAGATGAAAACTCGCCCGGGCCAGGCCATGGGTGCTCGCGTGCCAGTCGCCGCAATAGCGACCGACGTGAAACAGGCTGGTGTTGAGTTCGAGGCTGTCTAATAACCAATCGACAAGTGCACTGGACGAATTCATCTAACGAAAAGACTCTGGAGCAAGTAATCGCTACTTTAGCCTATTGAGGGGTTTTTTTATAACCAACAGACTGGAGTCATTCACCCATCAGGAGACGACTCCATGTCCCGTGTACCACTGCTTACCCCTGAAACCGCACCGGAGGCCGCCAAGCCCTTCCTGGAGAATGCGCTGAAAGGCTCGGGGTTTATTCCTAACCTGCTCGCCGTATTGGCCAATGCGCCGGCGGCACTGGAAACCTACGTTACCGTGTCCGCTCTGAACGCCCAGTCAGCCCTGAGCCTGGCGGAGCGTGAAGTGGTGCAATTGATCGCTGCGACCAGCCACGGTTGCGATTTTTGCGTTGCCGGGCACACCGCAGTGGCGCGTAACAAAGCCAAGTTGCCCGAGCAAGTGATCGAGGCGCTGCGCCAGCGCGGTGAACTGCCCGATGCCCGCTATGAGACACTTGCTGCGTTCACCCGTGAAGTGATTGCCACCCGTGGCGATGTCAGCGATGCCGGCTATGACGCGTTCCGCGCCGCCGGCTATACCGACGGGCAGGCGCTGGAAGTGATCCTGGGGGTCAGCCTGGCGACGCTGTGCAATTTCGCCAACGTGTTCGCGCGTACGCCGTTGAACCCGGAGCTGGCGCAATACCGTTGGGAAAAACCGGCCAGCTGAATCGGCGCTGATCCACCTGTTGTCATCAAGGAGAAACACCCATGCTTGACCCGATCTTGAGCCGTTGGCTCGATGTTCAAGCGCAGGCCCTGGACGTGGGCAGTTGCGATCCACAGGAAGTGCTGCCGCGACTGGCAGAGGCCAATGTGTTGCGAGTCGGCGTGCCTAAAGCCCTCGGTGGCCTGGGCGGCGACGTGGCGGGGGCGGTGGAGGCCATCGCCAATATTGCCAGTCATTCCCTGGCGGCGGCGTTCGTCTGCTGGGGCCAGCGCTCCTTTATCGAATACCTGCTGCAAAGCCCCAATGCGCGGCTGCGCGAGCAACTGCTGCCGGACTTGATCAGCGGCAAGCTGGCCGGTGCCACGGGGCTTTCGAATGCGATGAAGTTTCTGTCCGGCATCGAGACGCTGCAGATCAGCGCCGAGCCCACCGACCACGGCTGGACCCTCAACGGACGCCTGCATTGGGTGACCAACCTGCGCAGGAACGGCTTTGTCGCCGCCGCAGCCATCGAACACGCCGGTGGCGGCGCGCCGTTTATCCTGGCGATCCCGGATTCAGTGGCCGGCTTGCAGCGCTCCCGCGACCTGGAATTGCTCGGGTTACAGTCGAGCAATACCGCTGCCCTCGGCCTGGAAGGCGTGGAGCTGAGCCGCGACTGGCTGCTGCACGAGGACGCGCGTCAGTTCCTGCCCGCCGTGCGCCCGGCGTTCCTGGGCTTGCAATGCGGCCTGTCGATCGGGTTGGCGCGGCGTTCCCTGGCGGAGGTGGCCCATCACTTGGGCGCTTCGCGCACCGTGTTACGTGAAGAGCTCGAAGCGCTGCGGGTGACCCTCGATCACCTGGTCACTGAACTCAAGAACGGCCTGTTGGCCGGGCGCTTCGCCGCCGAACCGGTGCCGTTGTTCAAGCTGCGCATTGCCCTGGCGGAAACTGCCGCCGGCGCTGTGCAGCTGGAGCTGCAGGCCAGCGGCGGCAAGGCCTACCTCACCGCCCATGGCAGCGGCTTTGCCCGGCGCTGGCGCGAATCGGCGTTTGTGCCGATCGTCACGCCCAGCCTGGTGCAGCTGCGCACCGAACTGCAACGCCAGGCCAATCCATGAGCCCGGCGGTAATGACGGCCCGGGGTGTGTGCCTGGGGTATGCCAGTGGCCCGGTGTTGCAGGGCTTCGACCTGCAGCTGCAGCCCGGCGAAGTGGTGTCGATCCTCGGTCCCAGCGGCGTGGGCAAGTCCAGCCTGTTACGGGTGCTGGCCGGTTTACAGGCGCCCCAGGGCGGCAGCGTGCACGTGCTGGGTGAGCCGTTGAACGGCCCGCATCCACGGGTGGCGGTGGCGTTTCAGGACCCCAGCCTGCTGCCCTGGCTGAACCTGGAAAAGAACGTCGCCTTCGGTCTGGATTTCGCCCGTCAACCGCATTTGAGCAGCGAAGAACGCCGCCGGCGTGTCGACCACGCGATTGCCGCGGTCGGCCTGGAACACGCCCGTCACCAGTTCCCCGCGCAGTTGTCCGGCGGCATGGCCCAGCGCACTGCATTGGCCCGCTGCCTGGCGCGCCAGCCACAGGTGCTGCTGCTGGACGAGCCCTTCGGCGCCCTGGATGAAGTGACCCGTGCGGACATGCAGCACCTGTTGCTCAAGGTCAATCGCGAACAGGGCTCGGCGGCGGTGCTGATCACCCACGACATCGATGAGGCGTTGCTGTTGTCCGACCGTATCCTGCTGCTGGGTAACCGCCCGGCACGCACGCTGGGCGAATGGCGAATCGATCTGCCGCAACCGCGTGAGGAGCAGGTCGAAGCCATCGGCGCGCTGCGCATCGACATTCTTAAAACCCTGCGGCAGGCGAGCCGCCCTCAACCCAACCCCCTTGAACTGCTGGAGCCTAGCCATGTGTCTGGATGACCTGACCCACTCGCGCCGTGATTTTCTCAAACTGTCTGCGGTGCTCAGCGCCGCCGGCGCCTTGCCGTTGCTGAGCAGCCTGCAGGCGCGCGCCGCCAGTGAGCCCGACGCGCCGGTACGCATCGGCTACCTGCCGATCACCGACGCCACGCCGCTGTTGGTCGCGCACAATAACGGGCTGTTCGAAGCCGAGGGTATCAAGGCCGAACGTCCGGTGTTGCTGCGCAGTTGGGCCCAGGTGATCGAAGCGTTTATCTCGGGCCAGGTCAATGTGATTCACCTGTTGTCGCCCATGACCGTATGGGCGCGCTATGGCAGCAAGGTGCCGGCCAAGGTGGTGGCGTGGAACCACGTGGGCGGTTCGGGCCTGACCGTGGCGCCGGGCATCACCGACGTGAAGCAACTGGGCGGCAAGTCGGTGGCGATTCCGTTCTGGTATTCGATTCATAACGTGGTGGTGCAGCAGTTGTTCCGCGACAATGGGCTGACCCCGGTATCTCGTGCGGCGGGCGGTGCGATTGCCGCCAATGAAGTCAATCTGCTCGTGCTGCCGCCTTCGGACATGCCGCCGGCGTTGGCCAGCAAGCGCATCGACGGTTATATCGTCGCCGAGCCGTTCAACGCACTGGCGGAGAACCTCAAGGTCGGCCGGGTGCAGCGTTTCACCGGCGATGTATGGCGCAACCATGCGTGCTGCGTGGTGTTCATGCACGAGCATGACCTGACCCAGCGCCCGGCGTGGTCGCAGAAAGTGGTGAACGCCATCGTCAAGGCCCAGGTCTGGACCCGCGACCATCGCGAAGAAGCGGTGAAGCTGTTGTCCAAGGACGGCCCGAACCGCTACACGCCGCATGCCGAACCGGTGTTGAGCAAGGTGTTGGCGCCTGCCGCCGCCGATCGCGCCGGGTACCTGGCCGACGGCGCGATCCGCCACGCCAGCTGGGACCAGCACCGCATCGACTTCCAGCCTTACCCATTCCCCAGCTACACCGAGGAATTGGTACGCCGTCTGAAAGACACCTTGATCGAAGGCGACAAGAAATTCCTTGCTGAGCTGGACCCGGCCTTCGTCGCCAGGGACCTGGTCGATGACCGTTTCGTGCGCAACGCCATCGAGGCGGTCGGCGGCATGAAGACCTTCGGCTTGCCCGATGGTTATGAGCGCAACGAGGAGATTGGCGTTTGAACAGCGGCAAAACCGTAGCGTGGCCGGGCTGGTTGCTCGGGTTGGGCGGCTTGGCAGGGTTATTGGTGCTCTGGTGGCTGGGCGTCAAGGTATTGGGCGATGCGGATGGATTGTCTTCGCGTTTTTCCCTGGCGGCCACATTCAGCAGCCTGTGGGAACTGTTGGGGCGCAGCGAGCTGTACCTGCATATTGCGGTGAGTCTCAAGCGTATTTTTATCGGGTTGTTTTTGGCCTTGCTGGTGGGGGGGCCGCTGGGGCTGCTGGTCGGCAGCTCGCGCAACCTGGAGGCTGCGACCACCCCGGCCTTCCAGTTTTTGCGCATGATCTCGCCGCTGTCCTGGATGCCCATCGTAGTGATGCTGATGGGGGTAGGCGACCAGCCGATTTACTTCCTGCTGGCGTTCGCCGCGGTGTGGCCGATCATGCTCAACACGGCTGCCGGCGTGCGTCATCTCGACCCGCGTTGGCTGCAGTTGAGCAAGAGCCTGAGCGCCACGCGTTGGGAGACGTTGCGGCGGGTGATCATTCCTGGGGTGGTGGGGCATGTGTTGACGGGGGTGCGCCTGGCCATCGGTATTCTGTGGATTGTGCTGGTGCCGTGCGAAATGCTTGGGGTCAGTGCGGGGCTGGGGTATTACATCCTCGATACGCGTGACCGGCTGGCGTATTCGGAATTGATGGCGATGGTGTTGCTGATCGGGCTGCTGGGGTTCGCGCTGGATGCATTGGCGCGGTGGTTGCACCAGCGCTGGGTGCATGCTGACTGATGGTTCGAGCCGCTGCCTGCGTGCTGTGCAAGCAGCGGCTCGACGGGTTGCCTGGTCACTCGGCCGTGAAAATCTGCAGGTCTCCCGTGATGTCGTCATGGGTTTTGAGCTCACCATTCGGGCCCGGTCGCAGGTCTGTGGATTTCGTGCCGTAGCCTACCCTGATGCCGGCTCTCTCATAGATACCAATGCCAACGCCGCCGGTCGCTTCGGCCAGGCCACGTACACCCTGGGTAGTGTTGATGTGCTGACGACCCACCAGGGCAACCACCTTGCCCTTACGCTTATGGCTCAGCAGCTCACGGGCGGCGTAGTAGTTCATTTCCTTGAGCCGTCGTATATTCCGGTCGGCCCGGCTCAGGCCGGTATGGGCACTGCGCTGATGTCGATGGCGGGTCAGATAGAAGTGATCGAGAGGCACCACTTCAATGCCGTTGGCCTTGAATGTGTCGATCAGTGTCTGCAAATTGAAATAGGGATCGTAGGGCCGATGATTGGGGCCTGTGGTGGCCATCCCATCGTTCTTGAGCCGCTTTTCTTTGTCATAGACCATACCTTCCACCCCGAACACCTTGACGTTTTTACGCTTGAACACGGGGATCAGGTCGGTGAGGACACGAAATGAAGCCAGGCTAAGGTGATTCTCGCCGAAGGCCACGATATCCGCACTGTCCAGGGTCTTTTCAACCAGGTTGGCGATTGGTTCATAGGGTTTCATTTCGGGAAGTGCAGGGCGTGGTAGTTCAGGCGCCGCCAGGCTTCTATTCATCTCCAGTTCGAAGCGATCCTTTGTAGCTTGCCTGCGGCTCGGCGTGAAATGGGCTTCGATGGGCGCGCCTTGGATGAACTCGACATACGGTATGTCCAGCGGCGGCAGATGATCGGTCTTGGGCACAATGTGTTCCGCCAAGTCAGGCACTCGGTGTGCTGCAAGCGAAGACGGGTCAGGCCTCCTGTAGGGATGACCCCGTTCTACTTTGTGCGCGTTGAGACGCGTCCTCGAGGCGTTGAGATCGGGTGACGGCGGCATCAGCGTATGGGCCGGATTGAACGCCACCAAGGGCGAACCGTAGGGGCGTTGGGTGCTCGCGTCAAATGCGTACCACTGGCCGTCGTGCTTCATCGCATTGACGTTCACGGCACGGTTATCCACGTTCAACCTGCCCGTCGCGGCTGCGTCAAAGCGTTTGCTGGCGGTTTTGAGTTCGTCGAGCGCCACCGTACCCTTGAGACTGCGCAGCCCGCTGTTCACCGCGCCAGCGGCCTCGAAGGCAACTTTACCTGCTCCGATTATTATCTCGTCCGCGCCATTGAACGGGTTGAACTCCTTGACCATGGGCACAACCATGATTTTCGTGACCTTGAACGCCTTGTTCGCAACCGATGCCGTCGTCCTCAGCACTTTCGCCGCTTTGGCGGCGGCCCCTGCCCCGGCAGTGACGAAGCCAAAGGCATCAAAGGCAAGGTCGTTGATGGCGTCGCTGTATTCGCCCTTATTGAAGTTCACAATGGCCGAACGCAGGGGAATCAGATCGAGAAACCCATCACGCAAGGTGGCCAACCGTTCGTTGGCTTGCTCCGAGGGCGTGACGCCTGCAGCGGCTTTACGGATGGATGGGTTGTCCAGGTCCAGTGCCTTGACGATCGAGTCGGCGAGTTCGTGGGTACGGGGATTGATGAACATGTACGGTGCCGAATTTGTGCCGGACCGCTCGCTATCGAGGGGGTCGCGCTTGGCGCTGTCTATGTCCAATCCCTTCAGCAGTGAGCCGCCGCCCAGGTATTGGACGAACGTTTTCATGCCTTCAACGGTTTTTTCTCGGCTGACATCAGGAAAAAACTCTTCCTCTTTGGTTATTTCGTTCGAGAAGTACTCTGGCGCGCGGGGTATTTCCCTGTCGCCAAGGTTACGGATAACGCCTTTTTGCGTATCGAACGCATAGTTGGAAGTCTTTCCGTTGTTTTCTGCGGTGACCAGTATCCGGGGGCTGGTGTGGAACAGTTTCGGCCCCACGAAGGGCACTGTGCTGGTCTTGTAACTTTTCTCCAGGTAATAGGTGATTTTTCCGAAGCTGAGATTCTTCTTGTCTTCAGGTGGCAGATTATTGAGGGCGTTGATCACGCTCAGGTGTTTGACTTTTTTGAACTTGGCGATCGCTTCGGAAAACGCCGTGTCGAAGGCAGTTTTAATATTGAATTGTGGTCGCTGGGTGAAGGCGACGAAGGTAGCCAGGCCGACGCCGTGGGTGCCTTTTGCGATATTCCAGCGATCATCCATGACGATCTGCTCCATCACGATGTCGCGCATGGAGTAAGGTTTGCCTGGCTTTCGGGGTAAGGTGTCGGAGAGTCTTGAAAATATTTTCTTATCGAAGTCAACGTCCACGCCGAACTCGGCGATGAGCAGATCCGCTGCCATTGCAGCACGATCCGGCATGACCGTGTCCATTAAAGCACTGCCTTCCTTGAGTTTTTCCCGCTGGTTGCTGAAGGCTGCCTGCACCCGATCAAGGTCTTCCTGGCTGTACAGCGCATCGCTCTTTGCTGCAAGAATATTGTTGCTGACGCCCCAGTCCACCAACGCCGCTGTTTGTGCCCAAGCCGGGGCGGGCGGCAGTGCGCAGGCCTTGACCATCACCTCGGCGAACGTCATGTTGGCCGCAGTACATCCAATGGCGGCAACTGCCAGGCAAAGGTCCCGCCAGGCTTGAGTGCCCTGGCGCACATTATCGGGGATATCCCTGACCAGATATTGCGGGGCGGTGCGCATCAATAGCAGATGGGCGGCTGCCGTTGCCAGCGCGGGTGATGCCCGTCCCTCGTCAATCAAATGCTGACGCAGGCCTTTGGTAACTGTCGAGAGAGGTTGCCCCCAATGGCTTTCTTTGGCCAGGTCGAACCCGGCTACCCGGTTGCGGTGGGGCGACGTAATGGATTGCGGATCCAGCGTCAGCTGCAGCGCAGCCAATGTGTAGTCATTGATGCTGGAGTCGGTAGAGATGCCGTTCAGTTTGGTCTGCATGGCCAGGCCCAGCGCCTGGCCTGCAGTGGAACTGACGAGGCTTTCCAGCGTCTTGACTGGATCCTCCAAGGTGTCGGAGGAGAGGAGCTGGTTGCTGTTGAGATAGGCCAGTACGTTGCGTTCCGGCCCCTCCTGCGATGATTGCATGCCGGTGTTGGCATGCGCGATTGCAGCCGTTCGCAGCGTCTGTTGCTGGCTGATATTCAGTGGGATCGGCCAGGACAAACCGCCACCGAAATTGCCGTAGGGATGTTGACGTGCCTTTAACGCTGCCGTCTCTGCCAGGGACTGCAACTCGCTTCTGGTCTTGGGCAGTGGCAAGCCGTTCTCGATGATGAAGGCTTCCACTGAGGCCGGTTTTCCGGGCTCCAGGATGTAGGCCTGATACTGGGCCGAGTCCGGCGCTATGTTCATCGGCGCCTTTTTCAGGGCGGCAGATACGTCCCGCGCGGGGGCTTGCTCGGACAGGCAGTGATAGGCCAGGTTCAGTTGCTGCGCCAGGTACTGCCAGTTTTTGTGATTCGCCAATTGCTGACTCAGTGCCTGGCGACCGTCCACGTTGCTCAAGCGATCCTGCAGCGATTGCGTACGCGCCCATAGAGGATTGGTCCCGTCGAAATGCAGGCGCAGGTCAGCGGCTTGCTGCAGGTCGGTCGTCACTTGCCGCGCTCGCCATGGATCATCATATTGCACGCTGTTTTCGGGTTCATACAGCGCCTGCAACTGGTTAGTCAGCCTGTTCTGATGAAGCTGCAGCAGTTGCGGCACGCCGGTGGCAATGACGTCGGTCGCGACTGGCGTGAGCTGTTGGCTCAGGTCTTTGCTCCAGTCGCTGCCGAGGCTGTGCTGGAGCATCAATGGCAGTGTCTGTTTCAACTGCTCTGCCGCCTCCGGATCGGAGCGCAGACGCTGGCCGAGCTTTTCAAACGCCTTGGCCGGGCTGTCGAACGTTTCATACCCGTCGCGCGGGGTGTACAGCACCGTCAGACCTTGTTGTTCGGCGAGCGTCAAGGTCCTGTCCGTTTCCGGTTTGTCGTAGGCACGTGTCGCTGATGAGCCGTCGCGGCTGGTAATCATGAACGCGCCGGCCAGCAGCGTGCCGGTGGGTATTGGCAGATTGAGCTTGAGCGGATAAACCCCCGGCCGCTCGCCATCGCGCATGGCGCTTTCTCGAGCCGCCAGCGTCGGGTACTCAAAGGCCTTGTCGATCAGGGTCTTGGCGACTGGGCTCAGTGTGCCGTCTTCGACTTTCAAGGCCGCCAGTGTGGACAACATCTCACGATGAGTATTGAGCAATTGATCCTGGGGCGACTCGGGGTTGACCTCGCTCGGGCGCGGCTGCGTCCAGAACCGTGTAAAACTTGCAGGCAGTTCGTTTTCGATGGCCTGGGCCATCGCCAGCAGCGAGCTGCCGGCGCTTAACTGCTGGTGACTTTCGCTGGGCTCTGCCGTGCTGTAAAAGCCGACTTCCGTGGTGCCTGGGCGTATCGGCGACAGCGGTTCAACCGAGCTGTTGTGCTTTCGTAGCGCATCGAACAAGGCTTCGGTGATGCTTTGCGTCGAGACCAGCGTGCGCTGTCCCTGCTCGTCGGTGTGATAGCGATGCACATACAGTGATGAAGCGTCCACAGGTGGGGTGGCGCCGAAGCTGCGGGCCAGTTGTTGCTCGATAACGCTGCTGAGCGTTGGCTGACGCAGCAGCAGCGCCTGGATAGTCTGATTGAGTGTCTGGTATTGATTGAGCAACAGGCGCTGATCGGTTATTTGCAGGCCACTGAGCAGGTCTGTGCGTATCGCGCTGACCGGTGCGATCCCTTGCACGGAGGGAAGCGTCGATGCAGGTACAGGCTGTGGCGTAAGTTGAGGTGGCGGGGTGTTTTCCAGGGAGGAAACATCCCGGCGTATACGGAGGTTGGCGAGGCCTGAAATCAATTGAGTAGTCCAAGTGACGTTGGCCCAAGTTTCCCTATGATGTTTGAGGAATGATTCTTCCTTGTTGGGCTTCGTATAGTTGGGTCTATAGCGTCGGTACGTTCCGTAAGGGCGGGGCGAATATGGTGTATCCGCCGGTGTCCTGGGTATCGGTTCAAACCAGTCAGGCGTAGCACAAGCCAAAATTTTTCATCGCCTGTAACATAAGCCCCCGCCGGGCCCCATCCGTCCTCGCCACCGGGTAGGTGCCTGGCATGCGCAGCGATACAAAGTGGATACATTCTTCAGGTTCAGGAACCCGTCATGACCCAAAAACAACGTTTGAAATACTCGATTCTGATTGCCCTGGCCGTCCTGGCCTCGATGTTCGGCCTGTCTTACCTGCAGAACATCGGGGTGATCAGCGAAAAAACCTTCCAGTACCTGGCCATTGCGATTGCCGTTGTCGTGGTGGTGATCAACGGCATCATGCGGCGCAAGGTCAAGCCTCACTTCTGATAGCGCGTGATTCAGACGCGCCCATCGAGCACTTTGGCAGCCTCTTCGTGGAGGCTGTAGCTCTTGTCGGCATTGAGGGTGATCACGCCCTCGCTGCACAGGCGCTTGAGCACCTCGCGTACGCTGAGAAACGACAACGGGATGCCCAGTTCCAGCAAATGGCTGTGCACACCGCGCACGCCGAGGGTGCGCTGGTTGTCGGCAGCGGTGAGCAGGGCGTCGATGACCTTCAGCCGGATCAGGCTGGTGCGCAGACCGAAACACTTGAGCAAATGGCGTATGCGCTGGTTGCCCTGCTGTTCGGGCGCGTTGCCGAACCCTTGCGGGCCGTTGCCGAAACCGGCCTCGGCGGTTGCTGAATGTCCATCCGTGGGTGCTTGTGGGTCGTACATGCAAAACTCCTTATCAGAGCCTGATCAGGAAAATGATGGTGCTCTTATTCAATAAGACGAACGAACGAGCAAAATCATGAAGTGCAGACTGTAGAAAATTTGTCGGTATCGGGTTTGTCACAGTGCACTCGCCAGGAATAAACCTGCCGCGCCGCTAAATTATTCCCGGTGAGTTGCGTCCTAACGGTGGGGTAGTTGTCCCTATCGAGGGTATTCAATTGACTGTGGAGTCGGCGTGATTATTTCCAATAGGTTGTCCAGGATAGGCGTGGCGGGGATGTTGCTGGGGTTGAGCCTGGCGGCATCGGCGCGCGAGGAGGTGACGCAGGCGTCGGCGCAGATTCGGCGTACCACCTATGGCGTCCCGCATATCCGCGCCAACGACGAACGTGGCCTGGGTTTCGGCATCGGCTACGCGTATGCCCAAGACAATCTGTGCCTGCTGGCCAATGAAATCGTTACGGTGAACGGTCAGCGTGCCCGATTCTTTGGCCCCGAGCAGACCACCCTGGAAGAACGCAACAACCTCGCCAGCGACGTGTTCTTTACCTGGCTGAACACACCGAGCGCGGTGCAGGCATTCTGGAGCGCGCAAACGCCGCAGATCCGCCAGCGTATCGACGGCTATGTGGCAGGCTTCAATCGTTATCTGAAAGAGCAGGGCGCACCGGCGCAGTGTCAGGCGGCGTGGGTGCGTCCACTGGTCAAAGAAGACCTGGTCAAGCTGACACGCAGGCTGCTGGTAGAAGGTGGCGTCGGGCAGTTCGCCGAAGCGTTGGTTGGCGCGACGCCTCCCCAGGCCACGGCCGCTGTGCAGCCGGACGCCAAGGCATTCGAGCTGGCTGCGGCGCATCAACAGCGTTTCACCCTGGACCGGGGCAGCAACGCCGTCGCGGTGGGCCGAGATCGCTCCTTCAATGGGCGCGGCATGCTGTTGGCCAACCCGCATTTCCCATGGGTGGGCGGCATGCGTTTTTACCAGATGCACCTGACCATTCCCGGCCAGCTGGATGTGATGGGCGCGGCGCTACCCGGCTTGCCGGTGGTGAATATCGGCTTCAACCAGCACGTGGCGTGGACGCACACGGTGGACACCTCCAAGCATTTCACCCTGTACCGCCTGACCCTCGACCCCAAGGATTCGACCCGTTACCTGCTCGACGGCAAATCCTTGCCCCTGGATAAAACCACGCTGACCGTTCAGGCCAAGCAAGCCGATGGCAGCCTCAAGGACGTCACCCATGACGTCTACAGCTCGCAGTTTGGCCCCGTGGTGCAATGGCCCGGCAAACTGGACTGGGACAACCATTACGCCTACAGCCTGCGCGACGCCAACCTCGGCAACGACCGCGTGCTGCAACAGTGGTACGCCATGAACCGCGCCGACAGCCTCCAGGCGCTGCAAACCTCGGTGCATACCCTGCAAGGCATCCCGTGGGTCAACACCCTGGCTGCCGATGACCAGGGCCAGAGCCTGTACATGAACCTGTCGGTAGTGCCCAACGTCAGTGCCGCCAAGCTCGCGCAATGCAGCGACCCGCGGGCAGGCCTGCAAATGATCATGCTCGACGGCAGCCGCAGCGCCTGCGCCTGGGACATCGACCCTCACGCCGCGCAAGCGGGCATCTTCGCGGCCGCTCAATTGCCGCAACTGCAACGCAGCGACTACGTGCAGCATTCCAACGATTCGGCCTGGATGGCCAACCCCAAGGCGCCGCTCACCGGCTTCTCCCCGGTGATCAGCCAGGACAACATCGGCCTCGGCCCCCGTGCGCGTTTTGCCCTGCAACGCCTGCAATCCCTGGAGAAACAGCCGATTACCGTCAGCGCCCTGCAAAGCATGGTCATGGACAACGAGGTGTACCTGGCGGGGCAAGTCATGCCTGACCTGTTGGCGTTCTGCGCCAGGTACCTGGGCAACGATGCCGCAGCGCTTGAGTCAGTGTGCACCCGGCTGAAAACCTGGGACCAGCGCGCCAACCTCGACAGCGGCCTGGGCCTGGTGCACTTCATCAACCTGGTGGAACACCTGCAGCAGATTCCCGACGCGTGGCGCGTCGCCTTCGACCCGGCCCACCCGCTGACCACACCCAAGGGCCTTGCCATCGACCGCGCGCCCGTGGCCAAAGCCCTGCGCGAAGCCATGCTCGCCTCCAGCGCCGCCGTCGACACACTCGGCGTGAAACGCTGGGGCGACATCCAGGTCTCCGGCCAAACCCCCATGCATGGCGGCCCGCAGGAACTGGGCATCTACAACGCCATGCAAACCGTACCCCGCGCCGACGGCAAACGCGAAGTCGTCAGCGGCACCAGCTATTTGCAAATCGTCAGCTTCGACGACCAAGGTCCGCAGGCGATAGGCGTACTGGCGTTCTCCGAATCCAGCAACCCTGACTCAAAATACGCCAAGGACCAGACCCAAGCCTTCTCCGAGAAACAGCTGCACCCAATGCCGTTCACCGAAGCCCAGATCAACGCCGACCCGCAGTATCAGATGCAGCGCGTTCAGGAGTAGGGCGGCCACGCAACCCCTTGATGCCAATGCGAAATATTTTTGAAATCAAGGGGTTGCGGGCAAAAGCAAATAAGTACATAATGGCGCCCATCGAACGCAACGAAGCATTAAAAACTTTAATGTATTCAATGAGTTAGATGTGTTGGATGAGTCAGAGTAGAGGCGCGCTTCACAGAGCCCACTCAAGTTTGTATGCGGTGAGTGCCGGCAACACAGGCATTGATCGTTTGAGGCCGAGTAGCAAAATGGTTATGCAGCGGATTGCAAATCCGCCTACGCCGGTTCGATTCCGACCTCGGCCTCCACTCTTGAAAACCCCGTAGATTAGCGTCTACGGGGTTTTTTATTGTCTGCGTTTTGAGATCGTTTCCGCAACTCTATAGAGAAAACGGGCTGACGGGGTGGCTTCAGGGCTTGCTCGCAGGGCCTTTTTCGGCTTCGATGATCAGCCTCAGCTTATTCAGTGCAGCGTCTTGAGTGAGTGTACTAAACGCGGTTCTCCAGAATGCAGTGCATGCCAGTACGAAGTCGATTCTGAGCCCCTCCTTTCCAAAACTTAACCGTTCGCCCGGACGCTTCACCGAAAGTTCGATGTAGCGTTTCTCCAGCGGGGTGAACTTGGGGTCAATCGCAGACATTAAGTTTACAAGTCTCGCGAGTTGCTGCACGTCGCCTTTGTCTAGATGCGGACTATGGCCGTGGGCAAGTTTGTTTCGCATGCTATTAACTTGATATATCACCGCTGCTATCTGCACCGGAATGCCAAACGCAGCAGCCATGCCCAGCTTCTGGCCGAAGTCTCGCGGCGGCTTAGCGTATCTGCCTACTTCGCCCTGGCACTTCTCATCAAGGTAAAACGATAGGAGGCTTTCCAGCATTAAATGGAAGCGCAGCACGCAACCCAGTTCATCTTCTGTCTCGGCCGCAGCGATAATAATTTGGACATCTGAAATTTTCTCCACGGCCAGGTCGAATCTATATACCTCCCCAGTACCTGTGTTCATGACCATTTCCATACCTGGCACTCCTATTTTTTAGAGGTTGTTAGAGAGGAGGCAATCTAGCACGCCACTATCTAGTTGGCTTTACGATCTCTCCCACCCGACGGTACACCTTCTTGGTCATCTCTTCGGTCGAGTGGCCAAGCATTCGGCTGGTGTGTGTAAATTCGATTTCGCTGGCTGCTTATGGGCGAATGTCCTTGAACTGAAACTGGCGGATCAGCACTGCCGGGGAGGAATCGCCGTCAGGAACTAATTGGGGTCAGACCATCATTCACAACATCAGAAAGAGCTGGCAGCTCCCGAGCGCCGCTGGCGTCACGGGAACTGGTCGCGACTGATGGTTTGTGGCACGTCACTTAGTCTTCACTCCTCCTTACAAAAGGAGTGAAGACCAAGGTTGGAGCAACATTAAAATTCTAATCCTTGCTATTTCCAGCTATACACTAAAAATTTAGCGAGTTACTGGGCTAATCTTCTCCAGCGCAAAATTCACCAAAAGTCCCGCGCTTTCAATAAGCTGAGCCAGTCCAAACGTTTGAAGACGCTGTGAACCGCTCGAGGCATGTGCTTGTTCATTTGCCATTGCGTTTGCTGATGCAAGGATTTCGCTCGCGTTCACTAGTGCTTCTTCGGAGCTAATACCTGGCCGTACTGTGAAAGCACTGGTGGGAAGATCGTTGTCGATTGGGTAGGTTTTCATGGCCGATACTCCAATGCGCCACACATTGAACGAATGCTCACGGCTAAGCACCAATAGATTTCCACGACTTCTATCTCAACAGCTCGATCATTACGATTTGTTAAAAACATCCTCTCGATCCTCAGACAGTTAAGAGGCCACCACCGCCGTTGCGACACGGATGGGTGGTGGACCGTGCAAGGGTCGCAAACCGGTGTCCGAGGGTACCGGCCGGGCAAAAGCCCGCCTCACACGGTCCACCATAGATGCGGTAAGCAGGCATAAAAAAAGCGCCTGCTACAGAGCTATGGCGCTACCGCGCCTCAGACTACTTCAGGTTGCGACACCCGGCCACAGGATTTACTGCGACGTCGAATCCTAGCCAAGTTGGTTCCCAGGGCTCAACCGCTTCGGCTTGTGGGAAATCTCCGAAGCAAGACAGAGCGGATGCATGCCGGTTGGAAATAGAGGATTTTGCTGCTGACTCAATCTACAAGACTGAGAAAATCAAATGTGGGAGGGGGCTTGCCCCCGATAGCGGTGGGTCAACCAACATCAGTGTTTGCTGGGCCGACGTCTTCGCGGGCAAGCCCCCTCCCACATTTGATCTTCGCTGCTTTGAGCATTTCGTTCGCTCAACTGACTGGCATTAGGATTTGGCCTCGATAGCAGTGGGTCAGAAATACCTCTATCAACTGTCACACCGCCATCGAGAGCAAGCCCCCTCCCACAGGATCACCATTCGTCTGCCACCCGGCACTCTGCCTGCCATGCCGTCTCTGAATATCAAGCGCGGATATCCCGAGCGTAGGAACGGAGAGCCAGCATGCATATCAACGAAAATGCCCCGGGGAACCTGTCTCAACAGGACGTCACCCGCAATACCGATAACGAAACCGGTCACGACCCTAAGCGTGATGAGGACACTATTCCACTGCCGCCGGACGACGAGGCGCCGCTGGAGGAGGATATGTCGGATGTGGATGCGGCCGATTCGGTGGCCAGTGAGCATCCGGATAACTAGTGATTGATTCAAGCGAATGAACCCGGCCTGGCGCCGGGTTTTTTTTGCGGTGCAGAACGACCCAGCCATCGTTTTTTCAAATCCCGAATCCGTGGTTTTCGACGAATGACGTGTCTGGATCAAGGGTTCCGGCCCTTAAACGGTTGTCACGGACGCCTCAGCCGACTACCCTGAAATTGTTTGTATTGTTACAAACAATTTCGGTGTGGCTGTTTTCCGGTCAC
The DNA here is from genome assembly GCF_002837185.1 of Pseudomonas fluorescens. Taxonomy (GTDB): domain Bacteria; phylum Pseudomonadota; class Gammaproteobacteria; order Pseudomonadales; family Pseudomonadaceae; genus Aquipseudomonas; species Aquipseudomonas fluorescens_AM. The sequence continues at coordinate 11,244 of NZ_KZ478028.1, read as the reverse complement.
ACGGCTTCAGGATGAGGAACGAAAAATGTTTGCACACGAAGGTACTGCGCTAGAGCTTTTAACTTTGGTTTTCGGCGTGACGGCTCTGCTTCTGGTGATCTGGTTTGTCCACCACCAATACGAACTCAGAACGCGCAAGCGTGTAAAAAAACAACAAACCGACGGTAGCCAGCATTCCACGCAACATCGCTGATTGCCCCACCCCCATGCAGATTTGCGGCTGGTCTCAGCCAGCCGCTTCAGCTCGATTGATTCGCTGCTCTTTGACTTCATGCGCATAGGCTTCAAGACGTTTCTGCTGGATGGCCAGCAGGGCGCACACTTTGGTCAGCAGCGCCGCTTGATTACCCGCGCTGCCGCCGGCCGCCAGGGCCGTCAGTTCAACCATCGACCAGCCGATCACGGCGCCGGCATCTTCGAGGTCGTAGAACAGTTCCTGCTGCGCAGTCCTGGGACCGCCGAGATCGTCTATCAACGCGTCCATTGTGTTTATCCGGGGAAAATCACAGGCAAAGAAAAGCCCGCGATGGGGGAGCGGGCTAAAAGGTGTTCATGTAGGAGCTGGGATAACTCTAGGCCTGCGTCTGTGAAAGCTTCGTGAAACCCATGTCATCAAAGTGTATTCCTCGATCCAGCGCCAGCTGTATGGGGCGATAAAGCGCACAACCCTCTACTGTCGCAGGCACATCAACCCCGCTTGGATGCCGCGCCATGGTCATGTCCACCAGTCTTCTGTCAGCCTTTGTGCTGTTCGCTTTCGTGTCGTCGATCACTCCTGGGCCCAACAACACCATGTTGCTGGCCTCTGGCGTGAATTTCGGCTTTCGCCGTTCGATGCCCCATGCGCTGGGGATCAGCCTTGGGTTCATGGTGCTGGTGATTTGCGTGGGACTGGGCCTGGGCGAAGTGTTCAAGCTGTTCCCCTGGGCGTACACGCTGCTGCGCTATGTCGGCGCTGCCTATCTGCTGTACCTGGCCTGGAAGATCGCCAACGCCGGCGGCATGACGGACAGTGAGGACGAACAGGGCAAGCCGATGACTTTTCTTGGCGCGGCGGCGTTTCAGTGGGTCAACCCCAAGGCGTGGATCATGGCACTGGGCGCGATTACGACCTACACGCCGGCCGAGGGTTACGTGACCAATGTGCTGGTGATTGCGCTGGTGTTTGCCGTGGTCAACCTGCCGAGTGTGTGCGTGTGGGTCGGCTGCGGCAGCGGCTTGCGCAGTGTATTGCGCGAGCCGCGCTGGTTGCGGGCATTCAACTGGACCATGGCGGGGTTGCTGGTGCTGTCGCTGTATCCGATGCTTTTTGTGGGGTGACAGCCCCACTAGACCGGCGAGATGGTCGCCAGCAAGCCGATGCCGATGGTCAGCACCAGAAAACCGAACAGGAAAATAGCCATCTTGGTCATAAGGCCTCCAAAGGGAAGGGGGGGACGACAGGAATGTCGGGTGGCGCCATTGTCCGCTTCGGGCGGCTTTCGATACAGAGGCAGATGATGCGCAAAAAACCGTATCAGATGGCGAGCGAGCGCCTGAGTCGCAGGTTTTCAGGCACCACAGGTTTTTGCTGATCAGCCGCAGGGAGTGAGACAGCCACCGCGTTTGCCCCTAAGATAGCGCCCACTGCATCAACAATAAGAGTGGGCCAACCCGCGATGGAAAGACGCCAGTTCAGCGGTGGCATGAAGGGTAAGAACCTGCGCTACCTCAATGACAACCCCCAGCAGAGAGCTGCGGTCACCCGCATCGGCTTCCTGCTGCTCGAACATTTCTCGCTGCCTGCCTTCACCCAGACCCTCGACACGCTGGTCACCGCCAACCTGCTGCGTCCGGAGCTGTTCGTGACACGCACGTTCGGGTGGGACGAGCGTGAGATCATCAGCGACCTGGGCCTGGTCATCCGTCCCGATGCGCGCCTGGAACCTTCGGTTTTGCAGGATTTGGACCTGCTGGTGATCTGTGGCGGATTTCGCACCGAACTCAAGGCCAGTGAAGACTTTATCCATATCCTGCACGCCGCTGCCGAACAGGGTATCGGGCTTGCCGGCCTGTGGAACGGCTCGTGGTTTCTCGGCCGCGCCGGGTTGTTGCAGGGCTACCGTTGCGCCATCCACCCGGAGCATCGTCCGGCGCTGGCGGAGGTGTGCAAAGCCGCGCAGGTCACCAGCGAGCCCTATGTGATCGACCGCGACCGCCTCACCGCTTCCAGCCCCTCGGGTGCCTTCCATATGGCCCTGGACTGGATCAAGGGCCTGCACGGCAAGGCGTTGGTCGAAGGCATCGAAGACATCCTCGCCTTCGAAGAGTCGCGCTACCGCCGCATCAAACCGACCGAAAACGTCTGCGTCAGCGCACCGCTGCGCGAAGTGCTCAAGCTGATGGACGCCAACCTCGAAGAACCGCTTGAGCTCGACCAGCTCGCCGTCTACGCCGGCCGCTCGCGTCGCCAGTTGGAGCGCCTGTTCAAGGAACAGCTGGGCACCACGCCGCAGCGCTACTACATGGAGTTGCGCGTGACCGAAGCGCGGCGCCTGTTGCAGCACACCGAGCTGTCGCAGGTGGACGTGCTGGTGGCCTGCGGTTTTGTGTCACCGAGTCATTTCAGCAAGTGCTACAGCGCGTATTTCGGCTATCGCCCCTCTAAAGAAAAGCGCTTGGTCAAGTAGTAGGGGGGGCAATGTTTTCTCAGGGAGGGTTGATGGACATCACGCTTTTGGATCGTTATCGCGGCAGCTTGCTTGGGCTGGCCTGTGGCGACGCGGTAGGCACCACGGTTGAGTTCATGCCCAGGGGCACCTTTTCGCCCGTCACCGATATGGTCGGCGGCGGGCCGTTCAACCTCCAACCGGGCCAATGGACCGACGACACCTCCATGGCGCTGTGCCTGGCCGAGAGCCTGCTGCGCAAGGGCGGTTTTGACGCAGCGGATCAGATGGGGCGTTATCTGAACTGGTGGAAGTGGGGCTACTTGAGCTCGACCGGTGAATGCTTCGATATCGGCATGACGGTGCGTGAAGCGCTGGCGTCATTCGAGCGCAATGGCGAGGCGTTTTCCGGTTCCACCGACCCGTATTCGGCCGGTAATGGTTCGATGATGCGACTCGCGCCTGTGGTGCTGTTTTACTTTCCAGACCTGGAAAGCATCCGCCGATTCAGCGCGCTCAGTTCGCGTACTACTCACGCCGCCCAAGAGGCTATCGAATGCTGCGTGCTGCTGGCCGAGGCGATGAGCAGGGCCTTGAGCGGTGCGCCGAAGAATGAAGTGCTGCGCCTGGAGGACAGCGCGTTGTCGGCGCCCAAGGTCATGGCGATCGCCCGTGGTGAGTATCGCGACAAGGCCCAGGCAGACATTACAGGATCAGGTTATGCGGTCGCGTCCTTGGAAGCGGCGTTCTGGTGTTTCGAGCACACCGCAAGTTTTGCCGAAGCGGTACTCGCTGCGGCCAACCTGGGGGATGATGCCGACACGACCGCCGCTATCGTGGGGCAGTTGGCCGGTGCACATTATGGTGTCCATGGGATCCCCATCGGTTGGCTGAACACGCTCTGCCAGTGCGACGATATCCAGGACACCGCCGATGCATTATTCGCGGCCTCCTCGAATCAGCCCTGTTAAGGGCTTTATCAAAACCGCTCCAATCGATACGCCTGCAATCCCGGCACCGCCTCACCGCCTGCCAGCCCGGCGATTTTTTCCGCCGTCACCGCCGCCTGGGTCAACCCCAGATGCTGATGACCGAACGCAAGCAGCACCTTGCCGTCGCATACCCGGTCGATGATCGGCAATGAGTCGGGCAGGGAAGGTCGAAAGCCCATCCACGGTGTGGCGTCAGCGGCATTCAGCGGCTGGCGGAACAGGCCGTCGCTCAAACGGTGCAACTGCCACGCCCGCTGCATATTCGCCGGACGTTCCAGGCCGGCGAATTCCACGGTGCCGGCCAGACGCAGGCCGTCGGCCATGGGGGTCATGATGAATTTGCGTTCCAGTGAGGTGACGGCGAAGGGCAGGCGCTGGTGTTCGTGGGGCAGCATCAGGTGGTAGCCGCGCTCGGTGTCCAGCGGCACGTGCTTGCCGGTGAGGGCGGCGGTGAGATGAGCCGAGTGAGCGCCGCAGGCGATCAGGACCTGGCGCGTGGTGACTACGCTGTGATCCGTCATCAATGACACACCGTCATTATCCACGCGGCCATCCACGACGCGTTGTTGCAGAAAGGTCACACCCAAGGCCCTGGCCGCGTTCACCAACTCGCCGACCACTGCGAACGGGTCGAGAAAATGCCCGGTGCCCGGAAAAAACAAGCCGCCCCGTATCGCCTCGCTCAACTGCGGCGCCGCCGTGCGTACCGCTTGCGCCGACCAGAACGCCACGGGCACGCCTTGCTGCTGCATCCGTTGGTGCAAGGCATCCAACGCCGCGCGGGATTCGGCGTGCTCGAAGACCAGCAGCGAACCGTCTTCGCGCAGCAGCTGCGGTTGCCCGATAGAGCCCAACAAACGCTGCCAAGCGCCCAGGCTGGCTTCATTCAACGCGCGAATGCCGGCGACAGTGCGCCGATAGCGTGTCGGCCGCAGATTCAGCAGCAAGCGCATGAACCAGGGCAGGGCGCGGGGCAGGTAGGTCCAGTCCAGGCGCAGCGGGCCCATGGGATCGAGCAACATGGCCGGCAGGCGCTTGAGGATCGACAGGTCGGCGATGGGAAATACCTGCTCGGTGGCCAGGTGCCCGGCGTTGCCGTAGGAGGCGCCCATACCGGGTGCCTGCGCGTCGATCACCAGCACTTGCCGCCCTTGTCGCGCCAGTTGCAAGGCGCAGGCAACGCCGATGATGCCGGCGCCGATCACGACGATGTCCGCTGAATGGGGATCGGCCATCACTTATGCCTCTCTCCGGCCGTCGAGCAAGCGCCGCAGCAGCAACGGGTTGCCGTGCTGCAAGGCGCTGGGCAGCAATGCGTCCGGGAAATCCTGATAGCACACCGGGCGCAGGAATCGCAGGATCGCTGCCGTACCCACCGAGGTGCTGCGCGCATCCGAGGTGGCCGGGAACGGCCCGCCATGCACCATGGCATCGCACACTTCCACGCCCGTCGGCCAGCCGTTGACCAGCAGGCGACCGGCCTTGCGCTCCAGCACCGGCAGCAAGGCTTGTGCCTGCGGCAGGTCATCGTCGTCCAGATGCAGGGTGGCGGTGAGCTGGCCTTCCAGGTGTTCGGACACCTGGCGCACCTGCTCGGCATCGCTGCACTGCACCACCAGCGCGGCTGCGCCGAAGACTTCGGCTTGCAAATGTGGGTTGCCGAGAAAAGCCTGGGCCTGGGTCACGAACAGGTGGGCCTGGCCCTGGTTCGGTCCGGTGGGCAACAAGCCCTTTGCGGCGACCCGCGCATGCTGGGTCAAGCTGTCGACCCCGCTTTTGTAAGCCTTGAAGATACCGCGAGTGAGCATGGTCTGGGCCGGGCAGCGCTGCAGCGCGTCGCTGGCGCGGGTGATAAAGCGGTCCAGGGCGGCGTCCTGCACCGCGATCACCAGGCCCGGATTGGTGCAGAACTGGCCGGCGCCCTGGGTCAGAGAGGCGATAAAACCCTCAGCCAGCGCGTCGCCCCGTGCGCGCAGCGCAGCCGCAAACAGGTACACCGGGTTGATCGAACTCATTTCCGCATACACCGGAATCGGTTCCGGGCGCGCCTGGGCCGCCTGGCACAAGGCAATACCGCCAGCACGCGAGCCGGTGAAGCCTACCGCCTTGATACGGGGGTCGGTCACCAGCGCAACTCCCACGTCATGCCCGGCGTCGTAGAGCAGAGAAAATGTGCCGTCCGGCAAGCCGCAGTGGTGCACCGCCTGGGCGATGGCGCGGCCCACCAGTTCACTGGTGCCGGGGTGGGCCGCGTGCGCCTTGACGATCACCGGGCAACCGGCGGCCAGTGCCGACGCGGTATCGCCGCCCGCCACCGAGAAGGCCAGGGGGAAGTTGCTGGCGCCGAACACCGCCACCGGGCCCAGGGCGATGTGGCGTTGGCGCAGGTCTGCACGGGGCAGGGGTTGGCGCTGGGGTTGCGCGGTGTCTACGCGTACGTCCAGCCATTCGCCCAGGCGCACGGTGCGGGCGAAGGTGCGCAACTGCCCGCAGGTGCGGCCGCGTTCGCCCTGGATACGCGCACGGGGCAGGCCGGTTTCGGCGACGGCGCGTTCGATCAGCGCGTCACCCAAGGCTTCGATGTTGTCGGCGATGGTCTCGAGAAACGTGGCGCGGGCGGCCAGGGAGGTTTCGCGGTAAGTATCCAACGCGGACCCTGCCAGTGCGCAGGCCTGCTCGACCTGTTGGCGATCGGCGCCGGCATAGGCAGGCTCCAGCGGCGTGCCCGTGGCTGGATCAATGGCCCGGATCGCCTCGCGCGTGCCGGAAAGGGAGTGCTGACCGATCAGCATCTTGCCCGTCAGAGTCATGGGATCATCCTGGAAACAAAGGTGGGTGTGGCGGGGGAGCAAACTCCCTCGGCACAGGGATCAGTCGACGTTCTGCTCGGCCGACCAGTTGGCGTACCACTGGCGGAACAGCGCGTACTGTTGCTCGGCATAGCGTCGCTGAGCGTCGCTGAGCACATCGGTTTCGTTGAAGTGCAGGGCGTAGCCCTGGTCGCCGTTGAGTACCATCAAGTGTTTGTAATACAGCACCAGGTCGCAGCCTTCGTCGAACGAGGACAGTACCGCCAGCGCGGCTTCCAGCTCGCGAGCCTGGCGCCGGGCCTTGGCATCGCCCGTGGCGGCCAGCTTGCTCAGCGCTACCAGTTGCAGCACTTCGCGGGGCAGCGCGTTGCCGATGCCGGTGATGGCGCCGGTGGCGTTGCAATTGACAAAACCGTGCACCACCTGGGTGTCGACACCCACCATCAGCGTCACGTCATCGTCCTGGGAGGTAATGTTTTCCGCCGCATAGCGCAGGTCGGCGGCGCCGCCGAATTCCTTGAAGCCGATCAGGTTCGGGTACTCGCGGCGCAGTTCGAAGAACAGCTCGGCGCGGGTGGCGAAACCGTAGTACGGGCTGTTGTAGATCACCGCCGGCAGGTTGGGCGCCGCCTTGAGGATCGCCGCGAAGTGGGCCTTTTGTGCGGTAGCCGAGGCACCACGGGACAGCACACGCGGAATCACCATCAAGCCATGCGCGCCGACCCTGGCGGCATGCGCGGCGTGAGCCACGGCCTCACGGCTGTTGACCGCCCCGGTGCCGACGATGGTCGGTACGCCAGCGGCCACCAGGCGCGCCACGCCTTCCTGGCGCTCGGCTTCGGTGAGCAGCGGCCAGTCGCCCATGGAGCCGCAATACACCACGGCGCTCATGCCGATATCGATCAGTTCGCGACCCTTGGCCACCAGGGCGTCGAAGTCCGGTTTGCGTGCGGCGGTGCACGGCGTCATCAGGGCGGGCATGCAGCCGGTGAAGAGGTTGTCGCTCATGGTGCTGACTCCTTGGTATTGAGTAGTGGGGAAGGGCTCAGATGCCCCAGGCAAACGGGTCCTGCTCGTCGATCAACAACGTGCTGTCGGCGGTCATGTGGGCACGGCCGGTGATGAACGGGCGTATGCGTTCGCCGTCCCATTCATAGCGCGCCTGGAATTGACTGCCGGTGATGCTGGCCTGGACCCAGGGCTCACCGGCGCCGAGTTTGCCGTCGGCCGCCAGGCAGGCGAGCTTGGCGCTGGTGCCGGTGCCGCAGGGAGAGCGGTCATAGGCCTTGCCGGGGCACATCACGAAGTTGCGGCTGTCGGCCTCGGTGTCATCGGCGAACAGTTCGATGTGGTCGATCAGCGCGCCGTCTTCGCCGTGTATTCCCTGGGCTTCAAGGGCCTTGAGCATGGCCCAGGTATAGTCGGTGAGGGCGTCGACGTTGCTCATCTGCAGCGCCTGACCGTGGTCGGACACCAGGAAAAACCAGTTGCCGCCCCAGGCAATATCACCCACGACCTCGCCGTGGCCGGGCACCTGCACCGCGACCTGGCGACGATAGCGATAGGCGGGGACATTGCGCAGGGTCACCGTGCCGTCGGCGTGCAGCGTGGCCGTCACCGGGCCCACCGGTGTGTCGAGGGTGTGCACGCCCGGCTCGATCAGCCCCAGGTAGTGCAGCGAGGCAACCAGGCCGAGGGTGCCGTGGCCGCACATGCCGAGGTAGCCGGCGTTGTTGAAAAAGATCACGCCACAGGTCGCGCCCGGGGTGACCGGCGCGCAATACAGCGCCCCCACCAGCACATCGTTGCCGCGCGGTTCCAGCAGGCAGGCGCGGCGCCATTGATCGTGGTGGTTGCGCAGGTCGTCAAGTTGATCGGCGAGCGTGGCGCCGGCCAGCGTGGGGAAGCCATTCATGACCAGGCGTGTGGGTTCGCCGCCGGTGTGGGAGTCGATAACGTGCAGGCGTTTCATGCAAGGCTCCATCAGTGGGTGGCCGGAGAAAGTGGGGGGCTGTAACGAGCGTCACTGACGGCTTCGCTTTCATCGTCCTCGCTTTCCAGGCGCACCAGATGGGCCGGTACCCCGGTGGCGGCGCCCCAGTAGTAGATGCCCAGGGCACAGACCGCCACGACGACGGTGTCGAACGGGTGGCTGATGAGGCCGATGCCGCCGAAACTGCCGAGCTTGGAGAGCAGGATGGTCAGCGCATAGAACCCGATCAGCCAGGCCGACGAGCGCACCTGCTGCTTGAGATTCACGTGCGCGGTGGGCACCCAGCGGGCGCACAGCAGGTACACCCCGAACATCAGGATTTGCAGGCCGAGCAACCAGGACACCGTGCTCCAGCCCGACCAGTACACGATCAGCGCGGCGGTGATGAACGACAGCGGGCCCAGTACCGCCATGCCCTTGACCCGGAACGGGCGCGCCAACTGCGGGGCCGTGCGGCGCAGCGCAGCGACGGTGACCGGGGCCACGGCGTAACTCAGGATCAGCGCGGCGGAAACCACGTTGATCAGCGCTTCCCAGGATGGAAACGGCAGGGTCCAGAACACCGACAGGCCGAAGGTCAGCCACAGGGCCGGGCGTGGGATGCCGGACTTCGCATCGATATGGGTAAAAATCTTGAAAAAGGTGCCGGTCTGCGCCCAGCCGTACACTACGCGCGGCGTGGCGTTCATGTAGATATTGCCGCAGCCGCTCGGCGAGATCACCGCATCGGCCACCACCAGGTAGGCCAGCCAGCCCACGCCGAGTGCCAGGGCGATATCGCGATACGGCAACGCCAATTGCTTGCTGATGCCCGCCCAGCCATCGGCGAGCATGTCCGTGGGCACGCCACCCAGAAAGGCGGTTTGCAGCAGCACGTAGATCGTGGTCGACAGCAGTACCGAGAGAATCAGCGCAATCGGAATGGTACGTTGCGGGTTCTTCACTTCACTGGCCACCGAAATGATCGGCGTGAGCCCCAGGTAGGCAAAGATCACCCCACCGGCCGACACCGCCATCTCGATGCCCGACAGCCCGAACGGCGCAAAGCCGTGCATCTGCAAGTTTGCCGGTTTGAAGAAGGTGAACAGCACCCCGATCACCAGTAGCGGAACGATGAACTTGAACACGCTCACCAGGTTATTGGCGATGGCGAAGGTCTTTACGCTGCGGTAGTTGAGGACGAAGAACAGGCACAGCAGCGCGAACTGCACCAGCCAGCCCAGGGTGGTGGGGTCGCTGGAGCCGGCCTTGGTCAGTTCCGGAAACCACGCCGCCGCGTATTGGCGCGAGGCGACCACCTCGATCGCCACCAGGCTGGAAAACGCGATCAGCGTGATAAAACCCATCAGATAGCCCAACAGCGGGCCATGGGAATACACCGGGTAACGCACCACGCCACCGGCACGGGGCAGGGCGGCGCCGAGTTCGCAGTAGACAATGCCCAACAGCAGCACCGCGAAGCCGCCGATGAGCCAGGAGATAATCCCGGCGGGACCGGCAATTGCAGAGACATGACTGGCGGCGAACAACCAACCCGAACCGAAGATGGCCCCCAACCCGATAAAGGTGAGGTCCATCAATGACAGCTGTTTCTTGAACTTGCCTTGGCCTGACATAGCGGCGCCTTCTTGTGAGTTATTGGATAGGCATGCAGTGGCGCTATCGTGATGCCGATGCGCGAGCGGCGATTGATGGTTTGCGCCGGAATGGACGACGAATTCAGCACAGTTTTCAGCGCTCGACAGTGTCTCGGGCATGGGGCAATCTGCTCGGCGTCGGGGTCAGAAACGGGCGATGAAGGTCATGGTTCAGCACGTGTTTGCGAGTCTCTTGCAGGGCAGTCGCCCCCACAGCATCGAGCAGTTGCTGACGGGCGCGGCGCAGCTGTTGCCGTTGCTGGACGTGATCCCCAACGCGGCGATTTTCATCAAGGACATCGAGGCCCGCTACGTGCTCGCCAACCGCACCCTGGTGCAGCGCTGCGGTCTGCGGCAACTGCAGCCGCTGCTGGGCAAGACCAGCGCCGACGTATTCCCCGCACAACTGGGGCCGGGCTATACCGAACAGGACCGGCGTGTGCTGCAGCAGGGTCTGGTGCTGGAGGACCAGCTTGAGCTGCACCTTTACGGCAGCCGCGAACCGGGTTGGTGCCTGACGCACAAATGGCCGCTGTATAACGATGACGGCGCGATCATCGGCCTGGCCGGCATCTCGCTCGACCTGCAATCGGCCAGCGAAACCCACCCCGCCTACCAGCGCCTGGCGGCCGTGGACGAACATATCCGCGCGCACTTCAACCGCCGTGTCACCCTCGGCGAGCTGACGCGCATTGCCGGCATTTCCGTGGCGCAGCTGGAGCGCTACTGCAAGCGCGTATTCCACCTCACGCCCCGGCAAATGATCCAGAAGGTACGGCTGGAGCATGCCCACCGATTGCTGCACACCGAACTGCCGATTACCGACGTGGCGTTGCAGTGCGGTTATACCGACCACAGTGCATTCACTCGACAGTTCAAGGCATCGACAGGGTTCACGCCCAGGCAATACCGGCAGGCCACCCAACCTTCGTGGGAGGGGGCTTGCTCCCGATAGCCTTGGCTATCTACACAATGCTGTAGCAGCCAACGCTAACCACGATGCGAAGCGAGCCGCTCTTGACCTTGACCTTGACCTTGATCTTGATCTGCTTTTGATCTTGATCTCAGGCGCCCCGTTAAACCACGCTGGCCGAACGCAGGCTTGAATCCGTGGGTAACCCGGCAGGACGCCGGGTTAGCCGCACTGGGCCATGGATGGCCCAT
>NZ_KZ478027.1 GCF_002837185.1 Pseudomonas fluorescens | reverse complement strand
TTGGCTGTTCGGCCGCCATCGGGGGCAAGCCCCCTCCCACATTTGGACCTCGGAGTGTCAGGTAGATACGCGTTGGCTGTTCGGCCGCCATCGGGGGCAAGCCCCCTCCCACATTTGGACCTCGGAGCGTCAGGTAGATACGCGTTGGCTGTTCGGCCGTCACGAGGGCAAGCCCCCCTCACGCCACCATAATAATCTTCGACACCAACTCCACCACTGTCTTGGCCTGCAACTTCCTCATCAACCGCGCCCGATGCACTTCCACCGTGCGGTGGGAAATCCCCAGGCGCAGGGCGATTTCCTTGGATTTGAGCCCGTTCACGATGTGCATGGCAATCTCCCGCTCCCGCGGCGTCAGGTCTCCGGTGCCCTGGTGACAGCGGTCCAGGCGTTCGAAGTGCCAGATCATCAGCTTGAACGGGTCCCTGGGCGTGAGGGTGTAGCCATGGGATTTGGCCCAGAACACCTCGCCGTTGCGATGCTGCATGAAGCGCTCGTCGGAATAAAAACCGTTGTCGCTGTCGAGCAACCAGTCATGGCTGCGCTTGCCGATGGCGTGGTAGTCGGCCTGGGACGGGTAGATCAGCAAGGTCAACTGATTGACCAACGTCTCGCGGGCATAGCCGAACAGTTTCAGGAAGGCGTCGTTGCAGTCGAGTATTACGCGGTTGCTGGTCACCAACTGCGGAGCGGGGGACAGTTTGAACGCCAGGCGTTCGAGGTCTTGCAATGGCTGGGTAAACACGGTCATGGGCATCCTGCCTCGTTGTTCAACTCACTGGCGAATACTTATCCATGTAAAACTACTTATCCATGTAAGTAGTTACACGAATTGGCGTGCGGCCAGAGCTGGGTCATTGTAAGGAAAGTCCGGTTGAAGAACAGAAGAAATTGATTATGCCTGTTGATTGCGTGTCTATCGTTGCCGCTGGTCATTCGCGTTTTGGTCGTCTGGAAGGCACCACGCTGGAGGATCTGATTGTTCAGGTCACGCGTGAGGCCCTCAGCGACGCCGACCTCGAGGCGTCGCAAATCGACGCGCTGTTCCTCGGCCACTTCAATGCCGGGCTGGTGCCCGACGGCTTTGCCGCGTCATTGCTGCTGCAGGCCGACCCCGGGCTGCGCTTCAAGCCGGCCACGCGCTGTGAAAACGCTTGTGCTTCCGGTTCGGCGGCGATTCAGGCCGGGGTCAATGCGATTCTTTCCGGCAGCGCGGAGTTGGTGCTGGTGGTGGGTGCCGAAAAAATGACCCACACCTCCACGGCCGCCGTCACCCAGGCGCTGGCCGGTGCCGGTTACCAGAACGATGCCGCCGAAGCCGGCCTGAGTTTCCCGCAGCTGTTCGGCCGCGCCGCGCGCCAATACGCCGAGCGCTACCACAGCCCGCTGGGCTCGATGGCGGCGATTGCCACCAAGAACCACTCCAATGCCATGGCTAACCCGTTGGCGCAGATGCACCGCGAGATGAATTTCGAGCACTGCAACAACGTGTCCCAGAGCAACCCGTTCGTGGCCGAGTCGCTGCGCCTCACCGATTGCTCGCTGATCAGCGACGGTGCTGCGGCGATCATCCTGGCTTCACCCAAGCGGGCGCGGGCGTTTCGCCGCGATGTGCAGATTCGCGCGATGACCCAGGTCAACGACACCTTGCCCATTGCCCAGCGCGACATCCTTGCGTTTGAAGGCCCGCAGCGGGCGATTCATGCGGCGCTGCGCGGGGCGAATGTGACCCTGGCCGATCTGAGTTTCGCCGAGGTGCATGATTGCTTCACCATCGCCGAACTGCTGATCTACGAAGCCATGGGCCTGGCGCCCAAAGGCGAGGGGCACCGTGTGCTTGACAGCGGTGTGGTGCGTGCGGGCGGGCGCTTGCCGGTGAACCTTTCCGGTGGGCTCAAGGCCAAGGGCCATCCCGTCGGCGCGACCGGTGTCTCGATGCATGCCCTGGCGTTCCGGCAATTGACCGGCGAGCCAATCGGCCTGGCGGTGCCCAACGCGGAGTTCGGGCTGGTGTTCAACATGGGTGGAATGGCGGTGGCCAACTACGCCTCGGTCCTGCACGCGCGCCGGTATTGAGCCATGAACATTGCCAACTGGTTGCACGACACCCAGCGTCGCAACCCGCAACGTCCGGCGTTGTTCGACGGCTCGCGGCAAGTGGCCGACTACGCCACCTTCGCCGCCCATGTGCGCCAGCGCGCCGCGCACCTGGTAGACCAGCACGGCGTGCAGCCAGGGGATGCGGTGGCGGTGCTGATGAAAAACAGCTGCGACTACCTGGAGCTGCTCTATGCCATCTGGTGGATGGGGGCGGTGGCGGTGCCGATCAATGCCAAGCTGCACCCGACCGAGGCGGCGTGGATCGCCGATAACGCCCAGGCCCGCTTGATCTTTACCGATGGCGGCCGGGTGTTTTCGTCGCATGACCTGCCCCTGTGCTGCGCAGAGCTCGATGGCCATGCGCTGGCGCCGGACCGGGGCTGGCCAACCCTGGAGCAACCGGTGCCGCGCCAGGCCGACGACCTCGCCTGGCTGTTCTACACCTCAGGCACCACCGGGCGTTCCAAGGGGGTGATGCTGTCCCATGGCAACCTGATCGCCATGTCGTTGTGTTACGCCACCGATGTCGACCCGGTGAGCGCCGACGATGCGGCGCTGTATGCCGCGCCGATGTCTCATGGCGCCGGGCTCTATAACTTTATTCACGTACGCTGCGGCGCGCGGCATGTGGTGCCGGCGTCCAACGGGTTTGACGCCGCCGAGCTGTTTGGCCTGGCGGCCGAGCTGGGCGGTGTTTCGCTGTTTGCCGCGCCGACCATGGTCAAGCGCATGGTCGAGCAGGCGCGACGCCAGGGTTACAGTGGCGAAGGCATCAAGACCATGGTCTACGGCGGTGGCCCGATGTACCTGGCCGACTTGCGCGACGCCGTCGACACCTTCGGCGCCCGCCTGGTGCAGATCTACGGCCAGGGCGAGAGCCCGATGACCATCAGCGTGCTGCCCCGTGGGCTGATTGCCGACCGCCAGCGCCCCGACTGGGCGACCCTGGCCGCGTCCGTTGGCCATGCGCAAGCCTGCGTGGAAATCCGCATTCTCGATACCGAGCACCAATCGCTGCCCACGGGAACGCGCGGCGAAATTGCCGTACGTGGCGCCACGGTGATGCAGGGCTATTGGCGTAACCCCGAGGCCACGCGCCAGGCCTTGGTTGATGGCTGGTTGCTGACCGGAGATATCGGTTTTCTCGACCCCGCCGGCTACCTGACCCTCACGGATCGCTCCAAGGACGTGATCATCAGCGGCGGCAGCAATGTATACCCGCGCGAAGTCGAGGAAGTGCTGGCCCAGCATCCCGAGGTGTTTGAAGTGTGCGTGGTGGGCGAGCCGGACCCGCAATGGGGCGAGTCGGTGGTGGCATTTGTGGTGACGCGCAGTGGCCAGTCCCTCGACGAAGCCGAGCTGACGGCATGGTTCCTGGCGCGCATGGCATCGTTCAAGAAACCAAAAAAATATGTGTGGCGCAGCGAATTGCCCAAAAACAGCTACGGCAAAATCCTCAAGACCGACTTGCGACAATGGCTCAAAGCGGCGAGTATCGCCGCGCTCTAGCACGGATCGATAAACAGACAAGGAGTCCCCTCGATGGGCAATCACGCGCAAGACACTGTCCGCAAACGCCGCCGTGCGTTTCTCGGTGCCACCTCCGGCCACTTGATCGAGTGGTACGACTACGGCGTCTACGGCTTTCTTGCCGTCTATATCGGCCAGGCGTTCTTCGTCTCCGACGACCCTACCACCAGCCTGCTGGCCAGCTTTGCCGCGTTTGCCCTGAGCTTCTTCATCCGGCCCCTGGGCGGGCTGTTCTTCGGCCCGCTGGCGGACAAGATCGGCCGGCGTAAAACCCTGATCATGGCGCTGGTGATGATGACCGGCTCCACGGTGATGCTCGGTTTGCTGCCCACTTACGCAACCCTGGGCATCGTCGCCCCGATCCTGTTGATCCTGGTGCGCTGCGTGCAAGGCTTCTCCGCGGGCGGTGAGATCGGCACGGTTACCAGTTTCATTTCCGAATACGCCGGCCCCGGCCGACGCGGCTTTGCCACCTGCTGGTTGATGGTTACCGCCGTGCTTGGCCTGTTGCTGGGCGGCGCCGTGGCCAACGGCATGACCTGGGTGCTGGGCGCCGACACGATGCAGGAATGGGCCTGGCGCGTGCCGTTCCTGATCGCCGCGCCCTTGGGCTTCATTTCCATGTACATCCGCCTCAAGCTCGAAGACAGCCCCGAGTTCCTTGCCCTGCAACGCGCCGGGCAAACTTCTCGCGCACCCCTGCGCGAAGTCTGGCAATGGAAACGCGCGGTTGCCCTGGTGTTCTTCATCATCACCCTGCACAGCTCGATCTTTTATCTGGTGCTGACCTTTGCCTCGACTTACATGGCCAAGATCCTCAAGTTCGACAGCGGCACCACGTTGCTCTATGTGTTCGTCGCCAGTTTTTCTGCGGCGTTCGTCATGCCGTTCGGCGGCGCCTTCACCGATAAATATGGGCGTAAGCCGTTCCTGATGGTGATCGGCACGCTGGCGACCCTGGCGATGTTCTGGCTGTTCAAGATGGCACCGACCGCCACGCCGGCAACCTTCTTCGCGCCGTTGATGGCGGTGGCGATTCTGTTCGGCCTGTATGCTTCGTCCACCTATGCGCTGATGAGCGAACTGCTGCCCACGCGCATCCGCTCCACTGGGATCGCCGTGGCGTACAACGTGCCGGTTGCGGTGTTTGGCGGCAGCGCGCCGTTGATTTCCACCTGGCTGATCAAGGTGACCGGCGACATTACCTCGCCCTGGTACTTTTATGTGGCGACCGGGGTGGTGTCGTTGATTGCGCTGGTGCTGCTGCGCAAAGAGGACTTCGTGGCCAGCGGCAGCCCGGTGACGGCGCCCGCCGGGGCGGCATTGGCCTGATTGGTACGGTGGTCGGGCGTTGCATCGACGCGTTAACTGCGCCAGGCTTGGCAGCCTCATCCCGGCGGAGTGTATTGCGTGCAGGCTACCCGTTTGACCCTGATCTGCCATGCGGCCACGGCGGCGCAGAAACAGGCATGCTTTGCCGATGACGAGTCGCTGCTCATGGACTGGCAAGGCGCGGAACGGTCTCTGGCAGGTCGTTACCCCAAGGCTGCGCGCCTGGTGTGCGGGCCGGAGGCGCGTACCCGGCAGACGGCGGCGTTGTTCGGCGCGCAGCCGAACATCGAACAGGCCCTGCGCGACCTGGACCTTGGGCACTGGAAAGGCCAGGCTGTGCGCCACCTGAACAGCGATGAATTGAACGCCTGGCTCACCGACGGCGCCCGTGCACCGCATGGCGGCGAGTCGGTGGATCAGCTGTGCGCGCGGGTCGGGCAATGGATCAAGTCCCTCGAGAGCCAACCCGGTCACGTGCTGGCCATCACCCATCCGTTCGTTATCCGCGCCGCGCTGCTGTACGTCATGCGGTGTCCGTTCTCGATGTTCTATCTGATCGACGTTGAGCCGCTGTCTTGTACCGAGTTGCGCTTCAATGCGCGCTGGCGCCTGCGCCTGGAAACTCACGCCTGAGGCCCAGGTCATGGCAAAATCCACGCCCCGCAATGAGAGCAACCCATGAAACGCATCCTGATCATCGGCATCGGCGCCGGCAACCCCGACTACATCACGATGCAGGCCGTAAAGGCGCTGAACCGCACCGACGTGTTTTTCCTGATGGACAAGGGCCAGAGCAAGGACAAGCTGATCGACCTGCGGCGTGAAATCTGCGAGACCTACATCACCGAGCCCGGCTATCGCTTCGTCGAGGCTCAATGCCCTGAGCGCACGCGCGGTGATATTGACTACACCACCGCCGTGCGGGACCTCAACCGCGACAAGCAGCACACCTTCGAGCGTATGATCAACGAGGAAATGGCCGACGGCGAAGTGGGCGCGTTTCTGGCCTGGGGTGACCCGGCGTTGTACGACAGCACCATTCGCATCCTGCAGGCGATCCTGGCCGACGGCCGCTGTGAGTTCGAGTTCGAGGTGATCCCCGGCATTACCAGCGTGCAGGCCTTGGCGGCCCGGCATAAAGTGCCGTTGAACCGGATCGGCAAGTCCGTCGAAATCACCACCGGGCGGCGCCTGGCGGCGGGGCAGGCGAGTGATGCCGACACCCTGGTGGTGATGCTCGATGCCGAAGATTCCTACCGCAGCGTGGCGGATCAGGACCTGGATATCTACTGGGGCGCCTACCTGGGCACGCCGGACGAAATCCTGATCAGCGGCAAAGTGGCTGACGTGGCGCAAGACATCCAACGGGTGCGCAAGGCTGCGCGGCTCGCCAATGGCTGGATCATGGACACCTATTTGTTGCGCAAACCCTGAGGGACCGTTCCTATGCTCAAATTGCTCGCTCTCACCCTGACCTTGCTGGCCGGTGTCGCCCAGGCGGATTCGGTACTGCACACCGACTTGCCGCTGTCGTACCTGGAGCAAACCCAGGGCGATGCACGCAACCAACCGCTGGTGATTTTCCTGCATGGCTTTGGCAGCAACGAGGAAGACCTGTTCGGCATCAAGGATGCGCTGCCTTCCACCTGGACCTACCTGTCGGTGCGTGCGCCGATGCCGGTGGAGCCACGTGGCTATCGCTGGTTCACCAAGACCCCCGGTGACGGGGATTACGATGGAGTGACGGCCGATCTGCACAGCAGCGCCAGGCTGATTGAAGACTTTGTGGTCAAGGCCACCGCCAAGTACCACACCATGAGTGATCGTGTGTTCCTGGTCGGGTTCAGCCAGGGGGCGATCATGTCCTATGAGGTGGGTTTGCGCAGGCCCGAGTTGATGCGTGGCATCGCGGCCCTGAGCGGCAGTGTGTTGCCGGTACTCAAGGCCCAGCTAAAGCCGGATGCGGCGTTGGGCAAGCTGGCCATCTTTATCGGCCATGGCACATTGGACCAGGCACTGCCTTATGCCTCGGGAACGCGGGCGAATGAGGTGCTCGAGGGGTTGGGATTGAAGCCGGAATTTCATGGGTATCCGGGGATGAACCATACGATCAGCGAGGCCGAAGTCCAGGACCTGAAAGCCTGGCTAGAGAAAAGTATGCAGTGAAACGCAGTTGAAAATGTGGGAGGGGGCTTGCCCCCGATGGCGGTATTTCAGTCACGGATGTATCGACTGATTCACCGCTATCGGGGGCAAGCCCCCTCCCACATTGGTGTTGTGTTGCTTGGGAAATTGGCTTACTTGCCGCCGGTAATCTGCTTCACCAGCGCGGCATGCCCCTTCACATCATCCGCCCGCGAAATCGCCTGGATCACCAGCAACTGATTGCCCGAACCGCCGAGAAAGGTGGAGCTCAACGTCTTGCCGCCGCCCTGGGTGGCGGTGCTGTCGACCTGCCGCAGGCCGAGGCCCTTGTAGGTGAGTTTTTTCTCGTTTTGCTTCTTGAAGTCGGGCAGGGCGGCGCTCTGGTTCTTGACGAAGTCGGCAACGGCGCCATCGAGGAACTGCGGGTCGTTATCCTTGATGGCTACCCCATCGTTACGCACGGTTTCGGCGACGATCACCACACTTTTCGTGGTGGCGTTGGCATACAGGGTGCCCTGGGTATCGGCGGTGCCATCATCGGCTTTACCAGCGGGCAGGGCGTCGGCGGTGTAGGCCTTGGGCAGGTTGAAGGTGAACTTGCCGCCCAGGGTGGAGATGGTTTGCGTGGTCGCCTTGGAGGCTGCCCATACGCTGCCGGCGGTAAGCGCGAGGGCCAGCAGCAGTGCGGTCTTGGTGAACGTGGCCATGAAGCGCTCCAGAGATGAACGAAATTGCGGCGTATTCTGTCAGAAAAATCGCAAGATCGTTCACCTGCAGCCTCACACCTTGTCGGACTCTTCTTGAAGCCTGTCCATCTCAAACAGGCGCGCCAGTTCGGTACGGGCTTCCTGGGCGGTCTGCATGACTTTGGCCGCATCGTCGTACACCGCATGCTGTGCGGCGAGGACCTGCTGGTCATGGGCCCTGAAACGGTCGATGCGTGCATCGGCCTGGGCCTGGCTCAAACCGAGGCCCACCAGGGTGCGGCGGCTCATCTCCAGGCTGGAGTAAAAGGTTTCACGCACCGGTGAGGCGTCCAGATCCACCAGGCGGTGTACGTGCTGGCGGTTACGCGCGCGGGCGATGATCTTCATGTGCGGGTAGAGGTTGCGCACCAGTTCGGCGGTCTTGATGTTGATCTCCGGGTCATCCATGGCGATCACGAAGAACTCCGCCTGGTCGACCTTGGCCGCATGCAGGATTTCCGGGCGCTGCGGGTCGCCGTAGAACACCGGCATGCCGCCGAAGCTGCGGGTCAGTTCGATGGTTTCCACCGAGGTGTCCAGGGCGATGAACGAGACGTTCTGCGCACGCAGGATGCGCGCGACGATCTGGCCCATCCGGCCCATGCCGGCAATCACGACGCGCGGTGCATCGCCTTCGATGGCGCGGTATTCCTCGGGTACGTCCACCGGCTTGACCTTGGGCCTGAACAGCTTTGGGCACACCAACAGCAGCAGCGGTGTCACGGCCATGGACAGGGTGATGGTGAGCACCAGCACGTCATACAGGTGCGGCTCGAACAGGCCTTGGTCGCGACCAATCTTGAACACCACGAAGGCAAACTCACCACCGGCCGCCAGCACCACACCCAGGCGCAGGGCGCTTTCACGATTGAGCTCACCCGCCATGCGCCCTACGGCGTACAGCAGCGGCAGTTTCAGCCCGATCAACAGCAAGGTCAGCCCGATCACCACCAGCGGTGTGCTGAGCAGCAGGCTGAGGTTGGCGCCCATGCCCACGCTGATAAAAAACAGACCCAGCAGCAGGCCCTTGAAGGGTTCGATCTGGGATTCCAGTTCGTGACGGTATTCGGAGTCCGCCAGCAGCAGCCCGGCGAGAAAAGCGCCGAGGGCCATCGACACCCCCACCAGCTCCATCAACCAGGCGGTGCCGATCACCACCAGCAGCGCGGTGGCGGTGGACACTTCGCGCAGGCCGGTCTTGGCAACAATGCGAAACACCGGGCGCAACAGGTAGCGCCCGCCGATGATCACCACGGCAATGCTGCCCAGAATCTGCAAGACGTGCTGCACGCCTTGGGCTTCGCTGGCCGGATGATCGCTGCCGGCCAGCAGCGGCACCATGGCGATCAAGGGGATTGCCGCGATGTCCTGGAACAACAGGATCGCAAAGGCCAGGCGCCCATGGGGTTGGTTGAGTTCCTTGCGCTCGGCCAGGCTTTGCAGGCCGAACGCGGTGGAGGACAGTGCCAGGCCCAGACCCAGCACAATCGCGCTATTCCATGACTGGCCAAACAGCCACAGCGCCACTACGCCCATGACCAGCCCGGTGAGCAGCACCTGGGCCAGGCCGACACCGAATACCGCCTTGCGCATCACCCATAAGCGTTTGGGCGAAAGCTCCAGGCCGATGATGAACAGCAGCAGCACCACGCCCAATTCGGAGAACTGCGCCACGCTTTGCGGGTTGCCGATCAGGCCCAATACCGAGGGGCCGATGATCACGCCGGCGAATAGGTAGCCCAGCACCGCGCCCAGTTGCAGGCGCTTGGCCAATGGCACGGCCAGCACGGCGGCGAACAGGAACACCACGGCTGCTTGTAACAGGTTGCCTTCATGGGGCATTGCGAACTCCATTGTCTACTTGAATCAACTGCTGACGCCTTGATAGGCGAGGGCGCTATTAGAACGCGTTTTTACATTTTGAAACTTGTATTTTTGATGCGAAGGTCAACGTATGCCTGGGCTACCCGGTTTAACAGGGCGCTGATAACTTCGCGTGCTGAACAAAATCTGCATGGCGATGCACGGTGTTTTCATCTCGGCTTGATGTGCGCTTTGTTACCATGGCCGCCCCTTGCCACCAGGAGTCACCGGCCCATGCAGCACCAGTGGGATGAAATGCACCGCACCCGCAAGCCTACGTTCGTCCTCTGCGGCGAGCCTCAGGGGGATGTGCTCAATCTCTATGTTCACGGTTATTCGGCATTTTTCAGCCAGCAACAGTTGGCTGGCTTCAAGGCGCAACTGGCGGGCATTGAAGGCTCGACCAACCTGATGTTGTTCTGGCCGGCCGGGCACTTTCTGGAAAACCTGTTTGCACCCTTCAGGGAGGTGATCGCCTCGATGCTTGGCGGGGGTGGCCTGGGCGCGGCGACGGTGGGGGTGGGCAAGGCGATTGCTTACTTTCTCGACCATTACAAAAGTGTCGAGGCGCGTGTCGATGAAGTGGCCAGGACCTTGTTGCCCGAGCTGGCGAGGTACCTGCATGCCGAATCGCTGCAGGTGCGGCAAATCAATCTTATCGGTCACTCCCTGGGTGCGCGGATCGTGGTCAAGAGCATGCTGGCCAGCCCTGAAGTCGCGCATGAACTGCCGTTGAACAATCTGTTGCTGATGGGCGGGGCGATCTGTACGTCGAGCCCTTGGGAGGCGGTGACGGCATCGCTCAAGGGGCGGGTGATCAATTGCCATTCCAGTAAGGACTGGGCACTGGCAATGAAGCCGGACACCGAGCGTTGCATCGGCCGCTATGCCATTGCAGTGACGCCGGCCCTGAAAGCCAAGGTCACCAATGTTCACTTGGCCAGCTTCGACCATGCCGCCTACTGGCCGCAATTGAAAACAGTGGTGCAGTACACCGACCTGTTGCAGGAGCGCCGGGGCCTGATCCGCGCCGACCTGCGCAGCCGTGAAGTGCGCTTTGCCGAAGACGACGCGGACTTGTTTCCGATCCTGGCGCAGGCGCGGCCGGATGAGTTGAAGTTTCTCGCGCAGTTGATGGCACAAAAGCACAGCGCCTCGATTGATGCCAGTGTGCGCGAACCGCGCAAGCTCGCCATCGAGTTGCAGCGCATGGGCGGCGACAGTTTTATGAACCTGGGCCGTGGTCACGGCGTGGCCTATCGCCAGATCGCCGAAGCGGTGGCGCAACGCTTGGGCATCAAGTTCGACGATGCCCTTGCCAGCGTTGCCCTTGCGGATATCGAAGCGCAGGTTGCGCAAACACTGATCGAGCAGTACCAGGGCAAACTCAACGCCGCCGACCGCCAGGCGTTCGACGCCGAACTCCAGGCCGCGATGCAGAAAGAGAAAGGCCTGTTCACGCGGTTCAACGTTGGCGGTTCGGCCACCGCCGCCTTGAGCGGCACGGCATTGGCCGGGCTTACCGGGTTTATTGTGCGACGCGGTGCCGCCTCGGCAATTCCGGTGGTGGGCCAGGCGGTGGCGGCCGCGATGTTGCTGGTCAGCGGCGTACGGGCATTCTCCGGGCCGGCTTATTCGATCACAACCCTGGCGGTGCTGGTGGTCGGCGTAATTCGCCAGCGTCTGGAACGTGAGGCGTTGAATCAGGAGCTGGACCTGGTGGTGCAAGTGGTTGAAACGTTTGACTTGCCCCGGGAGACGGTGATGCGCACGGTCGCATCGGACTGCTAAGCTGGCGTCCTGACTTGTGTGTTTGCCTGGGATACCGCGTGAAATTCAGCCTGCCGAAAATTGCTACCGCCCCCTTCTGCCCGCCGGAAGTGGCCGGCTCCGTTGCCGTCGACCCCAAGGCGTCGTTTTTCAAGCGCGTGCTGATGTTCGCCGGCCCCGGCCTGTTGATCTCCATCGGCTACATGGACCCCGGCAACTGGGCCACCGCCATCGAAGCCGGGTCGCGCTATGGCTACAGCCTGTTATTTGTAGTGTTGCTGGCGAGCCTGGCGGGGATGGCGGTGCAGTGCCTGTGCTCGCGGCTGGGTATCGCGACCGGCAAGGACCTGGCGCAACTGTGCCGCGAGCGCTACAGCAAGCGCTCGGCGCGCACCCAGTGGGCGTTGGCGGAAATCTCCATCATCGCCACCGACCTCGCCGAAGTGCTCGGCTGCGCCCTGGCGTTTCACCTGCTGCTCGGTGTGTCGCTGACCACCGGTATCGTCATCACCGCCTTTGATACGCTGTTGATCCTGGCCCTGCAGAACCGTGGTTTCCGCCGCCTGGAAGCAATCATGCTGGCGCTGGTTGCAACCATCGGCGTGTGTTTTTTCATCGAACTGGTGTTGATCAAACCCTACTGGCCGGACGTGTTCAGTGGATTCACCCCATCCCTGTCCGCCATCAGCGATGCCGCGCCGCTGTACCTGGCCATCGGCATCCTCGGTGCGACCGTGATGCCGCACAACCTCTACCTGCACACTTCCATTGTGCAGACCCGCCTGATCGGCAAGGACCTGGCCAGCAAACAGGATGCGGTCAAGCTGGCCCGCATCGACACCATTGGCTCGCTGGCCCTGGCCCTGCTGGTCAACGCGGCCATCCTGGTGCTGGCGGCTGCAGCGTTCTACAAGACCGGCCATACCGACGTGGTGGAGATCCAGGACGCCTATCATCTGCTCGACCCGCTGGTGGGCGGCGCGTTTGCCAGCATCCTGTTCGGCATCGCCTTGCTGGCCTCGGGCCAAAGCTCGACCTTTACCGGCACGATCGCCGGGCAGGTGATCATGGAGGGTTACCTGAACCTGCGCATCCCGTGCTGGCAACGTCGCCTGATCACCCGTGGGCTGGCGCTGATCCCGGCATTTCTCGGGGTGTGGCTGATGGGCGACGACGCCATCGGCAAGCTGCTGATTCTGAGCCAGGTGGTCCTCAGCCTGCAGTTGCCCTTCGCGCTATACCCGCTGATCCGCATGACCGGCGACAAGCAACTGATGGGGCCGTTCGTAAACCGCCTGCCCACACGGATGCTGGCGTGGTTTTTATTTGCGGTAATCAGCGGGGCGAATGCGTGGTTGATTGGGCAGTGGGTGTTCTGAGTGACCTGTGTGCTGCTGGGCCATGACCTAGACCAGAATGTCGCCGCGCTCACATAAACATCGGCGGCATTTCATCGCGCCGATTCGCCGCGCTTTGGACTTACCGATGGGAACAAGCTACGCCATTGCGCGCCCGTGCTTTGGCCAAATATAGCCAAAACTACGTGAGCTATTAAAAACGGCTGAACCACGTGCTCAAGCCGCTCGTTCACTCACCGATCCCAATACGGCACCGTCCCGAAACACTCCACAAAATAATCGATCACCGTCCGCACCTTGAGCGACAGCCTGCGGCTGCCCGGCCATAACGCTGCGATTTGCTGGGGCTCCAGGGTGGTTGCCACCTCGTATTCCGTCAGCACCGCCTGCAAGGTGCCGGCGCGCAGGCCTTCGCCGATCAGCCAGGACGGAAACACCACCAGCCCCAGGCCCTGTTCGGCGGCGTGGGTCAGGGTGTCGGCGTGGTTGCCGGTGATCGGGCCTTTGACGCTGTAGGCGTTCCAGTCGCCCTGGTCGCGAAGGAAGAACCAGCGCTCCTGGCCTTTGATGCCCTTGTAGGCCAGGCATTGGTGATTGGCCAGTTCGTCGGGATGACGCGGCGTACCGTGCCGCGCCAGGTAGGCGGGGCTGGCGGCGAGGCGAAAGCGTTGCGGTGCGAAGATCCGCGCCTGCATGCTGGAATCGTTGAGTACGCCGATGCGAAACAGCAGGTCGGTGCCGTCCTGCAGCGGGTCGACGAAGGTGTCGGTTTGCTGGATGTCCAGTTGCAGCTTCGGATAGCGCCGGCACAGTTCTCCCAGCCACGGCGAAAGGTGACGCTGGCCGAACACCATGGGCGCATTGATGCGCACCAGTCCGCTGGGCTCGCTGTCCTGCTCCTGCAGGGCCTGGCTCGCCGTCTCCAGTTGTTCGAGCACCAGCCTGGCGTGGCGCCCGAGCAGGCGTCCGGCTTCGGTGGGGCTGACGGCGCGGGTGTGGCGGTACAGCAACTGCTGGCCGAGGGCATGCTCCATGAGCTGGATCTGCCGGGAGATGGACGAGGGCGCGAGGCCTTCGCGGCGGGCCACCTCAGAAAAGCTGCCATGGTCCAATACCGCGACGAACAGGCGCAGCGCCTTGAAACTCAACTCGTTCAAACCCTGCATCGTGGCTCCATGCTGTGCGTTATTCGCAAAGGTGTTGTCTGCATGCTGCCATTTATCGCACAGCTCGACCACCGGATAATGCGCCCCTGTTTTCTTCTTCAAGCGCGGGTGATGTATGCAGGCAAGTTCCATCGCAGATACGGCACAGTCCAGGCCGAAGCGCAACATTCTTCGGCTGCTATTGCTGCCGTTGGTCATCCTGGCAGGCATGGGCCTGTCGGTGGAGGCCGGTTTGCTCGGGCCGTTGGGGGTGCAGGTCGGGCATTTGTGGGCCACGTTGAGCATCTTTGGCGTCGGTTCGGCGATCCTGTTTCTGCTGTTGCTGTTCAGCGGCCCGCAAAAGGGCCCGGGGTTCACGCAACTGCCGCGCTGGCAGTTGATCGGCGGTTTCCTGGGGCCGATGTACGTGGTGGTGCTGACCCTGGCCACGCCTCATATCGGCGTGGCCATGACGATGATTGCGATCCTGTCCGGACAGGTAGGCAAGAGCGTGCTGATCGACCATTTCGGCTGGTTCGGCACGGCGCGCAAGCGAGTCAATGTGGAGCGCTGGATAGCCTTGGCGTTGATTGTGGCGGCACTTGTTCTGATTGCACGAGGGTAAGGCGATGAATCTGATTCTGTTGTTGGTCGTGGTGGTCGCCGCGGGTGCGGTATTGAGCGTGCAGGCTGCCATCAACGGCCGTCTTGGCCAGACCGTCGGGGTGTTGCGCAGCAGCCTGCTGACCTTTGCGGTTGGTGCGCTCACCACTGCGCTGCTGATTTTTTTCTTCGAGCCCGCCCAGGCGGTCAGCCTGCTGGAGGTGCCGAAGTGGCAGTTGACCGGCGCCCTGTTTGGCGTGGTGTACATGATGGTGATGGTCGGCGCGGTGCCTGTGGTCGGTACGGCGGTTGCCACGGTGGCGGTGATCGTGGGGCAATTGGGCATGGGCATGCTGATCGACAATTTCGGCTGGCTGGGCAACCCTGCGATCGAATTGTCCGGCAGCCGGATCGTGGCGATGCTGTGCCTGGCCCTGGCCCTGGTGTTCATGTATCGCAGCAATACACGCCAGGCTGACTGACGGCGCTGAACCTTGGCGCCGCACCTGGAGTCACTGTTTAAGGTGTGGCATTCGCCGCGCCGTGACGACCATGAAGAAGGAGTCTGACCATGCCGGATCAAACCTGTGCCTGCCCACACTGCAAATGCGTACTGGGCGTCGACGCGGTAATGAAGGACGGTAAGGGCTATTGCTGCCAGGGCTGCGCCGAGCATCATGCGCACGGTGAACCTTGCGCGGCGGCGACGGGTTGCGAATGCGCCAAATCGTCTGCCAACGCCTGAGCTGATTGATCAGCAGGCCCGTGCCCCCCGATAGCGGTGATCAGCCAACCACGTACTGACTGATGCACCGCTATCGGGAGCAAGCCTCCTCCCACATTTTGAGCTGTATCAGGCCTCTGGAACGCCTTTTTCCCAAGCCGACCAGTTGTTCAGGATCGCCTGTACCAGCGGATTCCCCGTGCGGTACAGGTTCTCCAGCGCCGGTACAAACCCACCCTGATCGGCGTACTTGAGCAGGTTGTCCACTTCGCTGTAGCCCGGGTACGGGCGATCAAAGTCGGAGCCTGCGCGCACCACCGCCAGGCGCTGGATATCCACCAGCCCTTCGCGACTGGCGCGCAACAGCGCTTCGTAGGTGGAGTTGTCTTCCTGCTGCGTCGTGCAGTATTCGCCCTTGTTGTCCGTGAGCAGTTTGGTCCACACCTCGGCGCGTTCGCTCAGGCGGGTGCCGGAGAACCAGGTGTTGCCCGCCAGGGTGTCGCAGCGTGTGACCTGGGGCGGTTGATTGGCCGGGGCGGCGGGGTAGTGCTTGCGCCAGGCGGCGGACTCTTTGCTTTCAGTCAACTCGACCTTGTGCGACAAGGCAAACGCCTTGGCCTGAAGCTTTGGGTTGAGCTCGAAGACTTCGGTCTTGTAGTCCAGCGGCGGTTTTTCATTGGGCCCCTTGGTGTTGATGCCGATATAACCCGTCGGCCAATCCTTGGGCGCATCCCGCGAATCCAGCTCCCATTGTGTCCCGAATTCCACCAGGTAATGCGCCCAGGCGGCCGTGCCGATCGTGCCGTGCCGGGGGCTGATACCGGCAATCCCGGCGATCAGGAAATAACTCTGGCGCAGGTCGAATTTGGGCGACAGGGCCAGGGCCAGGGTGGAGGCGGCGGCGTTGGTCTGGCCCATGCCGGTCACCAGCAGGCACACGTCCTGGGTGTTGCAGCGAATCGCCGGGTACTCGGCGGACAAGCCGGGCACGCGTACCTCCTGTTTGAGTTCCAGGCGCTCGATCCAGGTTTGCGCTTCGGGGGCGAACATGGTGATCAGCATCACCTTGGGTTTGATCGGCGCAGCGCTGTCCGCCAGCACCACGTGGGGCAGCAGGGCGAGGCCTGCAGCAATCGAGAGGCGGGTAAAAGTCTTCATCTGCAGCTCCTTGATCAGAATTGGTAGCCCACGCCGGCGTAGTAACCCCAGCCGTCGGAACGGGCGCGAAAGTTGCCTTCGCCGAAATTCAACTCGCTGCCGTCCTCCCAGTTGCCGCCGTTGTGAAAGTAACGGCCGACCAGGGTGAAGCGCAGGTGGGTGAATGAGTAGAGCAATACGTTGGTTGCCACCAGGGAATTGGCGGTGCGCGCCGGGTTGTCCTTGTGCAGGTCCGAGCCGAAATCATAGTTGGTGAAGCCGATGTAGGTCAGCGAGGCACCGTTATCGAACTTGCCGATGGGCACGATGTATTTCATCTGCGCGCGATAGCCGTCCCAGGAATACTCGTTACTGGCGCCGTAGTTTTCCCACTGGTAGCGCCCGTAGAAGTTAGCCGACAGGTTGACCCGCGAGTGGGTGTCGATGTCGGTGCCAAGGCCGCTGTACAGGGTGTTGGCGCGATTCTCTTTGTTGCTGCCGTGGTCGTAGATCCAGTCGAACGCCACATACCATTCCTTGAACGGCCCGATCGCCAGGCTGCGACCGGCCAGGTAGTCGATGGAGATACGTGGCTCGTGTTCCATGAACACGGGCGAGCCATGGTCCCACGCGCCTTTGTCGTTACTGTTACCGATGCCGAGGATCTTTGGCACGTCGATGTAGCCGTACAGCTCGAACGGCCCCTTGCGGCCGAAATACTCGTATTCCAGGTAGACGTCGTCCTGGGGCTTGGGGCCGAAGCTGATGTCCTTGCTGCCGATCAGCGTCAGGTCCTGGTTGAACCATTCGGACAGGTAAGCGCCTTTTTTCGCCGGCGGGCTGGCCTCGGGGCTGAGGGTTTCGCCCTGTGCCGAGTCATCCGAAGGTTGGTCGTGCGCCAAAATGGGTGCACTGAGTAGTCCCGTAACGGCGGCCAGTAGCAAGGAAACACCGAAGCAAGCGCTAGGCGTTGAGGTGGGGTGCATTGAAAATCCCTATTCGTACGCGGTTTGAACCCGATTGCTCGGGCGAGGTGAACCTGGTGGCCAAGTTCGTTCCGCAAACGTTTGCACAGGCTGTACCAACTTTAGTCAATCGCCTGAATCGGCTGGAAAAAGGCCGAAATAACCGTCCTTATGATCAGAAAATGCCTGGGTGTCATTTATTTGAGGTGGCTGACCAAGTGGCGCCGGTGTCGCGCCGATATTCACTCGGCGTCTGGTTCATCTCGATCCGAAAATGCCGGTTGAAATTGGACAGGTTGGCGTAGCCCACTTCAAAACAGATGTCCGCCACCGACCTGTCGCTTTGCAGCAATAACCGGCAGGCGCGCTGTACGCGAAATTTGCGCATCAGCTCGATAAAACCATGGCCGGTATTGCGTTTGAAAAAGCGCGAGAAGCCCGGTTCGCTCATTTCCAGTTGCCGGGCGATGTCCGACAGGCGCACATCGCCGCTCAGTTCACGCATGAGGTAGTCGAAGGCCTGATTGATGCGGTCGGCGCTGCGCGGGTCCAGGGTCGGGGCGTAGCGCGGGCTGGCCAGGACCTTGATCTGTCGGGGCGGGGCGTTCTTGAGGGTGTCGAGCAGTTGCAGGAACAGCACCAGGCGGTGCAGGCCCTGGGCGTTGCCGATGGCTTCCATCAGCCGGGCCGCCTGCGCCGCTGTTTCGTGCTTGAACTCAAGGCCGCGTCGCGCCTGTTCAAACAGCGGCTGCAGGTCGCCGAGTTCCGGCAGGGCCTCGCGCAGGGCAAGAAGGGCGGCGCCGTCAAATTGCAGCACCACGTCACGACCGCGCTGGCACTCGCCGGGTGCCAGGTCGCCAATCCAGTCGTGGGGCAGGTCGGGACCGATCAACGCGACATGCCCGGCACCGAATGCACCAATATAGTCGCCGGCCACCAGCTTGCCGCTGCCGTGGCGGATCAGGTGGATTTCGAATTCGGGGTGGTGATTCCAGCGCGCCAACTCCATCGGATAGTCATGCTCGAACCAGCGAAAGCAGTGCTGCGGCTCTGGCAGGATCACTTCACGTTCGGCGCGGCGTTGCTCGAACAGGGGAGCGCGGAGGGGCATGTGGCTGCCTCTTGTATGTTGGATAACCGCCAAAATACGCGCCTTGGCAGGCTCGGCGCTACCCACGGTGCTATCTGGCACTGATACTTTTTTGCACGCTTGAGGTCGGTTAAAAAAGTACCGGTCGGGCGTGTGCGGTGCGTTTGTGAGAGGTCGGCTCCAACTGCTGTAATCGTCCCGGCAGGAATCCGACATGATTGCAGAGGACATCGCCATGAAACGACTTGAAGGTAAAAGCGCACTGATCACTGGATCGGCGCGCGGCATTGGTCGCGCGTTTGCCCAGGCCTATATCCGGGAAGGCGCGACCGTCGCCATTGCCGATATCAACCTGCAGCGCGCCGAGCAGACGGCTGGCGAACTGGGCCCCCAGGCTTACGCGGTGGCAATGGACGTCACCGACCAGGCCTCCATCGAGGCGGCGATCGGCGCCGTGGTCGCCCGTGCCGGCAAGCTGGATATTCTGATCAATAACGCAGCACTCTTCGACCTGGCACCCATCGTCGACATCACTCGCGACAGCTATGAACGGCTGTTTTCGATCAACGTCGCCGGTACGCTGTTTACCTTGCAGGCCGCCGCGCGGCAGATGATCCGCCAGGGCCACGGCGGCAAGATCATCAACATGGCCAGCCAGGCCGGACGACGCGGCGAGGCGCTGGTGGCGGTGTATTGCGCGACCAAGGCGGCGGTGATCAGCCTGACGCAATCGGCGGGGTTGAACCTGATCAGGCAGGGCATCAATGTCAATGCCATCGCCCCGGGCGTGGTGGACGGTGAGCACTGGGATGGGGTGGATGCACTGTTCGCCAGGCATGAAGGCCTGGCGCCGGGCGAGAAGAAGAAACGGGTAGGGGACGAGGTGCCTTACGGGCGCATGGGCACGGCGGAAGACCTGACCGGCATGGCGATCTTTTTGGCGTCGAAAGAAGCTGACTATGTCGTCGCACAGACCTACAACGTCGATGGCGGCAATTGGATGAACTAGCGGCGTGCACCCATCAACACGGTGGGAGCGGACAAGCAGCCCCACCGTAGATATGCGTTGTTCAGGTCATTCGGCAAAGCTGCGATCAAAGAAGTAGATCTCTCCTGGCTTCAACATGTCCACCGTCGCCTGGGGCCGGCCGCCTTCACCCTGCTTTTTGCGCCCGGTTTCACGCAGATACCCGGCCTCGGTCAGTTTCAGCAAGCGCTGGCGGATACTGGTCTTGAGCACCGGCCGGGCGAGCACCAAAGAAAAAATCGTAGTCGCCTCCGGTGCGCTGAACTCACGCCCCAGGAACATCAACGGCAGGCTGCTGTACAGCGATTTGGAAAACAATCGCTCCTGCACGGCCGCCACAAGGCTGTTGTGATCAAACGGTAACTTGATACTGCCATCGGCTACCGCATTCAACGAATACCAGGCCTGATGGCCGCCCAGCGCGACTTCTTCGGCCACGATCCCCAGGTAGTAAGTGGACGATGACCAGCAGCGCGGGTCGCGAAATGCATCGCCCACGGTGCCCACCTGTTCGTTCCAGACCAGATCGAGGCCGACCTTGTCACTGGAGCGAAGCCGCTCCACCGCATCCTGCAGGCTCAGGTCCTGCACATCGCCATTGACCACCACACCCGGCAATGCCCAGTGTCCGGCAAAGGGCTCGGCATCGCGCTTGTTGAGCAACAGCTTCAATTCCCCGCAGGCACGGGAGTAACACACGACGCACAAGTCGACGGTGTGCAGGTAGGGGCTCAATGGCATGTGACGTCCTTCTTACAACGTAGGCACCTAGTCTAACGCTTCGGACAGATATGTCATGTACTCGAACTGAGGCAGTCATGAAAATACCTGTTGCCATGAAAGTACATGACGTGTACTTTTGTTTCCAGGCCACCGGAGAATCACCATGACCCTCGCGAAAACCGCCATTGCTTCATTCGATGTGGATGCCCAGAAGAGTTTCACGCCGTTGTGCCCCGACGAATTGCCCGTCGCCGGCGGCCATCTGATCGGCACCGAACTCAACTACATGGCCAGCCTCGCCGGGCGACGCATCGGCAGCAAGGACGCCCACACGCCGCAGGCGCCCTGGGTGGTCGCGCAGCACAGCCAGATGCTGCAACCCACCGGCCTGGCTCACGCCGATGTCACCTGGGTCAGCCACTGCGTGCCGGGAACCGAGGGCTTCACCTTGCTGGCTGAACTGCCCAGCCCCTATGACTACGACTACTTCGTCTGGAAGGGCGTCGAGCCCGACCTGCACCCCTACGGCGCCTGCTACCACGATCTGCACGACAAACTGTCGACCGGCGTCATTGAATACCTCAAGGCCCAGGGTATCGTCCGCGTGCTTGTCGGTGGTCTGGCCCTGGACTATTGCGTCAAGACCACCGCCTTGCAACTGCTCAAGGCCGGGCTGCAGGTGGTGCTGCACCTGCCGGCGTGTCGAGGCATCACTGAGGAGGGCGGTGCACAGGCCGTCAATGAGTTGCTCAAGGCCGGTGCTGCCATCAGCCGCACCCGCGAAGAACTGGCCGCGATGGCCACGCGTTAAGGAGATCCACCATGGAAAGCGCCTATGACAACGAGTCCCCGGTGATCCAGGGCTTGCTCGACACCGATTACTACACCTTCACCATGATGCAGGCGGTGCTGCACCAGCACCCCAATGTGGACGTGGAATACAACTTCATCGTCCGCTCCAGGGAAAAACTCGGCCATCTGATCCCGTCGTTGCGCGCCGAGCTGGAAAAGCTTGCCGGCCTGCAGATGCGTGAAGGCGAGCTGCGCTTCCTGTTCAACCCGCGCTTTCGCGAATACCTCACGCCGGATTACGAGCGCTTCCTCGGGCTGTTTCGCTTCAACCTGCGTTATATCCACGTCAGTGAAGTGGACGGGCAATTGAACATCCGGGTGATCGGCCCGATGCTGCACTGCATCATGTTCGAGCAACCGGTACTGGCGCTGGTCAGCGAGCTGCGCAACCGCGACAAGTACCCCGACGTCACCCTCGAAGACGTCACCCGCAAGCTCTACCAGAAGTTCGACTGGCTGGAGAAAAACCTCAGCCGTGATGAGCTCGCCGACCTGCGCGTCTCCGACTTTTCCACGCGCCGGCGCCTGTCATTCAAGGCCCAGCGCGAAGTGGTGGACATCATGCGCCGCGACTTCCCCGGCCAGTTCCTCGGTACCAGCAACGCACACCTGGCCTATGAATTCGACTTGCCGCTGATCGGCACCATGGCCCATCAATGGCTGATGGTGCACCAGCAACTGGGGCGTTTGCGCGAAAGCCAGAACGCCGCACTGGAAAACTGGGTGCGTGAGTACCGTGGCCGGCTTGGTATGGCCCTGACCGATTGCATCAGCACCGATTTCTTCCTCAAGGATTTCGACCTGTACTTCGCCAAGCTCTACGACGGTCTGCGCCAGGACTCCGGCGACCCCATCGTGTGGGCCGACAAGGTCCTGGCCAGATATAAGGAACTCGGTATCGACCCCATGACCAAAGACCTTATGTTCTCCGATGGTCTGAATTTCGAAAAATGCCTGCCGATCCTGCGGCATATCCGCGGCAAGGCCCGGTTCGGCTTTGGCATGGGCACCAGCCTTGCCTGTGATGTGGACGGCGTGGAGCCACTGAGCATCGTAATGAAGCTGGTGCGGGTACACGGTGAGCCGGTCGTGAAATTTTCCGATGACCCGGTCAAGAACGTCTGCGAAGACCCGTCGTTTTTGCAATACGCGGCACAGGTATTCAACGTTGGTAGCGTGGAGGTATGACATGCACACTCAAGAACGGATCGCCCGTGAGCTGAACGTCGACCGCTCGCTGGTCACAGGTGGCGAGCCTCGGGAAATTCAACGGCGCATCGATTTCATCAAGCGTTCGTTGCGCGCTTCTGGCTGCAAGGCGCTGGTGCTGGGTATCAGCGGCGGTGTCGACTCCTTGCTCGCAGGCCGCCTGTGCCAGCTGGCAGTGCAGCAACTGCGCGACGAAGGCTACGCCGCACGCTTTATCGCCATGCGCCTGCCCTATAAAACCCAGGGCGACGAACAGGATGCCCAGGCCTCCCTGGATTTTATCCTGCCGGACCATATCGACACATTGGACATCGCCGCCAGTGTCGACGGCCTGATGGCCAGCCTGGCCGCGCCACAAGCCAGTGCCGCACAACGCGATTTCATCAAGGGCAATGTCAAGGCCCGCGCGCGCATGGTCGCGCAGTATGCGGTTGCCAACCTGCACAATGGCCTGGTGGTCGGCACCGACCAGGCGGCCGAAGCGCTGATGGGTTTCTTCACTAAATTCGGCGACGGCGCCTGCGACCTGGCACCGTTGTCCGGCCTGACCAAATCCCAGGTGCGCTTGCTTGCCAGTGCCCTCGGCGCGCCGGCGAACCTGGTGCAAAAACCGCCGACTGCGGATCTTGAAGAACTGGCACCGGGGAAACTCGATGAAGATGCCTATGGATGCTCGTACGCAGAGATCGACGCGTACCTGATGGGCGAGCCGGTTAGCGAGCGGGGGAGGGCGATTATCGAGGCGGCGTACGGCCAGACAGCGCATAAACGCGCGCTGCCGATTGCCCCGCAGTAGGCGCGGGCTGGAAGCCATATCAGGAAGTGTCCCGCCGTGAAATGGAATTTTCCCTACATTCCTTAAGGATAGGGATTCTTTACGCTCTGAACTTTCATTGAGTTCAGGATCAAGGGAATGGCTTCCAGCGTACTGAAAGCGCGTGATTCAATCGCCAGCGTTTTGCGCCGCTACCTGGCAGTGGTTGTCGGCACAACGGCCATGGCGATTGTGTCAGGCATCCTGGTGACGGTATTGGATGATTCGACCTGTCTGCGCAGGCTCGACCCGTCGCTCAACGCGCAGATGTCAGGGTGGAGTCTGGCCGCGTTGGCGACTGTTGCAGTGTTTTCCAATGTCATGATGGTATGCGGGCGGCATTGGGCGGGCATTGTCCTGGCAGGCTATTTTGTGATGTGTCTGATGCTGGTGGTACCGACCCTTCAGTACCATCCCCATACCTTGGCCTATTCGCTGGGTATCGTATGTCCGCTGTGCGGATTGCTTCTGCTCAATACCGAACGCCACCGCGAGATGCGCCAGACGCTGTTAGAGCTGCGTGTTCAGCGCAACGGCGGTGGCGATCGGGCCGCAGATCAATCCGTTTGATCCTGCACGTCGCCGGCCCTCGCAGGGGGGGATGAGTAGTCCAATTCTGATGCGAGAAAACCCTATGTCTGTTTGGAACTGCACTGTTTTCAGTTGCCACCAAAAGGCAGCTGAACCGAGCGCTTGTTGGTTTGGTCAGGCCGTTGTCACGTCCAAGACATGAGGTGTTGCCATGATGAATACTTACTTGAACCAACCGTTCTATTCGCCTCCGCCCGCGCAGAACTACGATTTCTCGTCAGCGGGGAATG
Source organism: Pseudomonas fluorescens (assembly GCF_002837185.1). GTDB lineage: Bacteria > Pseudomonadota > Gammaproteobacteria > Pseudomonadales > Pseudomonadaceae > Aquipseudomonas > Aquipseudomonas fluorescens_AM. Next base: position 17,526 of record NZ_KZ478027.1, on the reverse strand, counting down.
GGCGCAATGCGATGGAGAACATGCCCGGCGCAATGACCAGCAATTATTCCCATTCGGCCGTTGCAGATTTGCTGCGTCAAAACTTCGAGTATTTCACATCGCCTGGAACTTCTTTCGCGTCGCGAGACTCACTGGCTGATGTGGCCAATCGTCCATTGGGAAACGGCGGTTATGATGACCAGATGACGTTGCTTGCCAGGGATATATTGGGTCGGCCCGGCCTCGCAAGCCTGTTTGATGGTGTTCAAAATGGCGCTCAGGAAGATGGCCTGATTAACCGCGAGGATATGCAGCTCGCTATCGGTCAGTTGTCTCAGCAAGAGGCAAGTGGGTATTCCCCAATGTCAGGCAATCGGTTCGCTGTGGGGAATAACGGCGCGATGCAACAGCCAGGCAACGGGTTTTCAGGGAATTACAACGGCGCGATGCAACAGCCGGGCAACGGGTTTTCAGGGAATTACAACGGCGCGATGCAACAGCCCGGCAATGGGTTTTCAGGGCGTTACAACGGCGCAATGCAACAGCAAAGAATAAATCAGCAATTTTCTCCCCAGTTTAACGCGCAACCTGCATCCGGTGGGCCGCGAGGCATGGAAGGCTGGCAGTCGCAGCAGCCCCAGATGCGCGCGTATGCATCGCAACCGCCGTCTTATATGGGCGCGCAAGGTAACCAGCAATGGAGCCCGTTGATGGCCGGTGGTCGACCCTATGCCAATGACAGTGACGAATCGTTCTCGGCCAAGGTGCTTTCTCATTTCGGCGCCCTGCAAGACCCCGTGTCGGGGGGAATCACTGACGCGTCACTGAGCGCTGCGGCTTCGGGGTATACCCAGGGCGGGCGGCCTGTCAGTCAGGCGGATATGTTGGTTGCTCAGGAATTGATGGAACGAGGTGATTTGTTCAAGACCCTGGACCAGGGGCGCAGTGGCAAGCTCGACGGCGCTATCTCTCGGCAGGATCTGGGTGATGCATCGAGTCAGTACCGCACTGTCAGCGACGAAGGACTTCTTCAGGCGGTGAAGGACAATTTCAGACAGTTTACCGCCGGCGGGGATGACAATTACAGTAACGTCAACGAGCTCAAAGAGGCGGCAGGTCTCGTCCCGTCCGACCGAACATTCAGCCCGCAAGCACGTGAAGTGGCGTTTGAGTTGCTCAACCGCCCGGGACTGCTGCGAGAGCTGGATATCGGCACCAACAGTAAAGGGGGCGTCGGTTACGAAGACCAGCGTTTTGATATGGCTAATATCGACTATATGCTCCAGAAAAAGTCGTTCGTGTGATTCAATTCTTGCGCTGACGCGTTTGCTGGTAATCTTTGCGCCTCTGCGGGCGAGTAGCGTCGACTGATCGCTGAAGGCTGTTTCCTGTCAGTCAGGAGGCAGCCATCGGCGCCGGCGCCAATACACTCAAGCAGTTGACGAAAACTACCGGCATTCAAGGCCCCGGATCATCATGCAAGTCACCCAGCAACGACCGTTGTGGCAGGTTTATTTATTCTTTCTGGCACCGATGGTGCTCTCCAACTTCCTGCAAAGCTTCTCCGGTACGCTCAACGGCATCTACGTTGGGCAGATGCTCGGTACCCACGCGCTGGCGGCGGTGTCGGGCATGTTCCCCGTCGTCTTTTTCTTCATTGCCCTGGTGATTGGCTTGGGTGCCGGCGCCTCGGTGTTGATCGGCCAGGCCTGGGGCGCCCGGGAGACGGGACTGGTCAAGGTGATCACCGGCGCCACGCTGACCCTTGGCGCACTGATAGGCGTGCTCGCGGCCGTACTGGGGGGGCTGTTTGCGCGCCCTGCGTTGCAGGCCTTGGGAACCCCCGTCGATGTGCTGGACGATGCGGTGGATTATGCCCAGGTGATGATGCTGATCATGCCGCTGCTGCTGGTGTTTATCCTTTATACCCAGCTGCTGCGCGGCGTCAGCGACACGGTCTCGCCGTTGTTGGCGCTGATGGTGTCGACGCTGGTGGGCTTGTTGCTGACGCCGGCGCTGATCCGCGGTTGGATCGGCCTGCCGCCCATGGGCATCCAGAGTGCGGCGTACGCCGGGCTGGCGGGGAATGCCCTGGCGATGCTGTTCCTGATGCTGCGCCTGCGTCACAAGCACCACGTGATGGCGCCGGATCGCGACATGCTCGCGGCCCTGCGCCTGGACCGGGCGATCCTCGGCAAGGTCCTGCGCATCGGTTTGCCTACCGGCTTGCAGATGGTGGTGCTGTCGTTGTCCGAATTGGTCATCCTGGCGCTGGTCAACGGCCATGGTTCCCAGGCAACGGCGGCGTACGGCGCGGTGACGCAGATCGTCAATTACGTGCAGTTTCCGGCGCTGTCGATTGCCATCACCGCCTCGATCCTGGGGGCGCAGGCCATTGGCGCCGGGCGCCTGGAGCGCATCGGGCCGATCCTGCGCACCGGGCTGTTGATCAACACCGTTCTCACCGGTGGCCTGATCGTGCTCGGCTATGGGTTGTCGCATTGGCTGCTGGGTCTGTTCATCACCGACGCCGCCGCGCGCGTCAACGCCGAGCACCTGTTGCACATCATGCTGTGGAGCATCCTGGTGTTTGGCTTCCAGGCCGTGATCGGCGGCATCATGCGCGCCAGCGGCGTGGTGTTGATGCCGGTCGCCATCTCGATTTTCTGTGTGCTGTGCGTGGAATTGCCGGTGGCGTACCTGTTCAATGCGCACTTTGGCCTGGAAGGGGTGTGGATGGCGTTTCCGGTGACTTACCTGGCGATGCTGGTGTTGCAGACGGCCTATTACCGGTTGGTATGGCGGCATAAGCAGATCAAGCGGCTGGTGTGATACAAGGTTGCCCCATCCAAGGAGAGAAGGCGCTTCATCAATGGCAAATCCCTACGCCGCATTGTTCCAGGTGCCTGGCGCTCGCGCATTTGTCCTGGCGGGCATGCTGGCACGCATGCCGATCTCCATGACGGGTATCGGCCTGATCACCATGCTCTCGCAGGTGCATGGCGGTTATGGCTTGGCGGGCGCGGTGGCGGCGGTATTCGCGTTGGCCACGGCACTTTGTGCACCGCAGGTATCACGTCTGGTGGATCGATACGGCCAGGGCAGGGTGCTGCCTATCGCCGCGCTGATCGGTGGTGGCGCGTTGTTGATGGTACTGCTGTGCACGCGTTTGCAGGCGCCGAACTGGACGTTGTTCCTGTTCGCCGCGCTGGCCGGCTGCATGCCCAACATGTCGGCCATGGTGCGGGCGCGCTGGACCGAGTTGTACCGCGGTCAGCCCAGGCTGCAAACCGCTTTCGCCCTGGAGTCGGTGCTCGATGAGGTGTGCTTTATCATCGGCCCGCCCATTTCGGTCGGTCTGAGCGTGGTGCTGTTTGCCGAGGCCGGGCCTTTGGTGGCGGCGCTGTTGCTGGCGGTGGGCGTGACCACTTTCGTGCTGCAGCGCGAGACCGAACCGCCGGTGCATCCACACCACGACCACCATGGGCGCTGGCTGATTGCCTCGCCTTCGGTGCTGATCCTGATGACCCTGTTGCTGGCCATGGGGGTGATTGTCGGTGTGGTGGATGTGGTCAGCGTTGCCTTTGCCCAGCATCAGGGCCAACCCGCAGCGGCGAGTATCGTGCTATCGGTGTACGCCATCGGCTCCTGCCTGGCCGGCCTGGCTTTCGGCACGCTCAAGCTCAAGGCCTCGTTGCCCCGACAGTTTCTGTTCTGCGGCGTGGCCACGGCGTTGACGACATTGCCGTTGCTGTGGGTGACCGATATTCCGGGTCTGGCCGTGGCGATCTTTATCTCCGGTCTGTTCTTCGCCCCAACCCTGATCGTGTCCATGGCGCTGGTGGAGCAGGTGGTCCCACCGAGCCGCCTCACCGAAGGCATGACCTGGCTGATCACCGGTCTGAGCATTGGCGTGGCCATTGGCGCCGCAAGCTCGGGCTGGATGATTGACCACGCTGGCGCCGCCAGCGGGTTCTGGGTGGCGCTGGCGGCGGGGCTGGTGGTGTTGGCTTCGGCTGTGCTGGGGTATCGGCGGTTGGGTAGTCAGCCAATCGCCGGGCAATGATGTTGTAGAAACTCATTCAGCGCTTGGCGTGTCAGGTCGTTCAACGTCACTTTCTTACGGTTCGCCGCCAAGGCTGCAGCCAAGTGCAGGTCATGGCCGACGCGTACGTTGAAGGAGCCCTTGCAAGGCTTTTCCGGTGTTTGCCCCAGGGCCTGGCAGGTTGCGAGGTAATCGTCCACCGCCTCTCTGAAGGCTGCGTCCAATTCGGCGACGGTTTTGCCTTCGTAGCTCACCAATGCCTTGATGAACAGGATTTTGCCGAACAGGCAGTTGTCTTCGAGGCTGGCTTCGATGGAGCCGATGTAACCTTTGTGTTTCAGCTGGTTGTTCACTGAATCAGTTCTCCTGATTTCAATTGTTCGATGATTTGGCGCCGAATGTAGTGTTTCAGTTCGTTGCCGGGGTGAGGCTTGTGCAGGGTGATCAGTGCACTGGGGTCGCCGATATCGAATTTGACCCGGCTTCCAGCCCCTTCAATCTGTGTGTAGCCCAGTCGGCGTAACAGCACTACGAGTTCAGACCAGGTGAATGCCATGTGCTCGTTGAGCAGTTTGGCGAGCAGCTTTTCATTTTTGGACACGGCGTTCCCTGCGTGTAACTAAATGTAGTTGCAAAAAGTGGTGTGCGTCAATGCTAGCTCGGTCTGGTGGGTCTTTCTTGAGATTGATGTAACCCTTGATGACACCTCGCCTTCAGCCCCTCACTCCTCGCTAATTTTTCCCTTTGCGGTTCGTTTTATAGGGACGACGTGCCTTTGTGCTTCCTGCCTATTGCTCCGGACTCCAACAAATGAATGCTGAAGACTCCTTGAAACTTGCTCGCCGGTTTATCGGGTTGCCCCTGGAAAAACGCCAAGTGTTCCTGCAGGCCCTGCAGAAAGAAGGCGTGGATTTTTCCCGGTTTCCGATTCCGGCGGGGGTGGAGGCAGAGGATCGCCAGGCGCTGTCCTACGCGCAGCAACGCATGTGGTTTCTCTGGCAGTTGGACCCGCAAAGCGGCGCCTATAACTTGCCCGGCGCCGTACGCTTGAAGGGGGCGCTGAGCCTGGACGCCCTGGATCAGGCGTTCGCCAGCCTGGTGGCGCGCCACGAAACCTTGCGCACGGTGTTTCAGCGGCAGGCGGATGAGCGTCTGGTCCAGGTCTCCATCGAACCGTCACGGGTAGTCGAGCACCTGGACCTCAGCACCTTGGCACCTGGTGACCGTGAGCAGGCAGTCAACGCGGCAGCAACGCGTCAGTCGCTGTTGCCGTTCGACCTGGAACACGGCCCGCTGCTGCGCGTGCAGCTACTCAGGCTCGATGCACACGAGCACGTGTTGCTGCTGACCTTGCACCACATCGTCTCCGACGGCTGGTCGATGAATGTGTTGATTGACGAGTTCATCCGTTTTTACGATGCCCATGAACGCAACGAGGCGCCGCAACTGCCTGCACTGGCGATCCAGTACAGCGACTACGCCCTCTGGCAGCGCCGCTGGCTGGAAGCCGGCGAGCAGGCGCGCCAGCTGCAATACTGGCAGGCGCGCCTGGGCGATGAACACCCGGTGCTGGAGCTGCCGACTGACCGTCCACGACCGGCCATGCCCAGTTATCAGGGCACGCGACACACTTTCGAGGTCGACCCGGCGCTGGCCACGCAACTGCGCACGTGCGCGCAAAAGCACAACGTCACCTTGTTCATGCTGCTGCTCGGCGCGTTCAATGTGCTGCTGCATCGCTACACGGGGCAGGGCGATATCCGCGTCGGCGTGCCCATCGCCAACCGCAATCGCACTGAAGTCGAAGGGCTGATCGGTTTCTTCGTCAATACCCAGGTGCTGCGCACCGAGCTGACCGGGCAAACCCGTGTCGCCGAACTGCTGCAAAGCATCAAGGAACACGCCCTGGGTGCCCAGGCTCATCAGGAATTGCCCTTCGAGCGCTTGGTGGAAGCCTTGAAAGTCGAGCGTAGCCTGAGCCATACGCCGCTGTTCCAGGTGATGTACAACCATCAGCCGCTGGTGGCGGATATCGCCTCCGTCAGCACCGCCTCCGGCCTGGAACTGGCCCTGGTGGAATGGCAAGGTCGCACCACGCAGTTCGACCTTACCCTCGACACCTATGAAAAATCAGGCACCTTGCATGCCGCGCTGACGTACGCCAACGACCTGTTCGACGCGCCTTCCATCCAGCGCATGGCCCGCCATTGGATCAGCTTGTTGCAGGCGATGGTGGCGGACGGTGAACAGCGCATCGGCGAGCTGCCGATGCTGGGCGCTCAAGAGCAGCAGGGGCTGGTCAAGGCCTGGAACCAGACAGCCCGGCCGTACCCAACCGAACGCGCGATCCATCACCTGATTGAAGACCAGGCCCAACGCACGCCGGATGCGCCAGCGCTGGTATTCGGTGAGGTCGCCCTGACCTATGCCCAGCTTGACGCGCGCGCCAACCAATTGGCCCATGCATTACGCGAGCGAGGCGTCGGCCCGGACGGGCTGGTGGGTATCTGTACCGAGCGTTCCATCGACATGGTCGTGGGCCTGTTGGCCACCCTCAAGGCAGGCGGCGCCTACGTCCCGCTGGACCCTGAATACCCTGGGGAGCGCCTGGCCTACATGATCGAAGACAGCGGCATCACGCTGCTGCTCAGCCAGCAAAACCTGTTGGCGCGACTGCCGACCGCAGGGATCCAGGTGATTGCCCTGGATCAGCCGGCCGACTGGCTCGACGCCTACAGCACCGCGTCCCCGAACGTCACTCTTCATGGGTTGAACCTGGCCTATGTGATCTACACCTCCGGCTCCACCGGCAAGCCCAAGGGCGCGGGTAACAGCCATCGTGCGCTGGTCAACCGTCTGTGCTGGATGCAGCAGGCCTATGCACTCGATGGCAGCGACGCGGTGCTGCAGAAAACGCCGTTCAGCTTCGACGTTTCGGTGTGGGAGTTTTTCTGGCCGCTGATGACCGGCGCGCGCCTGGTGGTCGCCGCGCCGGGGGAGCACCGTGAGCCGGCACGTCTGATCGAGACCATCGAGCGGCACGCCATCACCACCGTGCACTTCGTGCCGTCCATGTTGCAGGCGTTCATCCATGAGCCAGGCGTAGACGCTTGCGCCAGCCTCAAGCGGATTGTCTGCAGCGGCGAAGCGTTGCCGTTGGACGCGCAGCGCCAGGTGTTCGCCAAGCTGGCGAATGCGGCCTTGTACAACCTCTACGGCCCGACCGAAGCCGCCATCGATGTGACCCACTGGACCTGCATCGACGAGGGCGCCGACAGCGTGCCCATTGGCCGGCCGATTGCCAACCTCGGCACCTACGTGCTCGATGCCCAGCTCAATCCGGTACCGGCCGGTGTCTCGGGCGAGCTGTACCTGGGCGGCACCGGGCTGGCGCGCAGTTACCATCGCCGCCCGGCGCTGACCGCCGAGCGCTTCGTGCCGAGCCCATTCGTGGCCGGCGAGCGCCTGTACCGGACCGGTGACCGTGTGCGTCAGCGCGCCGACGGGGTGATCGAATACCTCGGCCGCCTCGACCACCAGGTCAAGCTGCGCGGTTTGCGCATCGAACTGGGCGAGATCGAAACGCGCCTGATGCAGCACCCGCAGGTGCGCGAAGCCGTCGTCCTGGTACACGGCGGCAAGCAGTTGGTGGCTTATCTGGTCCTTGAAGGCGATGCCCCTGGCGACCTCAAGGCATGGCTGCTCGGCAGCCTGCCGGAATACATGGTGCCGACCCATTTCATCACGCTGGCCAAGCTGCCGGTGACCGCCAACGGCAAGCTCGACCGCAAGGCGCTGCCGCTGCCGGACGCTGCGCCGCAGCAGGCGTTCGCCGCTCCGCAAAACGCCCTGCAACAAGCCTTGGCCGCGATCTGGAGCAGCGTGTTAGGCATCGAGGCCGTCGGCCTGGATGACAACTTTTTCGAACTGGGCGGCGATTCGATCATTTCCATCCAGGTGGTCAGCCGTGCCCGCCAGGCCGGTATCCGCCTCAGCCCGCGCGACCTGTTCCAGTACCAGAGCATCCGCAGCCTGGCGATGGTGGCGAGCTTCGATCAACTGAGCGCTATCGATCAAGGCCCGGTCAGCGGTGAGGTCATCCTGACGCCGGTGCAGCAGGGCTTTTTCGCTCAGGCGATCCCGGCGCGTCAGCATTGGAACCAGTCATTGCTATTGACCCCGCGTGACACCCTGGAGTCCGCCCGGCTCGACGCGGCGGTGATGCAATTGATCCAGCATCACGATGCCCTGCGCCTGCGCTTCGTGGCGCAGGCCGAGGGTTGGCAGCAGCATCACGCCGCGCAGGTCGGCGCATCAGTGTTGTGGCAGGCGCGTGCCGGCAGCGACGCCGACTTGGCCGCGCTGTGCGATGAGGCCCAGCGCAGCCTCGATCTGGAGCAGGGCCCGCTGCTGCGCGCGGTTCTGGTCGACATGGCCGACGGTACCCAGCGTTTGCTGTTGGTGGTGCACCATCTGGTGGTGGACGGGGTGTCCTGGCGCATCCTGCTGGAAGACCTGCAACAGGCTTATCGCGAACAGACGTTGCCGGCAAAGACCAGTGCCTACCAGCACTGGGCGCAGCGGCTGCAAGCCCATGCGCAGGCCCTCGATCACCAACTGTCGTACTGGCAGGCGCAATCGATCGATGCCGAGTTGCCGTGCGATCACCCGGAGGGCGGCCTGCAAAATCGCCTGGGGGCCAAGCTGGAAACGCGCCTCGATGCCGAGCACACGCGCCAGTTGCTGCAAGAGGCGCCGGCGGCCTATCGCACCCAGGTCAACGACCTGTTGCTCACCGCCCTGGCGCGGGTGGTCAGTCGTTGGAGCGGTCAACCCGCCGCGCTGATCGAATTGGAGGGGCATGGTCGCGAAGACCTGTTCGATGGCATCGACCTGACCCGCACCGTCGGCTGGTTCACCAGCCTGTTTCCGCTGCGCCTGCAAGCCGATGGCGAGCTGTCCGGCGCAATCAAGGCGGTCAAGGAGCAACTGCGCGCCGTCCCCGACAAGGGCCTGGGCTATGGCCTGCTGCGCTACCTCGGCGCGCCGCAAGTCCGCGAATCCCTGGCCGGGCTGGCGGCACCACGCATTACCTTCAATTACCTGGGCCAGTTCGACCGCCAGTTCGATGAGTCGGCGCTGTTCGTGCCGGCCGGCGAGGGCAGTGGCCAGGCTCAGGACCCTGAGGCGCCGCTGGCCAACTGGCTGACGGTGGAAGGGCAGGTGTATGGCGGTGAGTTGGCCTTGCAGTGGGGCTTCAGTCGCGAGATGTTCGACACCTCGACCATCCAGCGCCTGGCGGATGAATACGCCACTGAACTCAAGGCTCTGATCGAACATTGCTGTGCCACGCCGGCCGGGCAGGTCACGCCAGCGGATTTCCCCCTGGCACGCGTCACCCAAGCGCAACTGGATGCATTGCCGGTGGCCGGGCCGGCCATCGCGGATGTTTACCCGCTGTCGCCGATGCAGCAGGGCATGCTGTTCCACACGCTGTTGGAGCCCGAGGCCCAGGCCTATATCAACCAGTTGCGGCTGGACATCGACGGTCTCGATCTGCTCGCGTTCGGGCGCGCCTGGCAGGCCGCGCTGGACCGCCACGACATCCTGCGCAGCAGCTTCCATTGGCTGGGCCTGGACAGCGCGCATCAGGTGATCCAGCGCCAGGTCGACCTGCAACTGCAAGTGATTGAAGACGCCCATGCCGATTTCGATGCCCTGGCCAACGCCGAGCGTGAGCGCGGCTTCGAACTCAACGCCGCGCCGCTGTTTCGCTTGAGGCTGGTGCGTGGTGCGGGAACGACCTGGCACCTGATTTTCACCAGCCACCACATCCTCATGGATGGCTGGAGCAACGCTCAATTGCTCGGCGAAGTGCTTGCTCATTATGCGGCCCAGACCGTGCCTGCACCGCTCGGGCAATTTCGCGATTACCTGGGCTGGCTGCAACAGCAAGGCAACGGCGAAGCATTCTGGAAAGCCGAGCTGGCGCCATTGCAGGCGCCGACGCGATTGGCCCAAGCGCTGCGCGCGCCGGTTGAAGGTTCGGGTACTGCGGAGCATCACGTCGTGTTGGGCAGTCACTTCACTCATAACCTCGGTGAGTTCGCCCGCCAGCACAAGGTGACCCTCAATACCCTGTTGCAGGGTGCCTGGAGCCTGCTGCTGCAACGCTACACCGGGCAGGCTTGCGTGGCGTTCGGCGCCACCGTGGCCGGGCGTTCCGCGCCGTTGCCGGGGATCGAGCAGCAGTTGGGCCTGTTCATCAATACCTTGCCGATCATCAGCGCCGCCTCGCCGGCGCAGTCGGCCGCCAGTTGGCTCAGCCAGTTGCAGGCGCAGAACCTCAGCCTGCGTGATCACGAGCATGTGCCGCTCTACGACATCCAAGGCTGGGCCGGCCAGCAAGGCGCCGCGCTGTTCGATACGCTGCTGGTGTTTGAAAACTTCCCGGTGGCCGAAGCCCTGAAACAAGGCGCGCCGGCCGGCCTGACCTTCGGGCCGCTGCATAACCATGAGCGCACCCATTACCCATTGACCCTTGGTATCGAACTGGGCACCGGCCTGCGCCTGGAGTTCAGCTACGACCGTGCGCAGTTCAGCGCGTCTCAGGTCACGCGGCTGGGGGACAACCTGCAGCATCTGCTGGCGCAACTGCTGGCCGACGCTCACATCCCCCTGGGCAATCTGCGCCTGCTTGACGCCACCGCGCAGCGCGATGTGCTTGCCCTCAGCCAGTTGCCCGCCACCGCCCGACGTGATCAACACGCCCATGAGCGCATTGCTGCCCAGGCCCAGGCCACGCCGGACGCACTGGCGGTGCAGGCCGGCAGCGAACGCTTGAGCTACGCCCAGCTCAACGCACGAGCCAACCGCCTGGCCCACCGCCTGCTGGAACTGGGCGTCGGCCCCGGCCAGCGCGTGGGCCTGGCGTCGCGGCGCGGTCCGCAACTGATCGTCAGCCTGCTGGCGGTGCTCAAGAGCGGCGCGGCCTATGTGCCGCTGGACCCGAAATACCCCACCGAGCGCCTGGCCTACATGCTCGCGGACAGTCGCCTGGACCTGCTGCTCAGCGAAACCGGCTTGCTGACCGATGTGCCGTTGCCGGCCGGGCTGACCCGTGTCGAGTTCAGCGCCACAGGTGTTGAGTTGGCCGACTGCCCGGCAACCAATCCGCCGAATCACGCCGCAGCGGCGGACCTGGCGTACGTGATCTACACCTCCGGCTCCACTGGCCAGCCCAAAGGCGTGGCCATCGACCATGCCGCCCTCGGCCAGTTCTGCGACAGCGCCGTGGTGTACAGCCAGTTGAGCGCACAGGACCGCGTGCTGCAGTTCGCGACCTTCAGCTTCGACGGCTTTGTCGAACAGTGCTACCCGCCGCTGTGCGTGGGCGCGGCGCTGATCATGCGTGGCGATGACCTGTGGGACGCCGGGCAACTGGCGCGGGAGATCGTCGAACAGGGCGTGACCCTGGCCGACTTGCCCGCCGCTTACTGGTACCTGCTGGCCAAGGAATGCGCCATGGACCGTCGCGCCCTGGGCCAGTTGCGCCAGGTGCATGTGGGCGGTGAAGCGATGTCCGTCGAAGGCCTGCGCGCCTGGCATGCCGCCGGATTGGGCGCTGTGCGGCTGGTCAACACGTATGGGCCGACCGAGGCGACAGTGGTGTCCAGCGTGCACGCGTGCCAACTGCATGATGCCAGCGACGCGTTCGGTGTGCCGATCGGGCACGCGATTGAAGGGCGTTCGCTCTACGTGCTCGACAGCAGTTTCCAATTGCTGGCGACCGATGGCGTGGGCGAATTGTGCATCGGCGCCGAAGCCGGCCTGGCCCAGCGCTATTTCGACCGCCCGGCGCTGACCGCCGAGCGCTTCCTGCCCGACCCGTTTTCCGCCGTCCCCGGTGCGCGGCTCTACCGCAGTGGCGACCTGGCCCGTTACAACGAGGCGGGTGCGCTGGAGTACGTCGGGCGTATCGACCATCAGGTGAAGATTCGCGGCTTGCGTATCGAAATCGGCGAAATCGAGGCCGGCCTGCAAGCCTTGCCGCAGGTGCGTGAAGCGGCAGCACTGGCGCTGCCGAGCGCAACGGGCACGCAGTTGGTGGCATACGTGGTGCCCGCTGAGGGCATCGCCTTGGACACACAGGCCCTGGCGGCCCGTTTGCGTCAGTCGCTGCCGGAGTACATGGTGCCCGGGCAGTGGGTGGTGCTCGATGCCTTGCCGTTGAACAACAACGGCAAGCTTGACCGCCGCGCACTGCCGGCGCCGGACCTGAACCCGTACACCCAGGCCTACGTTTCGCCACAAACCGCGCTGCAGAGCCAGTTGGCGGCGATCTGGCAGGCGGTGTTGCAGGTTGAGCAGGTCGGCCTGGAGGATCACTTCTTCGAGCGCGGCGGCCACTCGTTGCTGGCCACCCAGGTGATCTCCCGGGTACGGCATGCGCTCAACCTGGAAGTGCCATTGCGTACGCTGTTCGAACAGCCGACCCTGCACGCGTTTGCCGACGCCTGTGCGGCGTTGCAGATGAGCACGGCGCAGCCGTTGGTGGCTATTGAACGCGGCGGGCCGCTGGCGTTGTCCTTCGCCCAGGAACGCCAATGGTTCCTCTGGCAACTGGACCCCGCCAGCGCGGCCTATCACGTTCCCACCGCCCTGCACCTGCGCGGTCAGCTGGACATCGCCGCGCTGGAACACGCGTTCCAGGCCCTGGTACAACGCCATGAGCCGCTGCGCACCACCTTTGTGGAACAGGGCGAGCAGACCTTGCAAGTCATCCATCCAGCGCTGGCAGTGACCATCGAGCGCCAGCGCGTCGATGTGAGGGCGATCGAACAGGCGGTGGTCGAGGAAATCCAGCGCCCCTTCGACCTGCGCAGTGGCCCGCTGATGCGCATCAAATTGCTGGAAGTGGCGGCGCAGCATCATGTGCTGGTGGTCACTCAGCATCACATCATCTCCGACGGTTGGTCGATGCACGTGATGGTCGATGAGCTGGTGGCGCTCTACCAGGGCGACTGCGCATTGCCGGCGTTGCCGGTCCAGTACGCCGACTATGCCCAATGGCAGCGTGACTGGATGGCGGCCGGGGAAAAACAGCGCCAGCTCGATTACTGGTGCGCGCGCCTGGGCAGTGAACACCCGGTGCTGGAGCTGCCTCTGGACCATCCGCGCCCGGCGGTGCAAAGCCATCGCGGCGCGCGCCAGAAGATCCATCTGGACAGCCCGCTGGTGGCCGAACTCAAGGCGTTGGCCCAGCGTCAGGACGTGACCTTGTTCATGCTGTTGCTGGCCTCGTTCCAGACCGTGCTGCATCGCTACAGCGGTCAGTCCGAGATCCGTGTCGGCGTGCCGATCGCCAACCGCACGCGCCTGGAAACCGAACGGCTGGTGGGTTTCTTCGTCAATACCCAGGTCATGCAGGCCGAGCTGCACGGGCAAATGCCTTTCGCGCAGTTGCTGGCCCAGGTCAAGGAGCGCGCCCTCGAGGCCCAGGCGCATCAGGACTTGCCATTCGAGCAACTGGTGGAAGCCTTGCAGCCCGAGCGCAGCCTGAGCCATAACCCGCTGTTCCAGGTGATGTTCAACCATCAGGACAGCCTGCGCGCTGGCCCCGTGCACGTGCAGGGCCTGGCATTGCAGGCGCTGGACTGGGCCGCCCACACCACTCAGTTCGACCTGAACCTGGAAACCGAAGAGTCCGAAGATGGCCTGTGGGCGTCGCTGACGTACGCCACCGACCTGTTCGAGCCGGCGACCGTGGAACGCCTGGCCGGGCATTGGCATAACCTGCTGCGCGCCGTGGTGCGCGATGAGTCACAGGCGCTCGACGAGCTGGCGATGCTCAGTGCGCCGCAGTGGCAGCAGATGGTGGAGGCGTGGAACCACACGCCAGCCGATTACCCGCGCGAACAGTGCGTGCACCAGGTGTTCGAGGCGCAAGCGCTCGCCCGCCCGGATGCCATCGCACTGCGCTTCAATGATGTCAGCCTGAGCTACGCCGAACTCAACCGCCGGGCCAATCGCCTGGCGCACCGGTTGATCGCGGCGGGCGTCGGCCCCGATGTGCTGGTGGCGGTGCATGTGGAGCGCTCGCTGGACATGGTGGTCGGCCTGCTGGCGACCCTCAAGGCCGGCGGCGCCTATGTGCCGCTTGATCCGCAGTTCCCGGCGGACCGCCTGGCGTTCATGCTCGAAGACAGCGATGCCCGGGTGCTGCTGACCCAGGCGCATTTGCGCGATCGTCTCCTGCAGCCCCAAGACCTGCAGGTGTTGCTGACCGACGACTGCGACGGTGACGCACACAATCCGCAGGTAGACATTACGCCGCAGCACCTGGCCTACGTCATCTACACCTCCGGCTCCACCGGCACGCCCAAAGGCGTGATGGTGCGGCACCAGGCGTTGTGCAGCTTTACCTGCGGCATGGCCGATACCTTGTCCATTGGCGGCGCTGCGCGCCTGTTGTCGTTGACCACGTTCTCATTCGACATCTTCGCCCTGGAGCTTTATGTGCCGCTGAGTGTCGGCGCGACGGTGCTGTTGAGCGAGCAGGCCGTGGCCTCCGACCCGGAAGCCATCCTCGACCTCGCCCACGGCCAGGCAGCCAGCGTGCTGCAGGCCACGCCGTCGACCTGGCGCATGCTGCTCGACAGCCCGCGTGCGCACCTGCTGCGCGGTATCCAGTGCCTGTGCGGCGGCGAAGCGCTGCCGGCTGACCTGGCCCGGCGCCTGCTCGATCTGCAAGGCCCGGTGTGGAACCTCTACGGGCCGACGGAAACCACCATCTGGTCGGCGGCCCATCGCTTGCACGAGGCGCAGCCTTTTGTCGGACGGCCCATCGCCAATACCTCGCTGTTCATCCTCAATGCCGGGCTTACCCCCTGCCCGCAGGGCGCGGCCGGCGAGCTGCTGATCGGCGGGGTCGGCCTGGCGCGTGGTTATCACGCGCGGCCGGCGCTCACCGCCGAGCGTTTTGTACCGGACCCGTTTGGCGCGCCTGGCGCACGCCTGTACCGCACCGGCGACCTGGCGCGTTACCGCGCAGACGGCGTGGTCGAGTACATCGGCCGCGTCGACCATCAGGTCAAGGTGCGCGGCTTCCGTATCGAGCTGGGTGAAATCGAAGCCTGCCTGCGTGAGTACCCAGGTGTGCGTGAAGCCGTGGTGCTGGCGGACAACGACCGCTTGATCGCCTACCTGGTGACCACCACGACGGTGGATTCACAGGCCTGCAAAGCCGCGCTGCGCGAGCGGCTGCCGGATTACATGGTGCCGTCGCACTTGCTGGTCCTCGAGCGCCTGCCGCTGACTCCCAACGGCAAGCTTGACCGCAAGGCCTTGCCCAAGGTCGATGCCGGGCAGTTGCACAAGGGGCACCTGGCGCCCGTGACCGCGCGCGAACAACAGGTCGCGGCGATCTGGGCCGAGGTGCTGGAGGTGCCGCAGGTCGGCCTCGACGATCATTTCTTCGAGCTGGGTGGGCACTCCCTGCTGGCCACGCGGGTGGTGTCGCGGGTGCGTCAGGCGCTGGCGCTGGAAGTCGCGCTCAAGACCCTGTTCGAGCAGCCCTTGCTCGGCGATTTCGTGCGCGCTCTGGGCGAGGAGGGCAGCACCGCACCGGCGCTGCTCAAGGCTGACCGTACGCACCCCTTGCCGTTGTCCTATGCCCAGGAGCGTCAATGGTTCCTCTGGCAACTGGACCCGCACAGCGCCGCTTACCACATCCCCAGTGCCTTGCGTCTACAGGGCCCACTGGACCAGGTCGCACTGCAGCGCAGTTTCGACACCTTGTTGGCCCGCCATGAAAGCCTGCGCACTCACCTGCGCCAGGAGGCCACGGGCGCGGTGCAGGTCATCGAAGCGGTCGGCCGGATCGAGATCGACCGGGGCGCCTGCGAGTATGCCGACCTCAAGGCTACCGTCGCCGCCGAGGTCGCACGCCCCTTCGATTTACTGCGCGGGCCGCTGTTGCGGGTCACGTTGTTGCGCCTGGCCGAGGACGACCACGTGCTGGTGCTGGTGCAGCACCACATCGTCTCCGATGGCTGGTCGATGCAATTGATGGTCGAAGAACTGGTGCAGCTGTACGCCGCGTTCAGCCAGGGTCACACCCCCGATCTGCCGGCGTTGCCGATCCAGTACGCCGACTATGCCGTATGGCAGCGCAACTGGATGGAGGCCGGCGAGCAAACGCGTCAACTGGCCTATTGGCGTGAACAGTTGGGCGGCGAGCAGCCGGTGCTGGAGCTGCCGTTCGACTTCCCGCGCCCGGCGTTGCCAAGCCATCGCGGTGCGCGCCTGGGCATCGACTTGGCGCCAGGTCTGCTGGAAGGCCTGCGCACCCTGGCCCGCAACGCCGGCGTCACCTTGCCGATGGTGTTGTTGGCGTCCTACCAGGCGCTGTTGCATCGCTACAGTGGCCAGGAAGACGTGCGCGTCGGCGTGCCGGTTGCCAACCGCAACCGCCTGGAAACCGAGGGTCTGATTGGTTTCTTCGTCAACACCCAAGTGCTCAAGGCCGACCTTCACGGGCAGATGAGCGTCGAGCAACTGCTGCGCCAGGTGCGCCAGCGCTCCCTGGACGCCCAGGCCCATCAGGACCTGCCGTTCGAACAGTTGGTGCAAGCACTGCATCCGGAACGCAGCCTCAGCCTGAGCCCGTTGTTCCAGGTGCTGTTCAACCACCGCGTAACGTCCGCCGAGCGTCAGTTGCAGCAACTGACCGACCTGCACATCGAGGTCCTGGGCTGGGATGACGGCGTGGCCCAGTTCGACCTGGCGCTGGACGTGGAAGAAAGCCCGACGGCGCTGCATGCCTCCCTGAGCTATGCCACCGACCTGTTTGCGCCCGCCACCATCGCGCGCATGGCCGGGCATTGGCAGAACCTGTTGCAGGCGATGGTGGCCGATCAGACTCAAGCCATCGGCCAGTTGCGCGTGTTGGATCAGGACGAGCAGCAGCACATCCTGCAACTGTGGAACTGCACCGATGCCGGCTACCCGTCCCAGCGGCTGGTGCATGAGTTGGTCGCCGACCGTGCCCGGGAGACTCCGGATGCGGTGGCGGTGAAGTTCGATGCGCAAACCCTCAGTTACGCTGAGCTCGACACCCAGGCCAACCGCCTGGCCCACGCACTGATTGCCCGTGGCGTCGGCCCGGAAGTGCGCGTGGCGATTGCCATGCCGCGCAGTGCCGAGATCATGGTGGCGTTCCTCGCGGTGCTGAAGGCCGGTGGCGTGTACGTGCCGCTGGACATCGAATACCCGCGTGATCGCCTGCTGTACATGATGCAGGACAGCCGCGCGCAACTGCTGCTCAGCCATACCCGCGCCCTGGCGCAACTGCCGGTTCCCGATGGGCTGGAGACCCTGGCCATTGATCGTACCGAGCAATGGGCGCACTTGAGCAACAGCGCGCCGAACGTCGCGCTCGACGGTGACAACCTCGCCTACGTGATCTACACCTCCGGTTCCACCGGCATGCCCAAGGGCGT
>NZ_KZ478026.1 GCF_002837185.1 Pseudomonas fluorescens | reverse complement strand
TTTGGGCGCTATCATAGCGCCCGATTGAAGTGTCCAAAATCATTAGGCCAGTTCAGCTTGCCCCCGATAGCGGTGTGTCAGTGATAGATGTCTGGCTGATCGGCCGCCATCGGGGGGCAAGCCCCCTCCCACATGTGTTTTGCGGTGTTGCTGATACTTTGTTCCAGGCATAAAAAAAACGCCGCGTACCTTGCGATACGCGGCGTTTCCTACATCAACATCTTAGGCTTGAATCACCGGGATGTTGGCGCTTGCTGCGATCTTGCGGAACTCGGCGATCTGGTCGAAGTTCAGGTAGCGGTAGACGTCACTGGCCATGGTGTCCAGTTTCGCTGCGTAGCCCATGTACTCTTCGACAGTCGGCAGGCGACCCAGGGTAGAAGCTACTGCCGCCAGCTCAGCCGAAGCCAGGTAGACGTTCGCGCCATCGCCCAGACGGTTCGGGAAGTTACGGGTCGAGGTCGACACGACGGTCGAATTCGGTTCTACGCGTGCCTGGTTACCCATGCACAGCGAGCAGCCCGGCATTTCCATGCGTGCGCCAGCCTTGCCATAGATGCCGTAGTAGCCTTCTTCCGTCAGCTGGTGAGCGTCCATCTTGGTCGGCGGTGACAGCCACAGACGGGTTGGCAGCTGGCCCTTGACCTGCTCCAGCAGCTTGCCGGCTGCGCGGAAGTGACCGATGTTGGTCATGCACGAGCCGATGAACACTTCGTCGATTTTCTCACCGGCAACGCTGGACAGCAGACGGGCGTCGTCCGGGTCGTTCGGTGCGCAGAGGATCGGCTCGTTGATTTGCGCCAGGTCGATCTCGATGATTTCGGCGTATTCGGCGTCGGCATCGGCTTCCATCAGCTCCGGATTGGCGACCCAGGCTTCCATCGCTTGGGCGCGACGTTCCAGGGTGCGAGCATCGCCGTAGCCTTCGCCGATCATCCAGCGCAGCAGGGTGATGTTGGAGTTCAGGTACTCGGTGACGGAGTCTTTGGACAGCTTGATGGTGCAACCGGCAGCCGAACGTTCAGCCGAAGCGTCGGACAGCTCGAACGCCTGCTCCAGCGTCAGGTCGTTCAGGCCTTCGATTTCCAGGATGCGGCCGGAGAAGGCGTTTTTCTTGCCTTTCTTCTCTACGGTCAGCAGGCCAGCCTGGATCGCGTAGTAAGGAATGGCGTGCACCAGGTCACGCAGGGTGATGCCAGGCTTCATCTTGCCTTTGAAGCGCACCAGGATCGATTCCGGCATGTCCAGTGGCATTACGCCAGTGGCTGCGGCGAACGCCACCAGGCCCGAACCGGCCGGGAACGAGATGCCCATCGGGAAGCGGGTGTGGGAGTCACCACCAGTACCGACAGTGTCTGGCAGCAGCATGCGGTTCAGCCAGCTGTGGATGATGCCGTCGCCTGGACGCAGCGATACACCGCCACGGGTCATGATGAAGTCAGGCAGGGTGTGGTGGGTGGTCACGTCGATCGGCTTTGGATAGGCTGCGGTGTGGCAGAACGACTGCATTACCAGGTCGGTCGAGAAGCCCAGGCACGCCAGGTCCTTGAGTTCATCACGGGTCATTGGACCGGTGGTGTCCTGGGAACCGACGGTGGTCATCTTCGGTTCGCAGTAAGTACCTGGACGAACGCCTTTGCCTTCCGGCAGGCCGCACGCCTTGCCGACCATTTTCTGTGCCAGGGTGAAGCCTTTGCCGGTGTCGACAGGCGCTTCAGGCAGCTTGAACAGGTCGGTAGGGCCCAGGCCCAGTTCGGCACGGGCCTTGTCGGTCAGGCCGCGCCCGATGATCAGCGGGATACGGCCGCCGGCGCGCACTTCGTCCAGCAGCACCGGGGTCTTCATTTCGAAGGTGGTGATGACTTCGTCGGTGCCGTGTTTGCAGACTTTGCCAGCATGCGGGTACAGGTCGATCACGTCGCCCATGTTCATGTTGGTGACGTCGAACTCGATAGGCAGTGCGCCCGCATCTTCCATGGTGTTGTAGAAGATCGGAGCGATCTTGCTGCCAAAGCAGAAGCCGCCGGCGCGCTTGTTCGGCACGTAAGGCACGTCGTCGCCGAAGAACCACAGTACGGAGTTGGTTGCCGATTTACGCGACGAACCGGTACCGACCACGTCACCGACGTAGGCGATCGGGAAGCCCTGGCCGCGCATTTCTTCGATCTGCTTCATCGGGCCGGTCTTGCCTTGCTCGTCCGGCACGATGCCTTCACGGGCCATTTTCAGCATGGCCAGGGCGTGCAGCGGGATGTCAGGGCGGGACCAGGCGTCCGGGGCAGGGGACAGGTCGTCGGTGTTGGTTTCGCCGGTGACCTTGAACACGCGCAGGCTGATCTTGTCGGCCAGGGTTGGGCGGTTGCGGAACCACTCGCCGTCAGCCCAGGACTGGATTACACCCTTGGCGTGTTCGTTGCCGTTGCGGGCTTTTTCCGCCACGTCGTGGAACGCATCGAACATCAGCAGGGTGTGCTTGAGCTGGGCGGCCGCGACAGGCGCCAATTCGGCGTCGTCCAGCAGCTCGACCAGCGTCACGATGTTGTAGCCGCCTTGCATGGTGCCAAGCAGTTCAACCGCGCGCTTTTTGTCGATCAGGGGGGAGGTGGCTTCGCCTTTGGCCAGGGCGGACAGGAAACCGGCCTTGACATAGGCAGCTTCGTCAACGCCTGGTGGAATGCGGTTGGTGATCAGGTCAACGAGGAATTCTTCTTCGCCAGCCGGAGGATTTTTCAGCAGCTCGACCAGGCCTGCGGTTTGTTCGGCGTTAAGCGGCTGGGGAACGATACCCAGGGCGGCACGCTCTTCGATATGTTTGCGGTAGGCTTCAAGCACAGTTATTACCCTCATCAGTGGTCCCACGGGACGCTCATCCAGGAATGACCGGCACGCGTGCGCTCGGGGGCTTTTTGGGCCGCAAAGCCAGCGCTGCCGGCATTCCTTACAGAAGCTGCTTTCAAAGTTTTACGCCTGCAGAACGGAGCTGATGAGGGTTGGCGCAAGCGTTGACCTACCGGGTCAAACCTGCGCCAACACCGTTCTGAAGGAACGACTGTGCTCGTGACGCTTTGAAAACAGCTTCCAGCGGATTATTGGCGCCTTACAAGGCCGGGTGATTCTACGGCAAAAAAAATCTAAAGGTAAGTTGCGTTGCCAAGTTTGCAGGGTGATCAACCTTAGACAAAGGGCTAACATGGCGCACTGTTTTCACTGATTTGCGTGTTTCGCCCATGCCCAACCAAACCATCAAGACCCCCTGCGTCGGCCTGTGCTCCACGGTCTACGGCGATCTCGTGTGCCGCGGCTGCAAGCGCTTTCACCACGAGGTGATCCAGTGGAATGGCTATAACGAAGAAGAAAAGCGCGCGGTGTGGCTCAGGCTCGAACAGTTGCTGGTGCAGGTGATGGCCGGCAAAGTCGAAGTTTTCGCTCCCAAGACGCTGCGCGGGCAACTGGAGCAGCGCAAGATTCGCTTTGTGCCGCACCAGTCCGAATATTGCTGGGCCTACCAATTGATTGCGCGTGGGGCGCGCGTGATCAATAACCTGGAGGCCTACGGCATGGTGCTGCTACCGGAGTTTCGCGATTGGACGCTGCCGCAGTTGCGCGATGCCATTGACCGGGAGTTCTTTATCCTTTCCGAGGCGCATTACCAGCGCTATATCGCGCCGGGCTTCCTGAAGGACGCATTCGCTGACTGATAATACAAATCCAAAGTGTGGGAGGGGGCTTGCCCCCGATGGCGGTGTATCAGCATCACCTAGAGTGACTGACACACTGCAATCGGGGGCAAGCCCCCTCCCACATTGCGTCCTCTGTGCCTGAAGGGTCGATGTCAGGACTTGATGGCGAGTTCTTCAAGGTGATCCATCAGTGCTTGCGGCTTGAGCACCAGCACGTCGCTTTCCACCGCATCGAGCACCACCTCCGCTGTATTGCCGATCAACGCCCCGGACATCCCGGTACGCGCCACGGTGCCGATGATGGTCACGGCCGCTTGCCATTTATGCGCCGCGAAGGGAATCAGCACATCCGCCGGCCCTTCCTCGATATGCAGGTGTGCATCATCCACGTCGAATTCGGCCTGGAAGGCTTTGCATTGCTCGCGATAACGCGCCTCGATGGTTTCCCTGAGCTGGAAGGTCGGGTCCGCCGCCGACAGCATCGGCGATGGATGCGCGCTGATGACGTGCAACTGCGCCTTGGCCAGGGTGGCGATATCGAAACCGTGGTCGATGATGGCGTTATGCAGCGAGCGGTGTTCGCCGTCGGTATTGCCCACGTCGATGGCTGCCAGAATCACTCGTTCGGCCCATGGCGTAGCGGTCTTGACCAGCAGCACGGGCGTTGGGCAGTAGCGCAGCAGTTTCCAGTCCGCCGGGGTCAGCAGGGCTTTTTTCAACGGGCTGTCGGGAAAGTGCTGCTTGATCACCAGCCCGCAGCCTTCGGCCTGCTGCACCTCGACGATGGTTTCATGCAGGCTGTCGTTCCACGCTTGTTCGGTGGTGACGCTGTAGCCGTCGTTCTTTAAACCTTCCTTGAGCACGCTCAACAGCGCCGAATGCTCATGTTTCTTGTCGCATACCAGCAAGTGCAGGTGTGCGTCAGTTACCCCGGCGATCAGCTTGGCGCGCTTGAGGGCCAGGCTTTCGGAATGCTCGGGCTCGATGACCACCAGGATGCTGCGGATGGCTTGCATGGTCGGATCTCCAGGAAGGGGGCTCAAACAACTATAGTTGCTGCTGGCCTGGCGTCATCTTGATGTACATCAAGGCCCATGGCTGGCGGTCTGCGGCGGGGTCGGTATAATCGGCGCCCTTTTGTGATCCTTTGCCCGTGAGCCCGATGATCCTGCCCGAAATCCACGAATTCCTCGGCTGCCGCACCCCTGATGCCTGGGTGCAGGCCGCGTTGGCCGATCAGGACACCCTGCTGATTGATCACAAGAACTGTGAATTCAAAGCTGCCAGCACCGCCCTGAGCCTGATCGCCAAATACCATGGCCACGTCGACCTGATCAATATGATGTCGCGCCTGGCCCGTGAAGAGCTGGTGCATCACGAACAGGTCATGCGCCTGATCAAGAAACGCAAGGTCGAGCTGCGTCAGTTGTCCGCCGGCCGTTACGCTTCGGGTCTGCGCAAGGTGGTGCGCAACCATGAACCGGTCAAACTGGTGGACACACTTGTGGTGGGTGCCTTCATCGAAGCGCGCAGTTGCGAGCGTTTCGAAGCGCTGGTGCCACATTTGGACGAAGAACTCGGCAAGTTCTACTTCGGTTTGCTCAAAAGCGAAGCACGGCACTTCCAGGGTTACCTGAAATTGGCGTACCAGTACGGTGACGCCAAGGACATCGCCCAGGTGATCGAGCGGGTGAGGGCGGCCGAGCAGGCGCTGATCGAGTCACCCGACATCGAGTTCCGCTTTCACAGTGGCGTGCCAGCCTGAGGCCACGGCCACGCCGATCAAGGCGCTGATTGCGCTCAGCAGCAGGATCACCGTTTGCGTGCCGACGGGCGCGGCCAGCACGGCAATCATCAGGCCTGCCAAGGGCTGGGCCAGATTGTTGAGCAAGGTGATCACGCCCACTGTCTTGCCGAAATCCTGCACCGGAATGACCCGTTGACGCAGGCTGCGCATGTACACGTTGAACATCTTGTCGAAGCCGGTCACCAGCAGAAAGCCCACGGCGTATGCCCACAGGCCGGGGCTGATGGCGGTGATCAGCGCGCCGACGGCAATCATCGAATACGACAGCCCGCCGAGCAGCTTCAGCGCCAGGGTCGAACGCGCCAGGTAAAACAGCATCACGAGGGTGACCACTGCGCCGGCGGCTTGCAGCAAGGCGTAGGCGTCTTTGTCGGCCGCGTATTGCCCGGTGACCATCGCCGCCGATGTAGCCAGCGTGACCCCGACAATCAGGTTCACACCGACCGCCAGGGTAATGATGCGTTTCAACTCCGTCCGGTTGCGGATGTGGCCGAAGGCGGTCCGCAAGGGTTGCAGCCAGATACCTGCGCGTTGTTCGTGCAGCGGCAGGTCCACCGTGGTGTGGCGCTGCCAGACCAGCATCGCCAGGTCCGCCAGCACAAACAGCGCAGCGATTCCCAGCACCACCCAAGGCCACTGCCAGACTTGCAGCATCAGCGCCGCCACCAAAGGCCCGAGTACCAGGCCGCTCTGGTCGGCGATCTGAGAATAGGACAAGGTCTTGGCGTAGGTGTAATGCTGGAAGATATGCGGCATCACCACTTCCCGCGCCATGATGCCCTGGGTGGTCAATATCCCGCATACCGCGGACAGGATCACCAGCCACTGGATACCGTCGAACAGCCCGTACAGCGCTACCGCCATTGCGCAGGCCAAGGCCCGATACACCTGGCTGATGTGCAGGATGCGCACGGGGGAAAACCGGTCGCACAAGGCCCCGCATATGGGAAATGCCAGGTAGCGCGGCAGTGATTCGACAAAGAATGCCAGGCCTGCCCACGACACACTCTGGGTCGTCTGGAACACCACCAGCGGCACGATGAACAGCAGGATCTGGTCCGCCAGCCGCGACAGGAACAGCGAAACGAAGAACGCCAGGTAATCCCTGCGCATATGACTCCCTGTGAATGGCGTAAAAGATTGCAGGCTATTTGTTAAAAACTCTTAAAAGCATGAAGCTTCCTGGCACGGTACACGGACGCTGCTCTCCTCGACCAGCTTGCCACCTATAATGCCGGCCTTTCAATCTGCATTCGCACACAGAGAACTTATGGAAAACCTGGGTCTGGGCAAGGTCCTGCTCGTTGAGGACGACGAGAAGCTGGCAGGGCTGATCGCACATTTTCTGTCGCAGCATGGTTTCGACGTGCGCGTGGTGCACCGGGGCGATCAGGCCTTGACCGCGTTTCTGGCATTCAAGCCGAAAATGGTCGTGCTGGACCTGATGCTGCCGGGCCAGAGCGGGTTGCATGTGTGCCGCGAGATTCGCAATGTGTCGGACACGCCCATCGTGATCCTGACGGCCAAGGAAGATGATCTGGACCACATCCTCGGCCTTGAGTCCGGCGCTGACGATTACGTGATCAAGCCGATCAAGCCGCCGGTGCTGCTCGCCCGTTTGCGCGCGTTGCAACGGCGCCAGGCGCCCGAGCCCGTGGTGCGCGGCGCCCTGGCGTTTGGCCGGTTGTCGATCGATCGCAGTTGTCGGGTGGTCAGGCTGGGCGATGAACAGATCGACCTCACCACCATGGAGTTCGAGTTGCTGTGGCTGCTGGCGAGCAACGCCGGAACCATCCTTTCGCGCGACGACATTCTCAACCGAATGCGCGGTATTGCCTTCGATGGCCTGAACCGCAGCGTCGACGTGTATATCAGCAAGCTGCGCGGCAAGCTCAATGACAACCCGCGTGAGCCGGTGTGCATCAAGACCATCTGGGGCAAGGGCTACCTGTTCAATCCGTTCGCGTGGGAGGTTTAGGTGCTGCGCCTGTATCTGCGCCTCTATGTGATCCTCGCGCTCGGCCTGGCCGGGTCGATCTGGCTGGTCAACTACGGCCTGGACGCGTACATGCCCGAGTCCAACGAGACCTATAACCGAGAGGCCTTGCGCGGTCCGGCGTGGGCCCTGGTGGAGCAACTGCGGCCGGTACAGGGCGCGGCGCGCCAGGCGCGCCTGGATGAACTGCAACCGCATTATGGCCTGCGCCTGAAACTGGTGCAGCGCGGCGCCCAGCACCTGAGCGAGCGCGAACACACGCTCCTGGCCAATGATCAGGTGGTGGTGCGCGAGGACTTCATGAAGTTTCTCGCGCCTATCGACGACGGCGGGCAATTGCTTGAGATCCAACTGCCGGAAGAGCCCAAGTGGCTGTACCTGTGGGCCTATGGCTTCCTCGGCGTAAGCCTGGCCATCGTCCTGTATTTCTGGGTGCGCCCGCACTGGCGCGACCTGGAGCTCATCCGCCTGGCGGCGCAGCGCTTCGGCGACAACGACCTCGGTTCGCGCATCCTGCTGCCGCGCCGCTCCACCGTGCGCGCACTGGCCGGGCACTTCAACCAGATGGCCGAGCGCATCGAAAGCCTGATCGCCAACCAGCGCGAACTGACCAACGCGGTGTCCCACGAACTGCGCACGCCGATTGCACGCTTGTCCTTTGAACTGGATCAGCTCAAGCAGCAGTCCGATCCGCGCCAGAGCCGCCAGTTGATCGCCGATATGTACGGCGACCTTGGCGAGCTCGAAGACATGGTCTCCGAACTGCTGACCTACGCCAGCCTGGAGCGCGGCGCGACCCAGGTTACCCGCGAAACTATCGAGGCCCATAGCTGGCTGGACAGCGTGATCGGCAGCGTAGCGCTGGAGGCCGAGGCCGCAGGCGTGCACTTGTCGCTGCGCGCCTGTGAAGTCGATTTTATCCAGATCGAACCGCGCTTCATGGCGCGGGCGGTGATCAACCTGCTGCGCAATGCGATCCGCTATGCCGATCACCGCGTGGAAGTGTCGCTGGTGACGTTCGGCAGCGGCTATGAAGTGCGAGTCAATGACGACGGCCCGGGCGTGCCGTTGGAGGGGCGCACCAAGATCTTCGAGCCCTTCCTGCGCCTGGATACCAGCCGCGACCGTCGCACGGGCGGCTTTGGCTTGGGCCTGGCGCTGGTCAAACGGGTCAGCCAATGGCATGGCGGGCAGGTGCAAGTGCTGGATTCGGAGTGGGGCGGGGCGTCGTTCAGGATGACGTGGGCGTATGCCGAACAGGAGAAATAGACATGCCAGCCTCTAAAGGACTGGCATTGGCTTAGCGTTTGAACTGGCGTGGCTGGTAAGTGATGACCGTGTCCCGCCAGACTTCCGGAGCATCCATAGGGGCTATGTTGACGCGAATTGTGCTCCCATGAGCTTTTTCTATATGGGGAGTGACCTGACCCTTGCCGAACATGGCGTCCATCAGCTTGTCGGCTTCTCTATTCACCGCGTGCGGGCCCAGGTGCGGCGAGTTTCGCGTCACTATCTCTTGGGCCTTTTTATGAAAGTTCGCCATGGGCGTCGAGCCGTGACTCATGAACACCGGTCCCTCAAAAGCTTTGACCGG
The DNA here is from genome assembly GCF_002837185.1 of Pseudomonas fluorescens. GTDB lineage: Bacteria > Pseudomonadota > Gammaproteobacteria > Pseudomonadales > Pseudomonadaceae > Aquipseudomonas > Aquipseudomonas fluorescens_AM. The sequence continues at coordinate 36,006 of NZ_KZ478026.1, read as the reverse complement.
CCGTTTTATTTCTTTTTGAAATAGACGTGCGAAGGGCCTGTGGCGCCCATTTGCCGAGTAGCAAATCAAAAGACGTACACTTTTGTACTTGGCCGGATCGACCCCTTTGCTCCGCAGCAATTTGACCAACCCAGGGGCGTCATAAGGAACATTATCCACATAAGCACGTGTACCCGTACCGAATCCCTGGTCCATCGCACTGGGCTTACGGCCGTGTGCGACGATGTTGAGTCGCGTCTTGCCTTTATCGGAGAACGTGTGCATTTCATGGCCCAGCATTTTCAAATCCTCCATCGGGCCGCCCATCTGAATCACGTTATCGCGCCCCAACGCGGTATCCAGCGCACGCTCCCTGCCCGTAAGGCTACTGCGACTGGTGCCGGGGAGAGCATTATCAACGTGCGCGTGGGGCGTGAAGTTCTCCAGCGGTTTTCCATAGGTGCGGTTTTTCACCGGGTCGAATGCGTGGATTTTCCCGGTTTTTTTGTCCAGCTTCGCCTGCACTGAGAAAGTCGCACCGTTTTTCCTGTAAGTACCCTCTGCGACATCGGGGCGGGTGGCGAATTTCGAGAGATCGTTGCGCCCCGTACGCCCGCGCAATAGCCGGTCGACGTCAGTCGCTGGTGTCGATGACGTCAATGCCCGCGTGCGATTGAAGAAGCGGTTGCCAAAGGTCTGAGGTGTACGCTTTGTGGCGGCCCCCAGGGTTTTAACCCCCTTGAGCCCACCTCCCAGGCCGGCGGTGGTGGCATACATCACCCCATCAAATATAAGCCCGGATGTCACGGCCAGCCAGTCTCCCTTGACCACGTTCCTGACCAGGTTCACGCCAGGTATCGATCCCAGCAACAGCTCCTTGCTATGTTCGAAGTCTTGATCTTCTTCACTGAAACGCGTGGTGTGACCGGTTGCGCTCACCCACCCGTCGAGCGGGCGATTGCCAAAGGTGTGCCGGGCCAGAAGCTCACCGAGAAACTGGCTGCGGGCGCTGGTATACGAGGCCGGGACAGCCCCGTCGCCAGGTGGGGTGGCGTCGAGACTGCCGGACACGCCCGCCGGCACGTCAAAGGGCTCGATGGCGGTGTTGGAGAATTTGTCGCCGCCGATAATGCCGGCTGGCTGGCGGGCCCAGTCGCCTTGCAGGCCGGGCTTGAAGTCGCTCAGTGGTTTCAACGTGTTCTGTTGCGGGCAGAATTCATAGGCCTTGACGCTGTCGCCATGGGTGGCCCTGACGATCAATGAGCGCTTGTCGCTCGCCTGTTTCGGGAATGGCTGGTCGTGATTGATATCGCCCGCCCGGGTGTAGCTGGTATGTTTGATGACGGTGCCCTCGATAAAGAGGTCGAGTTTGCCGAACTCAAGGTGCTGACGGTCCTCTATCGGCAGTTGCGCGATCAGGTGTTTGGTCAGGTTGACCAGGCCGCTGGCCCGGCTTTGCTGAAAGTTGGCCACCGCGTCGCGATGCCGGGACTTGATGTCAGGCAGATCGCCCAGCAGTTTGATCGCGGCGTCCGGCACCTTTGAGGGGTCGAGTGAATACCAGGTGTTATCGTCCTTGAGGTTAGGCGCATGCTCGGAGAGGTACATGTCCAACAACGAATAAGGGCCGGTATTGACGTGCAAAAGCCCGTCGTTGAGTGCGTTATTGGTTCTTGACTGGGGGTTTGTAATGACCGCTGCTTCAAGCGGGACATTTTTTATGTGCTGTCCCAGTACCTCCAGTGCCATCGACTTTTGCAGGGGCACAGGTGCGTTCACATCCTGCTTGATCTTTTTCAGCCCGGTCATGACTTCAGTGAACGTCGTGTGCGCAGCGTTCAGCTGTTCGGCCGAATACTCACCCGTCGCCGAGGGTTTGAGTACGCCATAGGCCAAGGCCCAGTCAATGACTGCAGCCTGCTTGACCTCATTGAGCAAGGTTTGGTCGGCGTCGCTGATCGGGTTGACGTTGCCGTACTTGACCACTTCGGCAAAGCTCATCAATGAACTGCTTCCCGGGTGCTTCGCTTCGATGTAGGCCACCGTGGCTTTCAGGCTGAACCAGGCCGGTGAGCCATAGGTCACGTCTTTGGGGATGTCCTTGACCTGAAGCTCCGGCGCCGCGCTCGCCAGCAGCAGATGCGCGGCCACGGGCGCCATCTCTTGCGAGGCGCGCCGGGTCTGCACCAGATGCTCGACCAGCGCATGTTTGATGGTGTCGAGCGGTTTTCCGTGAAAGGCTTTGTCGGCCAGGTCGAAGCCTGCGGTTTGATTGGCTTTTTTAGGCGTGCGCAGCCAGGTTGGCGCGTCCAGCCCCAATAGCATGGCGGCCAGTACCCAGTCGCAGCTGTCGGGGTTTTCGGCGGCGCCCATTTTTTTCTGCAGCGAGGCTTCCAATTCCCTGGCCTTTGGCGATGCAAGTATCTCCCGCAGCACATGGGCAGGGTTGCGCAGCTCGGTGCTTGTCCAGTGTCGATTTTTGGTCAGGTAATTGAAAGCATCTGTTTTTTTTCCCGCGCTGAGACCTGGCAATTGCAGGTTGTTGTACGCAATGTGGGAATAAAGCTCCTGTTGCTCGGACGCGCTGACGGGCGCTTCCCACCCCAAGGCTCCGGTGTAATTGCCATGGGGGGGCGTCGCGGGTTCCGTTTGTTTGAGAAGGCCTATCAGGTTGAGGATTTCTGCTCTTGTCTCGGGAATCTTACCGAACTTGTCATGGATGAATTGCTCCAGCGTCACGTTGTCTTCGGGCATGAGTTGCTCATCCTGGAAGTACCAGGACGAAGGATCTATTTCAAGGTGAGTGCCTTTGAGCAGGTCTTTGATCTTGGCTTTTTCAGCCCCTTCGATCGCTTCGGCTGTAGGCAGTGTGGTGATGGAGTAGGGGCGGGTTTCGTCTGGCTCGGTGTCGGCGTCGATCAGGTGCAGAACATTGCTCAACTGTTGGAACAATCGGTTGTCATTACGTATGTCGCCCAGGGTTTTCTGTTGGTGCTCAAGCCGATCCCCGGTGCGCGTGTCGAGCTGCGCCGTCGAAAGTGAGCTATCACCGGCGGGAAACGAATCTGCCTGTTTGAGCTGAGTGGCTCGTTGCGCGGCGGTTTGCACGGTGGAGGGCAGCACCTCGCCATAAAAGCTGGCGATCTCTCTGATTGAGGCGGGGCGTTCGGCGTGCACGCTGGACGATGCCCGACCGACCGCAGGCACCTCAAGTGAATGACCGTTGGGTGACAAGGTACTGGCGGCCTGCATGATGAGTGGCCACGTGTGCGGCAGCGTCTTGCCCTGGCCGGCCGCGAATAACACCAAGGGCGCCTTCTCGCGGGGTGAGGCTGCCTTGAGCGAGGCGACGATATGCGCCTGTGAGGTGCCATTGGCAGGGGCGATACGGATGGGTTTGGATTGATCGATATGCTGGGCGTCGGCCCACTGTCCAAAGTCGTGGCTCGCCAGCAGGGCGTCGAGTTGCTGGCGCCATTGCCCGAACGTCGAGTCTGGAGACACGGGCAAGTGCGGCGTGTCATAGGCATTGGTATCTGTGCCGGTCGCAGCCTCCACCAGCGCATCGGCATAAGCGGCCGAGAGCGCCATGTCAGCTTTGTAATCCGGGTTTTTCTTGATCAGGTTCACCCACGCAGGCACATCGGCGCTGGGGACTGGTGCAGGGGCGGGTACCGTCACAGCGGTTACCGGCGGGGACTGGGGGGGCGCTTGTACGGCGGGGCTGGGAATCAGAGCGGGAGAAACTGCCGGCATAAATGAACTCCAGGAAGACGACGATCGCTTCTGCACGCTTCGTACGTGCAGCAGCGAGATTCGTTGCAGGAGTCGAGCGCGACGTTCCAGGCTCAGTTATTTCAGCTTGCTTCCCCGGCGACGCCGGCTCGTGCGGCCTGGTTAGACATCAGCGAGTCGAGGCCTTGCTCAGCCACTCGGTTTCAGTGGTCCATGGCACGCAGAATTGAATGGGCCACTTTCACGCGTTCTTCATTCGGGTAATTTTTATTGGCCAGGATCACTACGCCTATTTTCCTGCTCGGTACGTATGCCACATAGGCGCCGAAACCACGGGTCGAACCGGTTTTGTTGAACAGCACATTGGCCGGTTGTACCTGCGGCGTCGGCAACCAGGTGACTGGGTGCGGCTCCATGGCCATCGGCGTGGAGTTTGCGTCGATCAGGGTTTGCAGCTTGACCGGGTACGCGTAGTACTCCCAGCCCAGTGCCTGGGTGGTGGCGCCGACTTGGTAGTAGCCGGTCTGGACGTTCGCAATGGCCTGTTGCACCGGTTTTTCCAGGCCAGCCGGGTTGAGGTTCGCTTCAACGTAGTGGAGCAGGTCCGCGGCACTGGTCTTTATACCGTAGGCTTCGCTGTCCAGGGCGCCCGGACTGACCCGCACCGGTTTGCCGTCAGAGCTGTAGCCCTGTGCGTACAGGCCGCGCTGCTCGGCGGGCACATGGAGGAAGGTGTGGTTGAGTCCGAGCTTGGGCAGCAGCGTGTCCTGCATCAGCGTGTCGAACGGTTGCCCGAGACTTTGTGCGGCCAGGTAGCCGAACAGCCCGAGGCTTGGGTTGGAATACAAACGCCGGGCACCTGGCGCGAAGTCGGGTTTCCACTGCTGGTAGTAACCGATCATGCGCTGCGCAGTGTCCGCCTCGGCGGGAAATTGCAGCGGCAAGCCGCCGGCGGTGTAAGTGCCCAGGTTGAGTACGCTGATGCGATCGAATGGGGTTCCACGCAATGCTGCCAGGTAGTGGCTGGCAGGGTCTGCCAGCTTGAGCTTGCCCTGCGCCACGGCGTACCCGGCCAGCGTGGCGGTAAACGTCTTGCTGACCGAACCCACCTCGAACAGGGTGTTTTCGGTCACGGCGCGTTGGGCATCCTTGTCGGCCATACCGTAACTAAAGTATTGCGCCTTGCCATCTTGCACCACGGCGACCACCAGGCCGGGGATGGACTGCTGCTGCATCAAGGGCTTGACCCCGGCATCCACCACGGCACGCAAGTCGGTGGCGGCGAGGCAGTCGCCGGTGGCGATAAATAACGCAAGGGCGGTGAATTTACGCACTGCGGACAGGTTGTGTTGGGGCATCATAGCGCTTCCATGAATGTGATCGAATCAATGAGCAGCCTGCGCAGGCGGGGCAAATCTATACAGTTTGTCGACATTGGACAAAGGATCATATCTCGCGTCAGCCATTAGAAAATTTGGGGTCACCATGTTGCGTTCTCATTTGCCTCTCAACGCGTTAAGAGCGTTCGAGGCATCCGCCCGGCACTTGAGCTTTACCCGGGCAGCTATTGAGTTATGCGTTACTCAGGCGGCGGTCAGCCACCAGGTCAAAAGCCTGGAAGCGCAACTCAATGTCACACTGTTCAAACGCTTGCCGCGCGGGCTGATGCTCACGCGCGAAGGCGAAACCCTGTTGCCGGTGCTGCGTGAATCGTTCGATCGCATTGCCCATACGCTAGGCCAGTTCGAGGCCGGGCATTACCGTGAGGTGCTGGCGGTCGGCGCCGTCGGTACCTTCGCGGTGGGCTGGCTGTTGCCGCGCCTGCCGGAGTTCCAGAGTCGCTACCCGTTTATCGACCTGCGCCTGTCCACGCACAACAACCGTGTCGATGTCGCCGCTGAAGGCCTGGACTACGCGATCCGTTTCGGCGCCGGCGCCTGGCACGGTACCGAGGCCTGCCAACTGCTGGAAGCACCGCTGAGCGTGCTCTGCGTGCCGCACCTTGCCGAACAGCTGCACACGCCGGCCGACCTGTTGAAACATACGTTGCTGCGCTCTTACCGCGCCGATGAATGGAGTCTGTGGTTCCGGGCCGCCGGCCTGCCGTCAGACACGCTGGTGCCGCGCAGCATCGTGTTCGATTCGTCGTTGGCGATGATGGACGCGGCGCTGCAGGGCATCGGCGTGGCATTGGCGCCGGCACGGATGTTTTCGCGGCAGTTGGAGAACGACAGGATTCGCCAGCCCTTCGAGGTGCAGATCAGCACCGGCAGTTACTGGCTGACGCGCTTGCAGTCACGGTCCGAAACGCCGGCAATGCTGGCGTTCAAAGGCTGGTTGCAGACGAGTGCTGGCTGATGCGCAAGGGGCAGTTGCCCTTCCACAGTTTGATTGTGTCTAAGCGAGGTACTTGCGAAACCATCCCAGGGTGCGTTCCCAGGCCAGGTTCGCCGCCGCATCGTCATAACGTGGCGTCGAATCATTATGGAAACCGTGATTGGCGCCCTTGTAGATATACGCCTCGTACGTCGTGCCCGCGGCCTTCAGCGCCTGCTCGTAGGCCGGCCAACCCTCATTGATGCGCGCATCCAACTCACCGTAGTGCAGCATGATCGGCGCCTTGATGCGCGGCACGTCCCCGGCCTCAGGCTGGCGTCCGTAGAACGACACGGCTGCGCCAAGCTCGGGGTAGGCCACCGCCGTAGTGTTGGTTACGCCGCCGCCATAACAGAAACCGGTGATGCCGACTTTGCCGGTGCTGCTGTCGTGGTGCATCAGCCACTCGATGGCGGCGAAGAAGTCGTTCATCAGCTTGGTCGGGTCGACGGTCTGCTGCAGGGCCACGCCTTTTTCATCGTTGCCGGGGTAGCCGCCCACCGAGGTGAGGCCATCCGGCGCCAGGGCGATAAAGCCGGCCTTGGCCAGGCGCCGCGCGACGTCTTCGATATAGGGGTTCAGACCACGGTTTTCATGCACCACCACCACTGCAGGTAACTTGCCGACGGCCTTGGCCGGCCGCACCAGGTAGCCGCGTACCGTGCCGTTGCCCTTGGGTGATGGGTAAGTGATGTAGTCGGCGACGATATCCGGATCGGTGAATTTCACCTGTTCGGCCAGCGCATAGTCGGGGCTCAGGGCTGCGAGCAGGGCCGAGGCGGTCAGGCCGCCCAAGGTAAACAGCGCGGCGCGGTCGAGAAATTCGCGGCGGTTAAGCGTGCCGTGGGCGTAGCCGTCGTAGAGTTCCAGCAGTTCGGGCGCAAAGTCTTTGGCGGTGAGACGCGTCATCGGTGCAGTCCTCGATTGGCAATAGGGCGGGGGACGACACTTCTGTTTAGCAGGCCTTGGGCCGTCGCGCTAGCGTGCGAACCTTTTGGCCCCGGCCACGCAGCCGATTACCGCCACCGTGACCAGCAGCATCCCCAGGCTCACCTGCTCACGCAGCAGGCCCGCCGCCAGGGCCAGGCCAAAGAACGGTTGCAGCAGCTGCAACTGGCCGACTGCGGCGATGCCACCCTGGGCCAGGCCGCGATACCAGAACACGAAGCCGACTAACATGCTGAACACTGCTACGTAACCCAGGCTCAGCCAGGCCGGCAGGCTGATGCCTGCGAACGAGGCGGGCGCCAGCAGCAGGCTCAACGGCGCGACGATGGGCAGCGCCACCACCAGGGCCCAGCAAATCACCTGCCAGCCGCCGAGGCTACGTGACAGCGTGGCGCCTTCGGCATAGCCCAGGCCGCAGACCAGCACCGCCAACAGCATCAGCACATCCCCGGCGGGCGCGGCGCTCAGGCCCTGGGCAAAGGCGTATCCCATCACCAGCGCACTGCCCAGCACCGAAAACAACCAGAACACCCGCCTTGGCCGCTCACCGCCGCGCAGTACGGCGAAAATCGCCGTTGCCAGTGGCAGCAGGCCGATAAACACAATGGAGTGCGCCGAGGTCACGTATTGCAGCGCGAGCGCGGTCAGCAGTGGGAACCCGATCACCACCCCGAGTGCGACGATGGCCAAGGGCGCCCATTGTTGGCGGGTAGGGCGTTTTTCCTTGAACAGCCGCAGCAGGCACAACCCCAGGATGGCCGCGAGCGTCGCGCGGATCATGGTCAGGAACACCGGGTCGAACGCCATCACCGCCAGGCGCGTGGCCGGCAACGATCCGCTGAAAATCAGCACGCCGATAAAACCGTTGATCCAGCCCTGGGTGCGGGTGTCCAGAGTGCCGAGAAACGAGCTGCGTGCCATGGGGCGGTCCAGAAAAGGGTAGTTGCGTAGGCGCCATCCTAGGGCTGAAGATTGGGGCAATCAAAAAATTGTCATGGATACATCCACTATGCCGCGCGCTCGTTACAAATCGCTGGTCGATACGTTCGCCGAAGGCATTCGCTCGGGCAACATGCCGCCCGGCACACGCCTGCCTACGCACCGCCAGCTCGCCGCCGACCATGGGCTGGCGCTGGCTACGGCGAGCCGGGTGTACAGCGAGTTGGAGGCGATGGGGCTGGTCAGTGGTGAGACCGGGCGTGGCACCTTCGTGCGCGAGATAGCGTTGCCGCCGGGGCAGGGCAGCGGGCAGATGCCTGTGGCGGCGGGCATGCTCGACCTGAATTTCAACTACCCGTCCTTGCCCGGCCAGACAGACCTGTTACGTAACGCACTGCGCCAGCTGGCGTTGTCGGGCGACCTCGAAGCGCTGTTGCGTTATCAACCCCATGCCGGCCGCCTGCATGAGCGTGCGGTGGTCGCGCGGCACCTGTTGCATCGCGGGTTGGCGGTGCAGGCCGAACAGGTGTTGCTGGTCAGCGGCGCCCAGCACGGCTTGGCAGTCACGATGATGGCGCTGCTCAAACCCGGCGACGTGATTGCCGTGGACGCGTTGACCTATTCGGGCTTGAAAGTGCTGGCCGAAACCCTGCACCTGGAAATCGTCGCAATCCCCGCGAGCGCCATCGGCCCGGACCTGGATCACCTGCAGGCCCTGTGCCGCAAGCGCCCGGTACGCGCGGTCTACAGCATGCCGACCGTGCATAACCCGCTGGGCTGGGTGATGAGCCTGGCGCAACGCGAGCACTTGGTGGCGATTGCCCGACAGCATCAGCTGATGATCATAGAGGACGCCGCCTACGCGTTTCTCGCCGAACACGCACCGCCGCCGCTGGCGACGCTGGCGCCTGAGCGCACGGTGTACGTCGGCGGGTTTTCCAAGAGTGTCGCCACTGGCTTGCGCGTGGGTTTTGTCGCGACGCCCCTGGCTTGGGTCAAGCGTTTGGAGCGCACCCTGATGGCAACCACCTGGAATGTACCGGGGGTGATGAGTGCGATCGCGGTGGCCTGGATCGAAGATGGCACTGTTGCGCGGCTGGAGGCGCAAAAACGCGAAGATGCCCAGGCGCGGCAACGTTTGGCGGCGCAAGTGCTGGCGGGGCTGAGCTATATCAGTCACCCCTCATCGTATTTCTTGTGGCTACCGCTGACCGAAGACGCCCGCGCCGATCAGGTGGCCATGAGCTTGCAGCACGAGGGTATTTGCGTCTCCACCGCCGAACCGTTTGCCGTCTGCGCACAGGTGCCCCATGCCCTGCGCCTGGCCTTGGGGTCGGTGTCGATGACGGCGTTACACCAGGCGTTGATCACGGTGCGCAAGGTGGTGCAATGGTGAGCCGCGGCTGAACGGCTCACCGGCGAGGATCAGTATTTATAAGCCTGGCGACCGATCAGCAGCCATTTGCCTTGCTGCTTCTGCCAGACCTGGAAGTTGTCGATATCGGTCGGCACCTCCACGCCACTGTTCACCGCCAGGGCGTGAAAGTGGTTGCGCACCAGCGCGGTGTCGCCGTTCAGGGTGATGGTCTGGTTTTGCATTTCCAGGGTCTTGAACGCGCTGGTATGGCTTTCCAGATCAGCGATGAACTGCGCCTTGTTCTGCACCTTACCGCTGGAGTGGCCGTAGGTGAGGGTGTCCGAGGTCAGCGCTTGCAGTTGCTTGAGATCCAGGTGCAACATGGCCTGGGTCAGTTGATCGACCGCCTGGGCCACATCCTTCTCGGCGGGAGCCGGCGCGGCTGTGACGTAACCGCAGAACAGGCACAGGAAAGCGATCAGCACTTTGAAGTTGGGCATGAGTGTTTCCTTGTTTTTGTGGGTGTAAATACGACGAGGTATGTCGTCGTACAACCATGCATTAAGTGCGAGGGAGAAGGAAAGTGAAATTTTGCAGAGATCTGGTCGCCTTTGCGGTTATGTGGGTGACCAGCATCCCCACTCGCGAGGCATAAAATGGATGTTGACTGGCACAGTGGCGTTATCACCCGCGCTACACCCGTAACCCCAAGCTACAGGAATACCCAGAACGTGCGCCGCTTCATGCTTGAGCACTGCGGCCCGGCGTTCAAGTTCAACCGCCCATTCATGGCCTGGATACGCAATGGCGTGCCCAAGACGCTGGGCGATGTGGTGGACGAGTGGCAGCGTCGCGCTGCTTGAGGTGAATACAGCACGCGTGTGGGAGGGGGCCTGCCCTGGTACCACTCGATTAACGTACAGCGCCCACTGCAGGAGCGAGCTTGCTCGCAAAAAACGTCAACAATAACGCGTGCTTCCTGAATGAACGCGGTGCCTGTGAATTTTTCGCGAGCAAGCTCGCTCCTACACAACGCTGCAGCGCCCACCCGTAACCACGATGCGAAGCGAGTCGCTGTTGATCTCAGGCGCCCCGTCAAACCACGCTGGCCGCAGAGAGGGCACACCGCCATCGGGGGCAAGCCCCCTCCCACATTTGGACCTCGGAGCATCAGCTGGATACACGTTGGCTGTTAGGCTTGCAGCGGCGGTGTGCGCGGCGGGATTACGCGTTTGTTGCCAGTGGCTTCAAACGCCGCGGCAAAGCGCAGCAGCGCCGAATCGTCATAGGCCCGCCCGGCAAACGTCAGCCCGACCGGCATGCCGATGTCCGCCATCACGCCCATCGGTACAGTGACGGTGGGCACGCCGAGGTGGCGGATGGCAAGGTTACCGTTGGCCACCCATACGCCATTGCTCCAGGCAATATCGGCAGAGGCTTCGTTGACATCCGCATCGGCGGGGCCGACATCAGCCACCGTCGGGAACAGCACTGCGTCGAGGCCCAGGGTCTCCATCCAGTCTTCCAGGTCCAGGCGACGGGTTTGCTCAAGACCGCGCAAGCCATCGGGTAAGGTGCCGATCTCGTTCCACGGCGTGATGCCGCGCTGGGCCATGCGCACGTATTCGTCCATGCCGGCGGCCAGGTCGTCTTCGCGGTTGGGCAGGGTGCCGGGGTCGTGGGGGAAAATTTTCGCGCCATCGACATCCGCCAGGCGATTCAGGGCCGGGTCGCCGTTGGCGCGCAGGAAATCATCAAAAGCCCAGGCCGAGAGTTCCCATAACTCATCGTGCAGAAATTGCCTGGACACCAGGCCACGGGTGAACACCGTGGGCGCGCCGGGGCGGTCGCCTTCGCAATTGGACACCAAGGGGAAATCCACCTCGATGACTTCGGCGCCGGCGGCTTCCAGGGCCTGGCGCGCGGCCTGCCACAGCTCGATCACCGAGGCGCGGGTGTGGATCTTTTGGCCGGTCGGCCCACCGATTCCCGGTTTTTCGCTGGTGCCGGCCTCGGGGTCGGCGTTGATGTACATGCGCGGCACGCCGAAGCGTTTGCCGGCGAGGGCCGTACTGCCCTCTGCGAGTTCGGGATAAGACGCCGGGCGTACCGAGCTGACGCTGGGGATCGGCACCCAGGGCTGCAGGCGCCACAGGTCGCCGCGGGTGTCGGGGTCGTCGGCGACCACCACGTCGAGCACTTCCAACAAGTCGGCCATGGTGCGCGCATAGGGCACCACCACGTCCATGGTCGGGGTCAGCGGCCAGTTGCCGCGCACCGAAATCACCCCACGCGAAGGCGTGTACGCACACAAGCCGTTATTGGAGGCCGGGCCGCGACCGCTCGACCAGGTTTCTTCGGCCAGGCCAAACGCGGCGAAGCTTGCCGCTGTCGCCGTGCCGGCGCCGTTGGACGAACCCGAGGCGAACGGTGCGGTGAGGTAAGCGGCGTTGTACGGGCTTTCGGCACGGCCATATACACCCCGTTGCATGCCGCCGTTGGCCATGGGCGGCATATTGGTCTTGCCCAGGCAGATGGCACCGCCGGCGCGCAAGCGCTCAATGGTGAAGGCATCGCGCTGGGCGATCAGCCTGGCGAATGCCGGGCTGCCGGACGCGGCGGTGAGGCCCTTGACCAGGTAACTGTCCTTGGCGGTATAGGGAATGCCATCCAGCGGCCCCAGGGTCTGGCCTTGTGCCCGGCGTGCATCGGACGCTTGGGCTTCCTTCAAGGCTTCGCGATTGCGCACCACCACGGCGTTCAGCGCAGTAGCGGTCTGCGGGCCGTCATAGGCCTCGATCCGTGCCAGGTAGGCGCGGACCAGTTCAACGGCAGTGGTGTGGCCGGATTCAAGCGCAGCGCGCAATTGGGCAATGGAGACTTCGGTAACTTGCATCACGTTTTTTCGCCGCCTTCAAATGGGGGTATGGCGGCAGTCTACGTACAGATATTTGCCAGTGCCAGCTTACCGCTAAGGTAAGCGGCCTGATCATCCACATCGCGCCCCAAAGAGGAGAAACATACCAATGTGGGAGGGGGCTTGCCCCCGATGGCGGTGTTTCAGTCAAGTAGATGTCGACTGACACATCGCTATCGGGGGCAAGCCCCCTCCCACATTGTTCAAGTGTGCACCCACTGGTCAGCGGCAGGCTCAGACGCCTTTGGTCGAGGGCAAAAAGATCGTCAGGATACCCGCCAACGGCAGGAACGAGCAGAGCTTGTAGACGTATTCGATACCGTGGTGATCCGCGAGCAAGCCCAGCAACGCCGCGCCGATTCCGCTGAAACCGAACATCAGGCCGAAGAATATCCCGGCGATCATGCCGACATTACCCGGCACCAGCTCCTGGGCGAACACCACGATGGCCGAGAACGCCGAAGCGATGATAAAACCGATGACCACGCTGAGCACGGCGGTCCAGAACAGGTCGACGTAGGGCAGGGCGAGGGTGAACGGCGCGGCGCCGAGAATCGAAAACCAGATGACTTTCTTGCGGCCGATCCTGTCGCCGATCGGCCCGCCAGCGAAGGTGCCCACGGCCACCGCGCCGAGGAACAGGAACAGGTACATCTGGGAGCTGGCGACCGACAGCTGGAATTTTTCGATCAGGTAGAACGTAAAGTAGCTGGTCAGGCTGGTCATGTACCAGTATTTGGAGAACACCAACAGCGCCAGTACCACCAGGGCAAAGGTCACGCGGCCTTTGGACAAGCCGTGGGTCGGCTGACTGCCTTGCTTGAGCTTGAACAGGTTGAGGTGGTGACGGTACCAGCGGCTCAAACCGTACAGCACCCCGATTGCGAACACCGCGAACAGGCCGAACCAGGCGATATGGGACTGGCCGTAGGGAATGATGATGGCCGCCGCCAGCAACGGGCCGAAGGCGCTGCCGGTGTTGCCGCCGACCTGGAACGTCGATTGCGCCAAACCGTAGCGGCCGCCGGAGGCCAGGCGTGCCACGCGGGATGTTTCCGGGTGAAACGTCGATGAGCCGACACCCACCAGCGCCGCCGCCAGCAGGATCGCCGGGAAGCTGCCGACAAATGCCAGCATCAGGATGCCGATCAAGGTGCAGACCATACCCGCCGGCAACAGCCAGGGCTTGGGGTGACGGTCGGTGTGGTAGCCGATCCACGGTTGCAGCAGGGATGCGGTCAGTTGGAAGGTCAGGGTGATCAGGCCGACCTGGGTAAACGTCAGGCCATAGTTGGCCTTGAGCATCGGGTAGATCGACGGCAGCACGGCCTGGATCAAGTCATTGATCAGGTGCGCCAGGGCACAGGCGCCGAGCACGCGCATGACCAGCGGGCTTATTTGGGGCGTAGTGGTTGCAGCGGCGGGTGTCGCGGTGAGGGTCGACATTCATGCATTCCATACAAGGCAGCTAACAGAGGCAGACAGTACTTGAGCTGACGGCCCATTTCTAATTGTTTCGGGCACTATGCTAGAGTCGACAAAAATGCCTGTCTCGCGAAATTCGGGCAGAAAACATCGCAAAAAGGGCGAAACCATCAAATCCCTCGACGAATTCCTAAACGAGATCGATGAAGGCGATTGGGCCGTCATCAGCTCGGCCACTGATTATCCGCAAAACTGGGTGATTCCCGAACACAGCCACAACAAACATCAGCTGCTCTACGCTATCGAGGGCGTGATGGTGGTGCATTCGGCGCTGAACCAATGGACGGTGCCGCCCAATCGGGGCTTCTGGATGCCCTGTGGGCATGTGCATGCGCTGCGCTGTGTGGGCACGTTGAAAATGCGCAGCGTCTTCGTGCGCCCGGACAGCTTTGCGAACCTGCCGACCGAGCCGAAGACGGTGACGGTTTCGCCGTTGCTCGGGGAATTGATCAAAGCCTCGGTCAGCTTGAAACCGCCCTATGCCGAGAACTCGCGCGACGCCAGGATCATGCGCCTGATGCTGGATGAGCTGGCGATCCTGCCTGCGCTGCCATTATCCCTGCCGCAGCCCGCCGACCCGCGTATCAACCGCATCTGCCTGACCTTGCAGCAAGACCCGGGTGATGCGTCCACGGTCGCCGATTGGAGCGCGCGCCTGGACCTGGATCAAACGACCATCCAGCGCCTGTTTCGTCGCGAAACCGGCATGACCTTCGGCCAGTGGCGCCAACAGGCACGCTTGCTGTTGGCGCTGGAGCGCATCGCAGTGGGCGAGAAGATTATCGATGTGGCCCTCGAGTTGGGCTATGACAGCCCGAGCGCCTTTACCAGCATGTTCAAGAAACAGTTTGGCAAGACGCCGAGTCATTTCTTCAAGTAGCGCTGTTGACAACACGAGCATGCAGTGGGCGACGTGATGCCAGGTAGGCCAGCAACGTGGCGGCCACCAGCAATCCTGCGCTGAGCTCAAAGGTTGCCCGGTAGCCGCTCAGGTCGAAGGCCGCGCCGCCGACCGTGGCGCCCGCGGCAATCGCCAATTGGATAATGGCAACCATCAACCCGCCGCCGGCCTCGGCGTCATCCGGCAAGGTTCTCGACAACCATGTCCACCAGCCCACCGGTGCGGCGGTCGCCACCAGGCCCCAGCTGCCCAGCAATACAGCGGTCATGTGGGTTGATTCGCCGAACTCCAGCAATCCGAGCGCGATGCCTGCCATGATCAGCGGGATGGCAATCAGCGTCGGGTACAGGTTGTGCTTGAGCAAGCGTTCAATCAGGAACGTCCCCGCCAGACCCGCCAGGCCGAGCACCAGCAGCATCAACGAGAGTGTGGACACCTCGACCCTGGTGACACTTTCCAGGAACGGGCGCAGATAGGTGAACAGCATGAACTGGCCCATGAAGAACAGGCTGATGGCCGCCATGCCCAATGCCAGCGTTGGGTTTTTCATCAAGCGCAGTGCATTGCCGGTTTTTGCCTCGGCCCGGTTTTTCAGGGTGGGCAGGCTCATCAGCAGCCATAGCCATGCGATCACGGCCACTGGCACTACACAGAAAAACGCGCCGCGCCAGCCGATGATCCCGCCGAGAAAGCTGCCCAGCGGCGCCGCAATCACCGTTGCCAGCGCATTGCCGCCGTTGACGATGGCCAAGGCACGTGGCACCTGAGGCTCCGGTACCAGGCGCATCGCCGTGGCTGCCGAGAGTGACCAGAAGCCGCCAATCGCCACGCCAATCAACGCACGCCCAAGCATGAACACCAGGTAATTGGGGGCGAATGCCACCACGCTGCCTGAGACGATCATCAGCAGCGTCAGCGCCATCAGCAGGCGTTTGCGATCCACACGCGCGGCAATCGAGGCGATCACCAGGCTGGTGAGCAGGGCAAACACCCCGGACACCGAAATGCCCTGGCCGGCCTGGCCTTGGGTGATATGCAGGTCAGCGGCCAGTGGGGTCAGCAGGCTGACCGGCATGAACTCGGACGCGACCAGGGCGAATGCCGCCAGCGACATGGCCAGTACGGCGCCCCAGCGTTGGGGGTGAGGGGAGGCCGGGATCATTTCAAATGGCTCTGGAAGAAGGTGGTGAGTGTGGCGAATGGGATCACGTCGATCCGGTCATAGAGATCGACGTGCCCCGCATTCGGGATGATCAGCAATTGCTTGGGCTCGGCAGCGCGCTCAAAGGCGTCTTCGCTGAATTCACGGGAATGCGCGTCGGCCCCGGCAATCAACAACAGTGGACGTGGTGTTCGGCCATTTTGGTGGCGTAGAGGTTAGCGCTTTGTTGCCTGACGGCGCCCATTGGATGACCGACGACAATGGCCGGGTTCTTTGAACCAGCAACCCGATTTTTTGGCGCAAACAACGTGCCCGCGACCTGCATCCCATATTGGTTATTGAAGGTGACGTTCTCGGCGGTCACCTTATCGCTTGTGTAGAAGTTATCAGCACCGTTGGACATATCGGCTCCTGATGAGGACAGGGAGGTCACCAGCAAACCCAGAGCAAGCAGAAGGCGTTTCATCGGGAAGTTCCTTGCGAAGTGTCCGAGCATTTTCCCGGTGCCAGCAGAGCTTCTGTAGTGCATTTGAACGGATTACTTGCCTGATCCTCTGAGTTTCATGCTGTGGCGCAGACGTCGGTAGCCGGTGCGGGTACAGTCCTGTCAAGACATTCATTGATGCATTGGAAGAGCCCGCCATGACGATCAATCCACCGGCGCTGGACACGCTGATCCAGTCCATTGACTCGCGCATCCAGGCGCCAGGGGATTGCCCAATGCCGATACCCGGCCTGGGCTTCTATCGGCGTGAACAGCCGGCCGCACCGGTGGTGTGCATGGTCGAACCGAGCATCGTGCTGGTGGTGCAGGGCAAGAAACAGTTGTGGGTCGGCGGTGAGGGCTATCCCTACGACACGTCACGATTTCTGGTGACTTCGCTGGACATCCCGGCCAACTCCGAAGTGCTGGCCGCCAGCGTCGAGCAGCCGTGCCTGGGGCTGACGTTCAAACTCGACCTGCGCATGCTGGCCGAGCTGATCGCCCAGGGCGACCTGCCGCCCACGCGTGAGCGCGCGATGATGAAGGGCGTTGGCATCGGCTCGGTGACGGGTGGCATGCTGGCGGCCTTCGCGCGCCTGGTGGCGCTGCTCGATGAGCCCGAAGCGATAGCGGTATTGGCGCCGTTGATCCAGCGCGAGATTCACTACCGCTTATTGCAGAGCGACCAGGCCGGCCGGCTGCGCCAGATCTGCTCGGTGGACGGGCAGGGCTATCGGATCGCCAAGGCCATCGATTGGCTGAAACTGAATTTCGATAGCCCATTGCGCGTGGAAGAACTGGCGGCGCGCGTGCAAATGAGCGCGGCAACCTTTCATCATCACTTTCGGCAACTGACCTCGATGAGCCCGTTGCAGTATCAGAAATGGCTGCGCTTGAACGAGGCTCGACGATTGATGTTGAACGAGCACCAGGACGTGTCCAGTGCCGCGTTCAAGGTTGGCTATGAAAGCCCGTCGCAGTTCAGCCGTGAGTACAGTCGGCTGTTTGGCGTGCCACCCAGGCGCGACATCGCTGCGCTGCGGGGCGGGGTAGCTGTCACTGATCTGCCGGGGCCAGGTTAGCGTAGAAGATGCACCCGATCAGTCGGGCAAACAGGCTCAGGGTTTCCGGCAGGTTGGGATCGTCGAACAGCGTGGCGCGTGAATCGAGCGCACACAGCGCACCGAACAGGCGCCCGTCGGGCAGGAAAATCGGCGCACCGGCATAGCTTTCGATCGCGTATTGCTTGACCACCGGGCGCGACGCAAAGCGGCCGTCGACGCTGATTTGCGGCACGAACAGGGTTTGGGGATTGACGCAGAATTCACTGCACAGGGTGGTTTCCAGGTCGAGTACGTCGTCGACGTGGATGCCCATTTGCATAGGGTCGTAGGCCGAGCAGACCACCCACTCCAGGTCGGTGAATTTGGCGATGCCGGCAAAGCGCATGCCGGTCAGGCGGGTGACCAGCTTGAGAATATTGGTGCTCGCTTCGATTTCGGCGATGGCCGCGCGTTCATCGGCGCTCAGCAGCGATTGTGCGTAGTTGACGCTTGGAACCATGTGATCACTCCAATGTGCGTGGCCGCGGGCCGCGACCACGCACAGTCAGGTCTTAATTAATCCGCGGGTGCTGCTGCACCAGGTTTTCGCGCTTGGCCTGGAGGGCTGCAATTTCGGCATCGATGTCCTCGATCTTCTGCTCGATATTGTCATGATGCTCCTGCAGCAATTCCTTGGCTTCTTCCATATCGGAAGCTGCCGGGGCCGCGCCGCGCAGTGGCTTATTGGCGGTTTCCTTCATGGTCAGGCCGGTAACCAGGCCCACCACGGCGAATACCATCAAGTAATAAGCCGGCATGTACAGGTCGTTGGTGCTTTCCACCAGCCACGCCACTGCGGTGGGCGTGACGCCGGCAATCAGCACCGAGACGTTGAACGCGCTGGCCAATGCACTGTAGCGCAGATGTGTCGGAAACATAGCGGGCAGCGTGGAGGCCATCACGCCGATAAAGAAGTTCAGCACGATCGCCAGGATCAGCAGGCCGCTGAAGATCAGCCCGGTCTTGCCGCTGGTAATCAGCATGAACGCCGGGATGGACAGGCACAGCAGGCCGATGCTGCCGGCTATGATGAACGGCTTGCGCCCGATCTTGTCGCTGACAAAACCGATGAACGGTTGCACGAACAGCATGCCGACCATGATCGCGATGATGATCAGCACGCCGCTGTTTTCGGCGTAATGCAGGTTGTGCGACAGGTAGCTGGGCATGTACGTGAGCAGCATGTAGTAGGTCACGTTGGTGGCCGCGACGATACCGATGCAGGTCAGCAGGCTGCGCCAGTGCTTGGTGGCGATCTCTTTGAACGACACCTTGGGGCCATGGCTGAGACCTTCGCGGTCACCCTGTTCGAGCTTGTCGACATGCTGCTGGAACGCCGGGGTTTCTTCCAGGGCGTGGCGCAGGTACAGGCCGATAATGCCCAGCGGCAGCGCCAGGAAGAACGGCAGGCGCCAGCCCCAGGCCTCGAATTCCGCCTCGCCGAGCACCGTGGAAATCAGAACCACCACGCCCGCACCGAGCACGAAGCCGGCAATCGAGCCGAAATCCAACCAACTGCCCAAAAAGCCGCGCTTGCGGTCCGGGGCATATTCGGCGACGAAAATCGACGCGCCGGTGTATTCGCCGCCCACCGAGAAGCCCTGGGCCATTTTGCACAGCAGCAACAGGATCGGCGCCCAGATACCAATGGACGCGTAGCCGGGAATCAGGCCGATGGCGAAGGTGCTCAGGGACATGATCACGATAGTGGCGGCGAGGACTTTCTGCCGCCCGTATTTGTCACCCAGGGCGCCGAAGAACAGGCCACCCAGTGGGCGGATCAGGAAGGGGACGGAGAACGTGGCCAGTGCAGCGATCATTTGTACGCTGGGGGACGCGTCCGGGAAGAACACCTTGCCCAGCACATAGGCGACAAACCCATAGACGCCAAAGTCGAACCATTCCATGGCGTTGCCCAATGCGGCGGCGGTGATCGCCTTGCGCATCTTGTTATCGTCGACAATGGTGATGTCGTTCAATCCGATCGGACTGACGCGTTTCTTACGTAATTTCATGCGGGCCACTCTAGAAGCTGAACGGGGAGGTGCCATCGTGGCGATGGCACCGCTCTGTCACTTCAGATACAAGCGGACACGAAATAATTCACCCTTCGGCAGATTTTTTCTCACGGCGGGCACCGCATGCGTCAGCAGCGCCGCGAAAATGTGCGCGCTGTGCTGGGCAATCCAGCGTTGCACAGCGCCTGGCAAAGCCACTTATTTTGACCCTGGAAACTCGCCCGTATCCAGCAAGCAATTAATCACCTGTCCAGAAATATTCTCGCTACAATCCGCCGCTTTGCCACCCGGCCCGGGCTGTCAAACCGCGAGAAACCCCATGCTCACTGGTAGCTACACCACCTCCCTTGTCGTGATGTCCCTGTGTGTCGCCATCCTGGCGTCCTACACCGCGCTGGACCTGGCGGGCCGGATCGCCACCGCCCAGGGACGTACGGTTTATCTATGGATCACCGGGGGTGCCGTGGCGATGGGCGTAGGGGTGTGGTCGATGCACTTTATCGGCATGCTGGCCCTGCGCCTGCCGTTCGCCCTCGGTTTCGACCTGGACCTTACCGCGCTGTCATTGCTGATTGCCGTGTTATCCAGCGGGTTTGCGTTATGGCTGGTCAGCCAGCCGCGCCTGCCGGCCTGGCAACTGTCATTCGGCGCGTTGGTCATGGGCGCGGGCATCGCCAGCATGCACTACACCGGTATGGCCGCGATGCGCATGACGCCGGGCATTGATTACGATCCCGCATTGTTCGGCGCATCGTTATTGATCGCGGTGCTGGCTTGCGGCGCGGCGCTGTGGATCGCCTTCAACCTGCGCCGCCATACGCCTTATGTGCGCCTGGCGCGAAGTGGCGCGGCGGTGGTGATGGGCGTGGCTATCGTCGGCATGCATTACACCGGCATGGCCGCCGCGCGTTTTGCCGACGACAGCTTCTGCACCGCCGCACAGACCGGCTTGAGCGGCAAGGGCCTGGATAACCTGGTGCTGGTGACTTCGCTGGCCGTGCTGGTCATCGCCCTGTTGACCTCGCTGCTCGACGCCCGGCTGGAAGCGCGTACCGCCGTGCTGGCTGACTCCCTGACCCTGGCCAACCAGGAACTGACCCACCTGGCCCTGCACGACATGCTCACCGGCCTGCCCAATCGCACGCTGCTGGCAGACCGAATTCAACAAGGTATCCAGGCGGTGAAGGAGCAGGGCGGTTGCTTTGCGCTGATGTTTATCGACCTGGATGGCTTCAAGCCGGTCAACGATGCCTTTGGTCACCACATGGGTGACCAGTTGCTGCGCGAGGTCGGCCTGCGCTTGCGCGAGGACCTGCGCAGCCAGGACACCTTGGCGCGCATCGGCGGTGACGAGTTTGTATTGATGGTGCAATTGACCCAGCCGGACGACGCCATGGGCCTGGCCGAACGCCAGGTCGGCCTGATCAACCGTGCATTCACGGTCGCCGAACACGAGCTGAAAATCTCCGCCAGCATCGGCATTGCCATCTTCCCGGGCAACGGTAGCAACCCCCAGGAGCTGTTGATGAATGCCGATGCGGCGATGTACCACGCCAAGGGCATGGGCAAGAACGGCTACCGGTTCTTCGATGTGTCGATGAACACCAACGCGCGCAAACAGCTGCAGTTATTGCAGGACCTGCGCAACGCTCTGGACAACGCGCAATTTCGTTTGTACTACCAGCCCAAGTTCGACGCGATCAGCGGCGTTGCGGTAGGGGCAGAGGCGCTGTTGCGCTGGGAGCATCCACAGCAAGGCCTGTTGCTGCCGGCCACGTTCATTGAACTGGCGGAAAAAACCGGGCTGATCATTCCCATCGGCGAGTGGGTACTCGATGAAGCCTGTCGCCAGATGCGCCTGTGGTACGCCCAGGGCTACGAAGACTGGCGCATTGCGGTGAACCTGTCGGCGTTGCAGTTCTGCCACGCCGGGCTGGTCGCCAGCGTGGCCGCCGCCCTTGAGCGGCACCAATTGCCGGCCAACAGCCTGACCCTGGAGATCACCGAAACCACCGCCATGAGCGATGCAGACGCGAGCATGACGGTGTTGCAACGGCTCTCGGACATGGGCGTCGACCTGTCCATCGATGACTTCGGCACCGGCTATTCCAGCCTGATGTACCTCAAGCGCCTGCCGGCCAATGAGCTGAAGATCGACCGTGGTTTCGTGCGCGACCTGGAGCACGACAGCGACGACGCCGCCATCGTGTCGGCCATCGTTGCGCTGGGCCAGGCCCTGGGTTTGCGGATCGTCGCCGAAGGCGTGGAAACCGATGCGCAGCAGCGCTTCCTGACCCGCCTGGGCTGTAACTCGCTGCAAGGCTATCTGCTGGGCCATCCGCTGCCGGCCGACGGGTTCATGGCCGATATCCAGCGCGCCCAGGGCGCGCAGGCGCCTGACAAGGGCCGTGCGTAACGAGTCATAGGGAAAAAGCGCGCACCTAGTGATGCTTGGTTAGCGTGATTCTGTCCACCAGCTCAGTTATTCTTTCTCGCAAATCAAGGATGTCGAGGTTGGCATCCTTGGCGCATATAAAGTTGGCAATTTTAACTTTGTCGGCTTTTTTGAATAAGACGTCATCTGTTCGCGTGAAATACAGCGGATGGACAAAAGCGTTGGACGCTGGCCGGTCTTTGAATGTTGAGGCGTAGGTGCTCTTCAAGGCATCCAGTACGCTCTCCGGGTCCAAGTAGTTTTCAATTTCTCTACCGGCGGTGATCCAGCATAAGTCACTATGGGTGTCGTACTGATTATTCTCGAGCGTCTGTTGAATCCTGGTTTTGGTGAGGTTGATGGGGTCGTCTGCCGTTTTTTTGTCGCTGTCGATAACAAAGGCCAAGTGGCGATTGAGTTTTTTAACATCGATCAGGGCTTTGATATCTTCGCTCGCATCCTCCGCTTCATCTGCGCTGAGGTGGCTTAAAAGTCTTCCGCCGTAAAACATGATGGAGTAGTCAATGCCTTCCTTGATCTCGATGTTGTGTTCGGCGGTGTAGTGTTTTATCCAGTGTTTCAAGTAGATTCGGTCCGACGGGCCTTCTACCCATATCACAAAATTTGACTGAAGTATGTCAGATGCTTTATAGCCGAGGTTCTGAATGGCGCTGAATTTTGATGAGGCGCAGAACGCATGGGAAATAGAGGTCTCGTCAGTCGCGGAGTACGAGCCGTCTTGATGCATTGTCTTCTGGGTCCTGACATGAAAGACCGAGGCGTTACTCATGTCCATAATCGAGGCGGAGTGAGTCGCGATAAAATATTGATTTGTCGTTTCGTCGAGGAGGTATTGCATTAGCCTGCGCTGCAATGTGGGGTGCAAATGAAGCTCGGGCTCTTCAATACAGATGATTTGATGCTCCATTAAAGTGCAGGAGGCGGCGATGATGATAATCTCGTGCAAGCCCGTCCCTAGCAGATGCAAGGGAAGCATTTTGCCATCGATTTTCACCGATATATTCAGCTTGTGTGAGATATGGATCTGCGCCGAGTCGTTGCGAAGCACAGATTTTAAAAGCTTGTTTAGTTTGTTGAAGTCGGCGTGGGTTTGCAGTCCATGCGTGTCGGGGAGCTGAAGCTCAAAGATTTTATTTATAAGGCCTGCGCCGGAGTGTTGGTCGGTGACGCTTTCGTCCTTGGTTATCTTTCGCAGCGCGGGAATAAGTATGGGTTGTTTTTTTATTTTTACATTGACGCCTTCAAGCAGACGTTCCATCCAACGCTCAACCGTATTGTGCGGGCCGGGCGTGTGGTCTTTCCCGTAGGATGCCTTCACGATGTCATGGATGCGCTGCGCGACAGTTACTGGAATGCTGGCGGCCGCGGTATTGATATTGGTTTGCAAGGGCCGTCGTGTGTTGTTGTCAGTTTTATAGGGGCTGACCCACACCCATCCGTTGTCACTCAAGGGCGCGAGGAGTTGCTTGCAGGTGGCGATAAAGTCTGGGTGGCTGGAATGTTCTGAAAGGCTGGAACTGGAGGTTGATGTAAACTCCAGGAGTTCACGCACGGAACAGCCGACACCCAGTGAAGGGTGCGCGTTGTTGGTGTTGATATTAATGTCCAGACCCGACAACTTCAGGAAGGGATCTTTGTCGCTACGTCTCGAGGGCGGGTCAAGGTGCCTGCCATGTTCCGATATGAAGTTGAGAATTATAGATTTGCCTGAGTTGTTCTCACCCACAAAGAAATTGAATCTGCCAAAGGGTGCCATCTTTTGCAGGGTGTTGCCCACGCCTCTGTAGTTAGACAGTGCCAATCCTTTTAGAATAATCGGGTCGTTCATCCTTACCTCCATGTTAGCGACGATAGCTGGCATGCCGCGCGGGCACGCGGGCAGCAGAAGAAGCCAGGGTTTCGACTTTATTAGGGGTAAGGGCGAAAAGCCACTATTCGTTATCAAAACGAGCGCACAATCCGCCCCAGCGTCTCCATCGCCTTCTCCGATGCTTCGGTCCACGGGCTACCGTAGTTCAAGCGGATGCAGTTGCGAAAGCGTCGGGTCGCCGAAAAGATCGGCCCCGGCGCGATGCTGATGCCTTGCGCCAGGGCCATCTGGAACAGCTTCAATGAATCGGTTTGCTCCGGCAGTTCCAGCCACAGGAAATACCCGCCGGCCGGCTGGCTGACGCGGGTCTGCGCCGGGAAGTAACGGGCGATGGCGGCGAGCATCGCGCTTTGCTGTTCTTCCAGGGCGTAGCGCAGTTTGCGCAGGTGCCGATCGTAGCCGCCGTGTTGCAGGTAGTCGGCAATCGCGGCCTGGGCCGGCATCGACGGGCACAGCGATGTCATCAGTTTCAGGCGCTCGACCTTCTGCGCGAAGCGACCGGCCGCCACCCAGCCAACGCGGTAACCTGGCGCCAGGCTCTTGGCAAAGGAGCCGCAGTGCATCACCAGCCCCTCGGTGTCGAAGGCCTTGGCTGGTTTTGGCGCGTGTTGCCCGTAGTACAGCTCGGCATAAACATCGTCTTCGATCAGCGGTACCTGGTGGCCGCGCAGCAGTTCCACCAGGGCCTGTTTTTTTTCTTCCGGTACCGTCGCGCCCATCGGGTTCTGGAAGCTGGTCATGGTCCAGCAGGCTTTGATCGGGTAACGCGATAGGCTTTGCGCCAGGGCGTTGAGGTCGATGCCGTCGCGCGGATGCACGGGGATTTCCACAGCCTTGAGTTTCAAGCGCTCGAGCACTTGCAGGCAGGCATAAAACGCCGGGGCCTCGATCGCCACCAGGTCGCCGGGCTCGGTCACGGCTTGCAGGCACAGGTTCAGCGCTTCGAGGGCGCCATTGGTGATCAGCAGTTCTTCCATGGGCAGCATCAGGCCGCCGACCATGTAGCGCAGCGCAATCTGGCGGCGCAGTTGCGGGTTGCCGGGAGACATGTCGGTGACCACCAGGCGCGGGTCCATCTCGCGGCTGGCACTGGCCAGGGAGCGGGCCAGGCGCGGCAGCGGGAACAGCATCGGGCTGGGGAAGGCCGAACCGAAGGGCACGGTGTTCGGGTCCTTGATCGAATCCAGCACTGAAAACACCAGTTCACTCACATCGACTTCGGTGGATTCGTGCACCTGCTCGCTCACTACCGGCTCGGAGAACGGGCTGGGCGCGTGGGCATTGACGAAGTAGCCGGAGCGCGGCCGCGCGCGGATCAGGCCGCGTCGCTCCAGCAGGTAGTAGGCCTGGAATACCGTGGACGGGCTGACGCCGTAAGTCTGGCTGGCGTAGCGCACCGAGGGCACGCGCTGGCCGGGGCCAAGCACGCCCGAGCGGATCAGTTCTGCGATGTCATCGGCGAATTTTTCGTAGCGTTTCATGGGGAGCCTTGAACAGTTTTCAGTGTATGCGCCGGGCCAATGTGGGAGGGGGCTTGCCCCCTCCCACATTGGCACTCTATACATTCAGGGGATTATCAGCGGTTCAGTGGTGCGACGAAACGGCTGTCGGCAACGCTGTAAATCCACGGCTCATCCACATCCATCACCTTGAAGCGCAAGGTCTGTGAGCTGCTCGCCGGTGTGTCCGCCAGCAGGGCTACCGAGACCGGCACATTCACGATTTCCCCCGGCGCCAGGCTGATTCGGGTCTCGCCCTGCAACCGGAAACCTTCGGCGTCCACCAGCGCCAGGCGATAATCCTGGTGCTGCTGAGTCTTGTTGATGACCTTGAGGCTGTAGATGTTTTCGATCAAGCCCTCGCTGTTCTCGCGGAACAGGCCCCGGTCCTTGGTCACGTCCAGCGAGACCATCGGCCGTTCGACCAGGGCCAGCACCAACGCGGCGATCATGACCAGCAGCACGGCACTGTAGCCGATCAGGCGCGGCCGTAGCAGCCGGGTCTTGCCACCTTGCAGTTGATGTTCGCTGGTATAGCTCACCAGGCCACGGGCATAACCCATTTTGTCCATGATCGAATCGCACGCGTCGATGCACGCCGCGCAACCGATGCATGCCATTTGCAGGCCGTCGCGGATATCGATGCCGGTGGGGCACACTTGCACGCACAGCTGGCAGTCGATGCAATCGCCGAGGCCGACATCCGCCGATCTGACCTCGCGTCTACGCGGGCCACGGCGCTCGCCACGGGCGGCGTCATAGGCAACGGCCAGGGTATCCTTATCGAACATCACGCTTTGGAAGCGCGCGTACGGGCACATGTGCATGCACACCGCTTCGCGCAGCCAGCCGGCGTTGAGGTAGGTGGCCGCGGTAAAGAACAGCACCCAGAACAGACTGACGCCGCCCAGTTGCCAGGTCAGCAGTTCAGCGGCCAACGGGCGGATGGGCGTGAAATAGCCGACAAAGGTCAGCCCGGTCAGCACGCTGATGCCCAGCCACAGTGTGTGTTTGGCCGAACGCCGTGCCAGCTTGTTCAGGCCCCACGGCGCGGCGTGCAATTTGATGCGTTGGTTACGCTCGCCTTCGCTGATTTTTTCGCACCACATGAACAGCCAGGTGAACACGCTTTGCGGGCAGGTGTAACCACACCACACACGGCCGGCGAACACCGTGACCGCAAACAGGCCAAAGGCGCAGATGATCAGCAGTGCCGACAACAGGATGAAGTCCTGGGGCCAGAACGTTGCGCCGAAAATATGGAATTTGCTCTCGGCCAGATCCCACAGTACTGCCTGGCGCCCGCCCCAGTTCAGCCACACGGTGCCGAAAAAAGCGAGGAACAGCAAAGCGCCACCGCTCATGCGCAAGGTGCGGTAAAGGCCGGTGAAGCTGCGGGTATGGATCAGGTTATCGCGGGCTGCGGCCTTCACCTTCTTCGGATGAATGGGCTCAAAAGTTTCCACGGTGGGGATTCGTTCGCTCATGGTCATTCGCTCATCAGCCTCGATCAGGCGGATGAACTATGCGCGGCGTGCTGTTTGCGTAACAGACTCAGGTTGGCGGTTAAAAAGCGGATCAGATGGGCAATCCGAGCCTTGATGCGAGACCTTGCAGGCGCGAACTTGCTCGCGAAAAACTCACAGGCACCGCGTTGATTCAGAAAGCACGCGTTATCGTTGACGTTTTTCGCGAGCAAGCTCGCTCCTACAGAGGCATCAGGGCATACAGATCAATTAAATGACCGAACCCGGTTCGTCGGCCTTCACATGCTGACGCCCGTCATGGGCGCCCGCGACGGTCAGTGCATCGGCCTCGGCCTCGGTGATGTAGATCCGTTCAGCCGCCAGTTCCACGTACGACATGGACTTCTCGGTATCGGTCACGACAGTGACGCGGGTCGCGGGCACACTCTGTTCCTGGCCATTGTCATTAAGCGTGAAATAGCACAGTTGGTTGTCGATACGGATAGACATACCGGTCTCCTTTTCATGGGCTCTGATCATTTAGGAGCCAACCAGGCGTGAGGGTTCCACGCAACTGACTGACGGTCGCCGCTGTCCATCCTTTATCAATAATCACAAAAGGGCAGCATCCATGGACGCTTGGCTAGAGGAAGCGTGGCAAACCCTGCAGGCTGAGTTTGCCGATATCGGCGACGCCAGGCAGCTCACTCAGATTACGGTGCGCCTGCTGATGGCCGCGATCCTCGGTGGCATCCTGGGGTTTGAACGCGAGAGCAAGGGCAAAGCCGCTGGCGTGCGCACCCATATGCTGGTGGCGCTGGGCGCCGCACTGTTCGTGATGGTGCCGCAGATGTCCGGCAATCAGGCTGATGCGATGAGCCGGGTGGTGCAAGGCGTGATTGCCGGGATCGGCTTCCTGGGGGCCGGCACCATTATCAAGGGCAAGGATGAGGACGCCGGCCACGTCAAAGGCCTGACCACCGCCGCCGGACTGTGGATGACCGCTGCGATTGGGGTCTCGGCCGGTTTGGGTCGGGAATCGACAGCGGTCCTGAGTACGTTGCTGGCCTTGGTGGTGTTCAGTGTGATGCCGAAGATCGTCAGGCGTTTCGAGAAGGACTGACGATAACCGGCGGCATGGTGGTGGGTGGTTCCTGCACCGGTGGCGGCTCGTTCTCCGGCGGTTCCTGTTCCGGAATCGGCGCAGGCTCGGTGGGTGGCAGGGTCGGGTTGTCGATATTCGGATCGGGCGTCTCTGCCGGGATCGGGATAGTCATGGGTGTGGCCTCCTTTGTGCTTTGCTCTATCGGTGGACAGCCCCGGGAGGGAATTGATTCCCCGCCCGGTGGCGACATATCCGCCTGAACTTTTGCCCGCAGCCCAGGCTCGGACCTAATACGGGCCTGCTCAGGGAGTGCGCCGCCATCTTACGAATTCGGATCAAGCACAGAGCGTCCACTGGGCGTAAGGGGAATATGCTCGATGACTGCTGAAACACTGGTTCCAGAACATTCTTTGTTGCCGTTGTCCCAGGCACTGCTGTTACCCAGAATCGCCATTGAAAGCACCATGCCGGTGATCGACGGTGGTGAATTTGCCGTCAAGGCGGTGGTGGGCCAGCAGGTCAATGCCACCAGTAAAGTATTCGCCGACGGTCATGACAAGCTGGCGGTGTTGGTGCGCTGGCGCCCGCTCGGGCAGGAAAACTGGCACAGCGTGGTCATGAATGATGTGGGCAACAACGGCTGGGAAGGTGCATTTACCGTCACCACCCAAGGGCCCCACGAGTTTTGCATTGAGGCCTGGATCGATACCTTCGCCAGCTTCTGCTATGAGCTGCGTAAAAAGCATGAAGCCGGGGTGCCGGTCAGCCTGGAGCTGCAGGAAGGCCGCAGCCTGGTGTTGCAGGCCGCCGAGCGCAGTGACAACGAGTTGCGTGACCGCTTGATGCTGCTGCACCACGAACTCTCCGGCCTGCTGGAAACCGAGCAGGTTGCGCAGTTCCTGCACGAAGACAGTGCACACCTGATGACCCAGGCCGACCACCGCGCCTATTTGAGCATCAGCACGGTCTACCCGATCGACGTGGAGCGCGAGCGTGCCCAGTTCGCCAGCTGGTACGAGCTGTTTCCCCGCTCGATCACCGATGATCCGGCCCGTCATGGCACGTTCAACGATGTGCATTCACGCCTGTCGATGATCCACGACATGGGGTTTGACGTGTTGTATTTCCCGCCGATCCACCCCATCGGCCGCAGTCATCGCAAGGGCAAGAACAACTCCCTCACCGCCGGTCCCGATGATCCTGGCAGCCCTTATGCAATCGGCAGCGAGGAGGGCGGGCACGAGGCGATTCACCCGCAGTTGGGCAGCCGCGAGGATTTCCGCCGCCTGGTCAAGGCCGCCGCCGACCACGGCCTGGAAATCGCCCTGGATTTCGCCATCCAGTGCTCCCAGGACCACCCGTGGCTCAAACAGCATCCGGGTTGGTTCAACTGGCGCCCGGACGGCACGATCAAATACGCGGAAAACCCACCGAAGAAGTACCAGGACATCGTCAACGTCGACTTCTATGCGGCGGATGCGATTCCCGGCTTGTGGACCGAACTGCGCGACATCGTGGTGGGCTGGGTGGAAGAGGGCGTGAAGACCTTTCGCGTGGACAACCCGCACACCAAGCCGCTGCCGTTCTGGCAGTGGCTGATCAGCGATGTGCGTCGCCAATACCCGGAGGTTATCTTCCTGGCCGAAGCCTTTACCACCCCGGCCATGATGGCGCGCCTGGGCAAGGTCGGTTATTCCCAGAGCTACACCTATTTCACCTGGCGCAATACCAAGGCCGAACTGAGTGAGTATTTCACCCAGTTGAACCAGTCGCCGTGGCGCGAGTGCTACCGCCCCAATTTCTTCGTCAATACGCCGGACATCAACCCGGGCTTCCTGCATGAGTGCGGCCGGGCGGGCTTCTTGATCCGCGCCGCGCTGGCCACCATGGGCTCGGGCCTGTGGGGCATGTACTCCGGGTTCGAACTGTGCGAGTCCGCACCGGTGCCGGGCAAGGAGGAGTACCTGGATTCGGAGAAATACGAGATCCGCCCTCGCGACTTCACCGCGCCCGGCAACATCATTGCCGAGATCGCCCAGCTCAACCGTATCCGTCGTCAGAACCCGGCGTTGCAGACGCACCTGGGGCTCAAGCTCTACAACGCCTGGAACGACAACATCCTGTACTTCGGCAAGCGCAGCGAGGACGGCAGCAATTTCGTGCTGGTGGCCGTCAACCTCGACCCGCATAACGCCCAGGAGGCGCACTTCGAGTTGCCGCTGTGGGAGATGGGCTTGCCGGACGATGCCCAGACCCAGGGTGAAGACTTGATGAACGGCCATCGCTGGACCTGGTACGGCAAGGACCAGTGGACCCGGCTGGAGCCGCAGATGCCGTTCGGGATCTGGCGCATCACTGCTTCCTAAACGACTGGAGAACAGAGTGTGGGAGGGGACAAGCCCCCCCTCCCGCATTGATCGCATTTGCGTCTGCAGCATTTCAGGAGTTTCCAATGGCGAAGAAACCCAAGGCAGCCACCTTTATCCAAGACCCGCTCTGGTACAAGGACGCGGTGATCTATCAGGTGCACGTCAAATCCTATTTTGACTCCAACAATGATGGCATTGGTGACTTTCCCGGGCTGATCGCCAAGCTCGACTACATTGCCGACCTGGGCGTCAACACCATCTGGCTGTTGCCGTTCTACCCCTCGCCACGCCGCGATGACGGCTACGACATCGCCGAATACCGTGGCGTCCACAGCGACTACGGGACCATGGCCGATGCCAGGCGCTTCATCGCCGAGGCCCACAAACGCGGACTGCGCGTGATTACCGAACTGGTAATCAACCACACCTCCGACCAGCACCCGTGGTTCCAGCGCGCCCGCAAGGCCAAACCGGGCTCGGCGGCGCGGGACTTCTACGTCTGGTCCGATGACGACCAGAAATACGACGGTACGCGGATCATTTTCCTCGACACCGAGAAGTCCAACTGGACCTGGGACCCGGTGGCCGGCCAGTACTTCTGGCACCGTTTCTATTCGCACCAGCCGGACCTGAACTTCGACAACCCGCAGGTCATGAAGGCCGTGCTGTCGGTGATGCGCTATTGGCTCGACCTGGGCATCGA
The DNA here is from genome assembly GCF_002837185.1 of Pseudomonas fluorescens. Classification (GTDB taxonomy): domain Bacteria; phylum Pseudomonadota; class Gammaproteobacteria; order Pseudomonadales; family Pseudomonadaceae; genus Aquipseudomonas; species Aquipseudomonas fluorescens_AM. The sequence goes on along the minus strand of NZ_KZ478026.1, from coordinate 5,135 downwards.
CGGCCTGCGCCTCGACGCGATTCCGTACCTGATCGAGCGTGACGGCACCAACAATGAGAACCTGCCTGAGACCCACGGGGTGCTCAAGCAGATCCGCGCTGAAATCGACGCGAATTATCCTGATCGCATGCTGCTGGCCGAAGCCAACCAGTGGCCGGAAGACACACAACTCTACTTCGGTGACCGCAAAGGCGACGATGGCGATGAATGCCACATGGCTTTCCACTTCCCGTTGATGCCGCGCATGTACATGGCCCTGGCCCAGGAAGATCGCTTCCCCATCACCGACATCCTGCGCCAGACCCCGGAAATTCCGGCCAATTGCCAGTGGGCAATCTTCCTGCGCAACCACGATGAACTGACCCTGGAAATGGTCACCGACAAAGAGCGCGACTACCTGTGGAACTACTACGCCGCAGATCGCCGTGCGCGCATCAACCTCGGCATCCGCCGGCGCCTCGCGCCGTTGGTGGAGCGTGACCGGCGGCGCGTGGAACTGCTCAACAGCCTGTTGCTGTCGATGCCTGGCACGCCGACCCTCTATTACGGCGACGAAATCGGCATGGGCGACAACATTTATCTGGGCGACCGCGATGGCGTGCGTACGCCGATGCAATGGTCCATCGACCGCAATGGCGGCTTCTCCCGCGCCGACCCGGCCAGCCTGGTATTGCCGCCGATCATGGACGCGCAGTACGGCTACCAGTCGGTCAACGTCGAAACCCAGGCCCAGGACCCGCATTCATTGCTGAACTGGACGCGGCGCATGCTGGCTGTGCGCAAGCAGTCCAAGGCGTTTGGTCGCGGCAGCCTGAAAATGCTGTCGCCGAGCAATCGCCGCATCCTGGCGTATACCCGTGAGTACACCGGGGAGGACGGTCGCAGCGAAATCATCCTGTGCGTGGCCAACGTCTCGCGCAGCGCCCAGGCGGCGGAACTGGACCTGTCGGCATTCGCCGGGATGGTGCCGGTGGAGATGCTGGGCGGTAACGCATTCCCGCCCATCGGCCAATTGAATTTCCTGCTGACCCTGGCGCCCTATGGCTTTTATTGGTTCGTGCTGGCGGCGGAAAACCAGATGCCCAGCTGGCATGTGGAACCGGCCCAGAGCATTCCCGACTTCACGACATTGGTGTTGAAAAAACGTATGGAAGAGTTGCTCGAAGAACCCTGTCGCACCACCCTGGAACACACTTCGTTGCCGGCCTGGCTGCCCAAGCGCCGCTGGTTTGCCGGCAAGGACGCCACCATCGACAGCGTGCACATTGCCTACGGCGTGCGCTTTGGCGATGAGCAGCACCCGGTGCTGCTCAGCGAGATCGACGTCACCAGCGCGGGGCAGACCAGCCGCTATCAGTTGCCGTTCGGTTTCCTCGGCGAAGACCAGCTCACCAGCGCCTTGCCGCAGCAACTGGCATTGGCGCGGGTACGGCGTAGCCGCCAGGTGGGGCTGGTTACCGACGCGTTCAGCCTCGAGCATTTTGTCCGCAGTGTGATTCAAGGCATGCAGGCCGCTACCGTGCTCAATTGCAGCGAGGGTGACCTGCGCTTCGAAGCGACCCCGCACCTGGCCGCCTTGCAACTGACCGATGAATCAGCGGTGCGCTACCTGTCTGCCGAGCAGTCCAACAGTTCGGTGGTGGTCGGCGAGAGCCTGGTGCTCAAGCTGATCCGCAAAGTCAGCGCCGGGGTCCACCCGGAACTGGAAATGAGCGCCTATCTGACCGAAGCCGCCTACCCGAACATTTCGCCGCTGATGGGCTCGATGAGCCGGCGCGACGCACAGGGCCAGGACAGCCTGCTGATGATTGCCCAGGGCTATCTGAGCAACCAGGGCGATGCCTGGAGCTGGACCCAGAACAACCTCGAGCGGGCCATTCGCGACGAGTTGGCCGAAGCGATTTCCGAACAGGAGCAGCACTACAACGCCCTCGGCGAGCTGGCGGATTTCGCCGGCCTGTTGGGGCAGCGACTGGGTGAGATGCACGTGGTGCTGGGCGCGCCCACCCAGAACAAGGACTTCAAGCCCGAAGTCACCTCGGCCAGGGACACCCAGGCCTGGGCCAAGGACGTGGGCGCGCAGATCGAGCGTGCCTTGCACCTGCTCAAACTAAATCAAAGCCAGTTGAACCCCGCCGATCAGGCACTGGTCAGTGAATTACTGGCGCAGAAAAAAGCCATCGGCAGCCACGTCCAGGCATTGGCGAAAGCCACGCTGGGCGGATTACGCATTCGCGTCCACGGTGACTTGCACCTGGGCCAGGTATTGGTCGTCAAGGGCGACGCTTATTTGATCGACTTTGAAGGCGAGCCGGCGCGACCGCTGCATGAACGGCGTGGCAAGCACAGCCCGTACAAGGATGTCAGCGGGGTGTTGCGCTCCTTCGATTACGCGGCGGCCATGGCCCTGAATGTGCAGGGGGTTGATCATTCGCCGCAAGCGCAGGCCTCGCGGCGACGCGTGACCGAGCGCTACCTGAGTGAAGCGCGCCAGGCATTTACCCAGGCTTATCAGGCCGCGACGGCTACACTGGCGCATGACTGGCAGGATGCCAACGGCCAGGACGCCGCGCTGACCTTGTTCAGCCTGGAGAAGGCCGCGTATGAAGTGGCCTACGAAGCGGAAAATCGCCCGAGCTGGTTGCCGGTGCCCTTGCAAGGGTTGCACGGTTTGCTCAGCGGGCTTACACCTGAATCGACAACTGCACGCGGTGGGGAGACGTCATGAGTTTTACGCATAGAGAACCGCTGCAGCCCAAGTTGACTGCAATGCCGGTGTCCAAGGACGTCGAAGCGCTGGTGCGTGCCGAGCACCACGATCCATTCTCGATCCTTGGGCCGCACGATGATGAACAGGGCGGGCAATTTATCCGCGCATTCCTGCCTGAAGCCCTGAGTGTCCAGGTCCTGGCGCGTGACAGTGGCGAGCCAATCGGCAGCCTTGACGCGACCCAGGTGCCGGGCCTGTTCGTCGGGCACTTTGGCACGCGCCAGGATTACCTGCTGAAAATCCAGTGGGCCGGCGGCGAGCAAATCACCGAAGACCCGTATAGCTTCAGTCAATTGCTGCTGGGTGAAATGGACCTGTACCTGTTTGCCGAAGGCAACCACCGTGACCTGGGCAATTGCCTGGGCGCCCAGGTCACCACGGTGGACGGTGTGCAGGGCGTACGGTTTGCCGTGTGGGCGCCGAACGCCCGACGCGTTTCGGTGGTCGGCGACTTCAACATCTGGGACGGTCGCCGTCACCCGATGCGCCTGCGCCATCCCTCAGGCGTATGGGAAATCTTCATCCCGCGCCTGCAACCGGGCGCGGCCTACAAATATGAAATTCTTGGCGCTCACGGCATCCTGCCGCTCAAGGCCGACCCGATGGCCCTGGCCACCCAACTGCCGCCGGATACTGCCTCGAAAGTCGCCGCGCCGTTGCAAGTGGACTGGCGGGACCATGAGTGGATGCAGGCGCGTGGCGACAAACAGAAATCCACCGCGCCGCTGTCGATCTATGAGTTGCACGTCGGGTCCTGGCAGTGCGAGCTGGACGAGGCCGGCGAAGTGTCACGCCAATACGGCTGGCGCGAACTGGTCGAGCGGCTGATTCCCTACGTGCAGCAACTGGGCTTCACGCACATCGAACTGATGCCGATCATGGAGCATCCTTTCGGCGGTTCCTGGGGCTATCAGGCCTTGTCCCAGTTCGCGCCAAGCGCACGCTTTGGCTCGCCGGAAGATTTCGCCTACTTCGTCGACGCCTGCCACCTTGCGGATATCGGCGTGATCCTCGACTGGGTGCCGGCGCACTTTCCTACCGACACCCACGGCCTGGCGCAATTCGACGGCACTGCGTTGTACGAATACGCCAACCCGCTGGAGGGATTTCACCAGGACTGGGACACGCTGATCTACAACCTGGGCCGCACCGAAGTGCACGGTTTCATGCTGGCGTCGGCGCTGCACTGGCTCAAGCACTTCCATATCGACGGCCTGCGCGTGGACGCGGTGGCCTCGATGCTGTATCGCGACTATTCACGCAAAGCCGGTGAATGGGTGCCCAACCGCCACGGCGGCCGGGAAAACCTGGAAGCCATCGATTTCCTGCGCCATCTGAACGACGTGGTCGCGCTGGAAGCGCCGGGCGCGCTGGTGATTGCCGAGGAATCCACTGCGTGGCCAGGTGTGAGTCAAAGCACCCAGCAAGGTGGCCTGGGCTTCAACTACAAATGGAACATGGGCTGGATGCATGACTCACTGCATTACATCCAGCAAGACCCGGTGTACCGTGCCCATCATCACAACGAACTGAGTTTTGGCCTGGTGTATGCCTGGTCCGAGCGGTTTATCCTGCCGATTTCCCATGATGAGGTGGTGCACGGCAAGCACTCGCTGATAGACAAGATGCCTGGCGACCGCTGGCAGAAATTCGCCAACTTGCGCGCCTACCTGAGTTTCATGTGGATGCATCCGGGCAAGAAACTGCTGTTCATGGGCTGCGAGTTCGGTCAGTGGCGCGAGTGGAATCACGACCAGCAACTGGACTGGTACCTGCTGCAATACCCGGAACACCGTGGGGTGCAAAAGCTGGTGGGCGACCTGAACCGCTTGTACCGCGAGGAACCGGCGCTGCACGAGCAGGACGACGCGCCCCAGGGCTTTCAGTGGCTGATTGGCGATGACGCCATCAACAGCGTCTACGCCTGGCTGCGCTGGAGCAAGGACGGCAAGCCGGTGCTGGTGGTCGCCAACTTCACCCCGGTGCCGCGTGAGGCCTACGCCGTCGGCGTACCGTTTGCCGGGCGCTGGAGCGAAGTGATCAACAGTGATGCCGACATGTATGCCGGGTCCAACTACGGTAATGGCGGTGCGGTACAGACCGTGGATGAACCTCGTCACGGGCAACCGGCGTCGCTGTCGTTGAACCTGCCTCCCTTGGGCGTGCTGATTCTGCGACCACAAGAGGCATAGGTATCTACAAAACGCTGCAACGCCAAAACGTAACCACGATGCGAAGCGAGTCGCTCTTGATCTTGATCTTGATCTGCTTTTGATCCTAGGCGCCCCGTTAAACCACGCTGGCCGAACGCAGGCTTGAATCCGTGGGTAACCCGGCAGGACGCCGGGTTAGCCGCACTGGGCCA
>NZ_KZ478025.1 GCF_002837185.1 Pseudomonas fluorescens | reverse complement strand
ACTTACAACGCCCGACGGCGAAATCGCCTGGTCCGCCCACTACCGCGCCTACGGCCAGATCGCCCGGCTGGACGTAGGCAAAATCGACAACCCACTACGTTTTCAAGGCCAGTACTACGACCAGGAAAGCGGCCTGCACTACAACCGCCATCGCTACTACCATCCGGATATTGGTCGTTACCTGACGCCGGACCCGGTAAAGCTGGCGGGTGGGATCAATGCGTATCAGTACGTGCCCAACCCAACGGGATGGGTGGATCCGTTAGGGCTAAGCTTCAACTGTCCTGGTTTGGGAACGAAAAGCCCAACCTGTTCTTCTCCGGCCGAGCCGGACATCCCTAATATTTCTAGGAGAGGAGCGTTTCGAGAGGCGAAAAGAGATGCGAATATTCCTATGTCACAACAACCTGATAAAGTCGCCGACGCAAAATCCGGATTAGAAAAACAATACGGAACGGTTAAAATGTCAGATATAAATCAGCGAAGCATTTTAGACAGCTTGGGAAAACCCACTAACACGAGGGTGTACCAATACACGAGAGCCGATGGTTCTATAGTGCTAATTCAGGACCACTCTGCCGGGCATGTATTTGGAGATACAAATAAAAAAGGTGACCAGGGTGCTCACTTCAACCTACGACCTATTGCGACACCCCGAACTGGCAGCGTCCCGGGCACAAAAGACCATTACCCATTCAGGAAAAAAAATGAAATACTGGAATAGTCTAGAAGAAACTATTTTCTTCAACAAAGTATTTAGTTATCCAGTTGAAATTGGAAAAATCTATATACATTCATTAACCATCGAAAATGACCGACCCGACGTGGGGATTGGTTTTGACATACCAGAATTCCCTGATCGCTTACCTGAAAAATGGAAAAACAAAGGTTATAACACTTGCAGAATTGGCCTAAGCTGCTTAGGAGTGAGCGACTTACGAATAGTAAACCTTCCTAGAAGAGAAGTTTTCATTGCCAATATAAAGCAAGAACACGAGGGTTTTTTATTTACCGCAAAATCTAAAGAAGCCTCTATTGAGTTCAGGGTTAAATGGTTATCTCTAGATGGGCCGTCCGTTTACATAAACTGCCCTGACCCGGATGACCACGATTGGGAAAATCTGTAGTCATAGGCGGCATTCAAATTCTCAGAACGGCAACTATGACCCCCATAGTCAACCCCAATTCGCCGCCCCACCCTCTCCCACCTAAACTCCATCCAAGTTGTTTCAACGGACAGAGGATTCACCATCATGGGCAAACGTCACCCCAATCTCCCCGCCTGGCAATGGCGTCACTACCCACAAAACCATCAGCACCCGGCCAACCTGGCCTTGCACCTGATTGCCGTGCCGCTGTTCATCATCGGCTTCTTGTTGATCGTCTCCGGCGTGTTCAGCCTGAGTCTGGTCAGTGTTGCCATCGGCGTGATCGGCATCCTGGCGGGCCTGGCGTTGCAGCGTCACGGCCATAGCCTGGAAGCCCAGGCCAGTGAGCCGTTCAGCGACCGTAAGGACGCGGTGCAACGCCTGGTGGTCGAGCAATTCGTGACGTTTCCGCGCTTTGTGCTCAGTGGTGGCTGGTGGCGCGCGTGGCGTCGGCGCCACTCGCGTTGAATGTCAGGCGAAGACCACTACGGTCTGGCGGCTGAGCGCGATCAATTCGCCGGTCGGGCTCCAGAGCGCGGCGGCGGCGTGGCCGTAGCCGTCGCGGGCGTGTTCGATGTTGACGTGGTATTGGCACCAGTCAAGGGTGGTCAGGTTCTGCAATGGCTGGATGAACTCGATGGTCCAGGTCAAGGTGCTGCCCGGCGCCGGTTTGCGCAAATGCGGGAGCAACGCCGGGGGCCAGGCATCGACCAGTGCGAGGATGTGCGCCTCGGTCAGCGGTTCCTCCTTCACATCCCCACGCAAACGTACCCAACCGCCCATGTCACGGGATTTATTGCCGGTAAACGGCAGGCCGCCGACGCTCCAGCGCATTGCCAGGTGCCGCATGAATTCGGGCGTGACGCCCTTGATATAGGGCAGCTCCTGGCATTCATCCCACTGTTTGAACACCGGTGGCGGCTCGCTCGCTACATCAATCTCTGACTCACGGGACGCACCGAAACTGGCCTGGACCAGCGTCGCCACTTCACCGTTCTGCACCACACGGCCCAGCAATTGGCTGACGGCCTTGCCTTCGCGCAGCACTTCAACCTGATAACTGGCGGATACATCCGGCGCTACCGGGCCCACGAAGGTGATCGCCAGTGAGCGCAGCGGCCGGTCTGCCGGAACGTGCGAACGCAAGGCCTCGTACTGCAAGGCGGCGACCAAACCACCAAACGTGGCGCGGCCCTGGGCCCATTCGGCGGGAATGGTGACATCCAACGGGTGACTGCGAGCAGCGTCGAGCAAATCACTAAAGCGCATGGCGACCTCACATCAAGCAAACGATGCGGAGATCTTAACCATCCACCCCGCCAGGCACAGCGCCTATTCCGGCCAAAAGCCGGACCGGTTCAGAAACAATCGGCGCCGAGTTTATCCAGCACACGATCCGCCCGTGCCTCGGCCTTGACCATGGCGGCACGCCAGGTCGCAATGCAGGGCTGCAGGTCAGCCTGGTGCTCGGCCTGGAGCAGCCATTGCCAGCAGTCATGCCAGTCACCCAGCACGCCCTGCGCTTTTTTCAAAGCGGCCACGGCGTTGGCCGGCAGCTTGTCCAACTCGGGGTACGCTTCGGCCGCGTAGCGCACACGCTTGATCAGCAAGCGCAAACGGTGGCGATCATGCGCTGGATCCTTGAGCGCGTGATTGAGTGTTTTCCATTGCTTGGCCAGGCGTTTCTGGATGCGTGAGCGCAGGCTCTTGAGCAGTTTCTGGTGTTGGGATGCACGGATAAAGCGTGGAAACGCATCAAGGATCTGCAGCAGCTGGGCCAGCTCCGGGCTTTGCGCCACCTGGCGATAGGCCTCAGGTTGCAGGCGCAGACGACGCTCAGCCGCCTGATGATGCCCGTGCTGGTGCAAGTACGCCGCCAGCACTTCGCGGTCACGCAGCGGCGTGGTCAATTGGCCGACGGTGCGGGCGGCGGATTCAAGCTGTTCGACACCCGGTAACCCGCGCAAGGGCCGCAACAGGCTGCGCAAACGGCGCACCGTGGTGCGCAGATCATGCAAGGCTTCATCGTCGGTGACGGCGGCAAGACGAGCCTGGCAGCTCAGTAATCCCACTTCCAGGCCAATGACCTGAGCAACTAACTGATTGACCAGCGCTGACATCCTGCCCTCCCTTTGCGATGAAAAACTCTGCGGTGGCTAAATCAGCGCCCGGCGCGTGACTCATGGATATAGAAGCGCGCCTTCTCGGCCTTGTTGGAGCAGCCTTCGAACGCTTCGAATTGCTGCTGGGTCTTGGCCCCCGTCAACAGCGACAAAGCCTTGGAGTAGCTGACGGTGCCGGCGAAGCCCTCGGCCTTGGCCAGGTCGAGTTCTTTCCAGGCGGCATCCAACTGCGACCCGCAGCTGTCGCGATACGCGGTTTTCCCGGCACAGCCCGCCAAGGCCAACAGGATCACAGGTACACACATCCAGGCTTTCATTGATGACACCTCAAAATATACAAAATCTGTCGTAGCCTGTAGACGATGCCTACAAGAAAAAGTGCCTTGTCCCTAGCCTGAAATCAGTAGTACCTATTGCCAGAGCATACCCGAGCCTCGTGGCGATTCTGGAAAAATTTTGTCAGGGCTCACCGAGGATTGAAGCCGCCCCCTGGATGGGTGCATTGTGGGCACCTGTTTTGCGAAGGATCTGGTCATGAAGAAACGTGTTGCCTTGGTACTGGGCTCCGGCGGAGCCAGGGGCTACGCCCATATCGGCGTGATCGAAGAAATCGAACGACGCGGCTATGACATCGCCTGTATTGCCGGCTGCTCGATGGGCGCCGTGGTCGGCGGGATCTATGCGGCCGGCAAGCTGGACGAGTATCGACACTGGATCGAAAGCCTGGATTACCTCGACGTATTGCGCCTGGTGGATGTGAGCTTTCGCCTGGGTGCGATTCGCGGTGAAAAGGTCTTCGGGCAGATCCGCAAGATCGTCGGCGAAATCAATATCGAAGACCTGCGCATCCCCTACACCGCCGTGGCCACCGACCTCACCAACCAACAGGAAATCTGGTTCCAGGAAGGCTGCCTGCACCAGGCCATGCGCGCATCGGCAGCGATCCCCAGCCTGTTCACGCCGGTGATGCAAGGCAACCGCATGCTGGTGGACGGTGGTTTGCTCAACCCGTTGCCTATCGTGCCGGTGGTGTCGAGCCATTGCGACTTGATCATTGCGGTCAACCTCAACGCCACCAACCAGAAGCACTATCATCTGCCGGTGATCCAGCGCCCGCCGGCGTTCAAAAGCCGTTTCAACAGCCTGGCAAAATCACTGGGCTCGCACCTGCCGTTCCGCCGCAAGCAGGCCGAGCAGTTGATGAAGCTCGAGCAGGAAGCCTTGCAGGCCCAGGCCGCCGAGATCAACCCGTGGCTGGACTCGGCCGAGCCGGAATCCCAGCAACCCGCCGCCGCGCCGGAGAAGCCCGGCGCGCCGAAGTCGGCCACGGGCTCGTTCATCATCGACAATGTCGGGCCGGCCTCGCTGCTGGACCTGATCAACCAGAGTTTCGAGGTGATGCAGACGTCATTGGCCCAGTACAAAATTGCCGGTTACCCGCCGGACGTGCTGATCAACGTACCAAAGCGAGTGTGCCGTTTTTTCGAGTTCTACAAGGCGCCGGAGCTGATCGCGTTGGGGCGGGAAATTGCCAGTGATACATTGGATCGGTATGAGAGTGAGCAGGCCTGAAATTCAGGGTGTTATAGAGGGCCTCATCGGGGGCAAGCCCCCTCCCACCTTTTGATCGGTGAATACATTCAAAGTGTGGGAGTGGGCTTGCCCGCGAGGAGGCCGGTCCAGACAGCGGTAAACTCAAGCACCCAGCAACCGATAACCCACCCCCGCCTCAGTCACGATAAACCTCGGCTGCGTCGGATCATCCGCCAGCTTCTGGCGCAAATGGCCCACCACAATGCGCAGGTAGTGGCTGTCTTCGGTGTGGGTCGGCCCCCAGATATCCTTGAGCAATTGCTGCTGGGTAATTACCCGCCCAGGATGCCGCGCCAGTTGCGCCAGCACCGCGTACTCCTTGCGGGTCAGTGCCACTTCGGCGCCGTCAAGCAGGACGCGGCGGTAGGCCAGGTCCACGGTCAGCGGGCCGAAACTCAACGCGGCCTCCTGAGCTTCCCCCGTCGGAGCCTGGCGCAATAGTGCGCGCACACGGGCGAGAAACTCCTGAATGCCGAAAGGCTTGGTCACGTAGTCGTTGGCGCCACCGTCAAGGGCTTCGACCTTCTGCGCTTCGCTGGCCCGCACCGAGAGCACCAACACCGGCACCGTCGACCACTCGCGAAACTCGCGCAGCACCTGCTGGCCGTCCATATCGGGCAAGCCCAGGTCAAGTACGAGCAAATCCGGTTTGCTCAGTGCCGCCTGCGCGAGGCCTTCGTTGCCGGTACCGGCTTCGATCACCTTATAGCCTTGGGAGGCCAGGCTGATGCGCAGGAATTTGCGGATCTGCGGTTCGTCATCAATGACGAGAATCGTCGCGGTCTGGCTCATGGTGTCTCAGTTAAAATCAATTAAAAACCAACCAATGTAGGAGCGAGCTTGCTCGCGAAAAACGTCTAGGCGCCGCGTGCATTCAGGAAGCCATCTTTATCGTTAACGACCTTCGCGAGCAAGCTCGCGCCTACAAGTTTTGCTCCAAGGCAGGTTGTGTCGGCAGAGGCAGAAACAAGGTAATACAAGTGCCCCGCCCTTCAATACCGTCGGCCACACTGATGTGCCCGCCGTGCGCGCCGACCATGCCCTGGCAGATCGCCAACCCCAGGCCGGTGCCCTGCCCGCCGCGATCACCGCGCGCAGCGGTGTAGAACATATCGAAGATTTTTGCCCGTTCGTCCTCCGGAATCCCCGGCCCCTCATCGGCTACGGCGAAAAACACTTGGCCGTCCGACACGCCGGCGCTCAACTGCAAGCGGCCCTGGGGCGGCGAAAAGCGCGCGGCGTTTTCCATGACATTGACCAGGGCCTGCTCGATCAACGCCGCATGCACATAGAGCAAGGGCAGGTCCGGCGGCACATCGGTGTCGACCTGCAAAGGCGCCAGCACGGCGCGCAATCGCCCAAGGGCACTGCCGACGATATCACCGGGCGACACCCAATCGCGCGCCAGCTTCAGCGCGCCGTGGCCCAGGCGGGTCATGTCCAGCAGGTTCTGGATATAGCGGTCGAGGCGCTCGGCTTCATCACGGGTACCTTCGAGCAATTCGCGACGGTCCTCCAAAGGGATCGCCTCGCCCAGCGCCAGCAGGCTGTCGATACTGCCGCGCATGGAGGTCAGCGGCGTACGCAAATCGTGGGAGACGGAGGCGAGCAAGGCACTGCGCAGTTGTTCGGTCTCACCGTGCAAACGTGCGGACTCCAATTCCTGCGCCAACTGCGCACGCGCCAACGCCTGGGCCAACGGCTGGCTCAGCGCGGTGAGCAGGCGACGGCGTTGGCCGCTCAACGCCATGCCGGCTTTCGCGCTCACGCCCAGCAAGCCCAGAGGGCCCTCTTCACCCGACAACGGCCACCACCACCAGCGTCCAAATGGCAAGGTGCCGGTGCCCATGCCTGCCGGTTGATCGTGCTGCCAGGCCCAATCGGCGGCGGCACGTTCGGCCTCGGTGAGGGTCAGCGGCCCGCCGGTCTCGATCGTCCAACCGCCCTGACCATCGCGATTGACCAGGCACAGATCCAACTCATTCCAGCCTTGCAGGTGATGAGCCGCCGCACTGATGACCGCCTGGCGATCCGTGGCGGCGGTGAGCTTGCGTGACAGGTCGAGCAGCTCGCTGGTTTCTTCCTGGGTATCGCGCAGCGCCTGTAATTGCCGACGCTGGCGTGCGGCCAGGTTGCCGGTGAGGGCCGCCATCAACAGGAAAAACAACAGCGTGAGGACGTCTTCTTCACGCTGGATGGCGAAGGAGAAATTCGGCGGGATAAACAGAAAGTCGTAGGTCATGAACGACAACGCCGCGCACACCAGCGAAGGCCCCAGGCTGCTGCGCACCGCCACCAGCAGCACCGCAGCGAGAAACACCAGCGAGATATTCGGCAACGGCAAGATGCTGGACACCCCCCACGCCAAGCCTGCCGCGACAAGGGTGGCCGCCACGGCCAGGGCATAATCGAACCAGCGCAGCCCGCGCACATCCGGCAAGCGCGGTGCCGCAGGTATATCGTCGCTGTCGAGTACGTTGATTTCCAGGCCCCGCGCATTGCGCAGCAAGCGTGCGGCCAGGCCGCCGCCGAACAGCCGTCGACGCCAGCGCATGCGCGACTGTCCCACCAGCAGCAGACTGGCGCGGCGCTCGGCGGCATGCTGGATCAACGTCCTGGCCACCTCGCCGGCCCGCAGCAGCACCACCTCACCGCCCAGGCGTTCAGCCAGTTGCTGGGCATTTTGCAGGCGTAGCCGTGACTGTTCATCCCGCGCACGGCCGTTGTCGATATGCACCAGGCTCCACGGCAAATGTCGCCGCTGGGCGACGCGGCTGGCATGGCGCACCAGACGCTCGGCTTGCGCATCGCCATCGACCCCCACCAGCAGGCGACCCCGCACAGCCGGCGCCGCTTGGCCGAGTTGGCGGTAACCCTGGGCCAGATCGTCGTCGACATGGGCGGCAGCGGTCTGCATGGCCAGCTCGCGCAGGGCCATCAAGTTGGTCTGGGTGAAAAACGCATCGATGGCCGCACGCGCCTGTTCCGGCACATACACCTTGCCGTCGCGCAGGCGCTCGAGCAATTCGCGGGACGGCAAATCGATCAGCAGCAGTTCATCGGCCTCCTGCAGCACCCAGTCCGGCAGGGTTTCACGCACCTGCACACCGGTGATGCCACGCACCTGGTCATTGAGACTTTCCAGATGCTGGACGTTGACGGTGGTGAACACGTTGATGCCGGCCGCCAGCAGCTCCTGGATGTCCTGCCAGCGCTTTTCATGACGGCTGCCGGGGGCATTGCTATGGGCAAGCTCGTCGACCAGCACCAGCTTGGGCTTCGCCGCGAGCAGGCCGTCGAGGTCCATTTCTTCAAGCATTACGCCACGGTATTCGCTGCGTAACAGCGGCTGCTGCGGCAAACCGCTGAGCAAGGCTTCAGTCTCGGCGCGGCCGTGGGTCTCGACCACGCCGGCAATCAGACCCACGCCTTGGCGCAGTTGAGTATGGGCAGCCTGGAGCATGGCGTAGGTCTTGCCTACGCCGGGCGCGGCGCCGAGGAAAACTTTGAGCCGGCCACGGCCGTTGCGGGGCAGATCGGCTAGCAGGGCATCGGCGCGGCCGGAGTCGCTCATGTTGTGGTCCTTCAAAAATTTCGATGTAGGAGCAAGCTTGCTCGCGAAAAACCCCAGAGCGCCACGCTGACGCTGGATGCCCGCGTCATCGTTTAACGACCTTCGCGAGCAAGCTCGCTCCTACAGGGGGTCAGAGTTTTTCCAGGGCCATGTTCAGGGCCAGCACGTTTACTACGGGCGGGCCTACCAACGGGCTTTCGATGTGTTCATCCAACAGCCGCTGCAAGCTCGACACCGGTACATTTCGTGCGGCCGCCACTCGCGCCAGTTGATAGGCAATTGCCTCGGGTGGCAAGTGTGGATCGAGCCCGCTGCCGGAGGTCGTCAGCGAGGCCAACGGTACCGGCCCCTGGCCTGGCACCTGTTGTTTATTCGCGTCGTCAAAGATACGCGCGGCCAGCGCGGGGTTGCTCGGGCCAAGGTTGCTGGCGCTGCTGGAAACCGTCGCGAACGCGCCAGCCGAAGGGCGTGGGTGGAACCAGCCGTCGCCGCTGAAATCCTGGGCGATCAGGCTGGAGCCGCGCACCTTACCGCTGGCATCGCGCACCAGGCTGCCGTTGGCCTGGTCCGCAAAGGCCACTTGCGCGACGCCGGTCACCACCAGCGGGTAGGCGACGCCGGTGATCAGGGTCATGAGTACCAGCAGGCTCAGGGCCGGGCGGATTATATTAGTCATCATCAAATCCTCGTTGAATCGGGCCATAAAGACCGCAGGGTTACACCAGGTGCAGCGCCGTCAGCAGCATGTCGATCGCCTTGATGCCCACAAAGGGCACCAGCAGCCCACCCAGGCCGTAGATCAGCAGGTTGCGTCGCAACAATGCGGCCGCACTCGCGGCCTGCACACGCACCCCGCGCAGGGCCAGGGGAATCAGCACCACGATGATCAGCGCGTTGAACACGATGGCCGACAGGATCGCGCTCTGCGGGCTCTGCAAGTGCATGACGTTGAGCACGCCCAGCTGCGGATAGATCGCGGCAAATAGCGCCGGCAGAATCGCGAAGTACTTGGCCACATCGTTGGCGATGGAAAAGGTGGTCAGCGCGCCCCGGGTCACCAGCAACTCCTTGCCGATCTGCACCACATCCAGCAGCTTGGTCGGATCGCTGTCGAGGTCGACCATGTTCGCGGCTTCGCGTGCGGCCTGGGTACCATCGTTCATCGCCATGCCGACGTCGGCCTGGGCCAGTGCCGGGGCGTCGTTGGCGCCGTCGCCGCACATGGCGACCAGACGGCCGTCGTTCTGTTCATGGCGGATACGCGCCAGTTTCTTCTCAGGCGTGGCTTCAGCCAGTACATCATCCACGCCAGCTTCAGCGGCAATCGCCGCAGCGGTCAGCGGGTTGTCGCCGGTGACCATCACGGTACGAATGCCCAACGTGCGCAGCTCGGCAAAACGCTCGCGAATCCCGGGCTTGACCACGTCTTTGAGATGGATCGCACCGAGTAACTTGCCATCGGCGCACACCAGCAACGGCGTGCCGCCACTCTGGGCAATCTTGTCGATTTCCCGCGACAGCGCAGGTAACAGGTCGCTGCGTTGCTGGCCGATAAACGCCAGCAGCGAATCCACCGCGCCCTTGCGGAAGACGCGGCCCTGGTAGTCGACACCGGATAACCGGGTTTCGGCGCTGAAGGGTACGGCGGTCAGTTGGTCCAGCGTCGGCTCGGCCTGGGGGTGCAATGCGCGCAGGTATTCAACGATAGACTTGCCTTCCGCCGTGTCATCAGCCAGGGAGGCGAACAACGCGCCTTCAGCCACTTCCCGGCCACTGACACCGGGCGCCGCAACCACGGCCGAACAACGACGGTTACCAAAGGTGATGGTGCCGGTCTTGTCCAGCAGCAACACATGCACATCCCCTGCCGCTTCCACCGCGCGACCGGACTTGGCGATCACGTTCAGGCGCACCAGACGGTCCATGCCGGCAATGCCGATGGCCGAGAGCAAACCGCCAATGGTCGTGGGAATCAGCGTCACCAGCAGTGCGACCAGGAACACCAGAGGCAGGCTGCCATTGGCGAAGTGCGCGAACGGCTGCAGGGTTACCACCACCAGCAGGAAAATCAGGGTGAGGCCGATCAGCAGGATATCCAGCGCAACTTCATTGGGGGTTTTCTGGCGTTTGGCGCCTTCCACCAGCGCGATCATGCGATCCAGGGTCGACTCGCCGGGGTTGGCGGTGATGCGGATCAGCAGCCAGTCCGACACCAGGCGGGTGTTGCCGGTGACGGCCGAGCGGTCGCCGCCGGACTCGCGGATCACCGGGGCGGACTCGCCGGTAATCGCCGCTTCGTTGACCGCGGCGATACCTTCGATCACTTCGCCGTCGCCAGGAATCATTTCGCCTGCCGCGACGCGCACCACATCACCTTTGCGCAGGCTGGTGGCCGGGACCACCTTGAAGCTGCCGTCGGCCTCCTTGCGGCGCGCGCTCAGGCCTTCACTGCCGGCCTTGAGGCTGTCGGCGCGGGCCTTGCCACGGCCTTCGGCCAAGGCTTCAGCGAAGTTGGCGAACAGCACAGTGAACCACAGCCACACTGCGATTTGCACGGCCACGAAGGTCGGCACGCTGGTATCGGGCACAAAGCACAGCACGGTGGTGAGAATGGCGGTCAGCTCGACCACCAACATGACCGGAGAGCGTTGCAGTTGACGGGGGTCCAGCTTGACGAACGCCTGGACCAGCGCCGGGCGCCACAACGCAGAGATCGCGGTCTTGGCGGGCTCCTGAGTGCGCGCAGGGGCAGCATTTTTTACAGACATGTTCATTCTCATATCCCCTTAACTTAGAAGCCCATGCTCAGGTGTTCAGCAATCGGGCCCAGCGCCAGTGTCGGCAGAAAAGTCAGGCCGCCCACCAGCAAAATGGTCACGGTCAACAGCGTCACGAACAACGGGCCGTGGGTCGGGAAGCTGTTCTGGCCAATCGGTGCGGTCTTCTTCATCGCCAGGCTACCGGCCAGGGCCAGTACCGGGAGGATGTAACCGAAACGGCCGATCAACATGCCCAGCCCGAGCATCAAGTTGTGAAACGCGGTGTTGCCACTGAAACCGCCGAACGCCGAACCGTTGTTGGCACTGGCCGAGGTGTAGGCGTAGAGCAACTGGCTGAAACCGTGGGGCCCAGGGTTGCTGATGGCTCCGGCCGGGCCTGGCAGGCTCGCGGCGATGGCACCCAGCACGAGCACACCCACCGGCATCACCAGCAGAGTCACCACCAGCAATTGCACTTCCTTGGCCTGAAGTTTCTTGCCCAGGTATTCCGGGGTGCGGCCGATCATCAGCCCGGCAAGGAACACCGCGATCAACACGTTGAGCAACATGCCGTACATACCGGCACCGACGCCGCCGAAGATCACTTCACCGACCATCATGTTGACCAGCGCCACCATGCCGCTCAGAGGGCTGAGGCTGTCCTGCATGCCGTTGACCGATCCGTTGGAGGCCGCGGTGGTGGTTACCGACCAGAGCACCGTGCCGGTGGTGCCGAAGCGTGTTTCCTTGCCTTCCAGCGGCGCGGTCTGTTCCACGGCCGGGTTGTTCAGGGTCGGATTGGGCTGGTACTCGGACCACAGCGACGTCGCACCGCCAATCAGGAACAAGGCCAGCATGCACGCGAGAATCGCGCGGCTCTGACGCAGGTCTTTGACGTAGTGGCCGAAGGTGAACACCAGGGCGACCGGGATCAGGATGATTGATGCCACTTCAAAGAGGTTGGCCCAGGCCGTCGGGTCTTCAAACGGATGCGCCGAGTTCACCCCAAAGAAGCCGCCGCCATTGGTGCCCAGTTGCTTGATCGCAATCTGGCTGGCTGCCGGGCCCAGGGGAATGACTTGATCCACACCTTGCAGCGTCACGGCATCAACGTAATGGGCGAAGGTCTGCGGCACACCCTGCCATACCAGGAACAGTGCCAGCACCAGGCATAGCGGCAGCAAGCCGTAGAGAGTGGCGCGGGTCATGTCGACCCAGAAATTACCCAAGGTCGTGGCGGATTTGCGACCGATCCCACGGCAAAGCGCGACCAGGACTGCCAGGCCGGTGGCGGCACTGACGAAGTTCTGCACGGTGAGGCCGACCATCTGGCTGAGATAACTCAGGGAGGCTTCGCCGCTGTAGTTCTGCCAGTTGGTATTGGTCATGAAACTGACCGCTGTGTTGAACGCCAGCGTCCATTCCTGGCCCGGCAATTTCTGCGGGTTGAGTGGGAGGTAGTCCTGGAATAACAGAATCGAGAACAACAGTAAGAAGCCCGCAAGGTTGAACGCGAGCAAGGCCAGCATGTATTTCTGCCAGCTCTGTTCCTGCTGGGCGTCTACGCCCGACAGGCGATAACAGGCGTTTTCCACCGGCCCCAAAACCGGCGTCAACCAGGTGCGCTGACCTTCCATCACCTTGTAATAGAACCGCCCCAGAAACGGTGCCGGCACCAGTACCACGGCGAAGAAGGCGATGATCAGCCAATAGTCATAACTGTGCATAGCCCGCTCCTAGTTCCGATCCGCGCGTAACAGCGCAACCAGCAGATAAATGAACAGCGCCACGGCCAATAGCAGTGACACCCCGTCCAGAACGCTCATGGAAGTTTCTCCGTTTAACGGCGAGTGCCGCGTGTGGGGCAATTGTCCGCAGGAGGGGTGTAAAGGAACGAGAGCGAGGCGGGGCGCGGGGCGTAAAGATGGCGTAAAGAGTGGCTTTATGCAGGGTTTACAGGGGGATTTGCGGTGGCTGGCAAGGCCTCGTCGCGGGCAAGCCCACTCCCACCTTTTGATCGCGTTTTTCAGGCCCGACGCGGTGCACTGTGGGAGCCGGGCTTGCCCGCGATGGCAGCAGTCCAGGCACTATCGCCCTTATCTGGTGCGCACCAAGCCGTGTTCGAACGCCAAACCGTCTCGCCCGCGACATAGGCACTGCTTTGCGACAGGATTGCCAAGCCTGGCATAGCCACTGCAACAACCTGAATCATTCCAACCGTTCAGGGAACTCCTCACAATGAACACACAACTCAAACCCACCTTGGGCACGCTGCATCTCTGGGGCATCGCTGTCGGGCTGGTGATTTCCGGCGAGTACTTCGGCTGGAGCTACGGCTGGGGTGTCGCCGGCACACTGGGCTTTCTGGTGACCTCATTGATGGTCGCCGCGATGTACACCTGCTTCATCTTCAGCTTCACCGAACTGACCACGGCGATTCCCCACGCTGGCGGACCCTTTGCCTACAGCCGCCGCGCCTTCGGTGAGAAAGGCGGCTTGATTGCCGGCCTGGCAACCCTGATCGAATTTGTCTTCGCGCCACCCGCCATCGCCTTGGCCATCGGCGCCTACCTCAACGTGCAGTTCCCAGCACTGGACCCGAAACACGCCGCCGTCGGCGCCTACATCGTGTTCATGGGCCTGAACATCCTCGGCGTGAAACTCGCCGCCACCTTCGAACTGGTGGTCTGCGTACTCGCTGTCGCCGAACTGCTGGTGTTCATGGGCGTCGTTGCCCCGGCGTTCAGCTTCAGCAACTTCGCCCTGAACGGCTGGGCCGGCTCCGACACCTTCGGTGCCCCGGCGATTGCCGGCATGTTCGCCGCAATTCCCTTCGCCATCTGGTTCTTCCTCGCCATCGAAGGCGCGGCCATGGCCGCCGAAGAAGCCAAAGATCCCAAGCGCACCATTCCAAAAGCCTACATCAGCGGCATTCTCACCCTGGTAATCCTGGCCATGGGCGTGATGTTCTTCGCGGGCGGCGTGGGCGACTGGCGCACCCTGTCAAACATCAACGACCCGCTGCCCCAGGCGATGAAAACCGTGGTGGGCGAAAGCTCCGGCTGGTTGCACATGCTGGTATGGATCGGCCTGTTCGGCCTGGTGGCGAGTTTCCACGGCATCATCCTCGGCTACTCGCGCCAGTTCTTCGCTCTGGCGCGGGCCGGTTACCTGCCGCCTTTCCTGGCCAAACTGTCGCGATTTCAGACGCCTCACCGCGCCATCATCGCCGGCGGCGTGGTCGGCATCGCGGCCATCTACAGCGACGGCCTGATCAACCTGGGTGGCATGACCCTGACCGCCGCGATGATCACTATGGCTGTGTTCGGTGCCATCGTCATGTACATCATGAGCATGCTCAGCCTGTTCAGATTGCGCAAAACCGAACCGCTGCTGGAGCGGACTTTCCGCGCACCGGGCTACCCCATCGTGCCGGGTATCGCGTTGGTACTGGCAGCGGTGTGCCTGGTGGCGATGGCCTGGTTCAATACACTGATCGGGTTGATCTTCCTTGGCTTCATGGCCGTGGGCTTCATCTACTTCCAACTGACCGCCCAGGATCGCGCCGATGCGCCGGCGGATGCGATGTTGACCGGGCTATAAGGTTCGCGAGGCAGAACGGGCCTACAATGAACTACTCAGAACGCCCGTAACTCAAAGCAGTTATTACCGTGGGAAAATTCTCCCCCGGCAATCTGCCTCAAGGAGAGCCTTATGCCGTGGTATGCGTGGTTGATTATGATAGTTGCGATCGGATCGATCGTCGGTGGGTTGATGATGCTGCGCGACAGCGCCAACAAAGTGGAACTCACCGACGAACAACGCAAACGCGTGGCCGAGCGCAATGCGCAGGCGGATGCCAAGGATGCCCAGGATCGTTGAGCCTTGGGTTACTCCCAAGCCGCCTTGGCAATCTGCAACCCGTGCTGCCCTTTATAGGCAGCACGCTCGGGCTGGCTCCAGCCTTCAAGCAGCTCTTCCTCCAATTGGTAGATCTCGACGCCCAACGGGCGACACACCGTCAACGGATCCTGCGCATCCGGCCCCCACATCGGCAGCGACAAATCCCCACCCGGACACGTAGACAGCGCGCACAGCACATCAATCTCGGCAAAGAACTCCAGGTAATCGCCCTTCTGCGCAGGACAGGCTTTCATGAAGTACATGTCATCATGATTGAGCCCGGTGCACTGGAAAATATTCAGCACGTCGTGCACATCGAATTCCGTCAGACCGTGGGGCAATACCGCGCGAGTGAGGTTCGAATGGCAATGATGATGAAAGTCCTCACCGGTGAGCATACGGTTCACATACGGATCGCAGCGCGTGCCAAGCAAATCGTGCAGACGCCCGCCGTGTTCATCGATGCCATAGCCTGCCAGGCTGTCATCGGTAATGGTAACCAGGGGCCTCAGAAATGGAAGGTTCGACCACAAACGGTCGTGGGTGCTGACATGTGCGCCTTGGAGTTGCCGGGTGCGGGCTGCCCACAACCGCTCGCGCGGATCATTGGCGTTCCACACGTTGAAATCCCCCACCTGCGGGCCCACCGGAGTGGTTACGCGGAAGACATGCCCGGCAGGGACTTTCCATGCCCTGCCCGTGCGGATCGGTACCTCGAACTGTTCGATCAGCGTGCGCTGGCCCTGCCGATCCCGGATGCGCTCGTAGAACGCCGTATCCACCTGTAATGCCGAGCCTTTACTGACTTGGTAGGCGGCCGGATAGTCTTTATACATGGGGCAATCCTCCATCAAGGGTGACTGTTGAACAATCGATAATCTTGAGGTAACCACATTTCATGCCAGGGCTGGACTAAAAACGCAGAGGATAAAAGGCCGATCAATGATCGGCCTCTGGCAACGTCGTTTAGTTGATAACCAGCCTGTCGCGGTTCTTCTCCAGCAGGGCCTTGCCAATTCCCTTTACCTCCAGCAACTCATCCACCGCTGTGAAGGGGCCATTGCTTTCGCGAAAAGCAACGATCGCTTTCGCCTTGGCGGCGCCGATACCGAACAAATCGCGGCGCAGGGTTTCAGCATCGGCCGCGTTGAGGTTGACCTTGGCCGATTGCTCGGTTTTGGTCATTTGCGCGGAGATGGCGGTTGGGGCTTCAGGTTTGGCGGATGGGGCTGCGGTGGTGGCGACAGAGAGGCTGGCGAGGAAGGCGAAGACAAGGGAGGAAAGGTAGGTGTTTTGCATTGGTGACGCTCCATGACATCGGTAAGAGAAAAGCAGCTTTTCCGAAGCTGCTTCTCTAACTTAGGCGATGGTTGGAGGGTGTCAAAAGCGCTTGAGTAACAGGGTGTTAACTCACGGTTCCAGGCGACGCTGCTGATAGATCCAATCGACGATTTCGCCGTCGGGGGCATAGCCGCTGACAGTGTCGCGCAGAAGCTGACGGACACGGGTGTAGTCATCCTCATCAACCGCGGCAAGCAACTCAGAGAGCTTGCCTTTGAGTACGTCCCATGACAGATAATCTTCGTTGGCACTCATGATCATCGGGTGCTGGGTCGCAACAACGTTGTCGCCAATCAGCAACTCTTCGTAAAGCTTTTCGCCGGGACGCAGGCCGGAGAACTCGATGGCGATATCACCATGGGGATTCTTTTCGGAACGAACGCTCAGGCCGGAAAGATGAATCATTTTTTCGGCCAGCTCGACAATCTTCACCGGCTCGCCCATGTCCAGCACAAACACATCACCGCCCAGGCCCATGGAGCCTGCCTGAATCACCAACTGCGCCGCTTCAGGGATCGTCATGAAGTAACGCGTGATCTTGGGATGGGTGACCGTCAAGGGGCCGCCAGACTTGATCTGCTTGTGAAAGAGCGGAATCACTGAGCCCGAAGAGCCCAGTACATTGCCAAAACGCACCATCGTGAAACGGGTCTTGTTGACGCGTGAGACATTCGACTTATCACCGAACAGTACAGGAGCCAGCTCACGACTGAGCGCCTGCAAGGTAAGTTCGGCCAAACGCTTGGTACTGCCCATGACATTGGTCGGGCGTACGGCTTTATCCGTAGAGATCAGAACAAAGTTGGAAACGCCAACTTGAAGTGCGGCCTGGGCCGTATTCAACGTCCCGATTACGTTGTTCAGCACACCTTCTGCGATGTTGTGCTCAACCATCGGTACATGCTTATACGCTGCGGCATGATAAACCGTATCCACGCGCCAGGTTTTCATCACATCCAGCAGCTTGGACTGGTTGCGCACAGAACCGAGGATGGGCAATAACTTGACGGGCAACGACTCACGAACGACGCGTTGCTCAAGTTCCGAAAGGATGCTGTAGAGATTGAACTCACTGTGTTCGAACAACAGCAGCGTCGTCGGACGCAACGCCAGAATCTGCCGGCACAGTTCGGACCCGATCGAACCGCCCGCGCCAGTGACCAGAACGGTCTGGCCCTTGATGCAGTGTTCCAGGAGCTCGCCTTGAGCAGGCACGGTATCGCGACCCAGCAAGTCGGCGATGTCGACTTCCTGGATGTCATCTACCTTGACGCGACCACTGGCCAGGTCCATGAACCCCGGAACGCTTCGCACGTGAAGCGGGAAGCCTTCGAGGAAACCCAGGATTTCACGGCGACGGCCACGGTTGGAGGATGGGATGGCCAACAGAATTTCCTGGGCGCCAGTGGTATCGATCATTCGCTGGATATGCTTGGCCTTGTACACCTGCAGGCCCGAAATGACGCGATCAGTGATGCTTTCATCGTCGTCGATAAACGCGACAGGGCGCATCACCCTGCCCATCCTCAACGCCGCGACCAATTGGTTGCCGGCTGCGCCCGCGCCATAAATAGCAACGCGCGGCAGACCATCTTCCCGGCTAGTGAACGGAACGTGCTGAGCCGCCGTAAACCAGTCCCCCAGGAAGTATTGGCGCATCGCCAGACGCAGGCCGCCCACCATGATCAGGCTGAGCCACCAATAGTTGAAAATAATCGAGCGCGGGACCACATTCTGGTGATTGCTGTACCAATATACGACGACGCCAAGAATCAGCGATGAAAGGCTGACCGCCTTGATAATCGCAATCAGCGCGTCGTTACCGAAATACCGCATCACCGCTCGGTACATACCAAATCGAATGAACAGAGGTATTGCGACGACAGGCGCGGCAATAAACAGCCAAAGGTGAGCGATGATTGGATTAGCCATTTCATCGACGCCCAGACGTACAACGAAAGCCAGCCACAATGCAGCCCAGACCACCATTACATCGGTACTGACCTGAATCAGCCGCTTTTTGCGTCGAGGCAAACCGACTAAGAACGCCCGTAACTTATCCATAACCCCTTCGAACACCTCTGTACATTCCAATGCCTAATGCTGCAAAGCCATCCACGGGCTTTTCAGGACTCGCTGACCGACTACGATAACCTTTACTTCTGCGCGACCATAATCTCGAGCTCGCCGGCATGAAACTTTATCGCCAGCGCGACCAACGGCAGGTAGGCAACAACCAACGCCCACGTGCCATCCCATCCGCTCAAGACTACACCCGCTGCAATAGGTAAAAGCCAGAAAACGTTGATGGCAGCAACTGCCATGGTCACTGGCAAGTGCTTGCCATATTTGCGCGAGGCAAATTGATAAGCATGACTGCGATGCGCTTCGTAAACCTTATCACCCCTTACCAATCGACGAACAAGCGTGCAGGTTGCGTCGACGACGAATACGCCCAGCAAAATCAACCACGCCCAGAAAAAATCCGATTTGACCCAGGCTGCCTGCAGTGAGAAGAACGCCAGGGTAATCCCCAGGAAACCGCTACCGGCATCACCCATGAAAATCTTGGCGGGTGGAAAATTCCAAACCAGAAACGCCCCCACTGCTGCTGCCAGCAATAAAGGCAGCCAGATCATCTGCGGGTGACCGCCCAATACGTAAAGCAAACAGGCGCCCAGGCAGGCGCAAATCGCTTCCACGCTGGCGATACCGTCAATTCCATCCATGAAATTGTAGAGATTGAGCATCCAGACGATATAGACAGCCGCCAGCACATTACCGACAAGCCCCAGATCCAGGGCCCATCCGAACAGGTTCAGCGGGGCCAGTCCGTTGATCCAGAACAACGCCCATGCCGCCGCTGCAAAATGCCCTGCCAAACGCCAGCGAGCTGCAATGTGTCCATGGTCATCCATAAAGCCCAGGACGGCTATTACCACTCCGGCGCCGCCTGCTGCAACGAGCGAAGGCCACGGGACCAGGTCCAGCCATCCGACCAGCGGCAGTACCGCAAGAAAGGCCAATACAATGGCTACCCCGCCGCCCCTGGGCGTAGGAACAGAATGTGAACTCCGTGCGTTCGGTATATCAATGATGCTTCGAGATAGCGCATAGCGCCTAAGCACAGCGGTCATGACAAACGAGACAAACGCAACAACCGGAACGATCCACCAATAACTCATGTGTTTTGACTTTCCATATAAGCAGACGCCGTGACCTTGAGCGCCTCATCAACCGACAGCGGAGGCGTCCAGCCTAAAAGGGCACGCGTCTTCCCAATATCGACCTGCAGGGAACCGCACAACCGTTGGGACAGGCTGCGCTTGCCCAGCATGATTGCGGCAGTGCTCAGCAAAGAGGCTGGAACCGGAAGAAGACGCGCGGGTTTGCCCAGCGCAGACGCCATTTTGCGTAATAAAACAGTGGTTGAAAGATCCTCGCCATCACTGACCATGAATACCTGGTTGGCGGCGGCTGGATGAGTGATGCAGGTAATCGAAAGATCAACCAGGTTATCCAGCGCGACCAGACTGCGCGCGTTATGGATGGCGCCGAAAGGCAATGGCACACCTTTGTGCAGCCAACGCATCATGCTCAGGAAGTTGGCCTTTACACCCGGGCCATAAACCAGCACCGGACGGATGATCACCACTTCCATCCCTGTCGTTGCAGCCAATTCCAGCAGACCCTTTTCGGCCTCCATCTTTGATATGCCGTAAGGGTCCGACGGTGCCGGCGGCTGATCGGCGGTATAAGGCGCGCCCGAGACCGTGCCTTCACCGTTGACCTTGATTGAACTGAGGAACACAAAGCGTCGCACACCAGCCTGCGCCGCCTGATGCGCCAGGGCCAGGGTGCCCTGGACATTGACGCGGCGAAAGGCCTCAAGCGGATCGGCCTCGGAATCGTTCATCACATGAACGCGGGCCGCGCAATGAACAACCGCCTCAACCCCCGTCAGAACGCCTGAAAAATCAGCGCTCGACAGGTCGTCGAATTGAACCACTTGATCGGCGCCAGGACAGGAAAAACCGGGGTCTCTGACGGCAACCGTGACCTGAACATCTGTACGAGCGGATAACACTTGGACCAACCGGCTACCAACAAATCCAGATGCCCCAGTCACAAATATGCGCACACCAAACTCCTTGTTTAGGATTTAGACCAAACGGTGCGATTAATGTAATCGGTATAGCTGTGCACAATGCGCACGACTTTTTTGGAGACGGCGCCACCCAAATAATCGCCTACCACCGACATCACTCGTTCACCACGTACATGCTGGCTGGTCACGACCCTGACAGCGTTCAGCACGCGATCAGTCGTCAGGCCACACATGATAAGCGTGCCTTCATCCATGCCTTCAGGCCGCTCGTGAGCGTTGCGAATCGTCACCGCCGGCAGGTTCAACAAAGACGCTTCTTCAGTGATGGTGCCGCTGTCGGACAGAATGCAAAACGCTTCCATCTGCAACTTGATGTAGTCGAGCAGACCGAACGGTTTAACGAAGCGAATCAGTGGATGGTCAAGCGACTCACCCAATGCTTCAAGGCGCTTACGCGTCCTTGGGTGTGTGGAAACAATAATAGGCAGCTTGTACTCGTCCGCCAGTGCCTTCAGCGAGCCAATCAGATCCCGAAGATTATCCGGGGTATCTACGTTCTCTTCACGATGCGTGCTGACAATAAAGAAGCCACCGGAGGTCAGCCCTTCGCGAGCCAGTACATCGGACGCTTGGATCTTGGGCATGTAGAAGTCCAGGACTTCTGCCATGTGCGACCCGGTCTTGATGATCGTTTCCGGGCGCACGCCCTCATCCAGCAGATAGCGACGGGCGTGTTCGGTCAGCACCATGTTTATATCGCTGAGGTGGTCGAGAACCTTGCGATTCAACTCCTCGGGGACGCGCTGGTCGAAGCAACGGTTACCCGCTTCCATATGGAAAACCGGGATTTTTCTGCGCTTGGCAGAAATGACAGCCAGACAGGTATTGGTATCCCCGTAGAGCAGCAGTGCATCCGGCTTTTCCGACTCGAACAGCTCATCCGATTTAGCGATAACCTGAGCAATCGTCTGGGCCGCGGTATCACCTACGGCGCCCAGGAAATGGTCGGGCTTGCGGATATCCAGGTCATCAAAGAATACCTGGTTAAGCTCATAATCGTAGTTCTGACCGGAATGAACCAGAATATGGTGGGTCTGTTTATCCAGCTCTGCGATCACGCGGCTCATTTTGATGAGTTCCGGCCTAGTGCCCACCAAGGTCATGACTTTAAGCATTGAGTTGCTCCCGAACAAACTCCAACTTCATCAGCAGCGCTTTAACACCCTCAACATCCAGGCGTTCAGTGTTATGTGATGTATAGTCGTCCAACTCCGAAATATGCGTTTCACCCTCTACGAAATATTTCTCATAGTTCAGATCGCGATTGTCAGCAGGGATCCGGTAGTAACGGCCCATGTCTTCTGCCTTGGCCATTTCCTCGCGAGAAATCAACGACTCGTAAAGCTTCTCGCCGTGACGCGTGCCGATCACCTTGATCGAATTCATGCACTTGAACAGTTCTTTGAGCGCTTGAGCCAAATCTTCGACCGTCGATGCAGGCGCCTTTTGTACGAAAATATCGCCTTGTTCGGCATATTCAAAAGCATGCAAAACCAAATCAACCGAATCTTCCAGGGACATGAGGAAACGGGTCATGTTGGGGTCAGTTACCGTCAGTTCGCCGCCCTGCTTCAACTGATTGATGAACAAGGGGATCACCGAACCTCGGGAAGCCATAACGTTGCCATAGCGTGTGGAACAGATGACAGGACCGTTTTGCGGGATCATCCGGGACTTGGCAACGACCAGCTTTTCCGCCATGGCTTTGGAAATGCCCATCGCATTGATTGGGTAGACGGCTTTATCCGTACTCAGAACCACTACGCGTTCTACATTGTTGGCGATCGCCGCGTTCAGCACGTTTTCCGTGCCCATCACGTTGGTTTTGACCGCTTCCATCGGATAGAACTCGCAAGAAGGAACTTGCTTGAGCGCAGCGGCGTGAAAGATGTAATTGACCCCGACCATCGCCTGGGAAATGCTGGCATAGTCACGCACATCACCGATGTAAAACTTTACCTTGTCGTTACCCAGCGCAATGCGCATGTCTTCCTGTTTCTTTTCGTCACGGCTGAACACACGGATTTCTTTAACATCGGTATCGAGAAATCGCTTGAGCACGGTGTTACCAAAGGAACCGGTACCGCCGGTAATCATCAACACTTTATTATCGAACATCTGTAAAATCTCCTAATTATCGCTGAGCGCGCATAAATTGAATAAGGTCTGGCCAAGCAGGCGGAACGTAGCCCACTGCCTGGCGGAATCGCGTAGAGTCCAGAGACCGATCAATCGCTAGATGATCATCTGGGACAATGTCGATTTTCTTTTCATAAATCTTCGCGATTTCATTCAGCAACGTGAATTTATCGATAGGCTCAGCGGAAACATGATAGAGACCGAACAGCTGCGGATTGGGAATCACGAAATCGGTGATGATGCGAGCAAGTTCTGAGGTCGGTACACCCGAGAATATGGCTTTCGTAAAACCTTTTACGGCACCTTCCTGGGAGAGGAACCAGTCAACCAGAGACGCACTGCTTGCCAGCTCATGGCCGATGATTGAGGTGCGCAAGGTGATGGCGTGAGGTTGGTCTTGAACCTCACCAATAAACTTGGACTTTCCGTACAAGTCGACCGCGTCTGAAATGTCAGATTCCAAATACATTCCCTTCTCGCCAGTGAAGACGCAGTCGGTACTGATATGGACAAGCCGGGCACCGATCAGCGCGCACAACTTCGAGAGGCGATGCGGCAGCATCGAGTTGAGCGGCAACGTCGACAGCGGATCCTTGGCCTGGGCTAACTGTTTGATCAAGCCAACGCAGTTGATAACGACGTCCGGACGTGCCTGCTCGAAGACACCGACCAAGGCTTCGTAGTCCAGAACATCAACATCCGAATAGAAGTTCTCTGCGTACTTTTCATCGAAGTACTTACGCCCCCCTCTACCACGCATGGTGCCAAACACACTATGTGAGGTATGGCTGGCGATGTACTTGAAAACAGCACTTCCGAGCATCCCTGTCACACCCAGCACTAAAATTTTCATATTGGATCTCTACGTATTTTTAATTCGATCTTGAATAATTTCGACCAAGCGGCGGCACTGGCTTTTCATTTCGTAATTATCACAGAAAAACCGATACCCTGCGGCCCCGTAGGCGCTTCTTTTTTCGGGCTCGCAGCGATAAATTTGTTCGATATTACTCGCCAGCGCAGCAGCGTCACCTGCGGGAGAGCAGAGGCCGGCGCCCGCCAACTGCACGACTCTCGCACCCTCGCCGTCAAGGGCGGCCAAGATGGGCTTGCCTGCTGCCATATAGGCCTGGACTTTGCTGGGAATGGTCAGGGTGAATATTTCGTCCTTTTTGAGCGTCACCAGCAGGGCTTCACTCTTGGCGAATAATTCCGGCATTGATTCAGATGGCAAACGCCCCACCAATTCCAAGTTGTGCAGCGCATGCACACGCTTTTGCTCATTCATCCATTCAAGACGGCTACCACTGCCAACCACCACGATCTTGCAACTAAGGTGAGTCAGGGCTTTTGCCGCATCGACGATAGTTTCCAAAGATTGCGCAAATCCGAGATTGCCAGCAAACACAATGCAAAAATGGGAGGTTAACAACTGATTGATTTCATCAGGTAAAACACTGGCGGCGCCAGCGGGCGGCGCAGGTGACAGCCGATAGGAGTTGGGGTAATAAACGAGCTTGCTTTTCTCCACATACTTTTCGGCAGACGATATAAATGCTTCAGACTGTACCAATACGGTATCTGCCTTGGCATATATGAACCGAACCAGCAAACCCACGGCTTTCAGCGCCCAGTGATTTTTTATAAACCCGGTTGCTTTCAGCGTTTCGGGCCACAAATCCTGCACCCAGACCATCAGGTGCGCATCCGTAGAGCGTTTCAACACGATTGCGGGGATCGCAGCAGTGATGGGAGACACCGCGAACACAATGATCGCGTCGAATTTTTTTCCCGCATTCTGCTTTGGAAAATACTTGATGCCATTAACTACAAATGACAGGTAGTTAAGGATCAGATTCTTTGCACCGCCTGCATGACGTGGCCTTAAAGGTGCACGGTGAACCTTTATCGAATCCTTGTACATGTGCTCGCTGCAGGAAGCTGCCTGATACCCTTCGTAGGTATCACCGTCCGGATAATTAGGTTGCCCCGTGAACACTTCGACTGTATGGCCAAGCGATGCCAATTCCTGCACGATATCATTAATGATAAAGCTCTCAGGGTAAAAATACTGAGTAACTATTGCAATATTCAGGGGCATGTCAGCTCACACTATCGAATCTGGACTTGAGCGCTTTGGGCCCCAAAAAAATCACAGATTTAATGAATGACAACATCGCGATCCACCGGTTAATTTTAATATCGAAACGGGGGGCGCGATTTGATTTCTCTACAAACTGAGCAGAGGTTTCCAGTATGTCAAAAAGCTTGGCCTTCTTTCTGTGACGGTCGGAAACCTGCATGTACTCGGAAGCGCTCATCGCGTGCAGCATCGCAATGGTATCAAAAATCCCAACCCGGTTGGTGGTGGCGGACTCTTCGTTATAGGAATATCCGGCAACGTCCGAAAACAGACCACACGTGAGCGGGCGCTCAATCGACTCGATGCCAACGACAGAGGGAATGCCAGCTGCCGAGGCCTCGATAATCGTCGTCCCCGACCCTACAAAGCAAAATGCACCATCCAGGATAGAGGGCAGTTCAGCGTAATCTACCTCACCGCAAAAATGCACATAAGCCTCAACGCCGTGCGACTCAGCCAAGGCAATCAGCGCGTTGCGCTCAGGGCCGTCGCCATATATGAAGTACTCAAAATCGGCTAACTTGCGAAGCTCAGCCAGTTGCGAGATGACATGGCGATTGTAGATTTTGAAGTCAACCAAACGACCGACGGAAACTATACGCAAGGATGACTGGAGCGGCTGGCGAGCACTGTAGCTTTCAAAAGAAATGCCCAGCGGTAGAATATCCAGCCCCGACACATCGGCGCCACTGAATTCTGCAGCCATCTCAGCCGTTCTTTCGTTAGGAAATAACGTGAGCTGGACGTTGCGATCATACAACGCCAACATTTTTTTCCTGAAATAGATATTACGACCGCGCCACCAGGCAATTTCCTTAGAGTGATAAATACCGACACTGACCGATTTGAAATCCAGCTGATCTCTATTTAAACAAACATAGGCCAACGTCAGCACATCCACCACATGAACGATGTCGTACTTTGTGGTATCCGTTTTTGCCGGCAACAGCGCATTGACCCAACTGGAAGCAGACAGAAAAGGAACATGTTCGACAATCGTGACCGACGCGTGCTGGGAGAGTTCGGTAAACAGCCCCTGATCATACTTATCAGACAGTAAAGTCACGCTAACGGAGTGCCCGGCCAGCTTGAGATATTTGGCCAATCTGACCACGTAAGTCTCAACCCCGCCAATAGCGAGTCCTCCCATCACAAACAATATGCTTTTCATACACCCTCAACCACAATCTATAGGAAATCGAAAAACACTTCGGAACCACCTGTCCACCCTGAATTGCTGTTGAGGTTCAGGTACAAGGTTGCAAAGGTATAAGCCGCCACCAGCAAAAAGCCCAATTTCTTGCCACACACATGCACAGCGATCATGGGGATCAGCACGTACTCAAACATTGAAATACTTGCGTAGCCCCGACCCGCCAGGATCGCGAAATCGCCCAGCACAATACGCAAAAAGGCCGCACAATAAAAAATACAGAAAATCAGATTGAAACTCTGGTATCGATGTTCAATCTTCTTCCAACATACCAGGCCTGCGATGATCACCAGCAAATTCTTGATATTCACCATGTCAAAAAGCGGCAAGGCATAACTGTACATGTCGGCGTTGAGATACAATTCGATTTTATCCCCCACAAAACCGAAAATCGCCATTTGACGCAGCACAGATTTAAAGTCGATGGTTGCGGAGATAAAGATCAGAACGGCACTGACGAGAAGATACAAACTGCGCTTGGGCCGAAAAAGATACAACCCCACTGGCACAATAAAAAATACCGATGACACATGAACCAATGTCGCGGCAACGATCAGCGCCGTCATCATTTTATACTTTCGCTGATCCAGATAGGCCGCAGCGAGGAATAGCAACCCGGATGCCAACCCCAAGCGTATTGCATTGAGTTCTTTGGCCAGGTAAAAATGCGTAAAGTAAACCAGCACCGCCAATGCAAAGTAAGGAGAAAAATACCTTATGCTGCGAATATTTAACGTCACCGCAACTAACGAACTAAAGCCGAATAAAACGGCCGCATTCTTTCCGAGTGCTGCCAATACCGACAGGAACATGAAAAAACCGAACTCGACATTGAATGTCGCGTAGCTGTAATCGCAATAGACGTTCTGGCAATCCAATACCGACGGTATCTGATAGAGCATCTCGAGATAAGCGGCATCATCGCTGCCAACTCCCACTGCCCTGAACGTAGCCAGGAAAACTAGCGGAACAGCCATCAGCACAGACACAACAATCGCTGGTAGTTTCCTATCACTTAAGGTATCAAATGCAGCCACCAGCACCAAAAAGCCATAAGCCAGGTATAACGGGAGAGTGAATTCCAGTTCCATTATCTACGCGCCCAGCAGGCAAAACCGATGACACACATGACAAAAAATACGATGTAAGCGATCATATAAGAATACATGACACCGTAAATACCGCCGATACTTTTTCCCAGCGAAAAAGTGAGCCCGACAAACAGCAGCGCTTGAATAACTTCAGACAGTATATACAATTTGGTCGCAGCCTTGGCCACTGCCACGAACCCGATCACGTAAGCGGATACTTTGAAAAAATCGCCCACCAGCTGAAAAATTATATAATTCTCCAGCTCATTAAATTCGGAAGACAGCAGCAGCGGGATGAAGAAGTGCCGACCAAAATAAAGCACACTTCCGCCGATAAGGAACCCGCCCATCACCAGCAACATGAACTTGATGACCTGACGTGTTATCGCCTTCTTCTCTCGCGTTGCCGAAATAAGTGGCATATAGTAAGACGCCAGGAAGACGCTAAAAAATCCAATATAAGCGCTTGAGAGTTTTATACTCCCCTGCCATATACCTGCCTCACTGTACCCCACCTGCGTTATCAGCGACTCCCTGATAACTATTTCCACCACAGGAAACATGACCGCACTGACCAGTAACATCAAACCGAATCTGGCAAAACCCTTCCCAATGCCAACATCAAATTTTCGCCACTTGATCATTCTGAACAGCGGCATGCCTTTAACAAAAAACAACGAAACAATAATCGGCATGACAAAGATCGCAAGCATGGCAATCGCCGCACCTGGCATTTTATAGCTTGAAATCAAAAACCATATTAATGGCAGTGCCAGGATATTTGAAACAACCTGCACCACCGCATTCACCTTCAGTTTACCGAGCCCATTGAAGAAACCGGAAAACAGAATATTGAACGCGAACGCAACCTGGGCGACAGCAAGGCACAGGATCACCCAGTAAAAGCGAGGCTCTCCAAACACCAGGACCGATATCTTCTCAGCAAATGAAAACAAGGCCACCAAGACAAGTATGGAGGCCCCCAACGCATAGAACACCGAGGTGGAAAACAGCCTGTACAGGCTAAACTTACTGTCCTTGAACTCGGCTACATATTTGATGACACCGTGCCCCAATCCCCCCCCCGCCAACAAGACCGCGATGGAGACCAGGCTCATAAAGTGCCCCAATTTCCCGAGGCCATCTGCACCCAAATACAAAGCAATCAGCTTAAGAATGCAGAACCCTACCAGGATTTTTGATGCTTGAGCGGCGCTCGTGAAAAAAGCGCCCGCCAGCAGTCCCGCCCTTTTCTCTTTTAATTTACCGACCGGCGGCATTAACTGCACCTATCACAGAATCAATGACGTGCTGAATTTCAACGTCTGACATTCCGTACCATACCGGCAGACGAAGAAGACGCTCACTTTCCTTAGTGGTAAAGACATCTTCGCCGTTAAAACGTCCCAACAGAATTCCCGCCGGAGCGCTGTGCAGAGGTACATAATGAAAAACCCCGCCCACGCCGGAGGCATTCAGATGTTTAAGCACTGCCGTGCGGGCGACAATATCTTTAACCTTAATATAAAACATGTGCGCGTTGGCTACACAGCCCTCTGGAACTGACGGCGTTTCGATCAGACCGGCACCGACCAGATCTTTAAACGCGGCATTGTAGCGATTCCAGATTTTGCAGCGGAATTCGTTAATCACCTCCGCCCGTTCTAATTGACCGAACAGATAGGCTGCCTGAAGTTCACCAGGCAGGTAGCTGCTGCCAATATCCACCCAGGTGTACTTATCAATCATCCCTCTGAAAAACTGGCTACGGTTAGTGCCTTTTTCACGGATAATTTCAGCGCGCCCAATAAAACGCTCGTCATTAATGAGCAGCAAGCCACCCTCACCGCCACTGGTGTAGTTTTTTGTTTCATGAAAACTGTAGGCAGCTAAATGACCAATAGTGCCCAACTTACGTCCTTTGTAGGTGGACATCATGCCCTGTGCTGCGTCTTCGACAACAAACAACTTGTGTCGCTGCGCAATGTCCATGATGGTGTCCATTTCACACGCCACGCCTGCGTAATGGACCGGCACTATGACCTTGGTTTTTTCAGTAATGGCCGCTTCAATCAGGGTTTCATCAATATTCATCGTGTCCGGACGAATATCGACAAATACGATTTTTGCCCCGCGAAGTACAAAGGCATTGGCTGTACTTACGAAGGTGTAGCTGGGCATTATCACTTCATCGCCCGGCTGTATATCGACCAATATTGCCGCCATCTCAAGCGCCTGGGTGCAAGAGGGCGTCAATAATGCCTTTTGGCACGAAAACGTTTCTTCGAACCAGCGCTGGCAATTTATCGTGAAGTCTCCATCTCCGGACATCTTCGCGCTGCGCATGGCGCGGGTTACATATTGATCCTCATTACCGGTATAAGGCGGCTTATTAAAGGGAACTTTCATCGAACTCACCATAAAATTCTTTTTCTAGTTGAAGTAAATCTTTCTTACGTTCTTTGACACGTTTTGCGGGTATGCCTGCATAGACACCCCAGGCGTCAGTAGGTTTGGTAACAAGCGCCATCGCGCCTACGGCGCATCCTTCAGCCAGTATCACACCTGGAAAAATGACAGCGCCAGCGCCTACTATTACGTGCCTGTGCACGTGTACCGCAGAAAACAACTCGTTCTTGAATTTTTTTGGAATTAAAGAGTTCGTTAACGTTTCGCCGCTGTAATCATCCGACTGGGAGAATATCTTGACGCCGTACGCCAACGTACAAAAATCCTCAAATACGATACCCGGCGTCCCACCAGCGATAAGGCACATAGGTGTTATATGATTGAAGCGACCGAATGTAATCTTGCCTGAAATGACGCAAAAATCATCAATTCGCGAAAAATCGCCAATCTCAATTTGATCAGCATTATAAATGCTGGCTCGATCACTGATTTTCACATCTTTGCCAAGCTTTTTAAAACCGAGCTGAGCCAGCTGCTCGTTTGATAAATACGCCATAATCTCTCCACAGCTAGCCAATACTGTCAGCAACCTAACGCACGGTTCTGCAGCTGGACGCTGCTGACAGGCGCATCAAAATGTATCAGCAATTTTAAACTTGTTTTTCCTGGCGTAATAGCATAATCGCCTACAGCCACCCAACAAATCAGGCCAATCTCAGGCCCGGGCACAGACAATGGGCTACTGGCCATCACTTAACACGACAGTGGAGCGCATTCTTGCAAGCGCTTGCTAGCGCAGGTAGCAAGATGTACTCCAGCGGCCGCCTCTACGCCAGCCTCTTGGAGCGAAAAACGCTGGAGAACAACGCGAAGGCTATACCGAGAACCAAACCCGCAATAATACCACCCATGATGATCAGCAGCTTCTTGGGCTTTACTGCGCTCAACGGCTCCATAGCGGCTCGATCAATGGCCACTAACTTTATGCGACTCATATCGATATTCAAATTGCGCAAACGCGCCATTTCCGCCCTCAGCGGCTCAACCCCGGCTAGAAAAATGTCTTCGTTTTCTCGGCGATTGAGTACTTCAACTTGACGAT
Organism: Pseudomonas fluorescens; assembly: GCF_002837185.1. Taxonomy (GTDB): domain Bacteria; phylum Pseudomonadota; class Gammaproteobacteria; order Pseudomonadales; family Pseudomonadaceae; genus Aquipseudomonas; species Aquipseudomonas fluorescens_AM. The sequence goes on along the minus strand of NZ_KZ478025.1, from coordinate 17,130 downwards.
TGGATTGAAGCAGCTGCAGTTCTTTGGCGATTTGGGCAATACGCGCCTCAGCGAAGTCGTCCGAGTTTCGTTGATTGAGTGCTCGCTTTTCGGCCTCGAGCGCCTCTACCCCCATGAAATAAAGAGGTATCTGCTGGTTGTTCACTTCCGTACGCATCACGCTGTTTGAGCTTGCGCGTTCAGCGTCTCCCAACGAAGAAGGTGTCGTCGGTTTGTTAATGCCCAGTGATTTAGCGATGCCGATAGCCTCAGCCAATTGCGACATGCGATCGGTACGCAACGTTTTCAACTGGGCACGCAGCGCCTTCAATTCGTCCAACAGCTGTGCGCGCTTCAGATTGTCGGCCTCGAGCAATGAAGCTATCTTCGCTTCCTTGTCGGTTTCATAACTTGCTCGCGCAGCGTTAAACTTACCCGTAATTTCGTTGATTCGGTTTTTGACAATAACATCCATATCGGCCGCTATCTGCTTGCGCTCGCTGGCAATCGCATACTGAACGAAATCGTTCAGAATCTTTACACCATCGACGCCCTGCGGGTAATTCATTTCGAGTTTGATATAGGCACTCAGTGACTCAGCTTTCTTCAAGTCAGGCACTATCAAACTGATCGAATTACGATTGAACTCTTCAAAACTCTGCTCAAGGGTACGCCCTGGACGCTCAAACTCGCTAAAGAGCTGCTGATTGGCTCTGAAAAAATTCAATCGGGTTTCATAAGATTCAAGGGAAGCTCCAACTTTCAGAAGCGCTTCACTCGGTGGCAACTTATAAACTTCCGAACGATTTAAGGCGTCCAACTCATTGATCGCGGCAGGCCTTAGTACACTGCTCACCTGATATTCAGGAGTCGCCAGGAATGCATACGCCGCTGCGAGCAGCGCCACGCCAGCAGTGGTGATCAGGACTATTTTTTTCTGACGCCAGACGATTTGAGATAACGCAAAGAGGTCGACTTCACCCGTCGAGGGCACAGGGGGGGCGCGGAAGCTACTACTCACAACAAAAACCTGCCTTCAATGAGAAACTGCGGGCTCGTTATGCAGACTATCTTGCGTGATTTTTCCATCAACCGCCCAACGAAGCCCAGCTTCGCTGCCTGGCCTTGAGCGCACAAAATGACTGTTCTCGAGAATATGTTGCATTTTGCCATCTCTTCGCTACATTGCAAGACTTGACAAGTCAATGAGACGCTTCCCGCCTACGCGTAGGATACTTCCGCAGAGCTAGCAATGCGCAGCCATTCCCCCTTAAACACTGTCATTATCATTAATTAAAAATAGATTCGACCCGTAGCTGCTGCCAGAAAAAGCTGCGGTTTTAAATCCTGATATTCATTTATAGGATGTACATCAGCGTATTCGACGCGAAAAACGATCAGATTGATCCGACAAACGGCACCCCTCGTCACCGGCAATCTTGTCCACCTGAACGACCTGGATCCAGGTCACGCTGCAGGTATCTTTCCTCGGCTCTGCCTAGGCTTGAAAAGCAGGAACAGCACTGGGCCCAGTAGCATTCCGATTATCAGTGCCAACGTAACGAATACTGAAACAGGCAGTGTGGCGGAGGACCACCCCAAGAACGAAAGCGAGGCTGACTGTTGGTTCTCAAGCACGAAGCCTACAATTGCGAGAGCAACGATTGAAGCAATGATGACAGTAAAAATACGCTTGAACTGACGCATAACATACTCCTGGCAAACAATCAGATGCCCTCTTCCTCATCTTCATTTACCCGATCGCGTAACTCTTTACCGGGTTTGAAATGAGGTACGAACTTCCCATCGAGACTGACGGACTGGCCAGTCTTGGGGTTACGCCCTACTCGCGGTGCACGGTAATGCAGCGAAAAGCTACCGAAGCCGCGGATTTCTATACGATCTCCGGTGGCCAGGCATTGGGACATTTGCTCAAGCATAGTCTTGATAGCCAACTCGACATCCTTGGATGAGAGCAGCCCTTGATGGGTGACAATTCGTTCGATCAACTCCGACTTCGTCATATTTTTCCCTTCTTTTTCAAGCAGCTAGGAAAATCGCTTCGAAGGTTTTAGCATGACCTGAGGATTTTGAACAGCCCATGTACTAACTTATCTGCGCGCCTACTCCAAGACAGCCGTAAACACCCAAATCATCAATTACAGATCACCAACATCGTGCGCGTAAGCGCGCCAGCCGGGTTCCAGCCGAACGGATAGTCTTCGGCGTCATCCTTGGCTTCACTGGACCGGGCGATGACCTTGTAACCACGCGCTTTGCACTCACGCATCGCACGCGCATCGCACTTCTCCCATTTATTTCCCAGACCCGAGCAGTCGATCTCAATACCGCTGCCGCCCCGCGTTGCATGAGTCTTGGCGCTGGTAGCGGAGCAGCCTGCAAGCGTCAGCACTGCCAGCACTATGATAAACCTGTTCATTCATCCCCTTATTGAATCAGCAATGTGGAGCAATCAAGACTATAGCCACTTGTGACCTTGAGACGTACGCGTTAGTTCTTGGTTTTTGATTCACTTGATTTCAGAACCGGCAGCAAGCAGCCTTTCAATGGTCGCACTCTCTACATCATTCAACCACGTCTCGAAACGCCCGTTCCGCAAAGGGGCATGCGCACTTCACGACTACATGTCCTGATGGCTAGATCAAGCCCACCTCCGGATGACTCTCCAGACAGCTGTAAGCCACGTCACTTGCGAATCGACACCGCCCATGCATGCACGGACATCCCGTAACCTTCGAAAGCCGAGCGCGGTGACGGCGCTGACGCTATCGGGGCGCAAGCCCATACGATGAGAAGCCTGCAAAAAGCGCATCATCATCGCTCAGCAGGTATAATTACCTTAAGTTAATCCGGTCCGCATGTTCACAACGAAAGCCAAAGGGATGCAGCAGCAATGACGTTATTTAAACCTGCTAAACCAATTAAAAAAAACAGCAGGGTGCACACTAGCACGATAGCCGACACACCTCAGTCAAAGCGCCTTACGAACTTAGTGGCCTATGGGATACTTCTGGGAATTTGCATTATTCTATTTGAGCCTCTTATCAGCACTCTCTCTACAAACGCGTTCGACTATGTCACTCACTTAAAGTGGGCCAGCGACATGGAGAATGGTCAGAAATTAATATTGCCTCACCCGCTGTATCACGTGCTCACCATACTTTCCAAAAAAGCACTCGCCATCAGTTACCCCCAGGCGTCAACACTGGTCATAGTGCTTTCAATCTTCTTCCTTGCTATTTTAAATTACAACATTTTGAAAGCTCACACGTCCGCGTTGATCGCTGTATTTTTCTCAGTCTGCTTGCTTGTCATAACGCCCTTACAACTCTTCTTCGCTATTGATCAGCACCTTTACTTCGGCTACATAGGAATAAGCATTTATCACAGCCCTACCATGCTGCTGCTGAAGCCTCTATCCCTCCTGGCGTTCTGCTATGCACTCAAGTCTGTAGACAGCCCGCAGCACAACAATCTCTCCAACGGACTCGCACTCGCGTTCGCTTTGTTCCTCAGTGGGATTTCAAAGCCTAATTTCTTGATGATCGTGCTCCCCGCCTTTGTGCTTTTCCTGCTGATCACCCACCGGCTCAAATCAGCACTCATGGACAAGTATATCTATCTCGCATTTTTTCTCCCCATCATCGCTTTGCTAGGCCTGCAGTTTTTTCAAACGTTTTTCTTCCAAGACCTTTCACAAGCCACCGGCGCTACTGAAAGCCATATTGTTGTTCTACCCTTTGAGACCATGGCTCATTATTCAGACTTTCTATTTCCGAAGCTGATTTTATCGATAGCGTTCCCGCTGCTGGCCTTTTTATGCTACCCGAGAGATTTCATACAAGACAAAGCTGTCGTTTTTTCCTGCTGCTGCCTTTTGATGGGCTTGGTGCTGACCTACTTCTTCGCAGAAAGCGGATCGAGAATGTACGATGGAAACTTCTGGTGGAGCGGACAAATGGGGCTCTATCTGGTCTTCCTGTTCTCTGTCGCATTTCTAGTTAAAAACAGACATCACCTGACGATTCGCACCGTAGACAAAGTAAAGTATTCACTCTGTCTGATGTTGTTTTTCTTACACGCGCTTTTTGGAATATTCTTTTATAAACAAGAGCTTTTTTTCAATGCGAAATTTTGGTAACAATCCGTCTATCCCACACACCAACAAGATAAAAATATTATGCCAGCAAAATTGACATCACCTCATATCTCGGTGATCGTTCCAGTTTACAAAGCCGAAAACTCACTTGAGGAGCTTTACTCACGCCTGAAATCCGCCCTCGAGGAAATCTCATCCGATTTCGAAATCGTATTGATAGAAGACTGCGGGGGTGATCGCTCGTGGCAAATTATAGAGCGCCTCGCCGAGGCGGACCCAAGAGTACGTGGCATCCAGTTGAGTCGAAACTTTGGCCAGCACTATGGAATCACCGCAGGCTTGGATGCTTGCCGAGGCCAATGGGTCGTTGTGATGGATTGCGACCTTCAGGATCGCCCTGAAGAGATTCCTCGCCTCTATGCCAAGGCGCAAGAAGGTTACGATATCGTTTTAGCCTTGAGAGGAAAACGAAGTGATCCGCTACTTAAGAGAGCAACCTCTTGGCTGTTCTACAAGACGTTCAGCTATTTAGCCGACTTTGAATATAATGGCGACAGCGGAAACTTTCGTATTATTTCGCGAAAAGTAGTCGATAACCTCTGCCAAATGCGCGAGCAACTTCGCTTTTTTGGTGCACTCGTTCATTGGACAGGTTTCTCAAGCACAGGGATTGAAATCTCGCACGCAGAACGCCTGGATGGAAAAAGTACCTATACGTTTTCAAAGCTCTGGAACCTGGCGATGGAGACAATAATTGCCTATTCAGACAAACCACTTCGGCTTGCAGTGAAGTTAGGTTTCACCATGGCAGCACTGGCGTTTATCTTTGGGGCGTACCTCATGTTCACCACGATGCTACACGGAGCCGTGGTACAGGGCTGGACCAGCCTCATGGTTTCTACATTCTTTATTGGTGGCATTGTCATTTCAATCCAGGGCATTGTTGGCATATACGTCGGCAAAACATTTGACCAGACCAAGAACCGCCCCCTGTATATTGTAGGACGGAAAACCTACGATTTATCTGATGACACAGTTGGCACACACACGCAAACATCTCGATCTACCTTGCGCTTCGAAAAAGAATGAAGGCCAGAAAGAGTTTTTTTACCTCACCCGCTTTTTTACAACTGATACGTTATGGGGTTGTCGGCCTGACTAATAATGCCCTGCTTTACGCGGGCTACTTATTGCTCGTGTATTGCGGAAGCGGTGAAAAGCTGGCGATGACGTTAATTTATATAATAGGTGTTCTCACCAGTTATACGTTCAATTACAAGTGGACGTTTTCTCAGAAAAAGAATCGAGGTGCCTTCATACGATACATCCAGATGCACTTAACCGGGTACCTCATAAACTTTTTGCTTCTGTATATCCTTGTCGACAAGTTACTTTACCCTCATCAACTTGTTCAAATCTTCGCAATCATAGTTGTAGCGTTTTTTGGGTTTTTCACATGCAAGTATTTCGTTTTTCGTGACAAATCGGCTCGCGAATAAGCCTATCTTTCACGTACGGGTGCTAGTGCCACTCACTGAAGCGCAGCCGCTATGAGTCAGACGTTATTTCGGCCGTGACTTGCGCCACTGGATTACGAGCTGCCAGTCTCATCAGGCTGAACCAACAGGCACAAAAAAGGGCGACCGAAGTCGCCCTTTTTTACAGCCTTACAGAACTTAGTTCTGCTTAGCCATTGCTTCGCGCAGCAGGGAGGCCATGGTGGTCTCGCCAGTTGCAGCTTCCGGAGCGGATTTCAGGCTCTGGATAGCTTCTTTCTCTTCCACTTCATCTTTCGACTTGATGGAGAGTTGGATTACGCGGCTCTTGCGGTCAACGCTGATGATCTTGGCTTCTACTTCCTGGCCTTCTTTCAGAACGTTGCGCGCGTCTTCAACGCGGTCACGGCTGATTTCGGAGGCTTTCAGAGTCGCTTCGATATCGTCGGCCAGAGTGATGATGGCGCCTTTGGCGTCAACTTCTTTCACTGTACCTTTAACGATGGCGCCTTTGTCGTTCTCTTGTACGTACTCGGAGAACGGATCGCTTTCCAGTTGCTTGATGCCCAGGGAGATGCGCTCGCGCTCTGGGTCAACCGACAGGATAACGGTGTCCAGCTCGTCGCCCTTCTTGAAACGACGAACAGCTTCTTCGCCAACTTCGTTCCAGGAGATGTCGGACAGGTGAACCAGGCCGTCGATGCCGCCGTCCAGACCAATGAAGATACCGAAATCGGTGATCGACTTGATGGTGCCGGAGATTTTATCGCCCTTGTTGAACTGGCCAGAGAAATCTTCCCATGGGTTAGATTTGCACTGCTTGATGCCCAGGGAGATACGACGACGCTCTTCGTCGATGTCCAGAACCATAACTTCCACTTCGTCGCCGACTTGTACGACTTTCGAAGGGTGGATGTTCTTGTTGGTCCAGTCCATTTCGGAAACGTGTACCAGGCCTTCAACGCCTTCTTCCAGCTCAGCGAAGCAGCCGTAGTCGGTCAGGTTGGTAACACGCGCGGTCACGCGGGTGCTTTCTGGGTAACGGGCTTTGATAGCGACCCATGGATCTTCACCCAGTTGCTTCAGGCCCAGGGAAACACGGTTGCGCTCGCGATCGTATTTCAGAACCTTCACATCGATCTCGTCGCCAACGTTGACGATTTCCGAAGGATGCTTGATACGCTTCCAAGCCATGTCGGTAATGTGCAGCAAGCCATCGACGCCACCCAGATCGACGAATGCGCCGTAATCGGTGAGGTTCTTGACGATACCTTTGACTTGTTGGCCTTCCTGCAGGGATTCCAGCAGAGCTTCACGCTCGGCGGAGTTCTCTGCTTCCAGGACGCTGCGACGGGAAACGACAACGTTGTTGCGTTTCTGGTCGAGCTTGATGACCTTGAATTCGAGTTCTTTGCCTTCCAGGTGCGTGGTGTCGCGCACAGGACGAACGTCGACCAAAGAACCTGGCAGGAACGCACGGATGCCGTTAACGTCGACAGTGAAGCCGCCTTTAACCTTACCGTTGATAACGCCCTTGACCACTTCTTCAGCTGCGAAGGCTGCTTCGAGAACAATCCAGCATTCAGCGCGCTTGGCTTTTTCACGGGACAGCTTGGTTTCACCGAAACCGTCTTCAACCGAGTCCAGAGCAACGTGAACTTCGTCACCGACATTGATTGTCAGATCACCAGCATCGTTGTAGAACTGTTCCAGCGGGATCAGAGCTTCAGACTTCAGACCAGCGTGAACGGTTACCCAGCGAGCTTGGTAATCGATATCAACGATAACACCGGTGATGATGGAGCCTGCCTGAAGGTTCAGGGTTTTTAGGCTTTCTTCAAAGAGTTCCGCAAAGCTTTCGCTCATTTTAATTCCTGTTGATAAGGGCGAAGAATACGCCCATCTCCACACCCCAGACGGTATGGGTCAGTTTCAATTAGAAGAAGCACCACAGGACTATGACTGGTCCCCTGCGGCCTTCTTGGTCACCCGGCGATATCACGAATGGCGATCTCGCTCATGATGCGTTCCAGCACCTGCTCGATGGACAACTCCGTGGAATCCAGCTGTATGGCGTCAGCCGCCGGCTTGAGCGGGGCTACCGCACGCTGGGTATCACGCTCATCGCGTGCACGGATCTCATCTAGCAGACTCGACAGACTAACACCATCGACTTTGCCCTTCAACTGCAAGTAACGGCGGCGAGCACGTTCCTCGGCGCTGGCGGTCAGGAAAATCTTCAGCGGCGCCTCGGGAAAGACCACCGTGCCCATGTCACGGCCGTCGGCCACCAGGCCCGGCGGCTCCTGAAACGCGCGCTGGCGCTGCAGCAATGCGTCACGTACGGCGGGCAGCGCGGCAACCAGGGAGGCCCAGGAACCGACTTGTTCGTTACGCAGGTCGTCGGTCACATCGTCGCCTTCAAGGATGATGCGCTGGGGATGACCTTCCGTCGCGCCGACGAACTGCACGTCAAGGTGCGCCGCCAGCAACGTGAGGGATTCCTCGTTGGTCAGGTCGACGCCATGGTTGCGCGCGGCGAACGCCAGCAGGCGATACAGCGCGCCGGAATCGAGCAGGCACCAGCCGAGGCGCTTGGCCAGGATGCCGGCGATCGTGCCCTTGCCCGAGCCGCTTGGCCCGTCGATGGTAATCACCGCAGCTTTGATATTCACAATTGAGCCTCTTGGGCTACACGCATGCCGACATGGGCACACAGTGTAAGAAAGTTCGGAAAAGATGTGGCGACGTTGGCGCAATCGCGGATACGGATCGGCGCCACCGCTCGCAACGACGCCACGCTGAAGGCCATGGCGATCCGGTGATCGCCATGGGCCTGCACGTCGCCGCCGCCTATCGGGCTGCCGTCAATGATAATCCCATCAGGTGTCGGTTCACACTTCACACCCAGCGCCAACAGACCGTCGGCCATGACCTGGATACGATCGGACTCCTTCACCCGCAGCTCCTCGGCACCGCGCAACACTGTGCGCCCCTCGGCGCAGGCGGCGGCTACGAACAGTACGGGAAATTCATCGATCGCCAGCGGCACCAGCGCTTCGGGAATCTCGATGCCTTTGAGCCCAGCGGCGCGTACACGCAAGTCGGCAACCGGTTCGCCACCCACTTCACGTGGGTTTTCAACGGTAATGTCCGCGCCCATCAGGCGCAGAATATCGATCACCCCGGTGCGCGTCGGATTGATACCGACATGTTCGAGCAACAACTCGGAACCCTCGGCAATCGTGGCCGCTACCAGGAAAAATGCCGAGGAGGAAATATCCCCCGGCACTTCTATATGGGTAGCGGTCAACGCATGCCCGGACTCGAGCGACGCCGTCGCGCCCTCCACCACCACCGGGTAACCAAAACCGCGCAACATGCGCTCGGTGTGGTCGCGGGTCGGTGCAGGCTCGGTCACTGCGGTTCGGCCTTCGGCATACAGTCCGGCCAGCAACACACAGGATTTCACCTGGGCACTGGCCATCGGCAGTACATAATTGATGCCTTTGAGTGCCTGGCCACCGTGTATGGTCAGCGGCGGGCAGCCTTGCGGCCCGGTCTCGATCACTGCACCCATGTCTCGCAACGGCTTGGCCACGCGGCTCATCGGGCGCCTGGACAGCGAGGCGTCGCCCGTCAGCACGCTGTCGAAGCGCTGCGCCGCCAGCAACCCGGACAACAGGCGCATGGACGTACCGGAATTGCCCAGGTAGATCGGCCCCGGCGCCGGTTTCAGGCCATGCAGGCCCACGCCATGAATCGTCACTCGACCGTGGTGCGGCCCTTCAATCACCACGCCCATGTCGCGAAACGCCTGCAAGGTCGCCAAGGCGTCCTCACCTTCAAGGAAGCCTTCCACTTCGGTCACGCCCTCAGCCAATGAGCCCAGCATGATCGAGCGATGGGAGATCGACTTGTCACCCGGCACCCGAATGCGCCCGCTCAAGCGGCCACCGGGACGGGCGATGAAGGTCAGTTCTTCGGCATTCACTGCGGTTTCCACATAGGCGCGGCGCGCCAGGATCTTGCTGAAGTGTTCACGCGCCACCCGCGCACGGGTGAACACGCCCAATAGTTGATGGCCATCGCCCGCATCCACCGCGTCGCGCAGGGCATCGAGGTCGCTGCGGAAAGTATCCAGGGTACGCAACACCGCTTCACGGTTGGCAAGGAAGATGTCGTGCCACATCACCGGGTCGCTGCCGGCAATTCGCGTGAAGTCGCGAAAGCCACCGGCGGCATAGCGGAAAATCTCCAGGTTTTCGTTGCGCTTGGCCAACGAATCCACCAGGCCGAATGCCAACAGATGGGGCAGATGGCTGGTCGCCGCCAGCACTTCGTCGTGACGCTCGACCTGCATATGCTCCACATCCGCCCCCAGCTCGCGCCATAACCGGTCTACCACGGCCAAGGCCGCAGGATCGGTCTGTTCAAGCGGAGTCAGGATCACTTTGTGCCGCCGAAACAGCTGCGCATTGGACGCTTCCACCCCACTCTGCTCGGAACCGGCAATCGGATGGCCCGGCACGAAGCGCGGCGGCATGTCACCAAACGCCAGTTGTGCGGCGCGCACCACGTTACCCTTGGCGCTGCCGACATCCGTGAGAATCGCGCCGCCCAAATCCAGGCCGGCCAGGATCGCCAATAGCTTTTCCATCGCCAGGATCGGCACGGCCAGCTGGATCACATCGGCGCCCTGGCAAGCGATGGCCAGGTCCGCCTCGCAGCGATCCACCACCCCAAGCTCCACCGCCAGCTTGCGCGATTGCGGGTCCAGGTCCACGCCGACCACTTCGCCGCACAGGCCGCTCTCGCGCAGGCCTTTGGCGAAGGATCCACCGATCAACCCAAGACCGACCACCACCAGGCGACCGATCATAGGCACAGCAGGTTGCAATGCAGTGACATCAACCACGGGCCAGAACCTTGGCCAACGCCTCCAGGAAGCGGCTGTTCTCCGCCGGCAAACCGATGGTGACGCGCAGGTGGTTTGGCATGCCGTAATTGGCCACCGGGCGCACGATCACACCTTCGCGCAGCAACCCCTGGAAGACCGGGGCGGCTACCTGTCCGAGGTCGACACAGATAAAGTTGCCCCTGGACGCAATCCAGCCCAGGCCCAACTCGCGAAAACCGTCCTGCAATTGCTGCATGCCGCGTTCGTTGAGGCGACGGCTTTCTTCCAGGTAATCGGCGTCATTCAACGCCGCGCAGGCCGCCGCCAGGGCCAGACTGTTGACGTTGAACGGTTGGCGCACGCGGTTGAGCACATCGGCGACTACCGCTGTGGACAAGCCATAGCCAACCCGCAGCGACGCCAGGCCGTAGGCCTTGGAGAACGTGCGCGACACCAGCAGGTTCGGATAGGCCGCCAGGAAGTCCAGGCCATCCGGCAGGTCGCTGCCTTCGGCGTACTCGATATAAGCCTCATCCAGCACCACGAGGACGTGCTCGGGCACGTCCTGCAGGAATTCGTTCAAGGCCTGCTCATCGAACCAGGTGCCCGTCGGGTTATTCGGGTTGGCGATAAACACCACGCGGGTTTGCGCATCGATGGCGGCCAGCATCGCCGGCAAATCGTGCCCCCAGTCTTTTGCCGGGATAACCCGCGCATCGGCACCTACGGCCTGGGTGACGATCGGGTAGACCGCAAATGCATGCTCACTGAACACCGCATTCAGGCCCGGCGCCAGATAGGCCCGGCCGACCAGCTCGAGGATGTCGTTGGAGCCGTTGCCCAGGGTCACCTGATTGAGCTCTACCCGGCATTTTTCTGCCAGCAGGGACTTGAGGGCAAAGCCGTTGCCGTCGGGATAACGGGTCAGCTCAGCCAACTCATCGCGAATCGCCGCCAGCACTTTAGGGCCAGGGCCCAGCGGGTTCTCGTTACTCGCCAACTTGACGATTTTGGACGGATCCAGATTCAACTCACGTGCCAGCTCGTCCACAGGCTTGCCTGGGACGTAAGGCGAGAGTTGTTGCACGCCCGGCTGCGCCAGGGCGAGGAAGTTGCCACTCATGTCAAAGCCTCACAAAACCGCTTTCGGGTAAGAGCCCAGCACCTTGAGTGCCACGGCCTCCTGGCTGATTTTCTCCAGCACACCTTTGACCAGTGGGTCGCGGTGATGCCCGATGAAGTCGATAAAGAACACGTAGGTCCATTTACCGCTGCGCGAAGGACGCGTCTCGATGCGCGTCAGATCAATCCCGTTGTCGTGGAACGGCACCAGCAGCTCGTGCAGCGCGCCGGGTTTGTTGCTCATGGAGACGATAATCGAAGTCTTGTCGTCGCCGGTGGGCGGCACTTCCTGGCTACCGATCATCAGGAAACGCGTGGAGTTGTCCGGACGGTCCTCGATTTTCTCGGCCAGGCGCGTGAGCCCGTACAGGCCCGCCGCCATATCGCCGGCAATCGCTGCCGAGTTCCACTCGCCCTTGACCCGCTTGGCCGCCTCGGCATTGCTGGAGACTGCCACGCGCTCGACGTTCGGGTAATGCGCATCCAGCCACTTGCGGCACTGGGCCAGGGACTGGGCGTGGGAATAGATACGGCTGATGCTGTCGGTCTTGGTGTTTTCGCCCACCAACAGGTGATGGTGGATGCGCAGCTCAACCTCGCCACAGATCACCATGTCGTGTTCCAGGAAGCTGTCCAGCGTGTGGTTGACCGCGCCTTCGGTGGAGTTTTCCACCGGCACCACGCCAAAATTCACTGCGCCGGCCGCCACTTCGCGGAACACTTCGTCGATCGCTGCCATGGGCTTGCTGATCACGGCGTGGCCGAAATGCTTCATGGCCGCCGCTTGGGTGAAAGTGCCTTCCGGGCCGAGGTACGCTACTTTCAGCGGCTGTTCCAGCGCCAGGCACGAGGACATGATTTCACGGAACAACCGCGCCATCTCTTCGTTGCCCAGCGGGCCCTTGTTACGCTCCATCACGCGCTTGAGCACCTGGGCTTCTCGCTCGGGCCGGTAGAACACCGGCACTTCACCTTCCGCCAGGGACGCCATTTTCACCCGTGCCACTTCCTGGGCGCAGCGTGCGCGCTCGCTGATCAGCTCGAGGACTTTCTCGTCCAGGCTGTCGATGCGTACCCGCAGGGCCTTGAGTTCTTGCTCAGACATTAGCCGTGTTCCTTTTCGAACTCTGCCATGTAGGCAACCAGCGCGTTGATGGCGTGGATGTCGACAGCGTTGTAGATGGAGGCGCGCATGCCGCCGACTGAACGGTGACCCTTGAGGTTCAGCAGGCCGCGCTCGTCGGCGCCGGCCAGGAACGGCTTGTCCAGGCGGTCGTCGGCCAGGCGAAATGGCACGTTCATCCATGAGCGATTGGCGAGGTTGATCGGGTTGCTGTACAAGCCGCTGGCGTCGATGAAGTCGTAGAGGGTGCGCTTCTTCACTTCGTTGAGCTTGCCCATGGCCGCCACGCCGCCCTGCTCCTTGAGCCATTCGAACACCAGGCCGGACAGGTACCAGGCGAATGCCGGCGGGGTGTTGTACATCGAGCCATTATCGGCTGCGACCTTGTAGTTGAGCATGGTCGGGCACAGCGAGCGGGCGCGGCCGAGCAGGTCTTCGCGGATGATGTTGACCAGAATGCCGCTCGGGCCGATGTTTTTCTGCGCACCGGCGTAGATCATGCCGTACCGGGACACGTCGATCGGGCGCGAGAGGATGTCCGAGGACATGTCGCACACCAGCGGGACGTCGCCCACTTGCGGCACCCAGTCGAATTGCAGGCCGCCAATGGTTTCGTTGGCAACGTAGTGCACGTAGGCCGCATCCTTGGACAACTTCCATTCGTTCTGACCAGGAATGGCGAAGTAGTCATAAGGCTTGGCGGTGCCTGCCACGTTGACATGACCGTAGCGGGAGGCTTCTTCAATGGCCTTCTGACCCCAGATACCGGTGTCGATATAGTCAGCGGTGCCGCCTTCAGGCAGCAGGTTCAGCGCAATCTGGGCGAACTGCTGGCTCGCGCCACCCTGCAGAAACAGCACTTTGTAGTGGGAGGGAATGTCCAGCAAGTCGCGCAGATCCTGCTCGGCCTTGGTGGCAATGGACACGAACTCATCGCTGCGATGGCTCATTTCCATCACGGAGAGGCCTTTTCCATGCCAGTCGAGGAGTTCAGCCTGCGCGCGCTGCAGGACTGCTTCAGGAAGCGCCGCGGGACCGGCACAGAAGTTATAGGCTCTCTTGCTCACATCCAATCTCTCTGATCTGGTGGGACTCAAATCACACACTGTAGGAACGAGGGGGACGCCCGGTTCTTGCTCGCGAAAAAACCGAGAGCGCAAGGGCGTATCAGGCAGCCCGCGCCATCGTTGGCGATTTTCGCGAGCAAGCTCGCTCCTACAGGGGGCGGCGTATATTTCAAAGGGGACAAACAACAAGGGGGCGAATCTTCATCCGCCCCCTGTGTGTCCGCTTATTCCTGCGGTTCTTCTTCGTCTGCGGCAGCATCGAGGGTTGGCTCGTCGACGTTGTCATCGCCGGCTGCGATCACCTCGCCGTCGAACTCCTCACCTTCCAGCTCTTCGCCCTCAACTTCCGAAGGCTCCTGCACACGTTCCAGGCCGACCAGTTTTTCGTCCTTGGCCAGCTTGATCAGGGTCACGCCCTGGGTGTTACGGCCCAGGCTCGAGACCTCCGCCACGCGGGTACGTACCAGGGTGCCCTGGTCGGAAATCAGCATGATTTCCTCGCCGTCGAGCACCTGGACTGCGCCGACCAGACGGCCGTTGCGGTCGTTGCTGACCATGGCAATCACACCTTGGCCGCCACGCTTGTACTCCGGGAACTCACTGATAGCGGTACGCTTGCCATAACCACGCTCGGAAGCGGTGAGGATCTGGCTGCCTTCTTCCGGGATCAGCATCGAAATCAGCTTCTGCCCTTCTGGCAGACGCATGCCGCGCACACCGCGGGCGGTACGGCCCATGGCGCGAACGTCGGATTCCTTGAAGCGCGTTACTTTACCGCCGTCGGAGAACAGCATGACTTCGCGCTCGCCATCGGTGATCGCGGCGGAGATCAGCACGTCGCCTTCATCCAGCTCCAGGGCGATCAGGCCCACGCTGCGTTGACGGCTGAAGGATTCCAGCGGGGTCTTCTTCACGGTGCCCTTGGCGGTGGCCATGAAGATGAAGTGACCTTCGGTGTAGTCCTCGACCGGAAGCATGGTAGTGATGTATTCATCACTGTCCAGCGGCAGCAGGTTGACCAGTGGGCGACCACGGGCGGCACGGGAGGCTTCCGGGATTTCGTAGGTTTTCAGCCAGTACACCTTGCCCTTGCTGGAGAACAGCAGCAGCGTGGTGTGGCTGTTGGCGACCAGCAGGTGAGCGATGTAGTCCTCATCCTTGACGCCGGTAGCCGATTTACCTTTACCGCCACGACGCTGAGCCTGGTACGCAGCCAGCGGCTGGGTCTTGGCATAGCCACCGTGGGAGATAGTCACCACGCGCTCTTCTTCCGGGATCATGTCGCCCAGGGTCAGATCGAGGCGTGCATCGAGGATTTCGGTGCGGCGCACGTCGCCGTATTCGGCGCGGATCACTTCGAGTTCTTCGCGGATCACTTCCATCAGGCGTACGGCGCTGTTGAGGATGCGGATCAACTCGCCAATCTGGTTGAGGATCTCCTGGTACTCGGCCAGCAGCTTCTCGTGCTCCAGACCGGTCAGGCGGTGCAGGCGCAGTTCCAGGATGGCCTGGGCCTGTTCCGGCGACAGGAAATACTTGCCGTCACGCAGGCCGTATTGCGGGTCCAGGGTCTCGGGGCGGCAGGAGTCCGCGCCGGCGCGCTCAACCATGGCCACGACGGCGCTGGATTCCCACGGCATCTTGATCAGGGCTTCCTTGGCTTCCGACGGCGTCGGGGAGGCCTTGATCAGCGCGATCACCGGGTCGATGTTCGACAGCGCAACCGCCTGGCCTTCCAGGATGTGGCCGCGCTCGCGGGCCTTGCGCAGTTCGAACACGGTACGACGGGTGACCACTTCGCGACGGTGACGTACGAAGGCTTCCAGCAGATCCTTGAGGTTCAGGATGCGTGGACGGCCATCGATCAGGGCAACCACGTTGATACCAAACACGCTTTGCAGCTGGGTCTGGGCGTAGAGGTTGTTGAGGATCACCTCGGGCACTTCGCCACGACGCAGCTCGATCACCACGCGCATACCGTCTTTGTCGGACTCGTCGCGCAGCTCGGTGATGCCTTCGAGCTTCTTCTCTTTAACCAGCTCGGCGATCTTCTCGATCAGGCGTGCTTTGTTCAGCTGGTACGGGAGTTCGGTGATGACGATCTGCTGGCGGCCACCGACCTTGTCGATGTCTTCGATGATCGAGCGGGCGCGCATGTAAATGCGGCCGCGACCGGTGCGGTAGGCTTCGATGATGCCGGCGCGACCGTTGATGATCGCGGCGGTCGGGAAGTCCGGGCCGGGGATGTATTGCATCAGCTCATCGACGGTCAGCTCGGGGTTGTCGATGAGGGCCAGGCAACCATCGATGACTTCACCGAGGTTGTGCGGCGGGATGTTGGTGGCCATGCCCACGGCGATACCGCTGGAACCGTTGACCAGCAGGTTGGGAATACGGGTGGGCATGACGGCCGGGATCATTTCGGTGCCGTCGTAGTTCGGCACCCAGTCCACGGTTTCTTTATGCAGGTCGGCCAGCAACTCGTGCGCCAGCTTGGTCATGCGCACTTCGGTGTATCGCATGGCCGCGGCGTTGTCGCCGTCGACCGAACCGAAGTTGCCCTGGCCGTCTACCAGCAGGTAGCGCAGGGAAAACGGCTGGGCCATCCGAACGATGGTGTCGTACACCGCAGTGTCGCCGTGAGGGTGATACTTACCGATCACGTCACCGACAACACGGGCAGATTTCTTGTACGGCTTGTTCCAGTCGTTACCCAGCTCGCTCATCGCGAACAGCACACGCCGGTGCACGGGCTTCAAGCCGTCGCGCGCATCAGGCAGTGCCCGACCGACAATGACGCTCATCGCGTAGTCGAGGTAGGACTGTTTCAGCTCGTCTTCGATATTGACCGGGAGGATTTCTTTGGCCAGTTCGCCCATGAGAAGCCTGATTCCTTTTTCGGGTGAAACTTCGTTACATCCATTCGGGACGAACAAAGCTCGCCGCTGCCGGCACGGTGCCTGACAACGACTTACGACAAATCAACGAGTTATGACACGGATCTGCGCGTTATGGACCACCCCTCGGGGCAGCCCTGGAAACCGCCGGATGTTATCACAATCGCCGCCACGCACCTATCCCCCTGATGCGCATGGAGGCT
Source organism: Pseudomonas fluorescens (assembly GCF_002837185.1). Classification (GTDB taxonomy): domain Bacteria; phylum Pseudomonadota; class Gammaproteobacteria; order Pseudomonadales; family Pseudomonadaceae; genus Aquipseudomonas; species Aquipseudomonas fluorescens_AM. The sequence goes on along the minus strand of NZ_KZ478025.1, from coordinate 223 downwards.
AGTAATTTGATGAATGACAGGCTTGAGGGGGACGAGAGGGGCTCAGAGGTGGGGTGGTGTTGTTTTTTGAGGCTGGATCCGGGACTTTTATTGACTTTGAGGGCCAATCGGGGGCAAGCCCCCTCCCACATGTTGACCGTGTTCACCATTCAAGTGTGGGAGGGGGCTTGAACTGGTCAAGTAATCTTGGACACTGATTAAGGTTCACGCCGCCAACCTTTCC
>NZ_KZ478024.1 GCF_002837185.1 Pseudomonas fluorescens | reverse complement strand
ATGGCCCATTGCGGCGGCCCACGGATTCAAGCCTGTGTTCGGGCACACCGAGCCTAGGCGAGGTGCCGAGTGGTGGGGCAAGAGCCTTTTTGGTTACTTTTGGGGCTCTTTTCCAAAAGTGACCCGCTGTAAAAGCGGAACCCATGGTGGCCGTGACCGCAGAAACGGATATGTACTCGGTCTGATCCAGCATCCTGGTCGGCCCGAAGGCCGCCATCGGGGGCAAGCCCCCTCCCACATTTGGATTGTGGAGCATCAGTCAGATAGCTACAGGCTGTCCGGCCGTCACGGGACAAGCCCCCTCCCACATTTTGAGTTCCATCAGGCAGCGACACTGTCGATCACTTCAGGGCCGACTCAACCTTGAGTGCCACATCCTCCGTCAACCACGCCTTCCACACCTCGGGATGAGCCTTGAGAAACGCCTGGGCCACGTCCCGAGGCGGCGTATGGTTCTCACTCATTTTCGCCAGCGCCTGGTTAAGCGGCTCGATAGGAAACTCAACCTTCTCGAAAAACTGCGTAATCTGCGGATGCTCTTTCTGGAACGGCGTGGACACCCCGATGCTCAACTTCGACGCCAGCGACCGCGTCGGCTTGGGATCAGGATTGTCCGCATCCGTCAGCGTCTTCCAGGCCTGCGCGTCGAACGGCGGCTCTTGCAATTGAATCAGCTGATAGCGGCCCATTAATGGCGTCGGTGACCAGTAATAGAACAGCACCGGCTTGCCCCGGCGTATTGAAGAGGCAATCTCGGCATCCAGTGCGGCCCCCGAGCCGCTGCGAAAGTTCACGTAGCTGTCGTCCAGGCCGTAGGCCTTGAGCTTTTGCCTGTTGACCACTTCCGAGGTCCAGCCGATGGGGCTATTGAGAAAACGCCCCTTGTCCGGTGATTCCGGGTCTTTGAACACATCCTTGTAGCGCGCCAGGTCTTGCACGCTTTTCAAGTCAGGGGCCAGCGGCTTGATACCCTTGGCCGGATCACCCTTGACCACGTACTCCGGCACCCACCAGCCCTCGGTGGCACCCTTGACCGTATCGCCCAGGCCTACCACCTTGCCTTCAGCCTCGGCCTTGACCCAGACCGGACTGCGGCCCGCCCACTCTTCACCGATCACCTGAATGTCGTTCTTGGCCAGGGCGGTTTCCAGGGTGATCGTGGTACCGGGCAAGGTGTCGGTGGGCAAGCCGTAGCCCTTCTCGACAATGAACCGCAGTACCTCGGTGATCAGGCTGCCGCTTTCCCAGTTCAGGTCGGCAAAGTGCACCGGCGCCTGGGCGGCCGATGCCGGCACTGACGCCATGGACAGGCCCAGGCTCGTCAGCGATGCAGCCAACAGCGTTCTCAATCCTTTCATCCCTTCGCACCTCGCAATATCGCAGCCATCAGCGGACGGCTTTGCTGCTATGCGCGAAGCCTCTCTAGTAGTTAAGTCAACTCAACTGTAGTAGAGGTTCCGGGAGATAAAGGAAGTTCGCCGTATTTGCGCTTATTCACTGGCCTTGAACGTTACCAGTTCGCCCTTGCGCCACTTGGCGGCCTTGCCGGTGACGGCCTTGAGGGTTTTGGTCAGGCCTTCCTGCAGTTGTTCCTTGGCGGCAAATACCAGCATGACGCTGTGGCCTTCCTTGAACACAATGCCTTCGCCTTCGGCCGAAGACACAAAGGCGTAGTCGCCCAAGCCATACACGGTCAACTTGATATCGCGAAACTTCAGTTCAAACTTGCCACCTTCACGGCTGGGCAATACCGCCGCGCGAAAATGATCGCCTACCTTGAGTTCCAGGCGTGGCTTGTCGTCCACGACCAACGCCGCTTCGGTATCGATCTCGGCGATGTAGATACCTTCCGGGGTCTGTTCTGTAACGTAGACAAAACGAGATTGAAACTGCTTGACCAACTTTGCGCGTAAATCACCCAGCACGAATAACGCGTGCATATCCAGATTACTGACTGCCAAGGAAACGCCCCCACATCGATAAAGCACTGACCGCTTGAGCGGGCAGCACAAAAAAACGGCCGTTACGGCACGAAAGACAGACTCGTTAAAAACCTGAAGACAACCATAAGACCCGTACAGACAGCCGCGGTGGCCCTTGTGCGAGGTCATCCGGCGACACAGCAAATCACAGGTTCAACGACCCGAGAATACGAGTCGAACAACTTCAGAGAATAACCCGGTTAAAAACACAGTTTTCCGACACGCATCACAAAAGAAAATACCCGGGCATGGAACCAGGCGCGCGTTGCCGACGACAATACTAAAACAGCAACACCGGTCAAAACCAGCCGAACCGTGGCGCTGATATCAACCAGGTCAATCGACAGGAGCTGAGCATGCAACGACGTCAACACGACACAGCGTCTTTTCACACTCGTTCATCATGTCCAGAAGAACACCAATACTACTGCTTACCTACGCCCGATGGGTACTCCCATTGCGTGCTTTATCGAGTGCTGCCGGCTGGAAGAAACTTTTTTCATATCCAGGAAGTGACCAGCGGCAGGATAAAAGGCTTTCGCAGCGATCACAGCAAGGCCTGTGCACTGGCAAAAGCGCTGGAAGCCAACCTGTACAGCTTGCACGGCACACTCGTTTCGTCAGCTGGCTGACTTTACTGCACACTTTACTGCACAGCGGCCCTTCAACAACTGCCATACTGACCCGTCCTTGAAGTTTGCCCCCTGCGGGTCAGGTTTCATCAGTGCAGTTACCTCGAAGGGAAGGCTATACGTGACGGAATTTGATATTGGCGAATTTTTTATCCATGGCGATGCCAGGGAAGTGGACGGTGAGTTTCAAGCGGTGATCTTCATGCGGGCCAAACCGCCGTTGACCACAGTAACAGCCCATCAGGTCGAAAAAGACCGCTGGTTCAAAACCGTCGACGCTGCCGCCATTGCAGCCAGAGACGCCGCCAAGGCCCTGAAAGCCGCCGTGGATTCAGGTGCACTCAATTCGTGACAATCCAATAGAACTCTGGCGCACCATACCCCTCACATGCAGAACGATGATCAGCCCGCATGGAGAATATTATGGACACCACGACCCCGACACTTGAAACCCTCTTCGACCAGTTAGGCCTGGATTCCACTCAGGAAGGCATCGAACGCTTCACCGCCGAGCACCGTCTGCCGGATGACGTGAAACTCATCGACGCGCCCTTCTGGAGCGAGCAACAGGCGAATTTCCTCAAGGAACAACTGCATGTCGATGCCGAATGGGCACCTGCGGTCGATGACCTCAATGCCTTGCTGCATGAGTCTCCCGTCGCTTGATTCAAACGCACTGACAGCACGCCCGCTCCTCCCGCAGGAGCGCGCTTGCTGCTAGCGGGAACTGGCGCCTTGCGGCTTGTAGCCCAGGCGCAAGCCACCCCAATGCCGCCCGCGGACGATGATCGGCACTGACAGGTCGTGCATCAGCTCGCCGGTATCGCGCGTGTAGGTCTGCAGCAACATGGCTTGTTGATGGCTACCGCAGCGTATGCCGGTACGGTCATCAAATTTGCGCTTGGTACGGTTCTGCACCGCGTCCACCTGCGCATCACCGCTCAATGCGTGGGAAAACGCTTTGTTATGCGTCGGCACGTAGCCCTGAGGCGTACAGGCAATAGCAAACACCAAACCCTCATGAAGCGGCAACAGTGCCTCTTGGATGGCGGGTAATACCTGGTCGGTGTAGGCGTCAAAACGTGTTTTATATTTACTCGGGTGGGTATTTGGGATCGGCGTGTAGGTTCGGTCGAACAGATCTTCCAGACTGATCCGGTTGTGCAGCACATCCGCCTCGAACTGTTCGCCGATGCGCCTGGCGCCTTCGCGAGCCAGGTCGTAGATGCGCTGGTGATAGTCATCCAGGCCGACGTGCGCCAGGCGCTCGCTGATGGTTTCCGCCTGCCCTTCCATCTGCACGGCGGCGTCGGCGAGCTGGCGGGTTTGCTCATCGCTGATTGCAAGGTCACTGCGCATTTGCTCCACGGCGTGGAACAGGCTGTCGAGTTGGGTGCGGTTGGTGTCGGTGCCGTGGGCTATTTCACTGACCTGCTGTTCCACATCCGCCGCCAGGCCGGCGATGCTCGCCAGGTGTTGGCCGGCATCTTCCACTTGTTCTACACCGGTGTGCAGGTCCGCCGACAGCTGGCGAATCTGCTCCACCACCTGGGCCGTGCGCTGCTGGATATCGGCGACCATCACCCCGACTTCATCCGTGGCCGTGGCCGTACGTCCGGCGAGGCCGCGCACTTCATCGGCGACCACCGCAAACCCGCGCCCATGCTCGCCGGCCCGCGCCGCTTCAATCGCCGCGTTCAGCGCCAGCAGGTTGGTCTGGCTGGCGATGGATTGGATCACCAGCGTCACGCGCTGGATTTCCTCGCTGCGCTGGCTCAAGGCTTCGATCAGCGTGCGGCTGGCATCGGCACGCTGGCTGAGCTGATGCATGCGGGTGATCGACTGCACCAGCACTTCACGGCCTTCGCTGCTGCGCTGATGGGCCTGGCTCGCCGCGCCCAGGGCCTGACGGCTGAGCTGTGAAGTGACCTGTTCGGTGCCGATCATCACCTGCGCGCTGCTGACGATTTGCTGGGAGGCGCTCAACTGCGATTGCAGGCGCGCCGCCAGCTGTTTGACCGAATAGGCCACGCCCGCAGCGGAGAGTGCATTATGGCTGGTGGTGTAGGACAGGTCGCGCGTCAGCTCGCCAATTGCATCGCTGGCCGCAGCGTGCATCACAGAAGGCTTGGAGGGTCTCAGGCGGGGCAGCCAGATCACCAGCAAGGCCAGCGGCAGGCACAGGTAAATCGGCAAGCGGGCAAAGGCCAGACCCAGCAGTAGCAGCACCAGGACGGTACTCTGCGCGAGCGGTATCAGCCAGCCGGGCAACACCCGCACCACCGGTTGCGGTGGTACTGCTGCGCCCATCAGAGATCCGTCTCCAGCCATTGTCGTTACCCCACTGCTTGTCGTTATTGTGTCTGCATTAAACGCCACTATCGGGCCATTATCCATGGGCCTTTAGTACAGGCGCTTGCAGCAGATCAATAAAGGGGGTGTAACGGAAAACTCTCCGGGGGGCCGATGATACGGCCCCCGTGCGCCGCGTCAGGCTTGACGCTGGTGCTTGTCGATCTGCTCGTGGCGCTCTTGCGCTTCGATACAGTATTTGGTGGTCGGGCTGATCAGCAGGCGTTTGAGGCCGATAGGCTCGCCACTGTCATCACACCAGCCAAAGGAATCTTCCTTGATACGTTCCAGGGCACGTTCCAGCTGCGGCAACATGCGCTGGTCGCGGTCGATGGCATTGACCAGCCAGGTGCGCTCTTCTTCCACGGAAGCAGCGTCGGCCGGATCGGCCGGGGTATCCAGGCTTTCAATGGCGATACGGTTCTGTTCAATGCGCTCGTGGTGTTCCACTTTCATGTCTTGCAGCAACTTCTCGAAAAAAGCGTGCTGTTCGGCATTCATGTAGTCATCCGCCGGCATGGCCAGCAACTTTTCCTTTGTCATTGATTTCTCTATAAAAAATACGTGCATTAAGGCGAATAAGGGAGCGTTCCGGCCGACCTCTGCAGGTCTCGGAAAGGCGCCATCCATTCCAAGCGCCACCCGGCACTCAATTTACGAGGGGCGGCAGTCTAAGGCCGACTTGAAGGCGCAGCAACTGAAATGACAGGCATTTTTTCCCGATCAACCCCCAAAAGCACCAGGACGGGCTTGGCGAACGGTCATCGGAGTGCGTTTATAGCAAGAAATTCAAGTTTATGGAGCTATATAGAAGACAAACGGTTGATAAGGACGGCATAGAACTAAAAATGTGGGAGGGAGCTTGCCCCCGATAGCGGTCAGCCAGACACCGATGTTCAAGATGACACACCGCCATCGGGGGCAAGCCCCCTCCCACATTTGATGGGCGTTGTCCTCGAGACAGGCTCAGCGCTTGAGCTTGCGTTTGTTGCGGTATTGGTCGATCACCACCGCCACCACGATGATCAGCCCCTTGATGATGTCCTGGATATACGCATCCACCCCGACGAAGGTAAAGCCGCTGGCCATGACGCCGAGAATCAGCGCGCCGATCACGGTGCCGGTGATGCGCCCTACCCCGCCCGCCAGGCTGGTGCCTCCGATGACCGCCGCGGCGATCGCATCCAGTTCATAGGACATACCCATGCCCGCCTGCCCGGTCGCGGCGCGGGCCGAAGCCACCACGCCCGCCAGGCCCGCCAAGAGGCCGGCGATGCTGTAGACGATGATCAGGTGACGCTTGACGTTGATCCCTGAGGTGCGCGCCGCCTGCATGTTGCCGCCGATGGCATAGGTGTACTTGCCGTACTTGGTGTAACGCAGGGCGATGTGGAAGATCACCGCCACCACCAGAAAGATGATCACCGGCATCGCGCCATGACCGATGGCCGTGTACGAGTCCGAGAGCATGCTCACCGGCTGGCCTTCGGTGTAGTAACGCGCCAAACCACGGGCCGACACCATCATGCCCAGGGTCGCAATGAACGGCGGAATGCCGGTGACCGCAATAATACTGCCGTTGATCGCCCCCGCCAGCAGGCCCACACCCAGGCCCATCGCCACCGGGATCCACACCGGCAAGTCGGTCAGGGACGGAAACACCGCCCGGGAAAAATCGGACGTCTGCGCCAAACTGGCGGCGATCATCGCAGACAACGCCAACACCGAGCCGGACGACAGGTCGATCCCGGTGGTGATGATCACCTGGGTCACGCCGATGGCCAGCAAGCCGATGATCGACACCTGCAGGATCATCAGCACCAGCCGCTGGGAGTTCATCAAAAAGCTCTGGTCGCGCACGATCCAGCCGAACACTTCAAACACCAGGCCGATGCCGATCAGCACCAGGAAGATGCTCAATTCGGTGGGCATGCGTCGACGGTTCTTGACCGGTGCCGTGGCCGGCTTGTTATCTGTTATTGCATTCATAACCCATCACCTTCTTATTCTGGAGTCAGTGGACCGCGGTCATACCGGAGGCCAATTGCATGACTTTTTCCTGGGTGGCATCCGCACGATCCAGGGTGCCCATCAGTTCGCCTTCGTGCATCACCATCACCCGGTCGCTCATGCCGAGCACTTCGGGCAGTTCCGAGGAAATCATGATCACCGCCATGCCTTCGCTGGCGAGAAAGGCGATCAGGCGATAAATCTCGGCCTTGGCGCCCACGTCGATGCCCCGGGTCGGTTCATCGAGGATCAACAGGCGCGGGTTGGTCATCAGCCAGCGCGCCAACAGCGCCTTCTGCTGGTTACCGCCGGACAGGGTATCGATGCACTGTTCCAGCGAGGGGGTTTTCACCCGCAGTTTCTTGCACATGTCCTCGCACAAGGCGCGCAGGGCCTTCTGCTGGATGAAACCGTTGCCCGAATAGTGCGGCAGCACCGCCATCTCCATGTTTTCCAGCACCGACAGGCACGGGAACAGGCCGCTGAGCTTGCGGTCCTCGGTCAGCAGCGCGAAGCCCTTCTCGATGGCCATGTGCGGGTCGCTGATGCGCACCGGCTGGCCGTCCAGGGTGATCTGCCCGCTGCTGCTGGGGGTGATGCCGAAAATGGTTTCCGCGACGTTGGTGCGGCCCGAGCCCATCAGCCCGGCGATGCCGAGGATTTCACCGGCGTGCAGGTCGAATGAAACGTCCTTGAACACGCCGTCCAGGCTCAGGTCACGCACCGACAGCAACAAGTCGCCAATCGGCGTCTCACGCACCGGGAACAACTGGCTCAGCTCACGACCGACCATCATCGAGATCAGGCTGTCGCTGTCCATGCTGTCGGCGCGCTGCAGGCCGATGTACTGGCCGTCGCGAAATACCGCCACTTCATCGGCGATGGCAAACACTTCGTTCATTTTATGCGTGATGTAGACGATGCCTTTGCCCTGGGACTTGAGGTCGGCAATGATCGAAAACAGGTGGGCGACTTCCTTTTCGGTAATCGCCGACGTCGGTTCATCCATGATCAGGATATCGGAGTCATAGGACACGGCCTTGGCGATCTCGACCATCTGCCGTTCGGCGATGCTCAGGTTGCCGACCTGTTCTTGCGGGTCGAGGTTGATGCGCAGGCGCGCCAGCAGGTCGGCGGTGCAGCGGTGCATTTCGCGGTGATTGACCATGTGCAGGCTGTTGAGCTGCTCACGGCCGATCCAGATATTTTCGGCGATGCTCATGTGCGGCATCAGGTTGAGTTCCTGGTGGATCATCGCAATCCCGGCCTTCTGCGCCGCCAGCGGCGTCTCGAAGGTGATCGGCTTGCCCCGCAGGCGGATTTCGCCGGCGTCGGGCTGATAGATGCCGGCGATGATTTTCATCAGCGTCGACTTGCCCGCACCGTTCTCGCCCATCAGCGCCAGCACCGTGCCGGGGCGCACCCGCAGTTGCACATCGTCCAGGGCCACGACGCCGGGAAAGCCTTTGCTGATGTTGAGAATTTCCAGCAGGTAGGGTTCGTCCTGCGCCAGCGGCTGGATACCCGGCGGCGGCGAGGCAGTGGCGTGAGCGAGCATAGGGAGGTACTCCATCTGCAGGGTGGCCGTGACCGCCCTGCGAGCTTAGGGTTGTGAGTTCAGGGCTACTTGAAGTCTTTGACGTTGTCCGGGGTGATGAGCTTGAACGGGATCACCACGTTCTGCTCCACCGGCTCGTGCCTGGCCATCTTGCGCGCCGCTTCCACCGAGCCCACGGCCTGGCCCTTGGCGTCCTGGAACGCCGAGGCAGCCATGTCGCCCTTGGTGATTGCGTTGAGACCGTCCGGCGTGCCATCGACCCCGGCGATCAAGACCGTGCCGGGCTTGGTACCTGCCGACTTCAGCGCCATGGATGCCCCGATCGCCATTTCGTCGTTGTTGGCCAGCACGGCATTGAACTCGCGGCCCTGGGTCAGCCAGTCATTGACCAGGGTCATGCCCCTGTCCCGCAGCCAGATACCGGTCTGTTCCTGCTCGATCTTGATGTCCGGGTACTTGGCCAACACCTCCTTCACGCCCTTGGTGCGGTTAGTGGTGGAGTTGTTCGCCAGGTCGCCCAACAGGATCACGATCTTGCCCTTGCCGCCGAGTTTTTCGGCGATGTACTGCATTTGCAGCCTGCCGGCCTCGACGTCATCGGAGACCACCGCCACCACGTCCTTGGGCAGATCTTTCTGGTCCGGACGACGGTTGACGAACACCAGCGGGATGCCTGCCTTGGTAGCCGCATTGATAATGTTCTTCGTCGAGGCGGTGTCCACCGGGTTGACGATGATGGCGTCGACTTTCTGGCTGATAAAGTTCTCGACCTGGCTCAGTTGCTTGACCACATCGGCGCGGGCGTCTTCGAACTGCAGTTGCACGCCGTCGCCCTTGGGATAGGACTTGGCCTGCTTGTCCATGTCTTCGCGCAGGTAGGTCAGGAAGGTGTCATCGAAGGCGGACATGCTCACGCCCACCTTGATGTCAGCGGCCGCGGCAACGCCGCTGGCGAGTAGCATCGACAGGGCCAGCGCGGTAAAACGGATCGGGGTCTTCATGAACGGTCTGTCTCCACTTTCTTGTTGGTTTTATGGACGTTGCGTTTATCAGCGTTCGGCGGGCACGCGTACCACCGGTGCGCCGGGAATGCAGCAGACCAGCGCGCCCTGGTTTTCGACGCACAGCACATTGAGGAAGGAGAAGTAGAACGGCCGGGCGCGAGGCAATGCGCGTGGCGTGTGGGCAGGGCGTAAAACTCGCAGTACAGCGTTGAAGATTTTCATCTGACGGTACCTGGTTGTTTTTGATCTTGTTTTTGTTGAGTCGCCGGGGTCGAGCCCAAGACGTACTTTATGCAACCTGGAAAAGACTTTATTGGAAAATAATTTCCATATCAACCTGTTTTAGAATTTTATTCTATTTTTGTCGTAACCACCTGCTGGCGCTCGGCGCTCAGGCGTGCGGCGTCCAATATACGGGTGGTTTCCAGCGCATCATAGGCATTGACCGGCAGCGGCCCCTGGCCCTGTACGGCACCTTGCAACTGCCGGTAGAACTGCGGCCAGCAACCCTTTTCCGAGGGCACCCGTTCGCGCTCCGGCCCTTGTTCGAACCAGCCCCAGCGTCGATGCTCTTCCGCGCCCCAATGCTCGCCTTCGGTTTTCGGTGACTTGCCGGCCATCAGCGCGTCTTCCTGGCCGTCCAGCCCTTCGACGGTATAACAGCCCAGCGTGCCACTGACACGAAATCGCGGTGCCTGGCTGTTTTGCAAGGCGCTGCCCCACAGGTGCGACATCACGCCATTGGCATGGGTCAGCGCAACGAAAAAACCATGATCAAGGGTGGGATGCTCGCGGGTGAAGTGCAGTTGCGCAAATACCCGGTCCACCGGGCCGAACAGTTGCAGGGCCTGGTCCACCAGATGGCTGCCGAGGTCGCGCAACCAGCCGCCGCCGCTGGCATTACCCACCGCCTGGGGGCTGTAGCGTTCGACGCGGGATTCAAAACGGGTTATCTCACCCAGCGCACCGGCCTCGATGAGTTTGCGCAGGGTCAGGTAATCGGAGTCCCAGCGGCGGTTCTGGTAGACGCTGAGCAACGTGCCTTGGCGTTCAGCGGCGGTGATCAAGGCCTGGGCCTGCTCGGCGTTGGCGGCGAACGGCTTGTCGCTGACCACCGCCACGCCATGTTCGATGGCTTCAAGCACCAGGGCCGGACGGCCTTTGAGGGTGGTGGAGATGACGAGGGCATCGACGCCGGCTTCGACGATCTGGCCGATGGTGTCGAAGGCCTGCAGGCCAGGGTGATCGTTTGCCAGTTGCTGGCGGCGCTCGGGGGATCGTGTGACGACGCCGACAAAGGTCGCGCCGGGCAACGTCGCAATCAGCGGCGCATGAAAGAAGCGCCCTCCGTGGCCGTAGCCGACTAGTCCGATTCGCATGATTTATTCCTTCTTTGAAGTGCAAACCCAATCAAATGTGGGAGGGGGCTTGCCCCCGATAGCGGTGGATCAGTGACAAGAGTGTTGACTGACACACCGCTATCGGGGGCAAGCCCCCTCCCACATTGACCGCATTTCAATTCTGGTTGGGTTCAGCCATAGAAATGCGGGCGATCCGGCAGGCTCACCGGCACAATCTGCCCACTGCCCTGCGCTTCAATACACGCATCCGCCGCCACCGCCGCCGCATAGCCGTCCCAGGCCGACGGCCCGCCCACTTGCCCGGCGCGCACGCTGTCGATGAACGCCTGCAATTCCACGTCATAGGCGCCGATAAACCGGTCCTTCCAATCCATCAGAATCGCCTTCGACAACTTCGCCCCACTGCGCATCTGCACCTGCGAAGGCTCCGGCAATTTGGCGATACCGCTCTCCCCCACCACTTCGCATTGAATGTCGTAGCCGTATTGGCAGTTGACGAATACTTCCACGTCGATGCGCGTGCCCTTGACGGTCTCCAGCAAGACGATCTGCGGGTCGCGCAGGTGGGCCAGGGCTTTGCTGGTCTTGCGCGGGAACACCACCTGCACGGAGGCGTAATCGTCGTTGAGCAGCCAACGCAGTACATCCAGTTCGTGGATCAGGGTGTCGGTAATCGCCATGTCGGTCTTGTAGTTATCGCCCACCGTCGGGTTGCGATGGGCGCAGTGCAGCATCAGCGGTTCGCCGATCTGGCCGCTGTCGATCACCGCTTTCAAGGCACGATAGCCTTCGTCGTAGGGGCGCATGAAACCGACCTGCACCAGGCGCTTGCCGTACGCCACCTCGGCATCGACGATCTTGCGGCAGCCTTCGGCGGTGACGGCCAATGGCTTTTCGCAGAACACGGGCTTACCGGCGGCAATGGCGGCGAGCACAAATTCTTCGTGGCTTGGGCCCCAGGAGGTCACCAGGATCGCTTCGACCTGCGGCGAATTGATCAGCGCATGACCGTCCGGATATACCTCGGCGGTAAGTTTCAACTCTGCAACGACCTTGGCGGCTTGCTCAAGGTTGATGTCCGTCACGGCCACCACCTGGCTGTTAAGCAAGGTCTGGCTGCAACGACGAATATGGTCACGGCCGATGGCACCGGTACCGATTACTCCAAGCTTCAACGACATACAAACACTCCTCTTGTTATTAGTACTGCCGGGCTTTAGCCAGCTGTTCATTGAGTTTTTTTGCAGCGGCATTCGTGCGCTCGCTGGTGGACACCTGCGCCACCCCCACTCGCCACCACGACAGGTAGCCATGCACCATGGTCTTGGGCAGCACCTTGATATCGATCAGGGTCGAAACGGTTTGGGTACGCGCATCGGCCAGCGCCGCTTCAAGCTGTTCCACGCTGCTGACCTTGTAGGTCTTGCAGCCATACGCCGCCGCGCTCATGGCGAAATCCACCGGCACCAGGCCGCCGTCGAGCTTGCCGCTCTCGGGGTTGCGGTAGCGGAACTCGGTGCCGAAGCTGTCCATGCCGTTGCCGATCTGCAGGTTGTTGATGCAACCGAAAGCCATGTTGTCGAGCAGCACCACGTTGATCTTGCGGCGCTCCTGGATCGAGGTGGCCAACTCCGAATGCAGCATCATGTAGGAGCCATCGCCGACCAGTGCGTACACTTCTTTGCGCGGTTCGGCCAGCTTGACGCCGAGGGCGGCGTTGATCTCGTAGCCCATGCACGAATAGCCGTATTCGACGTGGTAGGTGTTCACGCCCTTGCTGCGCCAGGCGCGCTGCAGATCGCCGGGCAGGCTGCCGGCGGCGGCGACAATGATGGCGTCGTCGGCCAGGGTCTGGTTGAGCACGCCGAGTACGCGACTCTGGGTCAGGCAGGAGCCGGTCAGTTCGATAAATTCGCGCAGTACCGCGCGGTCCAGGTGGTCATCGACTTCGGGGACGAAATCATCGCCCTGGTACTCGACCTGATGCACCCGGTCCACTTCGGCATCCAGTTGCGCCCTGGCGTCACGCACCTGGTCGCCCCACCCGGCGCGGTAATCACCCAGCGCATCGGCCAGGGCTTCAAGGGCGACCCTGGCATCGCCCAACACTTGCACGCCGTCGAGCTTCAATGCATCGCACGGGCTGATATTGAGGTTGAGAAATTTCACCTGCGCGTGCTTGAACAGCGATTTTGACGAGGTGGTGAAGTCGGTATAACGGGTGCCGATACCGATGATCAGATCCGCCTCCGGCGCCAGCAGGTTGGCCGCCAGGCAACCGGTCTCGCCAATGCCGCCGACGTTCAGCGGGTGACTGGACACCACCGCGCTCTTGCCCGCCTGGGTTTCGGCGAAGGGGATATCAAAGCGCTCGGCAAAGGCTTGCAGCGCGGCATTCGCGCCGGAGTATTTCACCCCGCCACCGCAGATGATCAGCGGTTTGCGCTTGCCACGAAAGGCCGCCAGCGCATCGTCGAGCATCGCGGCGGTGGGCGGGCGACGTTCGATGCGGTGCACGCGCTTTTGCAGGAAATAGTCGGGATAGTCCCAGGCCTCGGCCTGCACATCCTGGGGCAGCGCCAGGGTGACGGCGCCGGTTTGCGCAGGATCAGTCAGCACGCGCATGGCGTGGATCGCCGCGCTCATCAATTGCTCCGGGCGGTTGATGCGGTCCCAGTACTTGCTCACCGAACGGAACGCATCGTTGGTGCTGATGCTCAAGTCGTGAAACTGTTCGATCTGCTGCAGCACCGGGTCGGGCTGGCGGCTGGCGTAGACGTCGCCGGGCAACAGCAGCAACGGAATGCGGTTGGCCGTGGCGGTGGCCGCTGCGGTGAGCATATTCGCCGCACCCGGCCCCACCGAGGCGGTGCAGGCGTAGATCTTGCGGCGCAGGTGCTGCTTGGCAAACCCGATGGCGGCGTGGGCCATGCCCTGCTCGTTGCGGCCCTGATGCACCACCAGGTCACCGCTGTCCTGCTCCAGCGCCTGGCCGAGGCCCAGCACATTACCGTGACCGAAAATGGTGAACACGCCGGCGACAAACTTGCTCTGCACGCCATCGACTTCGATGTATTGGTTATCCAGGAACTTCACCAGGGCCTGGGCCATGGTCAGTCGGGTGGTGGTCATGTCGCGCCCCTTAACTTTTTTTCAGGTGGGCAATGCTTGCCCCCAAGGCCTGCTGGATATCCGCCAGCTCATGCACGCTTGCCGCAAACGGCTCGAACGACAGGTAGCCGCTGTAGCCGGTGCTGAGCAAGGTGTCGATCTGCGCCGCATTGCCGAGGATGTCGCCCTCGCCGACCAGTACGCGGTGGCCGTCACGGATCGAGTTGAGCGGCGCCTCGGCATCCTCCACGCCGGAGATGTGGACCAGGCCAGTGAGTTCCGGGAAGAACTCATGCTCATTGGCAAGGTGATGATGGAAGGTGTCGTGCACCACACGGAACACATCCAGGCCGCCGATGGCCTTGATCGCGTCAACCGCCACGCGCTTGCGGCGCAGGGCGGATTCTTCGAAGCCCAGTGGCTCGACAAAGCCGAGGATGCCGTATTCGCGCAGGATCGGCGCCAGTTCGCTCAAGGCCGTGCGCAAACCGGCGGCACGCTGGGCATCGGTGCGCGTGTCGCCCGGCTCGTTGAACGGGCACATCACCAGGCCCTGGGCGCCGCATTCACGGGCATAGGCGGCAAGCTCGAGCGCCTGGGCCCGGCGCTCATCGTTCCACACGTCAAAGGGATACAGCGCGTTGATCGACAACACTGTGATGCCCTGCGCCGCGCACAACTGGCGCACGCGGCTGGCCGGCGCGCCGTATTCGATCTGGCGGTCCTTGAGATCATTGCGGATCTCGATGGCATCGCACTTGAGCGACGCGGCCAACTGGATGAAGTCCGGCAGGGACAGGTTGGGTGCGACCATACGGTTAAGGGCAAAGCGTAGCGGCGACTTCATTGTTGTTGTTCTCCGTGCGAAACCGTTCAGAGGTCCAGCAGCCAACTGTGCTGCGGGTCGTTGTGGAAATGCCAGGCACGCTTGGGGCCGGCCATGACGTTCAGGTAATACGACTCGTAACCGTACGGCACGCTGACCGGGTGATAACCCTTGGGCACCACCACCAGATCGCTGTTTTCCACGGCCATGGCCTGGTCAATACTGCGATCGTCGGTGTACACGCGCTGGAATACGAAGCCCTGGGGCGGATTGATCTGGTGGTAATAGGTCTCTTCCAGAAAGCTCTGGTGCGGCAGGTCATCGATGTCGTGCTTGTGCGGCGGGTAGCTCGATGAATGCCCGGACGGCGTGCGAACTTCCACCACCAGCAATGAATGCGCCGGCTCGCTGTCGGGCAGGATGTCGCACACATAACGGGTGTTGGCACCTTTACCGCGCACGCTGCGCTTGCACTGTTCCGGGCGGATCAGGCGCGGTTCGTAACCCTGCGCACCGGGCGCTGCGCAGACCGCGATCTGCACGTCGCTCAAGGCGGTGACCTGGGCCGCAGTGCCGGGCGGCAGGTAGGCGGCGAACGGCGATTTGTCTTCGAATACCGACTGGCGATCACCGAGATTCTGCCAGTCGAAGCCCTCGCCCTGGATATTTACCCGGCCGCTGAGCAGCACCAGGCACAGTTCGTTATCACCGGCGCTGACCGGCAGGGTTTCGCCCAGGCTCAGGCGATAAGCGCTGAAACCGACATACTCCAGGCGCCCTGCTTCCAGGGCGACCATGGTCTGCCCACGTGTGTTGCTCTTGACCAGCAAGCTCATGATTAAGTCCTCTCGTCGAGCAATGCTCGCAACGTGTCATAGCCCTTTTTCGCGTAGATATAGCTGGGCGCCACCGCCGGGTCCTGCTCGGCCTCGACCACCAGCCAGCCGGTGTAACCGGCGGCCAGCAGCACATCGAGCAATTCGGCAAAGTCGATATCGCCATCGCCAGGCACGGTGAAGGTGCCGTTGACGATGCAGTCGGGAAAGCTCCACATCTGGTTGCGCGCCAGCTGCACCACGGGTTTGCGCACGTCCTTGAAATGCACGTGGCAGATGCGCTCGATATGTTTGCGCAACACCGCTAAAGGCTCGCCGCCGCCCATGTAGCAGTGGCCCGAATCGAACAACAGGCCGACTTCCGGACCGGTGCGGCGCATCAACTGGTCGATGTCTTCCGGGGATTCGACGTAGGCGCCCATATGGTGGTGATAAGCCAGGCGCACGCCCTGGGACAAGGTGAAACGCGCCAGCTCCGTGAGTTTGTCGGCGTAAGCCTGCCAAGCCTGCTCGCTATGGAAACGCGGGCGCTCGATCAGGCGGATGCGCGAGCCCTGGATCGAATCGGCCACCTCGCCGTACACCAGCACTTTGGCGCCGTTGTGTTTCAGTAACTCGACGTGGCCGGCGATGGCCTCGATTTCCTCGGCCACCGAACGCCGCGCCAGGCGGCTGGAATACCAGCCGGAGACCAACGCCAGGTCATAGGGGCGCAGTACATCGCCCACGCCCTTGGCGTCCTTGGGGAATTTGCCGTTGAGTTCAAACCCTTCGTAGCCGATCTCCTTGCCTTCGCTCAAGGCGGTGCTCAGCGGCGTTTCACCGCCCAGGGCCGGCAGGTCGTCGTTGCTCCAGGAGATCGGGTTGATGCCAATTCGGATTGCGGGCATGGCTGCACCTTTATTATTTTCAGGTATCACTGAGATCTGCTTTTTGCTTTATGTGGGAGGGGGCTTGCCCCCGATAGCGGTAGATCAGTGACTGAAGTGTTGCCTGACACTCCGCTATCGGGGGCAAGCCCCCTCCCACATTTGGCCTTATTTAATTTCGCGCACTGCGCCAGGCGCTGATGAGTTGCTCGAACGTGGCCTGCACCTGCTGGATCAACGTCTCATCATCGATCTCCCCCGCCATCCACGCCTTGCTCGGCTCCTGGAAGATCGTGCGGCCCACTGCAAAACCACGGCAGGTGGTGCTCTGGCTGGCCTGCTTGAAGCCGTCGGCGAGAAATTGCGCCGACGCATTCAGCCCCAGCAGCACCACACCCCGGCAGTACGGGTCGCGTTCGTGGATCAGTGCATCAAGCTTTTCCCAGTCCTCGGCCGATTGCGCTTCGATCTTCCACCACGCCGGATAGATGCCCAGGTTGTACAGGCGCTTGAGGCTGCGGTAGAGCACGTCGGGATAAGTGGACGGGTGATCCTTGGGCGGGATGACTTCCAGCAGCAGTTCATGACCGCTGACCAGGGAGGCGTCGTACACCGCCTTCAGTTGCGCTTCCTGTTCCAGGCGCAGCATCGGCTCGTCATCGGGATGGTATTGCACCAGGCACTTGATGATCTGTTCCTGGGGCCAGGCGATCAGGTTGCTGCCAACCGAACGGCCGTGCTCGAAGGCCAGCGGGCGCGAATTCTGTACTTCAACCGGGCGCGCGATCCACCAGCCGCGACCGCTGGCGGCGTTGAGCGCGTCCTGGCCGAAGCGCTGGTCGGCCAACAGGCCCACATCGGCCTCAACGCCCTGCTCGGCGAGCTTTTTTTCCACGCCTTCGATGGCCTGGATAAACAGCTGCTTGATCTCGCTGATGCGGGTCAGGTCCTGGCCGCCGCGTTGCGCCAGGTCCACCAGTTGCCAGCGATGGTCGAAGGCGAAGATGAACAGTTGCTTCCAGGCCTTGCGCGGCACGCTGACGCGGTGCAGGCGCTGCAGGGTCGCGTCCTGGTCAGGCCGGGTGATCGGCACCGGGCTGCTGAACAGATAATCCAGCTCGGCAGGCGTCGGCATGGCCGGCGCACAGGCGTGGCGCGAGACGACGAGACCGCCACAGGCATTGGCCAACTGGCTGCAACGCTCATCGCTGGCGTCATTGATCCAGCCGCTGAGAAAGCCCGACATAAAGGCATCGCCGGCGCCCAGCACGTTGAGCACTTCAACCCGCACGCCCGGGTAGATGGCGCCATCTTCCAGCCGCGCCGGGATCGCACCCTGGATTACCGTGCAGCCTTGCGGGCCAAGCTTGACCACCAGGGTGGCCGGGGTCAGTTCACGCACGGTGCGCAGCGCAGTGAGCAAATCTTCACTGCCGCCGGCAATCAGGAATTCTTCTTCGGTGCCGACGATCAGGTCGAAACGCGGCAGGATTTTCTGCACATGCTGGCTGACATTCTGGTCGGCGACAAAACGGGTCTCGCCGTCAGCCTTACCCGCCAGGCCCCACAACACCGGGCGATAGTCGATATCCAGCACGCGCTTGACATTGTGTTTGGCCGCATAGTCCAGGGCCTGGATGCTGGCCTTGTACACGCCGTCGGTGGAGAAATGCGTACCGGTGATCAGCAGCGCTTTGCTGGAGGCAATGAAGGCTTCGTTGATGTCCTCGGCACGCAGGGCCATATCGGCGCAGTTTTCGCGATAGAACACCAGTGGGAAGGTTTCGCGGTCCTTCAGGCCCAGCAACACCAGGGCAGTCAGGCGTTCCGGGTCGACCTTGATGCCGCTGACGTCGCAGCCTTCACGGGCCAGGGACTCCACGAGGAAGCGGCCCATATGGTCGTCCCCTACCCGGCTCAGCATGGCGGACTTGAGCCCCAGCCGCGCCGTGCCGAAGGCGATATTGGCGGAGGAACCGCCGAGGTACTTGGCAAAGCTGGACACGTCCTCAAGCCGCGCACCCACTTGCTGTGCGTAGAGGTCGACGCCCAGGCGCCCGAGGCAAATCAGATCCAATTGACGCCCACTGGCAAAACGAGTCTGGCCCATGCTGGCTCCTGTTATTTTTATCAGCCTGCGTTGTGCCGCCGTGGCGACGGCAAACGCTCTTGGTGGGAGCAGACTAGAACGTCCGGCGGCGGCAATCAATATTTATTCCATAATTATTTTTAGTGGAATATTTTTTCCAATAAGCCGGCATAATGCAGTGACAGCCGTCGTGCATCGTTTCAGCAGCCCGCGCAGGCCGTGATGCCGAGGTATTTTTTTACGCCTACCCTGTAGACTTGCGCCACCCATCAGCGCACCAGACGAACACGCCAGAAGGATTGCCCATGTCCCGCACCGATCCCGAGACCCATCTGGAAGATCCAATCGCCAGCCCTCCGATCAATGCCGAACGCCTGTTGCAGCTGATCACCGAGGAATACGAAAGCCTGCCGCGCCAACTCAAGCGCATCGCCAGCTACATGAGCCAGCAGAGCGACCGGATCATGGTCGATCGCATCAGCGACATCGCCGGCGAATGTGAAGTGCACCCCTCGGCCATCGTGCGGTTTTCCCAGCGTTTCGGCTTCAGCGGGTTCAGTGAGATGCAGGCGCTGTTTCGCGAGGCGTATACGCACAAGACCACGCCGGTACAGAACTACCAGCAGCGCATCCGCAGCATGATCGCCAACAAGTCGCAGAAGGCCAGTGGCGGCGACCTGGCGCGTGAGTGCGTCAACGCCACGTTATCCGGCATCGAACGGCTGGGGCTTGAGCTTGATGACGCAGCCTTCGACAAGGCCGTGGACCTGGTGGTGAATGCCGACAATATCTACGTGGTCGGTGTACGCCGCTCATTCGCGGTGGCCGACTACCTGGTCTACAACCTGCAGCACACCAACAAGCGCATTCATCTGGTTTCGGGGCTGGGCGGCAGCTACCGCGAACAGATGCGCAGCGTGCGCGCCAATGACCTGGTGATCGCGATCAGCTTTACGCCCTACGGCAAAGAGACCCAGCACTGCCTGCGCATTGCCCAGCATCACCAGGCCAAGACACTGATTATCACCGACAGCAACCTGTCGCCCCTGGCCAAGCGGGCGAACGCTGTGCTGTTGGTCAATGAAGGCTCCTCGTTTGCCTTCCGTTCACTGAGCGCCACGCTGTGCCTGTGCCAGGCGTTGTTCATTGCAGTGGCGTATCGGCTGGAGCTGAAGGTGGACGAAATTCACGAGCAGGTGGGGTTCGACGACTAAGGCTGGTTCACCGCCAACCCAATGTGGGAGGGGGCTTGCCCCCGATAGCAGGGTATCAGTCGCCGAATCGGCTGACTGACACTCCACTATCGGGAGCAAGCCCCCTCCCACATTGAGCCAGGCTCAGATTTAGTGCATGAAAATGGCAATCAGGATAATCAGCGGAATCGGCACGCCGAGGAACCACAGCAGTAATGAGCGCATCTTGTTCTCCTTGATTTAACGAATGTAGTTTTCGGTTTCGACGTACACCACGGCATCCCGGCGGCGACCGCCAAAGGTTGCGGCGAAGCTGGCGAAGAACGCACCGATCAGCAGCGCGACGAAGGTCCACAGCGAGGTGTAGGCCGCGACTTTTGCAGCGGTGTCGGCAGCTTGCTTGGCTTTGACCTTGGCGTCTTCGATGGCTTTACGGGCATCGCCGTAGACCTTGTCGATCCGCGCCTCGGCATCGGCCTGGCTGAGGTTGGTGCGCTGGCTGATCAATTGGGCCAGGTAGGTACGGTCTTCCGGAGCCAGTTGGCCGTCATTGCTCAATGTACGCGCAAAGATGCGACCGACCACGGCATGGGCGGCGTCATCGCTGACCGCTGCAGGGCGGTCGTCGCGGAACAGGCTGTCGACGTAGTAACCGAAGTCGCCACTGTGGGCGCCCTTGGCTACGCTGCCGGCGGCTTGGGACATACCGCTGGCGGCGCCCGACGCAACGCTGGCACCGGCTTTCACGCCGCCGCTGACCACGCTGCTGACCGAACCGACCACCAGCATCGCCGTGATCAGTGTCGCGACCGCCCAGGCCAGGAAGCCGTGTGCGGTGTCACGGAAGTACACCTCATCGCCATGCAGATTGGCCCACTTCACGCGCAACCGACCGGCAATATAGCCGCCCAGGCCCGACGCAACGATTTGGGTGAATGCCAGCCAGACAATCGTGGAAATGCCAAGCCCCTTGGCGCTCATGCCGCTGTCGGCCCACGGCGACACCGCCGAAAAACCCAGGCCGAAGCCCAGCAGCACCAGGATCAGGGACAGTGCGGCAGCCGCGGCCGCCCCAGCAAAAATCGCCCCCCAGGAAACCCCGGAGAGCGCGCTTGACTCTTGCAGCGTGGATGAAGATGTGATCATTGTTATTTTGCTCCAGGCATGAAAAATAGTGTTACAAGTCTCAAAAAGGACAGTGCAGGCAGCGTGCCAGCCAAGGCAAAAAATAAAATTCTTATATTTCAACAAGTTAACTAAATTGAACTTCTTAAAATCATGCAAGTTGCAAGAATGCTGTTTTGGGAACGGGCGTTATGCATTCTCCTGTTGAACACCCGATGTGGGAGGGAGCTTGCGCCCGATAGCGGTGTGTCTGGTAAGAATTGATAGCCTGACCCACCGCTATCGGGGGCAAGCCCGCTCCCACACTGATTTGCCTAGATGAAGTTTTATTTAGGAAACATTCAGCAACTTCTTGGCAAAATGCCCGCACTTCTAGTGTGAACGCTCACCAGGTAATCCTATGACCCGCATTTTGACCATCGAGGATGACGCCGTAACGGCCCGCGAGATCGTCGCCGAGCTGAGTAGCCATGGACTGGACGTAGACTGGGTGGACAATGGCCGCGAAGGCCTGGTCCGTGCCGTCAGTGGTGATTACGATCTGATCACCCTCGACCGCATGCTGCCCGAACTCGATGGCCTGGCCATCGTCACCACCCTGCGCACCATCGGGGTGTCGACGCCGATTCTGATGATCAGCGCCCTCTCCGACGTGGACGAACGCGTGCGCGGCCTGCGCGCCGGCGGTGACGACTACCTGACCAAGCCCTTCGCGTCCGATGAGATGGCCGCCCGCGTCGAAGTGCTGCTGCGACGTAAAAGCACGGTCAAGGAATTCGAAACCGCCCTGCGCGTGGCCGACCTCGAACTGAACCTGATCAGCCGCGAAGCCAGCCGCGCCGATCAACCGCTGAGCCTGTTGCCCACCGAGTACAAGCTGCTGGAATTTCTGATGCGCAACACCGGGCAGATCCTGTCGCGGATGATGATCTTCGAGGAAGTCTGGGGCTATCACTTCGATCCCGGCACCAACCTGATCGACGTGCACATCGGTCGCCTGCGCAAGAAAATCGACCCGCCGGGCCTCACGCCGCTGATTCGCACGGTACGAGGCTCGGGATATGTCATTGCTGAACCCCTCTAAGGGCTGGCGCTCTTCCAGCAGTCGGTTGCTGGCGCTGTACAGTTCGCTGTTCGTCGCGTGGAGCTGCATCCTCATGGGGGTGCTGTATTACGAGGTGTCGGGTTACCTCAGCGACCTGTCACGCCATTCGCTGCTGCAGCGCCAGCATCTGTTCCAGCGCTTCGACGGTGAGGAACTGGTGGAGGCGCTGACCACCAGCATGACGTTCGACATGAAAGGCGTGGATGCCTATGGCCTGTTCGACGAACAATTTCGTCCTTTGAGCGGGCCGATCCGCGCCGTGCCGCCGGACTTGCCGCTCGATGGCAAGATCCACGCCCTGGCCAACTGTGTCGATTCCGATGACCCGAAACTGCCCAAGGACAGCTGCGACGCCGTGGCTACCCACACCGAAGACGGCCGCTGGCTGGTGCTGGTGCGCGCCAACGGCTCGCTGTTCGGCGTGACCCGCATCATCTGGCATGCCCTGCTATGGGCCCTGTCGCTGACCATCATCCCAGGCGCCGCCGGCTGGCACCTGCTGCGCCGCCGTCCGCTGCGGCGCATTCGCGGCATTCAGGCGAGCGCGGAGGCCATCGTCGCCGGCGACCTGACGCATCGCTTGCCGCTGTCGAACCGGCGCGATGAGCTGGACATGCTCGCGGCCATCGTCAACGCCATGCTCGACCGCATCGAAAAGCTGATGAACGAGGTCAAGGGTGTGTGCGACAACATCGCCCACGATCTGCGCACCCCGCTGACGCGCTTGCGTGCGCAGCTTTACCGCATCAAGCAACAAGCGGAGGAAGATTCGGCCCATGCGGTGAAGCTCGATGACGCGATTGCCGAAACCGACACGCTGATGGCGCGTTTTCGCGGCTTGCTGCGGATTTCGGAACTGGAAGACCACCAGCGTCGTTCGGGCTTTCTGCTGATGGACCCACTGCCGCTGTTGCGCGAGCTGCACGACTTCTACCTGCCCCTGGCCGAGGAAGGCGAGCTGCAACTGCTGCTGCAGACCCCGGATTCACTGCCCTGGATTACCGGCGACCGCGCACTGCTGTTCGAGGCCCTGGCCAACCTGCTGAGCAATTCGATCAAGTTCACCCCACCGGGCGGCACGGTGATCCTGCGCGCGCTCAATGATGTGGGCAGCACCCGGATCGAAGTGCTCGACTCCGGGCCGGGGATTCCTGCGGCCGAACGCGCCTCGGTGTTCCAACGCTTCTATCGGGTCGATGAGAGTGACCAACAAGGCGGGTTTGGCCTGGGCCTGTCGATTGTCGCGGCGATCATCAACCTGCACGGCTTCAAGCTGGACGTGGCCACCAGCGAACTGGGCGGCGCGCGGCTGGTGCTGGAGTGCCGCCAGCAATTGATGCCTGAGTAGGTAAAGGTCCAAATGTGGGAGGGGGCTTGCCCCCGATGACGGTGTGTCAGCTACAGATAAGCTGGCTGACACACCGCTATCGGGGGCAAGCCCCCTCCCACATGGGTACCTAGCCACTCAGTTCTACAGCACACTCCCCATGGCCTTGATCAATACCGGGTCGCGCGCGTAGATATCCGGCGCGTACACCAGGCTTCCCTGGCGATCCACTTCCACCGTCCAATACCCCAGCAGCACCGGTACCGGCGTGGCCAGCCTGAATTCATGGGTGACGCCGGTGGCCAGCAGCTCATCGCTGCGCGTACGTTCGGCCGGGCTCACCAGCAGGTCGCGCAATAGCAGCGGTTGTTCGACCCGCACGCACCCTGAGCTGAACGCCCGCGGCCCCTTGGTAAACAGCGGCTGGCTCGGCGTGTCATGCAGGTACACCGAATACGGGTTGGGGAAACGCATCACGATCTTGCCCAACGGGTTGCGCGGCCCCGCCTCCTGGCGCAGCAGGATATTGCCGGGGCGCGCCCAGTCGACCTGATCCGGGGTCAGCGGGTGGCCTTCGGCGTCAAGCACTTGCAGGTTCTGCTGGCGCAGATAGTGCGGATTGAGGCGGATGGCCGGCAGCTTGTCCTCGCGCATGATGGTGGGCGGGATGGTCCACGTAGGGTTGAGGGTCAGTCGCGTGATGCGCGACTTGAGCAGCGGTGTCTGGCGCTCGGCGCGGCCCACTTGCAGGCGGGTCTGCCACACGGGAATGCCGCCCTGATACACGCTCAGTTGCGCGGCCGCAATGTTGACCACCACGCCTTCGGGCTCAAGGTCCCGGGCCAGCCAGCGGAACCGCTCGAGGTTGATGCGCAACTGGTCGCGGCGCGTCAAAGGGCTGATATTGAGTTCGGCCACGGTGCCGGCGCCGATCACACCGTCGGACTGCAGGGAATGGCTGAGCTGGAAGGCCTTGACCGCAGCGACCAGGTCGGGGCGGTACTGCCTGGCGCTGCCCTTGGGTTCCTGGGTCAGGTACCCGCCGCGGTAGAGGCGCCGCGCCAGTTCCGGCACCCGTGGGTCTTCCATGCCCGGGCGCAACAGCGGCCCATTGCTCACCGCCTCCCACTGCGGCAGCGGCTGCCGGCGCGCACTGGAATAGGCGTTGCGCAGGCTGCGATACAAATCCGCGCTGGGACGCGCCTGGTCGAACCCCTGGGCCATGTCCTGCAAGCCGGTGGCGGCGAAGGCCAGCACAGCGGTGTCTGGCTCATCGACAGGCGGTTGGGCGTGCCAGAGCGGTTCGAAGCGCGATTGCTGCAGGCGCCCGAAATGCAAATCCTGCAGGGCCTGGAGGTACTGCTGGCTGATCGCGATATCGCTGCACAGCACATTCGCCGTGGCATCTGCAGCGGGCAGGCTATAGTGGGTGGGGTCCAGACCGTCGTCGGCCAGCATCAGCAACTGGCTGTGCAAGGCCTGTCGACGCTCGTCGGCCGACCACAGCGGCGCGTCGCCTTGCTGCTGATAAAAGGCTTGCAGGCGCAATTGCGCGCTGGCGTCGATACGCGGCGCGAGCTGCGGGCAGACACTGGGCAATTGCGCCAGGGCCTGTTGCAGCGGCGCCAGGTCGATCGGTGCCGGAGTCGTGACCGGCAACGGCTCCAGCGGCGGCGCTTCGGCCGTGGCGACCAGTGGTGTAACGAGCAGGCAAATGCTCAAGTAACATGCGTGTTTTTTGAACAATTGACTTAGCTCCACTCCACAGCGGGGACTCGACTGTAGATGCTGACTTTAATGCGCCGGCTCGGATTAACCACCCTGGGCCTGATCACTGCGAGCCTGGCGTTATTGAGCAATGTTGCGCTCGCCGCCAATGGCCCTTCTCCTTCCTTGTATAGCAGCCTGGCGCGCTCGGCTCCAGAACTCAATCCCATCGTGCTGAAAAGCGCCCTAGGCGCGGTGCAGTGCGCAGTCAATAACGGCGAGGAACGTTCCGATCGCCTGGCGGTGATTGACTACTCCCAGCCTTCTACCGCCCGTCGGCTGTGGATCTTCGACCTGCGCAAACAGACCCTGGTACTGCGTGACCTGGTGGCCCACGGCGCCAAGTCCGGCGAAAACTTCGCCACCGAATTTTCCAATCTCGAAGGCAGCCACCAGTCCAGCCTGGGGCTGTTCCGCACCCAGGAAAGCTACCTCGGCACCCACGGCTACTCGCTGCGCATGGACGGCCTGGAGCCTGGCTTCAATGACTTGGCCCGCGACCGCGCCATCGTGATTCATGCCGCCGACTACGTCAGCCCGCTATGGAGCAAGCGCGAAGGGCGTATCGGCCGAAGCCAGGGCTGCCCGGCGGTGCGCCCGCAAGTCGCACGCCAAGTGGTGGACAAGCTCAAGGACGGACAATTCATGTTCTCGTGGTACCCCGACCAGCGCTGGTTGAAGTCTTCGACCTATCTCAATTGCAAACCCCAACAGGTGGCGAGTAGTCGTACAATCCGTGGCGGATAGCCTGTCCCACAGATAAAAGAGAGCGTCGCATGCTTCTACACAAGTCCACCTGGATCGAGATCGGGCAGTTTCTGCAGCGCAACCGCACGGTGATAATCCCCATCGGCTCCAACGAGCAACACGGCCCCACCGGCCTGCTGGGCACCGACTGGATGTGCCCGGAGATCATCGCCGTCGAGGCGCAGAAGCAGGCTGATATCCTGGTCGGCCCGACGTTCAACATCGGCATGGCCCAGCACCACCTGGGCTTTCCCGGCACCATCTCGCTGCGCCCTTCCACCTTTATTGCCGCGATCGGCGACTGGGTGCGCTCGCTGGCCGGGCATGGATTCGACAAGATCCTGTTCCTCAACGGCCACGGCGGCAATATCGCCACCATCGAAGCGGCGTTTTCCGAACTCTACGCCGAAGCCAGCTTTGCCCGCCGCCCGGCCGGGTTCGCATTGAAGCTGGTCAACTGGTGGGACCTGGAAGGCGTCACCGACCTGGCGCAGCGCCAATTCCCGGTGGGCCATGGCAGCCACGCCACGCCGTCGGAAATCGCCGTGACGCAATGGGCCTACCCTGACTCGATCAAGTCGGCCGAGTACTCGCCGCAAATCGCCGGCACCGGCCCAATCCGTGAAGCGCTGGACTTCCGCGCACGCTTCCCCGACGGGCGCATGGGCTCGGACCCTGCATTGGCAACGGTGGACAAAGGCGGTGAGTTGGTCGCGCTGGCGGCGCAGGGGCTGGTCAAGACGGTCAATGCCTTCAGCAACGAGGCAAAACCCTGAATGTGGGAGGGGGCTTGCCTCCGATAGCGGTGGGTCAGTAACAAATTAGCTGACTGACCCACCGCAATCGGGGGCAAGCCCCCTCCCACATTTGATTTGTATTCATTCTTGCACAGGTTACTGGCAATCCTGCGCCGCCTGCTCGAGCCGCGACGCCTTGATCGCCGAAGCCAACGGTTTGCGCTCATACAGGAACACCTTGGTGCCATCCTGGGACTTGTAGGCTTCCAGCACATCATCGGCCGCGATCTTGCTGGTCAACAGCACCTTGGCGTGGCGCGAGTTCTGCGTCACGGTGGAGGTGATGCCGTGCTTTTCAAGCTTGGGCAATACGCATTGCACATAGCCTTCAGGGGTTTTGGCGGTGTGCAGGGTCAGCGATGGGGCATTCGGAGCCGTGATACAACCGGTCAGCGCCAGGGAAGCTAGGGCCAGGGCCGGGGCGAAAAAAGCGCGCATAAACATTCCTGAAAAATAACAATATAGGTGCCTGTCGATCCGCGTATCAACCTGCGCGGACCAGGGCTTTTAGGGAGGCGTCAAACTGCTTCAAGGCATCTTGTTGTACATCTCGCTGCTGCTCGATCTGCGCGGCAATCTCGAGTGCTGACTTGTCATGCACCCATACCGACGGCACCTGCTTGTCCACCGAGCCTTCGGCCTTGGCAATGTAGTGCAGATCGGCATCATAGAAACGTGCAGTAAAGTGCGCCTCGACCACATCGTTACGCTGGGTCAGCAATTGGTTATGGGTATCGAGCACCACGGCGACGTCCGGATGCGCCTGCACCAGAGCATCCAGGCTGCCATAGACCGTCACCGAGACAAATGTGCCTTGCAACGAGTTCATCAGCCAGTCGATGGCCAGTTCCGGATCGGAACTGTTGACGAACGCCTCGCGGATACGCGCGTCCAGGGCATCCTTGGCGCCGTTCAACGCCATGGCGTGGTAGCGCTCAAGGTAGCTGAGGTTGTCGCGCGTGTTTTCGCTGTACAACACCCCCACCGACTGGGCGCGCTGCAGGGAGTTTACGCTAGCGGCGAGTGGCAGCAAATGGCCTGTACGCAGCTCATCGGCAACGGCCGGGTTGGTCAGCACGGCGGTGCCGAGCATCAGGGTGATCAAAGCCAGCTGGATCAGAGTCCTCATCGCGCATTTCCTTGAGTCGCGTTTCGATGAGCGGATTTTGCGCTTTTGCCGTAAAAACAGAACGTGTGATCCTTGATGGTGACTATCATTTGAACCGATAGTGTCAGGGAGCCCCGCCCCATAAAACTATAAGGACCATGCCATGAAGCGTCACCAGAAAACCTTCGACCGCATCCGCGAGGCGGTATTGCCGGAGTTCCGCGAGCGCGTCGCCGATTACCTGGCCGAGTATGAAGACGTGCTGCTGAGCGAGACGAGCGTTGCCGCCGAGCAAGCGGCCAGCGCCCAGCAACTGCGTGGCTACCTGCGCGGCTTGAACACCACGCGCGTGCTGGGTATGGCCGATTGGGAAGACCTGGACCGGCGCGTCGCGCAAATGAACGAGAACCCTACATCCCAGGGCGTGGCTGGTTGATCCATGCCTGCACGGATGGCCTTTGCCATTGACGCCGGGCGTAAGCCACCAGCTGCGCGGGCACGGCGTCGCCGTTGAGGACCAGGCGATTGAGCATCACCGCCAGGTCCACGTCGGCAATTGACCAGGTGCCGAACAGGTACTCACGGTCATCCGCCAGCAAAGCATGCGCCACATTGATCAACCTGCCTGCTGCCGCGTCGGCTGCCGGCGACAGCGGCGGCATCTTCTGCCCGCAGAACACCACCAGGGTCGAGCGCTCCTGGCGAATCGGCAGCAAATCGCTGCGCACCCACGCCTGCACTTGCCGCGCCCTCGCCCGCTGCTGCGGGTCGAGCGGATAAACGCGGGTCTCGGGATAGGCCTCGTCCAGGTATTCAATAATCGCCGAAGACTCCGACAAGGAGAACTCGCCCTCCTCCAGTGTCGGCACCCGCTGGGTCAGTGACAGTCGCGCGTAATCCACGGCCTGGTGCTGGCCGGCGTCCAGGTCCAGGGGCACGGTCTCGAACGCCAGGCCCTTTTCCCGCAAGGCGACGAACACCGACATGGCATAGGGGCTGGTAAACAGCGAATCAACGTAGAGGCGCAGCGGACCGTGGCTCATGGACCATCTCCTTGAAATGAGGCTCAACGCTACGAGATCCCGGACGATAAAGACAATGCGGTGTTTTTATGGGGGCATTCCTGGCGGGAATAGCGCACATGGCGGCTCAGTAGGACTAACCCGCGAAGCCACCGGCGTTGAGGAAGTCCTGCTCTTCGTCGGTGGTCTCCCTCCCCAGCACCGCATTGCGATGGGGAAAGCGCCCAAACCGCTGAATAATCCGGGCATGTTCCTTGGCCCAGTGGTAGGTGCTGGCGTCCAGGTGCTGATTGAGCGCGATGGAGCGTTGCTGGTCGCGAGGGTCTTCGGAGTGTTCAAACGGCAGATAACAAAACGCCCGCAGTTCGGGTTCGATCAATGCGTCCAATCCTGCATCGACCATCCGCTGCGCATACAGGCGTGCCAGCGGGTCGGTGGCGAACATATGCGCGGTGCCGCGAAAGGCGTTGCGTGGGTATTGGTCCAGCAGGATCAGCAAGGCCAGCGCGCCGTAAGCCGAGGCCAGCCAATCGTCCAGCTCGCGCCGTGCCGCTTGCAGATGACTGGCGTAGAAGGCCTCGCGAAAGGTCGCGTCGAACTGATCGTTCTTGGCAAACCAGTGCGTTGGGCCAGCCTGTTTCCAGAATTCGATCACGGCCTCGGCCGAGGGTGGGTTCACGCGTGTCATCCGTACCTCCGATAAGCTCGCCTGTGCGGCGCGGCAATGTGTTGATTAATGTTATAGGATAACGCTTCTTTTTTGCCCAGCCTTGTGAACCGCCCCATGACTGATGCTGTTGCGCTACGCCCACGCCTGCTTTCCATTGACGCCTTGCGCGGCCTGGTGATCCTCTTCATGTTGCTCGACCACGTGCGCGAAACGTTTCTGCTGCACCGCCAGGTGGGCGACCCGATGAGCATCGACACGACCGAGCCGGCGCTGTTTTTCAGCCGCACCCTCGCCCACCTTTGCGCGCCAGTGTTTGTGTTGCTCACCGGTTTGTCGGCCTGGCTGTATGCTCAGAAATACCAGGGACGGCGCGCAGTGTCGGCTTTTTTGTTCAAGCGTGGACTGTTTCTGGTGGTATTGGAGTTCACGCTGGTCAACTTCGCCTGGACCTTCCAGTTGCCGCCGGGTGTGATTTACCTGCAGGTTATCTGGGCGATCGGGGTGAGCATGATCGCCCTCGCGGCGCTGGTATGGTTGCCCCGCCCGCTGCTGATAACCTTGGCGGTGGCGATCATTGCCGGGCACAACCTGCTTGATGGTGTGCATTTCACTGCAGGGTCGGCCTCGCAGGTGGCGTGGTCGATCCTGCATGAGCGCAGTTGGATCGAGGTGTCGGACACCCTGCGCCTGCGCGTGACCTACCCGGTGCTGCCGTGGATCGGCGTGATTGCCCTGGGCTACGGCCTCGGGCCATGGTTTTCGAACGCTGCACTGCCGGCCGTTCGCCAGCGCTATCTGCTGCTGGCGAGCGTCGGCGCGTTGCTGGGTTTTGTGTTGTTGCGGGCGGTCAACGGGTATGGCGAAAAACCTTGGCAGGCCTATGACAGCGGGGTGCAGACCGTGATGAGCTTCTTCAACATCACCAAATACCCACCTTCGCTGTTGTTCCTGGCGCTGACCCTGGGCATCGGCCTGCTGTTGCTGCTGGCGTTCGAACGTGCCGGGCACAAGCGCTGGATCAGCACGCTGGCGGTGTTTGGCGCGGCGCCGATGTTCTTTTATCTGTTACACCTGTATGTGCTCAAAATATTCTATGTCGCATGTGTCGCGTTGTTCGGGCTCAATCACGGCACTTACTTCGGCTTCGCCAGCATGGGCGCCGTGTGGCTGGCGGCGTTGGCGCTGCCACTGGCGTTGTATGTGCCGGTGCGATGGTTTGCCGGACTCAAGGCGCGGCGCAGGGATATCACCTGGCTCAAATATCTCTGAGAGAATGGACGAACGCTCAGGGTCGTTCGAACTGATGGCGCAGCGCTTCGATGCGCCCTCGGCAGATGCAGCCCTCCAGGTGGTCATTGACCATCCCCAGCGCCTGCATCAGCGCATACATGGTGGTCGGGCCGACAAAGGTCCAGCCGCGTTTCTTCAGCGCTCGGGACAAGCGCACCGACGCCGGTGAGGTCGGGTTGGCTTTCCAGTACGCCATGTCCACCACCGCCGGGCGCTCCTGCGGGCCGGGCTCGAACGACCATATCCAGCGCGCCAGCGAACCGCTTTCACTCACCCATTCACAGGCGCGGCGAGCATTGTTGATCGTGGACAGGATTTTCGCCCGGTTGCGCACGATACCCGGGTCGCTCATCAAGCGTTCGATATCCGCCTCGTCATACTGCGCCACCTTGCGAAAATCAAAGCCATCGAACGCCCGCCGAAACTGCTCGCGCTTGCGCAGAATGGTGATCCACGCCATCCCCGCCTGAAAACCTTCCAGGCAAATCTTTTCGTACAACAGGACGTCATCCGCCACCGGCACGCCCCACTCATGGTCGTGGTAATGCGGGTATTGCGGCGCGGCGTCGCGCCAGGCGCAATGGGTGCGCCCGGCTTCATCCGTTGTCAGTCCTGGCTGGTCCATTCATCACCTCGCGTCCGAGCGCGGATGATACGCAAAAAAAATTCCTTGGCGTCAACCGCTCAAGCGTGGCGCTTGTCGACCCACTGGTCAGACCGGGTCCGGTTGACCACCGAATATTTACTTGTAGTTTGAAAAAAACCGGGCGTAGACTGGCCGCGCACTGGACTTACCGGTAAGACCACAACAATTAAGCCCTGGAACCACCAGGGCACCGAATAGAGATCCTTCCCATGCTCAGATGGTGCTCGCGTTCGATTTTCCTGCAAGTCGTGATCGGCCTGATGCTAGGCATCATTTGCGGCCTGGCCCTTCCTGAATTCTCCTCGCAACTCAAACCCCTGGGTGACGGCTTTATCAAGCTGATCAAAATGCTGATCGGCCTGATTGTCTTCTGCGTCGTGGTCAGCGGCATTTCCGGCGCCGGCGACTTGAAGAAAGTCGGGCGCATTGGCTTGAAGTCAGTGATCTATTTCGAAGTGCTGACCACCGTCGCCCTGGTGCTTGGCCTGATCATGGCCTTCAGCACCGGCATCGGCAGCGGCGCCAACATCCATCTGGAGCAATTGTCCTCCGCCGGCCTGAATGAACTCGCCGACAAGGGCCAGCACCTCAAGGGCACCAGCCAGTTCCTGATGGACCTGATCCCCAACTCGGTGATCGGCGCCTTTGCCGACAACAACGTGCTGCAGGTGCTGTTGTTCTCCGTGCTGTTCGGCAGCGCGCTGAATCTGGTGGGTGAAGCGGCTTCGGGCATCTCGCGGCTGATCAACGAGCTGAGCCATGTGATCTTCCGCATCATGGGCATGATCGTGCGCCTGGCGCCGATCGGCGTATTCGGCGCGATCGCGTTCACCACCAGCACCTACGGCCTGGACTCCCTGCAACACCTGGGCAGCCTGGTGGGCCTGTTCTACCTGACCTGCCTGGCCTTCGTCGCGCTGATCCTCGGCCTGGTGATGCGCTTGTCGGGCCTGCGCATGCTGCCGCTGCTCAAGTACCTGCGCGAAGAGTTGCTGATTGTGATGGGCACGGCGTCGTCCGACGCGGTGCTGCCGCAGATCATGCGCAAGCTGGAGCACCTGGGGATTGGCAGCTCCACCGTGGGCCTGGTGATTCCTACCGGCTACTCGTTCAACCTCGACGGTTTCTCGATCTACCTGACCCTGGCCATCGTCTTTATTGCCAACGCGACCGGCACCCCGCTGTCGATGACCGACCTGCTCACTATCCTGCTGGTATCCTTGATCACCTCCAAAGGCGCCCACGGCATTCCGGGTTCGGCCTTGGTGATCCTGGCGGCCACGCTCACGGCCATCCCGGCGATTCCGGTGGTCGGCCTGGTGCTGGTACTCGCGGTGGACTGGTTCATGGGCATTGGCCGTGCCTTGACCAACCTGATCGGCAACTGCGTCGCCACCGTGGCCATCGCCCGCTGGGAAAAAGACATTGATATCCAGCGCGCCAACAAGGTCCTCGACGGCCAGCAAGGCTATGCCTTCCAGGCCAAGAAACCGGTATTGCCGGCGCATCAGGAATTTTGAAAGCGGCATAGACAAATGTGGGAGTGGGCAAGCCCCCTCCCACACTGTGATCTTCAACAGCTTGACTATCGTGTTCGCAATTTCAAGGAGTGCAGGAGACGTGATCAGCACCTCAACCGTCGTCAATTCAGTCGTAGAAAAACTGCGCGCCGCCCTGGCACGCGGCCAATGGCGGCGTGGTGAAATGCTGCCCGGCCAGCGTGAACTGGCCGAGCAGATGGGCATCAGCCGCCCGAGCCTGCGCGAAGCGGTGATCGTGCTGGAAACCCTCGGCCTGGTGCGCTCCATGCCCGGCAAAGGCGTGGTGGTGCTGGAAAGCAGCGTCAGCGAGCCGCAGTCGAGCGACGCCGTGGCCGATGCCAGCCTCGAAGACATTCTGCAACTGCGCTATACCCTCGAACCCTTCATCGTCGGCCTGGTCGCCCAATCCATCAGCAGCAAGGAAATCGGCCAACTGCGCCTGACCCTGATGGACATGCGCGAAGCCCTGGAGGCGGGCGACGCCGAGGCCGGCATGAATGCCTACATCGACTTTCACGAAGAGCTGTTTGCCCTGACCTCCAACCCGATCTTCCAGAACGTGGTGCAGCAAACCAGCACGGCGCTCAAGCAAAGCGCCCAGGTGTTGCGCAATTCCCCGGAGCACCTGGCCGAACGCCTGCAGGAAAACGAAGCCGTGGTGCGCGCCATCCGCAACAAGAACAGCGCCCTGGCCAGTGCCGAAATGCGTCGGCACATTCTGCAGGAAGGCTTGCGCATGGGCATTCGCCTGAACATCCCGGATGACCATCTGGGCAGTTGAATAATTGGAGACAGGCCATGAACGTCCACGCCCAGCAACGCGACCCCTTGCCCTGCCTGCGCCGGGTGCCGGGCAAGAGGCCCTCGGCAGATGAAATCTACCCACAGCTGTTCGACGCCATCCTCGAGCAACGCATCGCCCCCGCCAGCCGCTTCACCGAAGAAAGCCTGGGGGAGCTCTTTGGCGTGAGCCGCAGCGTGATCCGCCGCGTCCTGGCCAAGTTGTCACAGCAGCACGTGATCATCCTGCGCCCCAACCAGCGTGCCCAGGTAGCGGCGCCGGATGCCCAGCAGACCCGGCAGATTCTCGAAGCCCGGCGCATGACCGAAATGACCGTGGTGCAATTGGCCTGCGCCCAGGCGACAGCGGCACAGGTACGCCAGCTGCGCGAATTGATCGCCCGCGAACGTGACTGCATCGAGCGCGACCAGCGCGGGCCGGCGATTCGGTTGTCCGGTGAATTCCATTTGCAACTGGCCGCTATCGCCGGGAACGGGCCCCTGGTGCAGTTCCTCAACCGTCTGGTGCCATTGACCTCGTTGGTCATTGCTCACTACGAAACGACAGCCTGCACCTATTGCACGTGGCAGCAACACAAGGTGATTGTGGAGGCTGTAGAGCAGCGTGACGGCACCGCGGCGGTGGCACTGATGACGCAGCATCTGGACCATCTTGAGAGCAAATTGCTCATGCATCATTGATCCGAAAGCGCGCAGATCCCAATGTGGGCGAGCGATGCGCTAAGTAATTAGCGCCTTGAGCCCAGGCGCTCTCCATAACCTGTACCGCGCACAATCCAGTGCGCCTTACAGGAATGAGTCATGTCCACCGAATCACAAGTGCTGCCCCCTCTGTCCGCGTTGATCACACAACTGCATAACGAAGCCAAGGCACTACCGGCCCAATTGAACTCGGCCCTGACCGAGTTGACAGAAGCCGCCAAAGACACCGGATTCGCGCTGTTCAGATTACGCAGATACAAAAAGGCCAGGTTTCACCTGACCATCGTCGGTGCCGCCGGCGATGTAGATGCGCAATACGCAATGGCCACGTGTCAATCGGTGCTGGACGGAGGAGCACGCCGCGCGACATCCGCAACCAGGCGATGGCTTACCCTGGCTGCCGCCCAGAACCACATACCTGCTCTGATGAGGCTGGGTGACGTCGAATCACTCGCAAAAGCCAGGGAACTGGCAACCAATGCCGCAAACGCCCATGACACCGATGCCATGAGCTATCTGTACATGATGACCAAGGATATCGAGTGGCTGAACAGAGCGGCGGCCACAGGCGCCCCACAGGCGCTGTTTAAACTCGCCCTGGCTTTGCGGAACAGGCCGCAATTGATCGCCGATCGTCAAGAGCACGAAGCAAGGATCGCGGACCTCATCCAACGTTCTGCCGACGCCGGGCATCCCCCAGCCGTGTATGAACTCGCCTTTGCTCAAGACGGAACGGTGAGTACCGAAGAAAAACAAAAACGGATCATTCAATTGGCTGAGATGGGTCAATTGGAGGGGCTGCTTGAGTACGGCTACGCACTGGCAGGCCTGTCTCAAGACAAAGCCAAAACCCATCGCACCTACGGGCTTGAAAAAAACCTGCCCAAAGCCTGCGCATTGCTGAAACTGGTACTCAGGGAAACAGCCGACGCGATGGCACTGCCACAGGTCGAAGCGGACTACTGGGCGTTGATGCATCAGATGCCAAACACCCAAGACTATGCAGCGATCCTTGAGGCTCTACAGGAGTCCACACCGCCGATATTCAGCGTGCTTGAACCGATGATCCTTATAGGTTTGCCGGATTGATACCGGGCAACCCCGCCAATGAAAAAGCCCCCGCAGCTCACGCTACGGGGGCTTTTGTTTCAGCGCTTGATCACGCCGACTGCAACACCGACTGGCCGCTCAACGCCAGGTCCAGCAACTCACGGTTGGCCACCGCGTACATGGCGTAGTCCGTGCCGACCGCAGCACGGATTTCCACCATCATCGCACGCCAGCGATCCGCCATGTCCTGGTGCTGCTCAAGCCACAGGGCCACGCGGGCTTCCATGTCTTGTGGCGCATCAGCCATTTGCAGGACCGAAATGGTGATCGCCCGTTGCTGCCAGTCCACGTCATCGCGGAAGGCTTCGCGGGCCTGGGCCTGCCAGTTGTTGGCCACCGGCAGGTCACTGATCTGCTGCAGGTACCACGGCAGGTCCAGGGCGCTGCCGACGGCGAAGTAGGCCTTGGCCACTTCGGCGGCGTCATGCCCGGTCACGTCGGCAGCTTCGATGATCGGCAGCAGGGTGTACAGGTGGTTAGTGCCTGCAACCATGCGTGCCAACAACTCCGGTACGCCGGCCTGGGTGTAGGCCTGGTAGCGGTTCTGCCAGCCTTCACGGGTCGGACCTTCCAGCAGTTCGTCGAGCTTGAGACCCAGCGCCGCCAGGTGCGGACCGAAGTGCGCGGTGTCACGCCCGGCGTCCTGCTCGTTGCGACGGCTGCGCAGGAACCAGCGCGTGGCGCGACGGCCCAGGCGCATCAGCTCGTCCATCAGCTCCAGTTGCACGTCGGCCGAAACCTGGTGGTCCAGGGCTTCGATCTGACGGAACCAGTGCGGGAGATGGAAGATGTCACGCACAATCACGTAGGCGCCGGCCACGTTCGCCGGGCTCATGCCGGTCGACTCCTTGAGCCGCTGCACGAAGGTGATGCCCATGTGGTTGACCAGGTCGTTGGCGATCTGGGTGCTGACAATTTCGCGCTTGAGGCGGTGACGACGCATGGCCTCGGAGAACTTGGCCACCAGGCTCGGCGGGAACGCGGTCTCCATGTCGCGGGTCAGGTACTCGTCATCCGGTACCTGGGACTTGAGCAGCGCTTCCTTGAGGTCGATCTTGCTGTAGGAGATCAACACCGACAGCTCCGGACGCGTCAGGCCCTTGCCAGTCGAGGCGCGCTCGACCAGTTGCTCCTCGGTCGGCAGGTACTCGATGGCGCGGTCCAGCTTGCCACGGCCTTCCAGGTCGCTCATCAGGCGCTTGTACTCGGCGGCGCGCTCGTAAGCCTTGCGCGCGGCCAGGGACAGGGCCTGGGTCTGCTTGTAGTTGTTGCCCAACACCAGGTTGCCGACTTCGTCGGTCATGCTCGCCAGCAACTGGTTGCGTTGCTTGTCGGTCATGTCACCGGCCTGCACCACTTCGTTGAGCAGGATCTTGATGTTCACTTCGTGGTCGGAACAGTCCACGCCGCCGGCGTTGTCGATAAAGTCGGTGTTGGAACCGCCGCCATTGAGGCCGAACTCCACACGACCCAGTTGGGTCATGCCCAGGTTACCGCCCTCGCCCACCACTTTGCAGCGCAGCTCGTTGCCGTTGACGCGCAGTGCGTCGTTGGCCTTGTCGCCCACATCGGCGTGGCTCTCGGTGCTGGCCTTGACGTAGGTACCGATACCGCCGTTCCACAACAGGTCCACCGGCGCCTTGAGCAAGGCGTTGAGCAGTTCGGTCGGGGTCAGCTTGTCGGCCTGGATGTCGAAGCGTTCTTTCATCTGCGCCGAGATGGCAATGCTCTTGGCACTGCGCGAGAAGATCCCGCCGCCTTCGGACATGATGCTGGTGTCGTAGTCGGTCCACGCCGAACGCGGCAGCTCGAACAGACGCTGGCGCTCGACGAAGCTGGTGGCCGGGTTCGGGTTCGGGTCGATGAAGATGTGCAAATGGTTGAAGGCCGCGACCAGTTGCAGCTTGTCGGACATGAGCAAGCCGTTACCGAACACG
The DNA here is from genome assembly GCF_002837185.1 of Pseudomonas fluorescens. Classification (GTDB taxonomy): domain Bacteria; phylum Pseudomonadota; class Gammaproteobacteria; order Pseudomonadales; family Pseudomonadaceae; genus Aquipseudomonas; species Aquipseudomonas fluorescens_AM. The sequence goes on along the minus strand of NZ_KZ478024.1, from coordinate 13,724 downwards.
TCACCGGCCATATCGCCGACGCCGACCACGGTGATGCTGTCTTCCTGCACATTGATGCCGCGCTCACGGAAGTGACGCTGCACACCGACCCACGCGCCCTTGGCGGTGATGCCCATTTTCTTGTGATCGTAACCGGCAGAACCACCGGAGGCGAACGCATCGCCCAGCCAGAAGCCATAGTCGACGGCGATGCCGTTGGCGATGTCGGAGAAGGTCGCAGTGCCCTTGTCCGCTGCCACCACCAGGTACGGGTCATCGTTGTCATGACGCACGACGTTGGCCGGCGGCACCAGCGCGCCGTCCTTCAGGTTGTCGGTAATGTCCAACAGGCCGGAAATGAAGATGCGGTAGCAGGCGATGCCCTCGGCCGCGATCTCGTCACGGCTGCCGCCCAATGGCAGGCGACGCGGCAGGAAGCCGCCCTTGGCGCCCACCGGCACGATCACCGAGTTCTTCACCTGCTGGGCTTTGACCAGGCCCAATACTTCGGTACGGAAGTCTTCTTCACGGTCGGACCAGCGCAGGCCGCCACGGGCCACGTTGCCAAAGCGCAGGTGCACGCCTTCGACGCGGGGCGAGTAGACGAAGATCTCGAACTTCGGCACCGGCTTGGGCAGCTCGGGGATCGCATGCGGGTTGAACTTGAAGCTGAAGTACGACTTGTTCTGGCCGTTGGCGTCGGTCTGGTAGAAGTTGGTACGCAGGGTCGCCTTGATCAGGTCCAGGTAGCGACGCAGGATGCGGTCTTCGTTGAGCACCTGGACGTCGTCCAGGGCGGTGAGGATCGCTTGTTCCAGGCGCTGCTGCTTGTCTTCCAGGTCGTCGGCGGTGAGCTTGCGTGCCAGGTAGAAGCGGGTCTTGAACAACCGGGTCAGCTCGCGGGCGATGTCGGTGTGGTTGTTCAGGGTGCTGGCGATGTAGCCCAGGTCGAAGCCCAGGCGGATCTGCTTGAGGTAGCGGGCATAAGCGCGCAGCAGCGCCACGTCACGCCAAGGCAGGCCGGCGGTGAGTACCAGGCGGTTGAACGCATCGTTTTCGGCATCGCCGTGGACGATATGCACGAACGCGTCCTGCAGGGTGTCGTTGAGCTGCGAGATATCCAGGTTCACGCCTTCGGCGGCGATGAACGCAAAATCATGGATCCAGAACTCGCGGCCATTGGCATGGCGCAGGCGGTACGGGAACTCACCCAGCACGCGCAGGCCCAAGTTCTCCAGGATCGGCAGCACGTCGGACAGCGCCAGCGGGGTGTCGGCGTGGTAGAGCTTGCAATGCAGCTCACGCTGGCCGGAGACCTGGCCCAGCGGCTGATAGAAGCTCATCACCAGCGGGTTGGCTTCGGTGAGGCTGTTGAGGTGCTGCATGTCGACCACGGCCGAATGCGCGGCGAAACGCTCGCGGTAGCCGGCCGGGAAGCCTTTCGGGAAATCCGCCAGCACGTTGGTGCCGTGGGCTTCGCCGAAGCTTTCCACCACCAGGCTGGCGTAGTCGTCCTGCCAGCTGCGGCAGGCCTGCACCACTTCCTTTTCCAGTTGCAGCGGGTCGATGTCCAGGCGGTTCTTGGGGTCGACCCGCAGAATCAGTTGCACCCGGGCCAGCACGGACTCGGAGAAGAAGGTCCAGAATTCGCAGTCCGAGGCTTTCAGGCGATCCATCAGCACTTGCTGGATTTTCTGGCGCACTTCGGTGGAATAGATGTCGCGCGGCACGTAGGCCAGGCAATAGCAGAAACGGCCATAGGGGTCTTTGCGCAGGAACACGCGGATCTTGTTGCGTTCCTGGATCTGCACGATCGACATTACCGTGCTGAACAGCTCATCGACCGGGGTCTGGAACAGGTCGTCACGGGGCAGTACTTCAACCACCTGGGCAAGCTCCTTGCCCAGGTGCGCCTTGGCCTGGAAGCCCGAGCGGCGCTCGATTTCCGCGACCTTGCGGCGGATGTAAGGAATCACCCGCACGCTTTCGCCGTACACCGAGGAGGTGTACAGGCCCATGAAGCGGTGTTCCTTGATGACCTTGCCGTCGGCGCTGATTTCGCGGATCGACACATAGTCCGGATAGGCCGGGCGGTGTACGCGGCTCGGATGGGCAGCCTTGGCGAACGACAGCACGGTCGGTTCGCGCAGATAGGCTACGGCGTAGTCTTCGATGCGCAGGTCTTCGGCGGTGAGGCCGGCGCGCAGCAACTTGGTCAGACCGAGGAAGGAGCTGGCGTCATATTCGATATGACCGCCGTCCGCCTCGTCACGTACCACGAACTCTTCGTAGCCCAGGAACGTGAAGTGGTTGCCCACCAGCCACTCGAGGAAATTCTTGATCTCGGCTTTTTCTTCGCCGTCGATCACGAACGCGCTGGCGTCGATACCGGCCAGCAGGTCCTGGACCTTGGCTTTCATCGGCTCGAAATCGGCCACGGCCACGCGCACTTCGCCCAGCACCTGCTCAAGCTCTTTGCTCAGCACGTTCAGCTCGGCGGCGTTGGCGCAGCGGTCGATTTCCAGGTACATCAGCGATTCTTGCAGGATGCCTTCGCCCTGGGTGCCCTTGGGCAGCACTTCCAGCAGTTCGCCCTTGCTGCCACGGCGCACGCTGAGCACGGTGGTTTGCAGGGTGTGGATGCTGTAGCCACGGCGGTTGAGCTCGGTACGCACCGAGTCGACCAGGAATGGCAGGTCATGGTGCAGCACTTCGACCGCGGTGTGGGTCGACTGCCAGCCATGACGTTCGTAATCGGGGTTGTAGACCCGCACTTGCGGTTGGGTGTGATCGAAGCGCTCAAGCAGGCGCCAGGCAGACAGGGTGCAACCGGCCAGGTCGGAAAGGCGACGCTGGGTCAGTTCGTCCAGGGAAATGATGCCGAAGAATTGCTCAGCGAACAGCGCCACTTGTGGCAGTGCCTGTTCACTGATGTGCTGCGCCAGTGCCGCTTGCAGTTGGTGCTGGAAGTCGGCCTTGCTGGCTGCGGTGAAGAACGCCATCTGTGGTACTCCGCTTGGGCTTGTTATTGATGGAAGCGTCGCGTGTTATCCCCCTGCGGGGAGACCGTCAGCTCTGTTCGTCAGTCACGATAAACGATTCAGAGTGACAGGTGGGTGAAGCTGGACAAGACAGTCAGGTCACATACAACTTCCACCGGATGCACACCTTGCCGGGTGACGGTACGACGGGCAGGTCAGGCGCCTGGCACGGAGCACATCCGTTGCGCAGCTTAACGACTGTGGGAAGCGCGCTGCTTGCGGTGCTGCGACATATTCGGTCATCGGCAAGCAAGTGCGGGGTTGCAACTTGGGCAACCGGGTTTTTCCGGATAAAAAACCGGCTGCTTTGAGGCCCGCGAGTACCGGAAATGACCGATACCGCTCGCCAGGTCATGCCCTGATCTGCCACATCGTTCTGACACATCGCGCAGCATAAAATTCGCCGCAATGGCACAATCACCCGGTGCAACGCCCCTCCCCCACACAGGATTCCCCATGCTGCAGCTGAAAACCGACGCCTTGATGGCCACCCCGTGCGACGACGAAGAAGACAACATGGCCATGCTCTGCTGCCACGGCAAGAACGGCGAGATGTTCATGCTGAGCCGTTACCCGGATGAAGACGACGTGGAGTTGACCTGGGATTATGAGCCGTCGACGCTGGCCGGGCTGAAAGTCACCCTGAGCGCCACGACCCTGCTGGTCGAACTCGCCGCGGGCGATGCCGATGCACTGGGGGGCAAGGACCAGTTGCAGATTACGCACGCCACCACGGCGGCGGACATGGCCGAAGTGGAAGAAACCTTGCAGAACATCCTCAGGGGCACCGGCACCTACACCCGGACCTGACCGCAAGCCCCCCCGACCGCTGGTCAAGACTGTCAGTTCTAACAGTAGGCAGTCGCCGGTTTTGAGTCTTAGCTCAAGCTTCGATACTCACTCACTGGTGCCTACATGAAGCCAAAGACTCACTGTATGAGCGCTGCGTTGCTGCTGGTTGCAGCGTTGCCGGCGCTGACGAACGCAGCCACTGGCGGCTACACGCAATTGATCGTCTTGATGAAAAGTGACGCGCCTCACGTGCAGGATGAGACGGCCATGGGCGCGGGGCCATTAAGCGACCTCAAGAAACTGGCCCCCGGCCTGAGACCCGTCATCCCCCCCTCGCAGATGCGCACGAAGGAAAGTCTGCAGGCGCTTCAACGGCATCGGCTGGACCGCTATTACCTCATCGACACCCGCGACAGAACCCCAGAGCAGGCGCAACAGCTGGCGTCACGGATCAGACAGGATCCTCATGTTGAAATGGCTGAATTCGAGCCCATCGTCGATGGCATGCAGGGCGATAACGGCTCTCCCGTCGCGCTCGACAACAATAAGGACATACCCGATTACACGGGACGGCAATATTATCTGCAGGGGGAACGTCCGGTCGCCCCCTACAGGATTGGCGGGGTCAACGCCGTGCAAGCCTGGCAAACCCTGGGCGGCAAAGGTCAAGGCATGCGGGTTATCTCTACGGAGCTTGACCACTGGTCCTACGAGCATGTGGACCTGCCGCCTCCCTACACAGAACTCTACGACCCCATCAATCCAGCCCCGGTAGGCGCCCACGATAGCGCCAGTGCGGGGGTGATCGCTTCCAGGGAAAACGCGTTCGGCACGACCGGCCTGGTCCCCCATGCGCAGTTGGGTTACTTGCAATGGGGCGTTGCACGGTTGGCAGAAATGGCAGCGAGACTCCAAGACGGCGATGTCATGCAACTGGGCGTGCACTACCTGTATGCGGACGACGCCTTTGCGCCCGACGTATGCACAAGCAACTGTTATATGCCGCTTGAAGCAAATGACTTGGTAAGAGACACGATTGCCTATCTGACCGAAGAAAAGGGTGTGCATGTGGTACTGGCTGCCGCCAATGGCAATATCGACCTGGACCACCCTTACTTCCAAGGCCGTTACAACCGCACTATCTTTGACTCCGGCAGCATTTTTGCCGGGGCGGTCAATTCAAATACCGGCCTGAGATCCTACTTTTCGCAATATGGCAGCCGTGTCGACCTGTTCAGTTGGGGCGACAGTGTCACCACCACCACCTGGAACCGGGCCAATCCAACGACCGCGTATACCCATGCCTACAGCGGCACCTCATCGGCCAACCCAATCATTGCCGGAGCTGTCGCGTCATTGCAAGGTGTGGCACGGGCGCAGAAGCTGGGCAATATCTCGCCCAAGGAGCTGCGCCATATCCTTGTGGCGACCGGGCACCCACCCTCCGATGGCAACCGCACGACCATCGGGGTGCAACCCGATCTGGGCGCCGCCATCAAGAAAATGCTCGCTGACCACGCCGATCGACCTCCAACCGCACGCCTGGCGGCCCCCGAAACAGCGAAGTCCGCAGAGACCTTCAGCGTGCATGTCTATGCCGAATCGCCCACGGAAAAACCTCTGAGTTACCAGTGGAGCGCAACCGGATTCACCCCGGCGACCGGCAGCGAGGCCACGCTGTTGCTGCGCGCCCCGACAGTGGACAAGGACACCTCGATGCCCGTATCCGTTGAAGTCTACGATGGCCTGCATCGCCTGACACTCACTGACACCATCACCATCCAGGCGCCGCCGGACAGTGGCGGCTGCGCCGACATTGCGACCTGGGACCCCCACAAGACCTACGTCACATACGGTGAACGCGTGGTATACGCGGACAAGGTGTACAAACAGAACTTCTATAGCTTCAACCAGCGCCCGGATCTGAACTCGGCAGACCATGGCAAGCCCTGGTTTACGGGGGTCGCATGCGCCTCAGTACCGCCAGGAGGTGCCTGAGTGTCTGTTTCAGCTATTTTCCAAAAAATACCCCGCGCCGTTAGTCGTGCCCCCCTCCAATAGATTAAAGTAACGCACCCGGCGGCGGCGCATTCCTGGCCGCCGCCTTCCCTTTCCAGGAACCGTCATCGATGGAACATCGTGAAGCGCTGCTAGCGCTGCGAACCTTTCTTTCTACGCAGATTCTCGGCCAGGAAAAACTCATCGATCGCCTGCTGATCGCCCTGCTCGCCGACGGCCATATGCTGGTCGAAGGCGCACCCGGCCTGGCCAAGACCAAGGCCATCAAAGAGCTGGCTGAAGGCATCGAAGCGCAGTTCCATCGTATCCAGTTCACCCCCGACCTGTTGCCTGCCGACATCACCGGCACCGAAATCTATCGTCCGGAAACCGGCAGCTTCGTGTTCCAGCAAGGCCCGATCTTTCACAACCTGGTGCTGGCGGACGAAATCAACCGTGCGCCGGCCAAGGTCCAGTCGGCGTTGCTCGAAGCCATGGCCGAGCGCCAGGTCAGCGTGGGCCGCAGCACCTACGAGCTGTCGCCGCTGTTTCTGGTCATGGCCACGCAAAACCCCATCGAGCAGGAAGGCACCTACCCCCTGCCGGAGGCCCAGCTCGACCGTTTCCTGATGCACGTCAAGATCGGCTTCCCGGATGCCGCCGTCGAACGGCGCATCCTGCAACAGGCGCGTGGCGAAGCGCTCAACGGCGAAACCAAGCCCGAGCGCCGCGTCAGCCAGCAGGCAATCTTCGCCGCGCGCAAGGAAATCCTCGGCCTGTACATGGCCGATGCGGTGGAGGAATACCTGGTGCAACTGGTCATGGCCACGCGTACCCCGGCCAAGTTCGACCCGGAGATGGCCGAGTGGATTGCCTATGGCGCCAGCCCGCGCGGCTCCATCGCCCTGGACCGCTGCGCGCGGGCCCATGCCTGGCTGGCCGGTCGCGACTTTGTCAGCCCCGAGGATATCCAGGCGGTGCTGTTCGACGTGTTGCGCCACCGCATCATCCTGTCGTTCGAAGCCGAAGCCGCCGGCGTGGACCAGGACCGCGTGGTGCAACGCATCCTTGACGTCGTTGCCGTCGCTTGAAGTCGATGAACGCAAGCGCCGGTATCCACGTCACGCTCAGTGAGCTGATCGAGATGCGCCATCGCGTGCGTGAAGTGCAATTGTTTTCCACGCCCGGCCAGCGCAGCCCGTTGATCGGCCTGCATCACTCCAAGCTGCGCGGGCGCGGTGTGGATTTCGACCAGGTGCGCGTGTATCAGGCCGGGGACGACGTGCGCACCATTGACTGGCGCGTGACGGCGCGTACCCAGGAGCCCCACACCAAACTGTTCCACGAAGAGCGCGAACGGCCGATCTTCATCATGGTCGAGCAAAGCTGCCGGCTGTTTTTCGGCTCGGGGCAGATGTTCAAGTCGGTGCTCGCCGCACAAGCCGCCAGCCTGATCGGCTGGGCGGCGCTGGGGCATAACGACCGCGTGGGCGGCCTGGTGTTCGGCGACAGCGAGCACTACGAAATCAAACCCCGGCGCAGCAAGCAGAGCCTGCTGCAACTGCTTAACCGCCTGGTGCGGGTCAACCAGAGCCTCACTACCGAAAGCCTTCCTGAAGCCGATGCGCTGGGCATGGCCTTGCGCCGGGGCCGCGAAGTGCTGCGCCCGGGTAGCCTTGGCATTGTGATCTGTGATGAACGGGCGCTCACCGAAGGCGCCGAGCAACAGTTGAGCCTGCTGTCGCGCCACTGCGACCTGCTGCTGTTGCCCATCTCCGACCCGCTGGACCACGCCCTGCCCGCCGCCGGGTTGCTGCGCTTTGCGCAACGAGGCGCGCAACTGGAACTGGATACGCTGAATGTCGATTTGCGCAAGGCCTACAAGGCCCAGGCCGAAGCCCGCATCGCCCGCTGGGAATTGCTCGCGCAGAAGCTACGGGTTTTATTGATGCCATTGAGCACCCAGAGTGAAATGGTCGAGCAACTGCGCGAATACCTCAACCCGCAACGCCCGGTCAAAAAACAATGAGCAGCCTCGACCAACTGCAACCGCTGATCGCCCCGCCGACCATCGGCTTCTGGCCGCCTGCGCCGGGCTGGTGGCTGCTGTTGCTGGTGATCCCGTTGCTCGGTTGGGGCGTCTGGCGGCTGCGGCGCTGGCTGCCCGCCCGCCAGCCCGTGGCCCGCGCCGAGCAACCACTAGACCCGCTGCGCATCGCGGCCCTGGCCGAGCTTGCGCTGATGCCCAAACCCTATGACGGCGCGCCCGCCGGTGCCTGGCTGCAACAACTCAATGGCTTGCTCAAGCGCCTGTGCCGCAACGACTACCCCTATAGCCAAAGCCACACCCTCAACGGCCGCAAATGGCTGGCGTTCCTGGACAACCGTTGCCCCGCCGCCGGCCTCACGCGCTGGATGGTGCTGGTCGAAGGCGCCTACAAGCCCGAATGCAAACTCGACGACAAGGCCATCGCCGGCCTGACCCAAGCCGTCGACACCTGGATTCGCAAACATGTTTGAGTTCGCCTGGCCGTGGATCTTCGTCCTGTTGCCGTTGCCGTGGCTGATGCGCCTCATCCTGCCGGTGGCCGACAGCGGCGAACCAGCCTTGAAAGTCAGCTACCTCACCGACCTCGAAAGCCTGGCCCGGCGCCGCGCCCGGATCAATCTGCCGGGCTGGCGCCAGCAGGCACCCTTCGTGGTGCTGTGGCTGCTGCTGTTAACCGCCGCCGCACGCCCGGAATGGCTCGGCGAGCCGCTGCCGATTGCCGCCAGTGGCCGCGACTTGCTGGTCGCCGTGGATGTCTCCGGTTCCATGGACTTTCCCGACATGCACTGGCAGGACGAGGACGTCAGCCGCCTGGCCCTGGTCAAGCACCTGCTCGGAGACTTTCTTGAAGCGCGTGAGGGCGACCGCGTGGGCCTGATTCTGTTCGGCAGCCAAGCCTACCTGCAGGCGCCACTGACCTTCGACCGGCGCACCGTGCGCACCTGGCTGGATGAAGCGCGCATCGGCATTGCCGGCAAGAACACTGCGATCGGCGACGCCATCGGCCTGGCCTTGAAACGCTTGCGTCAGCGCCCGGCGCAAAGCCGCGTGCTGATCCTGGTGACCGACGGCGCCAATAACGCCGGGCAAATCGACCCGCTCACCGCCGCGCGCCTGGCCGCTGAAGAAGGCGTGAAGATCTATCCGATCGGCATCGGCGCCGACCCCGAGCAAACCGGTTCCCTGGGCATTCTTGGCGTGAACCCGAGCCTGGACCTCGACGAACCGGCGCTCAAGGCAATCGCCGAGGCGACCGGCGGCCAGTATTTCCGCGCCCGTGATGGCAAGGAGCTGGAACAGGTCAAGGCCACCCTCGATACCCTTGAGCCGGTCGAACAGCAACCCACCCGGGCCCGCCCTGCTCACGCGCTGTACAGCGGCCCTTTGGCCCTGGCCTTGCTGCTGAGCCTGTTGCTGGTGGTGCAGGAGCGCTGGCCGAACAACGCCTTGCAGCGTCTGTACAACAAACTGTCGAGCAAGGGCATGTTCCTGCCACAGAGCCCAGAATGGCGCCAGCGCCTCAAGCGCCTGCGCTTGCGGAGGCGTCGATGATCGCCTTGTGGCCGCACTGGCTGCGCCCCTGGTGGCTGTTGCTGCTGCCGCTGCTCGGCGGGTTGCTGTGGCAACTGTGGCACCGGCAAAAACGCGCGGGCCGCTGGCAGATCATCCTGCCGCCGGCCTTCCACGCCGTGCTGCTCAGTGGCGGCAACGGTCGCGAAAGCAAATCCCCCTGGGTCGTGCTGGGCATCGCCTGGCTGCTGGCAGTGCTGGCGCTGCTGGGCCCCAGTTGGCAACGGGTTGAACAACTGAGTCAGAAGCCTTCCGACCCGCTGGTCGTACTGCTGGAACTCACCCCCGAAATGCTCGCCACCGACAGCCCGCCCAATCGACTCGAGCAGGCGCGGCGCAAGCTGTACGACCTGTTGCAAGCGCGCACGGATGCACAAACCGCCATTGTCGTGTATGCCGGCAGCGCCCACACCCTGGTGCCGCTGTCCGATGACCTGGCCACCAGCCGTAACCTGCTTGAAGCGTTGCGCCCCTCGATCATGCCCGAGCCTGGCCACCGCGCCGACCTCGCCGTAGACAAAGCCCTGGCCCTGCTCAAGCACGGCGGCCTCGGCCAGGGGCGCCTGCTGCTGATCGGCTCGTCGCTGTCCAAGCAGGAGCGCCAGGGGATTCGGCTGCTGCTGCAAGGTAACCAGGCGCCGAGCCTGTCGATCCTCGGCATCGGCAGCCGTGAAGGCACGCCGGTCACCCAGGAAAGTGGCGAATTTCTCAAGGACGAACAGGGCGCGATTCTGATCCCGCGTCTGGACAGCCCGACCCTCAAGGCGTTCGCCAGCGAAATGGGCGGGCGCTACCGAGCGGCGCGCCTGGACGACAAAGACCTGCGGCAACTGGGCGTACTCGACCCACCCCAAACCCTGCGCGACGACGGCCAACTGTTGCGCCTGGACACCTGGGCCGACCAGGGTTACTGGCTGCTCCTGCCGCTGCTGCTGTTGGCCGCCTGCGCGGGACGGCGCGGCTGGCTGTTTTGCCTGCCGCTGCTATTGATGGCCGCACCGCAGCCCAGCTACGCCTTCCAATTCGAGGACCTGTGGCTGCGCCCCGACCAGCAGGGCCAGTCCCTGCTGAAGAAAAAACGCCCCGCCGAGGCCGCCGAACGCTTCCAGGACCCGCAATGGCAAGGCGTGGCCCTGTACGAAGCGGGTAACTATGCCGAGGCCATCAAGCGTTTTGCCAGCGCCGACAATGCCTACGCCCACTACAATCGGGGTAACGCCCTGGCCAGATCCGGTGCGCTGGAAGCCGCAGTCGACGCCTACGAACAGGCGCTGGAAGCCCAGCCCGATCTGCAACCGGCCTTGCAAAACAAGGCGCTGGTGGAAAGCCTGCTGCAGCAACAAGCGCAGCCCGAGCCCGATCAACCCGAAAAAAACCAGGATGACGAAACCACCCAACCCGGCCAAACTGCGCAACCGGGCGCCGACGGGCAAACTGCCAAGGGTGGCGAGCAATCCACTCAAGGCCAGGGCCAGACCGGCAATGGCGCTACCGACACGGCTACTGCGCCGCCCACCGGCAGTAACGAAGTGCCAGGCAGCGAACTGGGCGACGAGCACACCACCACGCCGCCGCTGCGCCCAACCGATGCCAGCCTTGACGGCGAACACCGCCAGGCGCTGGAGCAATGGCTGCAGCAGATCCCGGACAACCCCGGTGAGCTGCTGCGGCGCAAATTCTGGTACGAACAGCAACAGCATCAGGACAAGACTCGATGAGCCGCCGCACCACCCTTCTGCTCCTGCTCGCCTTGTCGGCAGGCCACGCCCAGGCGGCGAACCTGGTCGCCAGCGTCGACCGCAGTCGCCTCAATTCCGGGGAAACGGTGGAACTGACGGTGGAATCCAGCGACGTAACCCAGTTCGGCAAACCCGACCTGTCGCCCCTGGATGCGCAGTTCGAAGTCAGCGGCACGCGCCAGATCAACCAGCTCACCACCCTGGGCGGCGATAACCACGCGACCACGCGCTGGATCATCACCCTGCTGCCCAGGGAAAACGGCACGGTGGTGATCCCGCCGCTGCAGGTGGGCGAGCTCAAGACCCAGCCGATCACCCTGCAGGTGGTGGAAACCGCCAGCCAGAACACCAGCGCCGAGCTGGCGCCGGTGTTTGTCGAAGCCAGCCTCGACCAGACCAGCGTCTACGTGCAGGCCCAGGCCCTGTTGACAGTCCGCGTGTATCACTCGGTGTCGCTGTATGACGACAGCAGCCTCACGCCCCTGCAAATCCCCGATGCACGCGTCGAGCAACTGGGCGAGTCGCGCACCTATGAAAAAGTCATCAACAGCATTCGCCATGGCGTGATCGAAACCCGCTACGCGATTTACCCGCAGCGCAGCGGGCCGTTGGCGATTGCGGCGCAGACGTTCAGCGCCACGTTGGTGGAGTCGCGCCCGCCGCAGGAGAACACTTTACAAGGCACAAAGCCGGGCAAGCTGATCCACGCCAGCTCCGCGCCCCTTGCGCTGACGGTCAAGCCCAAGCCCGAGTTCTACCCCGCCGACGCGCCGTGGCTGCCGGCGCGCAGCCTGAGCCTGGACGAAGCCTGGAACCCGGTGCCCGAGCATGTGCAGGTCGGTGACTCGCTGACGCGCAGCCTCACGGTCAAGGTCGAGGGCCTGTCCAGCGCGCAACTGCCGGCGTTGCCCAGCACCGAGGTCAACGGCCTGCGGCGCTACCCGGATCAACCGGTACTGGGCAACGAGACCCGCGACCGCGGCCTGATCGGCAGCCGTGAAGACCGCGAAGCCCTGGTGCCCACCCGTGCCGGTGCGCTGGAACTGCCCGCCGTGGAGGTGGTGTGGTGGAACACCCACGAAGACCACCTTGAACGCACCACCCTGCCGGCCCGTACCCTGCAAGTGGCGATCAACCCGAGCCTGGTGGTGGACACCCCCGCCATGCCCACCGTCATCACCGCGCCGGATGACGAACGCCTGTGGCTGTGGCAACTGAGCACCGTGCTGCTGGCCTGCACCACCTTGCTGGGTTTCGGCCTGTGGTGGCGCGCCCGCCGCCAGCCCGCCGTGCAACGCGCCGCGCAAACCGGCCCCAGCCCGCGCACCCTGCTCGACGACCTCAAGCGCGCCACCCAGGCCAACGACCCCCAGGCCACCCGCCAGGCCCTCGACGCCTGGGCGCGCCAGCAACCGGAAACCCTGGCCGACATGGCGGCGCGCTTCGTGCCGTTATCGGATGCGCTGGACGGGCTCAATGGCGCGCTGTACAGCGAGAGCGGCCAGTATTGGCTGGGCGAAGATCTGTGGCGGGCGATCAAAGCCATCCCCGTGGCCGAGCGCGAGCAGGACCCGGCGCTGGACACCACCAGCCTGCCGCCGCTCTATCCCAAGTAAACGGCATGTGAGATGCCAATGTGGGAGGGGGCTTGCCCCCGATGCGGCGTGTCAGCCAGCTCTGTTGTCGCTGACACACCGCCATCGGGAGCAAGCCCCCTCCCACAGGATGGCGCCCACTCAGATATATCCCACAACCGTTTCAGGTTGTCGCTCGGAACTCCGCTGGCTAACCTCCTCGCCGTCGCTGCCCATTCAGCGACCGGATTTGACCGTCCGATTTCAAAAGAGCAACTGCCCCAACACCAATCTGGGCGTTTTTTTACGTCTGATGTATCGTGTCGCGGCAGCTGTACGCGGGATACCTTCGGGTATGCCGGTTTTGCTCCTTTTGACCGGTCGGTCAACCCGCGTATCGCTGCCACCCTCTTCGATTGACCGCGAATCGTGGCAGCTCCATTCTTAAAGGAGTTTCACCATGATCAAAGACAGCCCCAACCCTCCAGAACAACTCTTTACCGTACGCCCCGACCTCGGCACGGAAACCCTGCTGGTCAACGCCTCCCAGGACCTGGCCTCCATCACCGACATCGCCACCCACCTCGCTTTCGAAATCGACGGAGCCCACCGCAATGTAGCGCTGGGCATCTGCCGAATGCTTGAAGGCGTGCAACTGCTGGTGGACAAGGTGCTGGATGAGGCCTGCCCAGCCACGTAAATCTGCAGCGTATAAAATCCTCCAAAACACTGGAGATCCAAATGTGGGAGGGGGCTTGCCCCCGATGGCGGTGGGTCAGCGACAACAGAGCTGGCTGACATACCTCATCGGGAGCAAGCCCCCTCCCACATTTGGACCGGGATCGACACAAAATACCGGTCGGCTCCAAGGCCGCCGCGTTTTTGATCTTGATCTCGGGCGCCCCGTTAAACCACGCTGGCCGAACGCAGGCTTGAATCCGTGGGTAACCCGGCAGGACGCCGGGTTAGCCGCACTGGGCCA
>NZ_KZ478023.1 GCF_002837185.1 Pseudomonas fluorescens | reverse complement strand
AACCAGGGTTCTTCGGCCTGTTTGACCAGGAAGCCGATCTTCACTTCTTCAGCGGATGCGACCCCACTGAACGCCAACGCAAGCGCCACAGCACCGAGTGTCTTCTTGAACATGGACCACCTCATTGTTGTTATTGGAAAACGGTTTAGTCGTGGTACATCACCGACCGCCCACCATCGATCATCAGGCAGGTGGCATTGATAAAGGGCGCCTCGTCGGTCGCCAGAAACAGCGCGCTCATCGCCACCTCGATGGGCTGCCCGATGCGTTTGGGCGGGTGCAGGTCGAACGCCCGCTGGCGCTCCGCGTGGGGGTCGGGGAACGCGTTCCAGTAGTCGACGTTGAGCTGGGTTTCGATATAGCCTGGGGCGATGGCGTTCACGCGGATGCCCTTGGGCGCGTATTCGATACCAAGGGCGCGGGTGAGGCCGAGCAGGCCGTGCTTGGCGACAGGGTAGGGAAAGCAGCCGGGAATGATGTGGCTGGAATGGGTGGAAGCAATGTTGATGATGTTGCCGATGCCCTGCTCGATCATGTGCGGCAGCACCGCGCGGCAACCGTACCAGGCGCCGTCAAGGTCAATGGCGAAGCAGCGGCGCCAGTCCTCGTCGGTCATTTGCAGCGGGTCGCGAAACACATTGACCCCGGCGCAGTTGACCAGCACGTCCACGCGGCCGAAGCGCTCGATGGCCACATTGACCAGTGCCAGCCATTGCTCTGTGGAAGTGATATCCACGGCCTGCGCGACAATCTCGGCGCCGCGTGCGCGCCAATGGGCCGCGACTTGCTCGACCTTGTCGCCCTGGATGTCCGCGATCACCAACCGCGCCTGCTGCGCCTGGAAGCACGCCACGATCGCCTCGCCAATGCCTTGCGCAGCGCCGGTGATGATCACCACCTTGTGCTTGAGTCGCTCGCCGTAAGTCGGCTCGGGCACGGCGGGTAAGGACAACGGTTGTGCCTGCATCGCTTCACCTGTTTTATTTTTGGCAGTGAGTGCTGATGCAGGCGACTATAAACCCACAGATTGAAACATCTCAATATATAAATTTACATCCCACAATGTGAGCACACCTATAAAAAAACCGGCCGCATCGGGCCGGTTCCGTGCGCCTGTCAGCCCTGGGCGAAATCCCTCAGCGCATTGCCTTCCATGCGGTAGCGCACCCACTCTTCCTGGGGCTGCGCGCCGATGGATTTGTAGAACGCAATCGCCGGCTCGTTCCAGTCCAGCACGCTCCACTCGAAGCGCCCGCAGCCGTTGTCGCAGGCGATCCTGGCCAGGTGGCGCAGCAACTTCTTGCCCGCCCCGCCGCCACGCTGTTCCGGGTTGATATACAGGTCCTCCAGATACAGGCAATTACTGCCCAGCCAGGTGGAATAACTGAAAAAGAACACCGCAAAGCCAATCGGTACGCCGTCGCGTGAACAGATCAGGCCGTGGGCGGTGGCGCCCTCGCTGAACAGACTGCGTTGGATATCCACCACGCTGGCGATCACCTCGTGCCGGGCTTTTTCATACTCGGCCAGTTCAGTGATGAAAGTCAGGATCTGCGCAGCATCGCTGGGTACGGCGGGGCGAATCTCGATGGTCATGGGCGCGCCTTGGGCAAGTTCAAAGCCCACATACTAAGACGCTTTCATGACTGATTGCAGCGCAATTTCCGAATGGCGGGTACACAAAATCTTACAAGCCGCGTAAGACCGTTCGTCGCCATCAAGGCACGAACAGCAAAGTGCGGCTGACCAATCAAGGGTAAGGACATTAATCATATGGAGACACCCTCATGAAAAATTCCAAATTTGCTGCCCTCGCCCTCACCGGCCTGATGTCTGCTGCGTCGTTGAGCGCGTTTGCCGCCACCTCGGCGACCGGCCCGACCGATCCAACGCCTGACGCCACCACCGAATCGCAGAAGTCCATGGGCACTGGTCTGGATACCAATGGCGGCGCGATCATCGACAACACCAACGCCGCCGATCCGCATACCCAGGGCCACGACACCCAGCGCCAGGCACCTGCTGCCGTCGGCAACGGCAAGATGGGCCCATCGGTCAATGAACCGAAGATCAATAAAGGCGACGATTCGAACCTGCCAGGCGCCCCGAAACAACCTGCACCTTGATGCCTGCCTGGCCCGCTCGACACCCGATCATTTCCCAGTGAAGAGGTACACATGAACGTTGACACAAACCTTGAACGAGAAGTCCTCACCCGCCTGCTGCACGCTCATCCGCAAGGCTTGGGCAAGGAGGTACTGGACAACTACCGTGGTGAAAAAGAAGTCGCCAGTGTCTTGGCCTTCCTGCAGGACCGCGGACTGATCAAGGATGGACATGTGACCACCGACGACAACGGTGAATACTCGTTGAACCTGCCGATCAAGTTGACCGCGTCGGGTGTGGATGAAGCGCGCAAGCTTGAAGGTCAAGACGTGCAGTGATTCCATGTCTGGTCTGGCCCTGCGACCACCCAATGTGGGAGGGGGCTTGCCCTATCTTTATGTAGGAGCGAGCTTGCTCGCTCCTACATAGGGCCAGGGGCAAGCCCCCTGCCACATTCTGATGGGCGTCTATTCGGTGAACAGTGCGTCGACTTCGGCAGTGCCGGGGGACGTCGCCGGTCCCCAGCGCGTGACCGCCAGTGCTGCCGCTGCATTCGCTCGACGCGCTGCCTCGACGGGTTTCAAGGCGTTCGCCAGTCCGGCGATAAACACCCCAGCGTGCGCGTCCCCCGCGCCATTGCTGTCCACCGCCTTCACGTTGAAACCCGGCACATGCGTGATGTCGCCCGCCTGCCCTACCCAGCATCCATTCGGCCCGTCGCGCACCACCAGCAGCGTCTCGGCTGGCAGGTGTCGGCCCAGTGCGGGCAATGCGGCGGCAATGTCCATGGCGCCGGTGAATGCCAAGGCCTCCGGGCCATTGCTGGTCCAGATATCGATACGCGGCAACAGTGCTTGCATCAGGGCCGAGTCCGGCGCCTTGACCAGCGGGCCCGGATCGAACATCACCACAACCTCGCGCGGCAGCGCCAGCAACCAGTCGATCAGCGCCTGCGCCTTGCCCTCAAGCAGCAGGCTGTAACCGCTGACATACACATAGTCATCGCTGCGCGGCGCTACCCGGGCCAAGTCTTCGGCACTCAGCTCGCCCTCGGCGCCGAGGTGGGAAATGAACGTGCGCTCGGTGGTGGCTTCGGTCAGGGATACACAGATACCGGTGTCCTGGCCGCTGCTGGCCGGCAGTGCCATTTCAATGCCTTCTGCCTGCATCGCAGCGCGGGCCAGGTCACCAAACCGGCCGCTGCCGTGACGGCCCAGGTAAACCACCGGCAAGCCATTGCGCCGCGCGGCGGCCATGACGTTAAAGCCACCGCCGGCTTCGAAACTGGCAGACCTGGCCAACACGTCGCCGCCGGTCGCCGGCAAGGTATCGAGGGCCATGACCAGGTCGACGATGACCTGTCCGGTGTGCAGCAATCTAGACATTGGGGCGCTCGACTAACGCGGGACGTCGATCGGCAGCGCCGCCCATTACTGCATATACGCCGCCGGCCACCAGGAAGGTGACGATCCAGCCGAGGCCGTTATGGCCGAGCCAGGAATCGGACAATGGCCCGGCAAACCAGATGTTTTCGGCGGTGGTGCCGAGGGTGGTGAAGCTGAAGCCCAGCACGATGGCCAGCGCCCAGGCGCCAAATGCGCGCCACTCCACACCGCCGCGATACCAGTAGGCACTGCTCGGGCTGACATCCAGCAAATCCGCAGGGCTGTAGTAGTGACGGTGGATCAGGTCGACCACGAAAATCCCCACCCAGGCGGTAATCGGCACCGCCAGCAACGAGATGAAGGTGATGAACGGACCGTAGAAACTGTCGGCGATCAGCATGAAGTAAATGGAGCCGGCAAAAATCGCCACGATATCGACGATCACCGCATGCACGCGCTTGACCTTCAAACCCAGGGTCAGGGTGGTAAGGCCGGCCGAATACACCGACAGGTTGTTCGACAACAGCAGCCCGCCGAACGCAGTGATCAGGTACGGCACCGCCATCCAGGTCGGCAGCATGTCGCGGATCGCAATGATCGGGTCCGTGGCCGAGGCCAGGTCGTTGTTACCCACCGACAGCAGGCCACCGAGGGTGATCAGCAACACCAGCGGTATGCCCGCACCAAACGCGGCGGAGGCCACCAGGCGTACAGCCTTGACGCTGCGATGCTGGTAACGCGACATATCGGCACCGGCATTGGCCCAACCGATACCGGTACCGGCCGCCATGGTGCCGACGCCGATGATCATGGCGCTCAGCGGCGCCGGCGTGGAGTTGAACACTGCGCTCCAGTCGATGGTGGCGCAGAGGAAGCCGCCCACCAGAATATTCAGCGCGCCGAACACGTAGGTCGCCCACTTCTGGATCACCAGCAAGGTGGCATGGCCCAGGCCGGAAACGGCCAGGGTCAGCAGCACGAAAACGGCGATGAAGATCAGGGTGAGCCACGGTGCGCTCTTCGCTTCTACCGGGGAACCGAACAGGATCGAGCACAGCGACAGCAACACAAAGGCCGCCGTGGTGGTGTTGACCGTTTCCCAGCCCAGGCGCGACATCAGCGACACCAGGGTCGGTCCGATATTGCCGCGCACGCCGAAGATGGCGCGGGACAAGGTCAGGCTGGGCGCGCGGCCACGGCGACCGGCGATGGAAATGATGCCCACCACCGCGAAGGAACCGGCAGCGCCCAGGATTGCGACGATGATCGCCTGCCAGATGGCCAGGCCGCGAAACGCAACCAGCGTGGCACCCAGCGGCAAGCCGAGGATGCTGATATTGGCCGCGAACCAGACCCAGAACAGTTGCAGCGGATGCCCGTTGCACTCGCCTTCCGGGACCGGCTCGATGCCGCGCGTTTCCAATTGCCCGGCGCCCTGGCCGGAAGAGGTGCTGCTCATGTGGATGCTCCTGGTGCCTGTATTGTTATGGTTGTGGCAAAGCGTCAATGGCCGAAAGCGGTGGTGCTTAGCGCAGTGCGAGCAGGCCTTGAACCAGCGCGTGCACGTCCAGGCTGTTGACCTGCTTGACCTGCTCGATCAACGGCTGGGGCCAGCACTGCATCCCCAGACAGGCCCCGAGCATGGCGCCGAGAATCGCGGCGATGGTGTCGGTGTCGCCCCCCAGGCTCGCGGCCAGGCACAGCGCTTCGAAAGCGTTCATGTCGCCCGACGCCACTTGCTGCGCCAGGGCGAACGACACCACCACCGACTCCTGGGAGGCGACGGAGGTACCAATCAGCTCATAGAGCAAGTCGGTGAACAGGGCGTTGTCGCCGCTGCCGACGCTCAGGGTGCGTGCCCAACTGATGCGGGTCGACATGCGTCCGCCGGCAACCCAGTGCCCGTGGTGTTCGGCCTGTTGCGCAACTTGAGTGCCGATGTTCAGCGCCTCACCCAGGTCCACGCCGTTGATACCGGCCGAGACCACCGCCGCGACCGCCGCCGCGCTGGCAATGCCCAGGCTGGTGTTATGGGTGACCTGGCACGCCTGGATCACCGCCCGGATAAACCGCGTCGGGTCGCTGACATCGGCAGCGATGCCCACCGGCGTGATGCGCATGGCCGCACCATTGGTAGTGCCGTAGCGCCCGGACTCTTCGGGCGTGTGCCCGGCGAGGATCATGTCGATTGCACGCTTGGTGGACGGCCCGAGCAGGTCCTGGGAACCCTTGGCACGCATTGTCGCCTCCCAGTCGATCAGGCGCTGGGCGAGTACGCCGGGGTCGATCGTGCCGCGGCCTTCCACGAGCAACTCACCGACCAGGATCGCCTGTTCGGTGTCATCGGTGATGGAACCGGCGGGCATGTTCGGCGCGATGGGTTGGTCGGGGCCGGCATCTTCCAGGGCGGTGATGGCGCCGAAGCGCTGCCGGACTTGCTCACGGCTCAGGGATTGGGTGGGCATGCCCAGCGCATCGCCCAGGGCCAGGCCATAAAAAGCGCCGAGCGCGCGGGTTTCAGCAGTCATTTGGACGTCCCAAATTGCAGGTGCAAACGAAAATGCACGGGGTCGAGCAAGCTTTCAACATGCTCCATGAAACGCTCGCGACGGTCATAGGTGGTGCGCGAGGCCTTGAGAAATACCGTGCCGGCCGGACGGCCAAGTAACTGAGCGTCGTCATCGCTCAGGGCCTCGGCGCCGATCCATTGGTCGCCCGTGGCGCCCACGTAGCCGTAGGCCGCCAGGGTGATGGTCAGGGAATGGTCGATCAGGCCGATGCGGGGCAGGCTTTCCAGGTCACCGGTGGCCGGCATCAGCGAGCGCTCCAGCGACACCGCCGTACCGTCGGCGGTGCGGCGCAGGCGGTCGAGGGCGATAAACTGCTCGCTGCCGAAACGGTTGAACAGGTCCGCGCGTGTCACCGCTTCGAAGCGCAGCACCTCGGTACTGACTTGCGCGCCGGTGTCCGCCAGGGCCTGGGCCCAGCCATGACGCTGGTCGAGCCCCATGCCGTCAAATGTGACGATGGAGCCCACACCGCTCTGGGTGGCGATATAGTTACGCCGCTTGAGCTCAGCCAGCGCTTCGCGCAGCGTGCCACGACTGACCGCAAACTCTTCGGCCAGTTGATGCTCACCCGGCAACAGGAAACCGTCGGCCATCACCCCACCCTCGATACGGCGGATGAGCTCGTCGACGACGCGTTTTTTCTTATCAAATCGAACATGTCTAATCATGTACAAATTGATAACCGAAAGGCGCGGTCTCCAGCAAGCGATTATTTCAGAACACTAAAAAAACCGGCCTCAGGGCTCCAGGCCAATGGGGAAAAACTCGCCGCTGCTCCAGACGCCAAGCCAGTTCTGACCGTTGATCGGACGGCTCACCGCCAGCTCGACCAATTGGTAAAACGCGTTGCGATGCACCAGGGCTTCAAGGTTGCTGCGTACCCGCAGATAAGGCGCCGGTTCCTCGGTGAGCGGATCGATCACCACCCGCAACGGGTGCTCAGGGCCCGCCTCGATCGATTCGTCGACGTTGGTGGTAAAACGCAGCACCTGGCGCTCACCCTGCCCTTGCACCTCAAGCGTGACGGCGACAAAGGGCGCGTCATCGACAGTGATGCCGACCTTTTCCACCGGAGTGACCAGGAAATAATCATCGCCATCGCGGCGAATGATGTTGGAGAACAACTTGACCATGGGTTTGCGCCCGATAGGCGTGCCCTGGTAGAACCAGGTGCCGTCACGGGCGATGCGCATGTCGATATTGCCGCAGAAATCCGGGTTCCACAGATGCACCGGCGCCGGCCCTTTGCCTTTGGGCAGTTGTGCCAACAGATCATTGGCCTTGGCGGTATCGGTCATGGGGGTCTCCTCAGCTTACTGATTGCTCATGCCGAGCAAGCCTCGGGCGTACTGGGCCAGGGGCCGGGCAATCAGATCTTGTGGCGTGTTGTCGTGGAACGTCAGTAAACCGCCACGACTGCGAATGCGTGCAGTATCAATCAAATACTGGGTGCTGGTCTCGATCAACATGATCTGGATTACGCCGCTGTCCAGGCCAAGACGGTCCAGGGCTTGCTGATCGGTCCACTCGTCGGCATTGCCGATACGGTCATCGGCTGCCGCAAAACGGCAATACAGCAAGTAATGAGCCCCCGCCGCGCGTGCTTCGGCCATGGCCTGTTCGAGGCCTTCGGGCTGACGGGCGCGACGCACCATGGGGAAATATTCGACAAAGCCGTTGAAGGCTTCCTCGGCCACCACGTTGGGGCGCGGATACGCGCTGCCTGGCGGCACGAAAGCGCCCTGGGCGATAAAGATAAAGGAGTCGGGCTGCACACGGATTGAAGCGGTGCGGCGCGTATCACTGTGGTCGAGCAAGCCGGCGTCGCTCATCTGATAGCGGGTGCCTTCGGCCATATCGCTGACGGTCATGCAACCACCGAGTGCTAACGACGCCAGCAACAAAACCAGACTACGCATCCTATTCCTCCAGAAGCCGGTGACGGAAAACCGGCGAATGGACGTGAGATGCAGGTTCTGGGCCAGGGGAGCAGCTTCAGGCGTTAGGCGTTAGGCGTTAGGCGTTAGGCGTTAGGCGTCAGGCGTCAGGCGTCAGGCGTCAGGCGTCAGGCTTCAAGCTTCAAGCTTCAAGCTTCAAGCTTCAAGCTTCAAGCTTCAAGCCTCAAGCCTCAAGCCGCAAGCTTCAAGCCTGTAGCTTGTAGCTTGTAGCTTGCAGCTTGCAGCTTCTAACTGCCCTCAACCGCCAATGATCTTCATCACCGTCGCGCCGCCCGAGAAGGCCACTTCCTGCTTGTCGCCCAGGGCCTTCATCAGCAGCCCTTGCAACGCTGGCAGGGCCTGGTGGCGTGGCTTGTCCAGCAGGTCGCCGACGTAGTGACGATTGCTCGAAGACAGGCAACCATGCAGCCACCCCGTGGACGACAGCCGCAACCGCGAACAGGTGCGGCAGAATGGCACGCTCTCATTGGCGATCACGCCAAAGAAACCCTTGCCCGGCACCTCGTAGCGCACGGCCGTCGCATCGACGGGCGCATTGGCTTGCAGGTATTCATGCTGTTCGCCGATCAGGCTGAGCAACTGCTGCAGGCTGACGAATTGCTGCAGGAAGGCATTGGAGTCTTTCGCCAAGTGGCCCATGCGCATCAATTCGATAAAGCGCAGCTCATAGCCCCGCTCCAGGCAGTAATCGAGCAACGGCAGCACCTGGTCCAGGTTCTGGCCGCGCAAGGGCACCATATTGACCTTGATTCTGATCCCGGCCGCACGGGCCTGGTCCATGCCTTCGAGCACGGTGGCCAGGTCACCACCGCGGGCGATACTGCGGAAGGCGTCGGCATCGAGGGTGTCGAGGGACACGTTGATGCGCCGGATACCCGCGTCCACCAGCAGCGGCAGCTTGCGCGCCAGCAACTGGCCGTTGGTGGTCAGGCTGATATCGCTGAGCCCCATCTGCCCCACGGCGCCCATGAAGGCTTCCAGCTTGGGACTCACCAGCGGCTCACCACCGGTAATCCGCAGGCGATCGATGCCGGCCGCTTCGATCAGGTAAGCCACGCCTCGCGCCATGGCCTGGGCCGAGAGTTCGTCCTGGGCAGCCACCAGCCGCTTGCCGTTGGGCACGCAATAGGTACAGGCATAATTGCAGGCTGAGGTCAGGCTGATCCGCAAATTGCGAAATCGCCTGCCTTGACGATCAACGATCATGAACCACTCCGGCAGAGGATGAATCGGGGCGCGCTAAAAGCTGACTGATAAATCAGCTTTTAGCAAGAGTCCTTGCCTGAGTATATTCCTGGGGTACTGCGCGTGGCAGTAAATCATCAGGTGGACGGCGATTCCATGGACGGCGGCTCGGCACTGTGCTTGCGCTTGTTGCCCATGCGCACGCCAATATCCATCAGGAACTGGAAGAACCCTTCCTGGTCTTCCAGCACATTGCTCCAGAACGGCGAGTGGTACAGCGCCACGGCGCCATGCACCAGGGCCCAGGCGGCGCAGTAGTGGAAGTAGGGAGGCACGTCCTCGAGCTTGCCTTCACTGATACGGCCCTTGATCAGCAAGGTCAGGCGCTCGAAGTTGGAGGCGCGGATCTTGTGCAGTTCCTCGACCATTTCCGGCACTTGGTGGCCCTTGACGACCTTTTCCTCAAGGCGGTCAAACAGGCGGTAGCGCTGCGGATCGCGCATGCGGAACTCGAAATAGGCCCGGGACAGGGCCTCTTTGTCCTTGTCGACATCGGCTGAATGCAGCAGCTCGTTCAAGTCACGCTCGTAGTCGAGCATCAGACGCAGGTAAATCTCGGCCTTGGACTTGAAGTGCTTGTAGATCGTGCCTTTGCCGATGCCCACGGCATCCGCGATCATCTCGACGGTGACGCTGTCTTCGCCTTGTTCAAGGAACAATTTGAGTGCGGTGTCGAGAATTTCCTGCTCACGGCGGCGAAACTCACGGACCTTACGGGGTTCTTTATGCATGAGGAAGAGGTCTGCAAAGGTCGGAATAGGAAGGGTTGCGCAGGCCACGGATACGTGGCGATACGATTTACCCGATGCGAGGGATTATCCCGACTGAACGGTCGTTGGGCAACGCCTATGTGAACCCGTTATGCACTTTACTTTCAGTACGCCAACGATTTGCACGATATCAGTCAGAAACAATACGCGATATTCAGACCTGAGCATCCGCTCAATGAGAACTCAAGAGAAGCGCACGTATTCCAAATCTGTTTAAAAATCGATCAATCGAGACTGGACTGAATCCGAGAGTGATCAATACTTCAAGTGTCGACGCGACATCTCCCCCAAGTGAAGCGTCGACCTGGGTACCGACGGACTGCGTACCCTTGTTTTACTCCTAATGGTCTTAGCCCGGATTCACCCCCCCAGAACCCGGGTTTTTTTTGCCTGCGATTTTCTCCTGTAGGAGCGAGCTTGCTCGCGAAGAACTCATAGACACCGCGTTCATCCAGGATGCACGCGTTATCGTTGACGTTTTTCGCGAGCAGGCTCGCTCCTACAGTGCAAGGCAAGCCGCTTTGATGGGCGACAGCGCTACGTCGCAGAAGTAGTAGCGCCGGCCACATGGGCCAATGGAAACAGACGCTTGAAGTTCTCGGTCGTCTGCTCGGCGAAGCGCTCGTAGGACTCACCGCGCAGCATCGCCAGATAATCCGCCACGTCACGCACATATTCCGGCAGGTTCGGCTTGCCCCGGTGGGGGATCGGCGCCAGGTACGGCGAATCGGTTTCCACCAGCAGCCGGTCGGCAGGCACCTGTCGGGCCACATCACGCAACGCGTCGGCATTGCGGAAGGTAACGATACCCGACAAGGAAATATAGAACCCCAGGTCCAGGGCCGCCTTGGCCATCGCCCAGTCTTCGGTAAAGCAATGCAGCACACCGGCCTGCGGCAGCGCGGCTTCGCGCAAGAGCGCCAGGGTATCGGCGCGAGCCCCACGGGTGTGGACGATCACCGGTTTGCCGGTGTGTTGCGCAGCGTGCAGGTGCAGGCGGAACGAGGCCTGCTGCAGGTCGGCGGCTTCGGGTTCGTAGTGGTAATCCAGGCCGGTCTCGCCAATGGCGACGACGCGCGGGTGGTCGAGTTCGGCCAACAGCCAGTCCAGGGCCGGTGCTTCGCCGGGTTTGAGGTCCAGCGGGTGGATACCCACTGAACAATCCACATCGGCGTAGCGATCAGCGAGGGCTTTGACGTCGGCGGCATTTTCGGCACTGACGCCGATGCACAGGAAGTGCCCGACCCCGCGCTGGCGCGCAGCATCAAGGGCGGCGTCCAGGGAGCCGTTGTGCTGGGCGAGGTCAAGACGGTCGAGATGGCAATGGGAATCTACGAGCATGGGCAATGACAACTTGAGTAGTGTCTGGCCGACGATACACCCGTCGGCCAAGAAAATTAACGCCGGCCGAGCAAACCGACCCATTGGACAAGCAGTGCTTCAAGCAACAGCACGCGGTTGAGGTTGGCCTTGCCGAGCACTTTCTGGCGCTGGGCGAGGATCCAGTCCTGAATACTCAGCACCTTGTCCTGCGCACTTTTCTGCGCAAGGTACTGCACCACCTTGCGCATGTCCGGCAAACCCAGGCCGTTTTCGTCCTGGGTCAACTGGTAGCGCAGGATCAGGCTGGACCAATCGCAGAACCAGTCGAACAGCAGCAACAGGGGGATGTCCTTCCACGCACTTTCGGCCAATTGCGTGGCGGACAGTTCCTGTTTGATCAGCTTCTTCACACCGTCTACGACCAGTGCACGTTGCTCTCGCACGCCTTGGGCGTGCAGCTTCACCGCAGCCAGAGGGGAGCCCGCGGCCAGGGTCAGCAATTCGATTCGTTCTTGCTCAGCGCAATCCGGCAGCGCCTGCGCCAGCCATTGCAGGCTCATGGCCTCGCTCGGCAAAGGGCACGCCTGCTGCACGCAACGGCTGCGAATGGTCGGCAACAACCGGCTGGATTGATGGCTCACCAGCAACAGCACGGTGTCGCCGGACGGCTCTTCCAGACTCTTGAGCAACGCGTTGGCGGCGTTGATGTTCATGGCCTCCACCGGCTCGATCAGCACCACCTTGCGCCCGCCCATCTGCGCGGTTTGCACCACGAAGCTGACGAGGTCGCGCACCTGGTCGACCTTGATCGCTTTGTCCGCTTCCTCAGGTTCCAGCACATAATTATCGGGGTGGCTGCCGGCCTTCAATAGCAGGCAGGACTTGCATTCACCGCAGGCGTGCAGGTCAACGGGGCGCTGGCACAACAGGCTGGCCATCAAGCGCTCGGCCAGCGCACGCTTGCCGATCCCTGTCGGGCCGTGCAGCAAATAGGCGTGGGCGTGTTGCGCACGACCCGCCAATTGCTGCCAGAGACCATCCTGCCACGGGTAGGCTTCAGCCACGGGCGCGCTCCAGCAAGGTGGGCAGCAGCGCATCGAGGGCTTGCTGCACCTGAGCCAGCGGTTGCGCTGCGTCAAGCAGGTGATACCGCGCAGGCTCCGCCCTGGCACGCTCGAGGAACGCCGTGCGCACGGCGTCGAAAAATGCCCGACCTTCCAGCTCGAAACGATCCAGGCGACCGCGCGCGCTGGCGCGGGCCATGCCCACCTCCACCGGCAGGTCGAACAGCAGGGTCAGGTCGGGGCGCAGGTCTGCCTGTACGAACGTTTCCAGGGCAGCGATACGCTCCAGGCACAACCCACGACCACCGCCCTGATAGGCGTAGGTGGAGTCGGTGAAACGGTCGCAGATCACTACGGCACCACGGGCCAGGGCCGGTCGGATCACCTCGGCCAGATGCTGGGCACGGGCGGCGAACACCAGCAGCAGCTCGGTGTCCGCATTCATCGGCTCCTCACCCGGCGTCAGCAATACCTCACGGATGCGCTCGGCCAGCGGCGTACCGCCGGGCTCACGGGTCAACACCACTTCGATGCCTGCGGCGCGCAGGCGCTCGGCCAGGTAATCGCGGTTGGTGCTTTTGCCGGCGCCTTCCGGGCCTTCGAGGGTCATAAACAAGCCAGTCACAGGCAGTCCTTAGTCAGAATCATTGCGGGCTTTGCGCGGCGCTGGTGTCCGGCGCGGGCTCTACCGGTACGTCAACGGGCGGCACCGTGTCTTCCAGCGGCTTGGCCTGCGGTGCCGGGCTGGAACGGTAATCGGCGCGGCGCTTGAGTTGAAACTCGCGTACGGCGGCATTATGCGCATCCAGGTCATCCGAGAAAACATGGCTGCCGTCGCCACGAGCGACGAAATACAGGCTGCTGCCCGGCACCGGGTTCAGCGCGGCATGAATCGCCTCTCGGCCCACCATGGCGATGGGTGTCGGCGGCAGGCCGGCGATCATGTAAGTGTTGTAAGGGTTGGCCTCCTTGAGGTGGGCACGGGTCAATTTGCCGTTGTAGCGCTCACCCAGGCCATAGATCACCGTGGGGTCGGTCTGCAACATCATGCCCAGCTTCAGGCGACGCACGAACACACCGGCAATCTGGCCACGCTCTTCGGGCACACCGGTCTCCTTTTCCACCAGGGAGGCCATGATCAGCGCTTGATAAGGTTCGGTGTAAGGCGCATCAGCGGCGCGCCTGCTCCATTCCTGGGCCAGCACATCGTCCAGACGGTTGTAGGCTTTCTTCAGGAATTCGACGTCCGTCATGCCACGCACGAAACGGTAGGTGTCGGGAAAGAAGCGTCCTTCAGGGAATACGCCAGGATGGCCGAGCTTATCCATCACTTCGCTGTCACTGAGGCCCGCGAGGGTCTGCACGATCTTTTCGTGCTTGGCCAGCGCCGAGCGTACCTGGCGAAAGTTCCACCCCTCCACCAGGGTCAGGCTGTACTGCACCACTTCCCCGCGCTGCCACAGGCCGATCAGGCCTTCGGCGGTGAGGCCCGGGGTCATGCGGTATTCGCCGCTGTGCAGCGGCTGGCCCTCAAGGTTCAAGCGCCAGTAAAGACGCAGCCAGAATGCACCGTCGAGCACGCCATCGGCTTCCAGACGATTGAAGGTGCCGGTGGGCGTCGCCCCTGCCGGTACATCGAGCAATTGCTCCTGGGTCAGATGCAACGGCTGTTTCAAGGCAGCGTTGTATTTCCAGGCGCACAAGCCCGACAGCAAAGCCGCCGAGAACAGACCGATCAGCAGCAGTACAACCAGTTTTCGTATCACTCAAATATCCAATAGCGCGCGAACAATGCCCTGCAGTTTACGGGTGAGCGGCCCAACCGACCAGCGCATCCCAGCGCACTCGCGTACCGGCCAGATGCCATAAATGCTGTTGCACACGAAGACTTCGTCGGCCTGTTGCAACTGCTCCACGCTGATGTCGGCCACGGCCACCGGGACGCTCAGCGCTTGGGCCTGGGCCAGGATCTCGGCGCGCATCACTCCGGCAATGCCACAACGCTTCAGATCAGCGGTAAGTAACACGCCGTTGCGTACCAGAAACAGATTGCTGAACACGCCTTCGATGACACGCCCGGACATATCCAGCATCAAGCCTTCGGCATGCTCGGCATCCTGCCATTCGGCGCGGGCGATTACCTGCTCAAGGCGGTTCAGGTGTTTGAGCCCGGCCAGCAGCGGTTGTTCGGCCAAACGGGTGGCGCACGGAAACAGGCGGATGCCGTCGGTCTCGTGGGTTTCGGGATAAGTGGCGGGCGGACCGCCCTGCAATATACGGCGTACAGCGGCATCGGGATTGATGCCGTAACCCCGCTGGCTATCGCCACGGGTCAGGATCAACTTGAGCACGCCATCGCCAAGGGCTGCGGCATAGGCCAGCACTTCGCTGCGGACCAGAGCGTGATCCACCCCCAATGCGAAGCGCCTGCAGCCCTCATTGAGGCGCTGCAGGTGACGGTCAAGCAGCACCGGCTGCCCGGCCTTGACCGCGATGGTTTCAAACACACCATCACCATACGCCAGGCCGCGATCTTTCAGGGGCACGCTGTCCGCTGGCTGACCGTCGACCCAGCTGTGCATTACTCGGCGAACCGGCGGAACACCAGCGAGCCGTTGGTGCCACCAAACCCGAACGAGTTGGAGATCACCACGTCGATCGGCATCGGTTGCGCTTCGTGAGGCACGAAGTTCAGGTCGCAGCCCTCGTCCGGCTCATCAAGGTTGATGGTCGGCGGAGCGACCTGGTCCTTGATGGCCATCACACTGAAGATCGCCTCGACCGCACCCGCCGCGCCCAACAGATGGCCGGTCATGGATTTGGTGGAGCTGACCGCCAGCTTATAGGCGTGCTCGCCGAACACCGACTTGATGGCTTCGGCTTCCGCCAGGTCGCCGGTCGGCGTCGAAGTGCCATGAGCATTGATGTACTGCACCTGGTCGGCATTGACCTTCGCATCGCGCAGGGCATTGGTGATGCAGCGTGCGGCACCGGCACCGTCGGACGGTGGCGAGGTCATGTGGTAGGCGTCGCCGCTCATGCCAAAACCGATCAGCTCGGCATAGATGGTCGCACCGCGTGCCTTGGCATGCTCCAACTCTTCCAGTACCAGGGCACCGGCACCGTCGGACAGCACAAAACCGTCACGGCCCTTGTCCCACGGACGGCTGGCACGGGTCGGCTCATCGTTGCGGGTCGACAGCGCTCGAGATGCGCCGAAGCCGCCCATGCCCAGGCCGCAGGCGGCCATCTCGGCGCCACCGGCAATCATCACGTCAGCTTCATCGTAGGCGATGTTGCGCGCCGCCATGCCGATGCAGTGAGTGCCCGTGGTGCACGCCGTTGCGATGGCGTAGTTAGGCCCCTGTGCCCCCAAATGGATGGACAGGAAACCGGAAATCATATTGATGATCGAGCCCGGCACGAAGAACGGTGAAATTCGACGGGGGCCGGAATCGTGCAACGTGCGGCTGGTTTCTTCGATATTGGTCAGCCCGCCAATCCCCGAACCCATGGCCACGCCGATGCGCTCACGGTTGGCGTCGGTGACTTCCAGGCCGGCGTTACGCACTGCCTGAAAACCGGCTGCCAGGCCGTATTGAATGAACAGGTCGAGCTTGCGCGATTCCTTGAGCGAGAGGTATTGCTCGACATTGAAACCCTTTACCGAGCCGCCAAAACGGGTGGAATAGGCAGAAAGGTCCGTGTGTTCGATCAGACCGATACCACTGTGGCCAGCCAGAATGCCCTGCCAACTGCTTGGCACATCCGTGCCCAGTGGCGACAACATACCCATACCGGTGACTACGACGCGTCTACGCGACACAGCACTCTCCTTTTTCTAATGACGACACTTTGCTTCGCAGCGTACTTTTCGTCACCGCTGAAAGAAAAAACCGCACGCCGTTACAGCAGTGCGGTTTTTCCCTGACAGCAGGCGACGACTACAAACTATTACGCCTGGTGGCTAGTAACGTAGTCGATGGCAGCTTGAACAGTAGTGATTTTTTCAGCTTCTTCGTCCGGGATTTCGGTCTCGAATTCCTCTTCCAGAGCCATCACCAGCTCAACGGTGTCAAGGGAATCGGCACCCAGGTCTTCTACGAAGGAAGCAGTGTTGACCACTTCTTCTTCCTTAACGCCCAGTTGCTCGGCGACGATTTTCTTGACGCGCTCTTCGATGGTGCTCATACCTTGTTTAACTCCTAATGGACAAATTCAGGCAGCTGGCCAGTGGGTAAGTGTATAGAAAGCCATTTCGGTTTTTCAACCGAAAGCTTCACCCTGTACCCGCCCTGCCACCTGCCTATAAATTAAGTTGCAGCTTTATAACGGATTTTAGACAGCTCGTATGACATATTTTTGAAGCGATCCGTCACAATTTAACTCATGTACATCCCGCCGTTCACCGGGATTGTAGCCCCAGTTACGTATGCCGCACCGTCGGATGCCAGAAAAGTGACCACATTCGCGATCTCTTGAGCCTGGCCCAGACGGCCCAGCGGAATCTGCGTCAGCAAGGCTTCACGCTGTGCTTCGGGCAGTTCGCGGGTCATATCGGTGTCGATGAACCCTGGAGCCACCGAGTTTACCGTAATCGACCGCGAGCCGACTTCACGCGCCAGTGCACGGCTGAAACCTTCCAGACCGGCCTTGGCCGCGGCATAGTTTACTTGGCCGGCGTTGCCCATGGCACCCACTACAGAGCCAATATTGATAATTCGGCCCCAGCGCGCCTTGGTCATGCCGCGCAAAACGCCCTTGGACAGGCGGAACAGACTGTTCAGGTTGGTATCGACCACGTCGTACCATTCGTCGTCTTTCATGCGCATCATCAGGTTATCGCGGGTGATACCGGCATTGTTCACCAGAATCGCCGGCGCACCGAACTGAGCGGTGATCTCGGCCAGCACGGCCGCCACGGACTCGTCACTGGTCACGTTCAGCTCAAGGCCGGTGCCCTGCACGCCGTTTTCCTTGAGGGTTGCGGCGATACGCTCGGCACCCGAGGCGGACGTGGCGGTGCCGATCACAACGGCGCCTTGACGGCCCAGCTCCAGGGCGATGGCCCGGCCGATGCCACGGCTTGCGCCGGTAACCAGTGCAACTTTACCTTGCAGACTCATGCAGGCTTCTCCTAATTTCGGGGATCAGGCCAGCGCCGCACGAGCGGCAGCGAAGGCATCCGGGGTATTGAGATTGGCAGTCGATACGCCGTCGGCGCAGCGTTTGTTCAGGCCGGCCAGGACTTTGCCCGGACCGCACTCGACCAGTTCGGTGGCGCCATTGGCAGCCAGGGTCTGCACCGACTCAACCCAGCGAACCGGCTTGTAGAGTTGCTCCAGCAGGTCGCGCTTGAGGGTGTCCAGGTCAGGGGCCACCGCCGCGCTGACGTTCTGCACCAGCGGGATCTGCGGCGCCTGCCAGTTGATGGCGGCGATGGACTCGGCAAAACGCTCGGCCGCCGGACGCATCAGCTCGCAGTGTGACGGCACGCTGACCGGCAACGGCAGCGCACGCTTGGCACCACGGGCCTTGCAGCCTTCGATGGCGCGCTCGACCGCTGCCTTGGCACCCGCGATGACCACTTGGCCAGGGGAGTTGAAATTCACGGCACTGACCACCTCGCCCTGCGCCGCTTCGGCGCAGGCTTCGATCACCACCGCATCGTCCAGGCCCAGGATCGCGGCCATGCCGCCCTGCCCGGCCGGAACGGCCTCCTGCATCAATTGACCGCGACGCTCGACCAGCTTGACCGCTTCACCGAGGGTCAGGCTGCCCGCCGCAACCAGGGCGCTGTATTCGCCCAGGCTGTGACCGGCGACGAATGCCGGGCGCGCGCCGCCTTCGGCCAGCCACAAGCGCCACAGCGCGATCGAAGCCGTCAGAATGGCCGGCTGGGTCTTGTCGGTTTGATTGAGTTGCTCTTCCGGCCCCTGCTGGGTCAGTGCCCACAGGTCATAACCCAGGGCGTCGGACGCTTCCTTGAAAGTGTCCAGGACCTGCGGGTATTGCGCGCCCAGCTCGGCCAACATGCCGAGGGACTGCGAACCCTGCCCTGGAAAGACGAATGCGAGGGATGTAGACATGTAACAAGCCCCTAATGATCTGGTCGTCAAAAATGGTCGCTGCCGATCTTGAGGTGAAACCAAGACGGGAGCGCACGAAACTGACAGATTGGATGGTCAATTGAACTGGCCGGTCACATTTAAGCACTCCCGGGCCGATTCGCCTAAGGCAACAAGTCCTCAAGACGGCCGCGCAGGCGCTGCGGCAGGTTGTCCTGAATCTCGATCACGGCCCGCGCAATCGCGCTCTGAAAGCCCTCGACACCTGCCGAGCCATGGCTTTTCACCACTACGCCCTGCAACCCCAGAAAACTCGCGCCGTTATGCCGCGCCGGCGCCAGGTCGGCCTGCAGCCGGCGCATCAACGGCAACGCCAGGGCGCCGACCATGCGCGACGCCAGGTTCTGCTTGAACAAGGCTTCGATACGCGTGGCAATCATGGTTGCCAAGCCCTCGCTGGACTTGAGCAGGATGTTGCCGACAAACCCGTCACACACCACCACGTCGGCTTCGCCACGGTACAAGCCGTCACCTTCGACAAAACCGACGTAGTTCAAACCCCGCGCGCCTTGCAGCAAGGTGGCGGCCAGCTTGACCTGCTGATTGCCCTTGATGTCCTCGGTGCCGATATTCAGCAGGGCCACTCTTGGCCGGACTACGCCCAACGCTTCGGCGGCCACCGAACCCATCACGGCGAACTGCAACAGATGCTCGGCACTGCAATCGACGTTCGCTCCCAGGTCCAGCAACTGACAATAGCCTTTCTGCGTGGGAATCGCCGCCACCATCGCCGGCCGATCGATGCCCGGCAGGGTCTTGAGCACATGCCGCGACAGGGCCATCAGCGCGCCGGTATTGCCGGCACTGACACAAGCGTGCACCTTGCCGTCGCGCAGCAGCTCCAGGGCCACGCGCATGGACGAGTCGGGCTTGCCGCGCAGCGCGGCTGCCGGTTTTTCGTCCATGGTGATGGTTTCGCTGGCCGGCGTAACCGTCAGGCGCGCGCGATCCACCGCCGGATGGCTGGCAATCAGTTCTTCAATAAGGGTAGGTTGACCGACAAGGGTCAGGTGCAGCGAGGGCGTAGCAGACAGGCTGGCAATGCAGGCCTGAACAATGCTGCGGGGACCGAAGTCCCCGCCCATTGCGTCAATCGCGATGACTTGAGCAGACAAGTGATTACTCGTCAGCGCCCTTGTCGATCACTTTACGGCCACGGTATACGCCTTCTGGCGATACGTGGTGACGCAGGTGAACTTCACCGGTGGTCTTTTCCACGGACAGGGTGCTAGCCTCGAGAGCGTCGTGCGAACGGCGCATGTCACGGGCGGAGCGGGATTTTTTGTTCTGCTGAACAGCCATAATTGATTAACTCCTAAACGTTTGGGTCACGCTTTAACTGCGCCAATACACTGAACGGGTTGGACCGCGTTACCTCGTCCTCGCTCGGTTCGGGCTCGTCATCGAGGCCCGCCGGCTGCTGGCATTCTTCCGGATGATGAGCAGGCACAATGGGCAAGGCGAGCAAAAGCTCCTCCTCGATCAGTGCATGCAGATCCAAAGGATCTTCGCCCAGTTCCAGCACGTCATAACCTTTCGGCAACGACTGGGTATTCGCACCCTCCTTCACCACGGCATAACTGCACTCGCTGTGGATCGGCAGGGTGACCAGCTCAAGACAACGCTGGCAAACCATTTTGACTTCGGTGTCGATAACGCTGTGGATCACCACAGATTTACGTTCATCTCGTTCAAAAATGAATTTGGCCTGCACCGTACCGACAGTGTCGGAAAGCGGGTCGCAGAGTCTCTCCAAATCGGCCAGCGGCAATTCACCTTGAAGGGAAGTGCCACGATCAGCCAATTTGCGCGGGTCAACGTGAGGTGGAATCGGGTCATTCAACATAGGCGCAGCATTATAGGGATGCACCCGGCCATGTCAAAGGAAATTCAGCCCTGTGCGTCAGCCGGTCACGCCGCTAGAATCTGCGGCTGTCTTGAGGAGACGTCTATGCTGCCTTTATTACTCGCGTCCAGCTCGGTTTATCGTCGTCAATTACTGAGCCGCCTGCACCTGCCATTCATCTGCAGCTCGCCGGATATCGATGAAAGCCATCGTGACAACGAATCCGCCGTGGAACTGGTCAAGCGCCTGGCCGAGCAGAAAGCGCGCGCCTTGGCGCTCAGTCATCCAGGTCATCTGATCATCGGCTCAGACCAGGTCGCCGCACTGCAAGGCCGCATTATCGGCAAGCCTCACACCTTCGAGAACGCACGAGAACAGCTATTGGCCGCCAGCGGCAAGCGCGTGAGCTTTCTTACCGGGCTGGCACTGCTCAACAGTGAAACGGGGCGCTGCCAGGTCGACTGCGTACCGTTCACCGTGCAGATGCGTGAACTGGATGCCGAACGCGTCGAGCGCTACCTGCGGATCGAACAGCCTTATGATTGCGCGGGCAGCTTCAAGGCCGAAGGGCTGGGCGTCAGCCTGTTCCAGAGCACCGAAGGGCCGGATGCGACAAGCCTTATTGGCCTGCCACTGATTCGACTGGTGGATATGCTGCTGACCGAAGGCGTGCAAATTCCTTAAGTACACATCGACCCAATGTGGGAGGGGGCTTGCCCCCGATAGCGGTGGATCAGCCAGCTTATCCATAGCTGACACACCGTCATCGGGGGCAAGCCCCCTCCCACATTTTGATCTACAGCTGGCTTGAGCTATCAGCGCAATGTCGGGCCTTGGAAGCCCATGTACAACGCCAGTTTCTCGGCCACGCTGGCACCGAGCTTTTTGGAAAACCGGTCAAACGGCGATTCCTCAACCGTGAAATCCACCAACTCCTTCTCGCCAACCACATCCCGCGCCACCGAACTGGCACTGCCCAGGCCGTCGATCAAGCCCAGCGGCAGCGCCTGCTCGCCCGACCACACCAGCCCGGAGAACAGCTCCGGATGCTCCTTGTCCTTGAGCCGATCGCCACGCCCTTGCTTGACGCTGGCGATGAACTGGCGATGAGTCGTGTCGAGCACGCCCTGCCAGAACTGGGTCTCATCAGCCTTTTGCGGCTGGAACGGATCGAGGAAGGCCTTGTGCTCGCCCGAGGTGTAGGTGCGACGCTCCACACCCAGCTTCTCCATGGTGCCGACAAAACCGTAACCGGCTGCCGTCACGCCAATGGAGCCCACCAGGCTGGCCTTGTCAGCGTAAATCTGGTCGGCGGCACTGGCGATGTAATAAGCGCCCGAAGCCCCCAGGTCGGAGATCACCGCATAAAGCTTGGTGTCCGGATGCAGCGCGCGCAGGCGACGAATCTCGTCATACACATAGCCCGACTGCACAGGACTGCCGCCGGGGCTGTTGATACGCAGGACCACGCCCTTGACCTTGGGGTCTTCGAACGCCGCGCGCAGGCTGCTGACAATATTGTCGGCACTGGCGGGCTCCTTGTCGGCGATCACCCCGCGCACCTCGATCAAGGCGGTGTAGTGACTGCCCCGGGTGGCGCTTTTCTCCATGTCCATCAACGGGCTGAACAACGCCAGAATGAGCAGCAGATAAGTGAAGGTCAGCAGCTTGAAGAAGATCCCCCAGCGTCGCGCGCGACGCTGCTCCTGGACGCTGGCCAGGAGGGTTTTCTCCAGCAGTTTCCAGCTCTTGTCATCAGCGTTTTGCGCTTTTTCCGGCGCTTTCCACTCGTCACTCATGCCATCAACCTCAGCAAAGACTTATCGGGCCCGGCTGAGCCAGGCCTGCAATTGAGAAAAATGATCGATCGCAATCCTGGGCTCGTATGGCTGCAGGGCGTCCGCAGACTGGGCGCCATAGCTGACCGCCACGCTGTCCATGCCTGCATTGCGCGCCATCATCAGGTCGAAGGACGCATCACCTACCATCAACGCCTGGCGCGGCGATACCCCGCAATGCGCCAGGATCTGCTCCAGCATCAGAGGGTGAGGTTTACTGGCCGTTTCATCCGCCGCACGGGTGATATCGAAATAGTCTTCCCAGCCGTGCGCCTTGAGCACCCGATCCAGCCCGCGACGCGCCTTACCCGTGGCGACGGCCAGGTGATAACCCTCGGCACGAAACGCTTGCAGCGACTGCACCACACCTTCAAACAGCGGCGAAGGCTCGGCCTCCAGCGCAATGTAGTGATCGGCGTAATGCTCGCGGAAAGCGACCAGCTCAGTGTCGGATATCTGCGGATACAGCGTGCGAATCGCCTCAGGCAAGCCCAGGCCGATAATGCCCTTGACCGCCAGGTCGCTGCACAACTCGAAACCCGAGCGGGTCGATGCCATGTGCATCGACTCGACGATGCGGCCAATGGAATTGGCCAGGGTGCCGTCCCAGTCGAAAATCAGCAGCTTGTAATCACGGTGCGACACTCAAACGCTCCACGGTCTTGGCCCACATTTCATCGACCGGCGCCTGCAACTTCAGCTCGCCGCCATCGGGCAGCGGCACGGTCAACATGTAGGCGTGCAGGAACAGGCGTTTGCCGCCCAGGTCGCGAATCTCCCTGGAGAAATCCTCGTCACCATATTTGGTATCACCGGCGATGCAGTGACCGGCATGCAGGGTGTGCACGCGAATCTGGTGGGTACGCCCGGTCACCGGCTTGGCCTCGACCAGGGTGGCGAAGTCGCCGAAGCGGCGCAGCACCTTGAACAGGGTCAGGGCCTCTTTGCCCTCCTCGTCCACTTCCACCATGCGCTCACCGGAGCGCAGGTTGCTCTTCTGCAACGGCGCCCGCACGCTCTTGATCGAACTGGCCCAGTTACCGCGTACCAACGCCATGTAGCGCTTGTCCACGCCGTCGCCGCGCAGGGCAGTGTGCAGGTGGCGCAACATGCTGCGTTTCTTGGCGATCATCAACAGGCCGGAGGTGTCGCGGTCCAGGCGATGGACCAGCTCCAGCTCCTTGGCATCCGGGCGCAACTGCCGGAAGGCTTCGATCACGCCGAACGTCAGGCCGCTGCCGCCGTGAACGGCAATGCCGCAGGGTTTGTTGATCACGATGAGTTTGTTATCTTCGAACACGATCGACGCTTCCAGGCGCTGCAACAGGCCCTGGGCCAGCGGCACCGGCTCGTCGCGCTCAGGCACGCGAACCGGCGGCACACGGACGATATCGCCCGCCTGCAGCTTGTACTCGGGCTTGATCCGGCCCTTGTTCACCCGCACTTCACCTTTACGCAAGATGCGGTAGATCAAGGTCTTGGGCACGCCTTTGAGCCTGGCCAGGAGAAAATTATCGATGCGTTGGCCGGCATATTCCGGCGAGACCTCGAGCAGCTGGACGCTGGGGGTCTGGGGGGCGGTAGTCGTCATGCTGGCGATGATAACAATTTTTTATGGAATTGAAGCACTTAATCATTGCTGCTATAGTCGCGAACGCCGCCAAAAGCGGCCTGGACAGAGGACTTGCGGCAAACTGCCGGCCCTGACCATCGCAATTCATCAGGACGCGAGGCCGTCCTACGGGGCGTTCGCCACCCTGGAAGGCTTGAGATTGTAACAAGCGCAGGTGACATGAGGCCTGAAGCGAGTGCGGTACGCAGAGTGAATACTCGCGTGTTGCGCCGATATTTACGGCCAGTTCACAAAGTGCAGTCAGTCCCGAGCCAGACCATGGCGAATGCTTCGGAAACAACGCCTGTTAAGAGCTGAGTGAGAGCGCAGTCGCCCACACCTAGTCTTGTTTAGCCATGAGCGTGGACTCCCCTTTGGAGAACACGGTAAATGCCAACCCGCTGCGGATTCTGCGCGCGGCAGCACCCGAATTATCAGGGATACGTGTAGGGTGGAGATGCACAACCGTCGGACCGTGTAGCACTAGGCTTATATTTAGACGCTTCATCTCGTCCACAGTCGCCGGTTGATTCCTCCTCCTGACCTTAGCTTTTGTTGAAGTGGTGCCTTTGTCACCACCGCTAACAAGCAGGACGCGTCCGTCGCGATACCCGCCCAATTGGCAGGTTTTGCTGGACACTGGAGTGGCCAACCACTCTTGACGCACCTGACACCGACCGTGAGAAGTCGTGTGTGCCGAACGCCGTTTCCGGCAGCCCGGAAACCGACGGTACAACATGAAAAGAATGCTGATTAACGCAACTCAACCCGAAGAGTTGCGTGTTGCACTGGTAGATGGCCAACGCCTCTACGACCTGGATATCGAATCCGGTGCGCGCGAGCAAAAGAAGGCCAACATCTATAAAGGCCGTATTACTCGCATCGAACCAAGCCTTGAGGCTGCCTTTGTCGATTTCGGCTCCGAGCGCCACGGCTTCCTGCCCCTCAAGGAAATCTCCCGCGAATACTTCAAGAAGGCCCCCGAAGGCCGCGTGAACATCAAGGACGTCCTGAGCGAAGGCCAGGAAGTCATTGTCCAGGTCGAAAAAGAAGAACGTGGCAACAAGGGCGCCGCTCTGACCACCTTCATCAGCCTGGCTGGCCGTTACCTGGTGCTGATGCCGAACAACCCGCGTGCCGGCGGCATCTCCCGTCGCATCGAGGGCGAAGAGCGCAACGAACTGCGTGAAGCGCTGAACGGCCTGATCGCACCCGCCGACATGGGCCTGATCGTGCGCACTGCCGGCCTGGGCCGCAGCAGCGAAGAAATGCAGTGGGACCTCGACTA
Source organism: Pseudomonas fluorescens (assembly GCF_002837185.1). Taxonomy (GTDB): domain Bacteria; phylum Pseudomonadota; class Gammaproteobacteria; order Pseudomonadales; family Pseudomonadaceae; genus Aquipseudomonas; species Aquipseudomonas fluorescens_AM. Next base: position 27,368 of record NZ_KZ478023.1, on the reverse strand, counting down.
CCTGCTGCAACTGTGGACCGCCATCAAAGAAGCTTCGCTGGATCGTTCCGCGCCGTTCCTGATCTACCAGGAAAGCAACGTGATCATCCGCGCCATCCGCGATTACCTGCGCCAGGACATCGGCGAAGTGCTGATCGACAGCGTTGAAGCCCAGGACGAAGCCCTGACCTTCATCCGCCAGGTGATGCCGCAGTACGCCAGCAAGATCAAGCTGTACGAAGACAGCGTTCCGCTGTTCAACCGTTTCCAGATCGAAAGCCAGATCGAGACCGCTTTCCAGCGCGTGGTCGAACTGCCTTCCGGCGGCTCCATCGTGATCGACCCGACCGAAGCCCTGGTGTCCATCGACATAAACTCGGCGCGCGCCACGAAGGGTAGCGACATCGAAGAGACCGCCCTGCAGACCAACCTGGAAGCGGCTGAAGAAATCGCCCGCCAGCTGCGCCTGCGTGATATCGGCGGCCTGATCGTGATCGACTTCATCGACATGACCCCGGCCAAGAACCAGCGCGCCGTGGAAGAGAAAGTCCGCGAATGCCTGGAAGCCGACCGCGCCCGCGTACAAGTGGGCCGTATCTCGCGCTTCGGCCTGCTGGAAATGTCCCGTCAGCGCCTGCGTCCATCCCTGGGCGAAAGCAGCGGCATCGTCTGCCCGCGTTGCAACGGCACCGGCATCATCCGTGACGTTGAATCGCTGTCCCTGGCGATCCTGCGCCTGATCGAAGAAGAAGCCCTGAAAGACCGCACCGCCGAAGTTCGCGCACAAGTGCCGATTCCGGTTGCCGCGTTCCTGCTCAACGAAAAACGCAACTCGATCACCAAGATCGAACTGCGCACCCGTGCCCGTATCGTCATCCTGCCGAACGATCACCTCGAGACGCCGCACTTCGAAGTGCAACGCCTGCGCGATGACAGCCCGGAAGCCCACAGCGGCCAGTCCAGCTACGAAATCGCCGCTGCCGCCGCCGAAGTGGAAGAAGTCCAGCCGGCCGCCGCGACCCGCACCCTGGTTCGCCAGGAAGCCGCCGTGAAAACCGCCCCGGCCCGCGCCAATGCACCGGTACCGGCCGAAGCTGCTGCTCCGGTGGCCGCGCCGGCCGCCCTGCCCGAGCCAAGCCTGTTCAAGGGCCTGGTGAAGTCGCTGGTCAGCCTGTTCGCTACCAAGGAAGAGCCCGCTGCCCCGGTTGTGGTTGAAAAAACCGCCACCGAACGCCCGGCGCGTAACGAAGAGCGTCGCAACGGTCGTCAGCAGAGCCGCAACCGCAACGGTCGTCGGGACGAAGAGCGCAAGCCGCGCGAAGAACGTGCCCCGCGTGAAGAGCGCGCGCCACGTGAAGAGCGTGCACCTCGCGAAGCCCGTGAAGAAACCCCGACCGTAGCCCGTGAAGAACGCGCACCGCGCGAAGAACGTGCGCGTACTCCACGCGCCCCGCGTGAAGATCGCAAGCCGCGTGGCGAGCGTGAAGAGCGTGTACGTGAACTGCGCGAGCCGTTGGATGCGGCCCCTGCCGTCGCCGCTGCCGCTGCCGCAGCCACCGAAGAACGCCCGGCTCGCCAGCCGCGTGAAGAGCGCGCGCCACGTGAGGAACGTCAACCACGCGCTCCGCGTGAAGAGCGTCAACCACGCGCCGAACAGGCCGCCGCCGCCAGTGAAGAAGAAGTGCTGACCGGCGAAGAGCAACTGCAGGAAGATGGCCAGGACAACGCCGAAGGCGATCGCCCACGCCGCCGCTCCCGTGGTCAGCGTCGTCGCAGCAACCGTCGTGAGCGTCAGCGTGATGCCAACGGCAACGTGATCGAAGGCTCGGAAGAAGTCGGCGAGAACGCAGAAGCGGCCAACCACGAACCGACGGGCGCCGAACTGGCTGCCGGCCTGGCCGTGACCGCTGCCGTTGCCAGCTCGGTCATCAGCGCCCCTGCTGAAGCCCAGGCCCATGAGCAGGCTGAACGCGCTACCGCTGCTGTCGAAGAGACCGCTGCGGTAGAAGCGCCCGTTGCCGAGACGCCAGTGGTTGAAGCACCGGTGGTGGAAGCCACTACCCCAATCGAAACCCCAGTGGTTCCGGAAGTGGAAGTGGCACCGGTTCGCGACGCTCAACCCGTGACCGAAGTGGTTGCCGTTGAAGTCGCTCCGGTCGTCGAGCCTGAGCCAGTGGCTGACGCCGCTGTTGAAGCACCGGCTGTCGAAGAAGCTGCCCCGGCCGTGCGTGAAGTTCGCGAAGAACAGACCGCCTTCCAATGGCCTGCCGAACCTGCTGCTCCGGTTGAAGCGCCTGCTCCTGCCCCGGTGGTAGAAGAGGCGCCGGCTGCGGTTGCTGATGTCGTAGTGGTGGCCGAGCCGACCCCAGAGGTCGAGACTGCCCCCGTGGTTGAGCCCGCTCCAGTCGTTGAGCCTGCACCCGTGGTTGAAGCGCCGGTAGTGGCCGAAGTCGCCGCTCCGGTGGTTGAAGCTGCACCGGCAAGCGCACTGACTGAAAACGGCCGTGCACCGAACGACCCACGTGAAGTGCGTCGTCGCCGCAAGGAAGCCGAGGCTGCCGCTGCCGCTGCCGCGTCGGTAGAGCACAAGGCCCAGGAAGAAGAGCACGAGCCTAAACCCCTCGTCTGATTCCATCAGCCATTAAAAAGCCCCGCCTGAGTGATCAGGCGGGGCTTTTTATTGCAAAAATGTGGGAGGGGGCTTGCCGCCGATGGCGGTGTATCAGCCACAGATATGTTGACTGAACCACCGCTATCGGGGGCAAGCCCCCTCCCACACTTTAATGCGCGCTGAAATTCAACCGTTGTGGCAGATCCACATCCCAGAGAACACCGGCGTCATCCAGCGGCACTTCACTCACCGACACACGCGCGAACAGCAGCTTCGCGCCACGATCGCCTGTCAGCGCCATCAAATCTGCGCCCAACGCTCGGTCAAAGGCCACGGGATGTCCATGCTCGCCCGCATGCACCGGCACGCTGATGCAACCGGCTTGCAGCGCATTGATCACCCGTTCGATGCTGGTGGATCGAATGAACGGCATATCCCCCAATACCACCAGCCAACCGTCCGCCAAACTACTCGCGGCGACTGCGGCAGCAATGCTGTCGCCCATACCAGCCGACTGCAGCAGCAAGACTTTGCAGCCATGCGCCTGCGCCAGCCGAATCACCTCGGTACTGCCCGGCAGCGTAACCACCCAACGCTCCACCACACTGGCCGGCAAATTCATCAGGACCTGCTCGATCACCGGCCGCGTCACGCCGTCCAGCCCTACACAATCGGCGAGCAATTTATCCCGGTCGGCGCCCGCCTCAGCACGAAAGCGACTGCCCTGCCCCGCCGCCAGCACTATCGCCGTCACTGTCACTGGGCAACCGCCGCCAGCGGCTTTTTCTGCACAGGCGCCACGCCGTTCTTGATCGCGACGATTTCCGCCATCAGCGACAGCGCAATTTCCGCCGGTGTATGGCTGCCGATGTGCAAGCCGATGGGCCCATGCAAACGTGCAATCGCTTCTGCCGACAACCCCAACGCCGCCAGGTTTTCCCGTCGCTTCTGCGTGTTGACCCGCGAACCGAGGGCGCCAATATAGAACGCGCTGGAATTCAACGCCGTGAGCAACGCCATGTCATCCAGGCGCGGATCATGGGTGAGACAGACAATCGCCGTGCGTTCGTCGGTCTGGATATTCAGCACCGCTTCATCGGGCATGCCCGGCACGAAGCGACCGTGGTGTTCCTCCCAGCCATAGACAAACTCTTCACGCGGGTCGCAGATCAGCACTTCAAAGTCGAGCAGGCGCGCCATTTCCGCGACATAGCGCGACAGTTGTCCGGCGCCGATCAACAGCAGGCGCCAGCGCGGCCCATAGATGGCGCGCAGGCACTGGTCGTCAAAGGTCACCACATCGGTCTTGCTCGCGGCACTGAGGGTCACGTTGCCAGTGGCCAGGTCCAGCTCCCGCGCAACAATCTGATGATCCTCACAGCGCGCCAGCAATTGCGCGACCCACTCCCAGTCGTCCACCCGCTCTTCGGTCAGGCGCAGGGTGCCGCCGCAGGGCAGGCCAAAGCGCGCCGCCTCATCGCGGGTGACACCGTAGGTGACCAACTGCACGGGCGGGCCATCATCGGGCAAACGGCCATCCTGCAGGCGCGCGATCAAGTCATCCTCGATACAGCCGCCGGACACCGAGCCGATCACCACCCCGTCGCCGCGCAGGGCCAACATCGCCCCCGGTGGGCGCGGCGCGCTGCCCCAGGTCTGCACCACGCTGTACAACACCACGCGTTGCCCGGCGCGGCGCCATTCCAGCACGCTGCGCAAGACGTTCAGATCCACACTGTCCACAAAACCTCCCGCAAGCGTTTCAACCGGTTCATTTACTGTAAAACAAAAGCCACTGCCGTGACGCGCCAGAAACGCAAACGCCCCGAACCAGTCGGGGCGTTTGTGTGTTGCTGTCGGCGTTAGTTCACGCCATCTGCAGCTTACTTGACCACAGGTGCAGGGCCTTCGGCCACGCCCAGGTCGTCGATTTCGCGGGTTTCGGAGATACCGGTACCGCCGGATGCCAGTTCGCTTTGCAGCTTGTCGGTGTCCAGTTCCTTGACCCACTTGGCCACAACGATGGTGGCAACGGCGTTACCCACCAGGTTGGTCAGCGCGCGGGCTTCGGACATGAAGCGATCGATACCCAGGATCAGCGCCAGGCCGGCAACCGGCAGGTGGCCGACAGCCGACAGGGTCGCAGCCAGTACGATGAAACCACTGCCCGTCACACCCGCGGCACCCTTGGAGGACAGCAGCAGCACCAGCAGCAGGGTGATCTGGTGGGTGATGTCCATGTGGGTGTCGGTCGCCTGGGCGATGAACACGGCGGCCATGGTCAGGTAGATCGACGTACCGTCAAGGTTGAACGAGTAACCGGTCGGGATGACCAGGCCAACCACGGATTTCTTCGCGCCCAGACGCTCCATCTTGATCAGCATGCGCGGCAGTGCGGATTCCGAAGACGAAGTCCCCAGCACGATCAGCAGCTCTTCGCGGATATAGCGAATCAGCTTCAACACGCTGAAGCCGTGGGCGCGGCAGATGGCGCCCAGCACCACCACCACGAACAGGACGCAGGTGATGTAGAAGCAGATCATCAACTGGCCCAACTGCACCAGGGAACCTACGCCGTAGGCACCGATGGTGAACGCCATGGCGCCCAGGGCACCGATGGGCGCCAGCTTCATGATCATGTTGATGATGTTGAACATCACGTGGGCGAAACGATCGATGAAGTCCAGCACCGGCTTGCCGTAGGCACCCAGGCGGTGCAGGGCGAAACCGAAGATCACCGAGAACATCAGCACTTGCAGGATGTCGCCGTTGGCGAAGGCGCCGACGATGGTGTTGGGGATGACATTGAGGATAAAGCCGACGATGCTCTGGTCTTTACCGGCGGTCACGTAGGCAGCGACTTTGGAAGCGTCCAGGGTTGCCACGTCGATGTGCATGCCGGCGCCCGGTTGCACGACGTTGACCACGATCAGGCCGATCAGCAACGCAATGGTGGAAACGACTTCGAAGTACAGCAGCGCGTAGCCACCGGTTTTACCGACCGATTTCATGCTTTGCATGCCAGCGATGCCGCTGACCACGGTGCAGAAGATGATCGGGGCGATGACCATTTTGATCAGCTTGATAAAGCCGTCACCCAGTGGCTTGAGGGCCACGCCGGTCTGCGGGTAAAAGTGACCGAGCAAAATACCGATAACGATTGCAACGATCACCTGGAAATACAGGGATTTGTAGATTGGCTGACGAGTCGTCATTGCAAAGTTCCTCAATCGCACCGTGTGGCAAATATCCGCCATTGCCCACGACACTTGAATTGCGAACCCTCCTGCACTGGAGGGATTTGTTGTTGGCGAGGACTGTAGGAACAATCCCGCGCTTTGATCCTTATCGCAAACGCCGTGCCACTTTGCTTAAACCCGGTGAAAGCCTCTGGACATCAGGGCCTCAGGCTCGCCAACGCCTGGCGGGCGTGTAACAAGGTGGCGGATTTCCGCCGACCAACCCCGTCTCGTCCTACAATTTGGCGGATATCCGCCTTGTGACCCCTCCAGGTGATGGCTACCATCGGCCCTTCCATGGACGAGGCCCTGTCATGCGTGAACGCACCATCGCCAGCCACTTCGCCCGCGCGGCCCTGGGCGGCGCACGTCGGGCCGGTTTCGACTACTCGGGCCTGTTGCAGCAGGTGGGTATCACCCCCGAACAGCTGAGCGAACCGCGTGCGCGTATCGCTCCGGAGCAATTTACCCGGTTGCTGCAAATGCTCTGGCTGGCGCTGGATGATGAATACCTGGGTTTCGCCCAGGCGCCGAGCAAGCGCGGCACCTTCGCCATGATGTGTCATGCGCTGATTCATTGCCGCACGCTGGAGAAGGCGCTGGAACGCGGCCTGTTATTTTACAGCCTGTTCCCCCACGGCCCGCGCTGGCAGCTGACACGCGAAGGCGACAGCGCTCGCTTGAGCCTGGACGACTCGCCACTGTGGGACCCGGACCACTTTCTCAGTGAATGCCTGCTGGTGATCTGGCATCGTCTGGGCAGTTGGTTGATCGGCCAGCGTATTCGGCTGCATCAGGTCACCTTCAGTTATGCGATGCCGGCCCACGCCGGTGAATACGACCTGCTGTTTCCTTGCCCGCAGGTATTCGCCGCGCCCAACAGCAGCCTGGTGTTTCCCAGCCGATACTTGAACCTGCCGCTGCTGCAGGATGAACGCACCCTCAAGCACTTTCTACAGCGCTCCCCCGCCGACTTGTTGTCTCGACCCGATGAGGGCGACAGCCTGAGCAGCCAACTGCGCCGCTTGCTGAGCCGCGACCGCACGCCCTGGCCGGACCTGGAAGCGGTCGCCCAGCACTTGCATATCAGCCCGCAGACCCTGCGCCGGCATTTGCGTGAAGAAGGCAGCAGCTTTCAGGCATTGAAGGATGAGTTACGCCGCGATATCGCCATCTACCACTTGGGGCGAGCGGACTTGTCTTTGCAGGAAATTGCAGAACAGTTGGGGTTCTCGGAGCCGTCAGCGTTTCATCGGGCGTTCAAGAAGTGGACCGGGTTGACGCCGGGGGCGTATCGCGCGCAGGAGGGCTGAAGGCGGGTAGCCTGCCTGCCCCCTCACAAGGCGGGAAAGTGAATCCTGAACGCCGCGCCACCCAGCGCCGAATCACCCAGGGTCAACCGCGCGTGATAGCTTTCGATGATGTCCTTGACCACCGCCAACCCGATGCCCTGCCCCGGGTGCTGGCGATCAAGCCGTTCGCCGCGCTGCAGGATCCGTGCGCGCTGGTCCGGTGGCACACCGGGGCCATCGTCTTCGATGCACAGCTCACTGCCGTCCGGGTGTTCCACGAGGCTGATACGTACCTGCTTCACGCATAGGCGGTAGGCGTTTTCCAGCAGGTTGCCGAGCATCTCGAGCAGGGCGCCTTTCTCGATGGGTACGTCGCACGCGTCCGGCAGGTCGAGGGACACGGTGACGCGCTTGTCCCGGTAAACCTTGTCCAACGTGTCGCACAGGCTTTGCAGCACCGGTTCCAGGCGTACCTGGTGGCGGACCAGGCCGCTCTTGCGCAGGCTGGCGCGCTGCAATTGATAGCCGATCTGCTGGCTCATGCGCTCGATCTGCGACTGCAGCACCCAGGCCTGGCTGCGTTCCTCGGGGCGCTGGGCCATGTCTTCGCTCACCCCCTGCAATACCGCCAGCGGGGTTTTCAGGCTATGGGCCAAGTCATCCAGGGAGTCGCGGTAGCGCGTGCGCTGCTCACGCTCGCTGTGCAGCAAACGGTTGAGGGAACCGGTGAGGCGCAGCAATTCCCGGGGGTGCTCTTCGCTGAGGCTTTCGCGGGTGCCGCCTTCGATCTGGTCCAGCTCCTGGCTCAGGCGCCGCAGGGCCTGCAGGCCCCAGGTCAGGCCGAGCCAGAGCAGCGTCAACAGCACCAGCAATGCCGCGCCGAACCCCAGGTAGAGATTCTCGCGCAGGCCTTCGAGGGTCAGTTGGTACTCGCGCACCGGTTGCAAGGCGACGATGCTGAAAGCCGCGCTCTTGCCGCCCAGCAGCCGGACCTCGACGTCATAGACGAAGAACTCCTGGCCGTTGGCCTCACGAATACGCGCGAATTCGTTGCCGCGCCCATCGTAGCGCGGCTTGTAATTGATGTTTTCTTCCTGGGTCGCCCGCGAACGCCACACCAGATGGCCTTCACGGTCGTAGATATAGCCGAGCAGGCGACTGTCGGTCAGGTTGAAACGCTCATCGGGCAACTGCGCCGGCATCAACAGCCGGTTATTTTCCACGCGGGCCGCCGAGATCAGGGTGGTGACATCCGACGCCAGGCGCTGCTCGATGGAATCCTGCAGCGCCAGGCTGAAGGCACCTTGCATGGCGGGCAACAAGCCCAGCATGAACAGCACCGCCAGGGTGGCGGCGGCCAGCATCAGGCGCACACGGAGCGAGCGAATCAACGGCAGCGCTCATTGAACAGGTAGCCCAGGCCACGCACGGTGTCGATCGGCTTGAACCCGGCCGGGCCTTCCAACTTGCGGCGCAGCCGGCCAACCAGCACTTCGATGACGTTGGGGTCGCGCTCGTCATCATCGGGATAGAGCTGCTCCATCAAACGGTCCTTGGCCACCACCTGTTGATGATGGCGCATCAGGTATTCAAGGATGCGGTACTCATAGGCGGTCAGCGCCAGCGGTTGTTCGTCCAGCGAGGCTTGCTTGCGATTGAGGTCCAGCAGCAGGGGCCCGGCGACGATGGTGGACTGGGTGAAACCGCTGGAGCGGCGCAGCAAGGCGTTCATCCGCGCCTCCAGCTCTTCGAACTGGAACGGTTTGACCACATAGTCGTCGGCACCGGCAGCCAGGCCTTCGACTTTGTCCTGCCAGTTGCCGCGGGCGGTCAGGATCAGGATCGGAAAGGTCTTGGCCTGGGTGCGCAGCTGCCGGATCAGGTCCAGGCCGCCCATGCCGGGCAGACCCAGGTCGATGATCGCCAGGTCGTGGTTGAATTGGCCGGTCTGGTACAGGGCTTCCTCAGCATTGGCCACGGCTTCGACGACGTGGCCGCTGTCGGTCAGGCGGGTAAACAGGTGATGACGCAACAGCGCCTCATCTTCCACCACCAGCAATTTCATAAGGCTCTCCAAGGCAATTCAACAGTCCGAGCGAGGGATATCATAGCGGCCCTGCAGGTCTTGCGGGCGCAGTTTAATGCCATTGTATTGGCCTGACAGAGGCGCGTAACCGGTGCGGTAACCCGGCTGAGGCGCTGTGACCAGTGACTGGCCCCACGGTACGGCCTGAACGCTCATCTCTTCGAAGCTGACACGATGGATCAGGTTGCCGTCTTTTTTGCTTTTCTCTCGGCCAAAAGCGGCAAACGTGCTATCGCTGGCTTGCACACCGGCGGTGGCACTGAGCATGGTCAACGCCAGCAGCAGTTTCTTGATCGCAGTCATGGTGGTTACCTCTTACGCGTTCAGGCTGTGGTGTCCACACTACGCAAGCGCCCCTGAACTCCCCCTGAACGGGCTCTGAACCCGTCCTGAACCGCAATGAGTCATGCACTACGGACTATGCACTGACGCGCCAACTCGGCAAAATGTCGCGCATGACGCCCCTACCCGCCTGCTGTACCCCACTCGATGCCCATTGGCCGCTGCCTGTTCCCTTGCCGGGCACAGTGTTTTTGAGCACGCGATTCGACCCGGCCTTATTGAACGCCAGCGACTTCCAACGCAGCGCCGTGCCGCCGCCGGCGAGCATCCAGCGCTCGGTGGCCAAGCGCCAGGCGGAATTCCTCGCCGGCCGCCTGTGCGCCCGCGAAGCGCTGCAGCGACTCGATAACCTCGACTGCGTCCCGGCCATTGGCGAAGACCGCGCGCCGATTTGGCCAGGGCATATCAGTGGCTCCATTACCCACAGCACCGGGCACGCCGCGGCGATCGTCGCGCACAAGGTGCAGTGGCGCGGCCTGGGAATGGACCTGGAGAACCTGCTGACGCTGGAACGGGCGGAACGCCTGGCGGGCGAGATTCTTACGCCCGATGAAGTGCAACGAATGGCCAGCCTGCCGCGCGAGCAGGCCGCCCTGCTGGTGACGCTGACGTTTTCGGTCAAGGAGAGTCTGTTCAAGGCGCTCTACCCGCTCGTGCACCAGCGCTTTTATTTCGAGCATGCCGAGGTGGTGGAGTGGTCGCAGGCTGGGCATGTGCGGCTGCGGTTGCTCACGGACCTGTCCAGTGAGTGGTGCCATGGCAAGGAATTGGAGGGGCAATTTGGGGTGGAGGGGGAGCAGTTGTTGAGTCTGGTGGCGGTTGGCGCCTGATAGAGTGCCATCGGGGGCAAGCCGCCTCCCACATTTGGACTGCATTCCCCTGTGGGAGGGGGCTTGCTCCCGATAGCGGTGTCAGGGTTTTCCCTGTTCTCTGGGCCAACTCAGGCTGAAACACGCCCCGCCCAGGTTGTTGCTCTTACTGATCAACGCCCGCCCGCCATGCCAATAGATAATCCGCCGCACGATCGACAAGCCCAGGCCGTGCCCGCCCGAGGCGCGGGTGCGGCTGTCGTCCAGGCGCAGGAACGGGGTGAACACCCGTTCCCAGGCACTTTCCGGTACGCCGGGACCATCGTCTTCCACGTCGATACGGCACCGCACCTGCCCTACCTGATAACTGATCAGTACCTGGCTCCTGGCGTGGCGCATGGCATTACTGACCAGGTTCTGCAGCGCGCGATGCAGGTAGCGGGGTTCGGCATCGACCCAGGCGTCCGCCCGATGCGCCGGTGACGGACCAATCCCCCGGGTGACGCTGACCTGCGGGCGCAGTGGCGACAATTCGCCGATCACCTGGTCGAGCAACGCATCGAGGTCGACGCGCTGGAAGTCCAACGCCGGCGCGCCCTGCTCCAGGCGCGCGTAGGTGAGCATCTCATCGACCAGGCCATCGAGGTCCTGGATATCGCCGTCCATGCCCTCCAGGTATTTGCGCCGGGCCTCGGGGGTGGTGGCGTCGCCCAGCATCTCCAGGCCGAAGCGCAGGCGCGCCACCGGCGTGCGTAGCTCATGGGAGACGGCGCGTACCAGCTCACGCTGAATCGCCAGCAATTGCTGCAAGTGCTCGGCCATGCCGTTGAACGCCGCCGCCAACCGCCCCACCGAATCGACGCCTCGCGCCGGTACGCGAACCTCCAGGTTGCCCTTGGCGATACGCGTGGCCGCTGCCTCCAGCCCCTTGAGTCGGCGCTCGAGCTGGCGCACCAACAGGTAGACGATCAGACCGATCAGGGTCAGGCCGATCAACGTAATCAGGATCAACCATTGCGCCGGGTACGGGTTCATTTGATACAGCGGGCCGATCTCCAGCACCCACGGCGTGCCGACCATGCCGGCAAACACACGGATCGAATCACCGCCTTTGCCCAGGGCCATCACCGTATCGCCTTCGGCCACGCGACGGCGCTGGTCGTCGTCCATATCGGCCTGGTCGAGGGTCATCAGGTGCATCTCGAAACCAAAACCTTTTGCCTGCTTGAGGTCGGCCAAACGTTGCGGCTGCTCGGCCACCGGAAACCGCACCAGTTCGTCGGCCAGCAGGTAAATAGTAGCGCGGGCCAATTGCTCGCTGATCTGCTGCACTTCGCCGGTGAGCACCCATTGCTCCTGTTCACTGACCAGCCGCAATACCCGCGCAGCATGGGGCCCCGTCTGCTCCACCAGGACCTGGCCACGTTGCAGGCGCTTGCGCTGGCGCATGTCCAGCTGTGCGTCAGTGAAGGTGCGCAACTGCAGCGGTATGCCCAGCAATCGCTCCCACACGGCCAATGCGCGCTGGCGCTCGATGGCGCTCATGGGCTGCAGATTGTCGCCCATCAGCGCGAAAGTGCCATGGGCCAGGCGCTCGCGGTATTGGTCGCTGCGCACATCGTTGAGCAAGTGCAGGGCCAGCACACCCAGCAGCGCGACCAGGATCAGCGCGGCGCACATGCCGCCGTAGATGCGCAGGAAGATCGAGTTCACAGTGGCATGTCGGCAGCAGCTTCGGGCACGAACAGGTAGCCTTTGCTGCGGATGGTCTTGATCAGGCGTGGGTGGATCGGGTCATCGCCGATCTTGGGGCGAATTCGTGAAATGCGCACATCAATCGAACGGTCCTGGCCGTCGTAACCGACGCCGCGCAGGGCGATGAAAATTTCTTCGCGCGAAAGAATGCGCCCCGCATTGGCCACCAACAGCCACAGCAGGTCGAACTCGGCACTGGTCAGTTCGATGCCACCTTGGTGCAGCCAGGCCTCGCGCAAGGCATTGTCCACCACCAGCGGGCCGAATTGCAGGCGCCGCTGGTGCTCCACCGCAACCGCTGGCACCGGTTCGCTGCGCCGCAGCAGGGCCTGGATACGTGCCAGCAACAGGCGCGGACGCACGGGTTTGCACACGTAGTCATCGGCGCCCATGTCCAGGCCCTGCACCTGGTCCATGTCGTCGGTGCGCGCAGTGAGCATCAGGATGACGCCGTCATAGCGCTGGCGCACCTTGCGACAGATGCTCAGGCCGTCTTCGCCGGGCAGCATCAGGTCGAGGATCACCAGGTCAGGCTGCTCGGCGATAATGCGCGCGGCCGCCACGGCACCGTCGTTCTCCACCGACACCCGCAGGCCGTTGCTCTCCAGGTATTCGCGGGTCAGCTCGGCCAAGCGTTGGTCATCCTCGACGATCAATATCTGCCAGGGATCCTGTGCCATGGGGTGTCCTCATTGTTATAGGAAATTCTTCTGGCCGATACGGTCCAGGCACAGCCTGTTTGTCATGTGTTGCAGGCATAACGAGGGTCGATTGTAGCCACTGGCCAACCCATAAGCACAAGCCGGGAAATCCATTCGGCCATGGCGTTTTTTTGTGATAGGGTTCGCGCCCTTCGAAAACCGCCACCTTGTTTTGGGCTCGAAACATTTAATGACAAACGGCGCAATCCAGCAGTAATGCGGCCTACACGCCCCTTCAACCTTTCTTACACATTTTACTCACAGTGTTATCCACAGGTTAGTGCGTTGCTAACACCCGTAAAACGCATTATCTTGTACCTCGGCACTTCAAGAGACCCTACATGTAGGGTTTTAGCGAAAAGCGTCCAACCACATAAGCGGCTCGAAATTCAAGCGTTTTATTGCTGGCGCAGCGTGGAACCAACCGATTTTCAGTAGACCAAACCGCTCACGCGGATGGCAGCTGTTTTTCATCCAAAGACATGGAAAACGGTACGGGTGTTGCAGGAAAGCCTGGCACTCGCAATCAAATATAGAACGTGGAGACAACCCCCCATGCAAACCGACACAACTCGCGAGAACCCGCAGGGCTCCGTGCCGCAGGCCGCCGATTCGACTATGGATCTGTCCGCCACCGCACCTGGCCAATTGCGCGTGATCAAGCGTAACGGCACTGTCGTTCCTTACACCGATGACAAAATCACCGTCGCCATCACCAAAGCGTTTCTTGCAGTTGAAGGCGGCACCGCTGCTGCTTCGTCGCGCATCCACGACACCGTTGCCCGCCTGACCGAACAGGTCACCGCGACCTTCAAGCGTCGCATGCCATCGGGCGGCACTATCCACATCGAAGAAATCCAGGACCAGGTCGAACTGGCCCTGATGCGTGCCGGCGAGCAGAAAGTTGCCCGTGACTACGTGATCTACCGCGATTCGCGCGCCAAGGAACGTGCCGTGCACGCGCCATCCGCCGAAGCCGTGCAAGCGCACCCGTCGATCCGCATCACCCTGGCCGATGGCAGCTTTGCGCCACTGGATCTGGGCCGCCTGAACACCATCATCACCGAGGCCTGCGAAGGCCTGGAAGAAGTCGACGGTGACCTGATCCAGCGCGAAACCCTGAAGAACCTGTACGACGGCGTGGCCCTGACCGACGTCAACACCGCCCTGGTGATGACCGCCCGTACCCTGGTTGAACGCGAGCCGAACTACTCGTTCGTCACCGCGCGCCTGCTGATGGACACCCTGCGCGCCGAAGGCCTGGGCTTCCTGGGCGTGGCCGACAGCGCCACCCACCACGAGATGGCCGACCTGTACGCCAAGGCCCTGCCTGCTTACATCGCCAAGGGTATCGAATTCGAATTGCTCAACCCGATCCTGGCCACCTTCGACCTGGAAAAACTCGGCAAGGCGATCAACCACGAGCGCGACCAGCAGTTCACCTACCTGGGCCTGCAAACCCTGTACGACCGTTACTTCATCCACAAGGACGGGATCCGCTTCGAACTGCCGCAAGTGTTCTTCATGCGCGTGGCCATGGGCCTGGCGATCGAAGAGAAGCACAAGGAAGACCGTGCGATCGAGTTCTACAACCTGTTGTCCTCCTTTGACTACATGTCGTCGACCCCGACCCTGTTCAACGCCGGCACCCTGCGTCCACAGTTGTCGAGCTGCTACCTGACCACCGTGCCGGATGACCTGTCGGGCATCTACCACGCGATCCACGACAACGCCATGTTGTCCAAATTCGCCGGCGGCCTGGGCAATGACTGGACGCCGGTGCGTGCACTGGGTTCGTACATCAAGGGCACCAATGGTAAATCCCAGGGCGTCGTGCCGTTCCTGAAAGTGGTGAACGACACCGCCGTTGCCGTGAACCAGGGTGGCAAGCGCAAAGGCGCTGTATGTGCCTACCTGGAAACCTGGCACATGGACATTGAAGAGTTCATCGAGCTGCGCAAGAACACCGGTGACGATCGTCGTCGTACCCACGACATGAACACCGCCAACTGGATCCCTGACCTGTTCATGAAGCGTGTCTTCGATGACGGCCAGTGGACGCTGTTCTCGCCGTCCGAAGTACCGGACCTGCACGACCTGACCGGCAAGGCCTTCGAAGAGCGCTACGAGTACTACGAAGCCCTGGCCCAGTACCCTGGCAAGATCAAGCTGTTCAAGACCATCCAGGCCAAAGACCTGTGGCGCAAGATGCTGTCGATGCTGTTCGAAACCGGCCACCCATGGCTGACCTTCAAGGACCCGTGCAACCTGCGCAGCCCGCAGCAGCACGTAGGCGTGGTCCACAGCTCGAACCTGTGCACCGAGATCACCTTGAACACCAACAAGGACGAGATCGCGGTCTGCAACCTGGGCTCGATCAACCTGCCGAACCACATCGTCAACGGCAAGCTGGACACCGCCAAGCTGGAACGCACTGTCAACACCGCCGTACGCATGCTCGATAACGTCATCGACATCAACTACTACTCGGTGCCACAGGCGCAGAACTCCAACTTCAAGCACCGTCCGGTCGGCCTGGGCATCATGGGCTTCCAGGACGCCTTGTACCTGCAGCACATTCCCTACGGTTCCGATGCTGCGGTCGAGTTCGCCGACAAGTCCATGGAAGCGGTCAGCTACTACGCGATCCAGGCTTCCTGCGACCTGGCCGACGAGCGCGGCGCCTACGAGACGTTCCAGGGTTCGCTGTGGTCCAAGGGCATCCTGCCGCTGGATTCGCAACAGATCCTGATCGAGCAGCGTGGCCAGAAGTACATCGACGTTGACCTGAACGAATCCCTGGACTGGGCGCCGGTACGTGCCCGTGTGCAGAAAGGCATTCGTAACTCCAACATCATGGCCATCGCACCGACCGCGACCATCGCCAACATCACCGGCGTGTCGCAGTCGATCGAACCGACCTACCAGAACCTGTATGTGAAATCGAACCTGTCGGGCGAGTTCACCGTGATCAACCCTTACCTGGTCCGCGACCTGAAGGCCCGTGGCCTGTGGGACTCGGTCATGATCAACGACCTGAAGTACTACGACGGTTCCGTGCAACAGATCGAACGCATCCCGCAAGAACTCAAAGAGCTCTACGCGACAGCCTTCGAAGTGGATACCAAGTGGATCGTTGACGCTGCCAGCCGTCGTCAGAAGTGGATCGACCAGGCACAGTCGCTGAACCTCTACATTGCCGGCGCTTCGGGCAAGAAGCTGGACGTGACCTACCGCATGGCCTGGTACCGTGGCCTGAAAACCACTTACTACCTCCGCGCCCTGGCCGCGACCAGCACCGAGAAGTCGACCATCAACACCGGCAAGCTGAACGCTGTATCCAGCGGCAACCATGGTGATGATTCGGTACTCGCCGCGCCAGCCGGACCTGCGCCAGTGCCGAAGGCTTGTGCGATTGATGAGCCGGATTGTGAGGCTTGCCAGTAAGCTGACCCCACGCCTGGGTTTAACCGCCCAAGGCTGAAAAGCCCCCGATACACTCATGGTGTATCGGGGGCTTTTTTTAGTCCAAAACAACGGGTATGGGACTTAGAACAACACGGTCGCGATGCCCGACTGAGGCACACCGCCGCGTTTTCCCCACAATTCAATTCGACCGTTGAGCACGGCCATCGAATGACCGCCGTACTCCACCGTCCCCACCTTGCTGCTTCTCAGATCGGTATCCGTGGCCGGCCTGTAGTGACCTTTCAGACCCAGGCGATCGAGACCTTCACGAGGAGACTCACCGTCATTGAGGCTATCCATCGCAGCCTGGAAACTGCGACCGGCGGTGCCATCATTGTTTTCCATCTGCGCCCGCTTGGCACTCGCAGCGTACATAAAGTTGGCATCTGTCATCATCGCTGGGTCATCGCCCTGGAAACGAGCGTGTGTCGCAGCCTGCATCAACTCATCTTTGGTCAATGAGAGCTTGAAACCATCTCGCATCGTGACGTTATAGCCCTTGCTCGTCTCCTTGACGTCCTTGAAGACGTCTGTGGGTTTTTGACCGAACTGCATCATTGAGGCCTTTATGGCGGAAACGGTGATGCAGTTTCCATCAGGTCCTTGGCTGAAACCACTCCAGATATTCTCGGGTTTTTTCCCAGGATTGCTCTTGTCAGGCGTGTAGTGAAAATGCTTTGAGCCTTCGGTAATCGGCTTGTTACTCATGGACTCGCTGGGGCCGAACCCGCCCGGACTGACTCCTCCGCCTCCGCCTCCGCCACCACCGCCACGAGGCGGCGTGGGTGATGGCGCGGGTGGCGTTACATCTTCATCGGGATACAACTCCTTCAACAACCGCCGAAGAAACTCGAGATACTTGTCATCAGCGTCGTCAATGAGCCCGTTAAGAACCTCTTTGAATTTTTCATCACCGAGTTGCTCGCGCAGCGCGTTCAATTTATCGCGCGCGTCTTGCACCGCTTGCGTCTTGCCGGTTTGCTGCGCATCGAACATGTCGCTCAGCAACTGCTTGGCCGCGATCACTTCAGCGCCTGGCGTGACCGGGGTCGACTCCCCACGCACCTGCTGCCGCCCAAACCCTGCGTTTGCAACACCGGGCCCGAAAACACCTGAACTCCACATATCCGTCCCCTTGATTGGTGAACCTCTCAGGTTCTGGCCGATCAGTGGTAGAACGGGGATACCGCGTTCCTTTCTCCTGCATTTCAATGGGTAACCTGATACGCATCAGACTGTTTTCTTACACCCAAAAAAAAGCCCCTCTTAAGAGGGGCTTCCTGTCGAACGCCGGCGCATCAGGTCATCTGAATGATGGTCTGCATGATGGTGCTCTGGGTGGAGATGGTCTTCGCGTTAGCCTGGTAGTTGCTCTGGGCCTTGATCAGGTCCACCAACTCATTGGTCAGGTTGACGTTGGAGTTCTCCAGGGAGTTCGCCACGATCGAGCCCAGGGTACCGGCTTGCGGGGTGTCGTAACCCGGTTGGCCCGAAGCGAAGGTCTCTTTCCAGGTGGTGCTGCCGGCAGGTTGCAGGCCTTGTTCGTTGTTGAAGCTGGCCAGCGAGATCTGGCCGATGGCCTTGCTTTGCTGATTGCTGAAGGTGGCGAACATCACGCCGCTGCCGTCGATCTTCAGGCCGGTGATCTGGCCGGTGGCATAGCCATCGGTCACCGGAGGGTTACGGTAGGTGGCCGAGTTGTACTGGGTAATGTTGGCCATGTTGACCGCAATTCCACCTGGGTTGGCGTCCGCACCGTTAGCCTTCCACACGCCATTGGTCACCGTACCCGGGACCCAGCCGGCAACGGTAAGGGTCTTATCGGATACACCACCGGTCACCACGCTGGTGAGCTTGCCTGCGCCATCGAAGGTCAGGGTCGACGCCACAGGTGGCGTCGATGGAGTGCCCGTCGGGGCAGAACCGTCAGGGTTGCGACCGTCGATCAGGGTGTAGGCATTCCACTTGTTGCCGTCGGTTTTCACCAGGTACTGCACCATCGGGTGAGCGTTGCCCTGGGAATCGTACAAGGTGGTGCTGTATTGCGTGGTGAAGGTATCGGTCTTGGTGGGATCGAATGGCTTGGCCGTTTGATCGATCACCGGCTCCGAGGAGTTCAGGTTACTGGTGGAATCCACTTTGGTGGAGGCCTTGGGCGGCAAGTTCGTCAAGTTCAGTTGCAGGTCGGTCAGGCCGCCCTTGATGATTTTTCCGTCATCATCCGCCGCGTAACCTTGCAGGCGCGAGGTACCGGTGTTGTTGGTGATGTAGCCGTCTTTGTCGGCACGGAACGCACCGCTGCGGGTGTATTCCAGCGAACCGTCACTGCCCTTCTGCACGAAGAAGCCGCCACCCTGGATCGCCATGTCCAGAATGCCGCCGCTGCCATTCACGTCACCTTGGGTGAATTGCTGCGACACCGCCGCCAAGTTCACACCATTGCCGATGCTGTTCTGCCCGGTGCCCAGTTTGGACGCCGCGTAGATGTCCGCGAATTCCGCACGGGACGACTTGAAGCCAGTGGTCGCAACGTTGGCGATGTTGTTGCCGGTCACGTCCAGTTGTTTGTTGGCCGCATAGAGGCCGCTAAGGCCGATATTAAAAGACATGTTTCTCTCCCTCTGCCGTCGTTAGCCGGCTCTATGTACCGATAGTCTGAATTTGCGACAGCTTGACGCTGCCCATGCCGCCTGCAAGGTTGAGCAGCATTTCGCCACCGGTCTTGCTCAGCGTCACGCTGGTTACCGTTGCCGGCAGCGAAGTGGCCAGGGCCACCGCGTCACCCTTGTCGTTCTTGGTGGAAGCCGCGAAGGTGTATGTGCCGGCTGGAGCAACTTCACCTTTGTCGTTCTTGCCATCCCAGATAAAGTCCGACGAACCCGCGCTCTGGGCGCCCATATCGAGGGTGCGCACCACGTTGCCGTCCTTGTCGGTGATCTTGATCGAGACATTGCCCGTCGCCGCCGTCACCGCCACCGAACCGGTCATGCTCTTGCTGGTATCGACCAGTGCCTTGTCGGTCTGGGTGATGATCGAACGTCCCACCAGCGACGAAGCCTGCAGCGCCTGCGACGAGCTGAAGTTGCTCGATATGTTGTTTACCGAGTCGTTCAGGGTGTTGATGCCTTCCAGGCTGCTGAACTGCGCCAACTGGGCCACGAACGCACCGTTATCCTGTGGCGACAACGGGTTCTGGTTTTTCAGCTGGGTAACCAGCAGTTGCAGGAATGCATCCTTGCCCAATGCCTGGTTGCCGGTGGCAGCCTTGGAAACATTCGCTACATTGTTTGACGCGTCCTTGACCTTGGAGTTGAACAGGTCCTGGACTGCCGTGTTGTTCGACGTATCAACGATGGCCATTATTCGGCGCCCCTTATCACTGACCCAGGGTCAGGACCTTCTGCATCATGGTTTTGGCGGTGTTCATCATTTCCGCGTTGGTCTGGAACGAACGACTGGCGGAAATCATGTCGGCCATCTCCTCGACCACGTTGACGTTGGGGTAGTAGACATAACCCTTTTCGTTCGCAGCCGGATGGTTCGGCTCGTAACGCGCTTCGAGGTTGCTCTGGTCTTCGACCACACCCAGCACCTGCACGCCTTGCCCGGCGGCATCCTGGTTCTGGAACAGCGAATCACTGCCGCCGCTCTGGCCGCCCTGGAACATGGTGGCGAACACCGGATGACGGGCGCGGTAAGTCTGGTCAATGCTCGAAGACACGGTCTCGGCGTTGGCGATGTTACTGGCGACGGTGTTCAAACGCGTGGTCTGCGCGCTCATGCCACTGCCGGCAATATTGAAAACACTGGACAGGGACATGGCTTATTCTCCACGCAGGGCTGACATCAGCCCTTTGAATTTGCTGTTGAGCAGGGTGAAGCTGGCCTGGAAGTTCACCGAGTTCTCGGCGTAGTTCGATTGTTCCAGTTGAGCATCGACGGTGTTCTGGTCGATCGACGGCTGCATCGGCGTGCGATACAGCAGCGACTCATCACCACTGCTCAAGCCTTGCGCTTCAATATGACGGCTGTTGGTCATGTTCAAGGCGAAGGTGCCGTTTTTGGTTTTATCCTGCTGTGCGGCGAGCACGGCGGAGAAATCCAGATCCCGAGCCTTGTAGTTCGGGGTGTCGGCGTTGGCAATGTTGTTGGCCAGGACTTCGGCACGCTGGGCGCGGAAGCCCAGGGCTTGTTCGTGGATACCGAGCGCTTTATCGAAGCTGATGCTCATGGCGGAAACCTTTTGGCTGACCTGCTGTTCGTTAGCAGGGTTATAGCAAGGTGCATGCCAATGTAACCAAGCCCCGTATATCAAGGGCTCGCAGGGGAATTGCCGGCGGCAATGCCAGAAAAGCGGCAAGTGCTTTCCGCGTGGCGCCAGTAAAGCGGCAATGGAAGGATTGCCGCTACCGTTGAAATTGCCGCGAAACGAATGTGGGAGGGGGCTTGCTCCCGATAGCGGTGTGTCATGTCATGAATAGCTGACTGACCCACCGCCATCGGGGGCAAGCCCCCTCCCACATTTTTTACCGGGTAAACGTTGTTATTTGGCCTGGTAGATGATTCCCGGGCTGCACTGCACCATCTGGTAGTGATCCGGCAAGCCGTTCAAGGCTTCCGAAGCGCCGAGGAATAGATACCCGCCGCGCTTGAGCGTGCCATGGATGCGCAAGAGGATGTCCTTCTTCACTTCGGCCGAGAAGTAGATCAGCACGTTGCGGCAGAACACCATGTCGAACTTGCCCAGGCTGGCGTAGCTGTCGAGCAAGTTGAACGAGCGGAACTCGACGCGGCTCTTGATCGGCGCCTTGATCGCCCAGCGCCCTGCCCCTTTCGGGTCAAAGTAGCGCTGCAAGCGTTCCTGGGACAGGCCTCGGCCCAGGGCCAGGCTGTCGTACTCACCGGTCTTGCAGTTGGTGAGCATACTGCCGGACAGGTCCGTCGCCACAATTTGCGCGCCGGCTTTCAGCTGGCCCATGTTGGTCCGCTCGAACTCGTCGATGGACATGGAGATCGAATAGGGTTCCTGTCCCGAGGAGCATGCCGCCGACCAGATACGCAGGCGCTGACCCGGGCTGGCCTTGATGGCTTCCGGCAGCACTTTGTTCTTGAGCACCTCAAAGGGGTAGGTATCGCGAAACCATAACGTTTCGTTGGTGGTCATGGCATCGACCACCATCTCCTTGAGCCCGCTGCGCGGCTGCCCCTGGATCCGCTGAACCAACTCACCCAGGGATTTTATGCCCTGCTGCTCCATCAGCTTGTTGAGACGGCTGGATACCAGGTACTGCTTGTTTTCACCAAGCAATATGCCACAGGCTTTTTCCAGGAAGACCCGGAACTGTTCGAAATCCAAATTACCCGTAGACAATGGTACCGCCTCTTAAATCGTGTGACCGCCAGGAGAAATGCCCCTAGCCGTGATCTGCTGCCTTGATCCGGTCGACTACCCGGGATGCGAGGTCATCAGGCCGGAATTTGGCCAGAAAGTCATCTGCACCGACCTTCTTGACCATGGCCTGATTGAATACCCCCGACAACGAAGTATGCAGGATGATGTGCAATTTTTGCATGCGTGGATCGTTGCGTATTTCCGCCGTGAGGGTGTATCCGTCCATTTCCGGCATTTCAATGTCGGAAATCATCATCAGGAATTCTTCTTCTGGCTTCTTGCCCTCGTCCACCAACTTGCGCAGGTAATCCAGGGCTTGGCGACCGTCATTGAGGGCTACCACGTCCACGCCGACGGTTTGCAGGCAACGCGTGACCTGCTTGCGCGCGACAGAGGAGTCATCCACGGTCAACACGCGCAGGGATACCGCCTTGTGTGCCGTCTCGGCATCCACTACCCCAACGGAAATCGTTTCCGAGGTGGGCGCGACTTCGGCGAGGATTTTCTCCACGTCGATGATTTCCACCAACTGGTTATCCACCCGCGTCACCGCCGTCAGGTAATGATCGCGCCCGGTGCCCTTGGGCGGCGGATGAATCTCTTCCCAGTTCATATTGACGATACGTTCCACCGAGCGCACCAGAAACCCCTGGGTCTTGGTGTTGTACTCGGTAATGATCACGAACGGGCTCTGGCGGTCCTGCAAACCGGCGGAGCCGGTGGCCATTGCCAAGTCAAGAATGGGGATGGTCGCGCCGCGGATATTGGCCACGCCGCACACCACCGGACTGGACTTGGGCATGATCGTCAGCTTGGGACACTGCAGCACTTCACGCACTTTAAACACGTTGATGCCGTACAGCTGCTTGCCGTCCAGGCGAAAAAGCAACAACTCCAGGCGATTCTGCCCTACCAGCTGCGTGCGCTGGTTTACTGAATCCATTACACCTGCCATGCCCAGACTCCTAAATCCCAGAGGTACGATGCGTACCCAACACTAAACGGCACGAGCTTTGCTATTTGGTTGGCTATGGATATTAAAACGACAGTTTCCCGACGCGCTTGCCGCTCAAAGTATCGCAGATTGCTCTGCGCCGCGATGGCGCTGCTTGTCTGGGGCGTCACGGCCCGCGCCGACAACGTCACCCTGCCTGATCTCCTTATCGGCGTCACCCAGGGCTTTCTTGAATACACTGTAGAAGATTATCTGGAGACCACCCAGACACCGGGCCGCTATGAGATCCAGGTCAACTCGTTGGACCCGCGCCTGCGCATGCCGATGTGTGACAAGGAATTGACAGCCACCCTGGAAAGCCCGGCCCAGCCCATTGGCCGTGTCACCGTAAAAGTACGCTGTGAAGGCGCCTCGCCCTGGACTGTTTTTGTGCCGGCTCAAGTCAAATTGTTCCGCGACGTTGTCGTGGTGGCGCGACCGTTGAAGCGCACCGGCATCATCGGCTATGACGATGTCGCACTGCGTGAACGGGATATCAGCTTGATCAATCAGGGTTACCTGACCTCCCTGGACCAGGCGATCGGGCAGCGGCTCACCCGACCAGTGGTCACCGATCAGGTGATTACCCTGGTGCATCTGGAGCAGGCCGAGGTCATTCGTAAAGGTGACCAGGTAGTGATTTCCGCCAGCAGCGGCGGTTTGAACGTGAGAATGCCTGGGGAAGCGCTGTCCAACGGCGGCATGAGCGAGCAGATTCGCGTCAAGAACCTCAACTCCAACCGCGTGATCAAGGCGCGGGTGACGGCCCCTGGCCAGGTCGAGGTAGCGTTATAGATTACTGGTATGGGGCGCTAGGTTTTCCTACACTGTGCATGGAATGTTCCGTGCGGAGATTTATTGTCATTCGCGCCTAAAGTTTGTCCGGGTATTGCCGAAAACATGGCAAGCGTCCACATACCCAGAGGTTTTTTATCATGGTCATTGATTTCAATCGTTTAAACAGCACCCAGCCCTTGCCGGGCAATACGCGCACCAGCGGTGCCAAGGACAGTGTTGAAGCCAAACCCCTGCCCGCCAAGGCAGAACAGGCGAGCGCGAGCCAGAGTGGGGAATCGGTACACCTGAGCAATGAGGCTCAACAGTTGCAGAAGATCACTGACTCGCTGCGCGATCAGCCGATTGTGAACAAAGCCCGCGTGGCGGAGTTGAAACAGGCCATCGCCGATGGCACTTATACAGTCGACAGCAACCGTGTAGCCAGCAAGCTGCTTAACTTCGAAGCCGAGCGCTAGGCACAGGCCTGCGCTGGGCTTCTGGACGCTTAAAACCCAAGGCCAGCCATGCACCACGACGAACATTTGCTCCAACTGATCCTTGATGATCTGGCGCCGACGCAACAACTGCTCGAGCTGCTTAAAGAAGAGTCCCTGGCCCTGTATGGCCGGGATATGCCCTTGCTCGAAGAAATACTCGCGCGCAAACAGTCGCTGATTGTGCTGCTCGAACAGCACGGCAAGAAGCGCAGCGAGATTCTTATCAGCCTGGGCCTGCCTGCCGATCACGACGGCCTGGCACAGTTGGCAAGTCATTCCTCGGTCGGCGATCAGTTGCTGACGCAAAGCAAAGCGCTCAATCACCTGCTCACCCAGTGCCAGGAAGCCAACCTGCTCAACGGCCAGTCGATTCAGCTTCAGCAAGCCACCACGGCCAATCAGTTACGTATTCTTCACGGCGGTGAGCCCCCGGCCCTGTATAACGCCCAAGGTTCCACTTCACGCCTGGTCAAGCCAAGCACCCGCAGCCAAGCCTGACAACGGTTCCAAAGCGCGGCCTATCCAAGGTGCGCTACATACTGGCAAAATGCCGGTTCTTGCGTGTAGTCGTATTTTCCTGGAGATGGAACAACCGTGTTCAACACCCTTAATGCGGAAGATGCACCGCAGCCACCCAAGGTCCTTACCACACCTTTGGAAATCGCCAGCACGCTGCGGATGCTCCAGGAAAGCCATGATCCATTGATCATCACTTTCCACGAACGCAGCCAACGCTTCCAAAGTTACCTTGTGGACATCGACCGGGACAGCAAGACGCTGGTACTGGACGAAATGATTCCGCGTGACGGTGAACGTCACCTCGAAAATGGCGAACCCTTCCGCATCGAAGGTTTTCATGATGGCGTCCGGGTTGCCTGGGACAGTAACGGCACGCTGAGCATCAGCGAGAAGGACGGTCACCGTATCTACAGTGGCAGCATGCCCAGCGAGGTGGTCTATCATCAGCGTCGTGATGCATTCCGCGCTGCCCTGAAGTTGGCGCAATTGGTCAATATCGAACTGGGTGGCGAAAAGCTCAAGGCGCCGATCAACGGCAAGTTGCTCGACATTTCCGCCACTGGATGCAAATTGCGCTTTGAAGGCGACATCGCCGAACGCCTGCAACTGGGGCAGGTCTACGACCGCTTCATCGCCGCGCTGCCATTCGGCAACATGACGACCGCTGTCGAGTTGCGTTACCTGCATTTCGAAGACAGGATCAACATCACTTTTGCCGGCGTGCGCTTTCATAACATGAGCGGTTTGGTGCAGCGCCAGGTAGAACGCTTTGTGTATCAACTGCAACGCGAAGCTCGGCGCTTCGACAAGGACGACGACTTTTAAGCCTTGAACGCTGAAGGAAAAAACGGGCAGCTCCTGACAGGACCTGCCCGTTTTTCGTTCAGGGGCGCGCTCTGCTCAAGTCATGGGGATGGTCTTGCGGGTCTGTCGACTCAGGCGCAATCTCGGCAGCCGGCTCGTCGACGGCTGGTTCGACGGCTGGTTCGGGGTCTGATTCAGGCACAGTGGCCTGCATCTGCTCCTGTACCACCTGTTCATCTACCCGCGGGTCAAGCGCGGCCACCAACGGCGAACTGGACATACTGTCAGGCATCGCCACGTGATGCAGCGGCGCATCGTCTACCTGATGCAAGTTGGTCACCGCCTTCGGCCGTATACGCCATACCAGGATCAGCGCACACAGGCTGAAAAACGCGTACAGCATCTGGCTGCCGAACAGTTTCATCACCACACCCGCCAGAAGCGGGCCGATACTGGCACCCACGCCGTAAGTCACCAGCAACATGGCGGTCAGCGATACCCTGCGATCACCTTCTACATGGTCGTTGGAAAAAGCCACAGCCAACGGGTACAGACAAAACTGCACAAGTGAACAAAAAAAGCCCGCCACGAACAGCACTTCCAAAGGGACCTGAGTCATGATCGCCAAGGGCAATGCTGCCACCGCCAGGCACAACGCAAAGCAGCGGATCAGCAATGCGCGGTCATAGCGGTCGGACAACCAGCCCAGGGGCCACTGCACGAGCAGTCCAGCAAAAATGCAGGACCCCATGAACAAACCGACTTGCTCGGTCGTCAACCCCTGCTGTGAGGCATAAAGCGGTGCGAGACCGTAGAACGAGCCCACGATCAGTCCAGCCCCCAGCACCGTGCTGAGGGACTGTGGCACGCGCTTGATAAAGAAACGCGGCTCCATCGGCGCCGGATGCAGCGGCGCCGGGTGAATACGTCGGGTCATGGCCACCGGCACCAGGCACAGGGCAAAGCACAGCGCGACCAGCATCAGCAGTTCAAGCCCCAGATGGGGATGCATCACCAGTATCAGCTGGCCCAGCACCAGACCGAGGTAGGACGCGATCATATAGCCGCTGAACACTACGCCACGCTGCTTGGCCTCCGCCTGCTCATTGAGCCAGCTTTCAATGACCATGTACTGGCACATCATCCCCAGGCCCACGATCACCCGCAGTACGATCCAGGCAGGCAGCCAATCGATCAAACCGTGGCCCAGCACAGCCGCGCCGACGATCCCGGCGCAGGTAGCGTAGGCGCGTATATGCCCGACACGAGCGATCAGGCGGTGCCCGATCTTGCCGCCCAGCACCAGGCCAAAGTAGTTGGCCGCCATGAGCGCACCCACCCACAGGCTGTCGACATGGTCGGCCGCCAATCGCAAGGCTAAATACGTACTGAGCAGGCCGGAGCCGATCAGCATCATCAAGGAGGCGAAATAAAGGGCTCGAAAAGATTTCCAGATCTGGCGCATCGGCGTTCCGAGCGGCTCCTTGCAGTGAGGGGACAGGGCTATCGCATGATAGTCCGCGGTGGTCGAGTCCGGACAGGCGGCAAGAGCCTTTTCCGGGGATTATTTTGCTTAACCGCTCAGACACTGACCGCGTGGCGGCGAGGTACATAGCGTGGAGATAAATGTACAGCGCACCACCTGTGAACCTGGATCATGCGCAAGGTTCGACTGGTGTTTGGATATCTGCCATAAAAGCGCTGAATAGAGCGATCCATAGGTGAGCCTGCTCGATACGCCGCTCTAGCGTTAGCGATCTATGCAAGCCATCTCGCGCCTGCTGAGCAAATGTGTTTCGAGCGCCCAAAACAAAACCCCAACTGCTTTCGCAATTGGGGTTTCGGAATTTAATCTTGACGATGACCTACTCTCACATGGGGAAACCCCACACTACCATCGGCGATGCATCGTTTCACTGCTGAGTTCGGGATGGGATCAGGTGGTTCCAATGCTCTATGGTCGTCAAGAAATTCGGGTACTGAGTCGTGGCCTGGTGGCCTCGCTTCAGCAAATTGGGTATGTGACAGCTGTCGGTGTTTTGTGAGCGTCGAACTTTCGGTTCATCTCGTCTTCACACACCGCAATCTGATGCTCGTTAGAGT
>NZ_KZ478022.1 GCF_002837185.1 Pseudomonas fluorescens | reverse complement strand
ACTCTAACGAGCATCAGATTGCGGTGTGTGAAGACGAGATGAACCGAAAGTTCGACGCTCACAAAACACCGACAGCTGTCACATACCCAATTTGCTGAAGCGAGGCCAGCAGGCCACGACTCAGTACCCGAATTTCTTGACGACCATAGAGCATTGGAACCACCTGATCCCATCCCGAACTCAGCAGTGAAACGATGCATCGCCGATGGTAGTGTGGGGTTTCCCCATGTGAGAGTAGGTCATCGTCAAGATTAAATTCCGAAACCCCAATTGCGAAAGCAGTTGGGGTTTTGTTTTGGGCGTTAAAAAAGCACGGCCTTGCCAGATGCGTACAGCCCCCTGACTCGCTCACCACCGCACCCTCGCTTGCCTGGATGAAATAACCCGCCGTTGAGGGAAATCGATACAAAGTGTTTCTGCATTTTTGGTATGGTGCAGCACATTTTCACAAGGATTGATCTTTATCCGCAGGACGCGGCGTCGACCTTTTTCAACGAGATGCTGTAGAAATGCCTGAGCCGATACCCATCAAGGACCACGAAAAAGAACACCGTCTGGTCAACAAACGTTTGCTCGCCTGCGCACTCCTGGTGATCGGGATCACCTGCGCCCTGGTGGGACGGATGTACTTCCTGCAGGTAGTGCAATACGACTATCACTCCACTATTTCCGAAAACAACCGCGTCCACGTGCTGCCCATCACCCCCACGCGCGGCTTGATCTATGACCGCAACGGTGTGGTCCTGGCTGACAACCGACCCAGCTATAACCTGACTATCACCCGCGAGCGCACCACCGACCTCAAGGGTGAGTTGGACGCGATAGTCAATCTGTTACATCTGCCCGCCGAAGATCGCGCTGTTTTCGACAAAGCGCTCAAACAGGCCCGTCACCCGTTTGTTCCTGTGACGCTGTTTTACGAGTTGACCGAAGAGCAGATCGCCGTCTTGGCCGTCAACGAATTCCGTCTACCGGGTGTGGACGTTGAACCCCAGTTCGTTCGCCACTACCCGTTGGGCGCGCACTTTGCTCACTCCATCGGCTATGTCGGACGAATCAACGAGAAAGAGTCCAAAGCCCTCGATTCAGTGGAATACCGCGGCACCCAATCGATCGGCAAAACCGGCATCGAACGCTTCTACGAATCGGAACTGCATGGCCACGTCGGTTATGAAGAAGTCGAAACCAACGCTCAGGGGCGGGTGCTGCGTGTGCTCAAGCACACTGACCCTGTCCCTGGCAAAAACATTGTCTTGAGTCTCGACGTCAAGCTCCAGGAAGCTGCTGAAGAAGCCCTGGGCGATCGTCGTGGTTCGGTGGTTGCCCTGGACCCGCAAACCGGTGAAGTGCTGGCCATGGTGAGCAAGCCGAGTTTCGATCCGAACCTGTTCGTCACCGGCATCAGCTTCAAGGAGTACGCCGCGCTGCATGACTCCATCGATCGCCCGCTGTTCAACCGCGTGCTGCGCGGGCTGTATGCGCCAGGCTCGACCATCAAGCCCGAGGTGGCCATCGCAGGTCTCGACAGCGGCGTGGTCACTCCACAAACCCGCGTGTTCGATCCAGGGTACTACCAGCTGCCGGACTTCGATCACAAATACCGCAACTGGAACCACAGCGGCGACGGCTGGGTAGATATGGACGCCGCCATCATGCGCTCCAATGACACCTACTTCTATGACCTGGCCCACAAACTCGGGATCGATCGCCTGCATGATTACCTGGCCGAATTCGGCTTGGGTCAGAAGGTGTCCCTGGACATGTTCGAAGAATCCGCCGGCCTGATGCCTTCCCAGGCCTGGAAGCGCGCCACACGCCGCCAGCCCTGGTTCCCCGGCGAAACCGTGATCCTGGGCATCGGCCAGGGTTATATGCAGGTCACGCCGCTGCAACTGGCCCAGGCCACTGCGCTGATCGCCAACAAGGGGGTATGGAACCGGCCGCACCTGGCCAAGACCATCAACGGCGTGCCACCGGTGGATGAGAACCCGATGCCCAACGTCGTCCTCAAGGACCCGCGTGACTGGGAACAGGTCAACCACGGCATGCAACTGGTGATGCACGACCCGCGCGGTATCGCCCGCGCGGCCGCGCAAGGTGCCCAATATCGCATTGCCGGCAAGAGCGGTACCGCGCAGGTGGTGGCGATCAAGCAGGGTGAGCGTTACAACCGCAACAAGACGCTGGAGCGTCATCGCGATAACGCCTTGTTTGTCGGCTTTGCGCCAGCCGAACATCCGAAGATCGTGATTTCAGTGATGATCGAAAACGGCGAGGCCGGCGGCCGTGTAGCGGGCCCGGTGGTGCGCCAGATCATGGATGCCTGGCTGCTCGACCAGGAGGGTCATTTGAAGCCGCAATATGCGACGCCGGCCAAAGCGCCTGGCGATCCCCGCGTCTAGATCACTGCCACTCCCATGGGCTATCCATGCGATAGCCCACACATTTGTGCAAGGCAACTTCCCTTCGAGCATTCAGTCATACCTTATGACCAAGTCAAGGATGGGCTCATCATCATCGCGCATAACCAAAAGTTGCGCATTGGTCGATGTCGCCTAGTGTTCAATGGAGGAGGTGTCTTATGCACGTATTAGATCGCATCGAACGAAAAGTCCTGCTTAACGCATCACGTAAACAAGTGTGGGAAGCGCTCACGAATGCTGAGCGATTTGGCGATTGGTTCGGTATTGCCCTCAAGGGAAAGACCTTTGTGGCCGGAGAAACCCTCGAAGCGCCGATCACCTACCCAGGCTACGAACATGTAGTGTGGAAGGCCAGGATCGAACGCATCCTGCCGCAAACCCTGTTTTCTTTCTGGTGGCATCCCTTCGCGGTAGATAAACATATCGACTACGACAAGGAAGCACCGACGCTGGTGGAATTCACGGTTGAGGATCGCGCACCGGGCATTCTGCTGCGGGTGGTGGAATCCGGTTTCGACAACGTTCCCCAGGCTCGACGCCAGAAAGCGTTCAAGATGAATTCCCGAGGCTGGGATGAGCAAATGGGCAACATCGAAAACTATCTGAACAAAGCCCAGCGAGCCTGACGCGAACGGGCATCAACACTGATGCCCGACGTCAACAACCGTGGATTTAGAAATCAATCGTCGCCGACAACTTCGCCACCCGCGGGTCACCCTGGCTCAGGAAGCCGCCTTGAGCCGATTCCCAGTATTTCTCGTTGGCGACGTTCTCCACCGTAGCGCCCAGTGTCATCTCACGTTGAGCCAGCGTGAAGGTGTAGCGCGCGCCCAGGTCGAAGCGGTTCCAGGCGGGCAGGCTCAGGTTGTTCGCCGCGTCGGCATACTGGCCGCCCGTGCGCAGCATGCGCCCATTGAGGGTCACACCTTGCAGGCCGGGGACGTCCCAATCCACGCCGGCGTTGAACTGGAAGGAAGGAACGCCGATGGCGCGGTTGCCGTCGTTGGCACCGTTGAGGGTACCCTTGAGTTCGGTCTTCATCAGCGTCACTCCGCCGAGCAAACGCAGGCCACTTACCGGTTCGCCGAAGACGTTCAGTTCGACGCCTTTGTTGATCTGCTGACCTTCGCGTACATAGCGCGCGGTGGTTGCATCGATCACTTGCGCATAACCTGCGCCTGGCTGCTCGATACGGTACACACCGAGGGTGGCGCCATAGGTGCCCATGTCGACCTTGACGCCCGCTTCGATCTGCTTGGAGCGCGCCGGTGCGAAGGCTTGCCCGCCACCGATGATCGTCCGGTCGCCGGATTTGAGCGGCGAGGTGGGGCCCTGTGCCAGGCCTTCGATGCGGTTGGCGTACAGGGATACGTGCTCCCATGGCTTGAACACAATGCCGTAGACCGGCGTGGTGATAGATTCGTCGTAGTTGGCTGTGCGCGTTCCGCTCATGTAGTTGTAACCCTGCACCACCATTTGCTGGCGACGTGCACCCAATGTCACCAACAGACGGTCATCGAAGAAGCCAAGCGTGTCGGACACCGCAGCGCTGCGCACGAATGTCTTGCCGGTAATGGTCGGGTCGCTGAAATCGGTGCCGGGGGTATTGCGCGGCGTGTTGAGCGTGGGGGCGGCGCCGGTCACAGGGTTGTAGAGGTTGGTTGCCCCCGGTGAACCGTTGAACACATAGGCGTTGCGCGCCTGGGTCCAGATGCCGGCCAGGCCGAAGTTGAGTCGGTGGCTGACAGGGCCGGTCTGGAACTTGCCGTTCAAGCCGGTCATTAAGCTGGCGTTGTCTTCTTCGTGTGCAATGGTCGAGCGGCTGGAGGTGGCATTGCCGAGGTTGTCGGTCAGGGTAATCGAAGAATATCGGCCCATTTCCCGGCTGTGCTTGGCACCGCCTGCGGCGTAAGCCGTCCAGTTTTCATTCAGGTCGTATTCGGCGCGCAGCATGCCCAAGGTGTCCTCCAGATTGGTGCTGCTCCAGCGGGGCGCATAGTTGGTATCCGCTGAAGGCGCATCCGGGACGTGGGTCGCGTTACCCAGGAACACCGAGTTGCGTCCGCCATTGATACGCTGCTTCTGGTACACGAAATCACCCGACAGGCGCAGTGCATCGCCACGGTAATCGAGGCCGACCGCGAACAGCTTCGAGCGCTGGTTTTCGTCGTCAATACCGGTGTCGCCTTCGCGCTGGGACAGGTTGATCCGCGCGCCAAAACGATGATCCTCACCAAAGCGCTGCCCGATATCCAGATGCTCGCCCACCCGGCCATCGCTGCTGATGTCTGTGCTGAAACGGCGCAGCGACACGTCACCGGCACGCTTGGGTTGCAGGTTCACACCGCCGCCGATACCCGAGCCGCCCGGCGTGACACCATTAATGAACGCATTGGGGCCCTTGAACACTTCCACACGTTCCAGCGCGTCAGTGGACATAATCTGGCGTGGCAGGATGCCGTACAAGCCGTTATATGAGATATCGTCGCCATTCAACGGCAAACCGCGAATCATGAAGGTCTGGGCCTGGTTCGCAAACCCTGACGCCTGGCGCACGGACGCGTCATTGAGCAGCACATCGCCGATCGTTTCCGCCTGTTGGTCGCGAATCAACTGCTCGGTATACGAGGACATGCTGAACGGCACGTCCATGATGTCCTGATTGCCCAGTACACCCAGTTGACCGCCGCGGGCAACCTGCCCACCGGCGTACACCGCAGGCAACGCATCGGGCGCGGGGGCCTGGGCATCGATGCGCGTGGCATCCAGTTGCAAGGTGTTGCTGGTATCGGCCTGCGCAGCAACGCTCAAGGAGCAGAAAAGGGCAAGCACGGTGGGGCGAAAGGGCACGGCGAGGCGGCTACACAGAGGCATGGTCAATCCGGACGGTGAACCGTCAATGATGAGGAAGGGGGCAACACGGTGCGCTTCCTCACTGCGCGAATACGACTCCGGCGCGAATGATAGTAATTGTTATTCATGTTCCGCAACAGATTTGTGTGATGACAGTTAACCTGCCGCCTCTACCGGATGCCGAGTAGAATCACGCCCTGAAAGCAATTGCCGAGGTGCGGTACGGTGGATTTACAGCAGGGTTTTGTCCTGACCCGGCATTGGCGCGACACTCCGGCGGGTACGCAGGTCAGCTTCTGGCTGGCGACCGACCAAGGGCCTCGGTGCATTCGCCTACCCGTGCAGACCTCGGTGATGTTTATCCCCGAGATCCATCGCAAGCCGCTGGGCTGGCTGCTCAAGGACGAGCGCGATATCGAGTTGCGCGCGTTGCAGTTGTGCGATTTCCACCACCGCCCGGTCCTGGGGCTCTACGTCCGGCAGCACCGCCAACTGATGGACATCGAAAAACGCCTGCGCAGCGCCGGGGTCGATGTCTATGAAGGCGACGTGCGGCCGCCCGAGCGCTACATGATGGAACGCTTTATCACCGCCCCAGTGTGGTTTGGCGGCACTGCGGATGCGGACGGCACCCTGCTCGACGCGCAGATGAAGCCCGCCCCCGACTACCGCCCGCCATTGAAGCTGGTGTCCCTGGACATCGAAACCACGGCGCAGGGCGACCTCTATTCCATCGCCCTTGAAGGCTGCGGCGAGCGCCAGGTGTACATGCTCGGGCCACCCAATAAGCGCGATGCGGTGGATTTCAAGCTCGACTATTGCGACACCCGCGCCCAACTGCTTGAACGTCTCAACCAATGGCTGGCCCTCCACGATCCGGATGCGATCATTGGCTGGAACGTGGTGCAATTCGACCTGCGCGTACTGCACGAACATGCCCAGCGCCTGAACGTGCCGCTCCTGCTCGGGCGCGGCGGTGAAGCCATGACCTGGCGCGAACACGGCAGCCGCAATCACTACTTCGCCGCGGCGGCAGGCAGACTGATCATCGACGGCATCGAAGCCCTGCGTTCGGCCACCTGGAGCTTCGAGTCGTTCAGCCTGGAGAACGTCGCGCAAACCCTGCTGGGCGAAGGCAAGGACATCTCCACGCCTTACCAGCGCATGGACGAAATCAACCGCATGTTCGCCGAGGACAAGCCTGCCCTGGCGCGCTATAACCTCAAGGACTGCGAGTTGGTCACGCGGATTTTCGAAAAGACCGACCTGCTCAAGTTCCTGCTGGAACGCGCCAGCGTCACAGGCCTGCCTGCCGACCGCAATGGCGGTTCCGTCGCGGCGTTTACCCATCTCTACATGCCGTTGATGCATCGCCAGGGCTTCGTCGCGCCCAACCTCGGCGACAAACCGCCCCAGGCCAGCCCCGGCGGCTTTGTCATGGATTCACGCCCGGGCCTCTATGAGTCGGTGCTGGTGCTGGACTACAAAAGCCTCTACCCGTCGATCATCCGCAGTTTTCTGATCGACCCGGTGGGCTTGATCGAAGGCCTCAGGCATCCAGACGACAGCGCCTCGGTGGAAGGCTTTCGCGGCGCGCGCTTCTCCCGCACCCGTCATTGCCTGCCGTCCATCGTCACGCGGGTTTCCGAAGGCCGCGAAGTGGCCAAGCGCGAACACAATGCGCCATTGTCCCAAGCCCTGAAGATCATCATGAATGCCTTTTACGGCGTGCTTGGTTCCAGCGGCTGCCGGTTCTTCGATACGCGGCTGGCGTCGTCGATCACGATGCGCGGGCACCAGATCATGCGCCAGACCCGTGAGCTGGTTGAGGCCCAGGGCTATGAAGTGATCTACGGCGACACCGACTCCACGTTCGTCTGGCTCGGCAGCGCCCATTCCAACGAGGACGCCGGTCGTATCGGCCAGGCGCTGGTGCAGCACGTCAACGACTGGTGGCGCAGCCATCTGCACAGCGAATACGGCCTGCAAAGTGCCCTCGAGCTGCAATACGAGACCCATTTCAGCCGCTTCCTGATGCCGACCATTCGCGGCGCGGAGGAGGGCAGCAAAAAGCGCTACGCCGGCCTGGTGGTGCGCGGCGATGGCAGCGAAGAGATGGTCTACAAAGGGCTGGAAACCGTGCGCAGTGACTGGTCGCCCCTGGCGCGGCAATTCCAGCAGGAGCTCTATCGGCGCATCTTCCATCGCCAGCCCCATCAGGATTATGTCCGCGATTATGTGCGTCGCACCTTGAGCGGTGAACTCGACGACCTGCTGATCTACCGCAAGCGCCTGCGCCGAGCGCTGCATGACTACGAACGCAACGTCCCGCCCCATGTGCGCGCCGCACGCCTGGCCGATGAATACAACGACCGCCTCGGGCGCCCGCGCCAGTACCAGCGCGGCGGCTGGATCAGCTATGTGATCAGCGTCAATGGTCCGGAGCCGCTGGAGGTGCGGCAAGCGCCGATCGACTACGATCATTATGTGACCCGGCAATTGCAGCCCGTGGCGGATGCGATCCTGCCGTTCGTGAACGATGATTTTGGCACTTTGGTGGGCGGTCAGATGGGCCTGTTCTAGGCGAACGCCCGCATAACCCCCGTCTCTCAGGAGCAAACGTCCATGTACACACTCTACGGCACCGACGAGTCCGGTTCCTGCATGATCGAAATCGCCCTGCAACGCTGCGCCGTGCAGTGGCATCGCGTGGAGGCCAGTTCCTGGCAGGACGGCGAGGGCAGCGAAGCCCTTGCGCGCATCAATCCCTTGAAACAGATTCCCACCCTGGTCACCCCCGATGGCCAGGTGCTGACCGAAAGCGCCGCCATCCTGATCCACCTGGGCCTTGAGTATCCCCAGGCCGACCTGCTGGCCGGCAACCGCGCGCAGATTCTGCGCGGCCTGCTGTATATCGCCGCCAATTGCTATTCGGCCATCGGCATCATCGACTACCCGCAACGCTGGCTGGGCGACGCGGATGAGACCCTGCAAGCGCAACTGACCACCGGCACGCGGCGCTATCTGCATCAGGCCTGGGTAGTGTTCGCCGACCAGTTTGCCGACCAGTTGTTCACGCACGACAACATCCCCAACGCGCTGGGCATCATGGCGGCGGCGGTGTCGCGCTGGGATGACGCGCGGGAAGCGCTGCACAATTTGGCCCCGGGTTTTGCCCATACCCTGGAGCGGGTGGACGCCGACCCGGTTGTGCAACCCGTATTCGCCCGGCATTGGCCGGATTGGCAGGTCTCGTAATCAGAGGAAACAATGGCCTCACTGCCCTGCAAACCCTTGCGTAGCGTGCGCCCTGACCTACGCTTCTCAACGTGGCGTAGGAATCATCCTTGAATTTGACTGTCGCAGACATGAAACTCAAGAACCCTGCATGGAATTCAAAGGAGGTGCGCATGCTCATCCGGTCGCTGACCCTGGCTACCTTGATGGCTTTTACGGGGCCGTTGTTGGCTGCCGATGATAATCCGCTCAAGCTGGAGCTGGGCAAAACCCGCCCTCTGGTCGTGGTGGAACTCGATGCGGGTAACCCGACGTTGGCCACGCTCAAGAAACAACTGGAAGAGCCTGCCACCAAGCAGTCCTTCGAAGAGCGCAGCATGGTGCTCTACACCGTGAAATTCGGCAGCATCGGTGCCGAAGGCGAGAAGTTCGCCAAGGACCCCAAGGACAGCAAAAAGCTCACACCGCCTGAGACCAATGCGCTGATCCGCGCCCTCAAACTCGGTGTCGGCAGCGGCACCAAGGTGATCCTGGTGGGCAAGGACGGTGACAAGAAACTCGAGAAGAACGTGCCGCCGGATACGCTCGATCTGAAAGAGTTCTTCAGTACCATCGACCAGATGCCGATGGCCGAGAAAGAGGCGGCTGCCGCGCCGGAACCCGCACCGGTCGAACCCGTGCCAGCCAAGGGCGCGAAACCGGCCAAACCCGGCAGCAAGCCTGCGCCGCAACAACTGGACGACTGAGCGTACAGATCCAAATGTGGGAGGGGGGCTTGCCCGCGAAGACGTCGGCCCAGCCAACATCGATGTTGGTTGACCCACCGCTATCGCGGGCAAGCCCCCTCCCACATCAGTCCTGCTTAAGGTTTAGGCGCCTTGCGCAGCGGAAACGGGAAGTAGAAAAACCGCAGGAATGCCACCCGCTTGATCACTTCGCCGATCAGCAATGGCACCACCACCGCCACCACAAAGCCCACACACGCCGCCATGAGCGGATGCAGACCCAGGCGCTCCATGAGGTCGAAAGTCTTGTGCTGGATCTCGCCGTGGAAGATCAATAGGATCAAGGTGGATTGGCCGATATAGGTCATCACCCGGGTCAGCAGGGTCGACACCATCAACACCCGCGCCAGCGCCCAGCACAGGTACACGCCGATCACCGCCAGCAGGCTGGTCCACAACCAGTGGTCGTAACGGCGCTGCGCCAGGTCCATGGTGTCGTGGCTATAGAGGAACACCGCGGCGAACAGCGCCACCGCAATCAGCAGGGTCAACAGCGAACTCTCATGCCGACGCAGCCAATCGCGCAGCAGGTAGCCGTAGATGAAGTAGGTGCTGCTGATCAGCGTCACGTCGAGGCTGAAGGGCAGGCCGGGCAGGGTCCAGGTCTGCTCGCCGACGCTGACCGGCACTTGCCAGAACCACGGCAGCACCCAGATGCCGAGCAACAGTTGCGCGCCGGCCAGCACGCAAGCGCCCGGCAACGGCAGCTTCAGGCGCTGGATCAGCCGCAGCATCAGCCAACTGAACAGGATCGCCACCCAGAAGTGCGGCAAAAACCACAACGCCTGCCACGGGATGGTATCCACCGAGGCGTAAAACACGCCGCCGATGTCCGGCAGCAACGGCTGCCCGCGCAGCACAGCGCGCACGATCACATACACCAACATGGTGAAGAAGAACGGCTTGAGCAAGCCATCGGCCTTGCGCACCGCCATCTCCACGAACGGCTGCTCGGGCTTGAAGAACACCCCGGACAAAAAGAAGAACAACGGCAGCACGAACGAGGCAATGATCGGGTAGAGCAAATCCACCGAGTTGGCGACAAACCAACTGTGGGCGTACACGATAACCAGGATACCGATGCCTTTGGCGATATCCATTTGAATCCAGCGATGTTTCATTTGAGTCTTCCCGAACAATCATTCACGCCTTGCGCCACGGCTTCAGCCACAGCCCCATACCCAGCAACACTATCGCGCCTGCCAGGGTGCTCAAGCCCAGTTGCAGCCACACGCCTTCGATTCGAAACAACAGCAGCGCCGCCAGCCCCATCAGCACGGTGCTGATCAGCCAATGCCGGGCCCACGGCAGGGCGCCGAGCAACGCCTGGCGTTGCATCAGCAGCAGCGCGGTACAGACCACACCCGACAGCGCCGCCAGCGGAATGCCAGCCAAACCAAACACAAACGGCAGCACGCCCAGCAGCAGCACGTTGACCAGGCTGCCGAGCAGTTCGCAGCGCAGCGGCTGACGCGTATCGCCGGCGGCGTAGGCGTAACGCGCGAGCAGGGCGTTCCATGCACCGAACACCAGGGGCACGGCAAACCATGCCAGCAACGGCGGCAGCGGCGAGCCCGCCGCCTGGTTGGGCAGCAGCAGCGCCACCAGGCTCGGTGCCGCCGCCACCAGGCCGACGCCGGCCGGCAGGGTCAGCACGCTGGCGGTTTCCAGGCCGCGCTTGAGCAGGGCCAGGCGTTCATCGCCCTGGCGTCGGCTCATCATCCCCAGCAGCACTTGATTGAGGCTCATCAGCGCAATCAGCGGCAGGTTCATCAGCTTGCGTGCGAGGTTGACCCAGGTCACCGCGCCTTCCCCCAACAGCGACGCCACCAGGCGCTCGATCAACGCCAGGCCCTGACTGGCGCCATTGCTCAGCAACAGCGGGCCGACGCGCTGGCCCAGTTCGCGCAAGGGCGCGCACGACAGCTGCACGCGCCAGGGTCGCCAGCCCTGGCGCCAGAGCGACGGCAGCAACGCCAGTGGCATCAATGCGCTGCCGATCAGGCAGGCCAGCGCCAGGCTGTGCGGCTGGCTGGCGGTGCCTGCCACTGCGAGGTACGTCACCGGCGGCAGGTTGAACAGCAGCGAGCCCAGTCCCGCCAGCACGAAGCGCTCGCTGGCCTGCAATGGAACACTGAACAGCGCATGCAGCATCAAGCCCGGTACACACCACGCCACGATCTGCAGGTTGCTGGCGGCCAGGGCCGTGGCGCCGGCCGCCAGCCCAGGGCCGAGCGCCTGTACCAGCCAGGGCGCCAACAGCATCAGCAACAGGCTGGTGAACAGGGCGATCAGCATCAATGCCGGAAACAGCACCGCCAGCCAGTCCAGGCGTTCGTCGTCCTCGCGTTGCAGATACAGCGGCAACGCGGCGGCGCTCAATACACCGCCGGCCAGCGACATGCGCAGCGCCTCGGGCAGGAACAACGCGATCAAAAACGCATCACTGCGCTCGCCCGCGCCCCAGGCCGCCACCAGCAACCACTCGCGCGCAAACCCCAGGCACAGACCCAACAGAGTCGCCACGGTCAGCCATGCGGCAGAACCGAGCATCAGGACCGCGCGCCATCAAGTACTGGCTTGCGAAACGCCACCGTTTTGACCTGGGGCAGGCGCGCCGGGAACAAGCGGCGCGCCTCCAGCACGTTAATCCCCACCATCAGCCAGAACAGCGCCACCATCACCACGGCAAAGCTGAAGTAGTGGTCAAACAAACCGCTGACCAGCGCCGACAGAATCCCGGCCGTGCTGCCCAGCCACAGCGCATTGTCCTTGGTCAGGCGGATCGGGCCTTTTTCCGGCCGGGCTTCACGCCACCAGCGCACGGTGACGGCGATAAACAACAGCATGCCGACCACGCCGGTCTTGTAGATGAAGTTCAGCCACAGGTTGGAGATCCCCAGCAACTGTGTACCCGGTACCGGCGGGTCGACCTTGAAACCGATGCCGAACGGGTACGCCGCCACGGCCTGCGGGAACATGCGGTACTCGTCGAAACGCACTTCGGTACTGGCGTTGCTCGACGAGAAAATCGTCGCCAGGCGTTCCTGCAACGGCGGATACGCGATGACCAGCGCCACGGTCAGCGCCGCGCCGATCATCAGCAAGCGACCGGTGTAAGGCACGCGCCGGGTGGCCAGCCATATCAGCACCAGCGCCAGGCTGACCATCGCCCCCCGGCTGCTGGCCAGCAGCAACGCCGCCGCCCCCAGGCACGCCACGCCCAGTCCCAGCGCGCGTTTCCAACCCTGTTCGGTCATGCCGTAACAGAAGGCCAGCGGCAGCAGCAGCGCCATGATTCCGCCGATGGCATTCGGGTGCATCCACGGCGAACCCATACGCGACGACATGGCTTCCAGGCCGAATTTCAACATGTCGAAGTTACCGTAATTGAGCAGCGCCAGGATCGGCGCAATTCCCGCCCCGGAGCGCGTGCGCACGAACACCGCGATCGACATCACCAGCATTGCCAGGGTGCCCAGCAGCAAGGCGATCACCAGGCTTTCGCGGCGCTTGTAGTCGACCAACAACCTGGCCGCGAGAAATACCCCTGACAGGTTCAGCAACCAGCGCAGCCAGTTGGCCACGCCGCTGGTTTCGGCGTGGATGCTGACCTGGCCGACAATGAACGGGAACACACTGAACAGCATCAGCCACAGCAGCATCTGGTCGGTGGGACGGCGGGCCAGGCGCGGCGCATCCGGCAGGCGTGACAGAAAACCGTGCCACAGCACCGCGCCCCAGGTCAGCGCAAGAATCGCTTCGCTCACGGTACTGCGGATGCCCAGGTTGAGCGTGGAGTAGGGCATGAAGGTCGCGACCAGGGCGAACAGCAAAAAGCCCCAGAAGGGAAAGCGCAGGATGGTCACCGCCGCCGCCAGGCCAATCACGGCGAGAAACGCCTTGGCCGGTGACAGCGCCAGGGCGACCACGCCAAACAGCGCGCCGAGGAGGATAGCGACGAGGCTTGCCAGGGAGAGTCTCATTTCAGCTCCTCGATCAGTTCGGCCAGGCGCCGGCGATAGGCGTGTTGATTGAAACGTGCGGCCCATTGGCGATGGTCTTCGGGGGTGCCTTCATCGCCGCGCTCACCCAGGCTCAGCATCAGCTGTACCAACGCAGGGCCATCGGTGGGCGAAAAGCGCGGCGCCGACGGCGGGGTGATTTCGTCCAGCGAGGTGCCGCTGGCCACGGCCACGGGGGTGCCGACGCTCAACGCTTCAATCACCGGCAAACCGAAACCTTCAGCGTAGGAGGGTTGCCATACACGTGACGCCTGGCGGTACAGCCCGTGCAACTCGGCATCAGAGACGCCACTCAGCGCATGAATGCCCGCCAGGGTGCGCTGGGCGTCGGGCAAATGCTCCAGGCTGCCCACCAGCACCAATTCCGGCACGTTGACGGACAGGCGCCGCGCCTGCTGCCAGGCATCCACCAGGAACGGCACGTTCTTGCGCAATTCACGGGTGCCGACCAGCAGCCAGAAGCCCTTGGGCAATGGGCGCGCCGACAGGTCTGCCGCCGGTTCGTTGAACCCGTCCACCTGATTGGGCAGCACGCGAATCTTGCCCGCTGCCTGAGGAAACAACCGTGCGGTTTCGTCGGCGCTGTACTGGGAGGGCGTCCACACCCGGTCGGCGCTACGCACGGCATAGGCAATCGACAGCCGATCGGTGGTCTTGTACACCAGTGCCTTCAGGCGGCTGGCGTGGTAGTTGTCCAGGGTGATCTGGAACAGGTCGTGCAGCAGCACCACGGTACGCAACCCTGTGGGCCGGGGCGGCAACGGCAGGCCCATATTGAAGGTGCTGATGTACAGATCGATGTACTGTTCGCGCAGGGCGCGGGGTAAAAAACCGGCTTCGAAGCGCAGGCGATTCTGCGGCTGGTGCATCGCCGTTTTCGCGCAGCCCCAGGCCGGGCAGTGCGCCTGCAACCGCGTTTGATCGCCCAGGGGCGCCACGGTAAAGCGCTCCAGTTCCAGGTCCGGCAAACTGCGCAGGGCGCTTTCCAGCGCATACACCTGTCGGCTGATGCCCGATTGCGGTGAGGTGCCGACGGTGCGGTAATCCAGGCCTACACGCATGCGGGCTCCTTTTGATTGAGCGGCGACAGGGTAGCGTACACCTGCTCCAGTTGGCTGGCGGCAACGCTCCAGTCATGGGCCCGCCGCACATAGGCGCGCCCGGCTTCACCCATGGGCGCGGCGGCTTCGGGCGATTGCAGCAGGCGTACCACGGCGTCCGCCAGGCTGACGGCGGTTTGCCCGCCGAGATAATCCAGGCCGTCCACCAGGTCCAGGCCCGACACCCCCTGTTCGGTGCTGGCCAGGGGCATGCCGGCGGCCAGCGCTTCGAGCACCTTGAGCTTGGAACCACCGCCATGGCGCAACGGCGCGAGAAACACCGAACAGGTCGATTGCAGGCTCAACAGATCTGGCACAAAGCCTTGCCATTCGATGCGCGGGTCCTGCCAGCGTTCGCGCCAACTGGCGGGCATGCCGAAGCCGCACACGCTCATGCGCGCGTCGGGGCAGCGCTCCCAGACTTTGGGCAGGATTTCATCCAGGGCCCATTCGATGGCATCCACATTGGGCGCGTACTCATAGTTGCCCAGGAACAGCACGCGGCGGGTCGACGGGTCAGGACGGGCAGCGGCGAAGTGATCGCAGTCCACGCCATTGACCACCACCGGCACCGGTTTGCCGGCGATTTTTTCCAGCGCCTGCGCATCGCTGTCGGTGACCGCCACCACCTGGGTGGCCTGGCGCATCACGCGACGTTCCCAGCGCGTGTAGCGCCATTGGTCATAGCGAATGAACGGCAGCGCCCAACGCGGCAAGCGGTCGTAGGTGGCCGCACCGAGCGCCGACTCAACATTGTGTTCGGTCAGCACGAAAGGTTGGGATTGACGCACCAGGGCCTCTTCATAGGGTTGGAAGGTGTAGGTGTGCTCGACCTGCACCACGTCCCAATGTTCATTGAGCAGT
The DNA here is from genome assembly GCF_002837185.1 of Pseudomonas fluorescens. Lineage (GTDB taxonomy): Bacteria > Pseudomonadota > Gammaproteobacteria > Pseudomonadales > Pseudomonadaceae > Aquipseudomonas > Aquipseudomonas fluorescens_AM. The sequence continues at coordinate 37,224 of NZ_KZ478022.1, read as the reverse complement.
TGGTTGAACCGGTCCTGCAGCGCGCCCGACAGGCCGTTGACGCTGGCCAGCAACGGGTAAGGCGCAAACAGCCCGGCCACCAGGGTCTTCACGCTGCGCAGCGGGCGGCGCGGCAGGATGATCAATTGCTCGAGAAACGCCTCCAGCACCTGGCGATCGGCCAGCGACACCGGGTGCTTGTCGTGCAGCAGCAGGGTGATCCGGTGCCCACGCGCCGCCAGGCTGCGCAGCAGATGGAACTGGCGCGTCTTGCCGCCGCTGGTGGCGGGCCAGGGCGAGTAGGGCAGGATCCATAAAATGCGCATGGCGGGCTTCAATCCCATAACAGAATTTGCAGGTTCGACTTGACCGGGACAGTCAACCCATTGGTGCCGCTCACCGGTGTCTGCGTGCCGCGCAACGGGTCATACAACGTCGCGCTGGCGAGGTTCGGCAAGTGCGCGTTACCGCCACGGGCCGACCAGAAAAACCACAGCTTGCGCCCGTCGGCGCGGATCCAGCCGATGCTGAACAGGCCGTCGGGCAATTGGTCGGCGGTGGGCGGATCGCCGGGGGTCATTTGCGGGCCACTGACGTCGAGGAAATTTTTCAACGCGGTGTAGACCGGCTTGGGCTTGGCGTCGATATCAAGCAAGCCGTAGGCGCGGTCGCGCACGCTGGCGCGCTGGTCCAGGTCGCTCAGGGTAAACAGGAAAATCTTGTCGAAATCCAGCGCGCTCATCAGCGCCAGGCGGCGTATCACATAATCGGCCTGGCCCTGTTGGGTGATGATGTCCTGGGCTTCCTTGGGCCCGAGGTAGTTCGACCAGCCCCACTCGGTGCTCCACAGGGTTTTCACGCCGCTGTTGCGCAGCTTCTGGTTGAGGGCGGTGGTCTTGGCCACGAAGTCGAGGTTGGCCGGGTCGTTGCCCTCGGGCAGTTGCGTGTAAGGGTGGTAGGACATGACGGTGTTCAGGCTCGGCACGCCTAGGGCATCGAGGGCATCGAGCATGGTCTGGCCGTTGGGCATTTCGCTGAAGAACGCCATGCCGGCGGCCACTACCGGTTTGTTCGGGGCGACAGCGCGCAGTGCGGCGGCGGTGGTGCGCAGCAGCGTGGCATAACCGGCCGGGTCCGCCGCCGGGCGCCAGAAGCCCAGCAGGTTCGGCTCGTTCCACACCTGCCAGGCGTCGACGCTGGGGTAGCGCTGGGCCAACAGCGCCATGCGCAGCGCAAACACATTCGGGTCTCGCGGCGGGTATTGATCCTGGTAGGGCGCGCCCACCGGCGCGGTGGTGATAAAGGGCGCCGAGCCGACCAGGTAAAACACTGACTTGAGCTGGTTGTCTTCAAGCCTGGTCACCAACTGGTCCAGGGTCGCCACCTGGTACTGGTCGGCGACCGGCTCCAATTGGTCCCAATGCAGGTCCAGGCGCACCCATTCCAGGCCCAGCTCCTTGAGGCGGTCGATTTGCAACTGGTAACGCTCGGGGCTGAACCACAGGAACTGCGCGTTGACGCCGAGGAAGTCCTTCCACACCACCACCTTGTTGCCTTTGAGCACATGGCTCTCGGCGTCGGCCTGGCGCCCCCAGATAAAGACGGTCAGCCCCAGGGCGGCGACCAGCGCAAGGGTGGCGAAATAAGTCCGTTTACGTGCCATACGGGGCCCCCGCAATTGCCTGTTCGAAGAGCTGCTTGAAGTGCTGCGCCGTCAGCGGCCATAAGCGTTCGCGGCCGATGGCCCCGGCGCGTTCGGCCCAGTCCCGGGCCAGGGTCGGCGTACGGGCCAGGCGCAACAACTGCTCGCCCAGCGCGGCCACATCGCCTTCGGGATAGATCGCGCCGTTACCGCTGGCGACTTCCTCGGCAAACGCCCGCGCATCGGAGGTAATCGCTCCACGTCCGCACGCGGCGGCCCAGGACAGCGCGCCACTGGTGCCGCGTTGGCGGCCGAGCAGGCCGAGTTTTTTCGATTCGCGATACGGCAGCACCATCACATGGTGGGCCTGGATCGTCTGGGCAATCTCGTCAGCCGGCAGGTTCAGCCGCCAATCGATGACGCCTGCCAGGCCGAGGTCGGCGATCTGGCGGTTCAACTGCTCCAGGTAATTGCCGCCCGCGCCAAACGCCATTTCGGCGGCAGTGCCACCGGCCAGGGTCAGGCGCACACGGTCACGCAATTGGGGGGCTTGCTCGAAGACGGCGGCCAGGGCCTGCAACAGGTCTTCAATGCCTTTGCCACGGTAGATGAAACCGAAATACAACAGGTGCAGCGTATCCAGCGGCGGCAGGGCCACGGCTGCAATCGCCAGGTTGGCGTGATGGATGACCGCCACCTTGCCGGCCGGCAGTTGCATACGCTGGCTGAGGCAATCGGCGCCCAGGCGGGTCAGGGTAATCAACCGCGTCAGGCCCCGCGCGACCTGGCGTTCTTCACGCAGGGTCAGCGGGTCTGCCAGCACCACTGCCGCCTGCGGCAACGGGCTGGGCAGGCGCTCCAGCAGGTTGAGCGGGAAGGGCAGGTGCTCGCGCCGCCACACGATGCGCTCGGGGTCATGCACGGTGGCCGTCAGCGACAGGTCAGGGTAGCCCTTGCGCAACTCGCGCAAGGCCAGGAACTCTCCCAGGCGCCCGCCGCCCAGTTCGGCGTGGACCAGGTCCACGCTGCGCCAGTCGAACGCGGCAACGGCCTGCCTGATCGCCGCGCTCGAGCCTTCCACGCCGCTCAACGGTGTCAGCACCGTCACGCCCAGTTGCTCCAATGCCGTCTTGAAATGGTTCGCATAGTCGGCGATCCCGTTTTTTTCCGGCGGCAAAGGTGCAAGCAGGGCGATGCGCATCAGAACGCCCCCCGGTATTTGGCGATGGTGCGCAGTACCTTGGCCGGCACTTCGAACTTGCGCCGGTTGATGATGATGCCGTCGACTTTGCCGAATGCTGTATTGAGGATCGACAGCGCGTGCTCCACCACCGGCACCGTGCTCTTGCGGGCTTCGACCACCAGCGCGATCAGGTCGGCGCGGCGCAGGTTGACGAAGGCATCGCGGTTGTCCAGCAGCGCTGAGGCGTCCAGCAGCACCACTTCACCTGGCGCCGCCGGATCAACCCCGCCGACTCGCACGGTGATACCGTTTTCCTGAAGCAATAGGCGCAGTTGCTCCACCACGAAGGTCACCCCTTCACCGTGGCGCGCCGAGGTCAGCCCGAGGGTCAGGCCGCGTTCGGCCACCCGGTCCAACTGCAACAGGCCGTACAACCGGTAGATGCTCGCATTGAACGCGTTGGTGCCTTGCGCGGTGCTGGTGTCCAGCTCCGGCAGCGTGGTCCACAACGGCAGGCCGAACTTGCGTTCCACCAGGCCACCATCGTGAATGCGTTGATCAAGCAGGTAGCACAGGTAGACCACCAGCAGGCCGACGACGATGGCGAACGGGATCGCCAAAAACAGCATCAGCAGGGTTTTCGGGAAAATGCGGCCTGGGTTCAGGGTGGCTTCCTCGATCACTGCAATGTTGCTGATCTGGCTGTTATCCAGCTCACGGTCGATGCGCGATTTTTCCAGGTTGTCCACGTACAGCGCGTAGTTACGCTCGGTGGTATTCAGCTCACGGGACAGGCGCGCCAGCTCCGGCTCGATATCCAGGGCTTCCTTGCGTTGCGCTTCGAGGTTGACCAGTTGTTTCTGCTGTTGCACCAGTTGGGTACGCAACGCCAGGTTGTTGCTGGACTCATCGAGCAGCACGCGCTGCAAGTGGATTTCGAGCGTGTTCGGCGCGCGGTTTTCCGAGCTTTGCACGGTGTTGCTTTCATTCGAGACCTGGACCTGCATCGCTCGAATCGACGCGTCCAGGGCTTTGACTGGCGGCGCGTTATCGGTGTAGGTGCGCATCATGTCGGCTTTTTCCAGCAGCTTCTGGTTGAGCAGACGGCGCAAGTCCTGCTGCTGCGGGTTCAGCGCAATCTGGCGAACCGTGGTGACTTCCTTTGGCTGGGTCTTGAGCTGGGTGCGCGTGCTTGCAATGGCGCTGTCGGACGAGGCGATCAAGCGACTGGTGTTGAACGTCTCGCCCCGCAGTACGTTGATGCGTTCGGATAAATCTTCCAGGCGATCGGTAATGCTCGCTGCGCCGATCCGGTTCAGGTGAGTGAGGATCTGCTGCTTGTAGCTCTTGATTTCGGTCGCGCTGTTGGCCGCCTGACCTTCATAGAAGGCATACAGGCTCTTGCGTCCCAGGGCCTCGGTGCGTTCGTTGATGTAGGTCTCGACCCAACTCTTGACCACCGCCTGGGCGATTTGCGGGTCGCCCCATTTGAAGCTGATGTCCATCACCGTGGAGCCCGCCGCGTGGCTGACTTCAAAGTTCTTCTCCAGGCTCGCGGCGAGGCGCTCCACCGGTGTGGTCTTTTCAACGATGCCCACGGTTTCCAGCACCACCCGTACGCCGTCGAACACTGCGCCGATACCGTTTTTGACATAGAACTTGGTGCGCTTCCAGACGCCTTCCGGCGGCGGCATTTTGTCGATGACTTCCAGATAATGCTCGGCTACCGCCCGCACGATCGGGCGCCCGGTGAGCAGGCGTTCTTCATCGACAATCGGGTCGCGCTGAGTGCTCGGCATCACCAGCGCCTGACGGTTGCTGATTTCGATCGGCAGCGTCGAGTCACGCCCCGGCTTGACCAACAGGCGCGCGGTGGATTCGTACTTGGCCGGCAGCAGGAAAGCCCCCAGCAAAATGATCACCAGCGCCGCGATGGCCGCCAGCCTGAACTCCTTGCGAAAGATGAAGAACAGGCGCAGAAGATCGCGAAAAGAACGGATCTCGATCATGGGATGTCGCTCCTTTAGTTACTGCCGCCGCTGGTTCGGGTGTAGTTGTAGCCAACCCCGATCGACTTGGTGAATGGGATCAGTTGGTTCAGGTAGGTATCCACGCCCTGGATGCGCTCGCCCACGTTGGATTTGGGCACGAACACCACGTCACCGCGTTGCAGGGGCACTTGTTTGCGCCCGTTGGGACCGGTCTTGAGGTATTGGCTGAAGTCCAGGAAGTAAGCGCGATAGACGCCCTGGGTATCTTCGCGCAGCAGCGCGACCATGCTCGCATTGCCCGCCGGGTTCACCCCGCCGGCGCCGACAATGGCTTGCTCCAGGGTGTTGGCCGAGGCGATTGCCACCGTGGTCGGGTTGTTCACCGCGCCGCCAACAATGATCGAATTGGCCGGCGCCTGGTTGATGTTCACCGTCACCCGCGGCTCGCGATACACCGGCGCGAGCTTGTTGCTGAGCTCGTCCGCCACTTCCGTCGGCGTGCGCCGGGCGACCTGGATCGGGCCCAGGAACGGGTAGTTGATCTTGCCGTCGCTTTGCACCGTGTACAGCGTCAGCTCGTAGATCGTACTGACGTTGAACGCCGACAGCGTCGGCATTTCCCCGGCGTCGCGCACGATGCGCAACTGATCGCCGACGCGGATGCGTTCCACCGCCGGCGGCAGTTGGGCAAGCTGGTCGAGGGCGCGCTTGCCTTCCTCGACGGTCTTGTCATCAGGCGCGACGATGCGCGCGGGTGTATTGCAGGCGGCCAAGGCCATCATGGCCAGGACGAGCACGGTTCGTTTCATCAAATAGGATTTCCTGTAGGTCATGATGCTCACCTCCAATAACCGGGGAACATGCTGATGCGCCGCTTGAGGGCCAGAGGTAGCCGGCGTTCCTGATGACCCAGCCGATAGCCGAGTAACTTGAACGCGCTGCGCACCAGTACTTCAGGTACGCGGTGCCAGGCACCGGCTGCGCGCAATGCCGCGAATTCAGCCAGTACATAGCGTTTACCTTCACCGCCGGCATCGCCAAAGGCCTGGCGTATCCACGGTTCGCGACCGTAGAACACGCCGATGTCGAAGTAGCGGTGAAACTCGTCCATGAGCCGGTAATCGTGGGAGTGGTACACCTGCGCGGAGGCGGCGTAGCGCACGGTGTAGCCTTCGATCAGCATGCGTGCCGCAACGTAGGCGTCTTCGCTGCCGATGACATCGGCGGGGAAGCCGCCTACGGCGTGCAGGGCGCTGCGCCGATAGACGGAAAACGAATCGGAGCTGAAACAGGTCTTGATCCCCAGTTCCGGCGCATCGGCCAGGCGCTTGCTGCGGCTTTGGGCCGGGTAATTGAAGTGTCGCGACTGCGCCCCCAGCACCCCGGCATCCGGGTGCGGCAACTGGCGCCCGTAGGCCACGCCGTTGAGCGGGTCCTGCTGCAATTCAACGAGCAGGTTGGCAAAGGTTTCCGGGGTGGCCGGAATGGCGTCCTGGGTCATCACGATCAGGGCGTCACCGTTCACCTGTTCACTGGCCCAGCGCCGCGTGCCGCCGTGGTTGAAGTCGCGGGCGTCGATCACCTCGACCCGCGCGCCGTAGTCGCGAAAGCGCGCTACGGTGTCATCGCTGGAGGCGCTGTCGACCACCAGCATCTCGTCCGGCTGCAGGGTCTGCATCTTCAGCGCGGGCAGCAGCCGCGCCAGGTGGCTGGAGGCGTTACGCGTCGGGATGATCAACGAGGTGCGCATGTCACTTCTTCACTTCGGCAGGCGCACGCCCGTAGATGTCATCGAAGCGCACGATATCGTCTTCGCCCAGGTATTCGCCGCTCTGCACTTCGATCATCACCAGATCGATGATGCCCGGGTTGGTCAGGCGGTGTTTGTGTCCGGCCGGTATATAAGTGGATTCGTTGGCGTTGATCAGGAATTCACGTTCGCCATTGGTGATCTGCGCCGCGCCGCTGACCACCACCCAGTGCTCGCTGCGGTGGTGGTGCATTTGCAGCGACAGCGACGCCTGGGGTTTGACCACGATGCGCTTGATCTTGAAGCGGCTGCTTTCCTCCAGCACGGTGTAGGTGCCCCACGGCCGGGTCACGGTGCGGTGCAGGCTGAAGGCCGGATGATTCTGGCGCTTGAGTTCGGCCACGATGTAGCGCACGTCCTGGCTGCGGTTGGCGTCGGCGATCAGCAGGGCGTCGGGGGTGTCGACGATGATCAGGTCACGCACGCCGACCGCACCGAGTACGCGCTTGGGCGAATCGATGTAGCAGTTGTGCACGTCGTGCAGGATCGCTTCGCCATTGACCTGGTTGCCCTGGGCATCGCTGGGGGTGAGCTGGCGCAGGGCTTCCCAGGAACCGATATCGCTCCAGCCGATGTCGCACGGCACCACGGCCACTTGCTGGGACTTTTCCATCAGCGCCACGTCAATGGAGATGTCCGGCGCGCTGGCGAAGGCGTCGCTGTCCAGTTCGCGCTGGCGCGAGGTTTTGTTTTGCAGGTGCTGGCTGTGTTCGAGGGCGGCACGCGCAGCAATCAGAACGTCGGGGGCATGGGTGTTCAGTTCATCCACCAGAGTGCTGGCCTTGAAGCAGAACATGCCGGCGTTCCACAGGTGTTTGCCGCCGTCGAGGTAGGCTTGGGCGGTGGCCAGGTCGGGCTTTTCGACAAAGCGCTTGACCCGGTTGCCCAGGCTCAGCGCTTCGCCTTTTTCGATATAGCCGAAGCCGGTTTCCGGGTGGTCAGGCTGGATGCCGAAGGTCACCAGGTAGCCGGCTTCGGCCAGTTCGCGGGCCTGGGTCACTGCCTCGGCGAAGGCGCTTTCATCGAGCACCAAGTGGTCGGCGGGCATCACCAGCAGTTGCGCGTCACCGCCGAAATGTTCCTGCACATGCAGCGCCGCCACGGCGATGGCCGCTGCGGTGTTGCGTCCGAACGGTTCGAGCAGCAGGTCCAGGGGCAGGTGGGCCTTGTTGACGCCGCGGTAGTCGTCCAGGGTGCGAAACAGCAGGTCGCGGTTGGTCACCGTCAGCACGCTTTCCACACCGGGCAGGCGTGCGGCGCGCTGGAAGGTTTTCTGCAGCAGGCTCTGGCCGTCGCGCATGCGCATGAACGGCTTGGGCATGTTCTGCCGGGACACCGGCCACAAGCGTGTGCCCGAACCACCGGAAATAATGCAGGGAATCAATCCGTTGAGCGTATTCATCAATAGACTTCCTTGGTGGAAAGGACGGCCGGGACCGTCATGAAAACGATGTACAAGTCAAACCACACCGACCATTTGGAGATGTATTCCAGGTCGTACTCGACGCGTTTCTGGATTTTGAACAGGGTATCGGTTTCGCCCCGGTAGCCGTTGATTTGCGCCCAACCGGTGATGCCTGGCTTGACCCGATGCCGCGAGCTGTATTCGCTCACCGCCAGTTCAAAAGGAATGCCTGCAGCCTTGGTTGCGGTGGCGTGGGGGCGTGGGCCGACCATGGACATGTTGCCCAGCAGTACGTTGAACAACTGGGGCAGCTCGTCGATGCTGGTTTTGCGGATGATGCGGCCGACGCGTGTGATACGCGGGTCTTGGCGGGTGGTCTGGCGTTCGGCGGTGAAGTCGCTTTGGTCAGTGAACATCGAACGGAACTTGAACACGCGGATTTCATTGTCGTTGTAGCCGTAGCGGTTCTGGCGAAACAGCACCGGGCCCTTGGAATCGAGCTTGATCGCGATGGCCGTCAACAGCATCACCGGAGACAGCACCACCAGGGCAATGCTGGCCAGCAACAGGTCTTCGCAGCGCTTGATAAAGGGCGCCCAGCCGCGCAGCGGTAGCTGCGAGGTGTTGAACATCAAGATACCGCCCACGTCGGTAATGCGGCTGTGGCCGTAGCGCAGGGCGGCCATGTCCGGCACTAGCATCACGTTCACCGACATCTGTCGCAGGCGATTGACCAGCCCAAGGATACGCTGCTCGGCAGACCACGGCAGGCAGATCATCACTTGGTTGACCTGCTCGGCGCGGATCAGTTTTTCCAGGTCGCGGGTGTTGCCCAGCAGCGGCAGGTTGCTCAGCTCCTTGGGGATGCGTTCGGTGCGGTCGTCGATAAAACCAATCAGGCCGGAGCGGATATCGCCATTGCGTTGCAGGTGGTCGGCGATATGCACGGCGGTGTCGGTGAAGCCCAGAAGCACCGTGCGTTGCAGGTATTTGCCCCGGCGCATCAGGCTGCGGTACAGGCGCAGCATCATCATGCGTTCCAGGCAGAACAGCCCAAGGCTTGCGAAGTACCAGGCCACAAGATTGCGCGGGTTCAACTGCGGGAACACCTGCAGGATCTGGTACATGAACAGCAGGATGCAGAACGCCGACGACCAGGCCACGATTTTGGCGCGCAAGCGCAGGCGGTTGCTGAACAGCTCTTCGGAATAGATGCCCAGGGCCTGGAACAAAATAATCGTCAGGAACGCGAAGAACAGCAACAGACCCAGAAAGCGCGAGCGCATTTCAAGTTCCATCGGGTCGATGAAAAACGCCAGCACCAGCGGCGGCAAAATGGCAGTCAGGCCATGGATCAACTTGACAAAAATGACAAAAAATTCAACGAAACCTGCACGAGTCAAAAACAAACTGACAACTGATGACTTCTCTCGCATACGAACATCCCTCATTGCATACCAGGTTCGCTTTGCGACTGTTCAACTGAGCAGGCGGAGCGCTACAACTGGTTAAAACGCAACCATCATCCAAGTGGAACCATCCAAATGAAGGTAGTTTTGCGGGAAAAAGGTAAAAAAAGATTCCTTATGCGAATTGGCCAATAAATTGACGTCGTGCTGGATTTGGCATTGCTGGGAGGTAGAACAGGCTTTTGCATGTCATATGCTTGACGTTCCTTGTACTGGCACTTGGCACTGGGGGGGGTGATTTTGAGTGTAGGAACAAATGTGAGAATTTTCCTGCCAGCTGTGAAAAGGTTTTTTCGCGTGGCAGGAAAAGGGGACGCGCAGGGGCGATTAAGTGAAGCAATCGCCCCTGGGAAGGGGGGTTAGAACGTGCCTTTCAAACTGACGGTGAAATTGCGCGGTTCGCCATAAAAATTACCCCAGGACGCCGTGCCTACGGTTTGATAATAATTTTTGTCGAAGAGGTTTTTGCCGTTCAGCGCGACGGTCCACGTGTCATCCACACGGTACGCCAGGCGCGCATCCCACAGGGCATAACCGGCTTGCTCCAGCTTGATGCCCTGCAGCCGGTAATTGCTGCTCTGTGCATTGACGCCAGCTCCCACGCTCCATTTGGACAACGCGCCATCAAGCTGGTAGTCGCCCCACATGCGCAGCATGTGCCGGGGCACGTAGGTATTGGACGCGCCACCTTCAAGGCTGCTGTCGATATTCTTCAACGATTTGGTCTGGGTGTAGGTGTAGCCGCCGGACACCTGCAGACGCTCGAGCAATTGGCCGCTGACTTCGGCTTCGATGCCCTGGGCGCGTACTTTGCCGGTGTCGGTATAGCAATAGCCATCGGCGGAGGTCGGGCAAAAACTCAGGAAGTCGGTCTCGGCGCCGTTTTTCTCGATCGCGCGGAACAGCGCCAGCGAGCTGTTGAGGCGCCCGTCGAACCATTCGCCCTTGATGCCCAGCTCGTAGTTGTTGCCGATTTTCGGTTTGAGCGCTGCGCCATCGGCCGTTGCATAGGCACTCTGCGGCTGGAAGATATCGGCGTAGCTGGCGTATACCGACAGGTGCTCATTGAGGTCATAGATCAGCGCGGCAAATGGAGTGACTTCGCCGCTTTCTTTGGTGTGTGCGTCTTGCACGCTCCATTCGCCCCAGCCCAGGTTGTTTGACTGGCGGCGGTTGTCGTACCAGCTTACTCGGCTGCCGACGATAAACATCAACGGCTCGGCCAGACGCAGGCGCAGCGTGGCGTAGGTGCCGTATTGCGTGGCAGTTTCCTTGACCGTGCCGCCGCGGTACATGTTCGGCCAGAAGGTCTCATTGGCCGGTTCCGGGAAATGGTGGTCGGGTTGATAAATGCTTTGGCGCCTGGGCAAGTTCTGGATCGCGTAGATGTCGTCCTGGGTGCCACGGCTGCCGTTGGCGCCGAGGATCAATTCGTGCTCCAGGCCGAACGCTTCGAACTTGCCGTCCACGTAGGCATCGAGGCCGAAGTCCTTGTGGTCGTAATCCATCAAGGCTGCATAGGAATTGGCGGTAGGCAGCGGGTTGCCGTAAGCGATGGTGCCTTCGCTGGCGGCATACTTGGTGTCTTGCAGGTTGCGGCTGTGCACGGCGGCGACTTTGAGTGTCCAGTCGTCGTTGAAGTGATGGGTAAGGTCGGCGAAGAACGTGGCACGCCGGCTTTGCCAGTCGTTCCAGGATTGGCCCAGGCACGTGGAGCGGCTGAGCTTGGCACTCTTGCCGTCGCTGTAGCGCGGCAAGCCACCCCAGCACGGGCTGGCATCGACGTCTTCATAACTGGCGCCCAGGCCCAGAGTGGTGTCGGGGTTGAGATCGATGTCCAGCGCGCCGTAGAACGCGCGATCCTTGCGCTTGGAAATATCCATATAGGAGCCGCGATCCTGCTGGCTGAACGCCGCGCGGCCACGCACGGTGCCGCTGTCATTGAGCGGGCCACCGGTGTCGACATCGGCGCGGTAGTTGTCCCAGGTGCCGGCGGACAGCGACAGGCTGGACGTGGGCCTGGCCTGCGGTCGCTTGCGCACGAAATTCACCGCGCCGCTGGCGGTGCCGGCGCCCTTGAGCATGCCGGCCGCGCCTTTGAGCACTTCCACACGGTCATAAATCGCCATATTGGCGCTGAAACTGTCGGCTTGTACGTAGTCCTTACCCATGTCCAGCGGCACGCCGTCGTACTGGTACTGGCCAAGCATCTTGAAACCACGGGAATAGAAATACTTGCCGCCCATGGGCGATTCATAAGTGGTGATTCCCGGCGTGCGCTCCATCACGTCGTCGATGGTGGTGACGTTCTGGTCGTCCATCAATTGGCGGGTCATCACGCTTACCGACTGCGGCGTTTCGCGCAGGCTGTGTTCGCCTTTGCCAATGGTGACCGCGCCAGTGGTGTAGGCGCCGGTGCCGTCGGTCATCGCCCCCAGGCGTTCACCACTGATCATCGTGGCGCCCAGGTTCAGCGCGCCGGTATCGGCTGTTTGCGGTAGCAGCAGCCAGGTGCTGTTGCCCTGGCGTTGGGCTTGCAGGCCCTGACCCCGCAGCAATTGGCCCAAGGCGTGTTGGGGGTCAAAGCTGCCGTTGAGCCCGCTGCTGTTCTTGCCGGCGACGCTGCTGGCGTCGTAGGACAGGCTGATCCCGGCCTGTCGGGCGAACTGGTCGAGTGCCGAGGCAAGCGGGCCGGGGGCGATCCGCCAATCGCGAACCTGGGTGTCGGCGGCACTCTCGGCCAGCGCCGTCAGGGGCAGGCTGGCACCGCCCAGGCAGGCGCCGAGCAGGGCGGCCCGTACCGCGTGCTTGAGGGATGAACGTTTGGAGGGGAACGCTTGCATGACCGCGGGTGCTCCTGAAAGAAGTGGATAAATCCGGCCTGTTGATCGGCCTTTCCTTACAGGTCGAGCGGCAATGAGAATTCACCTCATTTATTTTTCCGGTTAAGCCCGCGAGGACAGGGTCACCCAATAGCGACTGTGGTAGGTCAGGTTGACCGGCAACGATTGGGCCAGCAATTGGAGCACCTGATCGGTGTCGTCCAGTTGATACGTGCCCGACACCCGCAGCGCGGCCACGGCTTCGCTGCAACGCACCAGGCCGTGGCGGTAGCGGCCCAGTTCGGCCAGGAAGTCATCCAGGCGCATGTTGTGGGCGCTGATGACACCTTCGCTCCAGGCCCAGGGATCGAGACCGTTGACCGGGGCAGGGCGCACGCCGCTGCGGTCGAACAGCACCTGTTCGCCGGGCTTGATCACGTGGCGTGCGTGAGCGGCGTGGCGGTCGGCAAACACCGCCACCGCACCCTGTTGCACCACCAGCAGCGTGCCGTGGGATTCTTCACGCACCAGAAAGCGCGTGCCGAGTGCGCGCAGGTCACCGTCGCGGGTGTGTACCCAGAACGGGCGATTATCGGCGCCGGTATTGATCAACACCTCACCCTGGCGCAGGCTCACCAGGCGCCGCTCGGCATTCAGCGCGACGTCGATAGCACTGGCGCTGTTGAGCTGCAGCTTGCTGCCCTCGTTCAACGCCACCCAGCGCCGCTCACCGGTGGCGGTGCGGTAGTCGGCCATCAGCGCGGGCAGGGGCGTGTAGTCGCGGCCCAGCCAGGTCAAACCGGCGGCACCGGCCAACAGCCCGAGCAGCTTCAAGCCATCACGACGGCTGATGCGCTGGCGCGCGCCATCCAGTGCATGGCGACCGATATGCGCGGGCAATTGGCTGAAATCGTCATTCATCGTCGCCACTCGCTGCCACGCCAGTTGATGCGCGGCGCTGGTGTGCAGCCACTGTTCAAAGGCGGCGGTGGCGGCGTCGTCAGCGCTGTTGAAGCGCAGTTTGATCATCCACTGGATCGCCTGGTCCACCAGGCGCGCATCAACAGTCGGCATAACGCAAGCGATAACAGGCATGCAGCGCCTTGGACAGGTCGCGCTCCACCGTGGCCCTGGACACGCCCAGGCGCACGGCGATCTGCGGGCAGGTCAGGCCGTCCAGTTGCGCCAGCAGGAACGCCTCACGCACCCGCGGTTTGAGTTGATCGAGCAAACGGTCGATGCGCTCCAGGCTGTCGAGGATCAGCAAGCGGGTTTCCTCGCAAGGCACTTCGACCTGTGGGAAATGCGCAAGGCTTTCCAGGTAGGCGCGCTCCAGTTCGCGACGCCGGTATTGGTCGATCATCAGACTGCGCGCAATGCTGCTCAAGTAAGCGCGTGGTTGCTGCAAGGTCTGTTGCCGGCGCGCGTTGAGCAGGCGCACGAAGGTTTCCTGGGCCAGGTCGGCGGCGTGCTCGCGGCAGCCGGTACGCCGGCTCAACCAGCCGCGCAACCAGGCATGGTGGGTTTGGTACAGTTGGCCGATGGCGGCATGGTCCAGAGGGTGATCGCTCGACATGGGCATCCCGGCGCAGCCGTCTTAATTGATAATGTTTCGCATTCTAGTCGTTGAGTGTGGGAATGGGCAATGAGTGCAGTGAGCGTGGCTTGCACCCATCACCGATCGGACGTCGAGCGCAGTCCAAAGGGTGGGAGGGGGCTTGCCCCCGATAGCGGCCTCTGGGCCAACCAGGATGCTGGATTGGACCGAGTACATATCCGTTTCTGCGGTTACGGCTGCTATTGGTTCCGCTTTTACAGCGGGTCACTTTTGGAAAAGAGCCCGGAATGCCGGCCCAGCCAAAAGTAACCAAAAAGGCTCTTGCCCCACCACTCGGCACCTCGCTTAGGCTCGGTGTGCCCGAACGCAGGCTTGAATCCGTGGGCCGCCGCCACGCGCCATCCATGGCGCGGGGCGGCTAACCCGGCGTCCTGCCGGGTTGCCCACGGATTCAAGCCTGTGTTCGGCCAGCGTGGTTTAACGGGGCGCCTAAGATCAAGATCAAGAGCGACTCGCTGCGCATCGTGGTTAGCGTTGGGCGCTACAGAGTTGTGTAGATACTTATGCTTATCAGGGGCGAGCCCTCTCCCACATTTAGATCTGCATGCATCAGTGGGAATTCAGGCTCAACCCAGGCGCGCCGCCGCCCGCGCAACAATCTCCCCACGCACCCTGCGCGATTCTGCCGTGCGCTTGTGGGCTTCCTCCAGCACATGACTGGGCGCCGTATCCGGGCGGCCCGAGTCGAACGGTGGGGCCGGCGCATATTCGATTTGCAATTGCACCAGTTGCGCCGCCGCTTCGCTGTACAACTCCGCCGCCAGAGTCAGTGCAAAGTCGATACCCGCCGTGATCCCACCGCCGGTGAACAGGTTGCCGTCACGCACCACGCGCGCTTGCACCGGGATGGCGCCCAGTGGCGCGAGCAGGTCGTGGTAGGCCCAATGGGTGGTGGCTTTGCGACCGCGCAGCAGACCCGCCGCGCCCAGTACCAGCGAGCCGGTGCACACCGAGGTCATGTAGCGCACGGTTTGCGCCTGGGCCTTGAGGAAGTCCAGGGTGCCGGTGTCTTCCATCAATGCCCCAACGCCCGAGCCGCCGGGTACGCACAGTACGTCGAGTTTCGGGCAGTCGGCGTAGGTCATGGTCGGCGTAAACACCAGGCCGGTGCTGGAGGTGACCGGTGCCAGGTCCTGCCACACCAGGTGCAGCTTCACGTCCGGCAGCGAACCGAGCACGTCATAGGGGCCGGTCAGGTCCAGTTGCTGGATACCGGGAAATAGCAGAAAGCCGATGTGCAAGGTCATGATGAAGCTCCGTCAGGGGTGGACGGCTCCACTCTAGAGGCCTAGGCTTTGGCGAATACGCCATTGAGCCCACAGATCTCGCCAAATATGCCCAGAGTCATTCATGTTCTCGCTTTCGATAATGCCCAGGTACTCGATGTCACCGGGCCTCTGCAGGTATTCGCTTCGGCCAATGACCTGGCCCGCCAGCGCGGTTCGCCTTTGCCCTATGCGGTGAATGTGATCGCTGACCAGGCGAAACCGGTGGTGACTTCTGCGGGCCTTGGGCTGCTGGCCGATCCGCTGCCCGCCGTCGATCAGCCGTGCGACACGCTGGTGATCGCCGGCGGCTGGGGCGTATACGGCGCCGCCGAAGACCCGGCGCTGGTGCACTGGGTGCGGGAAAAGTCGCGGCACACCCGGCGCATGGCCTCGGTCTGTACCGGCGCTTTCCTGCTGGCCGCCAGTGGCCTGCTCGACGGTTGCCGCGTGGCCACTCACTGGACGCGTTGTGAAGAACTGGCGCGCAAGTTTCCTGCGCTGACGGTGGAGTCCAATCCGATTTTTATCCGGCAAGGCGCGCTGTGGACCTCAGCCGGCGTGACCGCCGGTATCGATCTGTGCCTGGCCCTGGTGGAGGAGGATCTGGGGCGTGCCGTAGCCCTGGAAGTGGCGCGGCATCTGGTGGTGTTTCTCAAGCGCCCCGGCGGGCAGTCGCAATTCAGCGTTACTTTATCCCTGCAAAAGAGCGACAGCCGCTTTGCCGAGCTGCACGCCTGGATCGCCGAGAACCTGAGCCTGGACCTGAGTATTTCCACGCTGGCCGCCCAGGCCGGCATGAGCGAGCGCAGCTTCGTGCGCCACTACCGCGCCGAAACCGGCCAGACCCCGGCGCGGGCCGTGGAGCTGATACGTGTCGAGAGTGCGCGCCGGCAATTGGCCGACAGCACCACCTCGATCAAACGCATCGCCGTGCACTGCGGGTTTGGCTGTGAAGAGACCCTGCGGCGCAGTTTCCTGCGGGCCCTGTCGGTGACGCCCCAGGCGTACCGCGAGCGATTTTCACCGCTGTAGCAATTCCAACAGCGCCGCCAGGGTGACCTGCGGCGCTTCCTGGGGAATATTGTGGCCCACGCCGGGCAGCACTTGCCGTCGATAAAAACCGCTGAAATGCTCGATGTCGTCGTCTTCTGCAGGCGGCGGCCCCACGCCGTCATCAGCACCGCACAGCGAAATGCTCGGCACCGAAATCGGGGGTTGCAGCGCCAATGCCTGCTCGATGGACGCCAGCGCCGGGTCGCCCGGTGCGTACAGGAAGCGATGGCGGTAGGAATGGATCACCACCTCGACAAAATCGGGGTTATCGAACGATGGCGCGGTTTGTGCGTACAGGCTCGGCCCGCGCGTCCAGGACGGTGACCACAACGACCACAACAGCTCGCACAGTTCCCGCCGGTTGGCGGTCAGGCCATCCACGCCGCGCTGGGTGTGAAAGTAATACTGGTACCACAGGCGGTGTTCTGTCTCAGGTGCTCGCGGCTTGAGTGACCGGGCGATGTTCTGGATGTTGTAGCCATCGCCGGTCACCAACCCGCGCACCCGTTCCGGCCACAGCGCCGCGACGATACAGGCGGCGCGCCCGCCCCAGTCATAACCGGCCAGGGTGGCGCAGGGGATGGACAGCGCGTCCATGAAGTCCAGCAAGTCCTTGCCCAGCGCTGCCTGCTGACCGGAACGCATGACCTGCTCATTGATAAAACGCGTGGGGCCGTACCCGCGCAGGTAGGGCACCAGCACGCGATAACCTTGCTCGGCCAGGCCCGGCGCGATGTCGTCGTAGCCGCGAGGGTCGTAGGGAAAACCGTGCAGCAGGATCACCGGCTCACCGTCGAGCGGGCCGTGGGTTTCATAGGCGATATCGAGCATGGACGTGCGCACGTAGAGCAGTGGGGCGAGGGTGGTCATGACCGGCTCCTGGGCAGTGTGGATATCATGGTTGCCATACCGTTTTCGCACCACTGAGTTTACGGTCCAGAAACGTCGCCGCACTGATCAGCGCCAAATGGCTCAATGCCTGGGGCGTGTTCCCCAGGTGCCGTGCCTGGCTGTCGAACTCTTCGGCGTACAGCCCCAGCGGGTTGGCGTAGCGCAGCAGTTGCTCGAACTCAAGGTGAGCCTTTTCCACCTGGCCGGCGCGGGCCAGGCATTCGACGTACCAGAACGAACACGCGGCAAACGCGCCTTCAGTGCCTTGTAACCCATCGATCTGGCTGTCGTCGTTGCGATAACGGTAGACCATGCCATCGCGGACCAGGCTTTTCTGGATCGCCTCCAGTGTCGACAACCAGCGTGGATCGGTGGCGGCAACGAAGCGCACCAGCGGCATCAACAGCATCGAGCCGTCGAGGGCGGTACTGCCGATGTGCTGCACGAAATGCCCACGTTCTTCGTTCCAGAAGTTGCTCCAGATATCGGCATAGATCGCTTGGCGGGTCTGGTCCCAACGCGCGAACGGCGCCGGTAACGAGCGCTTGGACGCCAGGCGGATCGCCCGGTCCACGGCCACCCAGCACATCAGGCGCGAGTGCAGGAAGTGATGCTGCTCGCCACGCATTTCCCAGATGCCGACGTCTTGCTGATTCCAGATTTCGCAGACTTGATCGACCACTTCCACGGTGTGCTTCCAGCCTTCGTGGGAGATGGCTTCGCCGTATTTATTGACCAGGTAAACCGCATCCATCAGCTCGCCGTAGATATCCAACTGGACCTGGTCAAACGCTTCATTGCCCACGCGCACCGGCTGGGCGCCGCCATGGCCGCTGAGGTGATCCAGGGTGGTTTCCGACAACTCCTGGCGGCCATCGATGCCGTACAGGATGTTGATTTTGGTCGGTTGGCCGCAACAGTCGCTGACCCGACCCTTGAGCCAGCGCATGTAGGCGTTGGCTTCCTCGACGAAACCCAGGCGCATGAACGCGTAGACGGTAAACGAAGCGTCGCGGATCCAGGTGTAGCGGTAGTCCCAATTGCGCTCGCCGCCGGGTGTCTCGGGCAGGCCGAAGGTGGCGGCGGCGATGATTGCGCCGTGTTTGCGTGAGGTCAGCAACTTCAGCGCGAGGGCCGAGCGGTTGACCATTTCACGCCAGCGTCCGCGGTAGTTCGATTGACCGATCCAACTGCGCCAGAACTTCAAGGTGCGTTCCAGGTAGAGGTCGGGGCAGGCGTTCGTCACGCGGGGATCGTCCTGGCCGCCGAGGACGAATTCAGCGCTCTCGTTCTGGGCCAGGGTGAAGCTGGCCGTCGCGACATGTTTGTCGAGGGTCAACGGGTGGCTGCCCGCCAGCCGTAGTCCGGGCTGACCGTCCGCGCGGAACAACACGCCTCGATCGACGGCCTCGGCGTGGGTCTTGGCGCGGGCGTAGTCATGGCGCACGGCGCAGCGTAGATGGAGCGTCGCCGTGCCGCTGACCACTCGCACGCGGCGGATCAATAAAGGTAGATCATCGACTTCTTCGCTGACGGCCAGCAAATCAGTGATTTCCACCACCGCCGCATCGCTGAGCCAACGGGTTTGCAGCACATTGGTGTCGGGCAGGTAGATCTGCTCGCGGCGTGCATTGGGCAAGTCCGGGGTGAGCTGGAAGGTGCCGGCCTCGGGGCTGTCGAGCAACGCGCAAAAGATCGATGGACTGTCGAATTCCGGCCAGCAGAAAAAATCGATACTACCCCGGTCATTCACCAACGCTGCGCTGCGCATGTCGCCGATGATGCCGTGGGCATCGATGGCACTTTGTGGTTCGTTCTTCAAATCAACCATTGCCACGAAACTCCGGATAAAGGCTCATGCCGCCATCGATGAACAGGGTGCTGCCGACCACGTAATCGGACGCGTCGCTGGCTAGCCACACCACCGCATTCGCCACGTCTTGCACATCGCCGACGCGGCCGTAGGGAATCAACTTGAGCAGCTCCTGTTCTGCGGCGCCTTCAGTGGCCGCACGGTTGATCGCCGTGCGAATCGCCCCCGGCGCAATCCCGTTGATCCGAATGCGCTGCTCGCTGACCTCCTGGGCGAGGGTGCGCATCAGCATCTCCACACCGCCTTTGGACGCTGCGTAATTCACGTGCCCGGCCCAGGGAATCAACTGGTGCACCGAGCTCATATGGATGATCTTGCCGGCGGCGCGGGACACGCCCTCACGCACACCCTGGCGGTTGAAAATTCGCACTGCAGCGCGTGCGCAGAGAAATTGACCGGTGAGGTTGACGCCAATCACCGTGTTCCAGTCCTCGAGGCTCATGTCGACCAGGTTGGCGTCTTTCTGCAGGCCGGAGTTGGCGACGAGAATATCCAGATGGCCGAAGGCATCGAGGGTCTGGGCGAACAGACGTTCGACGTCGGCTTCTTTGGACACGTCCCCAGCGACGGCAATGGCTCGGCCACCGTTGGCATTGATCTGCGCCGCGAGCGTTTCGGCCGGTGCCGCCTGGGAATTGTAGTTAAGCACCACGGCTGCTCCGGCCTCGGCCAGCGCTTTGGCTGCACCCGCGCCGATGCCGGAGCTGGCACCGGTGACCAAGGCCACTTGTTGCTGCAAGGAAATCTGCATCACCCACCCGCTGTTTAATGAGAGTCTTTTGTGCTGACTGATGCGGGGCAATGGAAGTTCAGCATGCTGTTGCGCGGGACGACGGGGAATAACCGATGGAACTGTGATTTCTCACGTACACCAAGGCCCCCTCTGAAGGCGATGTGCCGTTCAAGGGCCGCGACCTGCCGCTCATCCTGCCCAGGGTGAGCGGCGATTGGCGTTGTGCTGTGAATGGGGAAAATTTCGCGGTGTGCCTTTCATCTGTCACGACCTCCTTCCTACCCGCATTCAGAAGTTTTCAACACGTCGAGGAACCCAATGCCATCGCTCTGCCACACAGCAAATGCCTGCTGGTGCATACCTGCGCCACGGTTCATTCATCGCTGGCACAACTGCAGCAGCAAGGCACCGCCCTAAATCAGAACTGGAGCACCACATGTCGGTATCCGCATCCAATCAAGCGTTGCCCTCAGCCATTGACAACCTCTCGCAGCCGCCTGCAGCCGCCCAACCCAGCCCTGCGGCCAAGGGTGCGGGCGCGGCAGGCCCAAGTTTCGAGCAGTCGGCGAGTCAGCCCGGCCCGGTTTTCGACAGCGCAACGCAGTCTTCGAAATCCGGCTTCAATCCAGGCCCACCTCCACGTCCCAACCCCACGCTGCCGGATCCTTATTACGGCAAGCAAAGCAACGAGCTGTTGGCTCAGGGGCTGTTGAATAGCTACAACGCGTTCAAACCCTGGTATGCACCGAACGTCACGCCTGGACATGTCGATAAGCTGGCCGGTCGGCCCCTGACCGGTAACCCGGAGCGGGATGCGAATATCAGGCTGGCCAGGGAGTTGCTCAAGCGCCCAGGCCTGATGCAGGCTCTGGATCGAAATAACGGAACGGGGTCTTTGGACCAGTCCTTGTCCAAAGACGACATCAATAAATTCATTCTTTCGTCCAACCCTCTGAAGCTTCAGGACGACAGACAACTTGCCCAGAATGTCCTGAATAACTTCAGTGCGTTGAAAGGGCCGTGGTGGAGCGCTGACAGAAACGCCATCGATATCAACAAGTTCGCACAGCTCGCTGCGCGCCCGCTTTATGGTCATGCGCCAACCGACAGCATCACCCAACTGTCGAGGGAAATCATGAATCGTTCGGAGCTCAAGGGCTCGATGGACAACGTTTTCGGGTTCCTGCGCGATGGCAAGATCACTCGAGACGACCTGTATCGGCTCCTGCGCTAAGACCTGGCTTCACTGCGTTGTATCGGCTGGTGGATTCCCCAGCCGCGAAATCGCCCGTCGGCGATGCGGGAACCATTTGCAAGTATTTACCACGAACAGAGCATCCATCGGTCTTACCCTTGGATGCCTTCGTCTACTGGAACAGGTAATGGCCTATGAATTCCACATCATTTGAACCTCGCCAGTCTCACTCCCAGTACGCTGTTGCAAGCTTGCCTGCTCCGGCAACTCCGGTGCAAAGCCCAGGCAAATCTCAGGCAAAGGGGCTCAACCTCACGTCATCGCCCAAGTTCAGTTTCAAGGCGCCTACGACCGAAGACTTTGACAGGGGCTCGCGAACCTCGGAGGACGGGCCGGCGCCTCGGTCTGCGTTGTCATTGCTCGAAACACTCTGGAGCAAATTATCACGTCGACCGTGATCCCTAGACGGACCACGTTGGGGAAAAGTCCGGCCAGTCTGGCTGGTTACAAACGCTCAAGTTTTACCTCGCCCATGCGCAGGACTTCTCGGAACCAATATTTTTTGAGTTGCCACACATCCGTTGCGTGTCTCGTGCTGACAGTCGACGCGGGTTGAAGACTGGGCACTCCAGGTTCAGTTGATGGAATCTAACTAGGGTGGGAATGAACATGACTTACGGGATTACTCCAGGCGCTGGAATACCTCTCATACCAAATCAGGAGCCTGCGCCGGCCAGTGGTGGTTACACGCGACTCAGCGTCGTCGACAAGGCGATCGGCACTCAGCAGCCGCTGGCAACGAACTCGAGTTTTGTCTCGAACAACCTGATGGTCAACGGCGCCAGCCGGCATTTCGACGGTCAAGGCATGTACGGCGGAATGTCGAATGTAGGAAATCCCTATATCAGTTCGGATGACCATCTGCTGGCGACAGACCTGGTCAGCAACTTTTCCATGCTGGATAAGTTCAAGACAGATGGCCATCTTACCCAGGGCGGACTGCAAAAAATTGCCGGTGAGGATGTGCATAAAAGCAGCGTCTCGGAACGCACCATCATGTTGGCCAGGGAGATACTCAATCGCCCCAGGGTCAACGAAGCGATTCTTGTGGATGGCGGTAAAATCACACCGGAAAGTCTGGCCAAAGCAGCCGAATTACTCACCGGTAATACCAACCCCAATACCCAGAGCGCGGATCCGTTCCATAGCATGTCCAACGCCCAGGTCGTTACGACATTCAGGGGCATGTTTGACCAGCTACGGGATAAGTCGGAAGATTTCTCCTGGCCATGGGATAAACACAGGTTTGTAAAAACAGACACGCTTGTCGAGATGAGCAAGGATCCTGACGAGCTGGATAGTAAAGGTAATGTTGTGCGAGACCCCGCCAACGGTTTCCCGAAAAAGCAATACAGCGAACAGCTGGTGTACCTCGCCAAAAACATCGTTGAAAGACCCGGCTTGCTGGACTCGCTGGACAATTACAAGGCTAACGGCTTCGCCCTGACGGGAAGTCGTAACAGTGATGGGTGGCTGAAGAACTACAGCATCGATCGATGGTTGGAAAACGATAAGATAGAAAAGGGCAACTGAAGGCGCCGCAGAGGCATGAGCGGGTTGCATGAATCAAGCCGCTCATACAGGCGAATTTATACGCGCAGTATCCTTCCGCTGATCGCCACCGCCGCCAGCAAACCACCGATCAGCAGGAAGGCGGTTGCCATGCTGCTGCCATGGGCAATGAACCCGATCACTGCCGGCCCTGCCAGGATGCCTGCGTAGCCCAGCGTGGTAATGGCGGGTACGGCAATGTGTTCCGGCATCACGCTCTGCTTGCCGACAGCGGTATAGAGCACCGGGACGATATTGGAGCACCCGGCGCCCACCAACGCGTACCCGAGCAGCGCCATTTCCCAGGCAGGGGAGAGCGTCGCCAGGAACACACCGGCCGCTGCCAGCGTGCCACCGCCCACGATCACTCGGGTAGCGCCCAGGCGCCGCACAATAATGTCACCGGTCAGGCGCCCGGCGGTCATGGTCAGGGCGAATGCCGCGTAGCCCAGGCCTGCATACGCTGCGTCCAGCCCGCGCTCGGCACTCAGGAACACCGCGCTCCAGTCCAGTACCGCGCCTTCAGCCAGGAAGACGATGAAACACAGGCAGCCGATAAACAGCACCACGCCATGGGGAATGGCGAACGCCGGCCCCGAGCTTTCACTGCCGTAGGGCAGTAAATGGGGCGCGGCCTTGAGCAGCGCCACTACCATGATGACGATCACTACCAGGGTTGCCTGCAGCGGCGACAAGCCCAGCCCCAGCAGGCCGGAGACCCCCGCCGCACCCACGATGCCGCCCAGGCTGAACAAGCCGTGGAAGCCCGACATCATGGTTTTCCCGCTGGCTCGTTCAACAATCACCGCTTGCAGGTTGACGGTCGAATCCACGGTACCCAGCCCTGCGCCAAACAGGAACAACCCCGCCATCAACAGCGGAATCGAAC
Organism: Pseudomonas fluorescens; assembly: GCF_002837185.1. Classification (GTDB taxonomy): domain Bacteria; phylum Pseudomonadota; class Gammaproteobacteria; order Pseudomonadales; family Pseudomonadaceae; genus Aquipseudomonas; species Aquipseudomonas fluorescens_AM. The sequence continues at coordinate 13,792 of NZ_KZ478022.1, read as the reverse complement.
TCACGGTGGCCAGCATCGGCAGCGCCAGGCAGATCATGATAGTGCCGGCGGTCAACACGCGCCGGCAGCCAAAGCGCGACGCCAACACCCCTGCCACGGGCATGGCGAGAATCGATCCGACCCCCAGGCACAACAACAACAGACCAAGCGTGCCTTCGTTGAGTTGCGCGCGTGCCTTGGCGTACGGCACCAGCGGCGCCCAGGCCGCGATACCGAAGCCGGCGATGAAAAAAGCGATGCGGGTGGACATTTGCTCCAGCCGCCCGGGAACCACGGGGGCGGAAGTGGGGATGGCAGTCATGAATAATCCTTGGCGTTGCGTTCAACGAACGATGTCCGGCGCGACATCCTTGCATATCAGGCCTCGTCGGGCGAGCCGGGTTCCGTCGGGATCAGCGGGCGAGGCTTGGTAAAAGACGCTTCCATTCTCGCCTTACGAATCTTCTGTTTTATTTTCAAAGGGCCGTTTTTTTCCTGAAATCGCTAAGCTTCAGAGCGTTCAGGCGCTTTTTCTCGGTCAGCGTTCCAGCAATCAACGGGGAGAGCTTTTAATCAGCGGGTTATTGATGGCGGGTAACAACGGATGGTTGACGCGTTTGTTTCGTCACGTTTCAAATTAATGATTTCAGGCTGTACTGCCAATTTGCAGGTACTCGCTTTCGAAGGCAGTGAGTGTCTTGATCAGCCGTATTTCATACAGGTGCAAGTCGTCAGTGAAAACCCTGACCTGGAGCTGGAGGCGTTGCTGCATCAGCCGGCCTATCTGGATCTGGGCGCAACGGATCAAGGCCTGCACGGGGTGGTCTACGCCATCGGCCGTGATGCCGCGGGGGCCCGGCTCACCCATTACCACCTCACGCTCGCGCCCCGCTTGGCCTGCCTCGCCCATCGCCTTGACCAGCGGGTTTTCCAGCAGCGTAGCGTGCCGCAGATTATCGCCAGCGTGCTTGCGCAACACGGCATCCTCGCAGATGCCTACGCCTTCGAGCTCGGCCCGGTGATTTATCCGCCGCGGCTGTTTTGCGTGCAGTATGGGGAAACTGATCTGCACTTCATTCAGCGACTGTGCGAGGAAGAGGGTATCCATTACCACTTCCGTCATAGTGCCAACGGTCATTTACTGGTGTTTGGTGATGATCAGACGGTGTTTCAGCGTCTGCCGATGCAGCGATACTGCTCGACGCTTGATCCGTTGGCCGCAGCCAACGGCGTCAAGCGCTTCGATATACGCCTGGAAACCCGCAGTCGGCGAACAGTGCGCCGGGATCACGACTTCGAACACCCGTCGCTGCGGCTTCACGACGTCTCTGGCGGTGCACCGGGCACAGACCTTGAGGACTACCGTTACCCGGCAGGTTTCACCCGGCGTGCACGCGGGGCGCAATTGACGCGTCGCAGTCTGGAGCGGCATCAGTCCGACCGCCATCGCGCGTTGGGCAGCAGTGACCAGCCCCTGTTGCGCAGTGGTCACTTTCTTGCGTTGCAAGATCATCCGGATCCGACCTGCAATGACTTGTGGTTGCTCACCTCGGTGCGCCATGAAGGCTATCAGCCACAGGTCCTGGAGGAAGCGGCAGGCGATACGGACGCCTTCGTGAGGTATCGCAACCGTTTCACCGCGACCCCTTGGCGTGCCGTGCATCGGCCCCCCCTCAAACATCCCAAGGCCTCCATCAATGGCAGCCAGACGGCAACTGTTACGGGGCCCGCGGGCGAGGAGGTGCACTGCGACGCGTACGGTCGCGTGAAGGTGCGGTTTCATTGGGATCGGCTGGACAGGTCGGATGATAAAAGCAGCTGCTGGGTGAGGGTCGCAACCGGTTGGGCCGGTTCCGGGTTTGGCGCCATGATGATTCCACGGGTGGGCATGGAGGTGCTGGTGACCTTCCTGGAGGGTGACCCGGACCAGCCGGTGATCAATGGTTGCCTGCCCAACGCATCGCACATGCCGGCCTTTTCCCTGCCGCAGTACAAGACCCGCAGCGTGTTGCGCAGTTGCAGCGTTCCAGGTGGCGCGGGCAGCAACGAGCTGCACCTGGAAGACCGCTGTGGCGAGGAACTGATCTACCTGCGCGCCCAGCGTGATCTGGAGCAGCACGTGGGCCATGACAGCCGTTTGCACGTGCTCGGTGAGCGCAGCGAAGTCATCCGAGGCTTGAGCACGGTTCGTCTTGAGAGCGGTGAGCAGCGCCACATCACGGGCGAGCGCAGGGTTGTGCTCAAGGCAAGCGACCACCTCGCCGTGCAAGGCGACAGCCACACCCAGGTGGCCCAGGTCATGGTGATCGAAGCCGGCCAACAGATTCACCTGAAGGCGGGAGCCAGCCTTGTCATCGATGCGGGCGCTCAGTTGAGTTTCAAGGCGGGCGGCGAGTATTTGCAGATTCAGGCCGGCGGGATTTTCAGCAGCCGGCCGATCACTGTCGGCGGTTCGCCATGCGCTGCAAGGTCGGCCAGCCCTTCGTCTGTTGCGGGCATTCCTGAGGTTTCGGTCGTACAGGGCCTCATCACAGACTTGGCCGGCCAGTTGGATGCGGATTTTTGCCCCCTATGCGAGCGTTGTCGCGAAGGTCAATGCGATAGCACCGGGAGGGCCGCGTGATGCAGGACGTGCCTTATCAATGGATGGCGCAGCAGCAACAAGCGGGGCGTCGTCTGTGCCTGATACTCGAAGCCAGCAACGAGCGTTGCCAGTCGCTCATGGCGGCTCGCGACCTCTCGCAATATTGCCCGCTCTATGCTGAAACCGCGGCAGCGGAGCTGGCAAGCAAGGGCCCGGTGATCCTGCTATTGGAACAGACAGGCGAGCCTGTGTTGGCCAATCTTCTGCAAAACCCAGAGGCAAATCGAGGGTGGCTGGGCAGTTTGCCCAACGATGACTTGGCCAGTGTGACCCGACATTGGCGTGAGCGCCTGCTGGTCGGGTCAGAAGGTGAAAAGGCCCTGTACCGTTTTCACGACAACCGCACCCTGGCCCGTGCCCTGGCGTATCTGCCGGCAGAACACTGGCCGGTCTACCTGGGCCCGCTGACCAGCGTGTGCTGCTGGCATGAGGGACGTTGGTGCAGCCACGACAACCCCGCACCGGGTGAGTACCCGGTGCCCGATCCCGCGCCCTGGTTACAGGTGCCCAATCCCCAGGCGTCGGCCATTCTCCAGGCCAATATCCTGCGCTACCTGCTGGCCGAACACAGTGAAGACCTGGCGGCCCTGGTGGAGTTTCACGACCCCAGGATCTGGTTGGCCGGTGTGCTGGAGCAGGCCCGTCTCTGGCAATGGCGTTCGTCTGAGCAACTTGAATTCCTGGTGGTGCGCCGGCTGGAGGAGGCGACCCGGAGCAGTGTCATTCGCTGGCAGCCGCTGAAGGGGGAGGCACCCGGGCAGCATTTTGAGCGGGTGCGGGAACAGTGGTGCACAGAAGGGCTCGGGAATGCGTAGGTGGATGGGAAAAGTGTTGCTAGGCGTTGGGATGGTGTGGCTAACGGGGTGTGCGGGGAGGGCGGCGGATAGCTTTACGTTGGAGGTGGATTTGCCGGCGGGGTTTGACGCGTTAGGTGACGCTTCATACGCACCTGCATCAGGCGAACGCTGCAAACTGCCTGCAAGAAAGGGTAGGCGACCTGAGCTCAAAATATTCAAGGCTGTCAGCAAACCCGTCGCCAATAGGGTCAGTTTTGAGGTGCCATTAACGGAGCAGGTAAATGGCTGCCCTCTGGTATTGCGCAGCCTCGTTTTCGTAATTAATGCCAATTGGGGGCAACGCTGGTCGGATATCGGAAGGGACTATGCCCTTATCTATTTTCACGATAGCTGGGAGCCTGGAGTGCCTTTGATGCCCGAAGCGGGGGTCCAAGAGCTTCTTGGGCAATGCCAGTGGTTATTTCGTACCGCTGGCCCCAGGCATGCCCTTATTAAAAACCTTCGGTGCAAGTCACTGGATGCTGCCGGAACGCTAACTAGGGCGAGGCCAGGGGGGCATGTGCACCGTGACGGATTGTCCGGGAAAACGTTAAGGATGGTGTTGGCGTTCACAGAAGAGGAACAACCCGCTTTTGGTGATAACTGGGTAAAAGTTGCCCGTGGCTGGAAACGCTGCAGGGGCGAAAGTGAGGAGGATTTATTCGCGTTTTGTCGCGGCAATGTCTCCGATTTCAAGACTTTCAAAATGCCAGATGGGCGCTTATGCAGCGTATATCCAACGTGTGATTGATAGGGAGAAGCTTGATGAAACAGGATGCATGGAAGCAGCAGTTTTTTAACGACAGGATGCCTGCTTGCCCATCACGCGGAGATTGGTTGTCCTTGGGTCTCGTTGATGAAACCGGGAGTGGTAAGGCCTACGGTGGCCTGCTTTATACTCTCCAAGACAGTGTTGGACAGCAATACAGGGGACGGCTGGATGGGGACGGTTTTACCAGGCTGGAAGGTATTTATTGTGGCCCGGTAGTTCTCTTGATGGATGAGCCTTATTCGGGAACAGAAATACCCTATATCACGCTACTGAAGCGGCTTGACTACGCTTTACCCATTACGGAGCTTCAAGTACGCGCGGAGCAAACTTCTTTTCTAAGCAGCGATGGTCAATGTGTCGACGGTAACCCGGCACGGCAAAAAGCAGATCGTTTTTATCAGGTAGAGGTAAGTGATTTGGTTCGGTACAAAGCCCACTTACCTCCAACGTCCTCTGGGGCTCAACGGCCCACACGCAATGCGCTTAAGATGATTGCGGACCTGGGGTTCGGTCCTCCTGAGTCCTTATCCAAAGGGGTGGTGCTGTTCCCAAACCAATTTACGATTTTGGAGGTGCGTCCTCTACGAGCGCTACGGCCAATCATTTCCACTGATGATCAGTTTTGTGCACTGAACCTTTACCAACTGGCGCTCATGGCGACGTTGAGCTATTGCGAATTTGGTCAAGAGCTTCCAACCGGAGCCACGGATATGGTCACGTTTCCACTGAATCCGAGCATAGGAAACGTGTTCGTAGAGCAGTTGTCATGTTACCGGGAAGCTTGGAAGTTCGACTCAAAACAAGTAAAGCGGTTTTATCCACTGTATGAAGACGTAGCCTATTCCCGTCGCTTCGAAATCTTGCCTTTCGATCCTGAATTATATGAGCCTAACTACCAATCTGGTGAGCATCCGGAGCGCATACACTTTTTTAACGACGTTGAGTTCGGCACCGACACTCAAGCTTTTATCTGCCACCACGATGAGGTTGTACTCATAGCTGTCCGTGGTACTGCCAGTGGCGCGGACGCTTTACGCGACGCAGATGCTCATCAAGTCCCTTTCGTCGAAGGCGTAGGTAAAGCTCACCGAGGTTTTTACCAAGCATTTCAAGCTACGTTTCACTTTGTTCTGGATTACCTTTCGCGATATCACATCGGTCAACGTGTTGTCATCTGCGGCCACAGCCTGGGCGGCGCGATTGCCTTGCTGCTGGCTGAAGGGCTGCGCCGAATCCCGGACGCCCATTACAACCCACTCCTCTACACCTACGGCGCGCCCCGCGCCGCCGATTCCGAATTCACCGCAGGCGCCCGCGCCCTGGTTCACCACCGAATCGTCAACCATAACGACCCTGTCCCCAGTGTCCCGGCGCCGTGGATGAACACCACTGCCAAACTGTGGGTGCCGGGGGCTGTCACCTTGTTCAGTGCGCCCACCGCCGGCGGTTTGCTGTTCGCCGCAGGCCTGGTGCGCGTAGGTGGGAATGCCTACCAGCACCAGGGCGAACAACAGCACTTCATGCCCATCACGCTCCCGGATGGCACGCATTCTTCAGTGCTGTGGAAACCTGGCTGTGAATCGATCCAGGAACTGGGCTGCAATCGGGCGTTGCGGTTGCACGGCGACATGCCCGACCGCGACAACCTGTTGAGGCAGCTCTTCCAAACCAACCAGCACTTTATGACCGCCAGTTATATTCCTGCGGCCTGGGCGACATTGCGACGCTGGCAGCAAACCCTGGATAGCCAGGGTCCCCTGGTCACTGCGAGGGAGTTCGAGTTGCTTGATCGGGCGCTCGAAGACATGCGCGAGCAACTGAGGGCCAAGCGCCGCGAACTTGCCCGTATGCGCCCGGCCAACGACCGTGGCCATGAGCATAACGACGCCTTGAACGCAGAGATCGACCGCTTGCATACCAGTCGCGAGCGCTTGGCCAGCCTGCGCTGGCGCCGTCTCGATGGGCGCGATGTGTACGGCAGCCACGCCCAGGGCGCGCACCTGCAACAGGGCCTCAAGCGCTGGTTCACTCACCGCGAAAACCGAGTCTTGGCCCAGGTTGCCAGTATCCCTTCACCTGTCCACAGCGACCTGGGCAAAGTGCAAGTGCTGGACATCGACTCGATCGTCTAGCGCCGTGTTACATAAATTCCACCTGGGCCGGCTGACGCTTCATCAGCACCTTGCCGTTGCGGATCGAATACAACGGCAGGCCCTGGCTGCGAATCACCTCATAGTCGCTGTCTGCCGACAGCACCAACAGGTTGGCCGGTCGGCCGGGTGCCAGGCCGTAGCGGTCGCCGAGCGCCATGGCCTTGGCGCTGTTGTCGGTGACCAGGTCCAGGGCGCTCTGCAGGTTGCGGTAGCCGAGCATATGGCAGATGTGCAAACCGGCTTCCAATACCCGCAGGATGTTGCCGTTGCCCAAGGGGTACCAGGGGTCGACGATGGAGTCCTGGCCGAAACACACGTTCATGCCGGCTTCGAGCAGTTCGTTGACGCGGGTGACCCCTCGGCGTTTCGGGAAACTGTCAAAGCGGCCTTGCAGGTGGATACTTTCGGTGGGGCAGGAAACGAAGCTGATGCCGGAGTGACCCAGCAGGCGAAACAGTTTGGCGCAGTAGGCGTTGTCGTAGGAGCCCATGGCGGTGGTGTGGCTGGCAGTGACGCGGGCGCCCATGTCGCGGCTGCGCGCTTCTTCGGCCAGCACTTCGAGAAAGCGTGAGTGCGGGTCATCGGTTTCGTCGCAATGTACGTCCACCAGGCAGCCGGTGCGTTCGGCCAGGTCCATGAGGAACTTCACCGAACTCACCCCTTGATCGCGGGTGTACTCGAAGTGGGGGATGCCGCCAATGACATCGGCGCCCAGGCGAATGGCTTCTTCCATCAGTTCACGGCCATTGCGGAACGACTCGATGCCTTCCTGGGGAAAGGCCACGATTTGCAGATCGATCAGGTGCGCGCTTTCTTCACGCACTTGCAGCATGGCTTTGAGCGCGGTGAGGTCCGGGTCGGTCACGTCGACGTGGGTGCGCACATGCTGGATACCATGGGCGGCGAGGGCCTGGATGGTTTTCTTCGCGCGAGTCCTGGTGTCTTCCTCCGTGATGGTGGCTTTGCGTTCGCCCCAGCATTCGATGCCTTCGAACAAGGTGCCGCTCATGTTCCAGCGGGGTTCGCCGGCGGTGAGGGTGGCATCCAGGTGAATGTGCGGTTCGACGAAGGGCGGGATCACCAGGTTGCCAGCGGCATCCAGGTCGTCGGCCATTGACATCGGTACGCCTGTTTGCGCAGTGATGCTGGCGATCCGGCCATGTTCCAGGTGCAGATCATGCAGGCCTTCACGGTCGCGCAGGCGGGCATTGATGATGTGCATGGTCAAGTTCCTCTTGGCTAAATTCAATCAGGCGACCGTCAGATTACCATTGGCGGTGCTCAGGCTATGCCTGGGCGTCAGCCAGCGGTGCGCGCACGCGCAGTACGGCGCTGAGCAGTATGTAGGTGAGCGACGCGGCCGCGATCCCCACGAGCGGTGCAACCCAAGGCGAGTTGAACGCCAGCAGCGTACCCACCGCGTACGCCGTCAGCCCGGGCCAGTTAAACGCGGGCAGGCGGGCATCCGCCAGGCGTGGGTACTGGCCGCGATAGCGATAGAAGAAGTCCGCCATGATCACCCCGCCAATCGGCGGGATCACCGTGCCCAACAGAATCAGGTACGGCACGAGCATGTCGTACATGCCCAGCAAGGCGAGCAGGGTGCCGATCACCGCACCGGCCAGGGTCACGGTTTTGCGCCGCCGGGTGCGCAGCAGATTGCAACCGGCGACGGCGAAGTTGTAGATGGTGTTGTCCTGGGTGCTCCAGATGTTGAGCAGCAACATGGCCATCGCCGCCATGGCGAAACCCTGCAACAGCAACACTTCCACCACATCCGGTTGCTGATAGACGATCGCGCCGTAGGCGCCGATCAGAACCATCAGGCCGTTGCCGATAAAAAAACCGATCAGGCTGGCCAACACCGCGACCCTGGCCGAGCGGGAGAACCGCGTCCAGTTGGTGGCCTGGGTTGCGCCGCTGACAAAGGTGCCGAACACCAGGGTGATCGCCGTGGACAGGTCCAGCTCGGCGGTCGGCACCACCGCCAGCAGGCCGTCCAGCCCGCCGACCTTCACGGTGGCGACCCACATCGACAGCAACAGCAAAAGGCCCATGGCGGGCACCGCGATATAAGACAGGATTTCCAGCCCGCGATACCCCACGTACGCGGTCGCACAGAACACCAGGCCAAACACCACCATCAAGGCCAGTACGCTGCCCTGACTTAATGCGAAATACTTGCCCAGCACCACGGCGGCCGTGGCGGTACCCCAGGCGTACCAGCCAATCTGGGTGAAACCGAGGATCAGGTCACTGAGCTTGCTGCCGATTTCACCAAAGCAGAACCGCCCCATCAATACCGAGTTCAGGCCGCTCTTGAAGGCGATGTACCCCAGCCCTGCGGCGTATATACCCAGCAGCAGGTTACCCAGGGCCACGACGCCGAGCATGCCGGTAAAACTGAAGGCCACCCCCAGCTTGCCGCCGGCAAACATCGTTGCCGTAAAAAACGTGAACCCCAGCAGCACCATGGCCGTGGATGCCAGGCCCTTGCGCGCATGCAGAGGCACTTCACTGAGCGGGTAATCGTTGCCGGATTCTTGCTGAGTCATGTGCCTTGCTCCCTGAATGATGACGCTGGCCTGTTGCACCGAGCGTGCCAAGCCTTCGGCAACGGTGTATCGACAGCCAAGCGCAGGGAGATGGTCGGCGCGATGGTTCCAGGTGGCCTATCAAGCGCGAAAGCAGTGCAGCCGTGGAACAAATTGGATCAGTGGCGCCAGGCGTAAAAAAACCACCCGCAGGTGGTTCTTCAACGCTGGATCGCTTACTCGCCGCGATAAATGCACCCGCTGGTGCACGTCTCATGGATGCGAATCGCGCTGAGTTCCGGCAGCAAGGGTTTCAATTCAATCCAGATCCACTTGGCCAGCACTTCGCTGGTGGGGTTTTCCAGGCCGGGGATGTCATTGAGGTAATTGTGGTCGAGACGCTCGTAGAGCGGCTTGAAAATCGCCTTGATTTCCGAGAAGTCGCGAATCCAGCCGGTATGGGGATCCAGGTCGCCGCTCAAGTGGATCGCCACCTTGAACGAATGCCCGTGCAGGCGCCCGCATTTATGGCCGTCCGGGACGTGGGGCAGGCGGTGGGCGGATTCGAACGTAAACTCTTTGAAGATTTCCACGGTATTTTCAGCTCGGTCAGGTATCTGGCAGGCGGCGAGTTTAACAGCTTGACCTGTCGCCGCGCATACCGCTGGGTCAAAGTGCTTGCAAACGCTCGCCCAGGCCACCGTTGTCCGCCAACTGCAGGAACTCATCCCCCAACCGTCGACTCTCGCTCATTGCCGTCTGCCAGTACCTGTTGCGACTCGGGTCATCGCCCATGAAGCGCTTGAAGTCGCTGCGGTCCGGCAATTTGCCGTGGGGCAGGCGGGCCAGGTAGTCCTTTGACGGCGCCAGCAGCAGGACATCCTGCAATCCTTGTGGGTTGCTGCGTCGCCACGGCAGTCCCTTGTCAAACCAGCCCGGAATGACGCGATCGGTAAAGTGCGGGTACAGCACGATATCGTCGCCGCGGTAGGGCAGGTCGAGGTGGTAGTCCAACAGGCCGCCGTCGCGGTAGGTTCCAACGCCTGCGCCGGGCAGGTCGCGCACACCTTGCATCACCATGGGAATCGAGCCGGACGCCAGCAGCGCCTGGCGCAGGTTGCCCATTTGCAGTTCTAGGAAGCGCGACGGGAAATCCTTCAGCGCATGCACCGGCGGCACTTGGCGGGGGTCGTGGACGATCAGCCGTTCGAAATGCCGCGACAGCCGTGCGCGGCCGCGCAGGTTATCGGCAATCACCGATGACAGGCCCAGCCCCAGCCGGCCGCGATGGTCATCGGCGAGCAGGCCATGGCTTTTAACCACCATGATGTTCAGGCGATAGTCGGGGTTGTTCAGTACGTGTGCATCGCGGCCGGCCAGCAGGTCATCGAGCATGCGCTGACAGCTCTGGCTGACTTCGGCCATGGTCACGCCTTTGGCGAAACGCTGTTCGTTATATAGGCGGCCCAGGTCGAGCAAGCCTTGCACCGGGTCGGGCAGGCAAGCGCTGGCAAACCGCCAGGAACCGATGGAAGCACCGATCAGCGCCCGCTCCCGAGGCGCGCGCGCCAGCCAGTCGCCGAATAGCGCCAGGTCCAGGCCTTGTATGCCCAGGGCCTTGGGGCCGCCGGCCGCGCCCGGAAGGATGCCAACGTCAGCAGGGGCAAGGCCTTGTTCACGAATGCGTGCAAAGGCGCGTTTGCCGGCCTTGAGCGTCAGGGCGGGGAACTTGATGTGGATTGCAGTCATACCGGTCTCTGTCAAAGCGATCGTAGGCGCGAGCTCGCCAAACATGTCAACGATGCCGCGTGAACCTTTATAAACGCTGCGCCAGCGAGAGCAAGCGCGCGCCTCCAGCAAATTGCCATGGTGGCAATTCAGTTTCAGTTAAGTTGCCGCGCGTACCGTAATCCGTTGTAGGAAAAACATCCTGAAACGGAGACTTATCATGAAGCGCCTCACAGCGCTGGTCGCCGCCGGTATCATTGCGTCCTCGGTCACGCCGGCCTGGGCAATGGACCCCGACAAACCACTGAAATTGCCTGGCACTGTTACAATTGTTGCCTTCGATCAGCTTGAAGCCGCCGCCCTGGCTTTGCATCCGGGTTCGACCTTGCTGGGCACCGACCTGGACGAGGAGTACGGCAAGTACATCTACCAGGTCGAACTGGAAGATGCCCACGGCCTTGAATGGGATGTTGAATTGGACGCGCTCACCGGGCACGTTCTCAAGAATCATCAGGACACGTAATGACGCTATATCGACGCGCCGGTAGTCTGGTGCTGCTGGCGCTCCTGGCCTTTTGCTCAAGCCTGGCCGCTCGCGACCTCAATCAGGATGAAGCCTTGGCGCTGCGACAGCAGGGCGTGATCCTGCCGCTGGAGCTCCTGTTGCATAAGGCGATGTCACGCTACCCTGGGGGCCGGCTGCTGGAGGCGGAGCTGGAGCTCAAGCATGGCCAATACGCCTATGAAGTGGAACTGGTGACCACCGAAGGCGTCGTGCGCGAAATCAAGCTCGACGCCACCGACGGTACATTGATCAAAGATAAGGAAGACTGATGCGCCTGCTTCTGGTGGAAGACAACGTCCCGCTGGCCGATGAGCTGCTGGCCGGCCTGCAGCGCCAAGGCTATGCCGTCGATTGGCTGGCCGATGGACGCGACGCGGCGTACCAGGGCCGCAGCGAACCCTATGACCTGATCATCCTCGACCTTGGCCTGCCGGGCTTGCCGGGGCTTGACGTGCTGGCGCAATGGCGCGCGGCTGGCCTGGCCACGCCGGTGCTGGTGCTGACGGCGCGCGATTCCTGGGCAGAACGCATCGAGGGGCTCAAGGCCGGCGCCGATGATTACCTGAGCAAGCCTTTTCACCCCGAAGAGCTGCACCTGCGCATCCAGGCGCTGTTACGCCGGGCCCACGGGCATGCCAACCAACCGACCCTGCAAGCCGCCGGCCTGCACCTGGACGAAGGCCGCCAGTGCGTGCTGCGCGACGGTGACGAGATCCAGCTCACGGCCGCCGAGTTCCGCCTGTTGCGCTATTTCATGCTGCACCCCGAACAGATCCTGTCCAAAAGCCATCTGGCCGAGCATCTCTATGACGGCGAGACCGAGCGCGATTCCAACGTGCTGGAAGTGCACGTCAACCATCTGCGCCGCAAACTGGGGCGCTGTGTGATCGAAACCCGGCGCGGCCAGGGTTACCGGTTTGGCGCCAGCCCTGCATGAAGTCGATCCAACGGCGCTTGAGCCTGGGGTTGATCAGCGTGATGGTGATCGTCGGCGTAGTGCTGGCGCAAACCAGCCTGTGGCTGTTCGAGGCCGGTTTGCAGCGCTACCTGGAGGCGGGGCTGCGCAACGACAGCGAAAACCTGCTGGTGGCGCTGGTGCGTGGGCCCAACGGCGTACAGTTGGATGAGCAGCGCCTGTCACCGGCCTATCAACGGCCATTCTCGGGGCACTACTTCCGCATTGATTTTGCCGACACACACTGGCGCTCCCGCTCATTGTGGGACCAGGAACTGCCGACGCTTCCCGAGGCCGGGCTCAAGGGCAACCTGCAACTGGGGCCTGAAGGCCAGAAACTGTTGGTATTGCGCTCGGACTACAAACGCTTCGGCCAACCGATCTCCATCAGCGTGGCGCAGGACTACACGCCGGTACGGGAAAGCTTTCGCCTGATGCGCCATATCGGCCTGGTACTGGGGCTGGCGGCCTTGCTGGTGGTGTTGGTGTTGCAGCGCATCACCGTGCGCCGCGCCTTGCGTCCGCTGGAAACCGCGCGCAATCAGATTGCGCAATTGCAGCAGGGCCAGCGTTCGCAATTGGACACCCAGGTGCCGCTGGAGCTGGAGCCGCTGGTGGCGCAGATCAACCATTTGCTGGCGCACACCGAAGACAGCCTCAAACGCTCGCGCAACGCCCTGGGCAACCTGGGGCATGCGCTGAAAACCCCATTGGCGGTGATGCTGAGTGCCGCGTCGAGCGAGGCGCTCAGGGATCAGCCGCAGTTGAGCAAGTTATTGCGCGATCAGCTTGAACAGGTGCAGCAGCGCCTCAACCGCGAGCTCAATCGCGCGCGCCTGGCCGGTGAAACCTTGCCGGGTGCGTTGTTCGACTGTGAAAAGGAACTGCCGGGGCTGTTGGCCACCCTGCGCATGATCCACGGCGAACACCTGGACCTCAGCTGCCATGTCGCCCCCGGCCTGCAACTGCCCTGGGACCGGGAAGATTTGCTGGAGTTGCTCGGCAACCTGCTGGACAACGCCTGCAAATGGGCGGACGCCGAAGTTCGACTGAGCGTGAGTGAGACGCCGCACGGCTACCGGCTGGCGGTCGAAGACGATGGCCCGGGAATTCCAGAGATCCAGCGTGAACAGGTGTTCAGCCGTGGCGCACGCCTGGATGAACAGATCGACGGTCACGGCCTGGGGCTGGGCATCGTGCGCGATATTGTCGAAGTGTGGGGCGGGGTACTGCAGTTGCAGGAAAGTGAGCTGGGCGGGCTCAAGGCGCTGATCGAATTGCCCAGGCGGTAGTGCAGATTTAAACATGTGGGGGGGGCGGTGCGACGATTCGACTTGCCCCCCCATTGCTACTCGTCAGCCTATGACTATCTTTCTGATGCTCCACAATCCTATGTGGGAGGGGGCTTGCCCCCGATGGCGGCCTCCGGGCTGGCCAGGATGTTGGATCAGACCGAGTACATATCCGTTTCTGCGGTAATGGCTGCTATGGGTTCCGCCCTTACGGCGGCTCACTTTTGAACAGCGCAAAAGTAAGCAAAACGCTCTTGCCCCACCACTCGGCACCTCGCCTAGGCTCGGTGTGCCCGAACGCAGGCTTGAATCCGTGGGCCGCCGCCACGCGCCA
>NZ_KZ478021.1 GCF_002837185.1 Pseudomonas fluorescens | reverse complement strand
ATGCTCGGTGTGCCCGAACGCAGGCTTGAATCCGTGGGCCGCCGCCACGCGCCATCCATGGCGCGGGGCGGCTAACCCGGCGTCCTGCCGGGTTGCCCACGGATTCAAGCCTGCGTTCGGCCAGCGTGGTTTAACGGGGCGCCTAAGATCAAGGTCAAGAGCGGCTCGCTTCGCATCGTGGAGTGGTGTGGGGGCAAGCTTAATGCCAGTCAGTTAAGCGTACGCTGCCCTCTGTAGGAGCGAGCTTGCTCGCGAAAAACGTCAACGATAACGCGTGCTTTCTGAATGGACGCGGTGCCTGTGAGTTTTTCGCGAGCAAGAGCTAGGCGCCCCCTCGCTCCTACAAAAAGCCTAGACTGATTGGCATTAGGACAAGCCCCTCCCACAGTGGTAAATGGGGTGTGTCAGCTGACCTTCAGCACCAATTTGCCAAAGTTCTCGCCGTTGAACAGCTTCATCAGCGTTTCCGGGAACGTCTCCAACCCCTCGACGATATCCTCCTTGCTCTTGAGCTTGCCCTGGGCCATCCAGCCGGCCATTTCCTGCCCGGCAGCGGCGAAGTTCGCCGCGTGATCCATCACCACAAAGCCTTCCATCCGTGCGCGGTTGACCAGCAGCGACAAATAGTTGGCCGGGCCTTTCACGGCTTCCTTGTTGTTGTACTGGCTGATGGCGCCGCAAATCACCACCCGAGCCTTCAGCGCCAGGCGACTGAGCACCGCGTCGAGAATCTCGCCGCCAACGTTATCGAAATACACATCCACGCCTTTGGGGCACTCGCGCTTGAGGGCGGCGGGCACGTCTTCGTGTTTGTAGTCGATGGCCGCATCGAAGCCCAATTCGTCCACCAGGAACTGGCACTTGTCGGCGCCCCCGGCGATGCCCACCACGCGGCAGCCCTTGAGTTTGGCGATCTGTCCGGCAATGCTGCCGACCGCGCCGGCGGCGCCGGAAATCACCACGGTCTCACCCGGCTTGGGTGCGCCGGTGTCCAGCAGCGCGAAGTAGGCGGTCATTCCGGTCATGCCCAGCGCGGACAGGTAGCGGGGCAGTGGCGCGAGTGTCGGATCGACTTTGTAGAAGCCGCGTGGCTCGCCGAGGAAGTAATCCTGCACGCCCAAGGCGCCGTTGACGTAGTCGCCGACCGCAAAGTCCGGATGGTTGGAGGCAATCACCTTGCCCACGCCCAAGGCGCGCATGACGTCGCCAAGGCCGACGGGCGCAATGTAGGACTTGCCCTCATTCATCCAGCCGCGCATGGCGGGGTCGAGGGACAGGTACTCGTTGCGCACGAGTACCTGCCCGTCCTGCGGTGTGCCGACCGGGACTTCCTGATAGGTGAAGGTGTCCCGCGTGGCCGCGCCGACCGGGCGTTTGGCAAGCAGGAACTGGCGGTTGGTCTGGGCAGTCATGGCGGCAACTCTTTAGAAATGAAGTATCAGTGATAGACAAGGAACGGCCCGCGAGCAAGGTTATCCGAGCCACGCGAATGCTTGCCGATAGACAGGGTTGATACTCGCCCTTATGGCCTTATCACCAGGACTCATGCAGCACCAACCGGCCTTCTGATAGTGCTGACGCAGCGCTCCCATCGTTGGCTAGACTCGCCCGACGGCTATTAATCCCACAGGACATTTCCCATGAGCATGACATTTTCCGGCCAGGTCGCCCTGGTGACCGGCGGCGCCGCTGGTATTGGTCGCGCCAGTGCGTTGGCGTTTGCCGCCGAAGGCTTGAAAGTGGTGGTGGCCGACCTCGATGTGGCGGGCGGCGAGGACACTGTGGCGCTGATTCAGCAAGCCGGTGGCCAAGCGTTGTTTGTGCGCTGCAACGTCACCCTGGAGGCGGATGTGCAGCAATTGATGGTGCAGACCCTGGCCGCCTACGGCCGCCTGGACTATGCCTTCAACAATGCCGGGATCGAGATCGAGAAGGGCAAGTTGGCCGACGGTACGCTGGATGAGTTCGATGCGATCATGGGGGTCAACGTCAAAGGTGTGTGGTTGTGCATGAAGCATCAACTGCCGCTGTTATTGGCCCAGGGTGGGGGAGCCATCGTCAACACGGCGTCGGTAGCGGGTTTGGGCGCGGCGCCGAAAATGAGCATCTATGCGGCGTCCAAGCATGCGGTGATCGGCCTGACGAAGTCGGCAGCCATTGAGTACGCGAAAAAGAAAATCCGCGTCAACGCCGTTTGCCCGGCGGTGATCGATACCGACATGTTCCGACGCGCCTACGAAGCTGACCCGCGCAAGGCCGAATTTGCGGCGGCGATGCACCCGGTCGGGCGCATTGGCAAGGTCGAGGAAATCGCCAGCGCTGTGCTGTATCTGTGCAGTGATGGCGCCGCCTTCACCACCGGCCAGGCCCTGGCGGTGGACGGCGGTGCCACGGCGATTTAAGACTTCACACTGCAACCTGATCGAAAAGGAATAGGATGCCGTGGGGCGTTTCCATAGCTGGCAAAAAGCCGTGATTGAATGTGTTTCATTAGGTAAAAAATCTAATAAAATCAATGATTTAATAAATATCAAGACCGGGTTTTTTTGAGCTTCTGTGCTTAACTGTTTGGGTTGAATAACAAACAGTTGAAGTGAGTGGCTCATGGATTTAGGGATTGATCGACAAGCCCCAGTACCGGTGGTGCAGCAAATCATCAGCGCAGTCGCGGGATGGATTCGCAACAATGGGGTGAGCCCCGGCACACGCTTACCGTCCGTCCGGCAATTGGCCCTCGACAACCTGCTGAGCCAGTCCAGCGTGATCGAGGCCTTCGAGCGGATGGTGGCCCAGGGCCTGTTAGCCTCGAAAAACGGCGCCGGGTTCGTGGTGGCACAACCCGTGGCCGTTCAGGAGAACCCGTGGCACGAAGGCGCCGAACTGGGGTGGGGCAGCTTTACCGACGGCCCTTTGGGCGAGCTTAAACTCGGCTGTGGCTGGCTACCGGACGCCTGGCGCGAGAGCGATGACATCAACTACGCAATCCGCGAAGTCAGCCGCACCGACACCGCAGGCCTGTTCAACTACAGTACGCCCCTGGGATTGCCGGCCCTGCGTGAACAATTGCTCAAGCGCCTGACCCAGATCCATGTGCCCAGCAGCCTGGAGTGCATCCTGACGACTCACGGCGCCAGCCATGCCCTGGACCTGCTTATACGCACCCTGCTCAAGGCGGGCGATACGGTGGTGGTCGAGACGCCGGGGTATGGCAACCTCTATCGGCAATTGGCCTTTCACGGCGTCACCTTGCTCGAAGTGCCGCGCACGCGCAGCGGCCCGGACATCGAGGTGCTGGAGGCACACCTGCAATGCCATCGCCCCAAATGCCTGTTCATCAACAGCCTCTATCACAACCCTACCGGCACCAGCCTGTGCCGCGCGGTGGCCGAGCGTTTGCTGGCGCTGGCCAGCAGCCGGGATTTCCTGATCATCGAGGAAGACGTCTACGGCGACCTGCAACATGCCAGTTGCACGCGGCTGTCGGCGTTGCCCCATGAAGACCGCGTCATCTATGTCTCCAGTTTTTCCAAGACGCTGAGCAGTGCCTTGCGCGTGGGCTACCTGAGCGCCGGTGCGGCGATCATCGCGCAACTGACGCATCTCAAGACCCTGACGGGCATTGGCACTTCGCGTTTTGCCGAAGCCATGGTGGCGACCTTGCTGGCCAACGGTACCTACCGCAAGTGGGTACAGCGCCTGCGCAAGCGTCTGAATACGCAAATGGCCGCGACCCTGCAGGTGCTGGAGGATGAAGAATGGCAAGTGTTTGCGGTCCCCGCCGGCGGCATGTTCCTGTGGGCGCGACCTGGCGCGCAGAACCCTTCGCGTGTGCAGGCGTGTGCCCGCAGGCTGGGAGTGTTGCTGGCGCCGGGAATGCTGTTCAACCCCAAGGGTGAATGCAGCGAGTGGCTGCGCATCAACGTGGCCTATGCGGCGGATCAGCGCGCATTGGCGCTGTTCCGTGCCCTGGGGCCTGCCAGATCGACCTCGACCATTCTGAAAACGACGGGCGTGTAGCTTTTTGCCATTATTGTGGCGCCGATGACTTGTGCTCAGTGCCCCGTGGTTGCCAATCTCGCTGCTGGTAACGCGGGTGTATGGCATCTGCCATTGCGAGAGGACTCAAGTGTAATGATTTCGGGCGCGCAACGACGTTTTGCCAACCTCGGTATGGCGAAAAAACTGGGCTTGGGGTTCACCCTGGTGCTGCTGCTGACGGCACTGGTCGCGGCCATTGGCGTAGGGTCCCTGCAAACCGTTGGTCAACGCTTCGAAGGCCTCAAGCGTATGTCTTCGCTCAACAGTGACCTGCTCAAGGTGCGCCTGATCGAACAGGATTATGCCTTGCACGCCGATCCCAAATCGGTGGATGCCCTGCATGAGCGTGTCGACGCACTGACTGCGCTGGCGGTCAGCCTCAAGGCCCAGTCCGCCGCCAACGTGCCGGTCATGACCGAGGTGGAGCAAGCCCTGGCCGCCTACCGCAAGGCGTTCGACGAGTTTGTCGAACTGACCCAGGCCAAGGACCTGGCCCTGGAAATGGCCAGTTGGTCGGTGTCCAGCGTGGCCAATAATCTCGATGTGTTGCAGGCCGGCCTGGCGGACGACGGCGCCTATGCCCTGAAGGAAAGCCAGGGCAAGGAAGGTGCCGAGTTTATCGAGCAGGCGGGGCAGGTGAGCCAGGTGGCGCGGTTGATGCTGCAGGCGATGAACGAAGCGCGGTTGCGCCTGGATCAGAGCCGCAAGGCCGATGCGGACGAGGCCGGGCAGGGCAGGATCGAACAGGCCGACCAGGCGCTGGCTCAGGCCGAGCAACTGAAAACCTCGGTCAAGGACCCCGGTTACCAGACCGTGCTGAATGAAGTGTCCGGGCATATCGCGTCGTTCAGCGAAAAGCTTGGCGAATACACCGGCCTGCTGGCACAGGAAAAAGTGGTTTACCAACAGTTGCATGATCGCGCCGATCAGGTGGTCAGCCGGGTCAACCAGGCCTATGACACCGAAGACCAGTCGATGCAGGCGCAATTGGCCAACAGCGCGCGGCTCATCATCGGTTCATCTGCCCTGGCGTTGCTGGTGGGGCTGATGGCGGCATGGGGGATTACCCGCTTGATCGTGGCGCCGCTGCGCAGGGTAATCGCCGTGGCGCAGCAGATTGCCTCCGGTGACCTGACTGGGCGCATGGAGGTCAGCCGCCGCGATGAAATCGGCCAGTTGATGCAGGCGATGCAGCAGATGGGCAACGGCCTGAGCCATATGGTCAGCGGGTTGCAGGCGGGTATCGAGCAACTGGCCAGTTCGGCGCATTCGTTGTCCAGCGTGACCGAGCAGACCAACATCGAGGTCAGCAGCCAGAAGGAGGAGACCGAGCAGGTGGCTACGGCAATGAACCAGATGACCGCCACGGTGCACGACGTGGCACGTAACGCCGAAGAGGCCGCGCAAGCGGCGCAGACGGCGGATGACAAGGTCGACAGTGGCCAGCAGGTGGTGCGCACGAGCTTGCAGCGCATCGAATTGCTGGCCACCTCCAGCAACAGTGCCAGTGCCAGTATCGAGAGCCTCAGCGCGGAGATCCAGAACATCGGCGCGGTGTTGAATGTGATCAAGAGCGTCGCTGAGCAAACCAACCTGCTTGCCCTGAACGCCGCGATTGAAGCGGCCCGCGCAGGCGAGCAAGGACGCGGCTTTGCGGTGGTCGCCGACGAGGTGCGGGCCCTGGCCAAGCGCACCCAGCAATCGACCGAGGAAATCGAACGTCTGGTCAGCAGCTTGCGCAGTGCGGCGCAGTCGTCGGTGCAGCAGATTCAGCACAGTGGCGAGCTGGTTAAACTGGCGGTCAGTGATGCGTTGGAAACCGAAAGCGCCTTGGGCAGCATTGCCGCGGCGGTGTCATTGATCCAGCAGATGAACCAGCAGATTGCCGCAGCAGCCGAAGAGCAAAGCTCGGTGGCCGAAGAGATCAACCGCAGCGTCACCAGCATCCGGGCGAGTGCCGATCAGTCGGCGTTGAGCATGCAAGGCAACGCCGCGTCGAGCATCCAGCTGGCGCAGTTGGGCGCGGAGCTCAGGGGCATGGTGGGGCACTTCCGCCTCTGATCGCAGCCGGTCGCTGCGATCAGAGGGGGAGGGGGTCAGGCGTTGTTGGCGAGGAATGTCAGCAGCGCTTCATTGACGAACTCCGGATTCTCCCGGCTGGAGATGTGCCCGGCGTCGGGGATCAAGGTCAGGGCGCAGCCGATCAGTTCGGCCATTTCCTCGGCTTCTGCGGGTGGGCGAGGCTTGTCCTGTTCGCCGCACATGACCAGGGTTGTATCGCAATCCAGGCGAGGAAGCTGATCGAGGATGTCTTCGCGGCTGAAGATCAAGCGGCCCAGGGGCACCACGCTGTCCAGCAGGCGTTCCCGGGAAAAGTCCTGCAGCGATTGGCGAAAGTCCTGATACAGCGCTGATTCGCGGTCGATTTGCGGGCGGAAGAAGATCGGCGCGATCACGTCCAGCAACGGTTCAGGAATGGCGCCGGCGTCTTCAATCATTTTGAACAGCGAGAAGTAGTACTCGCGCGTGGCGTGCGGCTCGGCGCCGAGGTAGGTGTCCATCAGCACGAGGCTGTTGATGCGCTCAGGTGCCAGCAAGGCGAGGCGGGCGCCCCACATGCCGCCGACCGACAGGCCCACCAGGTTGATCTGCGGGATGTCCAAGTGGACCAGCAGCGCCAGGTGCTGACGTGCCAGGTCGTCAAGGGAGCGGGTGGTTGCGGGCAGTGTGCCCGACTCGCCATGGCCCCATAGTTCAGGGACGATCACACGGTATTGCTGCGACAGCGCTTCGATCTGGGGTGCCCACATGTCGCGGTCCCACAGGTAGCTCGAACCTAACAAGACGACCGGGCCGGTGCCCTGGTCGATATAGTGCAGCGGTTGTCCATCAATCACGGCGACAGGCATAGCGGGCCTCTAACTTCACGGAGTGAGGGGCACTTTTTTACGCTAGTCGGGGGCGGGGGGATAGGTGCATTTTGATGGCACGTGGCGACGGAACGTCGCCACATAGCCAGAAGGCTATCAATCGTAGATGGCTTTCTTTTTCCACTCGGCATCGGCGTCGACGACTTTCAGGCCTTCGGTCAGTTCGTTGACTTCGTCTTCGGCTGGCTGGCTGTTGGTCAACACCGTGGAGTTGGCGCGCGCCAATTGCGACTCCAGCGTTTTCAGCTGTGCGCTGTACAGCACCGGTTCCGGCTGTTTGCGCAGGTACTGCACGCCGCGCTCGAACGCCAGGCGCGCCTGGCCCGGTTGACCTTGCTGCAGGGCATGCTGGCCGAGGTTGTTGAAAAACTCGATGTGCAGCAGCACCAGGATATGGCGGATTTCCTTGATCCAGTGCTTCGCTTCGTTGGCCGGCAGGAAGCCGTCCTGGGCCGCGCGGGTGACTTGGCCATGCAGCGCTTCGAGCAAAAAGCGCACATCCTTGGCCTTGGCTTCGGTCTGGATAGGCGCGGGCGGGTTGGCCACCGGAATCGATTCGCCCTGAGCGATCAGTGCGTTGAGCTCGGCGATCCGTGCCTTGAGCGCGGCGCTGGATTTGTTGAGGTTCAGCAGGCGTTGGTTGACGTTGAGTTCCAGGCGGGTCAGCAACAGCTTGAGCGCCGGGGTCATCAATTGGCCGGGAAAAGTCTCGGTGATTTCACCACAGCGACGCAGCCGATCATTGAGCTCGATCTCGGTACGCTGCTTTTCCAGCTTATTGTTTTCCACCACATGGTTCATGTAGCCAATGGCGATCAGTATTGCGATCCCGGCTATAACCAGCAGGGTGATCATGAGTGGTGTCACCGGTGTGACCTCTTCAAGGGGTTTGCTGTGGAGTGTAGTGACTGAGCTATCCGGCGGATAGGACTGTTCGACCAGTTGCCCAGGTAGTTTCTTCTATATAGGTAAGTGTCTCCGGCGTGACTGCATATTGCCATCAGCTGCCTGTGGCAACTATAGCGCCTTGTCGGGCGCCAGAATATAGGCGCCAGGGTTCGGGCAGCCAGAATGCCCGAGCAGGCTGGTAAACCAGGGCGAAGTCATTGATTTAAATAAATTTATCCTTGGGGGTTGACGACCTTTGAATCCATCCATAGAATGCGCGCCACTTACAGCGTAAAGCACGCAGCGAAACGCGGTAGGGAGTGAATGTTGTACGTGTGTCCCCTTCGTCTAGTGGCCTAGGACACCGCCCTTTCACGGCGGTAACAGGGGTTCGAGTCCCCTAGGGGACGCCATATGCGGGAATAGCTCAGTTGGTAGAGCACGACCTTGCCAAGGTCGGGGTCGCGAGTTCGAGTCTCGTTTCCCGCTCCAATTTACAAGCAGTGTAGCCTTCGGGCGGCATTGAGTGAAACCAGGACCCCATCTTCGGATGAGGCCTCTGGGCACTGAAATACACACCATGTGTTTCAGTAGCGTGTCCCCTTCGTCTAGTGGCCTAGGACACCGCCCTTTCACGGCGGTAACAGGGGTTCGAGTCCCCTAGGGGACGCCATTTGCGGGAATAGCTCAGTTGGTAGAGCACGACCTTGCCAAGGTCGGGGTCGCGAGTTCGAGTCTCGTTTCCCGCTCCAATTCAAAGAAAAAGCCACTCAATCGAGTGGCTTTTTTTTGTCTGTGATTTATATAACAGCGCTGATCGTGCTAAAGAGCATTCACCGCTTGAGCCAGCCGCAACGTAGCCTGACGGATTTCTTCCTGATTGAGCGACGCAAAGCCCAACCGTAGCGCATTCTCCGGCTGGCCCGTCGGCGAGAATTGCCGGCCGCTGCGCACCACCAGTCCGTGGTCAAGGGCAGTTTTTACCATCCGCTCAACGTCGATTTCATCCTCGAAACGCACCCACAGCGCCAGGCCGCCCTCGGGCTCGCGCACCTGGATACGCTCGCCCAGCGACTCGTGCAGGCAGGTTTGCAACGTCTCTCGACGCCCTCGATATTCTTTCGACACGCGGCGCAGGTGCTTTTTCAGTTCACCCTCATTGATCAGGTCCGCCAGCATTTTCTGAGCGACGGCGTCGGCATCCCCCAGCATCAGCGCCGCATTGCGGTGCAGGGCTTCGACCACCTCAGTGGGGGCCACTAAATAGCTGCAACGAAACGTCGAGCCCAACGCTTTGGAGAGCGAGCCGATATAGATCACATGGCGCTGGGAACGGTCACTGGCAAGCGGCAGGTAGGGGCGACCGTTAAAGTGGAATTCGTGGTCGTAGTCTTCCTCGATGATGCAGAAGTCGTACAGCGCTGCGAGGGTCAGCAGTTGTTGTCGCCGCGCGGCGTGCAGGCTGACGGTGGTCGGGAACTGATGATGCGGCGTGAGGTAGATCATGCGCACTTTATGCTGCTGGCATAAGCGGTCGATCTGGTCCGTACGGCAACCTTCTTCGTCGATGTCCACCGTGACCAGTTGCGCGCCCAACTGACGAAAAATTTCCCACGCCGGTGGGTAACTCAAGCGCTCCACCAGTACCACATCGCCCGGTTTGATCAGCAGGCTGGCACTCAGGTACAGCGACATCTGGGTGCCCTGGGTCAGGCAGATATTGTCGGCGTTGACGGCCAGCCCGCGATTGCTGCGCAGCATCTCGGCGAGGGCGCAGCGCAAGTGATAGCCGGTGCCTTCGCTGCCGTAGCGTACGGTGTTGGAGGCAAAGCTGTTGCGCAGGGCGTTGCGGTAGTAACGATGCAGCACCGCTTGCGGCAGCAGGCGGTGATCGCTGGTGCCGTTGTCGAAAAACAGCGCGTCATGCCGATGCTGCAGCGCAGTGACCTGGGCGTTATGGGTGAAATACGGCACAACCGGCTGCGCCAGAATGGGCGGCGCGAAGGACTGCAGGGCATGGCCGGGCAGTTGCTTGGGCGTCAGTTGGGCATTGACGAAAGTGCCGCGACGCGGCTCGCTGATCAGCCAGCCTTTGGTCAAGGCTTCTTCGTAGGCGAGGATGACCGTCTTGCGGTTGACGTCGAGCAACTGCGCCATTTGCCGCGTCCCTGGCAGCAACGTGCCGGGCGGCAGGCGCCCTTCGACGATCGCGGTCACCAGGCCCTCGGCTATCTTGCGGTAGGAAGCGTGTGGCGGGTCTGCGTCGAGCTTGAGTAGAGGACGCCATTTACGCATCTGGACCATCTGAAGTATCCGAAACTGGAGGTTCTAATGGGCCTAGTCTAGCGTAACAATCAGGCTTCACTCACTCTCGGGTCCTCAGCCTATGCGGTATGTCATCGAACTGTCCCCTTCGGGCAAAACCTTTGAGGCCGGCGACGAGCTGTTGCTTGACGCCATGCTCGCCAGCGACCTGGCCGTGCCGTTCTCCTGCCGCCGTGGTGCATGCGGCTCGTGCAAGGTGGTGGTCGCCGAAGGCGAATATCGAGCCAGACGCCTGGCCCCGGACGCGCCTGCACCTTGTTACCCCCTGGCCGCCAACGAAATGTTGCTGTGCCAGAGTCATGCCTGCACCGATATGCGTCTGGAAATCCCCGGTTGGTCGCTGGACACCCCCGCGCTGGTGTTTGACGCGCGCGTACTCAGCAAGCAGGCAATCGGCCCCGATGTTATCGAGTTGGTGTTGTTGCCGGACGCACCTGTAGCGGTGCGGGCAGGGCAGTACCTCAAGTTCCGCCTGGAACACGGGGATATGCGCAGTTTCTCGATTGCCAACCTGCCTGCCGAGGACGGTGGACGCCTGGTTTTCCAGATTCGTCGGGTAAGCGGCGGGTACTTTTCCGAAGGCATTCTGGATGGCCTGGCCCCGGGAGACCGCCTGCAACTGGAAGGTCCGTTTGGTGCCTGTACCTGGCAGGACGATGACGCCGCCGCCGTGGTCCTGTTCGCCACGGGCACCGGCTATGCCGGCATCAAGCCGATCCTGCTGACCGCGCTCAAACGTAATCGCGAGGTGACGTTGTATTGGGGCGGCGCGCACTCGGCGGACTTCTACGACAGCGCCTTCCTGGATCAAGCAGCGCTCGAACACCCACGGTTTCGCTGGCATCCCGTGCGCTCATCCGAGGGCAGGGTGCAGGAAGTTGCATTGAGTCATGGTCATCCCTGGGAGGTGGCCCAGGTCTATGCCTGCGGGAACGGCGCCATGCTCAGCCAGGTGCGAACCCAGTGCCTGGAGGCGGGTTTGCCGGGGCATCGGTTCGTCGCGGAGGCGTTTGTCGCCAGTGGTCGGTCAAGCGCTGAGACGGTACTGCCGGCGTTCGACCCGATCTGGGAAAAAGTCGGCCCGCGTTATTCCCTGGACGGCATGCTGGCGGCGCGAGAGAAATCCATACGCGCCCTGGCAGCCATCGCCAGCCGCTTGAAAGTCGGCATGACCACCGGTCAGGCGTTGGAAATGGCCGCCGGGCAACTGCAGACCATGGGCGCTTCGCACACCTGGCATCCCACCTATATCCGTTTCGGCGCCGACACGGTACGCCCACCCCGCGAAGGTATCGACCGCCAACGCAGGCTGCGCCCCAGCGATATCGTGGTGGTGGACCTTGGCCCGGTGTGGGACGGCTACGAAGGCGACTACGGCGACACGTTTGTCTTCGGCGACTCGCCCCTGCACCTGGCCTGTACCACCGCACTGCACCAGGTGTTCGATGAAACCCGCCAGGCCTGGCTGCGCGGTCTGACCGGACGCGAACTCTACGACTTCGCCGAACAGAGCGCCGTGGCCAAGGGCTGGCGGCTGGCACGCAATCTGGCGGGGCATCGCCTGGCGGATTTTCCCCATGCGTTGTTCGAGAGCAAACAGTTGGCCGAGCTGGAAATCCCACCGAGTGAAATGGCCTGGGTGCTGGAGATCCAGCTGTGCCATCCCACTGAGCCGGTCGGTGGGTTCTTCGAGGACATGCTGATGTTGCCCACCTCGGTCACTGCACGCCAGGATGCGGAGCGGGGTAATGGGCATTGATGTCCAAGGCCTGAGCGTAGGGCCCGTCCCACAATTGCTCATGCAATTGCCCTACGCGCCTGGCCATCGCCTCACTGCGCATCACCACCTCCAGATTGCGCGAATTATCCAGGTAGCCGCCCAACCAGTTGCTGGTGCCGACCCACGCCACTTGCCCGTCGATCTCCATCGTCTTGCTGTGGATCACCCGTGCATAGGGAATGAATCCTTGCTTGGCTTGGGGCAGCGTGACGATCTTGATCTGTACGTTGGGCAGCACCGCCAGGCTCTTGAGGTAGGGCAGTTCCAGCGGATCGGTGTTCCAATTGGACACCATCAGCTTGATCGACACACCACGCGCAGCGGCGGCGCGCACCGCATTGTCGATTACCGCGTAGTACGGGCGGGTCCGATCAGGGCCGTAGGACAGCGGCGCATAGTCAAGCAATTGCACGCGCACCTCGTGCTTCGCTTCGCCCAGCAGGCGCGGCAGTTCCCGCTGTGAATCCCCCACGCCCGGCGGGTTGTAGCGTTGCGGGCTGGCCACCAGATAGTTGCCGGTACGCGCAGGCTCCTGATCGGCGGTCGGCAGTGGCACCGGTTGTTTTTCGCTGAGGGCCTGTTGGGCCTGCCAGTCCTGGTCGAAGATCGCCTGGACCTGCCCGACCACGCGTGCATCGCTGATACGCAGCCCGGTTTCGTGGATATGTTCCAGGGAGCGCCAGTCGAAATTCTGGCTGCCGATAAACGCCTGGCTGGTGTCCACCACCATGTATTTGGCGTGGATGATCCCGCCGCTCAACTGCCCGAAGGGCAGCACGCGCAAGGTCAGGTTGGGAATGGCGCGCAAGCGCTCCAGGGTGGCCGCATCCGATAACTTGATACCTTTTTCTTCGAGCAGGAAGCGGATCTTTACCCCGCGTTTACCGGCGGCTTCCAGGTGTTCGATGACCGTGTCCATCACCGAGCCGGGATGATCGGCCGCGTAGAACTGGCCGATATCGATGCGGTTTTTTGCGCCGTCGAACAGCTCTATCCACACCGGTCCCGGCTGGCGCAGATCGGCAGTGCCCAATGGGGTGTCCACGGGCACGGTGTGTACCAGTTCAAACCCTGCAATTGAAAAGTCCGCCATGGCCAGCGGACTGAGGAGCCAGCAGGCGAGGCCTGCGACACGCAACTTCATCGAAAGGGACATAAGCGTCTCATCGCGCAAAAAGAACAGGCGGGCCATGACGCGCCCGCCGTGCAGGTCAGGCCGTGCGGCTGTGCAGTGGCGTGGGCACGCGCAGCGGCACTTCATCGTGAGCGCGGGCCCCGCTGGAGGCGCGGATCAGCAGGATCTTGAGCTGGTCGTTGATGCGCTCCAGGCTGTCCTGGAAGAAGTTATGGAACACCACACAGAACAGCGCGATGGCGATCCCCAGCCCGGTGGCGAACAAGGCCGTGCCGATGCCACCGGAAATCTGCCCTGGGTCCGATACGCCTGCCGTTGCCAGGGCCTTGAAGGTGTCGATGATGCCCAGGATGGTCCCCAACAGGCCGAGCAGCGGGGCCGCCGTGGTGATGGTCTCGATGATCCACAGGCTGCGGGCCAGCGGCGCGCGGGTCTTGAGGTACTGGGTGTCGATTTCGTCGTCGAGGTCCTTGCGCGACCCGTGGGATGCCTTCTGGGCCAATACCGGCAGGATCATGTTCAGCGGCAGGCTGTCGCGACGGGTCAGGTGTTCCGGCAGGTCGCGTTCGCTGTGCACGTGAGTATCCAGGGCCTCGATCAGGGTGCGGGCCTGACTGCGCACGTAAGCGAAGTAGATACCGCGCTCGATGGCGATGAAAATAGCGATGGCCATCGCGGCATACATCACATAGAAGGTGATGTCGTGGAGCAGGTTCATATCCATGCTTGCGTTCCTCTTGGGTCAGTCTTAGAAATTCGCTTCCAGCGAAACCGTGACGGTGCGGTCCAGGCCGACGATGTACGCCGGGTCGCCATCGCGAAAACCGCTGTAGCTGGCGGCGTTGGTCTTGGTGGTGTAGACGCCGTCCAGGTATTTCTTGTCGAACAGGTTGTCGACGTTCAGGCGCAGGGTGGCGTCTTTCACGACCTTTTTGTCGACCGGCAGATAGATACCGGCGCCGAGGTTGAACACCGTGCGCGCGGAGATGCCTTCGTCGTTGGTCAGGTCGCCGTAGAGCTTGCTGGTGTACTTGCCGCCGAAGGTGCCGTAGAAGCGCCCGTCGTCGTAACCGATGTTGGCCGCCAGCATGTTCTTCGGCACGTTGGCGAACTGCTTGCCGCTGGTGGGCAGCAGGATGGCCTGGCCTGCGTTGTAGACGGTCATGTCGTCCTGCTGCTCGGCCTTGGTGTAGGTGTAGGAGGTGTAGTAGTTGAAATGGTGGGGCAGCAGGCCGCTCCACTCCAGTTCCAGGCCTTTGTTGGTGACGGCGCCGACATTGATATCGGCGGAATCGCCATTGATGTCCTTGGACGAGACCTGGCGATTCTTGAAGTCCATGTAGAACAAGGTTGCGGCCAGGGTCATGTCGTCGCCGCTGTAGCGCCAGCCCAGTTCGTGGTTCCAGCTGGTTTCCGGCTCGAGGTCGATGGAGCCGGCGCCTTTGTCATAGAGCGCGTAGTTCTGCGGCACACGCATGTTGCGCGACAGGCTGTAGAACAACTGGTCGCGCTCGTCCAGCTGGTATTTGAGGCCGGCGTTGGGCAGCAGTTTGTTGTAGGTCTGGTCACGTTTTTCCGGTTGTTCGTTGAGACTGCCGTGGTTGGTGCCGTCACGCTCGACGTTCATGTAGGCCAGGCCAGCGATGAAGGTCCAGTCCGAGTTGATGTACCACGTGTCCTGGGCCCAGACTTTTTGCGCCGGGGTCACGGTGAAGCGGTCGCGCCCCTGGACCTGGTTGCCGTTGGCGTCGACGATGGCGCTGTTCGAATCCGGCCAGGTGTCGACCGGCTTGCCATTGCTCTTGAGCGGGATGAACGGCTGGGTCTGGCTCTGGCGTGCGCGCTCGTACCAGTAACCCAATTGCAGGCTGTGGTCGCCCAGGTCCCAGGTCAGTTTGGTGGTGATCCCCGGGCGCCAGGTTTGCGTGCGCGAAGGACGGTAGTACACGCCGCTGTTCGGGGTGCCGTCGGCGTTGTACTGAGCAGCGGTTGGCAGATTGCCAAGGTCGAATACACCGCCCTGGTTGGAGCCACGGTTGAGCGCATAACTCGATGAGCCGACGCCGCTGCCATTGCCCCAGAAGTAATACGGGATCACCGACAAGGCCAGGTTGTCGGCCAGTTTGAACTGGGTATTGAGCACCGCGGTGAAGGTCTGGAACGGGTTCTGCGCCAGGGCGTAGTAGCTGTTGTACTTGCCGTTGCTGCCCACCGTCGGCGTTGCCGGGTAGGGGTCGTAATGGCGGCCGTTTTGCTGGAACTGCGCTTTGGTCAACTGGCTGTAGCTGTTGTTGTCCTGCTCGTGGTACTTGAGGATCAGGTTGGCGGTGTTGCCGTTGCCGGCGTCGAAGAAGCTGTTCCATTCCACCTTGTCCGCGCGCACCGCACCCGAACCACGCCACATATCGCCCTCGGTATGGGATGCCGACAGCCAGTTGCTCAGGCCGTTGACTTCGCCGGTATTGAGTCGCGCGAAGGTCTTGCGCGTGGCGTTGCTGCCGACGATCTGTTTGACGAAGGCGCCGGTCTCTTTGGTCGGGCGAATGGTGACGATGCCGATGTTGCCGCCGCTGGAACCGATGTGCGGGCCGTCGGACTCCGAGGCGCCCTGGGTGACGAAGATCTGGTCGATGTTTTCCGGGTCGCCCAGCAGGTTGGAGTACAGCGCATAATTGCCCGAATCGTTGATCGGCATGCCGTCCACCGACATGCCGACCTGGTCGGAGTTCATGCCGCGCATGGTGAAGCGAAAGCCCGACAGGCCGGTGTTGTCCTCACTGGAAATGTTCAAGCCCGGCGTGTACTTGAGCTTGTCGATGGCGTTGCCCGTCGCCGTCTGTTTGTCCAGCGCCTCCTTGGTCACGGTGGAACGGCCCTTGATGCTTTCTTCGGGCACCATGTAACCACCCCCGGCGCTGGCCTTGCCTTGGACCCCAATGGTGCCGACGTCACTGTCGCTGGTGTCTGCCATGACCATTGCCTGGGTCATGCTGGTCGCGGCAACGAGTGCCAGATGAATGCGGGTGAACTTCATCACTGTCGTCCTGGTGGCGGGTGCTTATTGCACGCTGTAGTTGAAGGTGGCGGTGAAGCGCTGCTCATTGCGGCCCCCGAACGCCTGCTCGGGGAACGGTTTGACTTGCTTGATGCGACGCAAACTGTTGGTGGCGGCCCGGTTGAGCAACATGCTCGAGGCCTGGGTCTGCAGGCCGGAGTCCAGTACCCGGCCCTGGCGGTCCACCAGCAGCCACACCACCACTTCGCCACTCGGGCGTTCGAGGGAGGCCTGGCGTCCGGTGGGGTACTGCTTGTAGGTGTCCAGCTCGTTGCGCAAGCCCTTGAGGTAACCGCCTTCCAGGGCCTGGCTGTCGACCTTCGGCGGCGCCGGCGGGGCGGGTGTCGGGGCCGCCTGCGCAACCGGCGCGGGCGCAGGTTTTGCGGCTGCCGGCGTCGGCGTCGGCGTGGGTGTGGGCTTGGCGGCCACGGGCGCAGGCTTGGGCACAGGTTTTGGCTTGGGCTTGGGTTCGGGTTTTGGCACCGGTTTCGGCGGTGGTGGCGGTGGGGCGGGCTCGGCTTGCTCGTCTTCGATCACCGGCGGTGGCGGCGCCTGTTCCACCACGGGCTGCGGGACTGCTTGCGGCTCCGGCTCGACCAACGCCAGCTCGACCGCCGACTCGTCGTACACCGGCTCGACCTTCAAGGTCTGGGACTGGATACCCAGTGCAATCAGCACCAGCGCGACCAAGGCCGGGACACTGCCCAGCCACTGACGTACACGAAACAGCAGGTACATGATCAGGACTTACGCGTGGCAATGGACACGGAGGTGAAGCCACCCAGGCGCAGGGTGTCCATCACTTCCACCAGGCGCGAAACCTCCACGCCTTTGTCGCTGTTGACGATGATCGTCGACTTGGTATCGGGCTTTTCTGCCGCCTTCAGCGCCGGTACCAGCGCGTCGACCGAGAGGTCCTTGCCGTCCAGTTGCAACTGGCCTTCCAGGCCCAGGGTGAGGATGAATTTGTTCTGCGGTTTGAGCTGCTGTGAACTGCTGGCGCTGGGCAACTGAGTCTTCATGCCCAGGGCCGGAATCACGTTCAGGCTCACCAGTACGAAAAACACCAGGAGGAACATCATCACGTCGATCATCGGGATCAGTTCGATGTGCGCCTTGCGCTTCTTGGGTTCATCCCAGGTTCTCATTCCGTTACCCCTTATTGAATTAGGGGCAACACGCTAGCAAGCAAAAATGACCGAATGGTTAACTTTAATTGACGGTTTGAAGCCTCTAGGACGCGTCTTTCAGAAAACTTGCCAGTCAGTTTTGGACGTAATGAAACTGACACTCAGGGCATACATGCTTGAGAGATTTATTGTGAGAGCCGGCGCCCATGCCCACTGCATTGCCTCAATTATTGACCCCGCGACTGCTGTTACGCGCACTGGAAATGCATCAGGCCCAGGTGCTTTTCACGCTCGCCAACGGGCCAGGAATCGCCGACAACACGGCGAACATTCCGTCGCCCTACACCTTGGAAAGTGCACAGGATTTCATTGCAGGGATCGCCGACGAATATCGTGCCGCTGGGCTGCTGAACCTGGGGATGCATGTGCGCGGCACCGACGAATTGATCGGCATGGTCAGCCTGCGTATGAATGCTCGGCATCGATATGGCCACTTGGGGTACTGGGTTGCGGCACATGCGCGCAATCAGGGCTATGCGGCGGAAGCGGCGAGCGCGGTGATGGACTTCGGGTTTACCAGGTTCGGATTGCAGCGGGTGGGTAGCCAGTGTTTTGGCCGTAACAAAGAATCGGCACGCGTTATGGAAAAGATCGGTCTGCGCTATGAAGGCTGCATGCGCCAGTCGTTTCTAAAGAACGGCGTGTATGAGGACTTGCTCGGGTTTGCCACCGTGCGTGATGACTGGGAGCGCTGCCTGTGAACGGCGATGTAGACCGCGCTCGGCGCCGGGTACTCGGCGGGCTGGCGGTTGCTACGGTGTTTTCCATCCTCAGCCCGTTTGCGCGCAGTGCCGGGGTGGATTATCCGTTCACCCTGGGCGTTGCGTCCGGTGACCCATTGCCTGATGGCTTTGTGATATGGACGCGCCTGGCGCCGTTGTTCAATGCCGAGGACGGACGCGGTGGATTGCAGCGTACGGTGGCGGTGCGTTGGCGGGTGGCCAGCGATGCGGCGATGACACGCATTGTGCAACAGGGCGAGGTGATGGCGACCGGGCGCTTTGCCCATTCGGTCCATGTCGAGGTGGCGGGGCTGGCGGCGGGCCGGCCGTACTGGTATCAGTTCGAGGGCCTTGGCGCGCAGAGCCCGATTGGCCAGGCACGCACAACGCCTGCGCGGCATGAGATGGCGTCCGCCCGGCTCGGGTTCGTATCCTGTTCGCATTGGGAGCGCGGGTATTTCAGCGCCTACCGTCATCTCGCTGCCGAGCGGCCCGACCTGGTGTTTTTTCTCGGTGACTATATCTACGACAGCTCCTACGCAGCGGACTCCGGCAAAGTTTTTCGCGCCCACGGCAGCGGTAATGCGGTGAGCTTGAGCGACTACCGCAACCGCTACGCGCTGTACAAGACCGATCCCGATTTGCAGTCCCTGCACGCCGCCGCACCCAGCGTGGCGACCTGGGACGATCACGAAGTGCAGAACGACTATGCCAGCCGCTGGTCCCAGGACCCGAAAATCCCCGTGGCGCAGTTTCTCCAGCAACGGGCGGCGGCTTACCAGGCGTTCTACGAGCATATGCCGTTGCGTGCGAGCAGCGTGCCGAAGGGGCCGGACATGCGCATTTACCGGCGCTTGGACTATGGGCGGCTCGCGCGCTTCCATGTGCTCGACGGCCGCCAGTACCGTTCCGAGCAACCGTGCATCGCGGCCAATGGCAGCCATCAAGGGCATATTGTCACCACCCCCTGCAGCGACTTGCGTGACCCCGCCCGCACCTTGCTCGGGTGGCAGCAGGAAGCCTGGCTGGACCAGGGTTTTGCCCAGTCCCGGGCGCAGTGGAACGTGATCGCCCAGGACTTGCTGGTAGCGCCGCTGCTGCAGCGTGACCTGACGCTCCATAAGGTCGGCCGCTGGACCGATGGCTGGGATGGCTATATGGCCAACCGCAAGCGAATGCTGGCGTCTATCCAGCGCGATCGCGTGAGTAACCCGGTGTTCTGGGGCGGGGATATCCACTCGTTCTGGACCACGGACCTGCACGCCGATGCCCATGACCCAGACTCATCAATCGTGGCGACCGAATTCGTCGGCTCGTCGGTGACCTCCGATGGCCCGCCCTATGAGGCCTTCACGAACATCCTGCCGCTCAATCCCCATGTGAAATTTTTTGACAGTCGCCAGCGTGGGTATGTGTCGGTGGAACTGGACGCGCAGAAGATGCTCACGCACTTTCGCGTGATCAGCGACCCACGCGACCCGGCGGCCACGGTCTCGACGTTGCAATCGTTTGTGGTGGAGCCGGGCAGGGCGGGGGCGCTGGCTGTGTAGCCTGGATTCAAATGGGGGAGGGGGCTTGCCCCCTCCCACATTTTGATCCTCGGTGTGTCAGTTGATTTCGTAGCGTACCGACAGTGCGCCCTTCTTTTCCGAGAGGGTCAGGATCGTCACCTGGCCCAGTTCACTCAGTGTTTGAACATGAGTGCCGCCACAGGCGTATGCCGGCAATTCACCGAAGCCCACTTCTCGGGTGCCTTCTTCCAGCGTCATGTGGCGTGGGTAATCTGCGGCTATCCATCCGTTGACCAGTTGTTGAAGGACCTGCGCATCCATGTCTTGCGCGGCTTCGCCACGGATAAAGGTGATCTTGCCTTCACCGGGCCAATGATGGGCCTTGATCGGCATCCAGCCCAGGCGTTCGCCGGCATTGCCAATCAGATGGCCCGCTGAGTGAAGGCGCGTGTGCAGCGCGCGGCGTTGTGCATCGACCCGCGCAGTGATGGGGCCGGGTTCCAGGGGGTGATTGACGTAATGCACCACATGCGCGGCTTCCTGCATGACACGCAGTACCTGGCTGTCGCCCAGCCATCCGGTGTCGAATGGTTGACCACCGCCTTGAGGATGGAAAATCGTCGACTGCAGGATCACGGCAAATTGCGCTTCGTGCGGCGTGCAGCTGAGCACTTCCAGTTCGGCTGTCAGGTGATCATCGGTGAAAAACAGGCGCTCGGTCATCGTCTACATCCGCATCCAGGTGATGCGGGCAGTATAAGTAGTGCGCTGATGGGTGATAATCCATTCAAATATCAATGGACCTGTGCGTCATGAGCATCAATCTTCCTTTGCCGCTGCTGGGTGAAATGGCGATTTTCGTCAGGGTGGTGGAAACCGGCAGTTTCTCCGAAGCGGCGCGGCAACTGAGCGTTTCACCGTCGGCGGTGAGCCGCAGTATTTCGCGCCTGGAACAGGCACTGGCGACCCGCCTGTTGCAACGCACCACGCGCAAGCTGCGCCTTAGCGAGGGTGGCGAAGAGGTGTTCAAGCGGTGCCGGGAAATGGTCAGCGCGGCGCGTTCGGTCATGGAGATCAGCGGGCAATTTACCCATGAAGCCGAGGGCCTGGTGCGGGTCAGCGTGCCCAAGGCGGTGGGGCGGTTTGTGGTGCACCCGCATATGCCGGCGTTTCTGCGGCGTTATCCCAAGGTGGATGTGCAACTGATCCTTGAGGATCGGCCTGTGGATCTGATCGACGACAATGTCGATCTGAGCATTCGTATCACCGACAGCCCACCGCCCGGTTTGATCGGGCGGCAATTATTGCCGATCGAACATTTGCTGTGCGCGACGCCGCAGTACCTGGCCGAGCATGGCGCGCCGAGCCATCCCCATGATCTGTTGGAGCACAGTTGCATTTATCTGGGTGAAACCCCAGGTGACTCTCGCTGGAAGTTTCGTCAGGGCGCCAAGGCGGTGACGGTCGGCGTGCGCGGGCGGTATGCGGCGAACCACACGGGCGTGCGGCTGGATGCGGTGTTGCAGCATGTGGGGATTGGCAGCTTGCCGTATTTCACGGCTCGGCACGCCTTGGAAGACGGGCGGTTGGTGCAGGTATTGCCGGCGTGGGATTTTATTGCGTCGTACCACGGCGAGGCGTGGTTGTTGCATTCGCCTACGCGGTACTTGCCGCCCAAGTTGCGCGTGTTTATTGATTACCTGGTGGAGTGCATGGCGAAGGAGCCGACACTGCGCAGCCGGTAGAAATGGGGTTAAACATGTGGGAGGGGGCTTGCCCCCGATGGCGATGGTTCAGTCAAAAATGCGCCTACTGGCACTCCCTCATCGGGGGCAAGCCCCCTCCCAAACAAGCCATACATTTGCATTTCGGTGTACTGATAATCAGTGCTTGCTCTGGTCATCCGGCATGGCCAGCAACTGCTTTTCCTGGTTCCAGTCGAACGGTTCGTCGTTCAGCTCGGCTTCATAGCGACGTTCTTCGAGGGCCTGGTACAGGTCCAGTTCGTCGTCGGGCATGAAATGCAGGCAATCGCCGCCAAAGAACCACAGCAGGTCGCGCGGTACCAGATGGGCAATCTGCGGGTAGCGCAGGATGACCTGGCTCATCAGGTCCTGGCCCAGGTATTGGCTTTCAATGGGATCGATCGGCAACAGGGCGCGCAGTTCGTCGAAACGTTCCAGAAACAGCGTATGGCTTTCCTCGGGTACCTGTTCGGCTTCGCCGACGGCAACCAGGATGCTACGCAGGTGGTCGAGCAAGACGAGATGATCGGCAACGACGTTGGACACGAGATAAGTCCTCTAAAGCAAAAACGGGCGCGAGAGTATATGCCTCTCGCGCCCGTTTTTATATGACCGCCGGTATCAGCGGACCTTACCCTCAGCCTGCACCAGCTCTTGCTTGCTGAAATCATCCACGTCAATCACCTTGCGCCGCGCCGCTTCGGCATCGCGCAGGGTTTGCGCTTCGGCCGGTTGCAGCACGCCGGCGTGGAGCGCGGCATCAATGGCGGACTCACCGGCAGTCGGTTTGACCTGCCCGCTCTTGAGCGCGGTGTGCAGTTTTTTCTGCAGGGGGTGGCTGGCGCCGAGCAGGTCATAGGCATGTTGCAATGCGCCCACCGGGTCTTGCGCCGATTGTGGGCGATAGCACCCAGCCAGCAGCTCTTCCAGGGTCGGGTCGCCCTTGGCGCGGCCGAGCACCGCGGCAACCTCAGCATCCAGAGCGTCGGATGGCCCGGTATGGCGACGCCCGAACGGGAACACGATCACGCGCAACAGGCAGCCCAGGATCTTGTTCGGGAAGTTGCTCAGCAGTTCATCCAGCGCGCGCTCGGACTCGCCAAGGCTTTCTTCCATGGCCCAGGCGAACAGCGGTTCCAGGTGATCCGGCGAATCCAGGTCGTGGTAACGCTTGAGCGCCGCCGATGCCAGGTACATATGGCTCAGCACATCACCCAGGCGCGCCGACAGCCGCTCACGGCGTTTCAGCTCGCCGCCCAGCAGCATCATGCTCAGGTCCGCGAGCAGGGCGAACGCGGCGGCCTGACGGTTCAGTGCACGGAAATAACCCTGGCTCAGACGGTTGCCCGGGGCCTTTTCAAAGTGACCAATGCCCAGGTTCAACACCAACGTACTGGCGGCGTTGCTCACGGCGAAGCCGATGTGTTGCATCAGCAGGCCATCGAACTCCTTCAATGCCTGATCACGGTCTTCACGACCGGCCAGGGCCATTTCCTTGAGCACGAACGGATGGCAGCGAATCGCACCCTGGCCGAAGATCATCAAGTTGCGCGAGAGGATATTCGCGCCTTCCACGGTGATGAAGATCGGCGCGCCTTGCCAGCTACGGCCCAGGTAGTTGTTCGGGCCCATGATGATGCCTTTGCCGCCGTGCACGTCCATGGCGTGGCTGATGCACTCGCGGCCGCGTTCGGTGAGGTGGTACTTGAGGATCGCCGACAGCACCGAAGGCTTCTCGCCCAGGTCCACGGCATTGGCGGTGAGCATGCGCGCGCTGTCCATCAGCCAGGCGTTGCCGCCGATGCGCGCCAGGGCTTCCTGGATGCCTTCGAAGGCCGACAGCGGCACGTTGAACTGTTCACGGACCTGCGCGTACTGGCCTGTCACCAGGCTGGTGAACTTGGCGGCGCCGGTACCCACCGCAGGCAGGGAAATCGAACGCCCCACGGACAGGCAGTTCATCAACATCATCCAGCCCTTGCCCAGCATCTCCTGGCCGCCGATGAGGAATTGCAGAGGAATGAAGACGTCCTTGCCCGAGTTGGGGCCATTCATGAACGCGGCGCCCAGGGGCAGGTGGCGGCGGCCGATTTCGACGCCGGGGGTGTCGGTAGGGATCAGCGCGAGACTGATGCCCAGGTCTTCCTCCTCGCCCAGCAGGTGGTCCGGGTCATGGGCCTTGAATGCCAGGCCGAGCAGGGTCGCGACCGGGCCGAGGGTGATGTAGCGCTTTTCCCAGTTCAGGCGCAAGCCGAGGGTTTCCTTACCTTCCCATTCACCTTTGCAGATGACGCCGGTGTCGGGCATGGCGCCGGCATCGGAGCCGGCCAGCGGGCCGGTCAGGGCGAAACACGGGATATCGTCGCCACGCGCCAGGCGCGGCAGGTAATGGTTGCGTTGCTCGTCGGTGCCGTAGTGCAGCAGCAGCTCGGCAGGGCCCAGGGAGTTGGGCACCATCACGGTGGAGGCCAGGTCGCCGCTGCGGGTCGCCAGTTTCATCGCGACCTGGGAGTGCGCATAGGCGGAGAAGCCCTTGCCGCCGTACTCCTTGGGGATGATCAGCGCGAAGAAACCATGGGTCTTGATGTGCTCCCAGGCGGCGGGGGGCAGGTCCATGGCCTGGCCGATTTCCCAGTCGCTGACCATGGCGCAGAGCTCTTCGGTGGGGCCGTCGAGGAACGCCTGTTCTTCTTCAGTCAGTTGCACCTTGGGGTAGGCCAGCAATTTGTCCCAGTCGGGGCGCCCGCTGAACAGTTCGCCGTCCCACCATACGGTGCCGGCGTCGATGGCGTCGCGCTCGGTTTCGGACATGGGCGGCAGGACTTTCTGGAACCAGCTGAACAGCGGCTTGGTGAAGTATTGGCGGCGCAGGTCGGGCAGCAACAGGGGCACGGCCACGATGGCGATCAACACCCAGAAAACCAGCAGCAGCCAACCCGGTGCATGGCTCCAGGCGCCCATCGCCAACAGGTAAACGGCGACCACACCCAAGGCGGGCAGGGGCGCGGTGCGGCGGTGTGCCAGGTAGGCAATGCCGACCACCAGAACCAGTATCCACAACAACAGCATATTCAATCCTCCGTGAAACCAGGGCGAAACCACCAGGGAGCTTAGACGGCGTCCGGCCAAGCGGGGTGATCAGGGTGTTACAAGTTGTACTGGGGATAGCCATCAGTGCGCTATGTACCTGAGTCCCAGCCGCTTCATCGATAGTGACCGCCCTGCGGTGGTGGAGTTCGCCCAGAAACGTCGCGGAACCCATGGGGATTTATATGACCAGGCAGTCAGTCTTCACCACGCTGCGTGTAAGGCTGTGCGTTGCGCTGACTCAATGCCAGGCGTCATGCACAGTGATTTGAGCCACGTGTGAACCGGCGTATGCTGCGGCGTTCATCAAGCCCATGTTCAACAACGATAAGGCGCGGTCATGCTGAAAATCTGGGGTCGTAAAAATTCATCAAACGTCAGGAAAGCACTGTGGTGCGCCGAGGAGCTCGGCCTGGACTATGAGGCAATTGATGCGGGCGGGGCGTTTGGTGTGGTCGACACCCCGCAGTACCGGGCCTTGAACCCCAATGGCCGGGTGCCGATGATCGAAGATGGCGACTTTGTACTGTGGGAATCCAACACCATCGTGCGCTACCTGTGCGCCAAACACGCGTCGGATTTTTACCCCAGTGACCTGCAAATCCGGGCCAGCGCCGAGAAGTGGATGGACTGGACCACGTCGACGCTCGCCGATCCGTTCAAAGCGGTGTTCTGGGGCATCCTGCGTACACCCCCCGAAAAGCGCAACTGGGACAGTATCAATGCCGGGCGCCAAGCCTGCATCGATGCACTCAGCACCGTCGAACAGGCCCTGGCCGCGCAACCGTACCTCTCCGGGAAGGCGTTCGGCATGGGCGATATCCCCCTGGGCTGCTTTATCTACGCCTGGTTCGAGATGCCTATCGAACGCCCGGCAATGCCCAACCTGGAGGCCTGGTACCAGCGCCTGCAACAACGTCCGGCCTACCGCAGGGCAGTGATGACCGCGTTGACCTGATACACACTATTAATACAGGTGACTGTACTTGTGTGGCGCGGGCACGCACCATGCTCGCACCCCATCGCAGGTTGAACTACCTGCGGTGCGCCCTCATCTATTGTTTCTATTCTTTTCTTTGGTGCGTAATCCGATATGAGTTCCGCTCTG
The DNA here is from genome assembly GCF_002837185.1 of Pseudomonas fluorescens. GTDB lineage: Bacteria > Pseudomonadota > Gammaproteobacteria > Pseudomonadales > Pseudomonadaceae > Aquipseudomonas > Aquipseudomonas fluorescens_AM. The sequence goes on along the minus strand of NZ_KZ478021.1, from coordinate 30,878 downwards.
TCCATCCGGCAGCTAACCAAAACCTACGGCAACGGTTTCCAGGCCCTGAGTGGTATCGATCTGGACGTTGCCGAAGGTGACTTCTTCGCCTTGCTCGGCCCCAACGGTGCCGGCAAATCCACCACCATCGGTATCCTCTCGACCCTGGTCAACAAGACCAGCGGCACGGTGAATATCTTCGGTCACGACCTGGACAAATCCCCGGCGGCGCTCAAGCGCTCGATCGGCGTGGTGCCCCAGGAATTCAATTTCAACCAGTTTGAAAAGACCTTCGACATCGTCGTGACGCAGGCCGGCTACTACGGCATCCCGATGAAAATCGCCAAGGAACGCGCCGAACAGTACCTGACCCAACTGGGCCTGTGGGACAAGCGTGACGTGCCTTCGCGCTCGTTGTCCGGTGGCATGAAGCGGCGTCTGATGATCGCCCGCGCGCTGGTGCATGAACCGCGTCTGCTGATCCTCGACGAACCCACCGCAGGCGTGGACATCGAGTTGCGTCGGTCGATGTGGACCTTTCTCACTGAGCTGAACGAGAAGGGCATCACCATCATCCTCACCACGCACTACCTCGAGGAAGCCGAACAGCTGTGCCGCAACATCGGCATCATCGACCACGGCACCATTGTCGAGAACACCAGCATGCGCAACCTGCTGGGCCAGTTGCATGTGGAAACTTTCCTGCTCGACCTGAAGAACAATCTGTCGGCGCCGCCGCAACTGTTGGGCTACCCGAGCCGTCTGGTGGACAGCCACACGCTGGAAGTCCAGGTGGACAAAGCCATGGGTATCACCGCGCTGTTCAGCCAACTGGCGACCCAGAACATCGAGGTATCGAGCCTGCGTAACAAAACCAATCGCCTTGAGGAGTTGTTCGTGTCCCTGGTGGAGAAAAATCTGGCGAAGGTGGCGGTATGAGTTCTGAACTGCAACCCAACCTCGTCGCGCTGCAGACCATCGTCTACCGCGAGGTGAAGCGCTTTACCCGAATCTGGCCGCAGACCTTGCTGCCCCCGGCGATCACCATGGTGCTGTACTTCGTGATCTTCGGTAACCTGATCGGTCGGCAAATCGGTGACATGGGTGGTTTCACCTACATGGAGTACATCGTGCCGGGCCTGATCATGATGTCGGTGATCACCAACTCCTACGGCAACGTGGTGTCGAGCTTCTTTGGCAGCAAGTTCCAGCGCTCCATTGAAGAGCTGATGGTTTCACCGGTGTCGCCGCACACGATCCTGATCGGCTATACCTTGGGCGGCGTGCTGCGCGGCTTGATGGTGGGCGTGATCGTGACCTTGCTGTCGTTGTTCTTCACCCACCTGCAAGTGCATCACCTGGGCGTCACCATTCTGGTGGTAGTGCTGACGGCGACGATCTTTTCGCTGCTAGGCTTCATCAATGCCGTGTTTGCGCGCAACTTCGATGATATTTCGATCATCCCGACGTTCGTACTCACGCCGCTGACCTACCTGGGCGGGGTGTTCTACTCCATCACGTTGCTGCCGCCGTTCTGGCAGACCGTGTCCCTGGCCAACCCGGTGCTGCACATGGTCAACGCCTTCCGCTACGGCATCCTGGGGGTGTCGGATATCAAGATCAGCGTGGCGATCACCTTCATGATCGTTGCCACCATCGTCTTGTACGTCGGATGCGCGCGGTTGCTGGTCAGCGGGCGTGGGATGCGTACGTAATACTGATTAAACGCGGTTAAAAATGTGGGAGGGGGCTTGCCCCCGATAGTGGTGTGTCAGCCAGCTCATCTGCAGCTGACACACCGTCATCGGGGGCAAGCCCCTCCCACATTTGTTTTGTGCAAGGCTTTAGTTTGTCAGTGCCAGGTCGATCAGGGCATGCAGCTCTTCGACGCTCAGGGGCTCTGTCGAGAACAGAATTCGGAATACCGTGGGTGCCGCGAGCAGGTTGATCAGGCGATCCACGCTGGGGGCTGCCTGCTCCGGGTAACGATCGACAATGACCTGTAGCTGCCCGCTCAAGATACTCACGCAATACCCCGGCGTCAGGCTGCATTGCACGTCGCGCATCATGTTGCGCCCGGGCTCCGAACTCATTTCGTCCAGGTATTGCTCAGCCCAGGCCAGCAGGTCGCCGCGCAGGCTGCCGGTAGTGGCCGGCTCGGTGTCCGGGCGCATGCGTGCCAGGGCTACATCGGCCAGCACTGCGGAAAGGTCGCCCCAGCGCCGGTATATGGTCGAGGGGGTGACGCCCGCGCGTGTCGCAATCATCGGTACGGTGATGGTGGCGCGTTCATGGGCCTGCAGCAGTTCGCGGACGGCCGAATGCACCGATTCTTGTACCCGGGCACTACGGCCCCCCGGGCGAAGGCCTTCTTTGATCGCCATGGATAAAACCTTAACACAAAGAATTTGCTTTAAGCGTCGACGGGTAGCACACTTCACAAAAGCAAAATATTAGCTTTAGCGGAGCGTGCCTATGTCCAGCAAGCCTATGCCCAACAACCTGTCTCAACGTTCCAGCCTGACATTCCTGGTCATCACCGTACTGACCTTTCTCGCCGCATCCAGCGCGCCGACGCCCTTGTATCAGGTGTATCAGGACAACCTGCATTTCTCCGCGGCGATGCTGACGCTGATCTTTGCCGTGTATGCCGTGAGCCTGCTGGCGGCGCTGCTGACGGTGGGCTCGCTGTCGGATTACGTCGGGCGCAAGCCGGTGATTTTCGTCGCGTTGATCCTGAATATCGTGGCGATGCTGTTATTTATCAACGCCGATAGCACCGCGTACCTGATCGCCGCGCGCGCGCTGCAGGGCTTCGCCACCGGGACGGCGACGGCAGTCTTGGGTGCGACGTTGCTTGACACCGACCGTCTGCGCGGGCCGATGCTCAACAGCCTCGCGCCGATGCTGGGGATGGCCAGTGGCGGCCTGGGCAGCGGTTTGCTGGTGGAATACGCACCGTGGCCGACCCAACTGATCTACTTCGCCCTGCTCGGATTGATGGTGCTTCAGGCGTTGTATGTCTGGCGCTTGCCGGAAACCGTCAGCCGCATTCCGGGGGCCTTGAAGTCCCTGGCGCCGACTCTGCATGTACCGAAGCAGGCACGCCGTGCCCTGGCCTTGGCAATGCCGCTGAATGTGGCGGTATGGGCGCTGGGAGGGTTCTTTTCATCCCTGGCGCCCTCGTTGGTGCGGGCCGCGACGGGGTCGACGTCGCACCTGATTGGCGGTGGCCTGGTGGCGGTGATCACCCTCAGTGGTGCGGTGATGATCTACAGCCTGCGCGAGCACCCTGCGGACAAGGTCATGCGGCTGTCGGCGGTACTGCTGGCGACCGGCGTGGCACTGTTGCTGGTGGCTGTGCAAAGTGCCAGCCTGTGGCTGTTCTTTGCTGCCAGTGTGGTTGCCGGCCTGGGTTTCGGCGGCGGGTTCATGGGCAGTGTGCGCAGCATCGTAGGGTTGGCGCTGCCTCACGAGCGAGCAGGGTTGATGTCGGCGTTCTATGTACTGAGTTACCTGGCGTTCTGCCTGCCGGCACTGTTGGCCGGTAACCTGAGTCGCGAATTCGGTCTGATTGCGACCACGGATGCGTACGGCGCGCTGATTATTCTGCTCGCCGTGGGTGCCTTGGCCGGACTGTCATGGCAGCGCACGCCAGTGCTGAACATCTGTAAAACAGATAACTGTTAGAGATATTACCCGTTATATAGATATTCGATACGCTTCTATGATGGCCGCAACCTCATGCGAGGAAGAGGATTGCCATCATGACCTGCTCGACTACCACCAGCTATAAACCCTTCAGCCACCTGACCCGTCCCCGGGAAGTGATTCGCCAGTTCACCCCGAACTGGTTTGCCGCGACCATGGGCACCGGCGTGCTGGCGCTGGCCCTGGCGCAACTGCCGGTCAATCTGCCCGGCTTGCATGCGGTTGCCGAAGGCCTGTGGATGTTCACCATCGGCTTGTTCGTCTTGTTCAGCGTCCTGTATGCCGCGCGTTGGGTGATGTTTTTCCACGAGGCGCGCCGGATTTTCGGGCATTCGACGGTCTCGATGTTTTTCGGCACCATCCCCATGGGCTTGGCCACTCTTCTCAATGGTTTGCTGCTGTTCGGACTGCCGCGTTGGGGCAGCGATGTGATTCCCCTGGCCGAAGCCCTGTGGTGGCTGGACGTGGTCATGGCGTTGGCCTGTGGTGTGTTGATTCCGTTCATGATGTTCACCCGCCAGGAACACAGCATCGACCAGATGACTGCGGTGTGGCTGCTCCCGGTGGTGGCCGCGGAAGTCGCCGCCGCCAGCGGTGGCCTGCTGGCGCCGCACCTGGCGGATGCCCATGGGCAACTGGTGATGCTGGTGACCAGTTACGTACTCTGGGCGTTCTCCCTGCCGGTCGCCTTCAGCATCCTGACCATCCTGATGCTGCGCATGGCCCTGCACAAACTGCCCCACGCCAATATGGCGGCTTCGAGCTGGCTGGCGCTGGGCCCCATCGGCACCGGTGCCCTGGGCATGTTGCTGCTGGGCGGCGATGCGCCCGCGATCTTCGCCGCCAATGGCCTGCCGGGTGTCGGCGAAATGGCCAACGGGCTTGGTCTGGTGGCAGGCATCACCCTGTGGGGCTTCGGCTTGTGGTGGATGTTGATGGCGGTGTTGATCACCCTGCGTTACCTGCGCGCCGGTATTCCGTTCAACCTGGGCTGGTGGGGCTTTACCTTTCCGCTGGGGGTTTACGCGCTGGCCACGCTCAAGCTAGCAGGCCTGCTGCACCTGGGGTTCTTCAGCGTATTGGGCAGTGTGCTGGTGGTGGCTCTGGCGCTGATGTGGCTGATCGTGGCCAAGCGCACGGTGCAGGGCGCCTACAAAGGCGAGCTTTTTGTTTCGCCGTGCATTGCGGGGTTAGCGAATAAGTAAGCAGGATTAGGTAAAGTCGTGGCCTGATCAATAACAGGCCACGCAGGAACACGGACGATGAGCCATCCCTCACAATTCACCTTGCTGCGCACACGGCGTTTCCTGCCGTTTTTCATCACCCAGCTGTTGGGCGCTTTCAACGATAACATCTTCAAGCAATCGCTGATTCTGGCGATTCTCTACAAGCTCACCATCGAGGGCGACCGTTCCATCTGGGTCAACCTGTGCGCCTTGCTGTTCATCCTGCCGTTCTTCCTGTTCTCGGCGCTGGCCGGGCAGTTTGGCGAGAAATTCAACAAGGACGCGTTGATCCGCGCGATCAAGCTCGGTGAAATCGTGATCATGGCCGTGGGCGCCACCGGTTTTCTATTCAACCACCTGGCGTTGATGCTGTTGGCACTGTTCGCCATGGGCACCCATTCGGCGCTGTTCGGCCCGGTGAAATATTCGATCATGCCCCAGGCTCTGCATGACGATGAGCTGGTCGGCGGCAACGGTCTGGTGGAAATGGGCACGTTCCTGGCGATTCTTGCCGGCACCCTCGGCGCGGGCATCATGATGTCGTCCACCCATTACGCGCCGGTAGTGGCCGTGGCGATTGTCGGCGTGGCGGTGCTGGGGTACCTGGCCAGCCGCAGCATTCCACGGGCGGCGGCTTCCACCCCGCAATTGCGCCTGGACTGGAATATCTTCACCCAGTCCTGGGCCACGTTGCGCATGGGCCTGGGACAGACCCCGGCGGTGTCGCGGTCCATTGTCGGCAATTCCTGGTTCTGGTTCGTCGGCGCGATCTACCTGACGCAGATTCCGGCCTACGCCAAGGAATGGTTGTATGGCGACGAAACCGTCGTCACCCTGATCCTCACCGTGTTCTCGGTGGGGATCGCCCTGGGCTCGATGCTCTGCGAAAAGCTCTCGGGCCGTAAGGTGGAAATCGGCCTGGTGCCGTTCGGCTCGTTCGGCCTGACGGTGTTCGGCCTGCTGCTCTGGTGGCATTCCGGCGGCTTCCCCCAGAATGTCCAGGCCAACGACTGGCTGGCAGTGCTCGGCTACGGGCAAGCCTGGTGGGTGTTGTTCGATATCCTCGGCCTGGGCGTGTTCGGCGGCTTCTACATCGTGCCGCTTTACGCACTGATTCAGTCGCGCACCGCCGAAAACGAGCGCGCGCGCGTGATCGCGGCCAACAACATTCTCAATGCACTGTTCATGGTGGTGTCGGCCATCGTGTCGATCCTGCTGCTGAGCGTGGCCAGGCTGTCGATCCCCGAGTTGTTCCTGGTGGTGTCGCTGCTCAACATCGCGGTCAATACCTACATCTTCAAGATCGTGCCCGAGTTCACCATGCGCTTCATGATCTGGCTGCTCAGCCATTCCATGTACCGCGTCGAGCACCGCAACCTGGAGCGGATTCCGGATGAAGGCGCGGCCTTGCTCGTTTGCAATCATGTATCGTTTGTCGATGCGTTGCTGATTGGTGGCGCAGTGCGTCGGCCGATTCGTTTCGTCATGTACTACAAGATCTACCGCTTGCCGGTGCTCAACTTTATCTTCCGCACTGCCGGGGCGATTCCGATTGCCGGGCGTCACGAAGACATCCAGATCTACGAAAAGGCCTTCACGCGGATTGCCGAATACCTGAAGGACGGCGAGCTGGTGTGCATCTTTCCGGAAGGCAAGTTGACCGGCGATGGTCAGATGAATGAGTTTCGCGGTGGCGTGACGCGGATTCTGGAAGAGACACCGGTACCGGTGATTCCGCTGGCGTTGCAGGGGTTGTGGGGGAGCTTTTTCAGTCGTGATCCACAAAAAGGCGTGTTTCGGCGGTTTTGGTCGCGCGTGACATTGGTCGCCGGTCAACCGGTCACTGTGCCCGTTGCGACGCCTTCACAACTGTATGAATTGGTCAATGAACTACGGGGAGCCGTACGCTAGCTTGACCTATGCTGCGATGGCTGCGCCGGCCAATGCCGGTACAGCCACATGGACCAGGGCTGAATGCGGCTTATCTTTTTTGCCTGTAAGACGCAACGTCAACTCAAAAGGTAATTTGGACTGTTTGAGATTTTCCCTACATTTAACTTCTGTAAGCACCTCTAGCATTACAAAAACACGTCAGTTGGAACAAACAGCGCTCGACTGTTTAGAAGCGGCTGTGCAGGCGTGTGTTAATAATGGCAAAGGTGTGAAATGCAACTTCCAGAAATCAAGCACAGCGTCTCTATTGATGAGTTGTACGAGCAGTCACCCGTGGGTGCCAATTTGTCGAAAGTGGATAATCTGGCGGCGAGATGGCTAGGGTTGTCTTTAGCCGTGACATGGTACGAATTCGAAAAGAAACTGAATGCCACCCCCATCGTTCGGTCCATCAATGAGCGCACTATTACTCTTATTGAGTATAGAGATTTTCTCATCAATATGTGCTATCACGACGGTCCGCGCTGGATGCTCCGTGCGGCGTCAAATATGGACGAGGGGCATGAAGTCATTCGCAATGCACTCATCGCACACGTGAGTCGCGAGCACCAGGATTTCCATCTGCTTGAGCGAGACTACGTCGCCGTGGGCGGCGATCTAAAGAACATCACTCAGTACCCGCGCAATATCGGTTATGAAGCATTGTCCGCTTATGTATTCCAGCAAACCAGTGCGCCAAATCCCCTTCCTGCATTCGGTGTGACATTCATTATTGAAGGTGTGGGGAGAAAGCTGACCGGTCGATGGGCGCAAAATCTGAAACAGGCGCTTGCGCTCACGGATCAGCAAATGAGTAATTTGATCTATCACTCATGCAACGATGCAGGCCACTACGAGGGTTTCATCAAAATGATTGCCTCGCCTTACATTACGCCATCAGTCGCGTTTCAAATTGCACGTGTAGCACAAGTGGCGAGCCGCCTCTATGTCTTGCAATTCGAAGAGATGGGCAGTTTCTAAGTGTTATCGGTGCAGGGTGGAGGAGAGTGCTTTGAATTGTGAAAAACGCGCCGCCTATATTACGTCCCTTGGCGCCTTTCTGCCTAATGATCCCGTTCACAACGACGATATTGAAAAGCACCTTGGCTTAGTTAATGGCAACCCCAGTCGTTATAAGGACTTAATATTAAATGCCAATGGGATAGTCCAGCGCTATTATGCGTTTGATCGCCAAGGTCAGCAAACACACCTGAATGAGCAGCTTGCTGCAAATGCCGTTCAGGATGCTTTGCGCAAAGGGGGGCTGTCTGTCGATCAGATCGAGATGCTTGCTACTGCGACGACCTGTCCCGATCTGATTGTCCCGGGATTTGCCTCGATGGTACATGGCCGCCTGGGCGGCGGACCCATGGACATTCTTTCGGCAGGGGGCGTATGCGTCTCCAGCATGGCCGCTCTTAAAAGTGTGAATAATTCGATTTTGGCAAACGAGCATGATATTGCGGTGGCGGTAGGTTCTGAACTGGCATCCGTCGCTTTACAAGGAAGCCGTTTCGAAAAAGAAAGTCAGATCAGTGCTCCGCGCGGTCAGGAAGCGTCATACCAATATTTCAACGCTGACTTTTTACGGTGGATGTTATCAGACGGTGCTGGCGCAGCGGTTGTCCAAAGCACGCCGCGTGAAAGAAGTATCTCGTTGAAGATCGAATGGATAACGTTGAATTCCTACGCGCATAAATACCCTGCGTGCATGTACTTGGGAAGTACGAAGACGAAGAACCTGCAGGCTGGCGATACGTACCAATCCTACAAGACTATTTCCCAGGCCGAAGAAGCGGGATTGATGCTGCTTCGCCAGGATACCGACTTACTGGCAAAGGGCTTGTCCGGGTCGGTATTGGTAGAGACTGAAAAATTAATGGCGCGGGGCATGATCAAGCCCGACGAGATCGATCACTTTCTCCCGCATATCAGCTCGTATTTCTTTTTTGAAGAGCTGGTCAAAGCCTATTTGGATATTGGCTTTACGGTGCCCACGCAAAAGTGGTTTACCAATCTGGCAAGCAAGGGAAATGTCGGCTCCGCCAGTATTTATCTCATGTTGGAGGAGGCACTCGGCAACGGCATGTTCAAAGCTGGTGACAAAGTGTTGTGCATGGTGCCTGAGTCGGGTCGGTTTTCGATTGCCTACGCTTTGTTGACGTGTGTGGAAGGCTGAACATGCATCACATCAACTCGCTGGGGGGAATGCTGCAGGAAAGGGCGATTGTAAATGCCGGGCAACCAGCCTACACGTTTCATGATTATTCCCTTTCACAATCGTACAGCCTGACGTTTGCGCAATTGGATGCCCGAGCCAGGAGAATTGCCAGTTATCTGACTGAGCATGGCATGCAGGGTCGCAATATATTGCTGGTATTTCACGCGGGGCTGGATTTTATTGAGGCATTCTTCGGGTGTCTCTATGCAGGCGCTGTCCCGGTTCCGTTATCTGCGCCTCTGACGACAGCGGATAAAAGGCGTCTGACGGCCGTTGCAAGGGATGCTCGATCAACCTTCGTTCTGAGCGCTGCCGGATTAGTATCTGCGGTCAACCACGTTTTGCAATCAGATGGACTTTCATATGTCCAGGTTATTGATTTGGCAGGCCTGGATAATGTCGAGTGGGACCGCTCAGGTTTCTCTGTGAAATATAATGAGTTAGCGCTTATTCAATATACGTCCGGGTCCACTGGCGTCGCAAAGGGCGTCATGCTCACCCATGAAAATATTCTGACTAACCAACGTGCCATACAGCAGGCCTTTGAACATGACGAGCGCGCAGTGGTGGTTGGCTGGTTGCCTATGTTTCACGATATGGGCTTGATTGGAAATGTGCTGCAGCCTCTTTTCTTAGGCGCACATAGCATAGTGTTCAGCCCTCTGGCCTTTGTGCAAAACCCGTTGCGCTGGCTTCAGCTGATTTCGGACTACCGGGCCACGACCTCGGGCGGGCCTAATTTTGCGTATGCGATGTGCACCCGGCGTATCGACACAGCTGACAGGTCTGGTATCGATCTGAGCAGTTGGAGCCTGGCGTTCACGGGCGCAGAAACCATTCGCAAACCAACCATTGAAGGTTTCTGCGAGAAATTCTCTCGATGGGGCTTCAACAAGAAGGCCTTTTACTCGTGTTACGGTCTTGCCGAAGCCACTCTTTTTGTCACCGGCAGCACCAAGCTGAGTGACGTCAACAGTTTGTATATAGATGGTCGGAAACTACGAGAGCATAGCGTCGTGCCAGTTGACCCTGGTAGTGCTCATGGTATTGAAGTCAGCAGTTGCGGTTACCCACGATGCGGTCATAAGGTGAACATCGTCAACCCCGAAACCAGCGTGCTCTGTGAAGAGCGTCAAGTGGGTGAGGTCTGGCTAAGCAGTGACAGCAACGCTAAAGGTTATTGGCCAGGCGCCACCGACGCGTGTCAAGCATTCCAATCGAAAATAGCAAGTTTGCCCGAATACTATTTACGCACAGGAGATCTAGGCTTTATAGAGCGCGGTGAGCTGTATATAACCGGACGGATCAAAGACCTTATTATCGTACGTGGGAAAAATCGGTACCCACAGGACATAGAGCATACCGTCGAGTCCCATCCGGACATTCGACATGACAGCTGTGCTGCACTAGGCATCGAAGTGGCGGGCGAAGAGCGACTGGTCGTGCTGATCGAGTTGAGGCCGCGCTCCGCTGATCAACTGTCTATTTTGGCTGCGGATATACGCGAATTAATCACCCGGCAGCACGGCATAAGCCCTGATGACATAGTGTTCGTCAAGCCCAATCGACTGTTCAGAACTTCAAGCGGAAAGTTGCAGCGGTTTAAATGCAGGGAACTCTATCTCACTCCGTCGCCAAGCAAGACTGACCTAGACCATTGAATTCTAAAAATCACGCCGCTCACCTGTCTTGAAGAAACAGTGGGTGAGGCGTTTCAGATGTCTGGAGTATTTGATGAAACGTGTACCCAGCCTTCCGGATGAGCATGAACTTGACTTGCCCGGAATTGAACAGCAGTACGACGGGCCCTTGGCACGTCGCTTTGAGCAGCCTCAGAGCAGAATGATCGACCGGGTGCTTGCCGGTGTCGTTACCTTTGTTCCGGTTATCGCAGTCATGCTTGCCATTTACTTGCACGTTATTGGCTGGTACCAGATTGGAATGGTTGAAATAGGCATGTTGCTGATGATGCATGCCATTGCCGTGTGTGGCGTTGAACTCGGGTTTCATCGCCTATTCGCTCATAAGTCATATAGCGCCAAACGGTGGCTCAGGATTTGTCTGGCGGGCATGGGGTCCATGGGGTTTCAAGGGCCGGTCATATGGTGGGCGGCGATACACCGCAAACATCATATCCATAGCGATCGCCCTAACGATCCACATTCCATGTATATAAGGCCAGGCGGGACCACTGTCTATAACGAAGGGTTCTGGCAGCATATGAAAGGCTTTTGGCATTCACACGTGGGATGGATCTGGACGCCGTTGAGCATTCGCGCTCCCGGATGGAATCGATACGTGAAGGACCTGTACAAGGACCCCGATATCCTGCACGTCCACGTCAATTACATTTATTGGCTGGCGGCCGGTTTTGTCATTCCGGGAGTGCTGTCCGGACTTATTTACATGAGTTGGCAAGGCGTCGTGCTGGGAATTCTGTGGGGAGGGTTTGTGCGCATTTTTGTGATGAACCATCTGACGTATTGGAGTATTAACACGCTGTCTCACAGCGTGGGCTCACGCCCCTACCGCACCGCCGACCGCAGTACAAACTCCATTCCCTTGCTGATGGCCGTGCCCACACTCGGACAAAGTTATCACAATAACCATCATGCGTTTCCTTACTCAGCACGCATGGCCTATGAATGGTATGAGCTGGACTTGGGGTTGGGTATTTTAAATGTACTTAAAGCGTGCGGTCAGGTTTCCGATATGCGGCAGCCTTCCAAAGAAAAGCGTGACGCAAAAAAGACACGGCCTTAATACGTTCATATTTTTTACGGCATCTAAACGACAACTGGGCTATGAGGCGCTATAAAAATGGCAATCGTGCTGGAACGGGAAGTTATTGAAGAGTTTTTACTTGAGTCATTGGCGGATTTGCTTGAGGTTCCGGCGACGGAGCTGGCGACCGATGTGGCCTTCGATCGCTACGGTATTGATTCTGCGTCTGTGGTCGAGTTGACCGCGAAATTGCAAACGCTGGTCGGTCGTAAGCTGGACGCCACGCTGCTATACGATCACCCAACGATTGAAACGCTGAGTACGTACCTGGCGAGCGATGGAGAATAAGATGCCCCATTCTGCGAAGTTCGGGTCATCCGAGCGTGCCATACAAGCGCATTATGATCTGAGCAATGAGTTTTATAAGCTTTGGCTGGATGACGCCATGGTGTATTCCGGTGCGATGTTTTTATCTGAGTCAGACTCATTGGAACACGCTCAGATCAATAAACTTGATCATCATATCCGTGCCTCGGGCGCGGACACGGCGCGTTCGGTTTTGGACATAGGTTGTGGTTGGGGGGCGGCGTTATCGCGGGTCGTTGCGACCTGTGGCGCTGAACGGATTACCGGGCTGACGCTCAGCAATGCTCAGGCCGACTACATAGCCGAGTTGGGCCTTGGTGGGTGTGAAGTTCGCGTTGAAAATTGGCAGGACCATTACCCGCTCGAACCGTACGACAGCATTATCTCGATAGGTGCTTTCGAGCACTTTGCGAAACTGGATGACAGCCAAGCCCAGAAGCTGGAGTCATACAGGGCGTTTTTCAAACATTGTCAGGATGCACTGCTGGTGCCCGGTGGGTATATGTCTGTTCAGACGTTCGCGTATGGCTCCCGAAAGCCCCGTCAAGAGATGGTGGGCACCCGGGCGACAGCGTTCTTATCCAAGGAGATTTTTCAAGAAACCGATCCTCCGCATTTGCTGGATATTGTCCAAGCGGTTCAAGGACATTTTGAAATTGTCGAATTACGCAACGACCGATCTGATTATGTAAATACCTTGCGTGAGTGGATTTCGCGTCTTGATACCCACCGCGAGAGAGCAATCGAGCTGGTCGGTTTGGATCAGGTCGAAACCTATGAACGCTACCTTAAATATTCCATTCTCGGTTTTCAGAGCGGAAACCTGGATCTTTATCGGATTAAATTGAAGTGCCTGGATAAACCCTGGACGTCCACGCGATGAGTTTTTCCGTAAGGGGGGCGTGATGACTGGCGACTTTAAATTATTGAGCGTCGTGCACCAGCAAGGGGTGGACTTTGTCACGATAAACAATCCTCCTGTCAACCTGCTCGATGCCCACTTGACGGACGAGTTGCTCCGCTACACCGCCCGGCAAGCAGAGTGTTCGAACGTTAAGGTAATTGTGTTCAACAGTGCGGACCCGGATTTTTTCATCGCCCGCGCGGATCTGCAGTTGTTCCAGAATTATCGCGATGAGGTGGCCAACCAGGCACTGCTGTCGATGTATGAGTTGATTGAACGCTTTCACGCCTGGGGGAAGGTCACCATCGGACAGCTCGCTGGCCGTGCCAGCGGCGCTGGCAGTGAGTTCCTGATGGCGCTTGATATGCGCTTTGCAGCGATTGGCAAAGCGTTTATCCGGCACCCGGAAGTCTCGCTGGGGTTGTTGCCCTGTAAAGGAGGAACGCAATTATTGCCGCGCCTCGTCGGTCGGTCCCGCGCGCTGGAAATGATGCTCAGCGGTCAATTTTATAATGCCGAGCAACTTGAAGCTTATGGCTATGTGAATCGCGCTGTAATGCCTGTGGCGTTGGATGCTTATGTGCGAAAGCTGGCAATACGTATCGCCAGCGCGCCTGCGGCGGCTATTGCGAATGCCAAGAGGGCCGTCAATTTGTCAACGGACCTGGATCATTCGTTGTTTGCCGATGAACATCGTCTGTTTCATGAAGTCGTTGGCAGCCCTGACTGTCAGCAGCGGGTTGGACAATTTCTCAAGCATATCAACGCGTCGCGCCAGACGGAGCTGGAGATGGACACGCGGCAATGGGGCCGGTAATGGAGCGTATCGCGATCATCGGTATGTCGCTGCGCTTGCCCGGCGCCAATGATGCTGAGCAATATTGGCAGAACTTGTGCGAGGGCAAAGACTGTATCACCGCAGTGCCTGCCGATCGGTGGAACAATGCCTATATTCCGCCACTGCATCATCGGGACAGACGTTCATCAGCGGCGACGCAGTGGGGGGGCTTCCTGGAGGGTATCGATCAGTTCGACGCTGCCTTTTTCAATATCAGCGCGCGTGAGGCAGAAAAGCTAGACCCCCAGCAGCGCCTGTTGCTGGAGATGAGTTGGCACTTGATTGAGCGTACTCATTACACAGCGTATTCGCTGCGCGGTAGTAACACCGGTGTGTTCATCGGCGCCAGTGGTTGGGACTTCAATAAAATCCTCAATCGCGATATTAATTTGATGGAAGGGTATGTAGGCACTGGGTCAACGCTCAGCCCCCTGGCCAATCGCATCTCCTATCAGTTTGATTTTCAGGGCCCCAGCATGGTGGTGGATACCGCGTGTTCATCTTCCCTGAGCGCGATACATCTGGCGTGTGCACATTTGAACGCAGGGGAATGCGATTTGGCCATCGCCGGCGGCATCAATGTAATCCTGGCCCCGGAAACCAACCTGGCCTTCGCTGCGGCTGGATTCATGTCGCCTACCGGCCGGTGCCAAACCTTTTCGGCAAGCGCCGATGGTTACGTGCGTAGCGAGGGGGCAGGATTGGTCATGTTGAAACCCTATGCGCGAGCGTTGGCCGAAGGTGACGAAATCCTGGGGATCATACGTGGCAGTGCGATCAATCAGGACGGCATGACAAATGGCCTGACGGCTCCCAGCGCCAAAGCACAAGAACAGGTAATCGCGCGCGCACTACGTCAAGCCGCAGTGCAGCCGCAGGACGTCAGTTATATCGAAACCCATGGCACGGGTACGCCGTTGGGTGATCCGATCGAGATAAAAGCGTTGTCCAAGGTATATGGTGGAGGGCAGGCTTCAATCGTTACGCCCTGTCTTCTGGGCGCGGTCAAAGCCAATATCGGCCATTGCGAGTCCGGCGCGGGCATGGCGGGCTTGTTAAAGATTCTGCTGATGTTCAAGCATCAATTGATCCCACCGCAAATTCATATCGGTCAATTGAATCCGTTGATTGATGAGTTTCTGGGTCACACGCGGCTGAAGATAGTGACGGCACTCAGCGCATGGCAACCGGACAACAAGCGCATTGCGGGCCTGAGTGCCTTCGGGTTCGGCGGTACCAATACGCATATGGTGCTGGAAGAGCCCCCGGCCGCCTGTGCAGGTGAGAGGTCCTGGGTTGAGGGCGCCGGGGTGCTGAAGATAACCGCACACTCTGAGTATTCCATCAAAGCCATTGCGCGTGCTTATGCTGATTATTTAAAGCCGACGCATAGAGGTGCGCAGACGCTCACCTACACCGCCAATCGTTACAGGGCCGATTTATCCATACGCAAGGCCATTGCTTTCTCGAACAAGGCGGATTTGTGCGAAAAACTGCGCTCATTTTCCAATGGCGCTGATAGGCCGAAGGCGTTTGGGAAGAGGCCCAAGTGTGTATTTCTCTTCACCGGCCAGGGTTCCCATTACCCAGGCATGGGGACAATGCCATATGCCGCCTTCGAGGTATTTCGCCAGGCCATTGATGAGTGCGAAGCGATCACGATGGCTAATCACGGTTTGTCGATCAAGACGCTGGTATTGGAATCAGACACAGCGGTGTTGCGAAAAACAATAAATTGCCAGCCTGCCATTTTTTGTCTGGAGTATGCCCTGGCCAAGTTATGGATCTCCTTGGGTGTCAAGCCCAGGTACTTGATCGGGCATAGTCTTGGTGAATACGC
This sequence comes from Pseudomonas fluorescens, assembly GCF_002837185.1. Classification (GTDB taxonomy): domain Bacteria; phylum Pseudomonadota; class Gammaproteobacteria; order Pseudomonadales; family Pseudomonadaceae; genus Aquipseudomonas; species Aquipseudomonas fluorescens_AM. Next base: position 15,137 of record NZ_KZ478021.1, on the reverse strand, counting down.
AGCGTGCTGCATTGCCCAGGTATTTTCCTTGGCTGACGCGTTGCGCCTGGTCGTTTCCCGAGCGCGATTGATGGAGCAAATGACGGCGCCGGGGGCGATGCTCTGCGTTTTGGCGAGCACCCGTGATGTTGAAGCGCTGCTTGAGCGCTGCTGTTTTGAACCTGAGCAGGCAGTGGTGATTGCCGCAGACAACAGCCAGCATCAAACAGTCGTCAGCGGGCCGTTGCCGGCGGTGAAACGATTCCAATGCCTGCTCGATACTCTTCCTATGCAATGGGTTGAGTTGCGAGTGGAAAAAGCCTTTCATTCCCCCTCCATGTTGCCGGCGTCTCTTGCCTTTGAGGCGGTGGCAGCGTCGGTCACCTATGGTGCGCCGCAAGTCCCCATCATCGCCAATCTCACAGGGCTACCGGCAGATGGCGGCACGTTCAATGCCGACTATTTTTGTCAACATATGCACCAGCGAGTACGGTTTCGCGAGAGCATTGAAAACTTACTGGGTAAGGGAACATATATAGGACTGGAGGTCGGGCCGGGTGCCGCGTTGAATGCCGTATGCCAGCCATTTTCCAGGTTTGCGATGTGTTCATCGTTGGCCAAAGAAACGCAAACTCAGCTTTATCGTGCAGTGAGTTGGTTATACGAGCGCGGCGTACCTATTGAGTGGGCGGCCTTGTGTGCCTCTGCGGCACCGCGCCCAGAACCGGTGATGGATATCCCGGTATATGCTTTCGAGCGTACCTCCTTTCGACCGGTCTTCAGTGACGCGCCGGTTATGCTGATCCCGCAAAACGGTCCCAACACGGGGATCGTATTCAGTCAGCCGTTTTTTACACCGACCATCGCACCAGGCGCGGCAGGGCTTGCGGACTCGGCGCCCAAGGTCGGTGAGCCCCAGGGGCGGGCAGCACATGATATGACTTCGATCATCGCCCTCAGTCTGGGACTCGAGGCGCAAACCCTGGACAAAACAGCCAGTTTCCGGATGCTCGGGCTGACCTCTTTCATGGCGGTTGAGTTACTGCTGAAGATCAAATCGACTTTCGGTCTGGATTTAAAACCTCAGGATTTGTTCGAGCATCATTCAGTCGCCAGGCTGGAAGCTTTCATACAGCAGTCCCTGACTCACCCTGCAGCAGCGTACACCGCGCCATTACCCGAGCTGCCTGCCGCCCATCTCAGTGCGAGCAGACATCAAGTGCGCTTCATGGATAGGGAGCTGCTGATCAATGGTTATCGGATCAATGTCTGTCAGTGGGGCGAGGACCGGCAACCGGCTGTCTTACTCATCCACGGGCTACTTGACCAGGCTTATAGCTGGCACGATATGGCGCTGTATCTGGTGGCTGCCGGTTATCGCGTGATTGCCCCAGACCTGCGCGGGCATGGGCTTTCTTCGCATATAGAAGACGGGAAGGGCTACCAACTGGTGGACTACGTCAGCGATATCACCCTTCTTTGCGACGCGCTCGCACTCACCCAGGTGCATGTGGTTGGCCACTCCTTGGGTTCGGTACTCGCGGCCCTGTTCGCCAATCAAAATCGGCAATGGGTTAGAACGCTGTTTCTGCTGGAAACCTTCATTCCGCCCACCGTCGATGTCTTGGACATGGAGCTTCAGATTGCCAAAGAGCTGCATCATCTACGTACAACACCCAGCCAGCCGTTGATACGCAGCGTCGCCGAGGCAGTCCAACTTATCAAAATGAGCTATATGACCGTTTCCGACTCGTTTGCCCGTCAGTTGTGTGAGCGTGTGTTGTCTGGCGATGATGAACACGGTTACCGATGGCGTTGGGATGCACGTTTGCGCTCGCGTGTAGGGCTGCGTTTTCACGGGCTGCGCAAGCATTACGTTGATTTGCTCAAAGGCATCTCGGCGCCTGCCGCTCTGTATTTCGGCCAGAAGAGCAACTTTTCTTCGGCCGCCGAGAAGACCGCCCTGCAGCGTTCGCTGGCTGATTGCCAAGTGATCAACTTTGATGCAGGGCACAATATTCAGATCGAGTGCGCGAACGAACTTGCCCAGCATATCTTGCAAACCCTGGGTGCCCTGGAGCGCACGTGAGCTGATTAATTACTGAGGCAAGTTGCAGCGGGTGCTGCGCTACGCGGTCATGTGCTGATCTTGAGCCCAATCAACCCGCAAATAATCAACGCCACACTGGCCAACCGGAACAACGCCATGGACTCCCCAAACAGAATAATCCCGGCGATCACCGTGCCCACGGCGCCCACTCCCGTCCATACGGCGTAGGCGGTGCCCAATGGCAGTTCCTTCACCGCCAGCCCCAGCAGGCCTAGGCTGATAACCATAGCGGCAATGGTCAGTGCGGTGGGCAGGGGCTTGCTGAAGCCGTCGGTGTACTTCAGGCCGACGGCCCAGCCGACTTCAAACAACCCGGCGAAAAACAGAATGATCCAGGACATGGTGACCTCGCTTCTTCAGGCGGGGTCGTCCCCGGACTCAACGCGCATTGGCGTCGCGAGGTCGTCCCCGCGAGGGGCTAAGAGTGCCGAACATGGGCCGCTCGATCAAGTGTGCGGGGTGTTCTCCAGTGCGCGGCGATCTTCCTTCTCGCTCATACGTCGAAAGTAAGTCGACAGCAATGCCCCGGAAATATTGTGCCAGACGCTGAACAGCGCACTGGGCACCGCCGCCAGTGGCGAGAAGTGCGCACTGGCCAACGCGGCGCCGAGCCCGGAGTTCTGCATGCCCACTTCCAGCGCCAAGGATTTGCGTTGCGCCAATGGCAACGTGAACAGGCGCCCGGTGAAGTAGCCGAGCAGGTAGCCGAAGCTGTTGTGCAGCATCACCACGGCCATGATCAACAGGCCTGACTCGGCAATCTTCGCCTGGCTGGCGGCGACCACGGCGGCGACGATGATCACGATGCTGACCACCGAGACCAGCGGCAGCACGTCGACCGCATGACGCACCCGATCACCCAGCAAGCGTTGCGCGAGCACGCCGAGCACGATTGGCAGCAACACCACCTGCAGGATCGACCAGAACAGCTCCATGAACGACACCGGCAGCCAGGCCGAAGCCAGCAGCCAGATCAACGCCGGGGTGAGCAGCGGGGCGAGGAGGGTGGTGACGGCGGCGATGGCCACCGACAGTGCCAGGTCGCCACGGGCCAGCCAGGTCATCACGTTGGATGACGTACCGCTTGGGCAGCAGCCGACCAGAATCACGCCAACGGCGATTTCCGGCGGCAGGTGAAAGACCTGGCACAACAACCACGCCACGCCGGGCATGATCACAAAATGCGCGACCACGCCCAGAGCGACACGCCACGGATGGCGGGCGACCTCGGCGAAGTCTTCGAGTTTCAAGGTCAGGCCCATGCCGAACATCACCAGGCCCAGCAGTGGGACGATGGCGCTTTTCAGGCCGAGGAACCAGCTGGGTTGGAGAAATGCGACGACGGCAAAGATCAACACCCAGTAGGCGAAGGTATTGCCGACGAAGCGGCTCAAGGCGGCGAGTGCGCGCATGGAAAGTGTCCTTTCTTGTTCGATTTTTGACGTGGTAACGCAATCAAATGTGGGAGGGGGCTTGTCCCCGATGGCGGTGTATCAGCTAATGGATTTTTGACTGATACACCGCTATCGGGGACAAGCCCCCTCCCACATTTTAGAGCCTCACATGGCTTAGATGCCTTGTGGGGTCTCTTCACCGCCGAGTGCTTCGATCAACGCCGGCAGGAATTCGCCGAAGGTCAGCATCATCAGGGTAAAGCTGGCATCCAGTTGGCCCAGAGCTTCGTCGCCGCCGTCCTGTTCGGCCTGGTCCTGCAGCAAGTCTTCGAACTTCAGGCGCTTGACGGTCATTTTGTCGTCAAGCATGAAGGACAGCTTGTCCTGCCAGGCCAGGGACAATTGGGTCACGACTTTGCCGGTGGTCAGGTGCAGCTGGATTTCTTCGCCGGTCAGGTCCTGGCGCTTGCAGCGCACGATCCCGCCGTCTTCGTGGGTGTCGCGCAGTTCGCATTCGTCGAGCACGAAGAAGTCGGCCGCCGGTTTCTGGGTGGTGACCCAGTCGGTCATGATCGCCGTCGGTGCGGTTTTGACGGTCAGCGGGCGTACGGGCAGGGTGCCGATCACTTCGCGCAGGGTGGAGAGCAGGTCTTCCGCGCGTTTCGGGCTGGCCGAGTTGACCAGGATCAGACCCTGTTTCGGCGCGATGGCGGCGAAGGTCGACGAGCGACGAATAAAGGCGCGGGGCAGGAAGGCCTGGATGATTTCATCCTTGATCTGGTCGCGCTCCTTTTTATAGACCTTGCGCATCTGCTCGGCCTCGATCTCCTCAACCTTCTCTTTAACCGCGTCCCGTACCACGCTGCCCGGCAGGATGCGTTCTTCCTTGCGCGCGGCGATCAGTAAAAAATCCCCGCTGACGTGGACCAGGGGCGCGTCTTCACCTTTACCGAAAGGGGCAACGAAACCGTAGGTGGTCAGTTCCTGGCTTGCACACGGGCGCGCCAGTTTGGTGGCCATGGCCGCTTCCAACGCCTCGGCATCAACAGGCAGATCTTGGGTCAGGCGATAGATAAGCAGGTTCTTGAACCACATGGGGTGAGTCTCTCCTCTATACAAAGGGGGGCATTATTCTCTTGATCACGCCGCAGGCCAACCCTGCGTAAGCCATTGGAAGGGCTGAAAAAAAAGATTTAAGAAAGTGCTTGCCAGACTTCGGAGCGCTCCGTAGAATGCGCGCCACACCGAAACGAAGGGTGATTAGCTCAGCTGGGAGAGCATCTGCCTTACAAGCAGAGGGTCGGCGGTTCGATCCCGTCATCACCCACCATTCGCTTCATGTGTTACGCGCAGCGGTAGTTCAGTCGGTTAGAATACCGGCCTGTCACGCCGGGGGTCGCGGGTTCGAGTCCCGTCCGCTGCGCCATATTCGGTAACCTGGAATGCTGAACGCCAGGTCACCACGGAAAGCCCGCTCATTGAGCGGGCTTTTTATTGCCCGAAATATGGCAAAAAGTCGTGCGGTAAACTTTTTTTAAATAAAGTGCATTTAAATCAAGACATTACGATTTTTTGGTGTATGATGCGCCCACACCGAAACGAAGGGTGATTAGCTCAGCTGGGAGAGCATCTGCCTTACAAGCAGAGGGTCGGCGGTTCGATCCCGTCATCACCCACCATTCGCTTTATGTGTTACGCGCAGCGGTAGTTCAGTCGGTTAGAATACCGGCCTGTCACGCCGGGGGTCGCGGGTTCGAGTCCCGTCCGCTGCGCCATATTCGGCAACCTGGAACACTGAACGCCAGGTCGCCACAAGAAGCCCGCTCATTGAGCGGGCTTTTTTTCGTCTGCACAATTGCGCTGCAATTGCATCTCCAGCCACGGTTTTTAATAGAGAGTTAAGTTGCGCCAAGCCTCTTTAGCGCAACTCAACCGAATTGACGTGCCGATTGCGCTGTTGTTTCGGGCTTCCTGCTACGGGTCAGCTGATAAGCAATGGCCAGCCATATGAACCATGCTGGCATGACCATCAAGGCAACACGGGTGTCAGGTCTCAATGCCAGCAGGCAGAGAACGAAGCCCATAAAAGCCAGTGAGAGCCCTGCCATTGGGACGCCGCCCGGCATCTTGTAAGCAGATTTTGCGTGAAGCTCAGGACGCTTTTTGCGATAGGCAATGTAAGAGGCGAGGATGGTCGACCAGGTGAATATCACCAGAACCGCCGACACAGTGGAAACGATGGTGAATGCTGTCATGACTTGCGGAACGATAAACAGCACCAGTACGCCCATCAGCATCAGTGATGTAGTGAAGGCCAGGCTCAGCAGAGGCACGCTATTGCCCGATAGCCGCCGAAAAATACCCGGAGCATTGTCTTGATTGGCCAGCCCGAACAGCATACGGCTGGATGAGAATACGCCACTGTTGGCCGATGAAGCGGCGGATGTCAGAACTACGAAGTTCACGATACCGGCTGCTGCGGGAAAGCCTGCGACAAGGAACAGTTCGACAAAAGGACTTTTCACGGGTGAAACCTGCTGCCAGGACGTCACGGCAATAATGCAGCCCAATGCCAACACGTAGAACAGGATGATTCGCAACGGAATCGAGTTGATCGCCTTGGGTAGGGTCTTCTCCGGCGACCGGGTTTCTGCCGCCGCGGTGCCGATCAGTTCGGTACCGGCAAAGGAGAATATCGCCATCTGAAAACCGGCGAAAAAACCCAGCAAGCCATTAGGGAATGCAGCCTGCTTATCCACCAGATGGCCCAGGGACGCGGTAACGCCACTGGGGGATACGAACGAGCTGGCAATCATCACGAGGCTGACGCCAATCAGCGTCACCACGGCGATGATCTTGATGATCGCGAACCAGAATTCGACCTCACCGAAAAGCCTGACCGTCAGCACGTTCAAGGCAAACAGGGTCGTCAGCATCCCGATAGCCGGTATCCAGGCAGGCAGATCGGGGAACCAGTACTGGAAAAAGCCTCCGACGACGACGGCATCGCCGATCACTGCAACGCTCCAGCTCAGCCAATACGACCATCCGAGAAAAAATGCGGCGCGAGGCCCCAGGTAAGCGCCGGCGAAATCCGCAAAGGTCTTGAAATTCAAATTCGATAGCAGCATTTCGCCCATGGCGCGCATGACGAAATAAACGAACAGGCCGATGATCATGTAGATGAGGATGATCGAGGTGCCGGAGAGGGCGATGATCTTTCCGGAGCCCATGAACAAACCCGTGCCAATGGCGCCGCCCATGGCCATTAACTGGATGTGACGATTGCTGAGCGTGCGCTGCAGCGCAGGCTGCTCAGCCCGCTGTGATGAATTCGATTTCATTTCAAAACCTCTTGATCTTATGTTTTTGAGTTTTGGCAGAAAAATGGATACCCAGCGCCACTGTCAGGAGGCAATGGCGGGTGACGGTGTTGTTTTATTTTTGGGCAGTGACGGCCCGCTGCAGATGCCTTGGGGCGTCACTCGCAGGTCAACTGGCCGTGCGCAGATGGGCGGCGTTGGTCGCTTGCTGATCAAGCATCTGGAACAGGTTTTTTATATTTTCAGGCATGGGTACCAGGTGGATGTGCCGGCCGACTTGATGTTCGTGCGCCATCGCCTGCAGGTAGCGAAGCGACGAGAAATCCTCCAGGGCAAAGCCTACGGAATCGAATACCGTCACCTGTTCATCGCTCTCGCGTCCCTGGATGTCGCCTTGCGCAATCCGGAAAAACTCGATGACGGGTGAGTCGGCCTCCAGTTGCTGAATATCACCTTCAATCCGCGTTTGAGGTTCAAACTCCACGATGACCCGAGCGTTGCGCAGGATGTCGGCGTGCAGTTCAGTCTTGCCCGGGCAGTCGCCGCCGACGGCATTGATATGCATACCGGGCTCCATCATCTCGGGCGTCAGGATCGTTGCGTAGGCCTTGTCGGCGGTAACGGTGGTAACAATGTCCGCGCCCTTGACCGCTTCCTGTACGGAGTCGGCGTGAATCACGTTGATCGTCGGGAAAGCTGCCAGGTTGCGCAGCAGCTTGAGTGAGGCATCGCGATCGATATCGAAGATGCGAATTTCGTTGATGCCCAGCATTTCATGGAAGGCCAGCGCCTGAAACTCGCTTTGAGCGCCGTTGCCAATGAGGGCCATCGAGGTTGCCCCAGGCCGGGCAAGCGCACGCGCGACCAGTGCCGAGGTTGCAGCGGTACGAACGGCGGTGGTCAGTGTCAGCTCGCTGAGCAGGGTCGGATAGCCACTGTGGACATCGGCCAGCAGACCGAATGCCATCACCGTCAGCAGGTTCTGCTGACCATTGTCCGGATGGCCATTCACGTACTTGAAGGAATACTGCTTGCCATCATCGGTAGGCATCAGCTCGATCACACCATTTGCGCAGTGATTGGCCGTGCGCGGCGACTTGTCAAACTGCGCCCAGCGTAAATAGTCTGCTTCGATGTAGGTGGCCATCTCACGGATTGCCCGGCGGATGCCAACCTTGGCGAACAGGCGTGCGGCATCATCGACATCCAGGAAAAGCGTCATTTTTTATTCTCCAATCTGTCCAGTTACACGTTGTAGATTCGGGGGGGATCAGGCGCGTTTGCTCTCGAAACCATGCAGTACGTTCACCGCATTGATGCCGATTTCATCGACCATGTAGCCGCCTTCCATCACGAAGAGGGTGGGGCAACCCACACTCGCTATCAGCTCGCCGATCCCGATGAAGTCCTCGCTTTCCAGCAGGAAGTGACTGATCGGGTCGTCCTTGAAGGTGTCCACGCCCAGTGAGATCACCAATACTTCTGGCGCGAATTGCTGAAGCTTCCTGCAGGCATGAAGCAGGGCGTCGCAGTAGTTTCCCCAGGCGGTGTTTTTCGGCAATGGGTAGTTGAAGTTGAACCCTTCGCCGTGGCCTGCGCCGGTTTCACCGCTGAACCCCGAATAGTAGGGATAGGACACGGCCGGCTCGCCGTGCAGCGAGATGAACATGACGTCATTGCGCTGGTAAAAAATGTTCTGGGTACCGTTGCCGTGATGAAAGTCGACGTCGAGTACCGCGACACGTTTGGCGCCCTGAGTGATTGCCTGCTGTGCAGCAATGGCCGCATTGTTGAGATAGCAGTAGCCCCCCATGTACTCACGCGCCGCGTGATGGCCCGGCGGACGACACAGGGCAAAGGCACTGTCGTGGCCTTCATCGATCAGTGCCAGGCCCGTCAGGGCGATATCGGCACTGGTCTTGACTGCCTGCCAGGTCGTGGCGGTGATCGGCGAGCCGGCATCCATTGCATAGAAGCCGAGTTTGCCGTCAATGAACGTTGGCACTTGATCGTTGGCCAAGTCACGTACAGGCCATACCAGTGGCAGGGCGTCATGGGTGCGCCCTGTGGCGCACCACTGCGACCAGGCGCTTTCCAGGAAGCTCACGTAGCGCTCGCTGTGGGCGTTGACGTAACACGAGCGGTCAAACACGCGCGGTTCGACTACCCGGCCAAGGCCTGTTTGCTTGACACGGTCGTGAACGGTGTCGGCCCGACTGGGCTGCTCGAACGACGGCTTGAGCACGCCATCCTTCAACTCGGTGCCATGGTGCAGACGGTGGGAATCACTGAAAACTGTAAACATTCTGCGCATCCGTTGATGTGAGCCAGTGCAAATATTCTGTTCTGGTCAGGACGCGATTTCTTTGCTTTGTTTTCGTGCTTATGCATATTTATCGGGCGATTTAACTCAGGAACAGCGTAATGAAGAAAAATATATCCAGGCGAATCAGCCTCGACGAGACCGATCTGGCCATTCTTGAGTTGTTGCAGGAGGACGCGAGTATTTCCAATGCCGAACTCAGTGAGCGGCTTTCATTGAGCCTCACGCCTTGCTGGCGACGGCGCAAGAGAATGGAAGAGGCGGGCGTGATAAAGGGTTATCAGGCAACGCTGGATCGAAGAATGCTCGGGCTGGATATCATGGCATTCGTGCACATCCGCTTTTCCACCCATGCCGATCACGCGCCGGACGCCTTCGAGGCAGTGATTGCGCAATTGCCGCAAGTGTTGGCCTGCCACAAGATCACCGGAGACGCCGATTACGTGCTTCAAGTGTTGGCAGAGGACCTCGACAGCTATAGCGACTTTATCGAGCAAGTACTGAGGCGCCAGGTCGGTATTGCGTCTATTCAATCGAGTCTGGCATTGCGTGAAATCAAGACCGGTAGTCGCATTGCCATACCCAAATTGAGCAAGGGTTAATCGGGATGGGCACCGCACTACGCTCGGTGTGCAGTAGAGCAATCGGGGAAATTGAAGGCAAAGGCAGCGTTCGGTTTGCGTCACATTGCAACGGGAGGGGCGTCACGCAGCACCTGGATCACTTATCCTTGCACTTGTTCATTCTGGTCTGTGAAGAGGTTACGATTGCACGCGCCGGCGAGCGGGCATTCATTAGCCGATCGCCTGGGTCACCAGCGCAAACTCGGTGACCCCGGCGCTTGATTGGGGCGGTATCCCCCGCACCATGCGTGGCGCGTTATCCACGCAGGGCAGCCCGAGGTTCTCCAGCCAGTCGGCCAATCCGCATGCGCTGGGAATATCGAAGCGCACGAACGCGCCCGGGATCAACCGAAGAAGGTGCGTGATCAAGTGTCGGGCCTGCTCCGGGTGGTGCGCGACGACGGGGCCAATGAGGTGGCCGCGACCAAATTCGCGGAGCAGGGCGCACCCCTGCAGGTGCCCCTCTACCTCGATGCCCACCACATGCTCGGCCGTCGGCAGCAGGTCGTTGAGTACACCGGTGCGGTCCAGTCCGCTGCCGGCGTTGGCCAGCTCGATCACCTTCGGGTCGTCGACTCGGCTCAATTCGCGACATTGCGCGTGGCGGCTCGCGGGCAGGGGCTCCGGCGTCTGCGGCACGCCCTGATGCTGCTGAATCCGTGCAAATTCAATGAATCCCATGCTGGCGTACAGCGGCGCGCCTGACTCGGTGGCATTGAGGATCGGCGTGCGCGGGTCCACGGCCTCCAGGCACAGATTCATCAAGCGACGCCCGATGCCTTTGCTCTGGTGCTGATGACTGACGATCACCAGGCCGATGGACGAATAAGCCCCCTGATGACAGGCGAATGCGATGCCTGCCAAGACACCGTCCTGCTCGGCGACGAAGCCTTCGGATGTGCGCTGCACCATCGCCCAGTCTTCCTCGCGGTGAGGCCATTTGAGGTGCACGGAGAGTGCATGGGCGGCGGGCATGTCGGCGGCGGTTGCCGGGCGATACAGGTAAGCGGGACTCACATCGGTTTCCTCTGCTGGCAGGCAGGCACTGAGCCTACGGCGCGTTGCGGCTGTGGCGGTAATCGCTGACTGCTTCGTACACCGCCTTGCGCAGGCGGTTGATGCCGCCAATGGGGCGGTGTTCTTCCACGCCGAACCAGGGGTTGAATGACTGGTTGTCGCAGGCGAGATTCAGCGCGGGCGTGTCGAAGTCCTGCGCCGGGACCCGCACCTTGGCCACGGTTTCAAAAGGCGCGTCGCTTTCCCTCCATTCGATGCTGGTGTCTTCGATGGGCATGAATGTCTGCGGGTTCTGTCGCTGGATCTGCAACACGAAGCACGCCGGTACGCGGTCGGTGGAGAGCTGCTGGTTCAGGGCGCTACGCAGGAAGTTCGGCAGGTCCTGGTTCTGTTTGGGCAACACGTATTCGGGGCAGCTTTGCGGGTCGGGGGCGACGCGGAACTTGGCGTTGGCCGCACCGAACTTGTAAGGCGAAACCGAGAAGTACGTGGTCTGCGTCGGGCTGGCCGGGGCGGGTGCGAGGGTTGCCAGGGCGATGAACAGGTGGCGTATCTGCCAGGTGCGTGGGTCGGCCTTGGGGAAGAACGCCAGCACTTTCTTGCCATCCGCCTGGGCCCCAATGTTCTGCGCATATTCGGCCACGTCGCTGACAAAGAAGTTCGGGTGGCTGAACATCACGAAGTCCTGCTCGGTGCGCGCTTGTTGATCGGCCATCAGCTGTTTGCCGGGTACGTCCAGCAGCTTGATGGCCATGCCGCGGGCATCGCGGATGCTGTCGAATTGCGGGTAGGCATTGCCGTTGGACAGCCGCATCATCGCCTGCCAGGTTTTACCCGGCGTGGCGAACACGCCCTGGCGCAATGCCGGATCGAGGTCGGCCAGCACGCTGACTTCGGCCTTCACGCAACCATGGCCCTTGGCGTGGGCGTCGCGCAGGTAGCGCGTGCCCTCGCGGTGCTGATCGACAATGCGCACGGCGGTCTGGATGATGCCCTGGGTCATGGCGGCTTCACCGGGCGGAATCTGTTCGTCCGGCGATACCGGGCCGCTGTGTTGCCAGGCGTACCAGGCGCTGGCGCCGAGCCAACCGAGCAGGCCCAGACCCACCAGCCACAGCAGGGTTTTGCCGAGAAACCTGCCGATGCGCAGCCAGAGGCGGGCGAGCAGGGAGGGTTGGTCATAGCGGGATCGAATCATCATGGCAGTTGTTGCTCCAGCGGGCCGCCCAGCACTTTGAGGTATTCCAGCAGCGCCCAGCGTTCCTGCGGCAGCAAGCCACGGCCGATGACGCCGTTGCCACGCTGGCCGGCACGGAATTCGTGGCCGCTGTTGTGGTTGCCGGTGATTTTGGTATCGAACACAAAGGCATTCTTGAACGCGTCGGTCTCAAAGCCGAGATGGCGCGGGTCATAGTTGAAGGTGCCTTTATAGAAGGTGGTGCTGCGCTCGTCCTGGGGCGAGAGCAACTGGTAGATCGTCGGCACCGAACCGTTATGCAGGAACGGCGGTGTCGCCCAGACGCCAGCCAGTGGCCGCGCTTTGTAGGCGCGCAACTCGCGCACGCCGATGGGCAGGCCGTAACCGTCCAGGCGCGGGCGCTCGGCCGGGCTTACGCCGGCGGCGCGGTAGGCGTGGTCCTCGACGAACGCGGTGACGTAGGCCAGGCCCTTGGCCACGGACATCTTTTTCAGGTCCAGTGGCTCGGTCGGCGTGGGGTGCAGTTGGACGTTGAGCCCGGCCAGCTCCGCCGGGTCCCATTGCAGGGCACTGAGGTCGTAACGCTGGTCGGCGATGTTGTTGGCGGTGCCGGGGTCGGTGCCGATGTAGTCCACTGGCAGCATCTTCAATTGCTGCACCGGCCGGCCGCCTTCTTGCGTGACCGTGGGCACGTGACAGCCGGCGCAGTTCTCGGCGAACAGTGCACGACCCTGGGCCGCAAGCGGCTTGTCGATGGCGCCGAACAGGTCTTCGGGCCAGGTGGGTGGCTTGAGGCGTTGCAAGGTCTCTTCGATCAGGTTCAGGTCGCGCACGCGTACGCTGGAAGGGTAGCGCGCATCGCCCTGCAGGGGCTGGCCGGCGCTGTCGAAGAAGTCCAGGGTCGCGCCGACGCCGAGGGCTTCACCGATGTTGCGGGCCATGGGTTGCTGGGCCGAACCGTTCCATTGCACCCAGTCGAAGGTCCATATGTCCCACAATTGCGGGTAATCCACCGGTGCGTTGGCGATGCGATAGTTTTGCGCGGAAATGGCATCGCCAAAGCTTGCATTGGCGATGCGGCCAAAGGCGTCGGTGCGGCCCGGCCCTTCTTCGGTGGGGTAGAGGCCACGGTGGGTATCGTTCCAGGCGACCTTGAGGAAGCGGTTCAGCGACTGCTTGAAGTCCTCGCGCAGTTGGCTGCGCTCGGCGTCGTAGCGCTCACCCAGGACCTGGCGGGCGAAGCGCTCGAATTTCCACGGGTTGTAATAAGTCGCCGCGAGGCTGGCGACCAGGGCCTGGCCGAAGCTGCCGCCGCGCAAGGTCGGCACGCTCGATGGCAGCACATGCTGGGCTGAGCCGCCGTCGATACGCAGGGCCTGGCCTTTGAAGTGCAGCTCGCCGGTGTGGCAGGCGGCGCAGGTGATATCCAGGTATTCAACGTTGCTGCCGGCGTTTTTATGCCGGGCGAAACCCACGGGCAGGTTGCCGGGGTTCTGCGCGCTGGGCGCCTGCTTTGGATCCACCAGGAAGCCAAAACGGGCCAGGTACTCCGGCGTGGCAAAACGGCGCTCGGAAAAGGGCAGCTCCAGCGCGGTGAACCAATCGTAGTGCAGGCCTTTGACTTGGGTACCCTGGGGCGTGAAGTAATAGGTCTGGCGGTCGGCGGCACTCCATTGGTCCTGGTAGTGCACCTGCTCCACGGGCATGTAGTCCGGCAGCCTGGGGTTAACCGTGTAATAGAGCACCACGGCCAGAATCAGGCCCAGTGCCAGGAGGATCAGGAGTAGGACACGGGTAAAAATGCGCAAGTTAACTATCCTTGTCGAGGGGTGGCGTTGTTATGCCACTACGCCAAGGGGGCGGCAAGTGGCCATGAGCCTGGAGTGACAGGTCCCACGATCCGTCGCAGACCTGCATCATGAATGAAATTGCTTTTAAACACGTGAACTTATCAGACGTTTCCTGCTCACATGCCGGTAGCCATTGGTCGTGGCCGCCTGATAAGCTCGCGACTTTATTCGAATGCCCTTTTGGCGCATGAACAAGGAAATAGCATGAAACAGCATCGGTTGGCGGCGGCGGTGGCCCTGGTTAGCCTGGTACTTGCGGGTTGTGATTCGCAGACCAGCGTAGAGCTGAAAACCCCGGCGCAGAAAGCTTCCTACGGCATCGGCCTGAACATGGGCAAAAGCCTTGCTCAAGAAGGCATGGATGACCTGGACTCCAAAGCGGTAGCCCAAGGCATTGAAGATGCTGTCGGCAAGAAAGAACAGAAGCTCAAGGACGACGAACTGGTTGAAGCCTTTGCCGCACTGCAAAAGCGCGCTGAAGAACGCATGACCAAAATGAGCGAAGAGTCGGCAGCGGCCGGCAAGAAATTCCTCGAAGACAACGCCAAGAAAGACGGCGTGGTCACCACCGCTTCCGGTCTGCAGTACAAGATCGTGAAGAAAGCCGACGGCGCCCAGCCAAAGCCAACCGACGTAGTGACTGTTCACTACACCGGCAAGCTCACCAACGGCACTACCTTTGACAGCTCCGTGGACCGTGGCAGCCCGATTGACCTGCCGGTCAGCGGTGTGATCCCGGGTTGGGTCGAAGGCCTGCAACTGATGCACGTGGGCGAGAAGGTCGAGTTGTACATTCCGTCCGACCTGGCTTACGGCGCCCAGAGCCCGAGCCCGGCGATTCCAGCCAACTCCGTGCTGGTATTCGACCTGGAACTGCTGGCCATCAAGGACCCAGCCAAGGCTGAAGCCGCTGACGCAGCTGCTGCACCTGCTGCACCTGCCGCCAAGAAGTAATCGGCGCTGCAACCAACGACAACGCCCCGTCTCGACGGGGCGTTGTCGTTTTCGGGCCTGCTCAAACGATGCGACATTCTCTGTGGGAGGGGGCTTGCCAGCCATAAGGGCCTGACAGCCAGAGCCCTATCTACCTGATGTTCTGAGATCTAGATGTGGGAGGGGGCTTGCCCCCGATGGCGGCCTCTGGGCCGACCAGGATGCTGGAGCAGACCGGGTACATATCCGTTTTTGCGGTCACGGCTGCTATCGGTTCCGCCCTTACGGCGGGTCACTTTGGAAAAGCCCCAAAGTAACCAAAAAGGCTCTTGGGTATGACTCACCCACATGGGTTACAAATCAGTTCACGCACATAGGTAACAGTTT
>NZ_KZ478020.1 GCF_002837185.1 Pseudomonas fluorescens | reverse complement strand
TTTGGGCGCTATCATAGCGCCCGATTGAAGTGTCCAAAATCATTAGGCCAGTTCAGCTTGCCCCCGATGAGGCCCTCAAGAGCGCCACAAACCCCGGCTCAGAACTTATCGAGGGTCTTGAAATGGGTCTCGCGCACCACTTCCTTGGGCTTGTACGCGCAATACCCCGGCCTTGGCCCGATCTTGGGGTGATTGCGGCAGGTATCCGGGCGCTTGTCATAAATAGTGCAGAAGCGCGTCTTACGATCCAGGTACAGGCAATCATTGTTGCTCATGCGCTGCAGGGTAAAAATCTCGGATTTGTTGTTGTAGCGCTCGACGATGCCTTCCTTCTGCAAACGCTTGGCGATGTTCTTCGGTGGGTCGCCGCGCTCGAACTCATCGACGATGCCGATGCGGATCAGGTCCTTGATCTTCACTTCGACCGGCAGCGTGCAGCAGCTGGACACGCAGCCGCCGCACATGTGGGCGGAATATTTCTGCCAGGTCTCGAGACGGTCGAGTTCCGCGGCGGCGATCAGTTGAGGCTTCATCGGGGTTCCAAAAGGTGGGGCTGTATCCGGGCGCGCGATCATACCGGGATTGGTGGTTTTTTGAACAATCTTTTCAGGGTTTCTGCGCGAACGGCGATCGGGCACGACCTCTGCATCAAATTCACGCAACCGTGAATGAGTTAAAAAACTGACGAACCAGAGCGTCTACCGTCTGTCAGACCGTCTAGGCTCTAGCAACTCCTTCTATCTCGCCCGAGGTCGCAATTGATGTCTCAGGAACCACTTGCACGAGAAGCAGAGGTCGCCGCATTTCGCGATGCCGTCTTGACCAAACTCACCTACGCGGTGGGTAAGGACCCGGACCACGCCTTCGACCATGACTGGTTCGAGGCCATTGCCCTGGCCGCGCGCGACCAGATGGTCGATCACTGGATGGACCATACGCGGCGCATCTACCGCAAAGGCCAGAAGCGGGTCTATTACCTCTCACTGGAATTTCTTATCGGCCGCTTGCTCTACGACAGCCTGAGCAACCTTGGCGTGTTGGAGATCGCTCGCGAAGCCCTGTCCGAGCTCGGCGTCGACCTTGAGCGCATCCGCCTGCTCGAACCCGATGCGGCGCTTGGCAACGGTGGCCTGGGCCGCCTGGCGGCGTGCTTCATGGAAAGTATGTCGACCCTGGGCATTGCCGGTCACGGTTATGGCATTCGTTACGAGCACGGCTTGTTCCGCCAGGCGATTGTCGATGGCTGGCAGCAGGAGCAGACCGAACGCTGGCTGGATTTTGGCAACCCGTGGGAGTTCGAGCGCGCCGAAGTGATCTACCCGATCGGTTTCGGCGGCAGCGTGGAAACCCTGGCGGACGCGTCCGGCAAGATGATTCAGGTGTGGTCGCCCAGCGAAACCGTACGCGCGGTGGCCTATGACACCCCGGTAGTCGGCTGGCGTGGCGCCAGCGTCAACACGCTGCGCCTGTGGCGTGCCCGCGCGGTGGAAGACCTGCACCTGGAGCGCTTCAACGCCGGTGACCACTTGGGCGCCGTGGCCGAGGTGGCCCGCGCCGAAAGCATCTCCCGCGTGCTTTACCCGGCCGACAGCACCGAAGCGGGGCAGGAACTGCGCCTGCGCCAGGAATACTTCTTCGTTTCCGCCTCGTTGCAAGACTTGCTGCGCCGCCACAAGAACATGCACGGCTCGGTGCTGAGCCTGGGCGAACACGCCGCCATCCAGCTCAACGACACCCACCCGTCCATCGCCGTGGCCGAGTTGATGCGCCAATTAGTTGACCTGCACGACATCCCCTGGGAGGCCGCGTGGGACGTCACCGTCGAAACGCTTTCCTACACCAACCACACCTTGCTGCCCGAGGCGTTGGAAACCTGGCCTGTCGGCTTGATGGAACGCATGCTGCCCCGGCACATGCAGATTATCTACCTGATCAACGCCCAGCACATCGACTCGCTGCGCGCCAAGGGGGTTCATGACTTCGACGTGCTGCGCGCGGTGTCATTGATCGAAGAAGACAACGGCCGTCGCGTGCGCATGGGCAACCTGGCATTCCTCGGTTCCCACAGCGTCAACGGCGTGTCCGGACTGCACACCCAGCTGATGCGCAGCACGGTGTTTTCCGAACTGCATAAGCTCTACCCGGAGCGCATCAACAACAAAACCAACGGCATCACCTTCCGTCGCTGGCTGTACCAGGCCAACCCCCAGCTCACCAATATGTTGGTAGGCGCGCTGGGCCCGGACATTCTCGACACCATGGAAACGCGCCTGGGCGAGCTGGAAACCTTCGCCGAGAAACAGACCTTCCGCAAAGCCTTTGCCGACCAACGTCTGCACAGCAAGCGGGCGCTGGCCGACATCATCCATGAGCGCCTGGGCATTTCGGTGAACCCGGCGGCGATGTTCGACGTGCAGGTCAAAAGGATCCACGAGTACAAGCGCCAGCTGCTCAATCTGCTACACACCGTGGCGCTGTATCAGGCGATCCGCGCCGAGCCGGAAGTCGATTGGGTGCCGCGGGTGAAAATCTTTGCCGGCAAGGCGGCGGCGAGTTATCACCAGGCCAAGCTGATCATCAAGCTGACCAACGACATCGCCCGCACCGTCAACAACGACCCAACCGTGCGCGGCTTGCTCAAGGTGGTGTTTCTGCCCAACTACAACGTCAGCCTGGCAGAAAGCATCATTCCGGCGGCGGATTTGTCGGAGCAGATTTCCACCGCCGGTTTCGAGGCGTCGGGTACCAGTAACATGAAGTTCGGCCTCAACGGCGCGCTGACCATCGGCACCATGGACGGCGCCAACGTGGAGATGCACGAGCGCGTGGGCGCCGAGCACATGTTTATCTTCGGTCTCAGTGCCCAGCAGGTAGAAGCGCGCAAGCATGCCGGTGAGTTCAATGCCGGGCCGGAAATTGCGGCGTCCCATCGCTTGAATGATGTGCTGCAAGCAATCCGTGGCGGGGTGTTCTCACCAGACGATCCGGGTCGGTATGTGGGCTTGATCGACGGGCTGATCGACTACGACCGCTTCCTGGTGTGTGCCGACTTCGACTCTTACTGGGACGCCCAGGCGCGGGTCGAGGCGCATTGGCACGACTCCAAGGCCTGGTGGCGCTCGGCGGTGTTGAACACGGCGCGGATGGGCTGGTTCAGCTCGGACCGTACCATCCGCGAATACGCCACCGAAATCTGGAAAGCCCTCGACTAACCACCGCAGTACAACATGTGGGAGGGGGCTTGCGCCCGATTGCGCAGTGTCAGTTTACAGAGGTGTCGACTGGCACACCGCTATCGGGGGCAAGCCCCCTCCCACATTCGGTTCTGCGTATATACAGCGTGACACGTCGCGTGATTGGAGATAGCCGTTGCGCCAAGCCGTGAACTCTATTGGCGTTAAATCCTCTGATTAGAGGAAATACGCCCCGACTCGCGTTAAACTGCGCGGGTTTTAAGCCCCCCCCATTCTCCGGAGCCTTCCATGTCCCGCGTTACCTTGAGTCGCTATTTGATCGAGCAGACCCGCAGCAACAACACGCCTGCCGATCTGCGCTTCCTTATCGAAGTGGTGGCGCGTGCCTGTAAGGAAATCAGCCACGCCGTGTCCAAAGGCGCACTGGGTGGTGTCCTGGGCAGCATGGGCACTGAAAACGTGCAGGGCGAAGTGCAGAAGAAGCTCGACGTCATCTCCAACGAAATCCTGCTCGAAGCCAACGAATGGGGCGGTCACCTGGCCGGCATGGCGTCCGAAGAAATGGACAATGCCTATCAGATCCCGGGTAAATACCCGAAAGGCGCGTACCTGCTGGTATTCGACCCACTGGACGGCTCGTCCAACATCGACATCAACGCACCGGTCGGCACCATCTTCTCGGTACTGCGTTGCCCGAACGAATACCTGAGCCAGAACGAAGCCCTGAACGAAAAGGCCTTCCTGCAGCCCGGCACCGAGCAGGTCGCCGCCGGTTATGCGATCTACGGCCCACAGACCATGCTGGTCCTGACCCTGGGCGATGGCGTCAAGGGCTTCACCCTGGACCGCGAAATGGGCAGCTTCGTACTCACCCACGAAGACATCTCGATTCCTGCCTCCACCCAGGAATTCGCGATCAACATGTCCAACCAGCGTCACTGGGAAGAACCGGTGAAACGCTATGTCAACGAATTGATGGAAGGCGAAGAAGGCCCGTTGAAGAAAAACTTCAACATGCGCTGGGTCGCGGCCATGGTGGCCGACGTGCACCGCATCCTGACGCGTGGCGGCCTGTTCATGTACCCACGTGACAGCCGCGAGCCGTCCAAGCCGGGCAAGCTGCGCCTGATGTACGAAGCCAACCCGATGTCGTTCCTGGTTGAGCAGGCGGGCGGTGCGTCCACTGACGGCCACCAGCGCATCCTCGATATCCAGCCCGAAGGGCTGCACCAGCGGGTGGCGGTGTTCCTGGGTTCGAAGGAAGAAGTCGAGCGTGTGACGGCTTATCACAAGTAGGAGCGAGCTTGCTCGCGAAAAGCTGACAGACAACGCGGACATCCAGACAGCCCGCGTCATCATTAACGTTCTTCGCGAGCAAGATCACTCCTACCCTGAGCCCCGAAACGTTTCAGCGTTTTCGGGGCTTTTTTGTTTTCGCTCGTCGGGAACCAGACACCTCTTTTCCCTTCTAAGCTTCTGGCAGATACCCCAGCTGCTTTGTCTCTCCAGGAGCTTTTCCATGTCTTTACGCCGTCTCGCCCTGCTGGCTTTTTGCGTGCTGCTAGCCGCTTGCAGCAAGGTCAACCAGGAAAATTACCAGAAGCTGTCGGCTGGCATGGCCAAGGCCGAGGTGGAGTCGTTGCTGGGCAAGCCGACCGATTGTTCCGGCGCACTGGGCATGTCCAGTTGCACCTGGGGCGATAAAAACAGCTTTATCAGCGTGCAGTATGCCGGTGACAAGGTTCTGATGTTTTCCGGGCAAGGCCTGAAGTAAACCGGGGCGCGAGCCTGCGGGAGAAGAAGAATGATGCGTTTTGTTGTGTTCCTTTGCGCCAGCCTGTTTTTGGCGGGCTGTGCCAGCCATTCTGGCGATGATCTGCAACCCAAGACCGCGAGTCACGTCAACCTCAAGCGTTACCAGGGCACCTGGTATGAGCTGGCCCGCTTGCCGATGTACTTCCAGCGCAACTGTGCGCAGTCCGAAGCGCGCTACACCTTGCTGCCCGATGGCGACATGTCGGTGTTCAACCGCTGCCTGACGCCTGAATGGACATGGCAGGAAGCCAAAGGCACGGCCACGCCGCAGGTGCCGGGCAAGACCGACAAGCTCTGGGTGGAATTCGACAACTGGTTTACCTCGTTACTGCCCGGCGTCGCCAAGGGCGATTACTGGGTGCTGTATG
Source organism: Pseudomonas fluorescens (assembly GCF_002837185.1). Taxonomy (GTDB): domain Bacteria; phylum Pseudomonadota; class Gammaproteobacteria; order Pseudomonadales; family Pseudomonadaceae; genus Aquipseudomonas; species Aquipseudomonas fluorescens_AM. Next base: position 51,636 of record NZ_KZ478020.1, on the reverse strand, counting down.
TCAGCGATGACTACAAGACCGCCATCGTCGGCAGCCCGAGCCGGCGTTATATGTGGATCCTGTCGCGTACGCCGACGGTAAGCGCCGAAACCCGTGAAGACCTGCTGAGCAGGGCGCGGCAGCAGGGGTATGACACTACGCGGTTGATCTGGCGTACGTCGGACAAGCAGATGGCGAAGACGTCGCAGTAACCCGGGATCACACAAATCAAAATGTGGGAGGGGGCTTGCCCCCGATAGCGGTGTGTCAGTATCAGATGAGCTGGCTGACACACAGCAATCGGGGGCAAGCCCCCTCCCACATTTGTTATGTGTCGCTTGTCAGCTCAACAAATCCTTCAAGACCTGAGTGAACGCCCGGCTGCTGTCTTCTTCGCCAGCGTGATGCCCATCACGCACCACCCACTGGCCGTTGACCAGTACATCGCGCACTTGCCGATCACCACCGGCAAACAGCCAGCGATTGAGAATCCCGTCCTCACTGGCCGTGGCCATGTACGGATCGTTACCGTCCAGCACGATCCAGTCCGCACGCTTGCCCACTTCCAGGCGGCCAATCGGCTGCCCCAGCGCTTGTGCACCACCGTCCAGTGCCGCATCGAACAGCGTGCGGCCCACCATCGGCTGGTTGTCGCGATACAGACGGTTGCGCCGCTGATCGCGCAAACGCTGGCCGTATTCCAGCCAACGCAATTCTTCCACCACGCTCAGTGACACATGGCTGTCGGAGCCGATACCCATGCGCCCACCCTGGGCGAGGAAATCCACGGCCGGGAAAATGCCATCGCCCAGGTTGGCTTCGGTGGTCAGGCACAAACCGGCAATCGCCCGACTCCTGGCCATACGCGTCACTTCGTCGGGGTCGGCGTGCGTGGCATGCACCAGGCACCAGCGTTCATTCACGTCGACATGGTCATACAGCCACTGCAGCGGGCGTTTGCCGCTCCAGGCCAGGCAGTCGTCGACTTCCTTCTGCTGTTCGGCAATGTGGATGTGCACTGGACAAGCCTTGTCGCTGGCGGCCAGCACTTGCTTGATCTGCTCGGGCGTGACTGCCCGCAGGGAGTGGAAACACAGGCCCAGCTGCTGCGCTGGTTGTGCAGCGAGTATCGGCTGCAAGCGCGCCTGCAAATCCAGGTAGTGTTCGGTGCTGTTGATAAACCGGCGCTGCCCGTCACTGGGGGCCTGGCCACCGAACCCCGAATGCGTATAAAGCACCGGCAGCAGCGTCAAGCCGATCCCGCTGCTGGCGGCTGCCTGGCTGATCTGGCGCGACAGCTCTGTGCGGTCGGCATAGGGCTGGCCGCTGGCGTCGTGGTGTACATAGTGAAACTCGGCCACCGAGGTGTAGCCGGCCTTGAGCATTTCGATGTACAGCTGGCGGGCGATGACCTGCAACTGGTCCGGGCTGATTTTGCCGACCATGCGGTACATCAGGTCGCGCCAGGTCCAGAAACTGTCGTTCGGATTGCCTGCCACTTCGGCCAGGCCCGCCATGGCGCGCTGGAAGGCGTGGGAATGCAGGTTCGGCATGCCGGCCAGTACCGGGCCCCTCAGCCGCTCGGCGCCGTCTGCCGTGGCATTGGCCTCTACCTTCGTCAGCCGGCCATCGGCGCTGATTTCAAGACGTACATCATTGGCCCATCCATCAGGCAGCAGCGCGCGTTCGGCAAAAAATGCGGACATGATCAAGTCACCCCGGTCGTGTGTTTATTTGTATATACATATACAGACGTTTGCCTGCTCGGTAAACTCCGGCAATCTATGCATCTTTTCCTCCTGCAAGGATTCCCTGTGCCGACTCCGCCCGCCAACTCCTCGCTGGCTGCCCACATGGACGAAAGTCCGGCGCCCTTGTATGCCCGCGTCAAACAGATGATCAGCCAGCAGATCCTCAGCGGCAACTGGCCGCCCCATTATCGCGTGCCGTCGGAGAGCGAGCTGGTCAGCCAACTGGGCTTCAGCCGCATGACCATCAACCGCGCGTTGCGCGAGCTGACGGCCGAAGGGTTGCTGGTGCGCATGCAGGGTGTGGGTACGTTCGTCGCCGAGCCCAAGAGTCAGTCGGCGCTGTTTGAAGTGCACAACATTGCCGATGAGATCGCCTCCAGGGGCCATCGCCATGCGTGCCAAGTCATCACCCTGGGCGAGGAAGCGGCAGGTTCCGAACGTGCCGTCGCTCTGGAAATGCGCGAAGGCGGGCGGGTGTTTCATTCGTTGATCGTGCATTTCGAAAATGACATCCCGGTGCAAATCGAAGACCGTTTCGTCAACGCCCTGGTCGCCCCGGAATACTTGCAGCAGGATTTCACCCAGCAAACGCCCTACGCCTACCTCAACCAGGTCGCACCGCTGACCGAGGGCGAGCACGTGGTTGAAGCGATCCTCGCCGATGCTGCCGAATGCAAGCTGCTGCAGATCGAGCCGAGCGAGCCCTGCCTGTTGATTCGCCGGCGCACCTGGTCCGGCCGCCAGCCGGTCACGGCTGCGCGCTTGATTCACCCCGGTTCCCGCCACAGCCTCGAAGGACGCTTCAGCAAATGAGTTCAGTCAACGTCTGGCGCGCCGCCGACTACGTGCGCATGCCGTGGAAGAACGGCGGCGGCAGTACCGAAGAAATCACCCGCGACGCGGGCACCGGCCTGGATGGTTTCGGCTGGCGCCTGTCGATTGCCGATATTGCCGAGTCAGGCGGTTTCTCCACCTTCGCCGGCTACCAGCGCGTGATTACGGTGATCAAGGGCGCGGGCATGGTGTTGACCGTCGACGGTGAGGAACAGCGTGGTCTGTTACCGCTGCAGCCGTTCGCCTTTGCCGGTGACAGCCAGGTGTCGTGCCGCCTGATCACCGGGCCGATTCGCGATTTCAACCTGATCTACTCGCCCGAGCGTTACCATGCGCGCTTGCAGTGGGTGGATGGCGTGCAGCGCTTTTTCAGCACGGCCCGGACGGTGCTGGTGTTCAGCGTGGCGGATGAAGTGACCGTGCTGGGCGAGAAGCTCGGCCATCACGATTGCCTGCAAGTAGACGGTAACACCGGCTTGCTGGATATCTCGGTCAGTGGTCGCTGCTGCCTGATCGAACTGACACAGCGCGGTTAAAAATGTGGGAGGGGGCTTGCCCCCGATAGCGGTGTATCAGCCAAAGATCTGGTGGCTGACACTCTGCAATCGGGGGCAAGCCCCCTCCCACATTTGGTTCGGTGTTGTTTAAAAGATCTGTTTCCAGCTCGTGCACCAATTTGTTACCGAATGCCCCAGCGTGACGCAAAGTCATGCTGTCGTGACTACCTTTCCCCCGTCGTAAATTCCTCTGTAAGAAATTTCATCAAGCCTGGAAGCCTTAATTTCCAAGGCTCCCACGCGCTGTGCAAAAAAATCCAAGCCCCTCTCCCGGAAAGTTGGCCGCTCGATTGCATATGCTTGTACATACAAGTAAAGGTGTGTGCGTAAGACTCTTCTTCGCACCGTCCAAGTCCGCGCATCGATCGCCGAGGAGTCCAGTTGTGACCGATTTTTCGAAAGCAAGGCCTACAAAATACCGTGACGTCGAAATCCGCGCCGCCCGCGGTAACACGCTCACCGCCAAAAGCTGGCTGACCGAAGCGCCGCTGCGCATGTTGATGAACAACCTCGACCCGCAAGTGGCCGAGAACCCCAAGGAACTGGTGGTATACGGCGGTATCGGTCGCGCGGCGCGCAACTGGGAGTGCTACGACCAGATCGTCGAGAGCCTCACCCATCTGAACGATGACGAAACCCTGCTGGTGCAATCCGGTAAGCCGGTCGGCGTGTTCAAGACCCACAGCAACGCCCCACGCGTGTTGATCGCCAACTCCAACCTGGTGCCGCACTGGGCCAGTTGGGAACACTTCAACGAACTGGATGCCAAGGGCCTGGCCATGTACGGCCAGATGACCGCCGGCAGCTGGATCTATATCGGCAGCCAGGGCATCGTCCAGGGCACCTACGAAACCTTCGTCGAAGCCGGTCGCCAGCATTACGACTCGAATCTCAAGGGCCGTTGGGTGCTTACCGCCGGTCTGGGCGGCATGGGTGGCGCACAACCGCTGGCCGCGACCCTGGCCGGCGCCTGCTCGCTGAACATCGAGTGCCAGCAGGTCAGCATCGATTTCCGCTTGAACAGCCGCTATGTCGACGAGCAAGCCACCGACCTCGACGACGCCCTGGCGCGCATCGCCAAGTACACCCAGGAAGGCAAAGCCATCTCCATCGCCCTGCTGGGCAACGCCGCCGAAATCCTGCCGGAACTGGTCAAGCGTGGCGTGCGCCCGGACATGGTCACCGACCAGACCAGCGCCCACGACCCGCTCAACGGCTACCTGCCGGCCGGCTGGACCTGGGACGAATACCGCGCCCGCGCCAAGACCGAGCCCGCCGCCGTGATCAAGGCCGCCAAGCAGTCGATGGCCGTGCACGTCAAAGCCATGCTTGAGTTCCAGAAGCAGGGCATCCCGACGTTCGACTACGGCAATAACATCCGCCAGATGGCCCAGGAAGAGGGCGTGGAAAACGCCTTCGACTTCCCGGGTTTCGTACCGGCCTACATCCGCCCGCTGTTCTGCCGTGGCATCGGCCCGTTCCGCTGGGCGGCGCTGTCCGGTGACCCGCAGGACATCTACAAGACCGACGCCAAAGTCAAAGAGCTGATCCCCGACGACGCCCACCTGCACAACTGGCTGGACATGGCGCGCGAGCGCATCAGCTTCCAGGGCCTGCCGGCGCGTATCTGCTGGGTGGGCCTGGGCCAGCGCGCCAAGCTGGGCCTGGCCTTCAACGAAATGGTGCGCAGCGGCGAATTGTCGGCACCGGTCGTGATCGGCCGCGACCACCTCGACTCCGGCTCGGTCGCCAGCCCGAACCGCGAAACCGAATCCATGCAGGACGGTTCCGACGCCGTGTCCGACTGGCCGCTGCTCAACGCCTTGCTCAACACCGCCAGTGGCGCGACCTGGGTTTCGTTGCATCACGGCGGCGGCGTCGGCATGGGCTTCTCGCAGCACTCTGGCATGGTGATCGTGTGTGACGGTACCGACGAAGCGGCCGAACGCATTGCGCGCGTGCTGCATAACGACCCGGCGACCGGGGTGATGCGTCACGCGGATGCGGGTTACCAGATCGCTATCGATTGCGCCAAGGAACAGGGCCTGAATCTGCCGATGATCAAGTAACCCATGTGGGAGGGGCGGTGCGACGATTCGACTTGCCCCCGATGGCAATGTATCAGCCAGCAGGTCAGGTGACTGAACCACTGCTATCGGGGGCAAGCCCCCTCCCACATTGGATCGGCGGCAAACCCAAGACAATCCATCAGAGGTTGAACAACATGGCTGCGAACGACACCACCCCGTTGATCGAAAGGCGTTCGATCGACTACATCCCGGAAGCGGAAAGACATGGTCGTCTATTGAGCCAGTTCACCCTGTGGATGGGCGCCAATCTGCAAATCACCGCGATTGTCACCGGGGCCCTGGCCGTGGTGCTGGGCGGTGATGTGTTCTGGTCGTTGATCGGCCTGCTGGTCGGTCAACTGATCGGCGGCGGCGTCATGGCGTTGCATGCGGCGCAAGGGCCCAAGCTTGGTTTGCCGCAGATGATCTCCAGCCGGGTGCAGTTCGGCGTGTATGGCGCGGCCATCCCGATCGTGCTGGTGTGCCTGATGTACCTGGGTTTCACCGCCACCGGCACCGTGCTGTCGGGGCAGGCGCTGGGCCAGTTGTTCGGGGTCAGCGACAGCGTCGGCATCCTGATTTTCGCCAGTGTCATCGTGCTGGTCACGGTGCTCGGTTACCGGGTGATCCATTTCATCGGGCGTGTCGCCAGCGTCATCGGCGTGATTGCCTTTGTCTACCTGTTCAGCCGCCTGATGAGCCAGACCGATGTTGGCGCGCTCCTGCAGATCCGTCACTTCAGCTGGAGCAGTTTTCTGCTGGCCGTGTCGCTCGCGGCTTCCTGGCAGATCGCCTTCGGCCCCTACGTGGCGGACTATTCGCGTTACCTGCCGAGCCAGACGTCATCGGTGAAAACCTTCTTCGCCGCGGGCGCGGGCTCGGTGATGGGTGCACAGGTGGCGATGGTGCTCGGTGTGTTTGCGGCCGCCATGTCCAACGGCCAATTCGCCGGGCATGAAGTGGCCTACATCGTTGGCTTGAGCGGTACGGGGGCCACCGCGGCGTTGCTGTACTTCAGCATCGCGTTCGGCAAGGTCACCATCTCCACGCTCAACTCCTACGGCAGCTTCATGTGCATTGCGACCATCATCAGCGGTTTCCGTGGCCGCCTGGAGGTCACGCGTCTGCAGCGCCTGGTGTTCGTGCTCGTCATCGTCGGTACGGCAACCCTGATCGCATTGCTCGGCCAGCACTCGTTCCTCGGTGCGTTCAAGTCGTTCATCCTGTTCCTGTTGGCGTTCTTCACGCCGTGGAGCGCGATCAACCTGGTGGATTACTACTGCATCACCCGCGAACGCTACGACGTGCCGGCACTGGCCGACCCGAACGGTCGCTACGGTCGCTGGAACCTGTTGGGGATCAGCGTCTATGTGTTCGGCGTGCTGGTGCAGTTGCCGTTCATCTCAACCAAGTTCTACACGGGGCCCCTGGTGGCTGCGCTGGGGGGCGTGGATGTTTCCTGGATCATCGGCCTGGTGCTGCCTGCAGCCGTGTATTACGTGTGTGCGAAAAAATGGCACGGCACGGTGCCCGATCATCTGATCCTGCCGAAAGAGCAGGGCGCTTTACTCACAACAGACGGGCTGGCTGCGCAGGCCTGACGGGACGTGGACAAGGCAGGATGCCTTTTGACTGCCGTAATCCATTTCATGATTGGGAGCGTCACATAATGAAAATGCATAAGACCCTGCTGACCACGTTGCTGTCTGCGGGCTTGCTGGCAAGCGCCGGTGCCCAGGCGGCCGGCTGGTGCGAATCCGGCAAGCCGGTGAAATTCGCCGGGCTGAACTGGGAAAGCGGCATGTTGCTCACCGACATCCTGCAAACCGTGCTGGAGAAAGGCTACGACTGCAAAACCGACAGCCTGCCGGGCAACTCCATCACCATGGAAAACGCCCTGAGCAGTAACGACATCCAGGTGTTTGCCGAGGAGTGGGTGGGCCGCAGCGAAGTCTGGAACAAGGCCGAGAAGGCCGGCAAGGTCGTCGGCGTCGGCGCGCCGGTGGTTGGCGCGGTTGAAGGCTGGTACGTGCCGCGTTATGTGATCGAAGGCGACGCCAAGCGCAAGCTGGAAGCGAAGGCCCCGGACCTGAAGAACATCGCTGACCTGGCCAAATACGCCGCCGTGTTCAAGGACCAGGAAGAACCGTCCAAGGGGCGCTTCTACAACTGCCCGGCCGGCTGGACCTGCGAACTGGACAACAGCGAAATGCTCAAGAGCTATGGCCTGGAAAGCACCTACACCAACTTCCGCCCAGGCACCGGCCCGGCGCTGGATGCGGCGGTACTCTCGAGCTACAAGCGCGGCGAGCCGATCCTGTTCTACTACTGGTCGCCGACGCCGCTGATGGGCCAGGTGGACCTGGTCAAGCTGGAAGAAAAGCCCGGTGTGGATAAAAGCGTGAGCATCAAGGTCGGCCTGTCCAAGACCTTCCACGAGCAAGCGCCGGAACTGGTGGCCGTGCTGGAAAAGGTCAACCTGCCCATCGACCTGCTGAACCAGAACCTGGGCCGCATGGCCAAGGAACGGATCGAGTCGCCGAAGCTGGCGAAAATTTTCCTCAAGGAACATCCTGAAGTCTGGCACGCCTGGGTGAGCGAAGACGCCGCCAGGAAAATCGACGCGGCCTTGTAGGTAAAGCGTGTCCGGCTACCCTGAGAGGCAGCCGGACGCCTGGCCTCAACCCACTGGATCGAGAGCACGCTATGTTTCCCGAGAGTTTTACGTTTTCCATCGCCGACTGGGTCAACGGTTGGGTGGACTCGCTGGTCACCAACTACGGCGATGTGTTCCGGCACATCTCCGACACCCTGCTGTGGGCCATCGTCAATCTGGAAGGGCTGCTGCGCGCGGCGCCCTGGTGGCTGATGCTGGCCATCGTCGGCGTCATCGCCTGGCATGCCACCCGCAAGGTGGTGACCACGGCCGTGATCGTCGGTTTGTTGTTCCTCGTCGGCGCGGTCGGCCTGTGGGACAAACTGATGCAGACCCTGGCGCTGATGATGGTCGCCACGGTGATCTCGGTGCTGATCGGCATTCCCCTGGGCATCCTTTCCGCGCGCAGCAATCGCTTGCGCTCGGTGCTGATGCCGTTGCTCGACATCATGCAAACCATGCCCAGCTTCGTGTACCTGATCCCGGTGCTGATGTTGTTTGGCCTGGGCAAGGTGCCGGCGATTTTCGCCACGGTCATTTACGCTGCGCCGCCGCTGATCCGCCTGACCGACTTGGGCATTCGCCAGGTCGACGGCGAAGTCATGGAAGCCATCAACGCTTTCGGCGCCAACCGCTGGCAGCAACTGTTCGGCGTGCAACTGCCGTTGGCGCTGCCGAGCATCATGGCGGGTATCAACCAGACCACCATGATGGCGTTGTCGATGGTGGTGATCGCCTCGATGATCGGCGCCCGTGGCTTGGGTGAGGACGTACTCGTCGGCATCCAGACCCTCAACGTCGGGCGAGGCCTGGAAGCCGGTCTGGCGATCGTGATTCTTGCAGTGGTCATCGACCGCATTACCCAGGCCTATGGTCGTCCACGGCATGAGGCGAGCAAATGACTAGCGTCAGCAAAATCGAAGTCAAAAACGTCTTCAAGATCTTCGGCAACCGCTCCAGGGAAGCGCTGGCGCTGATCGGCCAGGGCAAGACCAAGGACCAGGTATTGGCCGAGACCGGCTGCGTGGTCGGCGTGAACGACCTGTCCCTGAGCATCGCTACCGGTGAAATCTTCGTGATCATGGGGCTGTCGGGCTCCGGCAAATCCACGCTGGTGCGTCACTTCAACCGCCTGATCGACCCCACCAGCGGCGCGATCCTGGTGGATGGCGAAGACATCCTGCAGCTGGACATGGAAGCCCTGCGTCAATTCCGTCGCCACAAGATCAGCATGGTGTTCCAGAGCTTCGGCCTGTTGCCCCACAAGAGCGTGCTCGACAACGTCGCCTATGGCCTGAAAGTGCGTGGCGAGACCAAGCAGGTCTGCGCCGAACGCGCGCTGCACTGGATCGAAACCGTGGGCCTCAAAGGCTATGAAAACAAATACCCGCACCAGCTCTCCGGCGGAATGCGTCAACGTGTGGGCCTGGCCCGCGCCTTGGCCGCCGACACCGACATCATCCTGATGGACGAAGCCTTCAGCGCCCTCGACCCGCTGATCCGCGCCGAGATGCAGGACCAGTTGCTCGAGCTGCAAAAGACCCTGCACAAGACCATCGTGTTTATTACCCATGACCTCGACGAGGCCGTGCGTATCGGTAACCGCATTGCGATCCTCAAGGACGGCAAGTTGATTCAGGTCGGCACGCCGCGGGAGATTTTGCACTCGCCGGCGGATGAGTATGTGGACCGGTTTGTTCAGCGGCGGGCGGCGGTGGTCTGATCCGGGTTTGGTGCTGAGGCTGCTGGCCTCATCGGGGGCAAGCCCCCTCCCACACTTGAACGTATTCACAGATCAAAATGTGGGAGGGGGCTTGCCCCCGATAGGGCCGGTAAGGCTGCAAAAGAATTGAAGAAGGTACAAAGATGCCCCAGGCAACAACAATCATCATCGCCGACGCCCCACTGCGCTGGCAGGACGTCGCCGCCGTCGCCCGCCACGGCGCAGTGCTCGAGCTCTCGAGCCACGCCTGGGCACGGATCGACAATGCCCAGGCCGTCGTGCAGTGCATCGTCGCCAGCGGCGAACGCGCGTATGGCGTGAACACCGGCCTGGGCGCGCTGTGCAACGTGTCGCTTGAGGGCGCGCAACTGAGCCAGTTGTCGCGCAATACCTTGCTCAGCCACGCCTGCGGCGTCGGCCCGGTATTGAGCGACGAGCAGACCCGCGCGATCATCTGCGCCGCCATCATCAACTACAGCCACGGCAAATCCGGCCTGCATCGGCAAGTGGTGCGGGCGCTGCTGGCACTGCTCAATCACGGCATCACGCCACAGGTACCGTCCCAGGGCTCGGTGGGCTATCTGACCCACATGGCCCATATCGGCGTGGCGCTGCTCGGTGTCGGCAACGTCAGCTATCGCGGCCAGGTTGTGACCGCGCAAGAAGCCTTGGCCGCTGAAGGTTTGCAGCCGGTGGTACTCGGCGCCAAGGATGGCCTGTGCCTGGTCAACGGTACGCCGTGCATGACCGGCCTGAGCTGCCTGGCCCTGGCCGATGCGCATCACTTGCTGCAATGGGCCGACGTGATCGGCGCCATGAGCTTCGAAGCCCAGCGCGGCCAGATCGATGCGTTCGACGCAGAGATCATTGCCCTCAAGCCGCACCCAGGTATGCAGCAAGTGGGCAACAATCTGCGTGCGTTGCTCGACGGCAGCGAGGTGATCGCTGGCAGCAAAGGCATCCGTACCCAGGACGCCCTGAGCATCCGCTCGATCCCGCAGATCCATGGCGCGGCGCGCGACCAGGTGGCGCACGCCACCCGTCAGATCGAGACCGAACTCAACAGCGCCACGGATAACCCGCTGGTGCTCGGCACTCCGGACAATTACCGCGTGGTGTCCCAGGCCAACCCCCACGGCCAGTCCGTGGCGCTTGCGGCCGACATGCTGGCCATCGCCATGGCCGAGATCGGCTCAGTGGCCGAACGCCGCCTGGACCGCCTGATCAACCCGCACGTCAGCGGCCTGCCGGCGTTCCTGGTGAGCAACCCCGGGGTCAACTCCGGAATGATGATCGTGCAGTACGTCGCCGCGTCCTTGTGTGGGCAGAACCGCCAGTTGGCGCAACCGGCGGTGCTCGACAATTTCGTCACGTCGGGCCTGCAGGAAGACCACTTGAGCATGGGCACCAATGCCGCGCTCAAGCTGCATCAGGTGTTGCTCAACGTTACCCAGATTCTCGCCATCGAATACCTGCTGGCGGCCCAGGCGTTCGAGTTCCTCAAGGGCCAGCGCTTCGGCGCCGGCACCGACCGCGCCTGGCGCCTGCTGCGCGAAGTGGTCCCCGCGTATGAGCAGGACCGCTGGCTGGCGCCGGATATTGCAGCGGCTGCCACGCTGCTCAAAGACACTGCACTACCGAATTTGCACTGAGCACTTACTCAAAAGAAGTAGAACAATTCACAAGGAGAACGAATGTGACTGCGCTAAACCTGATTCCAGGCCAACTGAGCCTTGCCCAACTGCGGGCCATCTACCAGCAGCCGGTAACCCTCAGCCTGGATGACAGCGCCACGGCGCAGATCGAAGCCAGTGTTGCCTGCGTGGAGCAGATTCTCGCCGAGAACCGCACCGCGTATGGCATCAACACCGGTTTCGGCCTGCTGGCCTCGACCCGCATCGCCAGTGAAGACCTGGAAAACCTCCAGCGTTCCCTGGTGCTGTCCCACGCTGCCGGCGTGGGTGAGCCCATCAGCGATGCGCTGGTCAGGCTGGTCATGGTGCTCAAGGTCAACAGCCTGAGCCGTGGGTTCTCCGGGATTCGTCGGCAGGTGATCGACGCGCTGATCGCGCTGATCAACGCCGAGGTGTACCCGCACATTCCGCTTAAAGGGTCGGTCGGTGCATCCGGTGACCTGGCGCCGTTGGCCCATATGTCCCTGGTGCTGCTCGGCGAAGGCAAGGCGCGCTACAAGGGCGAATGGCTGGAGGCGAGCGACGCGCTGAAAGTCGCCGGCCTCACGCCGCTGACCCTCGCCGCCAAAGAAGGCCTGGCCCTGCTCAACGGCACCCAGGTGTCCACCGCCTATGCCTTGCGCGGCCTGTTTGAAGGCGAAGACCTGTTCGCCGGCGCCCTCGCGTGCGGTGGCCTTACCGTGGAAGCGGTGCTCGGCTCGCGCTCGCCGTTCGACGCGCGGATTCATGCCGCACGCGGCCAACGTGGGCAGATCGATGCCGCTGCGGCCTATCGCGATCTGCTCGGAGAAAGCAGCCAGGTGTCCCAGTCGCACCAGAACTGCGACAAGGTGCAAGACCCTTACTCCCTGCGCTGCCAGCCGCAAGTGATGGGCGCCTGCCTGACCCAGTTCCGCCAGGCCGCCGAGGTGCTGGTGGTCGAGGCCAATGCCGTGTCGGACAACCCGCTGGTGTTTGCCGCTGAAGGCGATGTGATTTCCGGCGGTAACTTCCACGCCGAGCCGGTGGCCATGGCGGCCGACAACATGGCGTTGGCGATTGCCGAAATCGGCTCGCTCAGTGAGCGCCGTATCTCGTTGATGATGGACAAGCACATGTCGCAACTGCCGCCGTTCCTGGTGGGTAACGGCGGGGTCAACTCCGGCTTCATGATCGCCCAGGTCACCGCTGCGGCGCTTGCCAGTGAGAACAAGGCACTGGCCCATCCCCATAGCGTCGACAGCCTGCCGACGTCGGCCAACCAGGAAGACCACGTGTCCATGGCCCCGGCTGCGGGCAAGCGCCTGTGGGAAATGGCCGAGAACACTCGTGGCATTCTTGCCGTGGAGTGGCTCGCCGCCTGCCAGGGCCTGGACCTGCGCGACGGCTTGAAAACCTCGCCAGCGCTTGAAAAAGCCCGTGGCCTGCTGCGCGACAAAGTGGCGTTCTACGACAAGGACCGCTTCTTCGCCCCGGACATCATCGCCGCCAGCGAACTGCTCGCCAGCCGCTGCCTGAACGAGCTGGTGCCGGCCAGGTTGCTGCCAAGCCTGTAACCCACCGCCGCCCCGCTGTAGGAGCAAGCTTGCTCGCGAAAATCACCAACGATGACGCGGGAAACCTGACACCCCTGGGCGTTCTCAGGTTTTTCGCGAGCAAGCTCGCTCCTACGGGAGAGGTCGTTTTTTCTCGGGATAAAAATAACTAGGGAAGAGAAATGCACCAGCCAGAAAAAGGTTTGAAACGCGGGCTCAACGCCCGACATATTCGCTTCATGGCACTCGGTTCCGCGATCGGTACCGGGCTGTTCTACGGCTCCGCCTCCGCCATCCAGATGGCCGGCCCCTCCGTGCTGCTGGCCTACCTGATCGGCGGCGCCGCAGTCTTCATGGTGATGCGCGCCCTCGGCGAAATGGCCGTGCACAACCCCGTATCCGGCTCCTTCGGCCACTACGCCAGCACCTACCTGGGGCCCATGGCCGGGTTTATCCTCGGCTGGACCTACGCCTTTGAAATGATCATCGTCTGCCTGGCCGACGTCACCGCCTTCGGTATCTACATGGGCTTCTGGTTTCCCGAGGTCGCCCGTTGGGTCTGGGTGCTGGGCATCGTGTTTCTGATCGGTGGCCTGAACCTGTGCAACGTCAAAGTGTTTGGCGAAATGGAGTTCTGGCTGTCGCTGCTTAAAGTCGGCGCCATCGTGGCGATGATCCTCGGCGGCTTCGGCATCATGCTGTTCGGTATTCATTCGGCCGGTGAAACCCAGGCTGCCGGCCTGAGCAATTTGTGGGCGCATGGCGGTTTCATGCCCAACGGCATCGGCGGCTTGATCGCGTCCTTCGCCGTGGTGATGTTTGCCTTCGGCGGTATCGAAATCATCGGCATCACCGCCGGGGAAGCCAAGGACCCGCAGCGCGTGATCCCCAAGGCAATCAACGCCGTACCGCTGCGCATTCTGCTGTTCTACGTGCTGACCCTGTTGGTGCTGATGGCGATCTACCCATGGCCGCAGATTGGCAGCCAGGGCAGCCCGTTTGTGCAGATTTTCAGTAACCTGGGGATCGGCTCGGCGGCGACCATCCTCAATATCGTGGTGATCTCGGCGGCGGTATCGGCCATCAACAGTGACATCTTCGGCGCCGGCCGCATGATGTACGGCCTGGCCCAGCAAGGGCAGGCGCCCAAAGGGTTCGCGCAATTGTCCAGGCATGGCGTGCCGTGGATGACTGTGCTGGTGATGGGGGCTGCGCTGCTTGGCGGCGTGGTGCTCAACTACCTGATCCCGGAAAACGTGTTCCTGCTGATCGCCTCGATTGCCACCTTCGCCACTGTGTGGGTGTGGCTGATGATCCTGTTCACTCAGGTCGCCATGCGCCGCTCGATGAGCAAGGAGCAGGTCGCCGAACTGAAATTCCCGGTGCCGTTCTGGCCCTATGCGCCGGCAGCGGCCATTGTGTTCATGCTGTTTGTGTTTGGCGTGCTCGGTTACTTCCCCGACACCCAGGCGGCCTTGATGGTCGGTGCGGTATGGATCGTGCTGCTGATCGTTGCCTACCTGCTGTGGGTCAAGCCCGCTGCCGGGCAAGCGGCCAAGGTTCATTACGAACCGGCCTTGTCTCATCGATAACTTAGGGAGGCGTTGATGAAAACCCTTTGGCAACACTGTCACGTCGCAACCATGGCCCAGGGCAAATACTCGATCATCGAGGATGCTGCCATGGTGACTGCGGGTTCGCTCATCGAGTGGATCGGCCCGCGCAGCCAAGCGCCGACAGCCGATTACGCCCAGGTGCATGACCTGCAAGGCGCGTGGGTCACGCCTGGACTGATCGACTGCCACACCCACACCGTGTTCGGCGGCAACCGCAGCGGCGAATTCGAGCAGCGCCTTGAAGGCGTCAGCTACGCCGACATCGCGGCCCAGGGCGGTGGTATTGCCAGCACCGTGCGGGCCACGCGTGCCGCGACGGAAGATGAATTGTTTGCCAGTGCCGAAAAGCGCCTGCGCAGTCTTTTGCGCGACGGCGTGACCACGGTAGAGATCAAGTCCGGCTACGGCCTGGACCTGGCCAACGAACGCAAGATGCTGCGCGTGGCGCGGCGCCTGGGTGAAGCGCTGCCGGTGAGTGTGCGCGCCACCTGCCTGGCGGCTCATGCGCTGCCGCCGGAGTACAAGGACCGCGCCGATGACTACATCGAGCACATCTGCAATGAAATGCTGCCGGCCCTGGCGGCGGAAGGGCTGGTGGATGCGGTGGATGCGTTCTGTGAATACCTGGCGTTCTCCACCGAGCAGGTCGAGCGCGTGTTTAAAGTTGCCCGGCAACTGGGCTTGCCGGTGAAGCTGCACGCCGAGCAACTCTCGTCGCTGCACGGTTCCAGCCTGGCCGCGCGTTATCAGGCGTTGTCGGCGGACCACCTGGAGTTCATGACCGAGGAAGATGCCATCGCCATGGCCGCTGCCGGCACCGTTGCCGTGTTGCTGCCAGGCGCTTTCTACTTCCTGCGCGAAACCCAATTGCCGCCGATGGACGCCCTGCGCAAGCACGGTGTGAAGATTGCCATCGCCAGCGACCTCAACCCCGGCACCTCGCCGGCCCTGTCGGTGCGCCTGATGCTGAACATGGCCTGCACCCTCTTCCGCATGACCCCGGAAGAAGCCCTGGCCGGCGCCACGCAACACGCGGCCACCGCGCTGGGCATGGGCGACACCCATGGTTCGCTGGAAGTGGGCAAGGTCGCCGATTTTGTCGCCTGGCAGATCGATCGCCCCGCCGACCTGGCCTATTGGCTGGGCGGCGAGCTGGATAAACGCGTCGTACGCCATGGCGTCGATGTCACTGTTTAACTGCCTTTGTGAATAGGGAGCATTGTTGTGGAGAAGGTTCTGACATTCAAACAAGGCCGCGTACCGCTGCTGATCAGCATGCCCCACGCCGGCCTGCTTCTGACGCCTGCGGTCGAAGCCGGGTTGATCCCCGAGGCGCAAAGCCTGCCCGACACCGATTGGCATATCCCCTTGCTGTATGACTTTGCCGAAGCATTGGGCGCCAGCACGTTGTCGGCCGAGTACTCGCGGTTCGTCATCGACCTGAACCGGCCATCCGATAACACGCCGCTCTATGCGGGCGCCACCACCGGCCTGTACCCGGAGACGCTGTTCGATGGCGTGCCGTTGTTCCGCGAAGGGCAGACACCGTCCGAGGCCGAGCGCGCCACTTATCTGCAAAAAATCTGGGGCCCGTATCACCGCACGCTGCAGGAAGAACTGGCGCGCCTCAAGGCCGAATTCGGCTACGCGTTGCTGTTCGACGCGCATTCGATCCGCTCGGTGATCCCGCACCTGTTCGACGGCAAATTGCCGGACTTCAACCTCGGCACCTTCAATGGCGCTGCATGCGATCCAGAATTGGCCGGCCAGCTGGAAGCCATCTGCGCCCAGCATCCCCAATACAGCCATGTGCTGAATGGGCGCTTCAAGGGCGGCCACATTACCCGGCATTACGGCGACCCGGCGCAGGATATCCATGCGGTGCAGTTGGAGTTGTGCCAGAGCACGTATATGGAGGAGTTCGAGCCGTTTCGCTATCGCGAGGACTTGGCCGCGCCGACGCGGGTGGTGTTGAGGCAGTTGCTGGAAGAGTTCGTGGCTTGGGGGCAGAAGCACTACCCGTAATCTTTGGGGCTTCTGCAATAGCTTTCGCGAGCAAGCCCGCTCCCACATTGTTGACCGCGTTCAGCCTTCCAAATGTGGGAGCGTCTCTACCCCGATGACGCGCTGACAGTCGTCTCAGTGCAATTGCCGGTCGCCACAGGTCGCTTTGATCGCGGGCCGGCTGGGTAAGGTGGTGAGTAGGGCGCACCAGACGCCACTCCCCACAATAAGCTGCCGCGTGAGACCTCTTTCATGAAACGACTTTCGTTGATCCTCTGCGGTGCCGCCTTGCTCAGTGGCTATGTGAGCAGCTATGCCACGGCCGCTGAACCGGCCTCCTGCAAAACCGTGCGCATGGGCGTGGTCAGCTGGACCGACGTGGTCGCCACCTCCGGCATGGCCGACGTGTTGCTCAGCGGCCTGGGCTACGACAGCAAACAGACCAGCGCCGTGCAGCAGATCATCTTTGCCGGTATCCGCGACAAGCGCCTGGATATCTTCCTCGGCTACTGGAAACCGGCGATGGACAACAATATTTCGCCGTTCCTGGCGGCCAAGCAGGTCAAGGTGTTCGGCACACCGAGCCTGGCCGATGCCCAGGCTACCCTGGCGGTGCCGCAGTATGTGGCCGATGCCGGGTTGACGACGTTTGCCGATATCGCCCGTTTCAAGGACAAGCTGGGTGGCAAGATCTATGGCATCGAGCCCGGCAGCGGCGCCAATACCGATATCCAGAAGATGATCGACACCAATCGCTTTGGCCTGGGCGGCTTCAAGCTGGTGGCCTCTGGCGAGGCGGGCATGCTCGCCGCCGTGCAGCGGGCGGTGAATCGCAAGGAGTTCGTGGTGTTTGTGGGGTGGACGCCTCACCCGATGAACATCAACATGAACATGGCCTACCTCACCGGCAGTGAAGATGTGTTCGGCCCTGATGAAGGTCGCGCCACGGTGTCTACCGTGACCGCTCCGGATTTTGCCGAGCGTTGCCCGAATGCCAACCGGTTGCTCACCAATCTGAGCTTCACCGCCGCTCAGGAAAGCCAGTTGATGGTGCCGATCATGGCGCGTCAGTCGCCGCAGGACGTCGCCAGGAAATGGCTGCGCGACCATCCCGAGGATCTGCAGCGTTGGCTGGCTGGAGTCACGGCGTTCGATGGCCGCGATGGAGTAGCGGCCGTCCAGGCGTACCTGAAACCCTAAGTCAAATGAAAATCAAAATGTGGGAGGGGGCTTGCCCCCGATGACGTCGGGCCAGTCGACACAGGTGCTGGCTGATATACCGTTATCCCGCTATCGGGGAGCAAGCCCCCTCCCACACTTGATCTTCACTGTGAGAGAGGCAGCGCATGTACCCGATTTCTCCGCAGCTGGCGGCCTTCGTCGAGAAAACCGAGTCGTTCACCAGCGACGACTCTTCCTTGGCCAGTCTGCGCCAGGCTTATGAGCGCATGTGCCAGGCCTTCACGCCGCCCCGCCCGCGCGGGCAGCAGCTGTCGGACTTCAATCTTGGTGGGGTGTGGGTGCGCAGCTATCAATCGAGCAACCCCACGCCAACCGGCGGCTGGCCATGTCTCCTTTATATGCACGGTGGCGGTTGGGTCGTCGGTGGCTTGGACTCCCATGACTTCATCTGCTGTGAATTGGCTGAAAAGCTCCACGTGCTGGTGATCGCCATCGACTACCGGCTGGCCCCAGAGCATCCGTTTCCGGCGGCCTACGAGGACTGCCGGGCGGTATGGAAGGCGATCCAGGCCGGCGAGGGGCCGCATGTCATCAATCTGAAAAGGCTGGTGGTGATGGGCGACAGCGCCGGCGGTAACCTGGCGGCGGCGTTGTGCCTGGGGCTACGAGACGACCGACAACCAATGCCCCGCGCCCAAGTGCTGGTTTATCCAGGCCTGGGTGGCCCCGCCGACTTGCCTTCGCGCCGTGACTGCATGGATGCACCCTTGCTCAGCAGTGCCGACACCGATGACTACCTGGCGTTGTACCTGTGTGGCACGGGCAAACCCTCGCCATACGCCATGCCTCTGCTGGCCGAGGTGTTCAGTGGATTACCCAAGGCCCTGATCGCCGTGGCCCAGTTCGACCCGCTGCGCGACGATGGCAGGCTTTACGCCGAGCGTCTGCAAGCGGCGGGCGTGGACACCGTTCTGTACCCCGGCAAGGGGCTGGTCCATGGCTGCCTGCGTGCACGCGGCCAAGTGGAAGAAGTCGACCACCTGTACCGTTATCTGCTGGATTACCTGGATGGCGAGCTGCTGACACAGGTCTAAGCGTTCAAGGACATGCTCATTGCACAATTCGGGTTTATGATGCCTGACGGCAGAATAATAGACGTCCCCCCAGGGATGAACCCGACACCCCACGGAGCGCGCAATGCAGACTTGGTACCCGCAGATCAAACCCTATGCCCGGCACGATCTGGCAGTCGATGATGTTCACACCCTGTACGTCGATGAAAGCGGCTCCCCCGAGGGCCTGCCTGTGGTGTTCATCCATGGCGGCCCCGGCTCCGGTTGCGACGCGCAGAGCCGTTGCTACTTCGATCCGAACCTGTACCGCATCGTCACCTTCGACCAGCGCGGTTGCGGACGCTCCACTCCCCGCGCCAGCCTTGAAAACAACACCACCTGGGACCTGGTCGCCGACCTTGAGCGCATCCGCGAGCACCTGGGTATCGACAAATGGGTGCTGTTCGGTGGCTCCTGGGGGTCGACGCTGTCCCTGGCTTACGCGCAAACCCACCCCGAGCGTGTGCATGGCTTGATCGTGCGCGGCATTTTCCTGGCGCGCCCTCAGGACATTCGCTGGTTCTACCAGGAGGGCGCGAGCCGGCTGTTCCCGGATTACTGGCAGGACTACCTGGCACCGATCCCGGTGGAAGAGCGTCACGACATGATCGCGGCGTATCACAAGCGTCTGACCGGCAACGACCAGATCGCCCAGATGCATGCGGCCAAGGCCTGGTCCGGCTGGGAAGGGCGCATGCTGGGCCTGTGCCCAAGCCCGCAGCATGTCGAGCGCTTCTCCGAGCCGCAGCGTGCCTTGTCCATCGCCCGCATCGAATGCCATTACTTCACCAATAACTCGTTCCTGGAGCCTGACCAGCTGATTCGCGATATGCACAAGATCGCCCATCTGCCCGGGGTCATCATCCACGGCCGCTACGACATGATTTGCCCGTTGGATAACGCCTGGGAGCTGCATCAGGCCTGGCCGAACAGTGAGCTGCAGGTGATCCGCGAGGCGGGGCATGCCGCGTCCGAGCCTGGCATTACCGATGCGCTGGTCCGCGCAACCGGCGAAATGGCACGACGCCTGCTTGATTTGCCGCCTGAGGAAGCATGAAGGGCTTGTTGCAACGGGTGCGCGGCGCCCGTGTCGAGGTGGCCGGCGAAATAGTCGGGGCAATTGATCAGGGTTTGCTGGTGCTGGTGGCCGTCGAACCTTCAGATACGCCTGAAAGCGCCGACAAACTGCTGCATAAGCTGCTTAACTATCGGGTGTTCAGCGACGATGAGGGCAAGATGAACCTGTCGTTGAAAGACATCGACGGCGGTTTGCTGCTGGTGTCGCAGTTCACCCTGGCGGCGGACACCAAAAGCGGGCTGCGGCCGAGCTTCTCCACGGCGGCCCCGCCGGCCCTCGGAGCGACGCTTTTTGATCATGTGTTGTTACAAGCGCAACAATTGCATGGCAAGGTGGCATCAGGGCGTTTTGGCGCAGATATGCAGGTGCATTTGGTCAATGATGGCCCTGTGACCTTTCTGTTACAGACCTGAATGCATGAAAAACGACTTTAATGCCTAAAAACGCAGGGTTTCGCTACAAATACTTCGTTGTCCCTGATGCGTTGTCTCGCGGGCTGCTAGATAATCGCGCGCTACGGGGATCAGCGTTGTTTGGTCCATTTTTGACTTAGGTAGAGACTTGTCCGACAAACCAGTGGGGAATCATTTTGCCCCTGCGGAGTCGGAACAATGCTCGCCAACCTGGCATATAGATAGCTGGCCGTTGGTTTTTTGATCTGTTTTCGGCGAGGGTTGCTCGTGATTGTTAGTCCCTGTAATGCACCAAAATTGTCTGCCAAACGGTTACGAAACGCACTGGTGACGGGCTCTGCCCTGTTTTGCCTGTTCGGCGCGGGTCAACTGTGGGCATTCAGTCTGGACGATGTATCGGCCAAGGCAAAAGAGCTGGCTGGGCAGAAATACGAAGCTCCGCGCAGCAATCTGCCGAACGAATTCCGCGAAATGAAATTCGCTGATTACCAGAAGATTCGTTTCCGCAATGAAAAAGCCGAGTGGGCCGATCAGAACACCCCGTTCAAGCTGTCCTTCTATCACCAGGGTATGCACTTCGATACGCCGGTGAAAATCAATGAAGTCACCGCCGACAGCGTCCAGGAAATCAAGTACGACCCGAATCGTTTCGATTTTGGCGACGTAAAGTTTGATCCGAAAGCCACCGAACAGCTGGGTTATGCCGGCTTCCGGGTGCTGTTCCCGATCAACAAGGCCGACAAGCAAGACGAAATCATGACCATGCTCGGCGCCAGCTATTTCCGCGTCGTTGGCAAGGACCAGGTGTATGGCCTGTCTGCCCGTGGCATGGCGATCGACACGGCGTTGCCGTCCGGTGAAGAATTTCCGCGTTTCACCGAGTTCTGGATCGAGCGTCCGAAGCCGGGCGACAAGCACCTGGTGATCTTCGCCCTGCTGGATTCGCCGCGTGCGACGGGTGCCTACCGCCTGATCCTGCGTCCGGGCACCGACACCGTGGTCGACGTCAAGTCCCAGATGTACCTGCGCGACAAAGTGAGCAAGCTGGGCGTGGCCCCGCTGACCTCGATGTTCCTGTTCGGCGCCAACCAGCCGTCCAAGGTCCTCAACTACCGTCGTGAGCTGCACGATTCCAGCGGCCTGTCGATCCATGCCGGCAATGGCGAGTGGATCTGGCGCCCGCTGAACAACCCTAAACACCTGTCGGTCAGCAACTTCAGCGTGGAAAACCCGCGTGGGTTCGGCCTGCTGCAACGCGGTCGCAACTTCAGCCACTACGAAGACCTGGACGACAACTACGACAAGCGCCCAAGCGCCTGGATCGAACCTGAGGGCGACTGGGGCAAAGGCAGCGTCGACCTGGTAGAGATTCCGACCGCTGACGAAACCAACGACAACATCGTTGCTTTCTGGAGCCCGGCCGAACTGCCGGAAGTCGGCAAGCCGCTGGACGTGTCCTACCGCCTGCACTGGACGCTGGACGATGCCGCCTTCCATTCGCCGGACAGCGCCTGGGTCAAGCAGACCCTGCGTTCCACCGGTGACGTGAAGCAATCCAACCTGATCCGTCAGCCGGACGGCAGCGTGGCTTACCTGGTGGACTTCGAGGGCCCGGCCCTGAAGAAACTGCTGCCGGACGCACCGGTGCGCAGCCAGGTGAGCGTTGGCGACAACGCCGAACTGGTTGAAAACAGCGTGCGCTACAACGAGCACACCAAAGGCTGGCGCCTGACCCTGCGCATGAAGATCAAGGACGCGAGCAAGCCGACTGAAATGCGTGCGGCGCTGGTGCAGGAAATTGCACAGGCCGAGCCTGAACAGGTCTCGACCCACGTGCTCAAGGCCGACAAGGTCCTGGCCAAGCAACACGAAAAACAGGCCAAGAAAGACGCCAAAGAGGCGAAGGACAAGGACGCCAAGCAGCCAGAAGCTGCACCGGCCCCTGTCACGCCCGAGCCGGCCAAGACCGAGCAAGTCCTGACCGAAACCTGGAGCTACCAGTTGCCTGCCGATGAGTAATTCACAAGTCAAGCCGGAAACTCTGACCGAGTACCTGGCGCATCTCCCCATGACGGCTGAGCAGCGCGCCGAGCTGGCGGGCTGCAGCTCTTTCAGCGAGCTGCACGAACGCCTGTCGTCCGCCACCTTCGACGCACCCACCGACGCTGCCCAGGCGTCGGTGGGCCGCCGGCTGACCCTCAGCACGGCCGAAGAGCTGCAGGACGCGGAGATGCTGGCGCTCGACGCCAGCGGCCGCGTCTGCCTGAAGGCCACGCCGCCGATCCGTCGGACCAAAGTGGTGCCCGAGCCTTGGCGCACCAACATCCTGGTACGCGGCTGGCGCCGGATGACCGGGCGCACCAACCCGCCGAAGCCGCCGAAGGACGAACGGGTACTGCCCGCCGCGCGCTGGCGTACCGTGGGCTCGATCCGCCGCTATATCCTGTTGGTGCTGATGCTGGGCCAGACCATCGTGGCCGGCTGGTACATGAAAGGCATCATGCCGTACCAGGGCTGGTCGCTGGTCGACTTCGACGAGATCCGCAACCAGACCCTGCTGCAAACCGCTACCCAGGTACTGCCTTACGCACTGCAGACCAGCATCCTGATCATGTTCGGGATTCTGTTCTGCTGGGTGTCGGCCGGTTTCTGGACCGCGCTGATGGGCTTCCTCGAGCTGCTGACCGGTCACGACAAATACCGTATCTCCGGTAAAAGTGCCGGCGATGAGCCGATTCCCAAGGATGCGCGTACCGCGCTGGTGATGCCGATCTGTAACGAAGACGTGCCGCGGGTATTCGCCGGTTTGCGCGCCACGTTCGAATCGGTGGCCGCGACCGGCGACCTGGACCGTTTCGACTTCTTCGTGCTCAGCGACAGTAATGAAGCGGATATCTGCATTGCCGAACAGCAAGCCTGGCTCGACGTGTGCCGCGAAGCCGGTGGTTTCGGCAAGATTTTCTATCGCCGCCGTCGTCGTCGCGTCAAGCGCAAGAGCGGCAACCTCGACGATTTCTGCCGTCGCTGGGGCGGTGACTACAAGTACATGGTGGTGCTCGACGCCGACAGCGTGATGAGCGGCGAATGCCTGACCAGCCTGGTACGCCTGATGGAAGCCACGCCGGATGCCGGGATTATCCAGACCGCGCCGCGTGCGTCGGGCATGGACACCCTGTATGCGCGCATGCAGCAGTTCGCCACCCGCGTTTATGGTCCGCTGTTTACCGCCGGTCTGCACTTCTGGCAATTGGGTGAATCCCATTACTGGGGCCATAACGCGATCATCCGCATGAAGCCGTTTATCGAGCACTGCGCCCTGGCGCCGTTGCCGGGTAAAGGCGCGTTTGCCGGTGCGATCCTCTCTCACGACTTCGTTGAAGCAGCGCTGATGCGCCGCGCCGGCTGGGGCGTGTGGATTGCCTACGACCTGCCGGGCAGCTACGAAGAGCTGCCGCCCAACTTGCTGGACGAACTCAAGCGTGACCGTCGCTGGTGCCACGGCAACCTGATGAACTTCCGCCTGTTCCTGGTCAAGGGCATGCACCCGGTGCACCGTGCGGTGTTCCTGACCGGCGTGATGTCCTACCTGTCGGCGCCGTTGTGGTTCTTCTTCCTGGTGTTGTCGACGGCGTTGCTGGCGGTGAACACCCTGATGGAGCCGCAGTACTTCATGGCGCCACGCCAGTTGTACCCGCTGTGGCCGCAATGGCATCCGGACAAGGCGGTGGCACTGTTCTCCACCACGATCGTGCTGCTGTTCCTGCCTAAACTGCTGAGCATCATCCTGATCTGGGCCAAGGGCGCGAAAGAGTTCGGCGGCAAGTTCAAAGTGACCTTGTCGATGCTGCTGGAGATGCTGTTCTCCATGCTGCTGGCGCCGGTGCGCATGATCTTCCACACCCGCTTCGTACTGGCCGCGTTCCTCGGCTGGGCCGCGACCTGGAACTCGCCGCAGCGCGACGACGACTCAACGCCCTGGAGCGAAGCGGTCAAGCGTCACGGTCCGCAGACCTTGCTGGGCTTTTTGTGGGCGTTGCTGGTGGTGTGGCTGAACCCGAGCTTCTTGTGGTGGCTGATCCCGATCGTCGGTTCGCTGATGCTGTCGATCCCGGTGTCGGTGATCTCCAGTCGGGTCAAGCTGGGCCTCAAGTCCCGCGATGAGAGCCTGTTCCTGATCCCCGAGGAATACAATCCGCCGCAGGCACTGCTGTCGACCGAGAAGTACACCCATGAAAACCGTTGGCACGCGCTCAATGACGGCTTTGTGCGTTCGGTGGTCGACCCGCAGCAGAACGCCCTGGCCTGTGCCCTGGCGACCTCGCGCCACCGCGAGGCGGAGCCGATCGAGTACCTGCGCGTGGAGCGTGTTCGCCACGCGTTGAAAGTCGGCCCGGCCGGCCTCAACAACAGCGAACGCCTGGCCCTGCTCAGCGACCCGGTGGCACTGGCTCGCTTGCATGAACAGGTGTGGAGCGAAGGCCATGCCGAGTGGCTGGACGCTTGGCGTGCGTCGATCAAGGCTGATCCGCACGCGCCATTGCTACCGCTGCAACCGCTGTCGTCCCAGGCTCAACCGGCCTGATTCAGACGCCCCCGAGGGCCCATCTCGGGGGTGTTTCAAGCGCTGGTCCTACAGCGTTTAGCGCCTCTTCCTTTCCTCGCTAACTCCTTGTTATTTCGAAACAAAAGACCTTCGTGCGAGGCGTATTGCCGTGCCTGTGGCTGGGGTAGCATCGCCCCCCAAATTTGACGCGCCACGGGGGCACACATGTTCAAAAGGTATTGTTCGGCACTGTTGATGGGTGTTGTCGCATTGATTTACACCGGCTTGCTCTCTGCCGGGGCGATTGACGACGCTGTGCGCCGTGGCGTGCTGAAAGTAGGCACTACGCCGACCTACGTACCGTTCGAAATGACGGACAAGCAGGGACGCATCGTCGGCTTCGAGATCGACCTGCTCCAGGCGATGAGCCGCGCGCTGGGGGTTGAACTCGAACTGGTCGCGGTGCCCTACACGGAGTTGCTGTCGGGGCTGATGGCGCAGAAGTTCGACCTGATCGGCAGCGGCATGACGGTCACCCAGGAGCGCAACCTGTACCTCAACTTCAGTGACTCTTTTATCGTGGTGGGCCAGTCGGTCCTGCTGCATCCGCGCCTGGCCGGCAAAGCATCGAGTATCGAAGACCTGGACGAGTCAGGCTATCTGATCGCAGTCACCGAAGGCACCACCGGCGAGGCAGCGGCGCAGCGTTTCCTGGGGGCGGCCCGGCTCAAGCGTTTCACCACGCCGGAGGAGGGCGTGCGCCAAGTGGTGGAAGGCAAGGCCGACGCGTTTATTTACGATGCGCCCTACAACCTGATCGCGATGGCCCGGCCCGAGAACAGCGCACTACTGACGCTGGAGCAACCCTTCACCTTTGAGCCCCTGGCGTTCGGCCTGAAGAAGGGTGACTACGACAGCGTCAACTGGATCAATCATTTCCTCAACCAAGTGGCCCAGGACGGCACTTACGATCAACTGCATGACAAGTGGTTCAGGGACACTGCCTGGATCGCGGAAATTGAGTGATCGTCATAACTACTTACACATCAACTCATCAATGAGCCCATACGCTGACATGTCTAGGCCTTTGGTCAGGCGCGGTGCCGAAAGGGTTCTGTTGCAGAGGCCGATAACATTTAGCCGTGAAGCCTTTGTGACGGGCAACGAGTGGGTTAGGATCGCACCCCGAAATGGCGCAGCCCATACTGCGCCGACCTTACAAAAAACGTTCAGGGGTCTTGATGATGAAAAAGTATCTTTCGATGCTGATGCTCGGCGTCACCGCACTGGTGGCGGCGACTGCGGCACAGGCTGGCGCCATCGATGATGCGGTCAAGCGCGGCACGCTGAAAGTCGGCATGGACCCGACCTACATGCCGTTCGAAATGACCGACAAACGCGGTGAAATCATCGGTTTCGAAGTCGACATCCTCAAGGCCATGGCCAAGTCCATGGGCGTCAAGCTGGAGCTGGTGTCCACCGGCTACGACGGTATCATCCCGGCCTTCCTGACCGGCAAGTTCGACATGATCGGCAGCGGCATGACCCTGACCCAGGAGCGCAACCTGCGCCTGAACTTCAGCGAACCCTTCATCGTGGTCGGCCAGACCCTGCTGATTCGCAAGGAGCTGGAAGGCACCATCAAGTCCTACAAAGACCTGAACGACGAAAAATACCGCCTGACCTCCAAGCTGGGCACCACCGGTGAGATGGTTGCCAAAAAGCTGATCGCCAAAGCCAAGTACCACGGCTACGACAACGAGCAGGAAGGCGTGCTGGACGTGGTCAACGGCAAGGCCGACGCCTTTGTCTACGACGCGCCTTACAACGTGGTGGCCGAGAAGAAAGTCGGCAATGGCAAGCTGGTATTCCTGGAAGAACCCTTCACCTTTGAGCCCCTGGCGTTCGGCTTGAAGAAAGGCGACTACGACAGCGTCAACTTCATCAATAACTTCCTGCACCAGATCAGGAACGACGGCACCTACGATCGCATCCATGACAAGTGGTTCAAGAGCTCCGAGTGGCTCAAGGACATGGAATAAGGCTTAAGACCGAGTTGCCTGTATCGGGGGCAAGCCCCCTCCCACATTTGGAATGCGCTTGCCTGTGGGAGGGGGCTTGCCCCCGATGGCGGCCTACCAGGCAGCACCTATGCGGACAGTGAAATGAAACAGAAAAAAGCCCAATGGCCCTGGCACCTGCTGACCGTGGTCGTGCTGGTCGGCCTGGCCGGCGCCTTGTACTACGCCACCTCGTTGATGTCCTACGAATGGCGCTGGAACCGCGTGCCGCAGTACTTCGCCTATCAGGCCGAAGAAGCGCAGCGTGCAGCCGATATTTCCACCGTCATTGAGCTGGTACGCAAAGGCGATGTGGCCGAGGTAACGCTGCGCACTGATGCCGGTGCCGAGCAAAAGGTGACGGTCGCCGACAACAGCCTGCAAGTGGCGCGCGGCGATGATGTGGCTGAAGGTGACGTCATCGGTGTCAACCGTCATTGGGCACTGGGCCCGCTGATGTGGGGCCTGTGGACCACGCTGTGGTTGTCGGTGGTGTCCGGCATCCTGGGCCTGGCGATTGGCCTGGCCACCGGCTTGTGCCGGCTGTCCAGCAACCCGACCTTGCGCGACCTGTCGACGATCTACGTCGAGCTGGTGCGCGGTACGCCGCTGCTGGTACAGATCTTCATTTTCTATTTCTTTATCGGCACGGTGCTCAACCTGTCCCGCGAGTTTGCCGGGATCGCGGCACTGTCGCTGTTCACCGGTGCCTACGTGGCGGAAATCGTGCGTGCCGGTGTGCAATCGATCACCCGTGGCCAGAACGAGGCCGCGCGCTCCCTGGGCTTGAGCGCCAGCCAGTCGATGCGGCATGTGGTGCTGCCGCAGGCGTTCAAGCGCGTCCTGCCGCCGCTGGCCGGTCAATTCATCAGCCTGGTGAAAGACACCTCGCTGGTCTCGGTGATCGCGATCACCGAGCTGCTCAAGAGCGGGCGCGAAGTGATCACCACCTCGTTTTCGCCCTTTGAAATTCTGTTCTGTGTGGCAGGCCTGTACCTGCTGATCAACCTGCCGCTGTCGAAGATGGCCAGCCGGCTTGAGCGGAGGCTCGCGCAAAGTGATTGAAGTCCGCGATCTGGTAAAAGTCTTCGATACCCGTGGCCATGTCGTGCGCGCCGTGGACCATGTCACCACCCAGGTCGCCAAGGGCGAAGTGCTGGTGGTGATCGGCCCGTCCGGTTCCGGCAAGTCCACCTTTCTGCGCTGTCTTAATGGGCTGGAGGAATTCGATTCAGGTTCGGTCAGCATCGACGGCCTGCAACTGGCCGACCCGAAGACCGATGTGAATGCCTACCGCCGTGAAGTCGGCATGGTGTTTCAGCATTTCAACCTGTTCCCCCACATGACCGTGCTGGAAAACCTGTGCCTGGCGCAAAAGGTCGTGCGCAAGCGCGGCAAGCGAGAACGTGAGGCCAAGGCGCTGGCGTTGCTGGAAAAGGTCGGTATCGCCCAGAAAGCCAATGAGTTTCCGTCGCGCCTCTCCGGTGGCCAGCAGCAGCGTGTAGCGATTGCCCGCGCCCTGGCAATGGAGCCCAAGGTGATGCTGTTTGATGAACCTACCTCGGCGCTGGACCCGGAAATGGTCGGCGAAGTGCTCGACGTCATGAAGACCCTGGCCCTGGAAGGCATGACCATGGTCTGCGTCACCCACGAGATGGGCTTTGCCCGCGAGGTGGCGGATCGGGTGTTGTTTTTCGATCACGGCAAATTGCTCGAGGACGCGGCGCCGGCCGAGTTCTTCGATGCGCCCAAAGACCCGCGGGCCCAGGCTTTCCTGCGCCAGGTCTTATAGGTTCAGGCGCCTGCGGGACGAAGCGCATTGATAATGTGGGAGGGGGCTTGCCCCCGATGGCGGGGTGTCAGTCCCCTTGTGTATTGACTGTTACACCGTTATCGGGGGCAAGCCCCCTCCCACATTTCAGAGTTTGAATTTGCCGACCAGCGTCTGCAAATCCACGCTCAACCTCGTCAATTGAACACTCGCCGCCGCTGTTTCCTCGCTGGCGGCGGCGGTCTGTTCCGACACATCCCGTACCTTCAATACGCTGCGATTGATTTCCTCGGCCACCGCGCTTTGCTGCTCGGCGGCGGCGGCAATCTGCGGGTTCATTTCCTGGATCACCGACACCGTGCGGGCAATCGCCGCCAGGGCGTCGCCGGCGTCGCGGGTCAGGGCAACGCTGTTGTCGGTCAGGTTGCGGCTGCTGTCCATGATGTCGGCTACCTGCTGGGTGCCGTTATGCAGGCCGAGGATCAGCCCTTCGATTTCTTCAGCCGATTCCTGCGTGCGCTGGGCCAGGCTGCGTACTTCGTCGGCGACCACGGCGAACCCTCGCCCGGCGCTGCCCGCGCGCGCCGCTTCGATCGCGGCGTTCAGGGCCAGCAGGTTGGTCTGCTGGGACACGGACTTGATAACGTCGAGCACGCTGGCGATCTTCTGGCTTTCCTGCTGCAGGGTCAGCATCGCGCGACCGGACAATGCCATTTCACTGGCCAGGTTGCCGATCTGCTCAACGGCCTGAGCGACCACCTGCTCGCCGGCGCCGGCCTGCTGATCTGCTTCGTTGGCGGCAACGGACGCGCGTTCGGCATGGCGCGCAACTTCCTGGGCGGTGGCGAGCATTTCATTCATCGCTGTTGCCACCTGGTCGGTTTCATCTTTCTGGTTATTGAGCCCGTTACGGGTCTGTTCAGTGACGGTGGACAACTGCGTCGCGGCACCGGCGATCTGGCGGGCGCTTTCACCGATGCTGCTGATCAGGCTGCGCAGGCTGCGGGTCATTTGCCCGATGCTGTGTTGCAATTGGCCCAGTTCGTCGCGGCGCTCCACTTGGGTGTCGTGGCTCAAGTCGCCCTGGGCCACACGGTTGGCAGCGATAAGGATGTCACGCAACGGCGAGGCGATCTGCCGGGCAATCCACCACGCGGCCAGCGCTCCCAGTACCAGTGCAGCCACCGTAACGCCGATCAGCAGTGTGCGAGTCTGGTCGGCCTCGTGATTGCGCTTGGTGTTCTGGCTCTGGCTCAACAGGTTGCTCTTCTCGCGCAACTCGTTGAGCTGCTGCTCGAAGCGGTTTTGCACGGTCTCGACGTTGAGCTGGGCTTGCTTGAGCTTGACCAGTTGTGCGCGATAATTGGCCAGGTCGGTTTTGAGCAGCGCTGAGTCCACCGGCAGTGTGGTCACGGCGGCCTGTGCGCCATCCAATGCGTCCAGCGTCTGGCTGGCAGCCTCGGCATAGGCCTGCAACGAGTCGGCCGCCCAGGCGGGGTTCTGGGCGCGATCCTCAGCCTGCTCCATGGCTTGGCGCAATTGCTCGATCGCATCGAGCGCCTTTTCGTCATTCTGGTCGGGCAAGTCGCTGGCGAATTGGGCCAGGGTGTCACTGGCTTGCAGGGCGGATGTCTTCAGCGCCGGGCGTATATTCTCGCGCTGCTCGATCAAGGCGGGTAGCTGCGCCAGCGCCGTCTTGAAGTCGGCTACCAGGCGTACCGCCTCGCTATTGCGTTGCACATCGACCGGGTCTATCAGGCGGTGTGAAAGGTCTGCCAGATGCTGGTCGATTTTTTCGATCTTCTGCGCCATCTGGTCCAGGCTGGCTTTGTCCGCCAGGGTGCGGTACACGATGCGATCGGCGCGCATGGCCTCCGCATAGACGGCCAGCTCGCCCAGGCTCGTCAGGCTGTCGGAGCGATAGAGGACGGCGTTCAAGGCCTGCCAGCCCGTTGCAGCAATGATGAAGCTGAGCATCAGCACTTGGCCAAAACTCAGCGCGAGCTTGAGGCGTACGCTGGCGTTCACCAGCATGCGGGTCAGCCGAGAAAACATGGCGCACCTCCGATTTCAGAAAAAGCGTTTCGCGACAGATGAACGCTAATTCGAATTGGAGTGAGGGCGGGCTGATAACTGTGTAGGAAATTTCACAAGATGCGGCAGCCGCAATCGGCCGCCGCGCAGACCGGTCAGATGCGGAAGCGTCCGACCAGGGTTTGCAAATAGATGCCCAGGCGTGCGAGCTCAGCACTGGACGCCGCCGTTTCTTCGCTGGCCGAAGAAGTTTGCTCGGAGACATCGCGCACATTCAACACGCTACGGTTGATCTCTTCGGCGACAGCGCTCTGCTGCTCGGCGGCCGTGGCAATCTGCGAATTCATCGCCTGGATGGTCGAAACGGTGCGCGTGATGCTCTCCAACGCGCTGCCGGCTCGGCGCGTCAGTTCGACACTGCTGTCGGTCAGGCCGCGACTGTTGTCCATGATGGTCGCCACCTGCTGAGTACCGTTTTGCAGGCCCACGATCAGCTCCTCGATCTCTTCGGTGGACTTCTGTGTGCGCTGGGCCAGGCTGCGCACTTCGTCGGCCACCACGGCGAAGCCGCGCCCGGCTTCACCGGCACGCGCCGCTTCAATGGCTGCGTTGAGCGCCAGCAGGTTGGTTTGCTGGGCCACGGACTTGATGACGTCAAGCACGCTGCCGATCTTGTCGCTTTCACGCTTCAGATCGCCCATGGCGATCGTCGAATTGCCGACTTCGGTGGCCAGGCGCTCGATCTGGGCGATGGCTTCACCGACCACCTTGTCGCCTTCGCGGGCCTGCAAATCGGCGGCCACGGCGGCTTCCGACGCTTCTTCGGCATTGCGCGCCACTTCCTGCACGGTGGCGGCCATTTCGTTCATGGCCGTGGCCAGCTGGTCGGTCTCGATCTTCTGGCTGTTGACCCCGGCGCTGGTCTGTTCGGTCACCGCCGACAGTTGCTCGGCGGCGCTGGCGATCTGGGTGACGCCATCGCTGATGCCACCAATCAACTCGCGCAGGCCCACGGTCATGCTTTGCATGGCGCGTTGCAGTTGGCCCAATTCGTCCTGGCGGGCGGACTCCAGGTTGTGGCTCAGGTCGCCCGAGGCCACGCGCTCGGCGACCTTGAGGGTTTGATTGAGCGGAATGATGATCTGGCGGGTGATGGCCCAGGCGGCGACGAGGCCAAACAACAGGGCCAGCAGGGTAGCCAGCAGCAACAGCTGTTTGGCTTGCGCAGCGTCGCTGTCGCGGACCACGGTTTGCGAGGCGGTGAGCTTGTTGCTGCGGTCCAGCAGAATGTCGCCTTGGTCGCTCATGATTTTCAGCGCAGCGGCGCTGGCCACCTGTGAGTCGCGGTACTGACTGACGGCGGCGCGGTAGGCTTGCAGTGAAACACCGGCCTGTTGCAGGTTGGTCGAAAATTGATCAGGTAGCTGGCCGCTGAGCGCGGCGATTTTCTTCAGGGCATTATCGATGGCATCCAGCGCGGGCTGCTCGGCCTCGACTTTGCCGCTATAGGTGTAGCCGCGAACCTGGAAACGCGCCTGCTGGATCAGCTTGCTCAGGTCGACGATGCTGTTGAACTGGCTGACGCTGTCGCCCTGGAGCAGGCTCGTTTCCACTTCACGGACTTTGAGTACCGCGTTGTCAGCTGTATCGCCGAGCTTGCTGCGCGCGTTTTCGCGATTGGCGCCCGCCTGGACCATGGCGTCGAAGGCGCGCTTGTACTGGTCGACGGCGGCGAGCTGGTCATCGATCAACGCGATGTCGGCGGGTTGTTCAATCAGAGCCCGCGCAGTTTTCAGGCCGCTTTCCAGTTGGCCCAGAAAACCATTGACTGCCGCCGGGCCCTGTTCGCCACGGCGCATTTCAAAGTCCAGGCGCGCTATGCGCAAGTCCTTGCTCAAGTCGTTGAGACTGGCGATGTAGCCCAGTTTGTCGCCACGGCTGATCACGCCCGAAAGCCCGGCCCAGCCGGTGAGTGTGATGATTAAGGTAAGCAGCAACACCAGGCCGAAGCCGACGCCCAGCTTGGTTTTGACGCTGACATTCCCCAGCTTTTCGGCTAACCAACGATACATGCTGCAAACTCCCCTGGAACAAGGCTTGGACTTATTCCGGGTTTATCGGCATGTGTATGAGATTCTGAAGCGACGCAGTACACCTGTGGGAGGGGCTTGCCCCCGATAGCGGTGTATCAGCCACTGAATGTGCCGACTGATACTCTGTCATCGGGGGCAAGCCCCCTCCCACACTGGATCGGTGTCAGAACAAGCGGGCGAGCAGAGCGGTCACGGCGGTCTCTACGCGCAGGATGCGCGCGCCGAGTTGCACCGGCTGCAGGCCGGCCTTGGCCAGCATTTCGACTTCATAGGGAATCCAGCCACCTTCCGGCCCGATCGCCAGGGTCACCGGTTCATCCAGGCCGCGGGGGCAGGGCGGGTAATCGCCGGGGTGGCCGACCAGGCCAAGCGTGCCCGCGACCATGGCCGGCAGACGATCTTCAACGAACGGCTTGAAGCGCTTCTCGATAATGATCTCGGGCAATACCGTGTCCCGCGCCTGTTCCAGGCCGAGGATGAGCTGCTCGCGAATCGCTTCAGGCTCCAGGAATGGGGTTTGCCAGAAGCTTTTTTCCACGCGGTAGCTGTTGATCAGTACGACCTTCGGCACGCCCATGGCGGCCACCGTTTGCAGCACCCGACGCAGCATCTTCGGGCGGGGCAGGGCCAGCAGCAGGGTCAGCGGCAGTTTGCTCGGCGGCGCCTGGTCGAAGCTGACGTGCAGCTCGGCTTCCCCAGCTTCCAGGCGCAGCAGTTGGGCATTACCCATCAGCCCGCCAATGCGGCCCACACGCAGGTTGTCGCCCACCACGGCGCGGTGGACCTCCTGCATATGCACCAGGCGCCGGTCACGCAGCACCACCCGGTCGGCCGCGATAAAGTCGGCGTCTTCCAGCAGCAGCAGGTTCACGGCTGGGTCGCTGGCGGCTGGTCGTCGTCGGCAGTCTGGTCGTCCGGGTGTTCGCCACGCTTGCTGATCAAGCCGCTGAACAGGATGCCGATCTCGAACAGCATCCACATCGGCACAGCCAGCAACGTCTGGGAGAAGATATCCGGCGGGGTAAGGATCATGCCGACCACGAAGCAGCCGATGATCACATAGGGGCGGATCTTCTTCAGGTAAGCCACGTTGACCACACCGATCCACACCAGCAACACCACCGCCACCGGAATTTCGAAGGCTACGCCAAAGGCGAAGAACAGCGTCATCACGAAGTCGAGGTAGCTGGTGATGTCGGTCATCATTTCCACGCCGGCCGGGGTGGCGGCGGCGAAGAATTTGAAGATCAGCGGAAACACCAGGAAGTAGGCGAAGGCCATGCCGGTATAGAAAAGCAGAATGCTCGACACCAGCAACGGCACGGCGATGCGCTTCTCATGCTTGTACAGCCCCGGCGCGATGAAGCCCCAGATCTGATGCAGGATGACCGGGATCGCCAGGAACAGCGAGACCATCATGGTCAGCTTCAACGGCGTCAGGAACGGCGACGACACGTCGGTGGCGATCATCGTCGCGCCGGCCGGCAAGTACTGGCGCAGCGGCGTGGAGACGAAGGTATAGATCTGCTGGGTGAAGGCAAACAGCCCGGCAAAGATGATGAAGATGGCCGCTACGCAACGCAGCAGGCGGGTACGCAGCTCGGTGAGGTGCGAGACCAGCGGCATGTGCTGGTCGTTTTCCGGTTTATCAGCGCTCATGGGGCTCGCGGCGGCAATGTAGGGTCATGGGGCGCGGGCGACGCAACGGGCGTCGGCGCAGGCTCGGTTGGCGCGGTCGGTGCCGGGGGGGCAGCTTCAGGCGCAGGCGCGATACTGTTCTGGGCCACAGGTTCCACCGGTTTGGCGGGCTCCTGCACGGGCGACAGAATCTTGCGCGTTTCCTGCTCCAACGACAGGATGTGTTCGTTGTGCAGTTGCCGGCGGATCTCGTCGGCACCGATTTCCCGCTCAACTTCCTGTTTGATCGCGTTGAAGCTGCGTTTCAGGCGCCCGATCCACAGGCCGGCCGTGCGTGCCGCGCCGGGCAGGCGTTCGGGCCCCAATACCAGCAGGGCCACGAGGCCGACGAGCAGCAGTTCAGAGAAGCTGATACCAAACATTAGTCAGTGCTCACGAGTCTTTGCGGGTCGGCTCTTCGACTTTTTCAGCCTGCACGTCGAAGGTACGACGCTCGGTGATCGGCTGGGCGGCCTGCGGGTGCACAGGCTGGGCCGGTGGAACCGGGTTTGCAGTCGGTTCGGCCGGCTTTTCGTCGTCGTTCATGGCTTTACGAAAGCCCTTGATCGACTCGCCGACATCGGTACCCAGGTTCTTGAGTTTCTTGGTGCCGAACACCAGTACCACGACCACCAGAATGACGATCCAGTGTTTCCAGTCAAAAATACCCATGCTGCAAATCCTCGATAAAAGTTATTCAGGTGGACGGGCGTGCGGCCTTCTCGGCGTGCCCCGACAGACCGAAGCGACGGTCCAGTTCATCCAGCACGGCCTGTGGATGCTGCCCCAGTTGGGCGAGCATGATCAGGCTATGGAACCACAAGTCGGCGGTCTCATAGATGACATCGCTGCAATCGCCGCTGATCTGCGCATCCTTGGCGGCAATGATCGTCTCGATGGATTCTTCGCCGAGTTTTTCCAGGATCTTGTTCAAACCCTTGTGATACAGGCTGGCGACATAGGAGCTGTCGGCATCCGCGCTCTTGCGCTCTTCCAGCACCTGGGCCACGCGGTTGAGGGTATCGCTCATGTTCAGTGTCCTGCCGAATAAATGGCGTGCGGGTCTTTGAGCACCGGTTCCACCACCTTCCATTCGCCGTTCTCGAACACGCGATAGAAGCAACTGTGACGGCCGGTGTGGCAGGCGATGCCGCCGATCTGTTCGACCTTGAGGATCACCACGTCGCCATCACAATCCAGGCGCAGCTCATGCAGCGTCTGCACATGCCCGGACTCTTCGCCCTTGCGCCACAGTTTGCCACGCGAACGTGACCAGTAGATGGCGCGCTGCTCAGCGGCGGTCAGGCTCAGGGCCTCGCGGTTCATCCAGGCCATCATCAGCACGCGCCCGGTCTTGTAGTCCTGGGCAATGGCCGGCACCAGGCCGTCACTGTCCCACTTGATCTCGTCCAGCCAGTCTTTCATGTTCGGCTCCGGCAATTTGCGACAGTGTATAACCGGATGGGTTATCGACGCACGATCAGATAAACGCCCACGGCGACCATGATTCCGGCCGGCCAGTGGCCCAGTTGATTCAAGGGTCCGCCTATCGCCAGCATGACCCCACCCACCAGGTGTGCGGCGCCGAGCAGGCGCAGGAACCAGTCGTCCTTGCGCTTGCGCCATGGCGGCTCGGGGTCCCTGGCATGAGGCTGGGACATGCGCTCGAGCAAGTCGCGGGTCATATTGGCCAGGTGCGGCAGCTGTTCCATCTGGCTGTGCAGGTTGCCCAGCATGGTCTTCGGGCTCATCCGCTCACGCATCCAACGCTCCAGGAACGGCTGCGCGGTGTTCCACAGATCGAGGTCCGGGTACAGCTGGCGGCCCAGGCCTTCGATGTTGAGCAGGGTTTTTTGCAGCAGCACCAACTGCGGCTGCACTTCCATATTGAAGCGCCGCGCGGTCTGGAACAGGCGCATCAGCACCTGACCGAAGGAAATATCTTTTAATGGTTTTTCAAAGATCGGCTCGCACACGGTGCGGATCGCCGCTTCGAATTCATTCAGCTTGGTTTCCGCCGGCACCCAGCCCGAATCAATGTGCAACTGCGCCACGCGGCGATAATCACGCTTGAAAAAGGCGAACAGGTTACGCGCCAGGTAGTCCTGGTCTTCCGGCGTGAGGCTGCCGACGATGCCGCAGTCGATGGCAATGTACTGCGGGCTCCACGGGTTGACGGTGCTGACGAAGATGTTGCCCGGGTGCATGTCGGCGTGGAAGAAACTGTCGCGGAACACCTGGGTGAAGAAAATCTCCACGCCGCGCTCGGCGAGCATCTTCATGTCGGTGCGCTGGTCGGCCAGGGTCGCGAGGTCGGTGACTTGCACACCGTAGATGCGCTCCATCACCAGCACTTTGGGGCGGCACCAGTCCCAGTACACTTGCGGCACGTACAGCAGCTGCGAGCCTTCGAAGTTGCGGCGCAGCTGGCTGGCGTTGGCGGCTTCGCGCAGCAGATCGAGTTCGTCGTAGATGGTTTTTTCGTAGTCGGCCACCACATCCACCGGATGCAGCAGGCGCGCATCGGCAGAGAAACGCTCGGCGGCGCGGGCCAGGATGAACAGCCACGCCAGGTCCTGGCCGATGATCGGCTTGAGGCCCGGGCGGATGACTTTCACCACCACTTCTTCACCGCTCTTGAGCTGCGCAGCATGCACCTGCGCGACCGAGGCCGACGCCAGCGGCTCGACATCGAAGCGGCTGAACACCTCGCTGATCTTCCTGCCCAATTGCTCTTCGATCAGCTTCATCGACAACTGCGAATCGAACGGCGGCACGCGGTCCTGCAGCAGCATCAGCTCATCGGCGATGTCTTCGGGCAGCAGGTCGCGGCGCGTCGATAAGATCTGCCCGAACTTGATGAAGATCGGCCCCAGGTCCTGCAACGCCAGGCGCAGGCAGGCACCTCGGCTCAGTTCCAGTTTTCTGCGCGGCAACCAGCGCCACGGCAGCACATAGCGCACCGCAAGCAGGAACCATGGCAGGGGCAGGGCAAACAGCAGGTCATCGAGGCGGTAGCGGATTACGACGCGCTGGATACGAAACAAACGGCGGACGGCGAGCAGCTTCATGCGTTATCGCTTGGATCAAGGGAACGGCTCAAGCGCTCGAAGCGGGCCTCGAGGCGTTCCAGGTCGATTTTGGCCTTGTCGAGCTCACGAAAGCGCGCTTGCGCTTCCCGTTGCCCGACCAGGGTGCGCGATTCTTCGCTCAGGTATTCGGCGAGGTTCTGGTTGAGGCTGGCGAACCCTTGCTGATACCAGCGCGAACGGCTGCGCAGGTGCCCGCTGAGCAGCTGAGTGGCGACGGGGCCGATCCAGCGCGAGAGTTCGTATTCCCAGTCCAGCTCCAGGTCCTGCAGCACGGCGGCCAGGTCCATCAGCACCGCGCTGTCGCCTTCCAGCGCCACTTCGGGGCTGTGCAGGATAGCGGTCTTGTTGCGGCTCAGCGCCAGGTGCAACAGGCTTGCGGCGGGTGCACGCAGGGTGCAGTCGGCCTCGGCGGCCCATTGCGTCGCGAGCAGCAGGCCTTCATCGCTGGGCAGGATAAACAGCTGCAAGGCGGGGCTGCGGCAATCGACGGCGATGACTTTGCCGGTCAGGTGCGCAAGCCGCGCCAGGGCGGTGCTGTCCAGGCGCAAGACACGGTTGAGGCCGTGCTCGACGCTTGCGATAAGGCCTGCGAGCAACATCAGGGCTTGATGCCGCGGTGCAGGGCAACGATGCCCGAGGTCATGTTGTGGTAGGTCACGCGGTCGAAACCGGCTTCCACCATCATGGACTTCAGGGTTTCCTGGTCGGGGTGCATGCGGATCGATTCGGCCAGGTAGCGGTAGCTCTCGGCATCGTTGGTGATCAGCTTGCCCATCAACGGCATGAAGGCGAACGAATAGGTGTCGTATACCTTGGACATCAGTGCGTTGGTGGGCTTTGAGAATTCCAGCACCAGCAGGCGGCCACCCGGCTTGAGCACGCGCAGCATCGAGCGGATTGCGTCTTCCTTGTGGGTGACATTGCGCAGGCCGAAGGCGATGGTCACGCAATCGAAGTGGTTGTCCGGGAACGGCAGTTTTTCCGCGTCGGCCTGGACGAATTCGATGTTGCCGGCCACGCCCTTGTCGAGCAGGCGGTCGCGACCGACCTTGAGCATCGAGCCGTTGATATCGGCCAGTACCACTTGGCCGGTAGGCCCTACCAACTTGGAAAACTTGGCCGCCAGGTCGCCCGTGCCGCCAGCGATGTCCAGCACGCGATTGCCGGTGCGTACGCCCGACAGTTCGATGGTGAAACGCTTCCACAGGCGGTGCATGCCACCGGAGAGCACGTCGTTCATCAAGTCGTACTTGGCGGCTACGGAGTGGAACACCTCAGCGACTTTTTCCGCTTTCTGGCTTTCCGGGACGTTCTTGAAGCCGAAGTGAGTGGTGGGTTCGGCATCGCTGCCTTTGCGCTGATCAGTCATATCGCTGTCACCAAAAGAGAATGCGGGACATGATAATCCCCGGGGCCTGCTTTGTCTTGGCAAGGCTGAAGGTAAGATAGGTGCTTATCGAGACCTTTTGCCGCATGGAAGGTTTCCAAGCCCTTATAGAAAGGAGTCATTGCAATGGCGCGTATCACCGTTGAGCGTGAGCATTCCCTGGGTAAAGCAGCCGCACGGGCAAAGGCCGAGACGCTGGCGCAGAAACTCAAGGATAAATATGGCGTGGAGTCGTCGTGGTCCGGCGATACGCTGA
Source organism: Pseudomonas fluorescens (assembly GCF_002837185.1). GTDB lineage: Bacteria > Pseudomonadota > Gammaproteobacteria > Pseudomonadales > Pseudomonadaceae > Aquipseudomonas > Aquipseudomonas fluorescens_AM. Next base: position 12,541 of record NZ_KZ478020.1, on the reverse strand, counting down.
ACCTCAAGCGGTCGGGCGTTAAAGGCACCGTTCAGGTCTTTGATGATGCATTGCGTATCGATGTGGAACTGGGCCTGTTGATGTCGGCCATGAGCGGTACCCTCAAGTCCGAAATCGAAAAAGCCCTGGATAAAGCGCTGGCCTGATTCGACGCTCTTAGGGTGCCGATTCTAATTTTTCCCCCTACGTTGTGCCTAAGCCCCCAACTCCGGCGGGCGGTTCCTCCACCCGGTTCTATGTGAGGTGCACCATGGCCAACGTTATTTTGCAGAAAAAAATCGACAGTCAGACCACTGCCCTGAGTGAGGTCAAACGCTATGCCCGCAGGATCTGGCTGGCGGGTCTTGGTGCCTACGCCAAGGTCGGCAGCGAGGGTGGAGAATACTTCAATGAGCTGGTTAAGAGCGGTCAACATATTGAAAGTAAAAGCAAAAAAGTTGCCATTGAACAACTTGATGCCGCTAACAGTCAGATTGATCAAGTAAAGAGTAACGTCTCGAGTGTCAGCCGCCGGGTTGAAGTTCAACTGGATAAAGTTGAAAAAGCGTTTGACTCGCGTGTTGCAAGTGCCTTGAATCGAATCGGCATTGCGTCTAAACATGACGTGGAGACACTCTCTGCTAAGCTCGAAGAGCTGACGGCATTGCTCGAACGTGTCGCGCGTAAACACTAAGGAGACATCGGGATGGCTGTTAAAAAAACTACTCAGAAAGAAGGCAGCTCGTGGGTCGGGGAAGTTGAAAAATATTCCCGAAAGATCTGGCTTGCTGGTTTAGGCGTGTACTCGAAGGTGAGCAGTGACGGCGGCAAGTACTTCGAGACGCTGGTCAAGGACGGCGAGAAGGCCGAGAAGCTGACCAAGAGCACTGTGGGTAAAAAAGTGGATGCGGCCAAGGCGAGCGCAGGCTCGGCCAAGTCGAGCATTTCCGACACCTGGAACAAGTTGGAAGAAACCTTCGACAAACGCCTCAACAGTGCCATTTCGCGACTGGGCGTGCCGAGCAAGGCGGAACTGAAAACGCTGCACAGCAAGGTCGATACCCTGACCAGGCAAATCGAAAAACTCACAGGCGCCAAAGTGGCGCCGGCCAAGACTGCTGCAGCCAAGCCTGCGGCAAAACCGGCCGCCAAACCTGCGGCTAAAACCGCAGCAGCAAAACCCGCCGCGAAAACGGCGGCCAAGCCTGTGGTTAAAGCGGCCGCCAAACCGGCGGCAAAACCTGCGGCCAAGGCGCCCGCCAAAGCTGCTGCAAAATCCGCCGCCAAGCCAGCAGCCAACACCGCTGCCGCCAAACCGGCCACCAAGCCTGCCACCAAGCCAGTGGCCGCTAAAGCCGCCGCAAAACCTGCGGCTAAACCGGCTGCCAAACCCGCCGCTGCGAAATCAGCAGCCAAGCCTGCGGCTAAACCTGCAGCGGCCAAAAAGCCCGCGGTAGCGAAAAAGCCAGCAGCGCCAAAGCCTGCTGCGTCGGCCAAGCCAGCCACGGCGGCAGCACCGGCCGCTTCGACAGCCAATTCGGTGTCCGCACCGTCGCACACGGCCGCGACCTCGACTGCAACGCCGGTCACTCCGACGCCATCCAGTCAGTCCTGATTTTTACAGGACACAAAAGCGCCCGGCCTGCGAAGGTCGGGCGTTTTTTATGGAAATCCTGAAAACGCTGCATTTCCAGTGTGGGAGCGGGCTTGTCCGCTCCCACACTTCAATCCAGGTCATCCAGATATTTCAGTGCAAACCTCTCGGTTGCCTGCCGTGCCGGCATCAGTAGATGCGGCGCCACCAGCATCATGACCTGGTACACCACCACCCGCACCTCACCCTTGCGATCCAGGATTCGCTGGTAATCCAGGGAAAACAGCAGCGTCATGGTGATCTGCTCCACCAGTTGCCCCAGCGCCTGGGTATCACTGACCAGTTGCCCCGCCGCCTTCAACCGTGCCAACAATGAAGCCAGGGTACGCTTGAGCGCGGTGAGCAGGTTGCGAATCCCCTTGGCCAGCTTCGGCAGACGTCCGGCCAGGTTGGACAGGTCCTGGAACAGAAACCGGTAGTGGGCCATGCGCTCGACGATCAGGTGCAGGAACAGCCAATAATCCTCGGCTTCCAGTTGTGCATCGGCAGGCGGATCGAGCAGCGGTGCCAATTCGCATTGAAAGCGTTCGAACAGCCCCAGCACCAACGGCTCTTTGCCATGAAAGTGATAGTAGAGGTTGCCGGGGCTGATTCCCATTTCATTGGCCACCTCCATGGTCGACACATTCGGCTCGCCCTTGTGGTTGAACAACTGCAGGGCACATTCAAGGATACGGTCGCGGGTCTTCATCCAGCCTTCTTAGTGTGGTTCTTGAGCTCAGCGCACGCGCACGTAGGTGCCTGGCGCCGCTTCCATCGGTGGGTAATTCTGGTTGCCCAGGGCGGTGAGGGTTTCGCGTTGCACGCCCGAGCGTTGCTGGACCCACTCCAGCCACTGCGGCCACCAACTGCCTTCGACGTGGCTGGCGTCGTAGTACCAGGCACGCGGGTCGCCGCTCAGCTTGGGGTTCTCGACGTAATTGGCCTTCGGGTTGCCGGGCGGGTTGAGGATGCTCTGGATATGCCCGCTGTTGGACAGTACGAAGCGCCGCTCGCCGCCCAGCAACTGGGTGGATCGATACACCGCGTCCCACGGCGTGATGTGGTCGTTGATGCCGGCCACGCTGAAGCTGTCGACCGTGACCTTCTGCAAGTCGATGGGGGTGCCGCACACCTCCAGGCCTCCGGGATGGCTCAGCGGGTTGTGCTTGAAGAAATCCAACAGGTCGCCGTGCAGCGCGGCGGGCAGGCGCGTGTTGTCGTTATTCCAGTACAGGATGTCGAAGGCGGGCGGTTCCTTGCCCAGCAGGTAGTTGTTGACCCAGTAGTTCCAGATCAGATCATTGGGGCGCATCCAGGCGAACACCCTGGCCATGTCGCGACCGTCCAGCACACCTTGTTGGTAAGAGCGGCGCTTGGCGGCTTCAAGGGTCTGTTCATCGGCGAACAACGTGGCCGGGCCGTCGATCTGGCTGTCGAGCAAGCTCACCAGGTAACTGGCGCTGGCGATGCGCCGTAACTGGCGCTTGGCTTGCAGATGGCCTTGCAGCGCGGCGATGGTCAGGCCGCCGGCGCAGGCGCCCATCAGGTTGACCTCGCGCGCGCCAGTGATCGCCCGGCAGGCATTGAGGGCTTCCTCCAGGGCTGCAACGTAAGTGGACAGGCCCCATTCGCGATGTCGCACATCCGGGTTGCGCCAACTGACCATGAAGGTTTGCAGGCCGTTCTTGAGCGCGTATTGCACAAAGCTGTTAGCCGGGCTGAGGTCGAAAATGTAGTACTTGTTGATTTGCGGCGGCACCACCAGCAAGGGCTTGGCGTATTGTTTTTCGCTCATGGGCTTGTATTGGATCAGCTCCAGCAGCTCATTGCGAAACACCACTGAGCCCGCAGTGGTGGCAACGGTCTTGCCCACTTCGAAGGCATGCTTGCTGACCTGGCGCGGCAGGCCATTGTTGTGCAGCAGGTCTTCGAACAAATGGCTCGCGCCGCGCACCACGCTGTTGCCGCCGGAGTTGAGCAACTCCTTGATTGCCAGCGGGTTGAGCAGCGTGTTGGATGGAGATACGGCGTCGTTGAACAGGGCGAACGCGAACTGTGCGCGTGCCCGGTCGTCCGCGCTGAGGGTGCTGTCATCAATCCAGTTGCGCGTCTGTTTTTGCCAGCTCAAGTACGCTTGCAGGCTGCGCCGGTACAGCGGGTTGAGTGTCCAGGTGGGGTCGGTGAAGCGGTTGTCGTTGGGGTTGGGCTCGTGCACCGTGTCCCCCAGCAACACGCGGCCCAATTGGCCGCCCAGGGCCAGGGCGTGGCGTGCGGTGTGCACCGGGTTGCGCAGGCCGTGGGCTGCCACGGTACGCAGGGTCGACAGCAGGTCTCGGCCGCGCAGGCCGGTGATCGCGTTTTGCGCGTTGATGAACGCAGCGGGGGTGGGCGCCGGGTTTGTCACGGGTCTGTCTCGCATGAGCCAACACTCCTTCGTCAAGCCATCAAGAGGCACGCCAATTCAGAACCATAGTCGGTTCCTGGCAAGTTGCGCGGCGGTGTGGTCCTTCACACCGCCGGTCGCGGATGTATCACGGCGCGCAGGCGCTCCTCTTCGAGAAACTTCATGATGATCGGCGCCACGGCTTCGGCCCGGGTGATCAGGAATAAATGGCCATCATCGATGATATGCAGCTGCGCATTGGGGATGCGCCAGGCGAGCATGCGCATGTTGATCAGCGGAATCAGCGGGTCGTCGTCCCCGGCCAGGACCAGGGTCGGCTGGCGGATCTTGTGCAGCCAGTGGATGCTGGTCCAGCCCAGCCCTGCGAACAGTTGCCAGTAATAGCCCAGCTTGCCGGCCGAGCGCACTTTGCTGGCATGTTCGGCGGCCAGCTTGGCGTCGCGGCGGAACGAACCGCCGTAAATCATCGGCGCAATGCGCACCACGTGGGACGGTTGGATATAGCGTCTGGGGCTGGCCATCAGCCACAACACTTTTGGCTTGCCCGGCACCATCACCGCGCCCGCCGCCGTGGCCGCCAGGATCAATTTTTTGCAGCGTTCGGGGTAGTCATAGGCAAACTGCTGCGCCAGCGCGCCGCCCCAGGACACCCCCACCGCATTCACCTGGCCGTAATCCAGGTAATCGAGCATGCGCGCCGTCAGCTTGGCCAGGCCGGGGAAGCGATAGGGCCGGTTGGGCGTGGAGGAGCCGCCCACCCCTGGAACATCGAAGGCGATCACTTCCAGGTCCGGGTCCAGGGCCTGGACGAACGGAAACACCAGCTCCAGGTTGGCGCCGATGCCGTTGAAGATCAGCAGCGGCGTCAAGTGCGGCTTGCCCGGTCGTACCGCCGTGCGGATGGCTTGGCCATCCAGGTCGATGGTGCGGAAGATGAACGGTTGCGGCATGCTCAAGCCCTGTGAAGTACTACAGCCGGAGTGAGGTCAGTGTGGGAGGGGGCTTGCCCCCGATGGCGGTTTATCAGGAGGTACATCTTTGGCTGATCCACAGCTATCGGGGGCAAGCCCCCTCCCACATTGACCGCATTTCAATTTAGCGTTCGTGTACATAGGTGCCCGGTGCCGCTTCGGCCGCAGCGTAGGTTTTATTACCTAATGTTGTCGGGGCTTTTTTCAACTTGCCTGCCCGCTCCTTCTGCCATGCCTGCCAGTGCAGCCACCACGAGTCGGTGTGCTTGGTTGCGTTTTCCTGCCATTGCAGTGCTGTGCCCGCCAGGCCCTCACTGGTCTGGTAACGCGACTTGGGGTTGCCCGGCGGGTTGAGGATGCTCTGGATATGCCCGCTGCTGGACAGCACGAACTCCACCTTGCCGCCAAACAATTGTGCGGACTTGTAACAGGACTGCCAGGGCGTGATGTGGTCGTTGGTGCCGGCCAGTGAATAGATATCGGCCGTGACCTGTTTGAGATCAATGGGCGTGCCGCACACTTCCAGGGCATTGGCGCGCACCAGCGGGTTGTTCTTGAACAGCTCGATCAGGTCGCCATGGAAGGCGGCCGGCAGGCGCGTGGTGTCGTTGTTCCAGAACAGGATATCGAACACCGGCGGCTCGTTGCCCAGCAGGTAGTTGTTGACCCAGTAATTCCAGATCAGGTCGTTGGGCCGCATCCACGCAAACACCTTGGCCATGTCACGGCCTTCCAGTACACCGGCCTGATAGGAATGGCGCTTCGCCGCTTCGAGCGTCTGTTCATCGACGAACAGCGCCACCTGGGTGTCCAGCGTGGTGTCCAGCACGCTCACCAGCAGGGTCAGGGCGTTGACTTTTTTCTCCCCCAGCGCCGCGTAGTGGCCCAGCAGCGCGGTGCAGGTGATGCCGCCGGAGCAGGCGCCCAGCATGTTCACGTCCTTGCTGCCGGTAATGGCCGTGATCACATCGACGGCTTCCTTGAGCGCTTCGATATAGGTCGACAGGCCCCACTCGCGCTGGGCCTTGGTCGGGTTGCGCCAGCTGACGATAAAGGTCTGCTGCCCATTGCGCAGGCAGAAGCGCGCCAGGCTCTTGTCCGGGCTCAGGTCAAATACATAGAATTTATTGATCTGCGGCGGCACCACCAGCAGCGGTCGCTCGTGCACCTGCTCGGTGATGGGCTTGTACTGGATCAGCTCCAGCACATCATTGCGAAATACCACGGCGCCTTCGGTGGTGCCCAGGCTCTTGCCCACTTCAAAGGCGCCCATGTTGACCTGGCTGGGCATGCCGCCGTTGTGCACCATGTCCTTGGCCAGGTGGGACAGGCCATCGAGCAGGCTTTTGCCGCCGGTTTCAAAGAAGCGTTTGACGGCCGCCGGGTTGGCTGCGCTATTGGTGGGCGCCATGGCTTCAGTCATCAGGTTGATCACGAAGTGGCCGCGACTGATGTCCTGTTCCGAGAGATTGCTGTCGCCGATCCAGTCGTGCAGTTCCTTGCGCCACGCCAGATAAGTCTGCAGATAACGTTTGTAGAGTGGGTTCTGGCTCCAGGCCGGGTCATGGAAGCGACGGTCATCGCTTTCCGGCACCAGCGCCGATTTGCCGAACATGACGTTCTTGAGCTCCACCCCGAAATGGGCCACGTGTTTGACGCTGTGTAACGGTTGCTTGATGGCTTGGGTCAGCACCATCTTCGCCGAGGCCAATAAGTCCTTTTTGCGTAACGCGATGATCGGGTTCAACCCCAGGGTGTTTTCCGAGGCCTGCCGTTTCAAGTCATCGTTATTCTTGTTACTCATCTACGACGCTCCATTGTCCGAAAGACGAGTACCGGCGATTGCTGCGCACCCATTTCGATACACGACACCAGCCTGGTACTGCGCTCGGGTGACCGTTGATACCGCATCGTCAAATGCAGGGAACTTGCCAGCTCCATTGGTTACCCGAGTTTAATTTTTTTCGCAAGCGGGCCAATCGTTGACCACGAGACAAGGCATTCAAGCAGATGGAATTAGAAAATGCCCTCTAAAGAGCAAGAAGCCTGGACTAGAGCATCAGCCGCACGACCGACTGACTCGGATCGCGGGTTTTTCCGGCAGCTTTCAGCTCGGCCAGGTAATCGGCCCACAGCGCGTCCTGACGCACGGCCAGTTGATAAAGGTAATCCCAGGTGAACAATCCGCTGTCATGGCCGTCGTCGAAGGTCAGTTTCAGTGCGTACTGGCCGGCCGGTTCCAGCTTGATCAACCTGACGTTGAGCTTGCCGAATTGCAGGATAGGTTTGCCGTGACCCTGGACCTCGGCGGAAGGCGAGTGCACGCGCAGGAATTCGGCGGGCAGTTGGTAGGCTTCGTCCGGGCCGTAGGTGAGGCCCAGGGTGTTGGAGATTTTGTGCAAATTAACAGCGGTGGGGGATTTTGACATGGGGGACACCTTGGGCTGCAAGCTACAGGCTGCAAGTTGAGTGTATTCAGCTTGCGGCTTGTAGCTTACAGCTTGCGGCTTACAGAATGTACCGCGACAAGTCTTCGTTCTGCGCCAATTCGCCCAGGTGGCTGTTGACGTAATTCGCGTCGATCTTGATCGCTTCGCCATTCTGCGCACCGGCCATGTCGCCGGCACTGAAGGACACCTCTTCGAGCAGGCGCTCAAGCAAGGTGTGCAGACGACGCGCACCGATGTTCTCGGTCTTCTCGTTGACCTGCCAGGCAATCTCCGCCAGGCGCTTGATCCCGTCCGGCTGGAACTCGATGCCCAGGCCTTCGGTTTTCAGCAATTCACGGTACTGTTCGGTCAGTGAGGCATGCGGCTCGCTGAGAATGCGCTCGAAGTCGCCCGGGGTCAGCGCCTTGAGTTCCACGCGGATCGGCAGGCGGCCTTGCAACTCAGGTACCAGGTCGCTTGGCTTGCTCAGATGGAAGGCACCGGAAGCGATAAACAGGATGTGGTCGGTCTTGACCATGCCCAGCTTGGTGTTGACCGTGCAGCCTTCGATCAGCGGCAGCAGGTCACGCTGGACGCCCTCGCGGGACACATCGACGCCGCCGGAGTTGCCGCGCTTGGCCACTTTGTCGATCTCATCGATAAACACGATGCCGTGCTGCTCGACCGCTTCCAGGGCCTTGGCCTTGAGTTCTTCCTCATTGACCAGGCGTCCGGCTTCTTCGTCGCGCACCAGCTTCAGGGCTTCCTTCACCTTGAGCTTGCGGCTTTTCTTCTTGCCCTTGCCCATGTTGGCGAACAGGTTCTGCAACTGGCTGGTCATTTCTTCCATGCCAGGCGGCGCGGAAATATCCACGCCCGACACTTCGGCCACTTCGATCTCGATTTCCTTGTCGTCCAACTGGCCTTCACGCAGGCGCTTGCGGAACAGCTGGCGGGTGTTGGAATCCGAGGCCGGTGCGGCGTCTTCGTTGAAGCCCATGCGCGCCGGAGGCAACAGCGCATCGAGGATGCGCTCTTCAGCGGCATCTTCGGCGCGGTGGCTGACCTTGGTCACTTCCTGTTCGCGCAGCATCTTCAAGGCGGCGTCAGCCAGGTCGCGGATGATCGACTCGACGTCGCGGCCCACATAGCCGACTTCGGTGAATTTGGTCGCTTCCACCTTGATGAATGGAGCATTGGCCAACTTGGCCAGGCGCCGGGCGATTTCGGTTTTACCGACGCCGGTCGGGCCGATCATCAGGATGTTCTTGGGCGTGACTTCAACGCGCAGTTCTTCGGGCAGTTGCATCCGGCGCCAGCGGTTACGCAGCGCAATGGCGACGGCGCGCTTTGCATCGTCCTGGCCGATGATATGGCGATTGAGTTCATGGACGATTTCGCGGGGGGTCATGGACATAGTGTCTGGCGGCCTCAAGCGGGAATAAGCCTGGGGCTTATTCGGCGAGGTCCTGCTCCTCAATGGTCTGGTTGTGGTTGGTGAACACGCAGATATCGCCGGCGATACCCAGGGCGGTCTCGACGATTTCACGCGCCGACAGGTCGGTTTTCTTCAGCAGCGCACTGGCCGCCGCTTGGGCGTAGCCACCGCCGGAACCCATGGCGATCAGGCCATGTTCGGGCTCAACCACGTCGCCGTTGCCGGTGATGATCAGGGACGCGTCTTTGTTCGCGACGGCGAGCATCGCTTCCAGGCGGCTGAGGGAGCGGTCGGTGCGCCATTCCTTGGCAAGCTCTACGGCGGCGCGTACCAGGTGGCCCTGGTGTTTCTCAAGCTGGCCTTCGAAACGTTCGAAGAGGGTGAAGGCGTCGGCGGTAGCGCCGGCGAACCCGGCAAGCACCTGGCCGTGGTACAGGCGACGCACTTTCTTGGCGTTGCCTTTCATCACGGTATTGCCCAGGGAAACCTGGCCGTCGCCGCCCATGACGACTTTGCCGTGGCGACGTACTGAAACGATGGTGGTCAAGGGGAGAGTCTCCACGCAGCGGGGCGAAAATGCCCTGATGGAAACTGATATGGGGGTGGTGGAGGGGATTTCAACCGTAGGACGGCAGCGCGGACGAGTGGTGTTTATGGCTCCGACACCTATTCAAGAACACCGCAAAACCAAATGTGGGAGGGGGCTTGCCCCCGATAGCGGTGTATCAGTCGCTGAATATATGGACTGGTCTACCGTCATCGGGGGCAAGCCCCCTCCCACATTTTAATTGCGGTTGAGCCGAGATCAGCGGCTCTGGCGCTGTTGTAACAGCAGGTTGCTAAAGCCTGCCCCGGCCAACTGTTTCTGCGCCACGGTCAGCTGTTCGCGGTTGCTGAACGGGCCTACCAGCACGCGATACCAGGTCGCTTCCTTCACGGTGCCGGATTCCACCGTCACCGACTGGCCCAGCAGAATGATCTGCGCGCGTACACGGTCCGCGTCCGCCTGTTTGGGGAACGAGCCCGCCTGCAGGAAGAACTTGGTCACCGGCGCCGCTTTGGTCTCTGCCACTGGAGGCGCTGGCGGTGGGGTAATGCCGGCCAATGCTGCCTGGGCGCGCGCGGTGTCGATCTTCGCCGCTTCCGCTGGCGTTACAGGTGTGGTCGGCACTTGCGGCGTCGGCAGGGTTTTCTCCGGCACGGCGTCGGGCGGCACGATCACTTCCGATTCCGGCAGCAGCGTGTAGAAATCGTACTTCGGTTTCACCGGAACCGTCGGGCTCGGCGCAGTCTTGTTGGCCTCGGCGATTTTCGTGGCTTTCTGCTGCTCCTGTTTGACGCGCTTGACGTCATCGCCCTGGCCGGGCTCCAGCTTCATCAGGAATACAACGAATGCGCCGACCGTGAGGCCGATCGCCATCCACAGCCACCCTGGAATCGGCTGCTTGGCCGGTGCCTGGTAGCGGCTGGCGCCGCGCTTGGGTGCAGGTTTTTTCTTGGCTGCCAACTTACATGCGCTCCAGAGTTTCCAGGCCCAACAGCTCCAGGCCTTGCTTTAGGGTCCGTCCAGCCAGTGCGGCAAGGCGCAGGCGACTTTGCTTCTGGGCTTCATCGTCGGCGCTGAGGATCGGGCAGTTCTCGTAGAAGCTGGAGAACAGGCCGGCCACTTCGTACAGGTAGGTGCAGAGGATATGCGGCGTGCCTTTCTCGCCGACGCTGTTGAGCACCTCGCCGAACTGCGCGAGCTTGGCGGCCAGGTCCTGTTCGTGGGGTGCGTCCAGCACGATCCGGCCTTCGACTTCGCTGAAGTCCTTGCCCAGTTTGCGGAACACGCCGGCCACACGGGTGTAGGCGTACAGCAGGTATGGGGCGGTGTTGCCTTCGAAGTTGAGCATCAGGTCGAAGTTGAAGCTGTAGTCGCTGGTGCGATGCTTGGACAGGTCGGCGTATTTCACCGCGCCAATGCCTACCACGCGGGCGATATTGCGCAGGTCGGCCTCGGCCAGTTCCGGGTTCTTTTCCTTGACCAGGCTGTAGGCGCGCTCCTGGGCTTCGGTCAGCAAGTCGACCAGCTTCACCGTGCCGCCATCGCGGGTCTTGAACGGACGGCCATCGGCGCCGTTCATGGTGCCGAAGCCCATGTGCTCCATATGCATCGGATGGGTGACGAAGCCGGCACGGCGCGCCACTTCGAACACTTGCTGGAAGTGCAGGGCCTGGCGCTGATCGACGAAATACAGCGCGCGATCGGCCTTGAGCACGCCGCTGCGGTAGCGCACGGCGGCCAGGTCGGTGGTGGCGTAGAGGTAACCGCCATCGGCCTTGACGATGATCACCGGCAGCGGCTCGCCATCGGCGGTCTTGAATTCCTCAAGGAACACGCACTGCGCACCGTTGCTCTCGACCAGCAGGCCCGCGGCCTTGAGGTCGTTGACCACATTGATCAGGTCGTCGTTGTAGGCACTTTCGCCCATCACGTCGGCCATGGTCAGCTTGACGTTGAGCAGCTCGTAGATTTCCTGGCAGTGGGACAGGGAAATATCGCGGAAACGCCCCCACAGCTCCAGGCATTCCTTATCGCCCGCTTGCAGCTTGACCACCAGGCTGCGCGCACGGTCGGCAAATTCTTCGGATTCGTCAAAGCGCTTCTTGGCCGCGCGGTAGAAGTTTTCCAGGTCGGCCAGCTCGTTGCTGGTGATCGGGTTTTCCTGCAGGTAGGCCATCAGCATGCCGAACTGGGTGCCCCAGTCGCCCACGTGGTTCTGACGGATGACGGTGTCGCCGAGAAATTCCAGGACCCGCGCCACGCCGTCGCCGATGATGGTCGAGCGCAGGTGGCCGACGTGCATCTCCTTGGCGAGGTTTGGCGCCGACAGGTCGATGACCACGCGCTGGCTGTCACCAGCCTTGCGTGCACCGATGTGCGCGTCGGCCAGGGCGGCATCCAGGCGCGCGGCCAGGGCCTGGGTGTTCTGGAAGAAGTTGATAAAGCCGGGGCCGGCGATTTCGGCTTTGGTGACACTGGCGTCGGCCGGCAGCGCGGCGATGATTTTTTCCGCCAGGTCGCGTGGCTTCATGCCCGCAGGCTTGGACAGCATCATCGCGATGTTGCTGGCGAAGTCGCCGTGGGTCTTGTCGCGGGTGTTCTCCACCTGGATCGCCGGCGACAGGCCTTCAGGCAACACGCCTTCGTTGACGAGTTGGGTGAGGGCTTGTTGGATCAGCTGGCGAATGGTGTCTTTCATGGTGTTCTCTTTCGACCGCAAGCGGCGGCGCGCGATGCGCAGGTGGAAAAACTGGGCATTATCCGTGGCGAGGGCGGGCTTGCCAACCGTTCAAGAGGGTTGGTAGACCTGCGGGCCTCATCGCGGCATAGGTATCTACACAATTTTGGTGCGACACCGCAGCTGTGGCGAGGGCGCTTGCTCTTGTGACGGCCGCACGGCCAACGCTTATCTATCTGATGCTCCGAGGTCCAGATGTGGGAGGGGGCTTGCCCCCGATGGCGGCCTCTGGGCCGACCAGAATGCTGGATTGGAACGAGTACATATCCGTTTCTGCGGTAACGGCCGCCATCGGTTTCCGCCCTTACGGCGGCTCACTTTTGAAAGCGCAAAAGTAAGCAAAACGCTCTTGCCCCACCACTCGGCACCTCGCCTAGGCTCGGTGTGCCCTCTCTCCGGC
>NZ_KZ478019.1 GCF_002837185.1 Pseudomonas fluorescens | reverse complement strand
CGTAGTGGTAGTGGCTGAGCAGTTGGCCTTGTTGGCGTTGGTGTTCGCGACCGGCACTGAACAGGTGGGAAGTCAGTAACTTGCGTGTCGGAAGAGATCGGCGCCACCAGTGCGACGTCATCCCCGACCTTGAACACCTGCTCGACTTTCAGTGCCGAGCCACTGAAAAAGCTGTCGGCCCACGCGTCGAAGGTGTTCAGGCAATTGCGCAAATCCCCAAGCACGCGTTCAGCATCCGGCGCTTCGGGGTCCATGGGCGCCAGGACGAAGCTGGCCAGCGCCGGAATCAAAACACAGCCCCGACAACCGGGGCCCTAACGAAAAGAACCATCTGCAATCCCTCGCACTGAATGATCAGGCGAGGGACTTTGCAGCGGTTCTCGGGGCAGGGGAGTAGAGCTTATCCGGCAGTTACGTAGGAAGTTTCAACAACCCTGTCGCGCAGCACCAGGCTGCACAGCGCCGGCAGGAACAGCAGCGTCAACACCGTGCCCACCAGCACGCCGCCGATCAGCACATAGGCCAGGGACGACCAGAACACCGACAGCGTCAGCGGAATAAAGGCCAGCGCCGCCGCCAGGGCGGTGAGGATCACCGGCCGCGCGCGACGCACGGTGGCTTCGACAATGGCTTCGCGTATCGGCATGCCGTGGTCCTGGTTCTGGCGAATCTGGTCGGTGAAGATCAGTGTGTTGCGCATCAGAATCCCGCCGATGCCGATCAGCCCGAGAATCGCGTTGAACCCGAACGGCTGGTTGAACAGCAGTAAGGTCGGCACCGCGCCGATCAGCCCCAGCGGCGCGGTGGCGAAGACCATCAACATCACGCCGAAGGAGCGCACCTGGAACATGATCACGGTGAGGGTCAGCAGGATCATGATCGGGAACAGCGCCGCCAGGGCGACGTTGGCCTTGGCGCTTTCTTCCACCGGGCCGCCGATATCGATGTGGTAACCGGCAGGCAACTTGGCGATCAGCGGCTGCAGGTCCTTGTACACGGCCATTTCCACATCGGGCGGTTGTACGCCGTCGACGATGTCGGCGCGCACTTCCACCGTGGTCGCGCGGTTGCGGCGCTTGAGGATCGGTTCTTCCATCACCGCCTGGAAATGCCCGACCTGGGCCAGCGGTACCGAAGTGCCGGCGCTGTTGGTCAGGGTCATGTTGTTGAGGTTGCCCAGGTCCTCGCGTTGACTGCCCTGGGCGCGTGCCACCACCGACACCGTGCGGTTGCCTTCACGCACTTCGGTGATCGGGTTGCCGCTGAGCAGGGCGTTGAGCTGGGACTTGACCTCGTCGGGCGTGAAGCCGAGCAGGCGCAGGCGATCCTGATCCAGCACCAGGCGGTAGCCGCTGGCGCGCTCGCCCCACTCAAGGAAGGCGTCGCGGGTCAGCCTGTTGGCGGCCACCACTTGACGCACTTGCTCGGACAGCCCGCGCAGCACGTCCAGGTCCGGTCCGGACACACGGAACACCACCGGGAACGGCACCGGGGGGCCGAACACCAATTGTGTGACGCGCACCCGTGCCGCTGGAAACTCACCGGCGGCGATGCGCTCGCGCATGCGCACTTTCAACGCATCGCGTGCGTGGGAGTCCGGGGTTTGCACGATCAACTTGGCGAACGCCGGGTCCGGCATCTCAGGGTTCAACGACAGGAAAAAACGCGGAGCGCCGCCGCCCACATAGGTGTCGACCATGCTCGTCTGCGGTTCCTGCAGCAAGGCTTTCTCTACTTGCGCCGCCACCGCTTCAGTGCTTTTGAAGGCGCTGCCAGGGGGCATGTACACCTCCAGGATCAGCTCCGAACGGTCGGAGTCGGGGAAGAACTGTTTCTTCACCACTGCCATGCCCAGGCCGCACAGCACAAACGCCGCCACCACCAGCGCGGTCACCAGCCAGCGCCCGCGCACACAGGTCTCCACCAGGCTGCGCAGTTTCTGGTAATAGCGCCCGGCGTAAATCGCATCGTGCCCGCCGGGCACCGGCTTGATCTGCGGCAACAGCTTCACGCCCAGATAGGGCGTAAATACCACCGCCACCAACCAGGATGAAATCAACGCAAAGCCGACGATCCAGAAGATATTCCCGGCGTACTCGCCGGCACCGGAGCGCGCGAACCCCACGGGTAGAAAACCGATGATCGTTACCAGCGTGCCGGTCAGCATGGGCGCCGCCGTGGAGCTCCAGGCGTAGGTGGCCGCATGGATGCGGTCGAAGCCTTCTTCGAGTTTCACCACCATCATTTCAATGGCGATGATCGCGTCGTCCACCAGCAGGCCCAGGGAAATGATCAGGGCGCCGAGGGTCACGCGGTCAAATTCACGCCCGGTGACCAGCATGATCACGAACACGATCGACAGTGTCAGCGGCACTGCCGCCGCCACCACCAGCCCTACACGAAAGCCCAGGGCCAGCAGGCTGATCAGCATCACCACGGCCAGGGCGACGAAGAACTTGAGCATGAACTCGTTCACCGCCAGGCTGATGTTTTTTGCCTGATCGGACACCTTGGCGAAATTCACGCCCAGGGGCAGGTCGGCCTGGATCCGGGCTTCCTGGGCCTGCAGGCGCTTGTCCAGTTCCAGGCCGTTCCAGTGCTTCTGCATGATCACCCCGAGCATCAGCGCCGGGTCGCCCTGGTGGCGGATGCGGTAGCTGGGCGGGTCTTCATAGCCACGCCGGACCGTCGCCACATCGGCGATGCGCAGCACGCGGCCATTGACTTGCAAGGGCACGTTCTCGATCAGCGCCAGGCTGTCGAAGGCGCCATCGATACGGATATAGGCGCGGGCGCCGGCGGTTTCGACGAAGCCTGAGGGCGCCACGGCGTTTTGCGCGGCGAGGGCGGCGAAGATCTGTTCGGGTTTGATGCCCAGGGTCGCCAGGCGCTCATAGGAGAACTCGACAAATACACGCTGGGCCTGTTCGCCGAGGATATTGACCTTCTTCACCCCCGGCAGGTTGAGCAGGCCCTGGCGCAGCGCTTCGGCCATTTGCACTTGCTGGCGATGGGGCAGGTGTTCGGCCTCCAGGGCGTACAGCGCAAAGTACACATCCGAATACTCATCGTTGAAAAACGGCCCGATCACGCCCTTGGGCAGGTTCGCGGCTTCGTCGCTGAGTTTTTTACGGGTCTGGTAGAACAGGTCCTGTATCTCGCTCGGCCGGGTGGATTCGAGGAAGGTCATGCGCATCGAAACGAAACCCGGCTGGGCGATGGTCTCGACGCGGTCGTAGTAATCGAGTTCCTGCAGGCGCTTTTCCAGGCGGTCGGCCACCTGTTCCTGCATTTCCTCGGCAGTGGCGCCGGGCCAGGCGGCGGTGATGGTCATGACCTTGACCGTAAACGACGGGTCTTCGGCGCGCCCCAGTTTGCCGAACGCGAAGATCCCGGCGGCGATGATCGCGATGATCAGGAACAGCGTGACGGCGCGGTGCTTGACCGCCAGTTCCGAGAGGTTGATTCCACGCATGCTCATTGGTCCTGTTTACGGTTGAGGGCCAGCGCCTGGGCGGGCAGCAGGCGTACCCGGTCACCGCTGTGCAGCAGGTGCGCGCCGAGGGCGACGATGGTTTGGCCAGGCGTGACGCCGCTGTCGAGCAGGGCTTCTTCCTGGCCGAGACTGGCGACTTTCACCGGGGCGAAGCTGATCGTGTTGTCGTCACCGATCAGCCATACGCCGGTGCCTTGCCCCGCATCCTGCAACGCACCGATGGGCACACGGGTTTGCTGGGCCTGGCCGTCACCTTGCAAGCGCACGGTGATGGTGGAGCCGAGGGCGAAACGCTCGACCGCGCCGTGCAGCACGTAGCGCGCGCGGTAGGTGCGGGTGGTGGGGTCGGCGCTGGCGGACAGCTCGCGCAGAGACGCGGTAACGGCCTGGTCCGGCGCACCGAACGGGAAGGCCAGGGCGTTTTGCGCGGCCCGGGCGCGTTGCTGTTCCGGCAGGTTGACGATGGCTTCGCGGGCGCCGTCATGGGCCAGGCGCGCCACGATCTGCCCTTCGGCGACCACCTGGCCGCGATCGGCCAGCACTTCGGTGATGATGCCGTCGCCATCGGCCTTGAGCACCGAATAGGTGCGACGGTTCTCGATCTGGCTGGCATCCGATTGCGCCGCCGCCAGTTCCGCTTCGGCGACGCGCAGGTTGGTCGCCGACTGGTCGAATATCTGCCGCGATACCGCGCCGGTACTGGCCAGACGCTGGTAGCGGTTTTCGTCGTCACGGCGCTGGCGCAATTGTGCCTGGGCCGCGTTGACGCGGTTTTTCGCCGAGCGCAACGCCAGTTCGAAGTCGCCGATATCCAGCACCAGTAGCGTGTCGCCACGGGACACATGCTGGCCGGGATCGACCTTGCGTTCGATCACTTTGCCGCTGACCCGAAAGCCCAGGTTGCTTTCAGTGCGGGCCGCCACCACGCCGGTATACGCGCTTTGCTGGGTGCCGCCAGCCTCGACCTTGGCGGCCAGCACCGGACGCGGCGGCGAGACCTGGGTGGCGTTGTCGGCCTGGCTGTTGCAGCCACTGAGGATCATCAACACAGCCAGGGGCGTGAAAAGGCGCAGGTGCAGAGAGGGCATGACGAACTCCTGGGGGACCATGGGAAAAAATTATGGACATAATTTTTTGCTCATATTATGGTCGAAATATAAATTAATCCAGCCCCCGGATATTCCCCATGGCAAACGCCCCGGCACCTTCACGCAGCTTGTTGTTCTTGCTGGTCGCCCTCACCGCATTGGGTGAAGTGTCAACGCAATTGATCATCCCCGGTCTGGGTGCCATCGAGCAGACGCTGGCGGCGCCGCAAGGTTCGGCGCTGATGGCGCTGTCGGCGTTTGTCGTTGCGTTTGGCGTGGGGCAACTTGTGTTCGGGCCGCTGTCGGACCGTATCGGCCGCCGTCCGGTATTGATCGCCGGCCTGACGCTGTACGTGCTGGCGACGCTGTCGATGCTGCTGGTCACTGACATCCAGCAATTTATCGCCGCCCGCGTGCTTCAAGGCCTGGGCGCGTGCGCCGCGCTGGTTCTTGCGCGCACCGTGGTGCGTGACGTATGGAAAGCCGAGGCAGGCCCGGCCCTGGCGCTGACCATGATCGGCATGCTCTATGCCATCGTCGTGGCGCCGATGGCGGGCGGTTTGCTGATCAAGCTGTTCGGCTGGCATGCGCCGATCATTCTTGCCCTGCTGATCGGCAGCGTTGTGTGGCTGCTGGCGGTGCTGTTCTTTCGCGAGAGCAACCATTACCTCGATCCCGGGGCGGCGCATTGGCGCACCCTTGGCGGGCAGTACCTGGATTTGCTCAAGGGCCGCCCATACCGCGCCTATGCTGTGGCCCTGGCCTGTACCTACGGCGCCATGTTTGCGGTGATTGCCGGTTCGTCGGCGGTGTTTATCAACCTGCTGGGCCTGAGCAGCCTGGAGTACGGCATCAATTTCGGCCTGATCGTGTCGATGCTGATCGTCGGTTCCACCTATACCCGGCGCAACATCCTGCGCCTCGGGCCGCAGCGGATTGTGACCATGGGCGTGACGCTGGTGGCCGCAGGTGGGGTGTTGGCACTGCTGATTTATGCGCTGTTCGGGCTTTCCGTGGTGGGCCTGGATATTCCCATAGCCCTGGCCACGCTCGGCGGCGGGCTGGTATTGCCCGGCGCGGTTACGGGCGGGGTGATGCCCAATGCCCATCGTGCGGGGCTGGCGGCCGGGTTGATGGGCTTCGCGCAGATGTTCGGCGCCACCTGCAGCGGCGTGCTGTTGAGCCAACTACGCGATGGCAGCGCGACGCCGATGATCGTCATCCAGGCCGCCTTTGCCGTCACGGCCTTCGTCGCATTTCACCTGTTGCGTCAGCGCGCGCCCAAGGCACTGTCCTATACATAGGACGATCAAGGCCGCTTTTGCCGGCTAGTGCTCTGCGGCCTGGGGACTTATGGTGTAGGCACTTTGGAGGTACACCATGAAAAAACTGATCGGTCTCTACACCAGCCCTCGCGCTCACTGGGTCGGCGACGGCTTTCCGGTGCGCACGCTGTTTTCCTACGACACCATGGGCAAACACATCAGCCCATTTCTGTTGCTGGACCACGCCGGGCCGGCCGATTTCACCCCCACCGAAACCCGTCGCGGCGTGGGCCAGCACCCGCATCGCGGCTTCGAAACGGTAACCATCGTCTATGACGGCGAAGTCGAGCACCGCGATTCCACCGGTGCCGGCGGAAAAATCGGCCCGGGTGATGTGCAATGGATGACGGCGGCCAAGGGCATTCTCCATGAAGAATTCCACTCTGAGGCTTTCGCCCGCACAGGCGGGGCGCTGGAGATGGTGCAATTGTGGGTCAACCTGCCGGCCAAGGACAAAATGGCCGACGCCGGCTACCAGACCCTCGTCGATGGCGACATCCCGGTGCTGCCGCTGGCGGGCGATGCGGGGCAACTGCGCCTGATCGCCGGTGAATTCGCCGGTACTCAAGGGCCTGCCCGCACCTTCACGCCGATTGACGTGTGGGACTTGCGCCTCAACCCCGGTAAGGCGGTGACGTTGGACTTGCACGCCGGGCGCAACACCGCGCTGGTGATCCTGAGCGCAACTGTGCAGGTCAATGGCGAGGACGTCGCGCGCCAGGGGCAGTTGGCGTTGTTCGAGCGTGACGGTGACCGCCTCACCCTGGAGTCCAACGACCACGCCAAGGTGCTGCTGCTCAGCGGCGAGCCGATTGACGAGCCCATCGTCGGCCACGGCCCGTTCGTGATGAACACCGAGCAGGAGATCCACCAGGCGTTTGCCGATTTCCAATCGGGCAAGTTCGGGCGGATGCAGGCCTGAAGGCCGGTGGTTGAATAACCCCTTGTGGGAGGGGGCTTGCCCCCGATAGCGGTGGGTCAACCAACATCAGTGTTTGCTGGGCTGACGCCATCGGGGGCAAGCCCCCTCCCACATTTTGCTCTGCGCTATACCCGCCATCTTCATTTCATGCGATCTTTCTCGGCATTCGCCCTGGAGTCGCCTGGATGCCCTCATTTATCGCTGAAAACCCGATGGTGTGCGCCCTGGCGCTGATCCTTATCGACATTGCCGTATGGCGCCTTATCACCCCCGCGCTGGCCAACTGGAAACTCGCGGCGCGGCTGGTGATCTTTGCAGTGTTCAGCGCGGTGTTGTTCAACGACGGCATGAACCCCATGCAAGCGGCGCCCTATGTCGACGACACCGCCCGGCACCTGGCGGCCACGGCTTTGCAGATCGGCTGGTGGCTGTTCGCGGCGCGCACCCTGACGGTGTTGCTCGGCGCGGTGATGATGCAGCGGGTCGGTCACACCGGGCGCTTGTTGCAGGACCTGATGGGCGCGGTGATTTTCCTGATCGCCATCATCGCCGCCATGGCCTACGTGCTCGACCTGCCGGTCAAGGGCGTGCTCGCCACTTCCGGCGCCGTGGCGATCATCGTCGGCCTGGCGCTGCAAAGCACCCTGAGCGACGTGTTTTCCGGGATCGTGCTCAACACCACCAAGCCTTACCAGATCGACGACTGGATCTCCATCGACGGCACCGAAGGCCGCGTCACCGATATCGACTGGCGCGCCACGCGCCTGCAGACCTCCCAGGGCAGCCTGGCGGTGATCCCCAACTCCCTGGCGGCCAAGGCCAAGATCATCAACTTTTCGCGCCCGGCGGACATGTTCGGCCTGGCGGTCAGCCTGCAAGTCAGCCCCCATGCGCGCCCGCAAACGGTGATCGAGGCCCTTGAGCGGGCCATGCAGGGCTGCCGCGCGCTGTTGGCCAAGCCGGCGCCCAGCGTCGCGTTCAAGGCTTCGGTCAGTGGCGGCGTGGAATATGAAATCAGCGGTTTCGTGCCGGCCATGGGCCTCAAGCGCGAAGTGCGCAACCAGCTTTACGACCTGGCCTTCCGGCATTTGCAGGCGGCGGGCGTGGGGCTGTTGTCCGCCACCGAAGGCAGTACGCCCGCCACGGTCTCCGGCGCGCGGGCACTGCTTGAGCGGTCGTCGATCTTCTCCACCCTGCGTCAGGAAGAAAAAGACACCTTCAGCCAGAACATGACCCTGCACACCTACCGCGCCGGCGACATGATCCTGCCGGCGGGGGAGGTCAGCGATCACCTGTTCATCATCGAGTCCGGCGTGGTCTCGGTGATGCTGGTCAAGGGCGGCCACACGTTCGAGGCCGGGCGCATGGGGCCGGGTGAAGTGATCGGCGAATCAGGCATCCTGACCGATCAGGCCACGCTGGCGGATTTCACCGCCAAGACCTACTGCACGCTGTACCGCATCGAAAACGAATACCTCAAGCCCTGCCTGGACGCGCGCCATGACATCGGCGAAGCCATGAAGGCGCTGCTGGACTTCCGTGTGCATGCCGCCCAGGCGCTGACCGAAGACGCGCCGGTGGTGCCGGTGAAGAAAGGTTTCCTGCAGTGGTTGAGGAGCCGTGGCCTGTAGATTGGTCACCTGTTCTTCGCCCGGATTGGCTATTTCTCCAGACCGCCCAGGTGACTAATCTGCGCACCAATCCCCACCGTTCTGGAGTTCCACCATGCAAACCCGTACCGATTTCTACAGCGCTTCCCCGGACGCCATGAAGGCCATGCTGGCCCTGGAGGCGGCAGTCGGCAAGCTGTCCATCGAACTGCCACTGCTGGAACTGGTGCGCCTGCGCGTCTCGCAAATCAACGGCTGCGCATTCTGCCTGGACATGCACACCGCCGATGCGCGCAAGGGCGGTGAAACCGAGCGCCGCCTCTACACCCTGTCGGCCTGGCGTGAAACGCCGTTCTTCACCCCGCGTGAACGCGCCGCCCTGGCCTGGGCCGAAAGCCTGACCCTGCTCAGCCAGACCCACGCCCCCGATGAAGACTTCAACGCCCTGGCGGCCGAGTTCAGCGCGCAGGAACAGGTCGACCTGAGTGTGGCGATTGCCACCATCAACAGCTGGAACCGTCTGGCGGTGGGTTTTCGCAAGATGCCCCAGTAAGCGCTCAGCCGGATTTGAAATAGCCACGCGGCGTGGTCCCGGTCATGCCTTTGAAGAAGGCGATCAACGCACTGTCGCTGGCAAAGCCCAGTTCAAAGGCGCAGTAGCCCAGGCTGCGCCCGGTAGCGAGCAGTTCGATCACCCGCATCAGACGCCACTGTTGGCGCCACTGCTGATACCCCAGGCCGGTTTCCTTTAGGAAAATCCGGCCTATGGTCTTGGTGCTGGCGCCAATGTGCTTTTCCAGCGCCTGCAATGTGGGGGGCAGGCGGTCGAGCCGGGCCAGCAGCGGGGCCAGGCGCTTGTCCCTTGGCAACGGCAGGAGCAGCGGCTGTTCGGCGGCGTGGCGGATTTCATCAAGGCACAGGCCGAGCAAATGCGCGTAGCGGCCCGCGTGCCAATCGGTCTCGAACGGGGCCAGAGCCATCGGCTCCAGCACTGCCCTGAGCAGGGCACTCACTTCGATCACCCGCACCTGGGCCGGCAACTGCTCGGCCAGGGCTGCGCTCACATACACCGAGCGGTAATCCACGGCCTGCTGCATCACCGCGCGATGGGGCAAGCCGCCGGGTATCCAGGCCGCGCGCGTGGGTGGCAGCAGGCACAGTTGATTGTCCAGGGTGATCCGCGTGCAGCCTTGCTGGGTGAACAGCAGTTGCCCGCGCTGGTGCCGGTGCAGCCCGGAGTCGTGGTTGCCCAGCACCGCGGCGATGCCGATCACGGGCGCCGCGAATGCGTCGGGGTTGAACGATGCGGCGGCCTCAAGCCAAGCCATGGGATGTCCGATTTCAGGGATAAAGTGTCGAAGTCCGGATAATACCCCAGGCGGGGCGCTCTAGAATCCCTGCGGTGTATTTACGGATGGATCTGGTGATGAAGTCGAACAATCTGCTGATGCTGACCATGGCCCTGCTGATGTTCCCGCAATTGGCGCAGACCCTGTACAGCCCGGCCCTGGCTGATATCGCACGGGCTTTTGCGGTCGCGCCTGAACGGGCGGGGCAGACCCTGTCGGTGTACTTCCTGGCCTTCGCTGTGGGCGTAGTGGTATGGGGCCGTTTGAGTGATCGTTGGGGGCGGCGGCCCGTCATGTTGGCCGGGCTTGCGATCTATGTGGGGGCCATGGCGCTGGCGTTGAACGTGGCAACGTTCAACGCCTTGCTGCTGGCCCAGGCCGCTGCCGCCTTTGGAGCAGCCGTGGGGTCGGTGGTCACGCAGACGGTGCTGCGTGACCGTTTCCACGGTGCCGAGCTGGCCCAGGTATTTTCCGCGATGGG
This sequence comes from Pseudomonas fluorescens, assembly GCF_002837185.1. Classification (GTDB taxonomy): domain Bacteria; phylum Pseudomonadota; class Gammaproteobacteria; order Pseudomonadales; family Pseudomonadaceae; genus Aquipseudomonas; species Aquipseudomonas fluorescens_AM. Next base: position 46,745 of record NZ_KZ478019.1, on the reverse strand, counting down.
GATTGCGCTGGCGGCAAGCCCTGCCATCGGGTTGTTCAGCGGGGCGAGTCTGGTCGAGTATTTCGGTTATCGCGGGGTGCTCGGTGGGCTGTTGCTGCTCGCGCTGCTGCTGTGGGGCTGGAGCCTGTGGGCCCTGCCGGAAACGCGTCCGGCCTCGCTGCCCACGGCCGCCCTTGGTCAAACACTCGGCATGATGCTCAAGGACGCCGGGATCTGGCGCTCGGTCGGGTTGGTCGCGGCGTTCAATATCGCGTTGTTCAGCTATTACAGCGTGGGGCCGTTTATCTTCGCACAACAAGGGCGCTCCACCGCCGAGTTCGGCTACAGCGGCGTGCTGCTGGCCCTGGGTTCCGGGTTGGGAGCGTGGCTGAACAGAATCCTGCTTAGACGCGGGATGGACAGCGATCAGTTGGTATTCGTCGCTGCGGTGGTGGCGGTGCTCGGCAGCTTGTTAGTGTTGGGCCTGCAACACAGTGGGCTGCTGGTAGGGCCGATGCTGCTGGTGGTACTGGCATTCGGCATGGCAATTCCCAACGTGCTCGGGGCGGCGCTGGTCGATTATCGCGATCGCCTCGGCACCGCCGGCGCACTGTTGGGTTTGTTGTACTACCTGGTGATTGGCAGCGGTCTGAGCCTGGTGGCATGGGTTCAGGACCTGGGCTGGAGCCTGCTGGTGTGCGGTCTGGCGGCGCTGGGGCTGGCAACGCCGCGGCTCTTCAGAAGTTGACCGATGCACTCAAGCGCGCCGTCAGCGGCGCACCCTGGAACAGGTAGTCATCGCCCATGTATTCGCCCGCGTCGCGCCAGTAGCGCGTGTCGAACAGGTTGTCGACGCTCAGGCGAAACACCGTTTCATAGCCATCGACTTTAGTGGTGTAGCGGCTGCCGATATTGACCACGGCGTAATCCCCCACTTGCACATTGCCGGTGCGGTTGGCGTACTTTTTGGCGCTGTATTGCACGCCGCCGAGCACCGCCAGGCCATTGACCCATGGCAGCGCATAGTCGGCGTACAGGCTGGCGCGCAGTTTGGGCACGTTGATCGCCTGGTGGTCTTCGTAGCTCGGCGTGCCGCTGCCGCTCACCCGTGCCCGGATGGCGGCCACGCTGGTGGCGATCTGCAGGCGGTCGGTGGCCCAGCCGTTGGCGGACAGCTCCAGGCCGGTGTTCTTCTGGTGACCTTGCTGCACGTAGGTGAAGCCGCCACTGTCGGGCTTGGCGTACTGATAAGCCTGGCGTGTCTGGAACACGGCGGCGGCGAAGCTGATACGGCGCCAGTCGTATTTCACCCCGGCTTCGAGCTGGCGCGAGAGCGTTGGCGCCAATGTTTCGTCTGCGTTCTCAGCGAACCACGGCGCGGTGCCGCCCAGGGACAGGCCCTTGCTGTAACGGGTGTACAGCGACACGTTGTCCACCGGCTTGTAGATCAATGAGGCCTGGGGCAGGAACACGTACTGTTGGGTGTGGCGTGTCGGGTTGCCGGTGAAGCCGTCGAAGGCTTTTTCATCCAGGCGCACTTCGCGGCCGCCGAGGAGGGTTTGCCATTGCTCGTTGAAGCGGATGCGGTCGGTGACGAACAGCCCGTACTGGCGGCTGTCGAGGTTGCGGTGGCTGTCATTCAACCGTTTGTCGGTAGGGGTAAAGCTCGGCACCTGTTCGTCGATATTGGCGGTGCCGATGAATTCGTTGACCGACTTGCGCTTGTCGATCACTCGGCGAAAGGCGCTGGTGCCGAATGTCAGTTCATGGCCTAAGCCTGCGGTGTCGAACAGGCCGGTCATGGCCGCCTGGATTTCATCGTCGCGGCGCGTATCGTCGGGGCTGCGGTAGTCGTAGACGTCGTAATTGCCTTCGGGGCTGAAGTAGTTCGGCACGCTTGCCGAGCTGCAGCTGGTCGACCCGTAGCAGCCCCACGCAAATGAGCTGTAATCGTCAATCACCACTTTGCTGCGCGCCGCGCTGACACTGCCTTTCCACTGGTCGCTGAAACGGTAGTCAAATGTGCCGTTGAGGTTCAGCGAATCAATGCCCACCTGCTTGCCTCCGGTCTGATGCCCCAGCAGTTTTTTCGGCGAAGCGTCGTGAGGCACTTCAGTGCCGCCCAGCAATTGATAACCCGGCACCGAGCGCTGTTGTTTGTTCTGGTATTCGGCATCCAGTTGCAGCACCGCGTCGGGGCTGATGTTCCAGTCAAAGGCCAGGGACATAAAATCGCGCTGGCCGTCGGCATGCTCCACATAGGCATTGAGGTCTTCATGGGCGACATTGGCGCGCAGGCCAAATTGTTGCTCGCTGCCGAACCAGCCGCCGACATCGGTGGCGATATAACCGCTGCCGCGATCATCGGTGGACACCGTCACCGAACGCACATCCTCGGGGCGCTTGGTCACGTAGTTGATCACGCCGCTGGGCTCGGAAATGCCGCTCTGCAACCCGGCCAGGCCCTTGAGCACTTCGACCTGTTGCTTGTTTTCCAGGGCGACGTTCTGCTCGCCGGTGATGGTGCGCCCATTGATCTTGTAGCTGCTCGCCGCATTCAGCGAAAACCCGCGCACCACGAAGTTTTCGTAGTAGCCGATGGGCGCGTAGCTGTCGCCCACCGAGGCGTCGTTGCGCAGCACCTCGCTGAGCAGGCGGGCTTGCTGGTCCTTGATCAGTTCAGCGTTGATCACCGTTATCGAGGCCGGGGTATCGAGCAAGGGGGCTTCATTGAAGCTGCTGACGGAGGCTGTATCGGTTTGATAGCCGCCGCGCTCTTGGCCTTGAACCCTGATGGGCGTCAGTTCAATTTCGGCGGCCTGACCGACCTCCATTCCACAGCCGACAAGCAGGGTCGCGGTGAACAGCTCAAGCGCGCAGCGTGAGGCTGGCTTGCTGCGCAGGGAAGGTCGAGAACGATTAGCCATCAAGGGTTCCGTTATCAGAAAGAAGGTCGGATGCCAAAGGTGCATAAAGGGCGGGCGCGATCCTACCCTATTTGGCCAGGTCTTCATCGGCTGTCGGCTGAGGTTTCCGATTTTTTAGGTAGTCGGCCGACGATAGATTCGAGCCTCTTTCAAATCGCAAATGGAACTGCACACTATGACAGAGCAATTAATGGGTGCCGGACGCGCCTCATTGAACGAGGCCGTACAGGCCGGCGTTCCCCTGACTCCGAGCGCTCACGGCGCAAAACTGATCCGGCAGAAGTGGGGGGCGCATGTCGACCCGATGACTGCGCAGCTGGTCACCCTCGATTACGACTACCACGGTCATCCACCCATCGACGGTGTGCATCAAGGCAAAATTCGATTCCAGCAGTCGCTGGTGCAGGCCCTGCTCAGTGACTACCAGGCCGTAGCCGATGATCGATTCGGTGAGACGGCATTCGGTGTATATACCCCCCCTGCGGTCGGGCCGCGAATCAAACTTGTCGAGCATGTCGATGAGTTCGCCTATCGGGGCAGTGGCAATCACACCGACTATGAAGGCATCTACCGCCAGACCATCCCGCAGACCTACGGGCCTGAAACACAGATAGCCATTACACCGGCGGCGTTCAAGAAGTGGGTGTGGGCGCTCGAGTACAAGGATTTGTACAGAGACTACCTGGACGGCGTACTGCCCTCTGATGCAACGATCAAGGGCGTAGCGCCCTATGCTTTGCGCACCACCGTAAAGACGGCTTTCGTCATGGCCGCTTTTCTTCAAAAACGTGAAGGCAGTCTGTCGCTCCAAGGCTTGCAGCTCGCGCTGTCGTCGGCCGGGTTGGGGGAGGGGCAGATCGAGTTTGGTTTCGTCAACAACGCGCAACTGGAACACAGCACTCATCCCATGGCCCATGTCGAAGCCTCTCTACTGATGATTTATCGCTACACCGCAACGGATATCTGGGTGTTTCGTCATCGAACCAGCGGGCTGATAGTGCTGTATGTGCCGGGTAACTCGTCACCGTTGCATGAGTTTTCCAGTCTGGATGCAATGAGGGCATGGGTGGTGCAACAGGGCCAGGATTCAGTAAAGAGGAAAGCCCTCGCCCTGCATTTCGCCAAAGACGACCGCTTCGATACAACGTGGCACGCAGGCGTCATGACAGCCCTGACGGGAATGACCGAGTATCCGCGCATGCATCGCCTGAACCGTGATGCCGGCTTCTTCAATAACGACGGCTATTGGAACCCGGCCGATTACATCAGCCTGGATACTGTAGCTGGCAGCACCGACCCGTTCGTGGCGTTGGTCAAGGCGACCAAACAAGCTAACCTGCACGCCGCTGAAGAGGCGATCCGTGACGATGCGGATGTCAATCGTGCCAACTTGAGTGCGGTGATAGAGCCCGTGGTGGGTTGGCTTAACCGCTGGGGGGCCTTGGCGATATTTTTCCCCGGTGGCGAAGGCTTGCTGGGTCTGGCCGGGCTTATCGAGGCGGGATACGGACTCAACGAAATAGACAGCGCCGACAACCATGCTCAGGTGTCTGAGGGCATCACACGTACGGTCTTCGGTTTGCTCAATGCCTTGCCTTTGGTAGTCAAGGCCGGCCTCGGTGGGGCAGTGATCAAAGGCGAAATCGAGGTGACGACCAGCGCCGTAGATCCAGCACTGACTGTGGCTGAGGGCGCTCCCGATCCCGTTCCTTTACCGCGTGTGCCGGTCACTCGCCCCGCTGGCATCCTGCATCCGCCGCCCGGCACCGAGGGGCTTGCATTGACTGAGTGGACCCGTGCGCAATTGATGCGTGGTTTCGGCCCGCAGGTCGAAGCGTTGACCGATGAAACCCTGGAGCAAGTGCGTCAGGTCAGCGGTGTGTCTGACGATCACTTGCGATATTTGCATGCCGAAGGCCTCCCTCCCCAAGGGGTGTTGGCGGACACGCTGACCCGCTTCAAGATTGATCGTCAGATTCAGACGTATATCACGCAGTTGGCCACCGATGAGTCGATCCATGCCGACTTGCATCTGGTGCAGTGGTTGACCTCGGATACCGACTGGCCGGCGAGCGTGCGCATGGAATGGGTGAAGGGCGATCAGGCGATCTGGTCGTCTCAGGCAGCCACTGAGCCGGGTAAGGTGTTGCGGGTCGACGAGGACACCACGCTGTTCCCGGAGCTGGCCAGGGGCCTGGATGAGCAGCAGACGCGTGCGTTCCTGGGAAGCCAACTGCCCGTCGACCAGCCTTACCCGGACGTTTATACCCGTGCCCGGTTATTGCGCCAAAAAGCGCTCGGGATTGCCAAGGAACGGCGCACCGATCTGTTCGAGGAACATTATCAGGCGGCGGTAAAAACCGATAATGAGCTGCTGCTGGCGTTAAAACAGCAACACCCGACATTGCCTTACGTGGTACTTGAGGAGATGTTGAGTCGCCAGAAAATTGATCCGAACATCCCCCTGACACTGGCACAGACCAAGGAGGTTTTTCAGCGGCTGGAGCCTCTGGCTGAAGGTTACGGACAGGAAGTACGCCTCGCCAGGGCCTACGAAGGGGTATTCACAGATTCGGTGCGCAATCCCGACAGCGATGCCTTGTTGTTGCACAGCGTCCAACAGATGCCCGGATGGCCCACGGACGTTGCGATCGTCGTACGTGAAGGCAACATCAGCGGGCCGGTGCTGGATCGGATCGGATCCGCCAACTTATCCAACCAGCGCGTGCTGATTAAGACCGGTGAGCATTTCCAGGTCTACGCTGCGCTGCAGCCGCCTGGCTACACCCACGGTGACCTTGCCGACATGATTCTGCACAGTTTGACCGATGATGAGCGTGGCGCGATGAATGTGCGTGTCGATCAGGGACTGGAACATTTCAAATTCAAAATCCGTCGTAACTTGCTGCGTCGACCACAACTCTCAAGCGTATTGCATCGGCAATCATTGAGAACGCCGTTTTATGAGCCTGAGGAGGGCGGGCTGGCGGGTGGCAGCGCATCCTCGACGATAACCGAGCAGGGAACGCTGCTCCCGCGCATCACCCGAGGGCATGTCAAAGCCTATTTCCCTGACTCCACCGATCAACAGGTGGATGATTTGATTGCACGCTTTGACCATCTGGATGACCTGCAACGGGAGCTTGAACGTATCAGGCAGGCGTTCGTCGAGTTTGACCGCACCTTGAGCACGTGGGAGATGGTCAATGAGCAAGACGTGATGGAAGCTTTCGATCTGGTTGATATCGATTTGGCTGCTGACGGCGTGGATCCGGAGATCAGCAAGTGGGTGGAAGAAGAGCGCAGTCGGCGTACTGAGGTCGGGGCCACGTTACGCCGGTTGTTTAAATGGCAGGGTGAAGGCTCGGAAAATATTTACCGTGACGGCAAGTTGGTCGGCTTGCATCTGCAACTGGACGGGTCGCCGCAGACACCTTTCCCCTATGTCCACCCTCCCATGGATTCGGTGATTTCTCTCACGCTGTCAGGTGGTGCGCAAAGTGTTGACGGTATCCTGTCGGATTTCAGGCATGTTGAATCGCTACAGATGCAGATGCCTGAAGTGCGTGAACTACCCCGTGCCCTCGAGGGGATGACGAAGCTCACACACCTGAATCTGAGCGAGTGCCAAATCACATTGACCACTCATAATTCGGTCGAACGCCTTGCCCGGCTCACCCAGTTGGAGGAGTTGGACCTGGATTACAATCCACTGATCGTTGCGCCGGACGTGAGCCGTATGACGCGGTTGCGCTGGCTGAGTCTATCCGATACGCAACTCAGTGAGTTCCCTCGCGGTGTGACAGGCGAGATCCCACTAGGGCGGTTGGATCTCACGGGCAATCGAATCCAGTCAATCCCGACATCCGTCAGACTGCGCGCCGATATTGAACTGTCTGGGAATCCTATTTCCGATCCTGATTCCCTGAGTCGCCTGATCAGTTACCGCCGGCGCACCGGCAACGATCTCTGGCTCAATCCTCAAACCCAGCATTTGCCTCAACCAAGTGTTTGGCTGGCTGATTTACCGCCTGCTCAAATTGCCGGCAAAACGGGGCTGTGGAATCGATTGCTGAGCGACTCCGACACCAGCCTCTTCGCCAGGCGCTTCAGCGATTTGCCCCGCGCTCCCGAATATGCGTTAAACCGCCAGAGTCTGCAGGCGCGGGTGTGGAAGCTACTGGAAAAAATCACAAATGCCGATGGAGTGCATCGCGCCCACCTGTGCAAATTAGCCGCTCTGGACCCTAACGGGAGCGCGCCTGGGTTGCTGGAGACGCTGGAACATGAAACGTTGATGTATGAGGCCTGGCGCAAGGGACAGCCGGTGTATCAACTGCCCAAGCGTGCGCGACTGGAGTAGGGCGTTGCGTGAATATTTCGCTGGGCAGTTCGTGCAACAACGCCCGACAGCTATGCAGTGCGCTCTCCGCTGCTGGCGTTGGAGATGTTGTGGTATCGGTTGCGGGAGATGCTCTGATTCTTGATCCAAACGTGGGAGCATCCGTTAGATAGCGTCAGGATCAGTCAGTACCTTGCGAAACGTCTCCACCAGCGGCCGCAAGTTGATCCGATGCCATGCCGCCCACAGCGGTGTGGTGTAACTCAGCCACGGCAGTTCGCGCAGCACCACGCCGGGCGGTGCGTTGCGGCTCAGGCCTTTTTGCACCATTGCCACGCCCAGCCCGGAGGCCACCAGGCCCAATGCAGTGAAGGGCTCGCTGGCTTCCATGGGGATCTGGGGAGTGAAACCTGCGCGGATGCACGCGGCCACGAAGTCGTCAGCCGGGTTGGCGCCGGGTTTGCGTTGCACGCCGATCCATTGCTGGTCGGCCAGGTGCTCGGGCAGCAACTCGCGCTGGCGTGTCAGCGGGTGGTGTTCCGGCAAGGCCAGCAGCATCGGGTCATCGAGCACTTGCCGGGCGGTCAGGTCCGGGTCGTCGACCGCAGGCGGTTCGCCTACCAGGGCAATGTCCAGGCTGCGCTGGCGCAGGCCTTCCAGTTGTTCGAGGGAGGGCAGGTTATACAACTTGATATGCACGTTGGGCCGGTCATCGCGCAGAACGCGCAAGGCGTTGGGCAGCATACCGGCGTGCATGGCGTTCTCGATATAGCCGATGCACAAACCGCCTTCTTCACCCCGGCCCAGGCGCTTGCCCAGGGACTCCAGGCGGTTGGCGTGGGTCAGCAGCGCCCTGGTTTCGGCGAGGAAGGTCTGGCCGTCGCGGGTCAGGCGGATACGTTGCTGGCTGCGTTCGAACAGCGTCAGGCCCAGGCGTTCTTCAAGCTGGGCGATCTGCCGGCTCAAGGGCGACTGGGAAATGTGCAGGCGCTCGGCGGCGCGGCCGACGTGTTCCTCTTCGGCGACCACTTCAAAGTAGCGCAGTTGGCGTAGATCAATCATGTCAGACCTGCTGGGACTCAAGTTGGTCCCAGTATGTCTTGGACGGTCCGACCTAGGCAATCTAGGATCTGCTCAACGGTCGACGCGACCTTGAACCGATTGAGGAACCATCATGAGCTTGAAAGACAAACTACCCGGCGTATTGGGCTTTGGTACCGCACCGCTGGGCAATATGTTCCGCGCCATTGCCGAAGACGAAGCCCGGGCCACTGTCGAGGCTGCCTGGAATCATGGCGTGCGTTATTTCGATACCGCGCCGTTCTACGGTTCGGGGTTGTCGGAAATCCGCCTGGGCCAGGCGCTGTCGCACTACAACCGTGACGACTACGTGCTCAGCACCAAGGTCGGCCGGGTGATTCTGGACGAAGTCGAAGACAGCGCCCGTGACCTGGGCGAGAAAAGCGGTGTGTTCGAACATGGTCGTCCGAACAAAATGCTCAATGACTACAGTGCCGACGCCACCCTGCGTTCGATTGAAGACAGCCTGCAGCGCCTGCAGACCGATCGTCTGGACATCGTGTGGGTTCACGATATTGCCCAGGACTTCTACGGCGACCAATGGCTGGAATACTTCAACCAGGCTCGTACCGGTGCCTTCAAGGTGCTGACCCGCTTGCGCGAAGAAGGCGTGATCAAGGCCTGGGGCCTGGGGGTGAACCGCGTCGAACCGTGCGAACTGACCCTGGACCTGGCCGAAGCCCAGCCCGACGGCTTCCTGCTGGCCGGCCGCTACACATTGCTGGACCACGACCGCGCCTTGCAGCGCCTGATGGAGGCGGCACTCGCGCAGCACGTTGAAATCGTCGTCGGTGGTCCCTACAGCTCCGGCATCCTCGCCGGCGGCGCGCACTTCGAATACCAGCAGGCGAGCCCGGCGATCATCGCCAACGTCGAGCGGATCAAAGCGATTGCCCTGGCGTTTGGCGTCAGCATCAAAGCCGCTGCGCTACAGTTTTCCCTGGCGCACCCGGCCGTGGCGTCAGTGATTCCCGGTGCCAGTCGTCCGGGGCGTATTGCCGAAGACGTGGCGGCGTTGTCAGAGCAGATACCAGCAGCCTTCTGGCAGGCGCTGCGCGATGCGCAGCTGATTTCGCTTCGCGCGCCTCTGCCGCTTTGACTTCAGGAGTTCAACCATGAAAATCGATGTAAGCGGCAAAGTGGCGATCGTCAGCGGCAGCACGGCCGGGATCGGCCTGGGCATCAGCCAGGCCCTGGCGCAGTCCGGCGCCACCGTGGTGGTGATCGGGCGTGATACCGGGAAAGTTGACGATGCGTTGGCGAGCATTCGCCAGGCGGTGCCGGGCGCCCACCTGCGTGGGCTGGTGGCCGACCTGGGTACGGCCGAAGGCGCCGAGACACTGTTCGCCGCCGAACCTCGCGCCGACATCCTGGTCAACAACCTGGGCATCTTCAATGATGTGGATTTCTTCGAGGCCCCGGACAGTGAATGGACGCGCTTCTATGAGGTCAATGTGATCTCGGGCGTGCGCCTGGCGCGGCATTATGTGCCGGGCATGGTCGAGCAGGGCTGGGGGCGGGTGATCTTCGTGTCATCCGAATCCGGCGTGGCGACTCCGGCGGACATGATCAACTATGGCGTGACCAAAAGCGCCAACCTGGCGGTGTCCCACGGCCTGGCCAAGCGCCTGGCAGGTACCGGTGTAACGGTGAATGCGATCCTGCCGGGGCCGACCTTTACCGACGGGCTGGAACACATGCTCAGGGACGCCACGCAAAAATCCGGGCGCACCGCGCGGGACGAAGCTGACGTGTTCGTGCGCAGTGCACGGCCGACGTCGATCATCCAGCGTGCGGCGAATGTGGATGAAGTGGCCAACCTGGTGGCGTACATTGCTTCACCGCTGTCGTCTGCCACCACCGGTGCCGCGTTGCGGGTCGACGGTGGTGTGGTCGACAGCATGGCGATCTGAATTTTTTAATGCTCTGGAGTATTTACCGTGGCAACAGCCTCTTCTGTGATTGAAATCCCTGCGTCCGCGGACCAGGTCTGGAACCTGATCGGCGGCTTCAACAGCCTGCCCGACTGGCTGCCCTTTATCGCCAAGAGCGAGCCGGGCGAAGGCGGCCGCGTGCGCCACCTGCATACCGCCGATGGCGGTGAGATCGTCGAGCGGTTGCAGACTTTCGACAATGTGGCGCGCACCTACAGCTACACCATTGAACAGTCGCCGTTTCCGGTGAGTGCCTATCTGGCGACCGTGCAGGTTGAAGCCTTGACTGACGCGTCGGCGAAAGTGACCTGGTCCGGGGTGTTCACGCCGGCTGCGGGCACTACGGATGCGGCGGTGGAGGAACTGTTTGCCGGCGTGTACAGCGGTGGCCTGGAGGCCCTGCGCGGCAATTTTCCCGGCTGATATCTATCGGGGGCGGGAGCTGCGCTAACGCTCAACAGCTCCCATACTCGACAGATAGGCATGGGCTGCGGTGCCGGCCTGTTCGGGCGTCAACGCTGCCGTATCGAGCGTGAATGGCGGCGTGTCCCAGGCTTCATACTCATGCGCCAGCACCGATGGCCACGTCGGCGGCAGCAGGCCTGGAATATCGCCCTCACGGCTCTCCACTCGGCGCCGATGCGCCTGCTGATCAGAACACACCACCTGAATATCGATCAGTTCGACGCCCGCCGCCAGCGCCACGGCCCGCCAAGCCTCGCGGCTTTCCCTTACCGGGTTCACACAGTCAGCGATTACCCGCTGGCCCACGCGCAAATTACTCAATGCCAGCGCATTCGCCACGCCATAGCCGCTGGCACCCACATCGCCCGCCAGTACGCCCGACTCGCGCAGCGCGTGTTCGATCACATCGATGCGCAGGTATACCGCGCCCATCCGGCGTGCCAATTCCCTGGAAATCGTGGTTTTGCCGGTACCGGGCAGGCCGCTGAATACGATAAGCATGGTCCACCAACCTTCTGCAGGAGCGAGCTTGCTCGCGAAAAACGTCAACGATAACGCGTAGCGCCAGGTAAAAACCTGTTGTCCTTGCGCTTTTCGCGAGCAAGCTCGCTCCTACAGCGGTGTTAGAGTAGGGCTGCCGAGTTGACCACAGGACTGCCCATGACTTTACCTTTCGTGAAGATGCACGCCCACGGCGACGACTTCATCATCATCGACCGCCGTGGCCAGGATAACCCCATTACCCCCGAGATTGCCCGGCGCCTGGGTGATCGACACACCGGTATCGGTTTCAATCAGCTGGCCGTGATCCTCGACTGCGAAGACGCCGCCGCCCGCGTGCAGTTCTGGAACACGGACGGCACGCCCCTGCAAACCTGCGGCAGCGCGACACGGGGTGTGGCGGATCGCCTGATGCATGAGGCCGGTACCCACGCCATCGTGCTGCGTACCGACCGAGGTTTGCTGACGTGCGTGCGCGTCAGTGGCCAGCGCGTCTCGATAGACATGGGTGCGCCTTCGTTGGAATGGGCCGGCGTGCCGCTGGCCAAGGCAATTGACACCCGCGTGCTGCCTATCGACGGTGAGCCGGCCGCCTGCGGCATGGGCAATCCGCACTGCACGTTTTTCGTGGACGACATCGCCGCCGTCGATGTCGAAGCCGTGGGCCCGGCCCTGGAACGCCATCCGCTGTTCCCGGCCAGGACCAATGTGCATTTTGTGCAGGTGCTCGACCGCAACCGTATTCGTCTGCGCATCTGGGAGCGTGGTGGTGGCGTGCCTTTGGGCTCCGGGTCGTGTTGCTGCGCGGCGGTGGTCAATGGCGTTCGACGCGGGCTGCTCGATGACAAGGTAGAGGTCGAATGCGACGGCGGCACCCTGACAGTGCAGTGGGACGGGCAGGGCGGGGTGGTACTCACGGGCAGCGTCGAGCCGATCATGCAGGGTGCGGCGTACCTGCCTGGAACGTCACGCTGAAAGTGGTGCCGCGCGTCGCGCAGGAGTTCACCGCCACATCGCCGCCGTGCACCCTGGCCAGTTCGCGCACGATATACAGGCCCAGGCCCACGCTGCGCACATCGCTGCCCCGGTGGGTGCCGCGGGTCATGGGCTCGAACAGCCCGGCCTGCAACGCCTCGGGAATCGCCGCGCCGTAGTTGTGCACCGAGACCTCGGCGCCCCTGGCACCCAGGCGCGAAGTGATGGTGATCGGCCGTTGCAGGTCGCCATAGGCCACGCTATTGGCGACGAGGTTGCCGATCACCTGCTGCACACGGTCGGCATCCAGGCATGCATCGCCCCGGCCCTCGGCTTGATGCACCAGCGTGGCCTTGGGGAAGGCCACCCGCAGTTCGTCCACGGCGCGATGAATCACACTGTGCAAATCCAGCGGCTGGGCCCTGATGGTGATGCCCTGGCCGACCCGGGCCTGGGTGAAGTCCAGCAGGTCGGCGATCATGCGCTGGGCGCGTTCGGACGACTGGTCGATATGCCCGAGCAACTGGTGCTCCTTGGCCGTGCGCTCGCCGCGTCGAAGAAAGTCCGACGCCATGCGGATCGCGGTCAGAGGGTTCTTCAAGTCGTGACTGACGATCGCCACCATTTGTTCGGCGAACAACGCGCGTTGCTGGGCAATGGCATAGGCCTCGCTCAATTCGACCTGGGCTTGGTGCAGCGCCCGTTCGGTGGCGGTTTTTTCCTCAAGCAGCGCTTCGGCCAGCTTGCGCGCATTGAGCAGCTCGCGCTCGTACTTGTCGCGGTCGGTGGTGCCGAACAGCGCCAGGTCATACACCACGCCGTCGGCCTGCTGGCGCTGGCTGGCATTGAGCAGCACCGTGACTTTGTGCCCGTCGCGATGGCGAATGTCGAGCTTCACCTCGTTGACGCTGCCATGCATACGCAGCATCGGCGCCAGATGGGTCTGGTAGAAAATCCGCCCGCCCATGGTCAACAGGTCTTGAAAGCGTTGCCCGATCAGTTGCACCGCGCTGAGGCCGAGCCAGTCGCTCAAGCGCTGGTTGGCGTGCACAATCGTACCGTCTTGGCGGGTCACCGCCAGGGCACAGGCGGCGTTGTCGAACAGCGACTCAGCCGGCACTGACGCTTGCCCACGGCGCCAGGAACTGATCCATCGCCGCCGCGCACGCCTGGGGCGCACTCATATGCGGGCAGTGGCCGATGTTGTCCACCAGGTGATAGGTGCTGTTGGGCAGCACGCTGTGCAGGTATTCGCCCACGGCCACGGGCGCGATCAAGTCGTCGCTCGACTGCAGGATCAATACGGGCGTGGTCAGGCCGATCACATCCTGGCGGTTGTCCGAAAGAAAGGTCACCCGGGCAAATTGCCTGGCGATGTCGGGTTCGGTGCGGCAGAAACTCGCGGTCAGTTCGGCACTGAGTTCAGGTTGCTCCGGGGCGCCCATGATCACCGGGGCCATGCTGCTGGACCAGCCAAGGTAGTTGCTGTCGAGGGTGTCGAGCAGGTCGTCGATATCGTCGCGCTTGAAGCCGCCGACGTAACCGTCGGTGTCGATATAGCACGGCGATGGGCCAATCATCACCTGCGCCGCAACACGCCCCGGGGCGAGGCGGTCGGCGAGGGTGCCGATCATTGCGCTGACCGAGTGCCCCACCAGAATCACCGGGCCTTGGGCGTAGGTGTCGATAATTTCGTTGAGATCGCGGGCATAGCCGCCCAACGTGCCGTATTTGTCTTTATCGAACGCGCTGAGGTCCGACAGCCCGGCGCCCACCAGGTCATACAGAACCACGCGAAAGCGTTCGCGAAAATGCGGCGCCAGGGCATTCCACATCGCTTGGTTGCAGCCAAAGCCATGGGAAAACACCAAGGTCGAAGCGCCTTGGCCCATCACACTGACGTTGTTGCGGTGACGTAGGTCCATGGCGTTCTCGTAGATGGCTTATTGCTATGCAGCGCAGCCGCAGTTTAGAGAGTCGCGGGCCCTGGGTCACGCGTTTGCGCGCAGATAAGGTAAAGTCGGCGCCTTCAGGAAGAAACTTCAGGTAACAATACATGATGGCGATTCTACGGCAATCGGTCTTGAGCGTGCTGGTTCTGGTACTGGCCAGTCTGTCGATCACTGCCAGGGCCGACATCTCGCCCATCGGCGTTGCGCTTGACCAGCGGGTCATTGACCTGACGAACACCCTCGACTCCGACAGCGTCCAGCGCCTCAAGCAGCAACTGGCCGACCTTGAACAGCGCAAAGGCGCGCAGGTGGCCGTATTGCTGGTGCCCAGCACCGGTGACACCGGTATCGAAGACTATGCCAACCACCTGTTCCGCGCCTGGAAGCTGGGGCGCAAGGACGTCGACGACGGCATCCTGCTGGTGGTGGCCAAGAACGATCACACGTTGCGCATCGAGGTGGGCTACGGGTTGGAAGGCACGGTCACCGACCTGCTGGCCCATCGCATCATCGAAGAGCGCATCACCCCGGCGTTTCGCCAGGGCGACTTTGCCGGCGGTGTTCAACAGGGCGTGGACGCGCTGACGGTGCTGGTGGACGGCGGCGACCTGCCCGAGGTGGCCGCGCCCCGGATCAATCCGCAATTTTTTGCGCTGCTGGCGGCGTTTGTTCTGGGTGGCCTGCTGGGTGTACTGCTCGCTGGCGGCAAGTTGCATTGGCGCAAAGCCTTGATCGCCGCGGTGGCGGCGACGCTGTTGCTGACATTGCTGGGCGGGGGGCGGGAGTGGCCGATGTTTCTGTTTGTCATGCCGCTGACCTTGTTGATCGGCGGTGCCCTGTTTGGCGCATTGTGGCAGGTGCGGGCGCTGTTCTACGGCGTGATGGGGCTGTTGATCTATATCGCCGCTCTGGTGGTGGCGGACCGCTACGTGGACGTCAATTTTATCCATTGGCTGCTGTGGCCAGTGTGTGTGTTGGTGGTACTGGGGTTGTACCTGGTGCTGCTGCTGATCATGCGGCAAACCTGGCGAACCAGCCGCACCGGTTTTATCGTGCGACTGGTGGCGGCGGTCGTGGTGTATGGGGTGGCCGGGCTGGTGATCGATCACGGCCGCGACGGCTGGCTGCTGGCATTCCCTATCGCGTCGTTCGTCGCGTTGATTCTTTTCGGCAAGGTTGGCGAAGGGTCGGGCTCGGGCTCGGGCGGTGGCTCGGGTTCAAGTTCCAGCGGGTCCGGTTCCAGCAGCAGCTCGTCCGGTGGTGGTGGTTCCAGTGGCGGCGGCGGGGCGTCGGGGAGTTGGTAACGACGTAGAAGCTGCCACTGAAACCCAAATGTGGGAGGGGGCTTGCCCCCGATAGCAGTGGTTCAGTCAATTCATACAGTGACTGACACACCGCCATCGGGGGCAAGCCCCCTCCCACAGTTTTGACCGCGTTGGGCATGCCAGGCCGGTTGGCTGCAGTTCTTGCAAAAACAGAAAACCCACTGAGACTCTGTATCAAACCCCACTCACCCACTTCCCGCCGTCCATCCGGCGCTTATACGCGCTGTCCCGACTCGCCAGCCAGAAGTACAACGGCGACGTCACCACCAACCCCACCACCCACGACAGGTCCGCGCCGTTGATGTGTTCGGAAATCGGCCCGACGTACAGCGGCGTGTTCATGAACGGAATCTGCACCGCAATCCCCACCGCATATGCCAGCAACGCCTGGGGGTTGTACTTGCCATAGATGCCGCCATCTACGCGGAAGATCGAGGCGATGTCGTATTGGCCCTTGTGGATCGCATAGAAGTCGATCAGGTTGATCGCGGTCCAGGGCACCAGCACCACGAGCAGCACCAGCACCATGTCGACGAAGTGGCCGATGAAGTCTTTGGAGGCAAACACTGCCGCAATTGCGCAGGCCACCAGCACCACAATCGAGATCACCGCGCGGCTTTTTGCCGTGGGGATCCAGCGGTAGGCGAAGGTCTGCACCAGGGTGATGATCGACAGCACCGCGCCGTACAGGTTGAGGGCGTTGTGGCTGATCACGCTGAGCAAAAACAGCACCAGCATCAATGGGCCGATGGAACCGGTGGCGAGCTTGACTGCCTCCATGGTGTCCATGCCGACGGGCGTGGCGAGCACGGCGACGGCGCCGAAGATGAACGCCAGGCTCGAACCCAGGGCCGAACCCAGGTAGGTGGTCCAGAAGGTGGAGGCGACGGGTACATCGGCGGGCAGGTAGCGCGAGTAGTCCGAGACGTACGGCGCAAAGGCGATCTGCCACAACGCGGCCAGGGACACGGTGGCCAGCCAACCGGAAATGTTGAAGCTGCCGCGGGTCAAAAAGTCGCTGGTCTGCACATGGGTAAAGATGTAGCCGAAGCCCAGCACGATGCCGGCGCCGAGTACCCAGGTGCCGATACGGTTGAGCACATGAATGAAGCGATAGCCGATGATGCCGATGATCCCGGAGCCGATGGCGCCGATCACGATGCCGACCGGCACCGGTACCGCATCGACCACACCGTGCAGCGACTTACCGGCCAGCACAATGTTGGAGGCGAAGAAGCCGATGTACATCACGCCGGCAATCACCACCACCAACAACGCGCCAAGGGAGCCGAACTGGGCGCGGCTCTGGATCATCTGCGGAATGCCCATCTGCGGGCCCTGGGCCGAGTGCAACGCCATCAACACACCGCCGACCAAGTGGCCGACGAGGATGGCGACGATGCCCCACACCAGGTTGAGGTGGAACAGCTGCACGCCCAAGGCGCCGGTGACAATCGGCAACGGCGCGATGTTGCCGCCGAACCACAGGGTGAACAGGTCTCTTACCTTTCCATGGCGATCTTCCGGAGGCACGTATCCAATCGTGTGTTTTTCGATAAGCGGGGCGGAGGATGTTGCAGTGGTAACCATGACGAGCTCCAAGGCAAGGTGAGTACGTGGACGTACTTCGCTGTGCGCAGCAACGGCGGCGCTTTGTTGTTGGAGTGATCATCTGCAATGGACATGGGGAGGTAAATTAGTAAGTTTGTTGCTACAGACCTTAAAAAAAGTATCTCGCGGTGATTTTTGCTCCGGTATGTTGCATGGGCTTCATTCGTTAAAAAAAGCCGGTTCTTCCTGCACTAGTCTGGGGCAAAACACCCTGTTTTCCGGAGGCCTGATGGCTGCCTACAACCTGCGCCAACTCAGATATTTCGTCACCACGGCCGAATGCGGCAGCGTCGCCGAGGCGTCGCGCAAGCTGTATATCGCCCAGCCGTCGGTGTCCACGGCGATCAAGCAGTTGGAAGACAGTTTTGGTGTGCAGCTGTTTATCCGGCATCACGCCCAGGGCGTGTCCCTGACCCCCAGCGGCGCGCGGTTCTATCGCAAGGCGCTGGAGCTGTTGCGGGTGGCCCACGAGTTCGAACAGAACGCCTTGGCCGACAATGATGTGGTGGCCGGGCAGATCGATATCGGCTGCTTTGAAACCGTGGCGCCGCTGTACCTGCCGCGCTTGATCGCCGGTTTCAAGGCGCGCTGGCCGGGGGTGGAGATCCGTATTCGCGACGGTGAGCAACAGGAGCTGGTGCAGGCGTTGACCGCAGGCACCATCGATGTGGCGATGCTGTTCGAACACGACCTGGGCGGCTCCATCGAGACCACGCCGCTGATGCCGCCGCAGCAGCCGTACGCGTTGTTGCCGGCCGGCCATCGCTTTGCACGGCAGGCCAAAGTGTCGTTGGCGGACCTGGTATTGGAACCGATGATCCTGCTGGACGTGCTGCCCAGCCGTACCTACTTCGTGAGCATTTTTGAAGAGCGCGGGTTAACGCCGAATATCGTGTTCAGCTCGCCATCGATCGAAATGGTGCGCGGGATGGTGGGGCGTGGGTTCGGCTTTTCGATATTGGTAACCAAACCGTTCAGCGAGTACACCTATGATGGGCAGCAGGTGGTGTGTATTCCGTTGGTGGAAACCGTGACCGGCTCCGGATTGTCGGCGGTGTGGCTCAAGCGCGCACCGTTGACCAAGCCGGTGCAGTTGTTCGTCGATTACTGCAGCGAAGAACTGGCGCGATTACTCGGATAAAAACACAAGGTCCACTGTGGGAGGGGGCTTGCCCCCGATTACGGTGGATCAGCTACAGATAAGTTGACTGATACACCGCTATCGGGGGCAAGCCCCCTCCCACATTGGATGGCTGGTGTATTTAGATGCGGAGCGAGTCCAGCATCCGCTGCAACATCGCATCGCAGCCCTTGAGCTGTTCCAGGCTGACAAACTCATCCGGCTTGTGCCCCTGGTCCATGCTCCCCGGCCCGCACACCACGGTGGGGATGCCCACTGCGTCAAACAGCCCGCCCTCGGTGCCAAACGCCACGGTGCCAAACGCCCTGGAACCGGAAAACGCCGCAATCAGCTCGGCGGCCTGGCTGCGCTCATCGGTGACCAAACCCGGGTAGGCCGACAACTCGGTGAACCGGATCGAACTCTGCCGGCTCACGGCCTGCATGCGCGGCAGTACCTCTTGCATGGCGTAGGCTTGCAATGCCTCGGCCACTTCGCCTGGATCCGTCGAAGGCAGGGCGCGGACTTCAAAATCAAACCGGCAATCGGCTGGCACGATATTCAGCGCCTTGCCGCCGCTGATCACTCCGGTCTGCACGGTGCTGAATGGCGGATCGAAGCGCGGGTCCTGGCGCGCGCGCAAGCGTTGGCCGATGCGCCCCAGTTCACCGATCAACTCGGCGGCGTGCTCAATCGCATTCACGCCGGACGGTGCATACGCCGAGTGACACGCCTCGCCATGCACCTCGCAGCGCATCGCCAGCTTGCCCTTGTGGCCGAGCACGGGTTTGAGCTCGGTCGGCTCGCCGATAATGCACAGCAACGGTTTCACCGGCCGTTGCTCCAGCACGCCGAGCAGCGAGCGTACACCGAGGCAGCCGACTTCTTCGTCGTAGGACAGGGCGATGTGCACCGGCAGGCGCAACGGCGCCTTGACCAATTCCGGCACCAGCGCCAGCACGCAGGCGATATAGCCCTTCATGTCGGCAGTGCCACGGCCATACAGTCTGCCGTCACGTTCGGTCAGTTGGAACGCTGGCAGCGTCCAGGGCTGGCCATCCACCGGCACCACATCGGTGTGCCCCGACAGCACAATGCCGGGCAGTTCCACCGGGCCGACGCTGGCGAACAGGTTGGCCTTGCTGCGCGACGCGTTGTAGATCAGCTCGCTGGCCACGCCGAAGCCGGCCAGGTAATCGCGCACGAATTCGATCAACTGCAGGTTGGATTCGCGGCTGGTGGTATCGAACCCCACCAGCGTCTGCAGCAGTTCGCGGCTGCGGCTCATCGCTCGTCCCCGGCCACGCCGTAGCCAGGCGAGCGGTCGGGGGCGAGGGCGCGATCGATGTAGTCCTGCACTTGCGGGCGGTAAGCGTCCCAGAGCTTTTGCAGTTCACCAATGGGCGCGTCATCGGCCCAGTCCACGCGCAAGTTGATGATCGGCCAGGTCAGCTCGCCCACCACCACCAGCGCAGCCGAATGCACCGGGCCGGCTTCGCCACCGGCGGCGAAGCCGGCATGCATGGCCGCCAGTAAGCGGTCCGCCAGTTGGCCTTCGCCGTGTTCGAAGGCCTGGACCATCGCTTCGATCACCCCTCGGTCAGCGAGCATATTGCCCGCCGCTACGCACTGTTCGCCCGACACGGCGTTGTGGGTACCCAGGGTCTCGCTGCCGCTGAAATGCACGCTGCGGCCCAGGTGATCGATCGCGGTGAGTTGCCGGTATTGGCTGTAGCCGTTGCGCGTCAAGGCGGTGTCGATGGCATCGGCAGGCGTGAGGCCTTGCTCGAGCAAATCGAGCACGTCCGGTCCAAGGGCCGGCAACGTGATGTTCTGGGTGGCGACCGCGCCCACACCGGGGCGCAGCCATGGGCAGCGGGCCCCGACGGCGATGCTCGATGAGCTGATGGCGATGCCCAACTGGCCGGTTTCCGCGCAGCGTCCGACGATTGAAAAGGTCATGGGTGGCTCCTTATTCGGGAATAACCGCGATCACATCGATTTCCATCAGCCACTGCGGCTGGCCCAGGGCCGAGACCACCAGCCCGGTGGAGATCGGAAACACGCCCTTGAGCCACTTGCCGACCTCCTGGTACACCGGTTCGCGGTAGCGCGGGTCGATCAGGTAGGTAGTGGTCTTGACGATATGGCTGAGGTCGCTGCCGGCTTCTTCCAGCAGTTGTTTGACGTTGCGCATGGCCTGTTCGGCCTGGGCCCGCGGGTCGCCAAGGCCCACCAGTTGGCCATCGAAATCGGTGCCCACCTGGCCGCGCACATACACGGTGTTGCCGGCGCGCACGGCCTGGCACAGGTCGTTGTCCAGGCTCTGGTTGGGGTAGGTTTGCTGGGTGTTGAACATGCGAATACGGGTGTGAGTAGGCATCGTGAAAAACTCCGGCAAGGGGATCAGGCGCTGACAGGGGACGGGCGAGCCACCGGGGCGGCTTCGCGGTACTCAAGGTATTGACGCTGAATGGCGATGTGGTCAGCCACGTACTTGGCGTCATGCCACACGCCCCAGATAAACGACGAGCCACGGCGTGATTGCCAGGGCAGTCCCAGGAAATAAATCCCGGCCTCGCTGGAGACGCCGCGCTGGTGGCGGGGCTTGCCGGCCGCATCGAACGTATCCACCTGGAGCCAGCTGTAGTCCACGGCAAAGCCGGTGGCCCAGATGATCGAGGTGATGCCGGCCTGGGCCAGGTCCAGTTCCAGGATCGGATGCTTGATGCAGTCGGCATCCGGGAATACGCGGCGGGCGTCGGGCTCCAGGGGCAGGTCGAGGCCGTTGCGCTCGATGTAGGCATCCGCCGCATCCAGCAGGGCCAGGTAGTTCTCGTCGCCACGGGCCAGGTTGTCCACCAGGTTGGGTTGGAAGCTTGCCACGTTGCCACTGAAGGAGTGAGTGAGGCCGACCAGGATCATGCCTTGCTGGGCCAGCTCACGAAAATCGATGGTCTTGCCGCCGTGGGCGCCACTGACTGCGATGGTCACGTGCTCACGGCCAGGTTTCATCGCCGCCTGGTCCCATTCGCCCAGCACCCCCAGCCACCAGCAGAAATCCCGGTTGCGATAAGCGCGAGGGGGGCGGTCATGGGCGCCGACCGACAGGTATACCTGGCGACCGGCGCGCTGCAATTCGTCGGCGATCTGCACCCCGGAAGAACCGGCACCCACCACCAGCACGGCACCTGCCGGCAATTGCGCAGGGTTGCGATAATCGGCGGAATGAATCTGGTGCAGCGCGGTGTCTTTCGGCGCGATGGCCGGGATCACCGGCTTCTGGAACGGCCCGGTGGCGGCCACCACGCGGTTGGCTTCGATCACGCCTTCGCTGGTGTGTACGGTAAAGCCTGGGCGACCGTCGTTGCGCACCACCGAAGTGACTTCCACACCCGTGCGAATCGGCGCATTGAACGTGCGTGCATACGCTTCAAAGTAATCCGCTACGCGCTCTTTGGGCGCGAAGCCATCGGGCGCCACATCATCGAATTCCAGTCCGGGAAAGCGGTCGTGCCAGGCCGGCCCATTGGCGACCAACGAGTCCCAGCGCCCGGTGCGCCAGCGCTCGGCGATGCGGCTGCGTTCCAGCACCAGGTGCGGCACGCCGTGCTTGCTCAAGTGCTCGCTCATGGCCACGCCGGCCTGGCCGGCGCCCACCACCAGGGTGTCTGTTTTTGTTATTGCTTGGGTCATGTGTCTGTCCTTGCGTAATGCAGTTGGATTCAGCTTGGGCATGACTTCAAGGCTAGGGGGAGGGTGGGGTTTAATAAAATATTATTAAGCTTGGGAGTGAGCATAAATATCGGATGCAGAGACGTGGACGCCACAATGGGATAGAGCTTGCTCGTAAATGCAGCGTGACAGCGAGAAGAAGTCGATGAGCATAAGCCGGTATATTTTATGCGTTAACCGCCAAACTCGAGTCAAGTGAGACCGAGTCGCAAATAAAAATAGATTGCAAATACTATCTAGATTTTAAATATGATATGGATATCAGCAGAGTTGAAGAGCTGGTGGCCCGGCTTATCAAATGGATTCGCTAACAAAAAGCGCTTAAATTACAGTCCTTGCAACTCCTTGAGCTTATGCAGTTTTTTCTAAGAGTTGTCGGTGAAGAAAGCAATTTGCCATCTCGAAAAGTGTGCTCTCTCCCATCGTCTGAAACAACAAAACTCGTACCGGAAGACAAGACGTGCCCTTGATCAACAGCATTTGACACTCATAGCGGTAGGGTCTATTACTTTCCATGCCATTTCGGCACATACACACTCAAGGAGTTAACTATGGACAGTCAACAAGCAACTCAACTTGAACTGGATGAACAGTTGGTCGAAGTAGATCTTCACGCAGAAGTTGACGATGAACTGGTGTTCGCTATCTCAGCTCCAACGTCAAACAAAGAATGGCAAGAGTAATATAGCTTTTGCTTAATCCCAAAGCTAGGGCGCCCTAGCTTTGGGTACAAGGATGAAGTATGAAAAGCACACATGAAATTTTTGAGAAGCTTACACTCGTCGATCAATTAGAAGTACGCCCGGCATCAATAGTCGAGTATTACACTCGCAACAAAGTTCATCTTGCACCCTCCATGCCGCTGCGTGGCGGCGAGTTTTATACTGAAGCGTTCTGGCAAAAACAAATGCTGAATTATAAGTTGTCATTGGACGCTGACAGAGAGTTGCGCTTTATGATGTTGGATGGCGACGCTGTCATTGGCAGTATCCATTACGATCAGATCATTAAGGGGCCCTTTCAGGCCTGCTATCTGGGTTATAGCATCGATAGAGACTATCAGGGCAAAGGACTGATGCGAGAGGCATTGTTACACACCATCAGTCAGACACTATCAACGTTCGGGTTGAATCGGATCATGGCAAATTATGAGCCGTCTAACCAACGAAGCGGTAGATTACTCAAGTCATTGGGTTTTGAGCGAGAGGGCTATGCGAGAAAGTACCTTAAGCTAAATGGCACTTGGAAAGATCATATATTGACAAGCTATATTTCAGACTAGATTTCACGTGAGGTCTTACATGGACGTTATGCGTGCGCAGGAAATAAAGAAAAGGCTAGAACGTCGAGTCAAGGAAGTTGATGCATCTACTGTGTTGGCCCTGCTGGCGCCTGATAGCAATGTCATTGATATACGTGAGGACGAAGAAGTTATTCATGGCATGATACCGGGCGCTAAACACGTTAAGCGTGGAGCCCTGGAATCCTGGCTGGAAGATCATGTGCGCGATGTGGAAGATATTATAGTTTTATACTGCGAGTCAGGGAAGCGCTCAGTATATGCTGTTAACGCGCTGATGAGTTTGGGCTATAAAGATGTATCTTCGCTGCGCGGCGGTATAAATAACTGGAAGGCCCTTGGGCTACCGATTGAACAGCCTTCGAGTTTAAATAAATGCGATTTCACCCGATACGCTCGGCAAATGATGCTGCCCGAAGTCGGAATTCGAGGTCAGGAAAATCTGGCGGCTGCAAAGGTATTAGTCGTCGGAGCGGGGGGGCTTGGGTCGCCTTGCTTATATTACTTAGTCGCTGCAGGGGTTGGGACGGTAGGCATTGCAGACCACGACATTGTCGATCAGAGCAATCTTCACCGACAGATATTATACGATCAATATGATGTCGGCACACGTAAGGCCATTGCGGCAGAACGAAAAATCAAAAATCTGAATACTCATGTTAAGACTAATCTCTATATAGACGCCGTCACCGAAAATAACGCCGCCGACATAATTGCTTCTTATGATCTAATTATAGACTGCACTGACAATTTTGCAGTTCGGTATGCATTAAGTGATGCCGCAGTTAAAGTAAATATCCCTATAGTGCATGGCGCGGTGCATCGCTTTCAAGGCACGGTTGGAGTCTTTAATTTGCCAGGTGGGCCGTGTTACCGCTGTGTTTATCCTGAACCTCCTCCCAAAGCCCTATCTCCGAGCTGTACTGACGCCGGCGTATTAGGTGTAACTCCGGGCGTTATAGGCGTACTCCAGGCAGCCGAGGCAATTAAGTTAATTCTGTCGCCAGGCGCCGGCCGACATCACGCCTTGTTGAGATATAGCGGTACGAGCATGTCTTTAACGTCGGTGGAAATCGCAGCCCGTCCAGACTGTCCTTGTCAGTTGAGTAAGAAGAGTGAGGCACCGCAATGTCAAACACTTTTGTAGAAATACTCGATAATTTCTATCCTGACCCCTTAACTATCAGGAATCTAGCACTTTCGTTGGATTATTCCCCTAAGCTGGGTGCTAATTATCCTGGTGGCGAGGCTTATAGTGATACCGTTGATTGGGCGCCAGTCAAACAGCGGGTCTTCTCATGTGTGCAGAGTAAAAACGAAGAAAAGCCAATCCCCGGTAAAAATTTTCTACAAGGAAAATTCCGGCTTGCGAACAGTGCAGATAATGAAACCCGACCTGACGGGGTCCATCAAGACCAACAAAGATACTCGGCGGTTATCTACCTTTCTCGTAATCAAGACTTGTCCGGCGGAATAGGGCTGTATAAGTGTAAAGGCAGCGGGGAGTTGGCGATGACGACCAAGTGGGTTCAGATGATATCGATCAGGTCAAATGCCGTACCCGGCGATGAAGCGTTCACGGCTTATCTGAAATCCTACATGCGTGATTGGGACAACTGGCAGCAGATCGGAGAACTCCCTATGCAATTCAACAGGGCGATCATATTGATGTCCAGGTGTTTTCATGCGTCTACAGGCCTATTTGGCTCATCAAAAATTGACGGCCGCTTAACCCAGCATTTTGAATATTACATTTAGTTATAGGAGGGTGAATGGTCCATATCACACTGAGGTTGCCTGATACTGTCTCATCTGAACCTGAACTGGAAATGAACGCAGAACACTATCAGGATATACCCGCGCAACTAAAAAGAATTGATCGCGACACTTACGAAAATCTGTATATGGAAAGAGCTGGAAAAACCACGCTGAAGCCATTTGCAAGTGTGTTTATAAATAATAAATTATATTTTGAGTGCGCTGAGCAACTGAACGACGGAGACGTCGTTGAGATAACCATAGCCATCGCAGGAGGCTAAAGTGGATACAAAAAGACTGCAGGCGCAATATGTCAGGCTTCTGTATTCCGGAAATACAGCGGTTCTGGATGCCTCAGAAGAGGCGAATTATCTTCTCGCTCACCTTGATCACGCAAGGTTGGAAGTCGAATATAAAGCCAGAATCAGAAATTTGCGAACGACACTTCATGCAGATATGAAATTTCTGAATCGCTTCATAGATAAAGTTTCGTTATTAGAAGCGGTGGAATCCTATTGCGGTTCTGATGACTTCTGGAAACACCAGGGCCGGACGTTGCTTGAGGATTTTTGTTTGTTCTACTGCAACAATCATAGCCACGAGCCCAGATTGAGAATGCTGGCCGAGATAGAAGGCACCGTCTCCGGCATGTCGATTGGAAATGTTACGACGTCTCCTTGGGTTGGCCATCAACAAAAGATGCAAAACACCGTCGAGGTGTTGGCCGCACATTACATAAAAAATATAAAACAGTTGCAAACCGCAACCAGCATAGATGACTTTTCACCCACGCCTGATGGCGGGTTTTTTGAGCTCACCAAGGATGCGAACTCTATACGGATAAAAATGATGGGGGGGCTTAAATGAGCAATGTCGGCCTAGGCTTGGATTTTCAGCACTTGGGAAGCTACGGCGTTTCTTTTGAGAACTTGATTTCAGCCTGCGAAAGTTCGTTGTCCCATTACTCGATCGTAGCCATCACTAATTCAGAAGAAGCCAAACGATTTAAAAAGATGTCAAACGGTACTCCCTTGATACATCATTTTACCGGCGTGGCGCCTGGAGGAATAGAGGGCGTGAACCGACGGCAATTGGCCGTTCAATCAAAAATTTCAAGCATTCTCGAGGCCAAGTGGTGCCTGGAAGACTTGGGTATATGGAACATTGGCCCTTACAGCATACCTTATTTCGCACCACCGGTTTTATGCGCTGCCACACTAGAACGTACCATCCAGGAAATTAAGGTTCTACAAGCAGAATCAGCGCTTGAGTTTCTGCCAGAAGTCCCATCCTGCAGTTTTGTAGTCGGTGACATTGGCTTGGGCGTCTTTTTTAAAAAAATAGTAGACGCATGCGAGTGCAATATAGTCTTGGATATCAGTCACGTGTTTTCTTATGCGATTTATTATGATATTTCATTGAAAGAAGCATTGATGAGTTTTCCGTTGAATGCCGTCAAGGAATTCCACGTGGCTGGTGGTTCTGTACATCCGGAACATAAATGGAGATACAGAGATACACACAGTGAACATATTGTTCCGGCTGTCCTGGAGCTTATGGAGTTCGCCATTCCCTTGTGCTGCAATTTAAAAGCGATTACTTATGAGATCGGTATTGGCCTGCCCCTGGAGTTGCTGTCCGTGGAAATCGGAGCACTTAACGCGATATGTGAAAAAGTGGGGTTTGTTAAGGGTATTTAACTGACGTGCAGTTATACATTTGAAGGGATATCAACGATGAGTGAAGATAGCGGATGTCTTGAATATGACGCAAAGTGTTTGGTTGCAATCTATGATGATGGTGTCGCGGGCGTGGTTTCACCTGTAAACGCATCGGCCACGAGCGCCGACCACTCGGTAAAAGTTGCCAATGTCAAACTCCGTGACTCCAAAATAACGCTGTCCCTTGTGGCGAACGTTTTGTCGGTGAGTTACACCGATTGTATGCGATCAGGCTATGACAAAATAAAAGAACGGCTCGTAAGTGAGTATGGCCAAGTTACCATCGAGGCACATGCCTACTCAGCGCCTGAAAGTGCTAAATTGGAAAAATTTCATAAGCAAATTAGAACGTATAGCCGCGATGAGAAACTTCGGAGTTTAATAATTTGTTCGCCTGGGCATACCCAGGGACACATGCGCTTTCCTGCGACGGTCGTCGGCGTTCATTCTGTTGGTTTGATCACAAGCGATAATCAAATTATTGGAGAGGCGGCTAACGGGGAGCTAAAACCAACCTTTCTCGTACGTGATGAGCCTTTCGAGACTAATGACAAAAATGGCCATCCCCAAGTGTTTCGAGGCACGTCGGCTGCAGTGGGCTATGTAGCCGCCCTGGCGGCGGTTGCTTTTCAGAACCTGAACAATCGGGATGATGCAGTGAATTCGCTGTTTGCGGCGTTGATCTTAATCTCGAGAAAGTATCACGGAAGTTATCTGATCGATAGCGAACGTTTGCTTCATGATTCGCTAAGTGTTATCGAGGTTCCTAAAAAAACTACAAAACGAAGAGTGCTTGATTTGATTTTCGTCAAAGGGAAGGGGCGCGATGGGCGCTTGGCGGTAGTTGCACAGCACTCTAATACACATCATGGTTGGGCCCCTCGTGACATAGCGATATCGGCGACGTTGAACGGTGGATATTCTAAAACAGAAAATAACGCTACGAATGTGTTCATTGATGGCAGCTTGGAAGGCCAGGAAATTAAAATTGAAATCACGCTTGAGGGCGTGTGTGATACTGTAAGTATAGTCGCAAGTGGCGGCACCGCTGTGCTCAAAAGCGAAACCAGCCATTTGGTAAAAGCGCCAGATGATTTGGTCATTGTTGGGCTTTCCGCAAGTCATGATGCATCAGCTTGCGTCATGATAAATGAAAAAATAGCGACGGCGGTACAATTGGAGCGGCTCTCGAGAGTTAAACGTGATGGTGCGGTGTTTCTTCAAGGTGATGATGCGATAGACTATTGTTTAAGTGCTAATGGATTGACATTGGAAGACGTAGATTATTTTGCGTATAACATACAATCATTAACACCCGAATATGTGGGCTTGGGCCAGCCTGTTTCCAAGGGATTGAATGCTTTCGATCCACTCGGTGCAAATGCCATTTACACCAGCCATCACCTTTGCCATGCATTTGCTGCGCTATCTGGATCCAGGTTTTCATACCCGACAGTCGTAGTCGCCGATGGCTCTGGCGGAGTGACTGTGGGTGAACATGACCTGATTATGAACGGTCCGGCGATGGCAGCGTATCTTCACAGGGGGCTGGGCGTAGATAACATCCGCCCGATGCTTCACACCTTTTCCGTGTACGAGTTTTCCCCGACAGGATATAAAATTACGCACAGAGAGTGTTCACCGTCGTTTAATACACGCAGCGGTAGCAGGAGTATGGGGGAAACGTACGCTGCCGTCAGTCAATATATATTTGGGTCCTGGCAAGCGTCTGGAAAACTAATGGGGTTGGCGCCTTATGGTAATCCGGAGGTTCATGGCAATTTGGTGTCAAAAAATGAACAGGGTATATATAACTTCGATTATCAGTGGAAACTGAACCATTCAAAAGTAATTGACCCTGATGCTTATAGGGAATGTGCTGACTTGGCCGCTTCGGTTCAAAAGGGTTTGGAGTGGTCACTTCAAAGTCGTTTTTCCTTATATGTTAAGGGCGATGCTCCAATCGTATTCACTGGCGGCATCGCACTAAATTCTGTTGCCAACCATAAAATAAGAAAACAATTTCCAGCTCAAGATTTTTATTTCTTTCCAGCTCAGCATGATGCGGGAGTCTCAATAGGTGCTGCTGTATCGGCTCACTTTCATATCACAGGGAAGATAATTAATGATGCATTTGACAATGACCATCTCGGATACCTGTACGGCCGAGGAGATGTCAGCAGGGCATTGAATAGGTATTCAAATCTAATAAAATACAGACCTATACACACGGATGAAATCGCCAGAAAGTTGGCGGGCGGGGACGTGCTTGGTTTTTTTTCCTTGGAAAAAGGTAGTGAGTTTGGCCCCAGGGCACTGGGCGCGCGTTCAATTTTGGCTGATCCAAGGCATTTGAAGACGTGGGCTTTTATAAATCGCTGGGTAAAATTCAGGGAAGATTTCCGTCCTTTTGCGCCCATGATTGCGAAGGAGCATGTGGGCCAGTATTTTGAGGAAGAGGGCGATTATCCATATATGTTGGAAGTCATTCATGTTCGACACGCCTACCGAGATCAACTATCAGCCATTACGCATGTGGATGGCACCGCCAGAGTACAAACAGTAGATAAAAGCGACAACGCGTCTTTACACCGCTTATTGATAAGCTTCATGAACGTTGCTGAGTTCCCTATTTTACTCAATACCTCGTTCAACGTGAGAGGGCAGCCGATAGTTGAAACTCCTTGCCAGGCAATTGAAATGCTTTTAAGTACCCATCTATCTGGTGTTGTCATGGGTGACTATTTATTGGAATTAAAAAATAGTGTTGAAACGCTGACAGGAGAGGATGTTCTAAATTTATCACCTGGGACAAAAATTATTTCGGAGCGGACTTCGACCTCCCTCAAAAGAAAGATGATAGTCGGTCACCAGGGTAAAACTGTTGGAATACCAAATTCTCTATACAGGATACTCGAAAGCATAGACGGAGAGAGAAATATTGCTTCGCTTAGCGGCGGCGACGTATCAGCTTTGGAGCCTGAGGTGTTGGAAAAATTGAGCAGATTCGTAAGGCTTAAATATCTAAATGCGTCTGGAAGGTAGCACATCATGGAGGATTCGAACGTAGGCTTGATACCCTCTCGCTTGCTTGGCGCGAAGGAAGTGGTAGCAAAAGTAATGCCGCTTACCGGCTTATTGGGTATTTCTCGTATAACTGAGACAAACAGTTACGTAGATATTGGGGTCTCAATCGTCTCGGCCGTAAGACCGGGTATTAAATTTGAGCAAGTTTCTTCAACACAAGGCAAAGGGTTTACGCTCAGTCAAGCCATCGCAGGTGCAATCGTAGAAGCACTCGAAAGGTATTGTGCGGCAAACATTGACCAGCGTTCACTATTTTCGGGTACAGGCAATTTAAGCCCGGAAGGCGATACGTTGGGCCTGGAATTTGGATATGGACAGGATTTCTACCCCTCCAGATGGATCCGAGGGGTGGATTTATATAGCAATCTACCTGCATGGGTTCCCGCGCTGGAGGTGGCTTTTCCTTATAAACGGTGTGGCTCCGATCCTCCCTATATACGGCCGAACACATCGGGCCTAGCGGCGGGCGGAGATATCGTCGAAGCCAGTCTATTTGCCATGCTGGAGGTTTATGAACGTCATGTAACGTCTCTTTTTTATCGTCATGTGCGATCCGCGAACATGGGGGCTGTCATTGACCCTTGTAGCGTTGATGATGTCAAGTCCAGTGCCTTGTTAAACGATCTTCGCTCGAAAGGTTATGAACTGCTCATTTTCAGAGTTACGGCTATTTTTCCCACTTATTATGTGGCGGTATTAGACACGTTGGGTTTAGCGCCTAAATTCATGATTGCGGGGACAAGCACTGCGCTTTCAGAAGAAGACGCGTTAAATGGTGCGTTGTTGGAGTGTATACAAGGTCTGGTGACCGGCCTGTCAGGAGGTCGTGAAGATCTTGTCCGTTCCGCCCCCAAGTATAAAAAACAAGTGTATTCAAAAACTAATAATTTTTACAAAATCAGAGACCTATTAATTACCCAAAATGGATTAGAGAAATTTCCCCGGCAGCCATCGAAACCGGTAAGTTGCGAGTGGGCCCTGAAAAGAATCTTGAATTCGCTACAGGACATAATCAAGGGCCCGTGCGTCATGTGTGATCTTAGTCATGACACGCTACCACTGAAAGTTGTAAAAATTGTCGTGCCGGACTTAAATGACTTTCTGGTTAATCCTGGAAGAAAAACACATGCTGATTTCACCAAGGTATAAGCCCATTGTATTCGGCGGTCCATCGCTTGAGCTTGCAATGGAAAAATATGGAAAATATTTCGATTTTAGACCCCCTATACGGCGCGGAGACCTTGAGGCGTTGGCAGGTGATAAACGGCGCTCCGGCTGTGTTCTAATTACAGATGGTGTATTTGGAAGTACGTTGAGTGTTAGTCCGGTTGAGTGTCTTCGCGTACTACAAAAAGGCTGGCTTTTGCTTGGGTCGTCCAGCATGGGCGCACTGAGGGCCGCCGACTGTAATAGCGCAGGCATGGTAGGCGTTGGACATGTCTACATGGGGTATCAACTGGGTTACTATAAGTCTGATGCGGATGTTTCAGTCGTCTATGCGGGTGTGCCGAGTAAAGAGATAACGATATCCTATGTTCACGCAGACTACATAGGACGCATTCTTCAACGCTCGCAATCGCTGTCATCGGTCAATCACCGGAAATTTTTAAGCTTCCTCAGGCGAACGCCCTGGTATGACCGGAACAGGAAAAGTGTAGCGTCAGAATTTTCTATCGCGCATGGGAAAGGGGAGCTCGCTGAAGTTTTTTTGGATATGAGTCATGACGCGAGTTGCCACCCAAAAAAGCTGGATGCTTTATTAGCGTGTGATTATATATGGGGTTTATATAAAAAAAGGGGGCTGCATGAGTGATTTAACACGTACGGTGGGATACCTGCAGAATATTTCCAAGGGGAATGAGTCTGCCGCCGCTCAAATGGCTCATTTGATTATAGGCGTTTTTGGAGGGTTGCCCGCTTATGCCGTTTCTCTTAGAGTCACGATTGCGTTTTATGTATCCTGCATACTGGAAGTTCCAAGTGGTGTGGTGGCTGACATCATAGGGCACGCGCGATCCATGGTGTATGCGTGCATATTTTATTCTATGGCTTGCGTTTTTATCGTCGTGGCTGTCGTGGCATCAAGTGATGATTTCAGTTTAATAATGGTGGTCATAAGTAGTGTGCTTTCCGCGTTGGGTGGGGCGCTTTCTTCCGGGTCATTTCAAGCTTTATTACAAGATTTAATTGATAGGGAAGCTCTTTCCATACCTGCCGTAGAACGCACGAGTTTCAAAATTAGGACACTTTCTCTTTCTCAAGGTCATGGCGCATATTTTGCGTCTTTTTTTCCAGTGGTCGTAATGGCGATTCTGTTTTTCTGGGCCAGGTATTGGGAGGGAGAAGAATATATATTGTTTTTGCCAGCCGTAGCATTTGTCGGTTTTGCTATGTATTTTCAGAGCTTGGTGCCGGATCAGGGATACGTTCTTCAAAAGAATAGAGTCAGGGTGGCATGCGCGTCTTACATTGCAGAGTTAAAGCATCTTAAGTCATGGCTTATTAGCGGAGCACTTGATAAGCGTATCTATTTTTATGGGTTTTCATTATTGATGGTTTTTTCAACACTGCTAATGATTCACGTACACACCTATCTTATGATTTCACAATTGCGCGAGGTCGATATTAGGGCGGTTGATGTCAAAGGCGGCGCAATAATTTTTCTGATGCTGGCCTCTTTTGATTTGGCGCATTTGGTAAAGGGCTGGCTCGTCCCGTTCTTGACGAGAAAATTCGCTGACATAGCGTTGCTTTTCATTTCCTATTTTAGCGTGGCGTCGCTGTCTTTTTTGGCATGGCTTGGCTGTTATTATGAATATCAATTGCTTTCTTTAATTGTTTTTGTTCTTTTTTTTCGTGCATTTCTTACGCTGGGTCAAAATATCATCCAGTCAACCGTTCTTGTGATGCTTCCGGAAAATAATCGTGCCACTGCTCTGAGTGCGATACAGGTAATTGTGATAATTATTTATGCTTCTTATTCTCTCTACTTGACATTTGTAGGTATTGAAAGCCCTCCGGAAATACTCATGGAGGTACTGGTGCTTAGTATGTGCTGCCTGTTAGTTGCTCTGATTGTGTATGTTTGCTGTGGTCAATTTAATTTCAAGGATTTAGCGGGTGACTCGGTATGATATGCAGTTGTTTTTCTGATTTCATCCGGCATTAATGTGCCACTGGTATTTGCTCCATTGACGGTCCACCCAAGCATTCTATAAATACAAAGTCCCGCACCCGTCCGGATATTGATCTGCATCAATCGCAACTCACGTTGAGGCATGCGTCACGCAGACGCCTAGAACTCCCCGGAGTATTTCACCGCCGCCGCTGCCCGCGTCGTGACCTTCAAGCTGCGCAGCAACGACGACACATGAATGCGCACGGTAAACGGTGAAATATCCAGGGCCTTGGCGATTTCCTTGTTGGTCTTGCCTTGGGCAATCAGGCGCAGCACGTCCTGCTGGCGGGGGGTGAGGGTATGGGTGTCCAGCGGCAGCAGGCCGGAGGGAGCGAACTTGACCAGCACTTCACCGTCGCGGATCGCCAGCAGCGCCTGGCCGATCTCGTTGGGGGCGATGTTCTTGCCGATAAAGCCGTCGACGCCCAAGGTCATGACCTGTTCGATCAGTGCCGGATCATCCACCATCGATACAACGATTAATGTGGTACGCCGCAGTTGCCGGCGCAGGTCGGCGAGCTGGCTGATGCAGGTCAGGCCGGGAAAGCGCAGGTCGAGGATCAGGGTATCGATGTCGCTTGGGTCGAGCAGCAACCCATGCACCGCATCCAGGTCACCGGCTTCCTGTACCCGGGCCTCGGGTAGCAGGCGTTGCACAGTGCGCGCCATGGCCTCGCGAAACATCGGATGGTCGTCGGCGATGATAATCCGGCCGGTCATGGTGAGCTCCTTGCTGGGCATGGCTGTGTGCAGGCATGCTGTTTTATTATCGGGCCCAATGCCCGCCTCGCTCGTACAAAGGGCCAGGGCTATGACAACAAGGACGTAACCCATGGGTCTCGAGACCAACTCCGAACTCGACCAGGCTAACCTGCGCATTGTGGTGGCAACTATCGCCATTGTGTATATAAGCGTGCTGGGTTTTTTGCCTGGGCATTCGCTGGACACCTACCTGCCGGTGATCCTGTACATCTTCCTGTTTCTGCTGGCGTCCATTGCCTTGCGCCAGGTGATCGCGCGTTGGCCCGGGCATTACCCGGCGCGACGGATTTTCGGCATGCTCCACGACTACACCGGCACTTCGTTCGGCCTGGTGGTGGGCGGTGAGGCGGCGTTGCCGCTGTATGCAGTGATGGTGTGGGTCAACCTCGGCAACGGCATGCGCTACGGATCGCGCTACCTGGCGATTGCCACGGGGCTGGCGTTGCTGGCGCTGTTGATCGTATACCAGCTCACGCCGTGGTGGCAGGCACAGCCCTTCATGGTGCTGATGCTGATGATCACCAGCACGGTGATTCCGGTATACGCGCATATCCTCCTGGAGCGCACGCGCAAGGCCTCCGAGCAAGCCATCGCCGCCAACCTGGAAAAATCCCGCTTTCTCGCCCAGGCCAGTCATGACCTGCGCCAGCCGATCCACTCCATCGGTCTGTTCACCGCCTGCCTGCGCGAAGCCCGCCTGGGCGATGACGAGCGGCGTCTGGTGGACAATATCGATCGCTCGCTGCTCAATGTCTCGCAGTTGTTCCGTTCCATTCTCGACCTCTACACCCTGGACAACGGGCGTCTGCTGCCCAAACACCAAGTGATCCACTTGGGCGATTTTCTCGCCGACCTGGTACGCCAGAACGCCGAAGCCGCACGCTGGGCGGGCGTGGAGTTGCGCTTGCGACCTTGCGCCCACTGGGTGCTGGTGGATCCGGGGATGCTGGCGACCATGGTGCAAAACCTGCTCTCCAATTGCTTCAAGTATGGCGCGCAACGGCCAGTGCTGATCGGTGCGCGTATTCGTGATAACCGCCTGGTGGTAGAGGTGCATGACCAGGGCCGGGGGATTGCGGGGGAGCATCTGGCCAAGGTCTTCGAAGAGTTCTATCGCGTGCGCCAACTGCGCGACAAGG
Source organism: Pseudomonas fluorescens (assembly GCF_002837185.1). Taxonomy (GTDB): domain Bacteria; phylum Pseudomonadota; class Gammaproteobacteria; order Pseudomonadales; family Pseudomonadaceae; genus Aquipseudomonas; species Aquipseudomonas fluorescens_AM. The sequence continues at coordinate 11,854 of NZ_KZ478019.1, read as the reverse complement.
ACGTCGAGGGCGTTGGCCTGGGGCTGTCCATCGTCAAGCGCCTGGGGCAGTTGATGGGGCTGCAGGTGAGCCTGCGTTCGCGGGTGGGCCGTGGCACGTCGGTAAGTCTGCATGGCCTGGCCCTGGCCACTGCGCCGGCTCAACCGGCATTGCGTGACGACGCACGCCAGGCTGGCCTGCTCAGCGGTTTGAAAGTGTGCCTGGTGGAAGATGACCACAACGTGCTGCTGGCCACCCAGGCCCTGCTCGAACGCTGGGGTTGCGAGGTGCAGGCCGAGTCCACGGGACAGGGCTTGGTCAGCGACTGCGACATCATCGTCGCCGACTATGACCTGGGCAACCACGCCACCGGCATCGAATGCATCGACCACCTGCGCCGGCAACGCGGCTGGGCGGTGCCGGCGCTGATCCTCACCGGGCACGACGTGGAGAAAATCCAGGCGGCGTTGCACGACCGTCAGATCGCCATTCTGTCCAAACCGGTGCGCCCTGCGGAACTGCGCGGCGCCCTGCGTGAGCTCAGTCAGGGAAAAACTATTGCATGAATGGCGTCAACCCATTGCCTCGCGCACCCTTGGGCATGCAATAGGCTGCGGGTTTCATCAGGCCAAAGCTGGCAATCGCAAACAAGCCGCCGCTTGCACCGCTAGGCACTGAGCAGTTGTACTCGCCGGACGCAGTGTTGGCCACGTAGTAGGTGCTCATGGAGTCGCTGCGTACATTGGAGACACGTTTGACCGGTTCGCCCAGGTTGGTCTCTGAGAGCTTCTTGAGATGGTCCTCGGTGGGTTTGATATTGCTGCATCCGGCGACAACGATGATCAAGGCGCCGAGCAGAGCAAGGCGCGTTACAGGGGATGAGGGTTTCATAATGCTTCTTCCTTGGGATTGTTTTGGTTTTTCCAGCGCGCAACGATCCCTCGCGCATTGAAGGCGCGGTGTTGGCTGAGCGTTGGAAGTGCCGGGGAATATAGCGCCGGTGGAGGGGCGGGTCGATTAGCACACATGGGCTAATGGCACATTGAGCTCATGGAAGGAGAGAGCTGTGTTGCAGATAAAACGAGCTACGCCAGATGATGCCGACAGCGCGTTCGAGATTCGTCGTGAGGCCATTCTCGGCCAATGCATCGGCGCCTGTACCGCAGAGCAAATGGCGCTATGGACGCGTGGCAGTGCGAGCGATGGTTACAGCGTGCTGATGGAAAAGCACTTCTACCTGGGCTGTGTGAACGGCGAGCCAGTCGCCACCGGCATGCTCGATCTTGCCAACCATGAAGTCGGCGCTTTGTTTGTACGCCCCGCATTCACTGGACGAGGGTATGGCAAGGCAATGCTCGATCACTTGGAGACGGTCGCGCGTCACATCGCTGTTGAAGAAGTGGTATTGGATGCGACGCTCAATGCGGTGAGTTTCTACAAGGCATGCGGGTATGTCGGGGATGAGCAGGCGGTGTATCGCTCGCCGTCGGGGTTGGTGTTGGCGTGTGTGCCGATGGTGAAGCGCCTGCGGCTCATGAGTCAGTCTTGAACCAAATGTGGGAGGGGGCTTGCCCCCGATAGCAGGGTGCCAGTCACCGTATAGGTGGCTGATATATCGCCATCGGGGGCAAGCCCCCTCCCACATTTCTGACCGAGCTGGGCTTCAATGCATCTTGCTATGGTCCATTTGGCTATGATCCATCCCATCCAAACCACGCGCTGGCGCCTTCACTTCAATGGTCTGCTCAGCGCCCTTGGGGTCTTTCACCACAAGGGTCAGCGGCACCTGGTCGCCTTCCTTGATCTGGCCGGTCAGGCCCATCAGCATCACGTGGTAGCCATTCGGATCGAGCTTGACGGCTTTGCCTGCGGGCAGGGCTACCGAGTCCACCGGGCCCATGCGCATCACGTCGTCCCGCATGCTCATTTCATGGATCTGCACGTCCTTGGCCACCGGTGATGCCACGCGCAGCAATTGGCTGTCGCTGTCGGCGGTGATGGTCATGAACGCGCCGCTGGAAGGCTGGCCCGGCACGGTGGCACGCACCCAGGCGTCGCTCACTTGCACCTGGGCGCTGGCGTGGGCGGCAAGACCCAGCAGGGTGAGGCCGAGGGTGAGACGCTTGAAGTGTTGAACGGCAGTCATTAGCAGACCTCCATGACGGTGAGCAGGTCTTCTGCGCACTCTTTAGCGGTAAGGGATGCCTGCAAGCCAAGGCGCAGGTTGCCACGGGTATCGAACACGAAGCTGGTGGCGGTGTGGGACAGGGTGTAGGTGTCGCCGGCAGGAGTCTTTTCATAAAAGATCCCGAATTCCTTGGCGGCCACGGCGATTTCTTCCGGGGTGCCGTAGAGGGCTTCGAAACTGGGGTCGAAGGCCTTGACGTATTTGTCGAGTATCTCGGGGGTGTCGCGCTCGGGGTCCAGGGTGATGAACACCACCTGCATGATTTCACCGTCGCGGCCCATCAGCTTCTTGGCCTGGGCGGCGCGCGCCAGGGTGGTCGGGCAGACCGCCGGGCACTGGGTGAAGCCGAAGAACACTACGGGCATCAGGCCACGGTACGAGCTCAGGGTGACGGTTTCGCCGTCTGTGTTCTTGAGCTTGAAGGTGCGCCCCATGATCTTGTCACTGAGGTCCTTGCCGTACTTGAAATTCAGCTTGGGGCTGTAGTCACAGCCGCCCAGCAGGCTGCCCAGGCCCAACAGGCCCATACCGGTCAGCACTTTGCGGCGGGTGAATAACGTACTCATCAACTGTGCATCCTGTGAAACGCCTGAATGGCTCTGGAGTTGCCCACCCGGCTTTGAAAAGGAGTAACGAGAAGGGTGCAGAGTCTAGCAACCCTGGGCACCTCGCGTAATCTGCGACGTTCTGCCACAGGGGTGCGCTGCGCTTCATCCTTTTGTGGCTTCGGTGGTAGAGTCGCGGCCATGAAATCGAGCTGCCCCGACCGTGCGCTGATTGCCTGGGCCCTGTACTTCTGCGTACTGGTGAACCTGTTCGTATGCGGTTTGGGACACGGGCAGATGATGGGCCAACAGCTCAATGGGATCGGTGGTCAGTTCTGTTCGGTGGACGGCGGCCAGCCGGCAGTTTCCGACAAAGGGTTGGCTGACCCGTCTACCAGCAACATCTCGAACTACTTTGCCTGCCCGATGTGCAGCGCCGTTACGGTCGCCGTCGTATTTCTGATCGGCCTGGCGTGGTTGCTGAGCCTCAAGCAACGCCCGCGTCCTGCCCATGAGCGGCGCAATAAGGCACCGCCGCGTTATACCTGGCCATCGGCCAATCCCCGCGCTTCCCCCACCGTCTGACGTGTGTCCTGGGCCTCCTGTAACCGGGAGGCATTCTATCGTCACGACTGTGAGTGCGTTCCATGAACCATCAGTTGCCAGCGCGCGCCCGTCGCTTGGTCAGCAAGCCCGCCGGGCGTTCGCGTGCCGAACCGGCGTTGCCTGACTACCCGAGTAATGCGCGCTGTTTCGTGCATCTGGATGCACGCTTGCTACCCCACTGGCACACCGTGTTCGATGTGTGCCCGGCATTGCTCAAGCTTGATCCACCGGAGGGCTTGAACCTGTTCCGCAGTTTCATGACCTGGGCCTATCGCCACCAGCTACCCCTGGATTGGACTTATCATTTGAACCTGTGCCGCTGGCTGCTGAGTTCACCCTACCGCGCTCGGATCGCTGCTGAATTTATCGACGCCTTGATGGCCGCCGCTGCCGCGCGCTGGGTCCTCACGGACGACAGTGAGGCGGCGGGGATCGTCCTGAGCTGGCGAGGTTCGTTCGTGTTCGATTGGAAAGGGCTCGTCCCGGGCGCTGCAGAGCAGCCCGCGTTACCCGCACCTGGCTGGGATTTCGCCTGGTGTGCCTTGAGTGAGCGAGGGACGTTTAGTAGGTGGTTGCCGGTGCCGTGAAGCGGCCCGCGCTTGGCAGTTGCGATGGATAACGCGACAGGGCCTGTAAACAGGCCCTGTCGCTTGCGCCGATCAAGCGCAGATAAAGCCGCCAATAGGCCCTACGCAGCCAACGGCTTACTCGTCATGGCCTTTTTATGGGCCGCTTTCATCGCTTCCATTTCAGCCCCGAGATCATCCAGCATTGCCTTGCCCAGCAGTTTCCTGGCCTGGGGAAACATCTCGGTTTCTTCTTCTTCGATATGGTGTTCCAGCAGTTCCTTCACCACTTTGACGCGACCGGAAAACTCGGTGGTGGACGGGTCGGTCTGCTTCAGGTCGGGCAGCACCAATGAGTCGACGGTGCGGTGCTCTTCCTTGGCTTCGTGGTACATGATGTCCTGTTCCTTGCCGCCGGCTTTTCTGAAAGCAGGGTAGAGAATTTCTTCTTCCAGCCTGGTGTGCAAAGTGATTTCCATCTCCAGCTTGGCCAGCAACTCGGTACGTTTTTTCACCCCGCGCTCGGTGGATTCGCTCAGTTGGGTCAGCAGGGTCTTGACGCGTTCATGGTCAGCTTTGAGAAGGTCGATGGCATTCATGTGGAACCTCACGGGTAATGGTCGGGCATGTCGAAACGCACGCCTCGTGAGTAAGCACAGTGCATCACGCGTACCAACTTTTGCGTATGATAAATTATGTTTAAAATCAAATTGATAGCGTGCTGTCGTCGGTTCGCTGTCGTGCAGCTTGCATGATCGGACATTGCCGGGATTGCACAACGCACAACCGCCGCGACGGGCGAAGTGCGCTGCTGAACAATCCGATGGAACCCCTGACGCATTTACTTGACCTAACCCTTAGACTTCAGGAGGTGAAGCATGCAAATTGAATATATCTGGATCGTACTGGCGGTGATTCTGCTGCTGCTGGAACTGTGGGCCATCAACATCGTGTTGCGCAGTACCGGTGGCTGGGAAACCAAGGGGCTGTGGTTGGTGGTGCTGGTCTTCGTACCGTTGCTGGGGCTGATCGCCTGGGCGATGTTCGGGCCCAAGCGGGAGATGGCGCAACAACGCAAACACTGAAGTATTGAGCTAAAAAAAAACAGGCGCCCCATGGGGCGCCTGTTTTTATTTCGGTGTAGAGATCAGCCCGCGACAGCCTGGGCAATCGCCTCATTGAACGCGGGTAAATCGTCCGGCGTGCGTGAGGTGATCAAGGTCCAGCCATTGGCCTTGCATTCCTGCACCTGGGCGTCGACCACGCTGGCGGCGCCGGCGTTTTCCAGGTCGATACGCACGCTTTTAAACGCGGTCAGGGTCTTGCCTTTGACCACGCCCGCGTCGATCAGCGTCCACGGGCCGTGGCAGATCGCCGCAATGGTCTTGCCGGCCTGGGCGAACTCGCTGATCAAGCGCAGCGCGGCGCTATCCTGGCGCAGGGTGTCGGCATTTACGGTGCCGCCGGGGATGACCAGCGCATCGAAGTCGGCGCCGACCACGTCTGACAGTTGCACGTCGGACGCCACGGTCTGGTCCTTTTCCGTATCGCCCACGAAGGTCTGGGTGATGCCGCCTTTGCTGGAGGCGTGCGTCACGGTCGCGCCGTAGCCACGCAGGGCTTGCAGAGGCTTGAGCAGCTCATCGCGCTCGATACCGGTGTTGGAGGTGATGATCAGGATTTTCTTACCGTTGAGTTGCGCACTCATAAGCGGATATCTCCTGTAGAGGTGGGTTACTTGGCGTATTTGCTTTGCAGCGCCTTGGCCTTTTCCAAGTGAGCTTCAAGGGTCGGCAGGGTCTTGGTGGCGAAAGCTTTCAACTCGGCGTTGTCCGAAGACTCTGCTTCCTTCTTGAACAGTGCGACGGTTTTCTCATGGGCGTCCACTTGGTTGTTGGCGTAGGCCTTGTCGAACGATTCATCGCGCATTTCCAGAATGGCTTTCTTCGCCTTGTCAGTCAGGGCAGCGTCATCCGGCACTTCGATATCGAGTTTTTTCGCCAGCGCCATCAGGTCCTGATTGGCCTTGGTATGGTCAGTAATCATGTGTTGCGCGAAGGTTTTCACATCCGCCGAGCCGCTTTTTTCCAGTGCCAGCTTGCCGGCTTCCACTTCGGTGATACCGCCCTGGGCGGCATTCTCGACAAAGTCGTTGGAGGTGGCGGCCATCGCGGTGGAAATCGAGCCTGCAACCAGTGCGAATGTCAGGCCCATGTGTTTCATCAGTCGAGTCGTCATGGTGTCTCTCCTTGGAAATGGCGTGATGCCGTTACGTGACTGTTGAACCGATGCCCGGGCAAAAGGTTTAAATTTTTTTTACGCGCAGTGACTGAACGGCAGGCGTGGCAATTTCCTTGAACTAATCCAAATTCGCCGGGTTCTGCTGCATAGGGTCGCCGCTGTTGGTGACCTGCCATTACCAGGAGATTGCACTGTGACTGATCACACACCCGCCGATAAAACCCCCGAGCCCATCAGTTCCGAAGACGCGCAAAAGGGCAATGCCGACGGCACCAAAGGGCCGACCCTGGAACGTCCGAACCCCAAGACCGAAACCATCGACAAAGTGGTGACACCGACCTCGATCAAGGACCTTGAGCGCCAGACAAACGCAATCAACGAGAAGCTCAGCAAGGGACAGTGAGCATGGCCCGTTCCATCAGCGCGTCGGAACTGGGGATCGAGCTCCAGCCTGACGACGACAGCAGCCTGTTCAAGTGGTTTATCGCCAGTTTCCTGATGGGCAAGCGCATTCAGGCGCCCATTGCCGCGCACGCCTACAAGGTGATTGTTGAAGAGGAGGGCCGCGACACGCCGCGTAAGCTGCAGCACTGCACGTCGCGGGAGCTGGTCGCCATGTTGGGACGCGCGCATTACGTACGTTACGACGAAACCACGGCACAGCGTCTGTTGGACCTGAGTGCCAAACTCAATGCTGATTACGGCGGCAAGATGACACGGATTGTTAAGTTCAGCGATGACCGCCAGGCGTTCGAAAAGCGCCTGGGTGAGTTCGATGGCGTCGGGCCCAAGACCATCGAGATTTTCATGCGCGATGCCGCCACGGTGTTGTTTTGACCGCAGCGCTGTATGTGGGCTGTGCCGGCTGGAGCCTGCCCCGCGAACAGTGGCCGGCCTTCGTTGAACAAGGCACGCATTTGCAGCGCTACGCCTCGCGTTTCAGCGCGGTAGAAATCAACAGCTCATTTTACCGGCCCCACTTGCCAAGAACCTATGAGCGCTGGCGGGAGTCGGTGCCTGCGGGGTTTCGCTTTTCGGTCAAGATGCCCAAGCGGATCACCCACGAGCTGCGCTTGCAGCAGTGCAGCACCGCCCTGGACGAATTTCTTGCGCAATGCCTGCAACTGGACGAAAAGCTCGGTTGCCTGTTGGTTCAACTGCCGCCGTCCCTGAGTTATGAGCCGCTGGTGGCCGGCGCCTTTTTCGACGCGCTGCGTCAGCGTTTTGCCGGTGCCGTGGTGCTGGAGCCGCGCAATGCCAGTTGGCTCGCGGCTGGGAGTCTGCTGCAGGCATTCGAGATCGGTTGGGTCAACGCCGACCCCGCGGTGATCGCAGCAGGCGATGCCTGGCACGGCGTGCGTTATTGGCGCCTGCACGGCTCGCCACGCATTTATCACAGCGCCTACGGGCCCGCGCGGGTGCAGGCATATTCCCAGTTGTTGCGCCAATCGATTGAAGAGGGCATTCCCACCTGGTGCATCTTCGATAACACCGCCAGCGGCCATGCGGTCGCCGATGCTCTCGACTTGCTAGACCTCCACCCGGCGCACCTCCAGCCCTAATTGCTCATAAGCCTCCACGTTCGGCGCATCCCATTCGGTAATCAGCGTATGGATACGGCTGCACGGCGCCACCACGAACGGTTCCACCGCGCCAAGTTTGTCCGAGGTGGTCACGGCCACCACGTGGGACGCGCTGTCGAGCAAGGCTTGCTTGACCGCCACTTCAGTAAAATGCAGGGACGTCATGCCCACTTGCGGGTGCAATGCGCACACGCCGGTGAACAACAGGTCGGCCTTGATGCTCTGGATCAGACGTACCGCTTCATGGCCGCCGGTGGAAAGTGTGGTGGGGTTGAGTTGGCCCCCCGCCAGAATCACGGTCACATGTGGGTGGTCCGCCAGGGCGATAGCGATCATCGGCGAGGGGCTGATCACGGTCAGGTGGAGCGAGTGCGGCAATGAGCGGGCGATCTGCAGGGTGGTGGAGCCGGAGTCGAACAGTACGATCTGGCCATCCTCGACTTGATCCGCAGCCAACTGTGCCAGGCGGCGCTTGGCCTCATTGGTCTGGTCGACACGGGTGAAGAAGTCCTTGCCAGTGTCCCTGGGCCGGGGCAGGGCGCCGCCGTGCACGCGTTGCAACAGACCGGCAGCGGCGAGTTCGCCGAGGTCGCGGCGGATGGTGTCCGGGGACACGGCGAAATGCTCGACCAGCTCGGATGCCGTGACCTTGCCGTCGCGCTCAAGCAGCAACAGGATCTTTTGTTTGCGCAGGGAAGGCAGGTCGATGGCGTGATGGGTGCTTTGCATGTTTGTGCGCTTTGTTGCGGGTTTGTGCGAGATTAAGCGTCGGTCGATATAAACGCAATGGCTGGTTGCCTTGGCGATCGCCGGTTACTCTCTGGGTTCAGTTCAGGGAGAGGTGACCCGATGTCGTTGATCACAACCATCGAAGACTTACGCAAGCTTGCGCAAAAACGTGTGCCGCGCATGTTTTACGACTACGCCGATTCCGGCTCCTGGACTGAGAGCACCTACCGGGCCAATGAAAGCGACTTTGCCCGCATCAAGTTCCGTCAGCGCGTGGCGCGCAATATCGATGAACGTTCGATCCGCGCCAGCATGATCGGCCAGGACATGGCCATGCCGGTGGCCCTGGCACCTACCGGCCTTGCAGGCATGCAGCACGCCGATGGCGAGATCCTGACCGCGCGCGCCGCTGCGGCTTTTGGCCTGCGCTATACCTTGTCGACCATGAGCATCTGTTCGCTGGAAGACATCGCCGAGCACGTCGGCCAGCCCTTCTGGTTCCAGTTGTATGTGATGCGCGACCGCGGCTTTATCGAGCGCTTGATCGAGCGTGCCAAGGCGGCGGGCGTTGATGCGTTGGTGTTGACGCTGGACCTGCAGATCCTCGGGCAGCGTCACAAGGACTTGATCAATGGCCTGTCGGCGCCGCCCAGGCTGACCCTGCCGAACATCCTCAATATGATGACCAAGCCGCGCTGGGTGATGGGCATGCTCGGCACCCAGCGTCGTGGTTTCGGCAATATCGTCGGGCACGTGACGGGCGTGGCCGACATGAGTTCGCTGTCGGCGTGGACCGCCCAACAATTCGATCCGCGCCTGAGCTGGGACGATGTGGAGTGGATCAAGAAGTGCTGGGGCGGCAAGTTGATCATCAAGGGTATCCTCGATGTGGAAGACGCACGCCTGGCGGCCAATACCGGCGCCGATGCGTTGGTGGCGAGCAACCACGGTGGCCGTCAGCTCGATGGCGCGCCGTCGAGCGTCAGCCAATTGCCGGCGATTGTGGAGGCGGTGGGCAATCGGATTGAGGTGTGGCTCGATGGGGGCATTCGCTCCGGCCAGGACGTACTCAAGGCCATGGCGCTGGGCGCCAGGGGCACGATGATCGGACGCCCGCATCTGTATGGCCTGGGGGCGATGGGCGAAGCGGGCGTGACCAAAGCGCTGGAGATCATCGCCCGTGAGTTGGAGGTGTCGATGGCGCTGTGTGGCTATAACGATATACGCGATGTGAATCGCGAGATCCTGCTGCCGGGCACCTTTCCTGACGGCGTTTGATGCGCAAAAAAAAACAGGAAAAGTAAAAAGAGTTGTCCACGGAAACCGTGGGTATCTCTGTGGATAACTTTGCAAGGCCCCGGCAGCATTGGCGATTTAACCTGCGATCAATATTTGATCAACTTTCAATGACGGCCAATATGGCCAGGGTTTGCGCTTGACAGGCCTTGGCGAAGCCAGTGCCGAAAAGTGCATTTATGAGTCACCCCCTCTGCCTGTGGAGGGGGTGACCACCGGTGACGGCATCGTCGCTTGCATCAGCTTGTCCAGCGCCACGCCATAATTGCGCCCGGCCAGGCTCATGCTGTTGTTATGGCCGGCACCCGGCACCAGTAACAACCGCTTGGGCTCCTGGGCGGCTTCGAATAATTGCTCGCTGAAGCGCGGTGGAACGTAGCGGTCATCAAGGCCATGCACCACCAGCAGTGGCATGTGAATATCGGCCATCTTGTCGATGGAATCGAATTTCTGCGACAGCAACCAGCGCACCGGCAGTGAGGTATTGGCAACGGCGGTGGCGACATCCCCCAGGGACGTGAACGTGGATTCGATCACCAGCCCGCGCACCGGCAACGGTACCTGCCTGCTCAACTGCGCGGCGAGGTCGATGGCCACCGCGCCACCCAGGGAATGGCCGTAGATCAGGCGTTTGCCGGGGTCCGGTTGCAAGGTTTGAAAGCGCTCCCAGGCGACGCGCGCGTCCTCATACACCGTGGTTTCCGAAGGCAGGTCGCCCCGGCTTTTGCCAAAACCGCGATAGTCGATGGCCAACACCGAATAGCCCAGCGCGTGCAGCTGTTCGATGCGAAACAGCTGGCCGGTGAGGTTCCAGCGCACGCCATGCAGATAGAGGATGGCAGGCGCATCCTTGCGTGCGGCCGGGTACCACCAGCCATGGATATTCTGGCCGGATTTGAACGTGGCGGGCTTGATATCGAACTCCTGAACGGCGCTGGGCAGGCCGGTGTACCAGCCCGCGGTGCCCGGCTCGATGCGAAACACCAGTTCGCGCTCCTTGTGTTGCAGCACGGCGCAGCCGACCGGCAGGCCGACGATCAACAGGGCCATGCACAGCAGCACAAACCGGTGCAGGCCGCGGCGGGGTATGGAAAAAGATGACATGAAGGTTCCAGTACAAGGGCCAAGTACGGGTTGTACCAGATGCCCCGGGCAGAGCAGAAATTAAAGCGACGGCCGTGACGCAGGATTGCTTGCAAAGTTTTGCAGCGAGCTCGGGGGCAACCGGCTTGACGCTGCATGGCCTGCACGAGATGCTCCGCTTCTTTGAGCAAAGGCCCGACCATGGACAACAGCCCCGTGCGCATCACCGCCGAAGAAACCCTTTCGGACAACTGGTACCTCTTGAAGAAATACAGCTTCGATCTGCGCCGTCGCGACGGCAGCTGGCAAGCCCAGACCCGCGAAGTGTATGACCGGGGCAACGGTGCGACCATCCTGTTGTACAACCGCGAGCAGCGCACGGTGCTGCTGATCCGCCAGTTCCGCATGCCGACTTTCGTCAATGACCACGAAGGCTACCTGATCGAAGCGGCGGCCGGGTTGCTCGACAATGCCAGCCCCGAAGAGCGCATCCGCCTGGAAGCCGAGGAAGAGACCGGCTATCGCGTGGGGCATGTCGAAAAAGTCTATGCGGCCTTCATGAGCCCGGGGTCGGTGACCGAGCGTATTCACTTCTTTATCGGCGAGTACCAGGCGGGCGACCGGGTTGGCGCCGGCGGCGGCCTGGCGGAAGAGGGCGAGGATATCGAAGTGCTGGAACTGGGGTTCGAGCAGGCGCTGGGGATGGTGGCCAGTGGGGAGATCGTGGATGGCAAGACCATCATGCTGTTGCAGCACTTGGAACTGCGGATGTTGAAAGAGCGCTGGTAGAGGCATCGCACCTGATGAGCAAAATGTGGGAGGGGCGGTGCGACGATTCGACTTGCCCCCGATCGCCATAGGTGTCTACACAACGCTGTAGCGCCCAACCGTAACCACGATGCGAAGCGAGTCGCTCTTGATCTGGCTTTTGATCTTGATCTGCTTTTGATCTAGGCGCCCCGTCAAACCACGCTGGCCGAACGCAGGCTTGAATCCGTGGGTAACCCGGCAGGACGCCGGGTTAGCCGCACTGGGCCA
>NZ_KZ478018.1 GCF_002837185.1 Pseudomonas fluorescens | reverse complement strand
ATGGCCCATTGCGGCGGCCCACGGATTCAAGGCTGCGTTCGGGCACACCGAGCCTAGGCGAGGTGCCGAGTGGTGGGGCAAGAGCCTTTTTGGTTACTTTTGGGGCTCTTTTCCAAAAGTGACCCGCTGTAAAAGCGGAACCCATAGTGGCCGTGACCGCAGAAACGGATATGTACTCGGTCTGATCCAGCATCCTGGTCGGCCCGGAGGCCGCCATCGGGGGCAAGCCCCCTCCCACATTGGGCCGAGGCGTGTCAGTTGGGTAGCTGTCGGTTGGGAGACCGCCATCGGGGGCAAGCCCCCTCCCACATTGGGCCGAGGCGTGTCAGTGGGTAGCTGTCGGTTGGGAGGCCGCCATCGGGGGCAAGCCCCCTCCCACATTTGGATTGCGGTGCATCAGTCAGATAGCGATAGGCTGTGCGACCGCCACGGGAGCCAGCTTCCTCGCCACATGTCGGCGTCATACCCAAGTTGTGTAGATACCTATGCCCATGTGGAAGCGCTGTTACAACAGGCCGCCGCCGTCGACATCGATCACGGCACCGGTCATAAAGCCGTTCTCCATCGCCAGCACATACCCCGCCGCCACTTCCTGCGCCTGCCCGACTCGCCCCACCGGCAAGGCCCCGCCGGCCTTGGCAAACATCGCCAGACGCTGCTCGTCCCCAAGCCCGGCGTACGCCGGTGTGTCAATCACGCCGGGGCTGATCACGTTGACACGGCGCGGCGCCAGCTCCTTGGCCAACTGCTTGCCCAGCGCTTCGGTCGCGGCGTTGATACCGGTCTTGATGAACTGTCCCGACACCAACTTGCGCCCCAACTGCCCGGAGGTCAGGCTGATGCTGCCGCGCTCATGCAGAAACGGCAATGCCTGTTGAACCGCACGCAAGGCTCCCCACAGTTTTACATTGAAATTGCCTTGGGCTTCGTCCAGGTCGGTGTCGGCCAGGGTCTTGGTATTGACCGATGGGCCGCTGGTGTAGACCAGATGATCGAAGCGCCCCACGCTTTCGAACAGCCGTTGCAACGAGGCGCTGTCGCTGACATCCACCGGCTCGCTGCGCATGCCGTTGTGCACCGCCGAGGTCAGGCGGCGCCCCGCCACCACCACGGTTGCACCGCGCTCGGCAGCCGCTTTGGCGACGGCTGCGCCGATACCGCTGCTACCGCCGATCACGATAATGGTTGTACCGCCCAGAGACGTCGTCATGGAAAAAGCCCGGGTTGAGAAGTGAGCGTTCATCTTCCACGCTTGGTAATCGAAGAAAAATCCCGGTAAAACGACAAGATCTTTAAAGGAATTTTACAAATGAGCTCGATCCTGGATCTTGAAGTGTTCGTGCGCACCGCCGATTCAGGCAGCCTGTCCGCGGCTGCACGCGGGCTTGGCTTGACCCCGGCGGCGGCGAGTATCGCCCTCAAGCGCCTGGAAACCCGCCTGGGCCTGCGCTTGTTCGCCCGGTCCACGCGCAGCATGCGGCTGACGGAGGAAGGCCGGCGCTACCTGGACAGCGTGCGCGTTGCGCTGGCGGCATTGAATGAGGGCGAACAGGCGCTCAAGCAGCAAAGCCAGGGCCTGACCGGATTGCTGCAAGTGGCGGCCCCGTCGGATTTCGGGCGCAACGTGGTGCTGGGCTGGCTGGATGCATTCAAGGCCGAACACCCGCACATCCGCCTGCAACTGATGCTCAACGACAGCAACGCCGATCTGTTTCGGGAGACGGTCGACATTGCCCTGCGCTTTGGCGTGCCCCAGGACTCCAGCCTGGTCGCCCTGCCGATCGCCCCCGACCACCACCGCGTTGCCTGTGCCAGCCCGGCCTACCTGGCGCGCCACGGCACACCGCTGCATCCAGCGCAGTTGTCAGGGCACAGTGCGTTGCGGTACATGCGCCAGGGCCAAGTCAGCCAGAACTGGCGTTTTCGCCAGGGCGCGCAGGTTGAAGAGGTCGAGGTCAGCGGCGACTATCTCAGCAACGACGGCGAAATCGTGCGCCGTTGGGCTCTGGCCGGGCACGGCATCGCTTACAAAGCTCGACTCGATGTGGTGGGCGACCTGGCCGCCGGCCGGCTGGTGGCATTGTTCGATGGGTGGCAAGGCGAACCGGCGCCGTTCAACCTGATGTGCCCCCATCGCCTGCAGGTCTCGGAACGGGTGAAAGCGCTGCAGCGTTTTTTACAGGAGCGCTGCCAGGCGTTGCTGAGTGCATGAAGAAACACGCTCAGGGCTTGTTCCAGAGGGCTCGTGTCTGGTATTGCATGACACACGTTTGCCTGCTTTGAGGAGCTTTGCATGATTTACCGCACATTGGGCCAGTCCGGATTGAAGGTCAGCGCACTGACGCTGGGTACCATGATGTTTGGCGAACAGACCAGCACGGAAGACTCGCTGCGCATCATCGATAAGGCCTGGGATCAAGGCATCAACTTTATCGATACCGCCGACGTCTACACCGGCGGGCGCTCCGAAGAGATCGTCGGCGAGGCCATCGCGCGCAACCGTCAGGACTGGGTGGTGGCGTCCAAGGTCGGGTTCGGCCCGGCAGATGGCATGCCCAACCGCAGCGGGCTGAGCCGCAAGCGTATGTTCAACGCGCTGGAGGCCAGTCTGGGCCGCCTGGACACCGACTACCTGGACATCTACTACCTGCACCGCGAGGACCACGACACACCGCTGGAGGTCACGGTATCAGCGATCGGCGATCTTATTCGCCAGGGCAAAGTTCGCTACTGGGGGTTGTCCAACTATCGCGGCTGGCGTATTGCCGAGGTCATACGCGTGGCCGAGCGCCTGGGCGTTGACCGGCCGATCATCAGCCAGCCGTTGTACAACATCGTCAATCGCCAGGCCGAAGTCGAGCAGATCACCGCCGCGGCGGCCTATGGCCTGGGCGTGGTGCCGTACAGCCCGCTGGCGCGTGGGGTGCTCAGCGGCAAGTACGCGCCGGACCTGACACCTGAGCCTGGCAGCCGCGCTGCACGCCAGGACAAACGCATTCTGGAAACCGAATGGCGCGTGGAATCGCTGCGCATCGCCCAGCAGATCCAGCAATACACCCAGGGGCGTGGGGTGGGCATGGTCGAGTTTGCGATTGCCTGGGTATTGAATAGCGTGGCGGTGAGCTCGGCGATTGTCGGCCCGCGCACCGAGGCGCAGTGGGATGCTTACACCGGCGCACTCGAAGTGACGATCAGCGCGGAAGATGAGGCATTCATCGATTCGCTGGTGACGCCGGGGCACTCGTCCACAGCGGGGTTCAATGATGTGAGCCACTTTGTCTCGGGTCGCACGGTACGCTCGTAAGCGCCCCCTCGAAATACGCGGGCTCGCCGTTCCTCCTGTGGGAGCGCTCGAGCCTCGGCGAGGCCGCGACAGCGGTAGGTCAGGCAATGAAGATATCGACGGCAATGCCATCTTCACAGCCTCCCGGGGGGCCACAGCGGCGAACGTCATTGCTATAAAACGACCATTTTCAGCCTTTTTCCGCCTCAGGCCCCAAAACAGCGCATCTTTACGCTCAAAAGCACCATAATCTCCCTCCCTGTTGTTCCTGAATATCTCAAATCGGCTTTCGCGAGGACTGCGTGTCTAAAGGTGTTGTGTTATCGGTATCGGCCTCGGTGTTGTTTGCCGTGATGTATTACTTTACGTCGCTGCTTACACCGTTGAGTGGCCTGGAAATTTTCGGTTGGCGCATGCTGCTGACCGTGCCCTGCATGACACTGTTCATGCTGGTCAGCGGCGAATGGCGGCGGGTGTGGGAGTTGCTGCGGATGCTGGCGCAAAGGCCACGCTTGATCGGCGGCGTGCTGGTGTCGTCCGCGCTGCTCGGCGTGCAGTTATGGCTGTTCATGTGGGCGCCGCTGAATGGGCGCAGCCTGGACGTGTCGGTGGGTTATTTCCTGTTGCCGCTGACCATGGTGCTGACCGGACGCCTGGTCTACGGCGAGCAATTGTCGCGCTTGCAGCAGATCGCCGTGGTGTTTGCCACGCTGGGCGTGCTCAACGAGTTGTATCAGGCCGGTGGTTTTTCCTGGGCGACGCTGGTGGTGATCATCGGTTACCCGGTGTACTTCGTGGTGCGCAAATACCTGGGCACCGACCATCTGGGAGGCCTGTGGCTGGACATGGCGCTGATGTTGCCGGTGGCCTGGTGGTTTGTGCAAAGCGGCGAGCAGGGCTTCGCGGTACTGGATGCGCAGCCGAAGTTGTACGCGTTGATTCCCATGCTGGGCTTGATCAGTGCGTCGGCGCTGGTGAGCTATATCATCGCCAGCCGGTTGCTGGCATTCAGCCTGTTCGGCCTGCTCAGTTATGTGGAGCCGGTGTTGTTGCTCGCAGTGGCGCTACTGTTGGGTGAAGGCATCAAGGGCGGGCAATGGCTGACCTATATCCCGATCTGGCTGGCGGTGATGGTGCTGGTGTATGAAGGGTTCAAGCATCTGGTGCGTCAGCGCAGAGCCTGAATCCCAGGCAAAAGGAAGCCCGGCCGAAGCCGGGCTTTGTTTTGCCTAGTCGGCGGTCAATACACCGCGACGTACCTGATCGCGCTCGATCGACTCGAACAACGCCTTGAAGTTGCCTTCGCCGAAACCATCATCGCCTTTGCGTTGAATGAACTCGAAGAACACCGGCCCCATCAGGGTTTCCGAGAAAATCTGCAGCAACAAGCGCTTGTCACCTTCGATCGACGAGCCGTCGAGCAAAATGCCGCGGGCCTGCAGCTGGTCCACCGGCTCGCCGTGGTTGGGCAGGCGGCCTTCGAGCATTTCGTAGTAAGTGTCCGGCGGCGCGGTCATGAAGCGCATGCCGATCTTCTTCAACGCGTCCCAGGTCGTGACCAGGTCATCGGTGAGGAATGCCACATGCTGGATGCCCTCGCCGTTGAACTGCATCAGGAACTCTTCGATCTGGCCCGCGCCCTTGGACGATTCTTCGTTCAACGGGATGCGGATCATGCCGTCCGGCGCGCTCATGGCCTTGGAAGTCAGGCCGGTGTACTCGCCCTTGATGTCGAAATAGCGCGCTTCACGGAAGTTGAACAGTTTCTCGTAGAAATTGGCCCAGTAGACCATGCGGCCACGGTAGACGTTGTGGGTCAGGTGATCGATGACCTTGAGGCCGGCGCCTTGCGGGTTGCGGTCTACGCCTTCGAGGTAGACGAAGTCGATGTCATAGAGCGAGCTGCCCTCGCCAAACCGGTCGATCAGGTACAGCGGCGCGCCGCCAATGCCTTTGATCGCCGGCAGGTTCAGTTCCATCGGACCGGTTTCGATATGAATCGGCTGCGCCCCCAGTTCCAGGGCGCGCTTGTAGGCCTGCTGCGAGTTCTTCACCCGAAACGCCATGCCGCACACGGACGGGCCGTGTTCGGCGGCGAAGTACGAGGCCAGACTGTTCGGCTCGTTATTGAGGATCAGGTTGATCTCGCCCTGGCGATACAGGTGCACGTCTTTGGAGCGGTGGGTCGCCACCTTGGTGAAGCCCATGATCTCGAAGATCGGCTCCAGGATGCCCGGGGTCGGCGATGCGAACTCAATGAATTCAAAGCCCATCAGGCCCATCGGGTTTTCATATTGGTCGGTCATGTCGGGTGCCTCATCATGCTTGGGGTAACGAATCGTTATTGGCGGGCAAGGATGAGGTCAGCGGGTGGCGCACAGGAGAGTCCTCGCACACTGCGGGCGAGGAAGTCACCAAAGATGAGGGGAGAACCGAGTTGCTTCATGGTGTCATCAGTCTCTGACGGCGAGGCTTGCGTGAGCGCAAGTCCATATTGTTGTATGCGTAAATCGATTCTACACAGCGTAACACTATTTGTCCGAGCTCTATTTGTCCGAGCTCTATTTGCCCGTGCTCGTATCAAATCCCCATCGCCCTGCCGCGTGCAAGGGGTTTGTCACCCAGGCAGGCGCGCAATGTTTTACTGAGCGCCTGATGGGAATGCCATCTATCATCGGCATAGTCCTCTTCTTTTCTGCACGGCCGCTCCTCTATGCCCCTTACCTCCCAAGGCCCACGAAGCCGAGTTGCGCGTTATGTGCTGAGCACCGTCTGCGGCCTGCTCCCCGTTTTATTGGGGGTCGTGATTCTTTATTGGCAAGCCGAACGCACGCTTGAGCAAAGCACCGCGCAAACGGCCCGGGAAGCGGTGCGTCAGCTCGACTTGATGCTCGACAACACCGCACTCGCGGCCCAGACCTTGTTGCCACTGGCCGGCTTGCCGTGTGACAACGCCGCGAAGCTGGCACTGCGTGAGCAAGTCACGCGCCGACCGTTCGTGCGCGCCACCACCTTGTCCTGGCAGAAAAACATCTATTGCAGTTCATTGTTCGGCAGCAGGTATGAGTCGCCGGTCAATCCGGACGACTACGTTGGTGGGCGTTTGTGGTTGATGAACGGCAACCCGGTCACGCCGGATACCGCACTGCTGGTGTACCGCTTGGTCGACGGCGATCAAGGCGCGTTTGCCTCGATTGACGGTTACCACCTCACCAATGCCCTGCGCCTGATCAGCCGCTACGCTTCCCTGGTGTTAAAGGTGGGCCCCAACTGGCTGGATGCCGACGGCAAGGTCCATACCGACGCGTCGCCGGAATTTGCCATAGCCCCTCATTTCCTGGCCTCCAGCCGCTATCAGTACAGCGTCGATGTAGGCATGCCCGAGGGTGAGGTCTGGCGTTACATGCAGGCGCGCTATCCGGCCGTGTTCAGCCTGGTGGTGTTTTTTGGTGTGCTGGCCGGCCTCCTTGCCCACTGGCTGCAAAAGCGCTCCTCAGCGCCCACCCACGAGTTGCAACGAGCCCTGCTCGCCAACGAATTCATTCCGTATTTCCAGCCGGTGGTGCGCGGCGACACGCGCCAATGGGCCGGCTGCGAAGTGCTGATGCGCTGGCAACACCCTAAAGAGGGCCTGGTGCGACCGGACCTGTTCATTCCCCTGGCCGAGCACTCCGGACTGATTGTGCCCATGACGCGCGCCCTGCTGCGCCAGACTGCCGCGCAATTGGCACCGCATGCCGAGCGCTTCAGCCCGGGGTTTCATATTGGCGTGAACATCACCGCGCGTCATTGCCAGGACCTGGAGCTGGTGGACGACTGCCGAGCGTTCCTTGCGGCCTTCCCGCCCGGCCAGATAACCCTGGTACTGGAATTGACCGAGCGTGAGTTGATCGAGCCCACTGACATCACACGGCGCTTGTTCGACGCGCTGCACCAGCTGGGCGTGATGATCGCCATAGACGACTTCGGCACCGGGCATTCCAGCCTGGGCTATTTGCGCCACTTCAATGTGGATTACTTGAAGATCGATCAAAGCTTTGTCGCCATGATCGGGGCGGATGCCCTCTCACGGCATATTCTGGACAGCATTATAGAACTGTCCGCCAAGCTCGACCTGGGCATCGTGGCCGAGGGCGTGGAAACAGCGCAACAGTGTGATTACCTTGTCGCCAAAGGCGTAGACTTTCTGCAAGGCTACCTGTTTGGCCGTCCATTACCCGGCGATGAATTCATTAAGTCGGTAACCCGTCAGTGAACAGTCACCGACTACCTTCCCGGCCAGCATATTATTTAGACAAAAGACATGATTTACTCGACGTGGATTAACTACTACAATTTTTCTTGCCGGCGATACACTCACAGTCAGGTGTTTTCGTTTGAGTTAGCTTAACCCTCTTGGCTTAAGGCTTTCTTCGCAGTAGATATCAGCTAACTACACTATTGGAGTACAGATTTTGTCCAGACTCGCCGAATTTCGCGCAGCAGAAAGAGCCCTTCAAGAGCAGCTTGCCCAGCTGGAATCCCTGAAGAACGACGCCGGGCTGAAGAAAGAAATCGAATTTGAAGAAAAGCTTAAAAAATTGATGGGCAGCTACGACAAGAGCCTGCGCGACGTGATCTCCATCCTTGATCCAAACCCGGCCAAACGCGGCGCCACACCTGCCGCCGCGCCGAAACAGCGCCGCGCCCGCGTGGTCAAGGTCTACCAGAACCCGCACACCGGTGAGCTGATCGAGACCAAAGGCGGCAACCATCGTGGCCTGAAAGCCTGGAAGGAAGAGCACGGCGCAGCCACTGTAGATTCCTGGCTTCGCGGTTGATTGACAGGCATTAATGGAAAGCCCCGCTCAGGCGGGGCTTTTTCGTTTCCAGGTTCGCAAGCGAACTTAAATTAAAGTTCACATTCTTTCACATACAGCCATTCAAAGTTTGAGGCTGTCACGCACTGAACGGACTTCATCCTCACTGGTCTCGTACGCTTGCGCCTGGCCCGCATATGAAAACACGTAGGCTTTTTCCGTATCCACCGCGCCCACTAGTGTCTGCGATAGCACATGGCGACCGTTCTCGGTAATCACACAGGTAGTTTCCAGCGCATCAAGGCGGCTCAATGTAGCGGCGTGCAGTTTGGTGCACACGCTTTGATAACCGCCCTGGGCAAAATCCTTTTGAATGGACTTACGCATCTCCAGCAAGACGCCTTGAAGATTAACCTGATGCCCGGCCTCAAGTGGCGTACCGGTCAACTCCATCACCATCAAGGTCTGGCCATTTTCGTCATTCTTTATCGCACGCTGTCGAGTCACGGCCTGGCGCTTCCCGACGGCGGCGTCGGGTTCCACTTCCTCCACCTGCCAGCCGCTGGGCCAATGGATCTCGGGGTCGGCCGCCCCTGCGAGCGGGCTCGCCAGCAATAGACACAAGGTACTCAACAGCGGTTTACGAAACTCGATCATTGCAAAAAGCATCCAGGGTTCCAGCACCAAAGTTTGCGGCCCCAGACCCACAGCTCGCAAGGGCTGCGTCAGCTTTTTCATTTGGCGTGACCGGCAGGCCTTGCGTATCATGGCCCGGCTGCACGGATGCTTGCCGCAAGCCAAGGGACCGCTTTGCCCCATTTTTTTCTGGAGGGCCCATGAGCCTGCACGAACTGAACACTTTCCCCGGCGTCACTGCCCAACCTGATACCGCCACCGCGAACTTCGTGTTCAACCACACCATGCTGCGGGTCAAGGACATCACCAAGTCGCTGGATTTCTACACCCGCGTACTGGGTTTTTCCCTAGTTGAAAAACGCGATTTCCCGGAAGCCGAATTCAGCCTGTATTTCCTCGCCCTGGTGGACAAGGCACAGATCCCGGCTGACGCGGCTGAGCGTACGCAGTGGATGAAGTCGATCCCTGGCATTCTGGAACTGACCCACAACCACGGTACCGAAAACGATGCCGACTTCGCCTACCACAACGGCAACACCGACCCCCGTGGCTTTGGCCACATTTGCATCTCGGTACCGGACATCGTCGCGGCGTGCGAACGCTTCGAAGCCCTGGGCTGCGATTTCCAGAAGCGCCTGAGCGATGGCCGCATGAAAAGCCTGGCTTTCATCAAGGACCCGGACGCGTACTGGGTTGAAATCATTCAGCCAGCACCGATGTAAACCAAAAAACCCCATGATCACTCATGGGGTTTTTCATTTGCGCGGCGGATTTTATGCAGGCGCGGACGTGCGGATCAGGTGGTCGAAAGCACTCAGGGACGCCTTGGCGCCCTCGCCCACGGCAATCACGATCTGCTTGTACGGCACAGTCGTCACGTCACCGGCGGCGAATACACCTGGCAATGAGGTCTCGCCACGCGCATCGACGATGATCTCGCCGCGTGGCGTCAGCTCCACCGTGCCTTTGAGCCAGTCGGTGTTGGGCAGCAAACCGATTTGCACAAAGATGCCTTCCAGGTCGAGGGTCTTGAACTCGCCGCTGTCGCGATCCTTGTAGGCAAGACCGGTGACTTTCTGGCCATCGCCTTTGACTTCACTGGTCAATGCGCTGGTAATCACGTCAACGTTCGGCAGGCTGTACAGCTTGCGCTGCAACACAGCGTCAGCGCGCAGCTTGCTGTCGAACTCCAGCAACGTGACGTGGCTGACAATACCGGCCAGGTCGATGGCGGCTTCGACGCCTGAGTTACCGCCACCAATCACCGCCACGCGCTTGCCCTTGAACAACGGACCATCGCAATGCGGGCAGAAGCACACGCCCTTGGCCTTGTATTGCTGCTCGCCCGGCACGCCCATTTCACGCCAGCGTGCACCGGTGGCCAGGATCACGGTTCTGGACTTGAGCGTCGCACCGCTTTCGAAGCGGATTTCGTGCAACTCGCCGGCGTTTTTCGCCGGCACCAGGCTGCTGGCACGCTGCAGGTTCATGATGTCCACATCGTACTGACGCACATGGGCTTCCAGGGCGCTGGCCAGTTTGGGGCCTTCGGTTTCCTGTACCGAGATAAAGTTCTCGATGGACATGGTGTCCAGTACCTGGCCACCAAAACGCTCGGCGGCCACACCGGTACGAATGCCTTTACGTGCCGCATAGATCGCCGCCGATGAACCCGCTGGGCCACCGCCGACAACCAATACATCAAAGGCCTCCTTGGCACTGATTTTCTCGGCGGCTTTTTCGATACCACTGGTGTCGAGCTTGGCGAGGATTTCCTCCAGGCCCATGCGGCCCTGGCCGAAGTTCACACCGTTAAGGTAGACACTGGGCACCGCCATGATCTGACGCTCATCGACTTCAGCCTGGAACAGCGCGCCGTCGATGGCCACGTGGCGGATATTGGGGTTGAGCACGGCCATCAGGTTCAGCGCCTGGACCACGTCCGGGCAGTTCTGGCACGACAGCGAAAAGTACGTCTCAAAGCTGAACTCGCCTTTCAAGGCACGGATCTGTTCAATCACTTCGACACTGGCCTTGGATGGGTGGCCACCGACTTGCAGCAGGGCCAGTACCAAGGACGTGAATTCATGGCCCATGGGGATGCCGGCAAAACGCAGGCTGATCTCGGCACCCGGGCGGTTGATGGAGAACGACGGCTTGCGCGCATCATTGCCATCGGTGTACAGGGTAATCAGCGTGGAGAGGCTGGCTACGTCCTGCAAAAGAGCGAGCATTTCCTCGGATTTCGCGCCGTCATCGAGGGAAGCGACGATCTCGATCGGCTGGGTAACCCGCTCCAGGTATGACTTCAACTGAGCTTTAAGATTGGCGTCCAACATACGGGCGATTTCCTTTAATTCTGGGTAAAAAAAACGCCCGAGCGAATCTCGCCCGGGCGTTTTTGAGGGCGGTTGCAGCTTACTGGGTAGGTGCGGATGCCCGCCCTTGGAACTTCACAGACTTAGATCTTGCCGACCAGGTCCAGGGACGGAGCCAGGGTGGCCTCGCCTTCTTTCCACTTGGCTGGGCACACTTCGCCCGGGTGAGCGGCAACGTACTGGGCAGCCTTGATCTTGCGCAGCAGCTCCGAAGCGTCACGGCCAACACCGCCGTCGTTCAGCTCAACGATCTTGATCTGGCCTTCCGGGTTGATCACGAAAGTACCGCGGTCCGCCAGGCCGGCTTCTTCGATCAGCACGTCGAAGTTGCGCGAGATGGTCAGGGTCGGGTCGCCAATCATGGTGTACTGGATCTTGCCGATGGCTGGCGAAGTGTTGTGCCAGGCAGCGTGGGCAAAGTGGGTATCGGTGGACACGCTGTAGATTTCTACGCCCAGTTTCTGGAATTCGGCGTAGTTGTCAGCCAGGTCTTCCAGTTCGGTTGGGCAAACGAAGGTGAAGTCGGCTGGGTAGAAGAACACCACAGACCACTTGCCTTTCAGGTCAGCGTCGGTCACATCGAGGAAGCTGCCGTTTTTGAAAGCGGTGGCTTTAAACGGTTTTACGTGGCTGTTGATGATAGGCATCGTTGACTCTCCGTCAGGGTTTGTAGAAAGGGTTAACAAGTTGATGGGGTGAATCCTACCCACTCTTGGTGACGATGGCTCATTGGCAAACCTGATGCTGACGATTGGGTTTCTCTATCAGATGACTGTATTAATAGAAGAAATCTCATAACAGCGGTTGGGTCGCCAGCGTCATGCCGAGAAAGGGCGTCGCTTCAACATAGCGTATGGCCGATTTCATGTCGCTCCAACCGACATAACTCATCAACGACTTCAGATCCCAGCCGCTGCGATGGGCCCAGGTAGCGAAGCCGCGTCGCAGGGAGTGGCTGGTGTATTGCTCGGCCGGGATGCCCGCGCGCGCAAGCGCCTGGCGCAGTAACGGAATCACGCTGTTGGGGTGCAGCCCCTCCTCCCCCAGGTTGCCCCAGCGATCGATCCCGCGAAACACCGGGCCGCGCACCAGTGCCGAGGCGCTGAGCCATTCGCTGTAAGCCTGTACCGGGCACAAGCGCAGTAATGCGGGGGTTTGGTAAGTCTTGCCGAGGTTGTCGCGGTCACTTTTGCTGCGCGGCAAGTAGAGGCTGATGCCTGCCCCAGGCACCGCCTGGACATGCTCTATGCTCAAGCGACACAGCTCATCGCTGCGAAAGCCACGCCAGAACCCCAGCAGGATCAGCGCCGTGTCGCGTTTGGCGCGTAGCCACGCGGGCCGGTCCTGATTGTCGCTGGCCTCCCTCGCTTCAAGCTCAAGCGACGCCACCACCTGCTCCAGATGCTTGAGCTGCAACGGCTCGGCCTGGCGCTCGCGCGCAGGGTGCACGGCGCGGATGCCCTTGAGCACCTTGCGCACCACTGGCGCCTTGGTCGGGTCGGCAAACCCCTGGCTGGTATGCCACTGCGCCAGTGCCGAGAGGCGCAACTTCAGGGTGTTGACGGCCAGCACGCCCGCATACGCGACCAGATAGCGCGCCACGCTGTCGCTGGTGGCGGGCAGGAATCCACCCCAACTGACCTCGAAATGTTCGATGGCTGCGCGGTAGCTACGGCGCGTGTTGTCACGGGTCGCGGCGTTGAGGTAACGATCAAGATCACTCATGGCAGGGCCTATTCGTACTGCTAACGCATGGTTCGGCGTTAAAAATGCTGGTGACACGGGATAATACGCCAATATCCCATCTGTTAATTCATGAATTTAAAGTGTTTTTTAAATGTGATAAGGTACGTAAATACATACCCTGTACCACAGTACGAAATCGACGGAGACCCCATGGCTCGCGGCGGCATAAATAAAGCAGTAGTTCAGACGGCACGCCTGGCAATCCTCGCCCGTGGCGAAAACCCCAGCATCGACGCCGTGCGCATCGAGATGGGCAATACCGGCTCGAAAACCACCATTCATCGCTATCTGAAGGAACTCGACGAAAGCGAGACCCGCCAGACCATCACCCAAGCCCCGATTGATGACGAGCTTGGGGAATTGGTGGCACGGCTCGCCCAGCGCCTGAAAGAGAAGGCCCAAGAGCCCATCGACCTCGCCCTGGCGCAGTTTGAACAGCACAAAAGCGCCCTGCTCACTCAGCTTCAAGCGCTGCAGGAGGCCCATGACCAGTTGCAACAGCAGTTCGATATCCAGGCCGCCGCCCTCGCCGAGGAAAGCGCCGCCCTGCAAACTGCCAGCACCAGCCTGCAGACCGAGCAGACGCGCAACGCCGGGCTTAGCCAGGCGTGCAGCGATTACGAACTGAGGATCAAGGACAAGGACGAGCAGATTCGCTCACTGGAGGACAAGCACCTGCACGCCCGCGATGCCCTTGAGCATTACCGCAATGCGGTCAAGGAGCAGCGTGAGCAGGAGCAGCGTCGTCATGAGGGTCAGTTGCAGCAGGTACAAGCCGAGCTGCGCCAGGCGCAGCAGAGTGCACTGGTGCGTCAGGACGAAATCACCCAATTGCATCGAGACAACGAACGCGTGTTGATCGAGCACCGGGTGACCGCGCGGGAGCTGAACGCACTGCAGGAGCAACTGCGCAAGGACCAGGCCGTGCAACTGGAGTTGAACGAGAAAATCAGCCAGGTCGACAGCGAGCGCACGCTGCTCCAGGAGCGCTTGCGGGTTGCACTGCAGGAAAGCCAGTCACGCCAGGCAGCGCTGACTGAACATCAGCAGGTCAACAAGGCGCTGGAGCTGGACCTGCTCAAGGCCCAGGCCAACATTGAAGCGTTGCGTCTGGCCGCCGTCGTTGCAACGACGCCAGAGGCAACCAGCGAAACCTGATCAGTCCGCCACAGGCGTGCGCATGGTGACGAACTCTTCCGCCGCCGTCGGGTGCACGCCAATGGTTTCGTCGAAATGCTGTTTGGTCGCGCCTGCCTTGAGCGCGATCGCCAGGCCCTGCACGATTTCGCCGGCATCGGGCCCGACCATGTGGCAGCCCAGCACTTTGTCGGTGTCGGCGTCGACCACCAGCTTCATCAGGGTCTTTTCCTGGCAGTCCGTCAGGGTCAGCTTCATGGGCCGGAAACGGCTCTCGAAGATCTGCACCTTATGGCCGTTCTTCTTCGCCTCCTCTTCCGTAAGGCCCACCGTACCGATATTCGGCAGGCTGAACACCGCCGTCGGGATCATCGCGTAATCCACCGGACGGTAGTGCTCGGGTTTGAACAGGCGACGTGCCACAGCCATGCCTTCGGCCAGGGCGACCGGGGTCAATTGTACGCGGCCGATCACATCGCCAATGGCCAGGATTGACGGCTCGGTGGTTTGATACAACTCGTCCACGTTGACGAAGCCACGCTCATCGAGGGTGACGCCGGTATTTTCCAACCCCAGGTTGTCCAGCATCGGACGTCGGCCGGTAGCGTAGAACACGCAGTCGGCTTCCAACACCCGGCCGTCTTTCAAGGTGGCCTTGAGGCTGCCATCGGCTTGCTTGTCGATGCGCTCGATGTCGGCATTGAATTGCAGGTCCAGGCCGCGCTTGGTCAACTCTTCCTGCAAGTGCTTGCGCACCGCGCCATCGAAGCCGCGCAGGAACAGGTCGCCGCGATACAGCAACGAAGTCTGCGCGCCCAAGCCGTGGAAAATGCCCGCGAATTCCACCGCGATATAGCCACCGCCTACCACCAGCACGCGCTTTGGCAGCTCTTTGAGAAAGAACGCTTCGTTGGAGCCGATGGCGTGTTCGCGACCCGGAATGTCCGGGATCTGCGGCCAGCCGCCCGTGGCGATAAGGACATGTTTGGCAGTGAAGCGCTCGCCATTGATTTCCACTTGATGGGGATCAACCAGGCGCGCATGCCCTTCGTGCAGGGTCACGCCGCTGTTGACCAGCAGGTTGCGATAGATGCCGTTGAGACGGTTGATCTCGCGGTCTTTGTTGGCGATCAGGGTCGCCCAGTCAAAGTTCGCCTCGCCCAACGACCAGCCGAAACCGCTGGCCTGTTCGAAGTCTTCGGCAAAATGCGCGCCGTACACCAACAGTTTTTTCGGCACGCAACCGACATTTACACAGGTACCGCCCAGGTAGCGGCTTTCCGCCACGGCCACCCTGGCGCCAAAGCCTGCGGCAAAGCGCGCCGCGCGAACACCGCCGGAACCGGCGCCAATTACATACAGGTCAAAATCGTAGGCCATTTCATTCTCCTCGGCAGGACACCAGCATACCGACTTACATGGGGCTGAAAAACGAAAAAGCCACCCGAAGGTGGCTTTCACTTGAAACAGATCAGCAAGGGTGAAATCAGTAGGCCTTGCCAGTCTTGTAGAAGTGCTCGTAGCAGAAGTTGGTCGCCTCGATGTAGCCTTCAGCGCCGCCGCAGTCGAAACGCTGGCCCTTGAATTTGTAGGCAATCACGCAACCATCTTTGGCCTGCTTGAGCAGGGCGTCGGTGATCTGGATCTCGCCGCCCTTGCCTGGCTCGGTTTCTTCGATCAGCTTGAAGATGTCCGGGGTGAGGATGTAGCGGCCGATGATCGCCAGGTTCGACGGTGCATCTTCCGGCGCTGGCTTCTCGACCATGTCACGCACGCGGATCAGGCCATCACCAATGTCGTCGCCGGCGATCACGCCGTACTTGTTGGTTTCCGTCGGGTTGACTTCCATTACCGCGACGATGGTGCAGCGGTATTTCTGGTAGAGCTTGACCATCTGGGTCAGCACGCCGTCGCCTTCCAGGTTCACGCACAGGTCATCGGCCAGTACCACGGCGAACGGTTCGTCACCGATCAGCGGGCGACCGGTGAGGATGGCGTGGCCGAGGCCTTTCATCTGGGTCTGACGGGTGTAGGAGAACGAGCACTCGTCGAGCAGCTTGCGAATACCGACCAGGTATTTTTCCTTGTCGGTGCCCTTGATCTGGTTTTCCAACTCATAGCTGATGTCGAAGTGGTCTTCCAGTGCGCGCTTACCACGGCCGGTCACGATGGAGATTTCATTCAAGCCGGCATCCAGTGCCTCTTCGACGCCGTACTGAATCAGTGGCTTGTTCACCACCGGCAGCATCTCTTTGGGCATGGCTTTGGTCGCTGGCAGGAAGCGAGTGCCGTAACCGGCTGCCGGGAACAAGCATTTCTTGATCATATGAGTCCTTACAAAGGGCTGTGCGTACGGAATTCGGCGCAGTCTAATCAGGCCGCAGTCACCTTACAATGGGTCCTGCTGGCGCCGCGATGTCATCATAGAGAAAAAATGTCGGCGTAAGTTCCGCTGATCTTTCAACCGGCAGGCTGGCCGGCGCTCGAGTGTTGCGTTTTCAAAGGGCCTGATCCTTTGTAGCACGCTTTTCGAAGCCCGGCACCGGGCTGGAATTACTTGGGCAACTGCGGGGTATTTGCGGCTATCATTGCACCCTTGAATCAGCTTACGAGATTGCTAATTAGATGTCAGAACCCAAAGGCGTAAACGGCTACCTGATCACCAAACGTGCGGACGGTTGGCACTTGATCAACTTCCATGGCGACAGCGTCGCGGGCGTTTTCGAGACCGAAAGCATGGCGATTGCGGTGGCCGAGGTGTTCGTGGATGAAGCAGGTCATGCATCGAGCAAGCGGCCAAAGGGCAAGTAAGCCACGCGGCCTTGCAGCAAAAGCCCCGCAAAGCGGGGCTTTTTTGTGTTTGGCTGTACCTAGATGGCAGTTCGCTATAATCTTCCGCCAACGCCCCACGACAGTGTCAGCGCCCCCCTCAACACCTTCGAAGACGACTCTCTATGAACAAGATCCTGGCACTCACTGCGGTATTGGCGCTGGCCGGTTGCACCACCACATCCGACACTTACCTGAAAAATGGTGAGCAAGGTTTGACCATCGACTGCTCGGGCGAAGCCAACTCCTGGGCCAGCTGCTACGAGAAAGCCGACGCTTCCTGCGCGGGCACCGGTTACCGCATCGTCGGCACCGACGGGACCCCGTCACTCAAGGGAAGCGAACAAACGCTGGGCAAGGACGTGGGCAATTTCAAAAGCCGCAGCGTCGTGGTGGTGTGCAAGTAGGCCTTGGTGCTACAGGTGAACTTCGGCGAACTTGATCCCGAGGCTGCGCAGGGTTTCGATCAAGTCATCCAGGCGCGGGAATGACTCGACCTCATCCTGATCGTCCACCAGGAAGTAACTGCGGCCGTCACTCTTCTTGAAAAATACGATCCACTCGCCCAGGTCGGCAGGGTTCTGGATGACGTGGGTCGCCGTGATCTGACCTTCAGCATGGCGGGCTTTGACGTGTTCTCGCTTCATAATGGGACGTTCCAGGCGGGGCAAGGCCGCTCAGACCCAGGGTTTGAACGGCATTCTTGTAGGCAGTGACCGACAGTTTAACGGATGCCTTGCCGATCGACACGCCATTGGGCGCGCCCATCAGCCCGCTCGGCTTTATGGGTTGAGTACCGGATAACACAGAAAAAACCCCACCGGACAGGAACGAAGATGCTCGTCCTGCCCAATGGGGCTCTTATCGGATTCAGTTCGTGGAAATACGCCCTGTGTTAGCCGGAAATGCAATCCTCCCCGGCTTTTTTCACATCGCCCGGCCGAATCGGCACGTTGGACATGCTTTCATAGAGCTTGATGCTGCTGCCACTGGAGCGGTCCTCGATTTCGAAGATCGCTGACGGATCGGCCGAAAACTTCTGCGGCACGATCACTTGAATACCTTCCTTATGCGGTTCGATCTGTGGCGGACGACGTGTCGCCTCCAACTTGCGTACCACGCATGCCGCATATTCCTGCGGCTTTTTCCCGGAAATGACCACCAACGTAGGTGGGGTCTGCTTGATATCTGCAACCGAAGCACACCCAGCTATTGCCAAGGCCAGCACCAACACACTCCACTTCATACTAAAACCTCCGATAAAGACCCTACGACAGCGGACACAGGAATTTTCTCCCGCCAATGTAGGATTTATCTCTGAAAACTCGGTAAATAACTGTTTTAAATTGTCGAAGTCGTCGACGACAGCCCGATAATAAACGCGCTGGGGCTGATAAACTCCATCTTAACCTACGTATCGTTCTGATTTTTCAGAAAAAGCCCTTCTGGAGACACCCCATGAAATTC
The DNA here is from genome assembly GCF_002837185.1 of Pseudomonas fluorescens. GTDB lineage: Bacteria > Pseudomonadota > Gammaproteobacteria > Pseudomonadales > Pseudomonadaceae > Aquipseudomonas > Aquipseudomonas fluorescens_AM. Next base: position 39,684 of record NZ_KZ478018.1, on the reverse strand, counting down.
ATCCATCAGCGTGAGCACCTTAACGAGGGAGACATTGTTGTCATCGAATGCTCACAGACCTGTAATATTCGTCTGATGAGCGATGCGAATTTTCGCAGCTTCAAGAACGGTGGGCGCCACACCTACCACGGTGGCGCCTTCGATAAATTTCCGGCGAAAATCACCGCGCCCAGCACCGGTTTCTGGAACATTACCCTGGATGTGGTCACGCGCCGCGCCATCAGTGTTACCCGCAAACCGGCGCTGTCCCACAAGATTCGCATTGTTCGTCGCACCAGCACCAAGCTGAGCTGACCCGAACGCCGCAAGGAAAAAAGCTGTGAACACCACTAAATACGTTATCAAGTACAAGCTCAACGGCGAACGTCGCTTCGAATTCGCCCAACTGACCAGCAACAGTGTCGAGGAGGCCCGGCAAGCCCTGGCGAAAATCCACGATGCAAGCGACGAAATTACTGACATCAACGTGAGCAAGGCGCTGTAAGCCATGCCGGGGCCTACCGCTGACCTGTTCGCCGATGATGCCCTGCAGCAACCTGCAAGGCGCGAACAGATTGGCGAAGAGTCTTACGTCCTGGGAGGCTACGGCCTGCCCTGGATTGATCGTTTATTGCCTGAGTTGCGGCGTGTCCTGGCCCAGTCGCCGTTTCGGCAAATGGTCACGCCTGGCGGTTTTACCATGTCGGCCGCGCTGAGCAGTTGCGGCGCGCTGGGCTGGACCACCGACACGCGCGGCTACCGCTACAGCGCTCTCGATCCACGCAGCCAGCAACCTTGGCCGGCAATGCCCGACGCACTGCGCGAATTGGCCATCTCGGCGGCCAACGCTGCAGGTTTCAGCGATTTCTCGCCGGATGCCTGCCTGATCAACCGCTATGTGCCCGGTGCAAAAATGTCGCTGCATCAGGACAAGAACGAGCAGCGCTATGACGCGCCAGTGGTGTCGGTGTCCCTCGGCCTGCCGGCGATTTTCCTGTTCGGCGGCCATCAGCGCAGTGACAAGACGCAAAAAGTCTCGCTGTTCCACGGTGATGTGGTGGTCTGGGGTGGCGTGGATCGCCTGCGCTTCCATGGCGTGATGCCGGTCAAGGAAGGCGAGCACCCGATCATGGGACCGCAACGCATCAACCTGACGTTTCGCACCGCCGGCTGATTTGAGCGCAAGCTTCGGAGTGTCGCGCGCGAACAGCAGGGTTAATCTGCCGATCACCACTCAAGAGTGCAGGCCATGAACCACTCACTAGACCCACGCTGGGCCGCCATCGTGGCCCGCGATGCCAACGCCGATGGACTGTTTGTGTACGCTGTGAAAACCACCGGCGTGTACTGCCGGCCCAGCAGCGCCTCACGTTTGCCGCGTCCGGAAAATGTCGAATTCTTCGACACTCCGGAACACGCCGAAGCCGCCGGTTATCGTCCCAGCCGACGCGCCGCCGGCGACCAGACGCAACTGGCCGCCCACCATGCAAAGCTGGTCGCCGAGGCGTGTCGTCAGATAGAACAGGCCCAGACGCCACCCAGCCTGGACGCGCTCGCACGCCATGCCGGCTTGAGTTCGTTCCACTTCCATCGTGTGTTCAAAGCCATCACCGGCCTCACCCCCAAGGGGTACGCCGGCGCTCTGCGCTCGCGCAAGGTGCGTGATGGGCTCAAGGCGCAGCAGTCGGTCACTGATACGCTGTACGACGCCGGCTTCAATTCCAACAGCCGCTTTTATGCAGCGGCTGACCACTTGCTTGGCATGAAGCCGCAGGAGTACAAGGCCGGCGGTGCCAACAACCGGATTCGCTTTGCCGTGGGCCAATGCTCACTGGGGGCGATTCTGGTGGCGCAGAGTCAACGCGGCGTGTGTGCGATCTTGCTGGGCGACGAGCCGGATACGCTGGTACGCGACCTGCAGGACCAATTTCCCAACGCCGAACTGCTCGGCGCGGATCGGGATTTCGAACAATTGATCGCCCAGGTCGTGGGCTTTATCGAAGCGCCCGCCCTGGGCCTGGACCTGCCGCTGGATCTACGCGGCACGGCCTTCCAGGAACGGGTGTGGCAGGCGCTGCGGGATATTCCGGTGGGCAGCACGGCCAGCTATGCGCAGATTGCCCAGCGTATCGGCGCGCCCACGGCATTTCGCGCAGTGGCCCAGGCCTGTGGCGCCAACCACTTGGCGGTGGCAATCCCCTGCCACCGCGTGGTGCGCAGTGACGGCGCCCTGTCCGGCTACCGCTGGGGCGTAGAGCGCAAGCGCACGCTGCTGGCGCGGGAAACATCGGACTGACCCCGCTGCATAAAGCACTGCCCTCGTCCAGTGAATAAAACAGACTGGCCGGGCGCCAAGGGCCCTGCTAAAACAGCGAAAAGCCTCACTGACGCTGGAGACGCATCCCATGAGCACCTGGCCAGACACGCGCATTCTCGACCTGCTGGGCATCGACCTGCCCATCATCCAGGCCCCCATGGCGGGCGCGACCACCACCGCCATGGTGATTGCCGCCAGCCAGGCCGGCGCACTGGGGTCCATGCCTGCGGCTGCGCTGAGCATCGAGCAACTGCGTGAAGCGTTGACCACCATCCGCCAAGCTGGCACCCGCCCCGTCAATGTCAACTTTTTCTGCCACCAGGCGCCGGACGCGAACGAGGAACACGAGCGCCGCTGGAAAGCGTTGCTCGAACCCTACTATCGCGAGCTGGGCGCCGATTTTGATGCGCCGACCCCGGTCTCCAATCGTGCCCCCTTCAATGAAGCGGCGTGTGAAGTGATCGAAACCTTGCGCCCTGAAGTCGTCAGCTTTCACTTTGGCCTGCCGGAAAAAGCCTTGCTGGACCGGGTAAAAGCCACCGGCGCCAAGGTGGTGTCGTCGGCCACGACGGTCGAGGAAGCGGTCTGGCTGGAACAACACGGCTGTGATGCGATTATCGCAATGGGCATCGAGGCCGGCGGGCACCGCGGTATGTTCCTCAGTGCCGACCTCAACAGTCAGATCGGCTTGATGGCGCTGCTGCCGCAAGTCGTCGATGCCGTCGGCGTGCCGGTGATTGCCGCTGGTGGTATCGCGGATTCGCGCGGGATGCTCGCCGCGTTTGCCCTGGGCGCCTCGGCGGTGCAGATCGGCACGGCGTACCTGTTCACCCCCGAAGCCAGTGTCAGCGCTTCCCACTACCATGCCTTGCGGCATGCCCAGGCCAGCGAAACGGCCCTCACCAACCTGTTCACCGGTCGCCCGGCGCGGGGCATTGTCAATCGCGTGATGCGCGAGCTGGGCGCGATCAACGCAGCCGCGCCAGCGTTTCCACGGGCCGGTGGCGCATTGCTGCCTCTGAAGGCCAAGGACGAAGCGGGCTTCAGCAACCTGTGGGCCGGCCAGTCCTTGCGTCTGGGTAACGACCGCTCAACGTATGACCTGACCCGCGACCTGGCTGAGCAGACATTGGCCAAGCTGCGCTAGGCCTGTCGGCACACGGCGCAACTTCGCACTGTACCGGCACCGGGTAACCGCTATATATTCCCGTACATAGCGGTAACAAGCCGTACACCCTCAAGGAGTTGCTTCATGATGATCCGCGCCGCGCGCCTGGCCCCCCTGCTTGCCGTCTTCGCCCTGGGTTCGGCGCAGGCCGATGAGGTACAAGTGGCCGTCGCCGCCAACTTTACCGCGCCCATCCAGGCGATTGCCGCCGACTTCAAGAAAGACACCGGTCACACGCTGGTCGCGGCCTACGGCGCCACCGGGCAGTTCTATACCCAGATCAAGAATGGCGCGCCGTTCCAGGTATTCCTCAGTGCCGACGACACGACCCCGCAAAAACTCGAGGCCGAAGGCGAGACCGTCAAGGGCTCGCGCTTTACCTACGCGGTGGGCACCCTGGCCCTGTGGTCGGCGAAAGACGGCTACGTGGATGCCCAAGGTGAAGTGCTCAAGCGCAATGCGTTCAAGCACCTGTCCATCGCCAACCCGAAAACCGCGCCGTATGGCCTGGCCGCCACTCAAGTGCTGGCCAGGGAGGGCTTGACCGACCAGGTCAGGGACAAGATCGTCGAAGGCCAGAACATCACCCAGGCCTATCAGTTCGTGTCCACCGGCAACGCCGAGTTGGGCTTCGTGGCACTGTCGCAGATTTACAAGGACGGTAAAGTCTCCAGCGGTTCGGCGTGGATCGTGCCGTCGTCCCTGCACGACCCGATCAAGCAAGACGCGGTGATCCTCGCCAAAGGCAAGGACAGCGCCGCCGCCAAGGCCCTGGTCGACTACCTGAAAGGGCCGAAGGCCGCTGCGGTGATCAAGTCCTACGGTTATGCGCTGTAAATGCCGCTGACGAGCGCCGATTTTTCCGCGATCTGGCTGACGATCAAACTGGCCTCGCTGACCACGGTGATCCTGCTGCTGATCGGTACGCCAATCGCCCTGTGGCTGTCGCGCACCCGTTCCTGGTGGCGCGGTCCCGTCGGTGCAATCGTTGCGTTGCCGTTGGTGCTGCCGCCCACGGTCATCGGCTTCTATTTACTGTTGACCATGGGGCCCAATGGCTACGTCGGCCAGTTCACCCAGTGGCTGGGCCTGGGCACCCTGACCTTCAGCTTCGCCGGGCTGGTGATTGGCTCGGTGATCTACTCCATGCCCTTCGTGGTGCAACCGTTGCAAAACGCGTTCGCGGCCATCGGCACGCGCCCTCTGGAAGTGGCCGCGACCTTGCGTGCGAGTCCCTGGGACACGTTTTTCACGGTGATCCTGCCGTTGGCTCGCCCAGGTTTCATTACCGCGTCGATTCTGGGCTTCGCCCATACCGTCGGCGAGTTCGGCGTGGTGCTGATGATCGGCGGCAATATCCCGGACAAGACCCGGGTGGTCTCGGTGCAGATCTACGACCACGTCGAAGCCATGGAGTATGCCCAGGCCCACTGGCTGGCCGGCGCGATGGTGGTGTTCGCGTTCCTCGTATTGCTGGCGCTCTACTCCAGCCGTAAAACCCACATGGGCTGGAGTTCATCGCGATGATCGAGGTACGCCTGCACCTGAAGTACACAGGCTTCGCGCTGGACGTGGAACTGCAATTGCCGGGCCGTGGCGTAACCGCTCTTTACGGCCCTTCCGGCTCCGGCAAGACCACCTGCCTGCGCTGTATCGCCGGCCTGGAGCGCGCCGATGACGGATTTGTGCAGATCAACGACGAGGTCTGGCAAGACAGCCGTAACGGGCTGTTCGTGCCGCCGCACAAACGCGCCCTGGGCTACGTTTTCCAGGAGGCGAGCCTGTTTCCCCATCTGTCGGTGCAGGCCAATCTGGCGTTCGGCCTCAAGCGCATCCCACGTGCGCAGCGGCGCGTGGACATGGCCCAGGCCACTGAGCTGCTGGGTATCGCTCACCTGCTTGCGCGCGACCCGCAGCACCTGTCCGGTGGTGAGCGCCAGCGCGTCGGCATCGCTCGCGCCCTGCTCACCAGTCCCCGCTTGCTGCTGATGGATGAACCCCTGGCGGCCCTCGACAGCCAGCGCAAAAACGAAATCCTGCCTTACCTCGAACGCCTGCACGACGAACTGGATATTCCGGTGCTGTACGTCAGCCATGCCCAGGACGAAGTGGCGCGCCTGGCCGACCACCTCGTCTTGCTCGCCGACGGCAAGGCCCTGGCCAGCGGACCTATCGGCGAAACCCTGGCGCGGCTCGATCTGCCCCTGGCACTGGGCGACGATGCCGGTGTGGTCGTCACTGGCCGCGTGATTGCCTATGACGACCACTATCAATTGCTCACCCTGCAACTGCCCGATTGCCTCTTGCAGATACGTGTGGCCCACACGCCGATGGCTTTGGGCACACAGCTGCGGGTGAAGATTCAGGCACGTGACGTAAGCCTCAGCCACCAGGCGCAAGCGCACAGCAGCATCCTCAACCGCCTGCCGGTGACCGTCATCCAGGACGTCGCGGCGGATAACAGCGCCCATGCACTGGTGCGCCTGGATGCCGCCGGCACGCCGTTGCTGGCGCGCATCACGCGGTTCTCCCGCGACCAACTGAATGTGCAGCCGGGGCAAGTGCTGTGGGCGCACATCAAGGCGGTGGCGGTGCTCGCCTAAACCATTTGGCACGACCGCAGGAAGACGCGGTCAATCAGACATACCGGCCTGATCCATTGCCAAGGAACCCGCACCATGCACGACTCTTCGCTGCCCGCCGATCTGCCCCGCGACCTGCATTACGTTGACGACAGCCAACCCGGAATCCGCCGCAAAAAGCTGCGCGGCAAGTTCCAGTATTTCGCTCCCGACGGCGAGCGCATCACCGATGCCGATGAGATCAAGCGCCTGAATGCGCTGGCGGTGCCGCCCGCCTACACCGATGTGTGGATCTGCGCCGACCCGCGTGGCCACCTGCAAGCCACCGGCCGCGACGCCCGTGGTCGCAAGCAGTACCGCTACCATGCGCGCTGGCGTGAGGTGCGCGACAGCGACAAGTACGCGCGGCTGCAGGCGTTCGGCGCTGCCTTGCCCAAGTTGCGCAAACAATTGGAAGCACAGATCGCCCAGCCCGGGTTCACCCGCGAAAAGGTGCTGGCCACGGTGGTGATGTTGCTTGATGCCACGCTGATCCGCGTCGGCAATACCCAGTACGCCCGCGACAACAAATCCTACGGCCTGACCACCCTGCGCAACCGTCACGTGGACATCAAGGGCAGCGAGATAAAATTCCAGTTTCGCGGCAAGAGCGGCGTGGAGCATCAAATCAGCGTCAAGGACCGGCGTCTGGCCAGCGTGGTCAAACGCTGCATGGAACTGCCCGGGCAAAACCTGTTCCAGTACCTGGACGAAAACGGCGAGCGCCATACCGTCAGCTCCCAGGACGTCAACGCGTACCTGCATAGCCTGACCGGCGAGGATTTCACCGCCAAGGACTACCGCACCTGGGCCGGCACGGCCATGGCACTGGCGGTGTTGCGCGAATTGGCGTGGCAACCGGAGTCCGACGCCAAGCGCCATGTGGTGGCGATGGTCAAGGACGTCGCGAGGCAACTGGGCAATACGCCGGCGGTGTGTCGCAAGTGCTATATCCACCCGGCGGTGCTCGAACATTTCAGCCTGGGTGAGCTGTCCAAGCTGCCCAAGCCTCGGGTGCGCAAGGGCCTCAAAGCCGAAGAAGTCGCCTTGGCGATGTTCCTTGAGCAACTGGTCGCCGACTTGCCCAAGCCAGCCAAGGTGGGTTAGCCTCCAAATCCCTTCTGACTCTCGGGACGATTGCCGACGTGAACAACTAAGCCTTCCAAAAATGCCTCTGCAACGAGCCGCCTGGCGCGCTTGTTGGCCTGTTCGACATTTTCCTGGAGGTGCTGATGACTCACGTCAACCGGCTGCCCGCATTGATTTCCCTGCAACACCTGTGTTTCCAGTTCGCCAATGGCGACACCGTGCTGGAAGACCTCACCTTGTCCATCGACCAGACGCCCACCGGGATCGTCGGGCGCAACGGGCGCGGCAAAAGTATCCTGGCGCAATTGATGGCCGGCATCCTGCAGCCTTCCTCCGGTACGCTGAAAGCACCGGCCCATGTGGTGTACGTGCCCCAGACCGTGGTGGTGTGGCCCGGTGCGACCGTCGCCGATCTGACCGGTACCGCCCAGTGCCTGGCCGCCCTTGAACGCATGATTCAGGGCGTGGGTCTGGCCGGTGACCTGGAGCTGATCGATGAGCGCTGGGACCTTGCCGAACGCCTGCGTACGGCCTTGGATACGGCAGGTTTGCCATCGCTCAGCGCCGCTTCGCAGGTTGATCGTCTCAGCGGTGGCCAATTGGCCCGGGTCGCACTGATCGGCGCATGGCTGGCGGCGCCGCAGTTGTTGATCCTCGACGAGCCCAGCAACCACCTCGACAGTTGCGGGCGTGCCTGGCTGCTGCAGCAATTGGCTGCCTGGCGCGGTGGCCTGGTGGTGGTCAGCCATGATCGGCAGCTGCTCAACACCATGGGCCGGATCATCGAACTGTCGCCCCTCGGTGTGCAGGCTTACGGCGGCAACTACGCCGCCTATCTTGAGCAACGCGACGCCCAACAGCAGGCGGCTAACGCAGCGTGGGAATGCGCCCGCGAGCAGCGCAGCCGCGAACGTCAACGCTTGCAAAAGGCCCATGACAGCCTGCAGCGCCACGCGGCGCACTCACGCAAACAGGCCGAGACCGCCAACGTCGACCGGTTTACCAGGGCGCGCTGGAAAAGCGCGGCCACGCAAATCGTCAGCGCCCGGGGCAGCGCCCATCGCGATCACAAAGACGCACTCGACGCGCAGGTGCGCCAGGCCTACGAGCGTGTGGTGGACGAGACGCCGACCTTGCTGACCTTACCCGGTTCGGCGCTGGCCAACGGTCGCCAGGTGGTCAGCCTGCAACAGGCGCAGTTGCCCTGGCTGGATCCGCGTGCACCGTCAACCTATCTGAGCCTGGACCTGACCGGGCCTGTGCGCGTGGCGGTGCGCGGGCCGAACGGTTGCGGTAAATCGAGCTTGCTCAAGTTGCTTGCCGGGCAATGGCACGCCGTCAGTGGCACGTGCGCGGTCTCGGTGCCCTGCGCCTATATCGACCAGCACCTGACGCTGCTGGACGACCAGCGCAGTATCGTCGATCAGCTCAACCTGCTCGACACGCCGCTGGTCGAAGGCGAACTGCGTACGCGCCTGGCCTTGCTGCAACTGGATGCCTTGCGCGTGACCCGACCCGCGGGGCAACTCAGCGGTGGCGAGCGGTTGAAAGCGGCGATGGCGGTCGCTTTGTGGCGCGCAACACCGGCGCAACTGTTGCTGCTCGACGAGCCGACCAATCACCTGGACCTGGAGACGGTGATGGCCTTTGAACAGGCCTTGAAGGGCTTTACCGGCGCGCTGGTGGCGGTGTCCCACGATGAAGCGTTCCTGCAGGCGATCCAACCCAGCCATTACCTGAGCTGGTACAGCAGCGGGTGGCGCCTGGAGCCTGTGTGATCTGATTGCACGCAGTCGCAAAGCGTCCTAGGGTAGTGGCCGGATAATCTCACTGGAAACCGGCCGATGCTGCCTTCGCCCCTCAAGCCCTCCGCCAATGCTGCCCTCGCCCATCGACAACGCTGGCGTGGACGCGTGGGCTTGCTGCTGGTGGCCGGTTTGTCGGTACTCGCTGGCATGACCGATGCCATTGGTTTCATGGCCAGCGGCGATTTTGTCTCGTTCATGAGCGGCAACACCACGCGCCTGGCGGTCGCGATCAGTGCAGGCGACGGGGGGCTTACCGCGCGCCTGGTATTGCTGGTTGCCACCTTCATCATCGGCAACGCGCTGGGGGTTATCGTCAGCCGCTTGAGCAAGCGCCACGCGCTGCCCTTGCTGCTCAGCATCGGCGCCCTGCTCTGCGGTGCGGCACTGCTGCCCTGGTCCGATACGCTGCCCGCTCTGTTGGCGGCGATTATCGCCATGGGCATGCTTAACGCGGCCGTCGAGCAAGTCAATGGCGTGCCGGTGGGGCTCACCTATGTCACCGGGGCGCTCTCACGCTTTGGTCGCGGGCTGGGCCGCTGGCTGATGGGCGAACGCCGCAATGGCTGGCGCATGCAGTTGATCCCGTGGGCAGGGATGTTTGTCGGCGCGGTGATCGGGGCGCTGCTGGAACAGCAGATCGGGCTGCGCGCACTCTGGGTCAGTGGCGCATTGGCGGGGTCACTGGGCCTGGCGACCCTGGCGATTCCCCGGCGCTGGCAGCTGGGCTTCATGCCACGCTGAACACCAGGGTTTGGAAAAGAGGTGCCCGCCCGACGTTTCGGCCTCGACATCCGTGTACCGGTAAAGAGCCATCACGTCGGGCGAGCCGGTGAATAATAGGCCAATGCCCGACGGCTGTCCCGCCGGGCGTTTCCGAATATGACTAAGGCAAGGTATTACAGACAAGTGGCAAGCGCAGCCAGACGGCGTTTGGCGGGCATCGTGTCCTCCGCGGCGTAATACTTGACGCTAGAACCCGCCCCCGTGCTCTGTACATCCGCAAAGTAGTCACCGCCCGTGGTGTATACCGTAAAGCCTCCCGCCTCGGTGGCTTCCTTGAAGCCGCCGGCATCGATGCCGAACACGCTTTCGTCCTGCCAGCCGTACTGGATGCATTGGGCGACCACCAGGGTGGCCTTGTCCGACGCCATGGTCTTGTACGGGCTGCCCGCACGCGCCTCCTTCATCTTCGAACCCGCGCAGCCGGCCAGCGTCGCCAGTACCAATGCGCCTATCACCACTTTGTGCATGCCTGTGCTTCCTTGGGAAAACCGTGACTCTACCATTGCGCCGCCGCCAACTGACGCGCCCATGAACTTTGTTTCACTGTAAAGGCAAAGCCGGCGTCTTATAGTGGCCACGCTCATTTTTAGAAGTCTCCCTTCTGCCCGCCCTCCCGCGGGCTTTTTTTCGCCTGCGGTTCACAACCACCAGCGCAGCAGATAGAACAGCGCCATGCTCGACAGCACGGTGACCAGCACACTGCGCGTGCACAGCATCAACCCCACGGCGCACACTCCGGCCAGCAAGTAGGGATTGCTAAGGCTCAGGTCGAGCTGGTGGTCTTTGATGAAAATAATCGGCCCGCAAATCGCGGTGAGCATGCCCGGTACGGCAAACCCGAGGAACTCACGCGTGCCCCGATTGAGCCGTACCGGCAGGCGCGGCTCGATAAACAGGTAGCGATTGAAAAACACCACCAGCGCCATCGCCACAATCATCAGGTAGATCATCGCTGCCCTACTCCCAGGCGCTTGCAGGCGAACCCTGCGCTCATCCCCAATACGCCCGAGACCACCACCGCCGATTCCCAGTGCAGGTAACTCAGCCATACCGAACACAACAGGGAGACGGCGACGCAGACCACCGTCGGCACGTCGCGCACCACCGGCGTGATCAGGGCGATAAAGGTCGCGGCAATCGAAAACTCCAGCCCCAGCTGGTCCAGGCCGGGAATACTTTTGCCCAGGACAATGCCGGCCAGGGTGAACAGGTTCCAGATGATATAAAACGTCAGGCCGACACCCAGGGCATACCAGCGATTGAAGGTCTGGCGGTCATAGTGATTGACCAGCGCAAAGAACTCGTCGGTCAACAGAAAACCCAGGCTCATGCGCCAGCGGGTGTTGAGCGAGGACAGTGTCGGGCGCATGTGCATGCCGTAGAGCAAATGCTGGGAGGTCAGCAGCAAGGTGGTCAGCACGATGGAGAGCAGGCTGGCGCCGCTTTTGACCATGCCGATCGCCACCAGTTGAGCCGCACCGGCAAACACGATGGCGGACAGGCCCTGGGCTTGCAGCGGCGTGAACTGCGCATCGATGGCCATGGAGCCGGCGAGCAACCCCCAGGGGGCACAGGCCAGGGATAACGGAATGACAGCAATGGCGCCACGTGTGAACGCGTCACGAGGGAGGGCAGCAGGCATGGACTGGGCTCATCGACAAACAGTCGGCAAGCATGCAGCGCACTCGGGCGCTTGTCTTGAACGATCTTGCTCAGGCCAGTTTTACCGAAACCATCTCCACCGAATCGCGCGCTTCGCGCAGTTCGCAGGCGTCCTGATTCAACCGGTGAATGCTGTTGAGCAGGCGCTGGCGCAGCACTTCATCGCCGAGTTTTTCGACGGCACGCATGAGATCGAACGCCGCGGTTTCGTTATTTTCCGCGATGGAATCCAGGGTTTTGCGCAGGTTACGAGTGGCTCGGGTCACGCGGGAGCTTCCTTCATCAGCAATGGGCGGGCACTTTAGGACATTCGTGTTTCAGTTTAATTTCAATCACTTGTGGTCGATCATCGGGCAGTTGATCCACGTCAACCGAAATCAGGATTTGACTTACATGGCCGTTTATCCGCAATGCTGTTCAAATGCCTGGCCGATGCCGGCCGAGCACGGCTGACGCTATTAATCCTGCGCGAGCGCGAACTTTACGTAGGCGAACTGATCCATGCCTTGGATGACAGCCGGCCCTGCCTGCAGAACGACGCGTTGCGTCTGCAGGCAATGGGCGACAGACCACAACGGGCCAGCACCTGCTGCTGCGCCATCGGAGCGTTAATTCATGCTTGTCGCAATTGCGATTTTCCTTGTCACCATCGTGCTGGTCATCTGGCAACCCAAGGGCCTGGGCGTCGGCTGGAGCGCCAGCCTGGGCGCGATCCTGGCCCTGGCATGCGGGGTAATCAGCCTGGCGGATATTCCGGTGGTGTGGCACATCATCTGGAACGCCACCGGTACCTTTGTCGCCCTGATCATCATCAGCCTGTTGCTGGATGAAGCCGGCTTCTTTGCCTGGACCGCGCTGCATGTGGCGCGCTGGGGGCGTGGCCGGGGCCGGCGCCTGTTTGCCTACATGGTGCTGCTCGGCGCACTGGTGTCGGCACTGTTCGCCAATGACGGCGCGGCGTTGATCCTCACCCCGATTGTGATGTCGATGCTGCTGGCCCTGCGCTTTTCTCCGGCGGCGACGCTGGCATTCGTCATGGGCGCAGGCTTTATCGCCGACACGGCGAGCCTGCCGCTGGTGGTGTCGAATCTGGTGAATATCGTCTCGGCGGATTATTTCAAGATCGGCTTCAACGAATATGCCGCGGTGATGGTGCCGGTGAACCTGGTCAGCGTCGCCGCGACCCTGGCGGTGCTGCTGTGGTTTTTCCGCCGTGATATTCCGCAGACCTACGACCCGGCCGACCTGGAACAACCCGACAGTGCCATCCACGACCGTGCGACTTTTCGTGCCGGCTGGTGGGTGCTGGGTATTCTGCTGGTAGGCTGCTTCGCGCTGGAACCGCTGGGCATTCCCATCAGCGCGATTTCCGCGGTGTGCGCCGTGCTGTTGCTGGTGATCGCCGCCAAGGGCCACAAAATCTCCACGCGCAAAGTCTTGAAAGACGCGCCATGGCAGATCGTGATCTTTTCCCTGGGCATGTACCTGGTGGTGTACGGCTTGCGTAACGCCGGCCTGACCGATTACCTCGCCACCTGGCTCGACACCTTCGCCAGCTATGGCGTGTGGGGCGCGGCCATGGGCACCGGCGTGCTGACCGCGTTGTTGTCCTCGGCGATGAACAACCTGCCAACGGTGTTGATCGGCGCGCTGTCCATCGAGTCCAGCCATGCCGTGGGCGTGGTCAAGGACGCGATGATCTACGCCAACGTGATCGGCAGCGACCTGGGCCCGAAAATCACCCCTATCGGCAGCCTCGCCACTCTGCTGTGGCTGCACATCCTGGCGCGCAAGGGCATCACCATTACTTGGGGCTACTACTTCAAGGTCGGGATTGTGCTGACTGTGCCGGTGCTGTTGATCACCCTCGCCGCCCTGGCCTTGCGCCTGAGTTTCTAAGGAATGCCGTGATGAAAGTTCTGTTCATGTGTACCGCCAACAGCTGTCGCAGCATTTTGTCCGAGGCGGTGTTCAACCATCTGGCACCGCCGGGTTTCGAGGCGATCAGCTCAGGCAGTTTTCCCAAGGGCCAGGTACTGCCGCGCAGCCTGAGTACGCTGCAAGCGGCAGGCATCAGCACCGAAGGCTTGTACAGCAAGGGCAATGAGGCGTTCGAAGGCAGCCCGCCGGACGTGGTAATCACCGTGTGCGACAAGGCTGCGGGTGAAGCCTGCCCAGTGTATTTCGGACCTTGCGTGAAAACCCACTGGGGCCTGGAGGACCCGTCAGATGTTAAGGGGGATGAGGCCAGCGTGGAGGCCGCGTTCCAGAAAACGCTGGCGATCATCATCAGCCGTTGCCAGGCTTTTTTCCATTTGCCGTTTGCAACTATCAGTCCCGCCCAATTGAAGATCGAACTGGACCGCATCGCTTCCTAACCGACCGGTGTCCATGTCGAAGACGATCAGAACTGTGGGAGGGGGCTTGCTCCCGATAGCGGTGCGTCAGGTACACCTATTTGACTGATATGCCTCTATCGGGAGCAAGCCCCCTGCCACACAGTGCCGGTACTCGCTCAGAGCGTCCTATTACAGCACGCGATATTTGAAGTTAAATGAGCGCACACTTATCTGAACCAACTCTGAATACCCGATCATTTAATTAACCATGCGTTGACATTCTGTAACTGCCTGAGTAAATTGCCCCTGCCCGCCACAGGGGCCTTTTTTAAACCTCACAAAAGAAGCCAATGGACACAGTATCGAGTCGCTGTCCGAGCACCGCCTCAGCGGGCGTCGGGCGCCAAACCCAGAACATGACGGGACTCGCCTTCCAGGCCCGGTAAGCTGCGCTAGAGCTTGATGCTCCACCGTAACTGCCTCGCCGGTCGCGTGTCCGGTCCCGAGGTGTGTTATGACCTTCCAAACCCATGTTTTACTTGATGTACGCACCCTGGCCGCCGCCCTGCGCACCAAGCAGTGCCGTGCGCCCGCAGGCTTGCCCCCTGCCCCCGCAGCGTTTGTTTCATCCTCCCTGCAAGTGCGCCCGGCCCGCCCGCTGGCCCATTGGCGTGCCTGCCCGCAAAGCGGCCAGTGGGTGCAGCACCCGGATCACGCCGACCCTCAGGACCCGCAAAGACCCAGCGTTTCCAGCCTGGCCCGCACGGGCGTGATGCTCGGTTCTCACGTGAGCGCTCGCGCCGCCTGACCTGACTGGAAACAGTAACTTTCTTATTGATGCACTGGAGTTCCTTGTGAACTTATCCAGTCGTGAATTGCTGCGCGCACGTTAATAAACGCGTGCTCAGCATTTACGGTAAGTGATTATCCAGATCTTATTTAAACCGATCGCGAAGTTCGCGGCTCGGCATGCTTTCGCTCGCCTGTAAACAGGCAAGTAACGGGTATGTTTTGTCGAGAGTTGGCGACAGGAGTACACACCATGAGCGCCGTAAAAAACACGCCACTGCCGCAGAAAAAAAGCATCGACGACAACACCAGATTGTCGATGCGCGCCGCCCGCGAAGCCCGCAACGGCCTGTCGGCCACCCTGGCCAACGTACGCGCCACCCAGGATGGCCTGACCGAACTGGACGCCTCGGCGCGCCTGCACCGCGAAGGCTACAACGAAGTGGCCCATGACAAGCCGCCTCACGCCCTCGTCCAGTTCCTGCAGGCACTGAACAATCCTTTCATCTACGTATTGCTGACCCTGGGCGGCATCAGTTTTATCACCGATTGCTGGCTGCCGATGCAGGACGGCGAAGAAGCCGACCCTACCAAGGTCATCATTATCATGACCATGGTGCTGCTCAGCAGCCTGCTGCGTTTCTGGCAGGAACACCGCTCGGCCAAGTCCGCCGAGGCGCTCAAGGCGATGGTGCGCACCACCGCCACGGTGCTGCGTCGCGAACAGGTGGGCGCCCGGCCGACCCTGCGCGAAGTGCCGATGCGCGAGCTGGTCGCCGGCGACATCGTGCACCTGTCGGCCGGCGACATGATCCCCGCCGACATCCGCCTGATCGAATCCCGCGACCTGTTTATCAGCCAGGCGGTGCTCACCGGTGAAGCCTTGCCGGTGGAAAAATACGACACCCTCGGCGATGTCACGCAAAAGTCCGCGTCCCCACTGCCTGCCGACCAGGGCAACCTGCTCGACCTGCCGAACATCTGCTTCATGGGCACCAATGTGGTCAGCGGCAGGGCCAAGGCCGTAGTGGTCGCCACCGGGCCGCGCACCTACTTCGGCTCGCTGGCCAAGGCGATTGTCGGCTCAAGGGTACAGACCGCGTTCGACCGTGGCGTGAACAGCGTCAGTTGGTTGCTGATCCGCTTCATGCTGGTGATGGTGCCGATTGTGTTCTTCCTCAACGGTTTCTCCAAAGGTGATTGGGGCGATGCCTTCCTGTTCGCCCTCGCCGTTGCGGTAGGCCTCACCCCGGAAATGCTGCCGATGATCGTCAGCGCCAACCTGGCCAAAGGCGCCACGGCCATGGCCAGGCGCAAAGTGGTGGTCAAGCGCCTCAATGCGATCCAGAACTTCGGCTCGATGGATGTGCTGTGCACCGACAAGACCGGCACCCTGACCCAGGACAAGATCATCCTGGAGCATCACGTCAACGCCTTTGGCCAGCGCGATGATGCGGTGCTGTCCCTGGCCTGGCTCAACAGCTTTCACCAGAGCGGCATGAAGAACCTGATGGACCAGGCCGTGGTGCAGTTCGCTGCGCAGAATCCCAAGTTCGAAGTGCCGTTTGCCTACAGCAAAGTCGATGAATTGCCGTTCGATTTCGTCCGCCGGCGCCTGTCGATCATGGTCAAGGACGCCGTCGGCGATCATCTGCTGGTGTGCAAGGGCGCCGTGGAAGAAATGCTGAGCATTTCCACCCACGCCCTGGAAAACGGCGCCGCCGTACCGCTGGATGAGCGCCGCCGCGAGCAGTTGCTGGCGATCGCCAATGACTACAACGAAGACGGCTTTCGCGTGCTGGTCGTCGCCACCCGCACCATCCCTGCAGCGCTGGCGCGCCAGCAGTACACCACCGCCGATGAACGCAATCTGGTGATCCATGGTTTCCTGACGTTCCTTGATCCACCAAAGGAAACGGCCGGCCCGGCGATTACCGCGCTGCAACAGATCGGTGTGGCGGTCAAAGTGCTGACCGGCGACAACGCGGTCGTGACCAGCAAGATCTGCCGCCAGGTCGGCCTCGAGCCCGGCCAACCGCTGCTGGGGCCGCAAATCGAAGCGATGGACGACGCGACGCTGCTGCGCTGCGTGGAAGAACGCACGGTGTTTGCCAAGCTCACCCCGCTGCAGAAATCACGGGTGCTCAAGGCGCTGCAAGCCAACGGCCACACCGTCGGTTTCCTCGGCGACGGGATCAACGATGCGCCGGCCCTGCGCGATGCCGACGTGGGTATTTCGGTGGACAGCGGCACCGATATCGCCAAGGAGTCGGCCGATATCATCCTGCTGGAAAAGAGCTTGATGGTGCTCGAAGAAGGCGTGCTCAAAGGCCGCGAGACCTTCGGCAATATCATGAAGTACCTGAACATGACCGCCAGTTCCAACTTTGGCAACGTGTTCTCGGTGCTGGTGGCCAGTGCGTTCATTCCGTTCATGCCGATGCTGGCGATTCACCTGTTGCTGCAAAACCTGATGTACGACATCTCCCAACTGGCCCTGCCGTGGGACAAGATGGACAAGGAATACCTGGCCAAGCCGCGCAAGTGGGACGCGAAAAACATCGGTCGCTTCATGATCTGGATCGGGCCGACCTCGTCGATCTTCGACATCACCACCTTTGCCCTGATGTGGTACGTGTTCTCGGCCAACAGCGTGGAAATGCAGACCCTGTTCCAGTCCGGCTGGTTTATCGAGGGCCTGCTCTCGCAAACCCTGGTGGTGCATATGCTGCGCACCCGCAAGATCCCGTTCTTCCAGAGCACGGCCGCCTGGCCGGTGTTGATGATGACCGGCATCGTCATCGCCCTGGGCATCTACGTACCGTTCTCGCCCCTGGGCACCCTGGTGGGCCTGCAACCGCTGCCGCTGGCGTACTTCCCATGGCTGGTGGGCACCCTGCTCGCCTACTGCTGTGTCGCCCAACTGATGAAGACGATTTACATCCGCCGCTTCAAGCAGTGGTACTGACCCCCTCCGTTCAAACGGTGAAGGTCGCCCGACCCTCACCGTGCAACACAAGGATTTACTCATGCGCGTGTTGATCTGTGCAGGTCGGCATTACGCCGACAGCAAAAAGTCCCGCCAGGTGCTGGACGCTTACCACCGCCTGCGCCCGGTGCAGGTGCTGATCCATGGCGGCAACCAGTTCCTGGGCAGCGACATCGAGGAATGGGCCCGCGAAAACGCGATTGACGTGGTGCGCTATCCGCCGAATTGGCAACGCCACGGCAAGCAGGCGGAACGCCAGCGCAACCACTTCATGCTGGCCGACAGCCGCCCCGACGTGATCATCGCCCTGCCGGGTGGTGACGACACCTCGGAGCTGGTCTGCCAGGCCAAAGCCAGCGGCATTTCGGTGCTGAGCGTAGAAAGCTGAAATTCAAGCGAGGTGCATCATGCACAACCCTCACAAGCCAAAGCAGGCGGACGGGTTTGCCAAATACCGCGCGCGTCACTCGCGCAGTGTGCGTCCTACCCTGCTGCTGTTGCCGCCGGCCAAGCGCCGTGCGTTGCAGCGCAATCTGATATTCATCGGGGTGAGCCTGGGTGTCGTCCTGCTCATGGTGTTTTTTGCGAAGGCTCATGCGGCAGGCGGCGCCTATGTGGTGGACGATGGCGCCATCAATGCCCCTGGCGAATGTAATGTCGACGCCTGGCACACCGCCAACCGGCACGCCGGCGCTACACATAACCAAACCGTGTCGCCGGCCTGTACGTTCAACGAGATGCCCTCGGTGCAGTGGGGAACGGCATTGTCGCGCGCTACTGCCGAGGGCAAAGGCGAAACTCAAGTCAGCCCGCAAATAAAGGTACAGGTGCTGTCGCGGGACGATTGGGGGCTCGAACTGGCGATTGCCGCCGGGGCGCACTTTGCCCTGGACAGACAGCACACATTCGATGGCGCTGACTTCAACCTGCCGTTGACGTGGCAAGCCCTGGACGCTTTACGCCTGAATCTGAATGCCGGCTGGAATCATGCCTACAACGACGGGGACCAGCAGCAGCGCCTGACCTGGGGCGCGGGGTTTGAATATCGCGTGGCGGAGGTCCTCACGCTGCTCGCCGAGCGCTACGGCCAGGAAGGCGGAGATCAGGCCTGGCAGGCCGGACCGCGATTCCACGTCGGCGAGTCTGTCGACGTGGACCTGGTGCTCGGGCGCAGCCTGATCGGCGAGCGTGACCAGTGGCTGACCACGGCGGCAACGCTGAGGTTTTAGGCCTTGGCCTGCTGCTCAAGGTGCAATTGCAACTGCGGATCGATGTGCAGTTGCCCCGCCAGGTCGTCCAGGTAATTGCGCTCTGCATCCTGTTGGTCATCGACCAACAGGACACTGGCCAGATACACCTCGGCCGCCACCGCCGGGTCTGCGGCAAACTCGGCGAAATCCGCAGCATCCAGCGGCTTGGCGACTTCAGCGTCGAGCCACTCCTGCAATTGCGGGTCGTCAGTATGCTTGCCCAGCTCATTGGAAATCAGCTGCTGCTCTTTTTCATCAATGTGGCCATCGGCTTTGGCGGCAGCGATCAGCGCGCGCAGCACTGCATGGCTGTGCGCTTCGACTTGCGCGCCCGAGAGCTGGTCGGCTGTCTGGAAAGCGGGTTGCGCCTGGCTCGCCTGCTGGCTCTGCCAGGCCTGATACGCCTTGTAGGCCATCATCCCGAGAGAAGCCAACGCGGCGTAGTTCATCCCCCCGGCGCGCCCTTGTGTTGGACGCGTAGCCGCGCCACCGCCCAGCATGCCGCCGAGCCCACCCAATAAATCGCCGAGGCCGCCGCCCGAAGCATTACCGGCGCGGTTGCCCTTGAGCAGTCCTCCAAGCACCCCGCCCAAACCGCCGCCCGAAGAAGCGCCGCCCTGCCCTGCGCCGCGCAACAGTTGTTCCAATAGATCGCCGGTATTCATGGTGTCGCCCTCCCAGGCGCGTAGTGGCATTAATCAACCATAGTTCGCCGCCGATGGAACACCATGACCGCCGGGCGGGCAAGCTCTATGATGGTGCCACCACCACCTCAAGGGAGAACCCAGGTGAACCGAATCGAGCACATCGGGTTGATGGCCAACTACAATCAATGGATGAATCGCAAGGTCTATAAGGCTGCCGGCACGCTCACAGACGCGGCGTTGACTGCGGACCGGCAGGCATTTTTTGGCTCGATCCTGGGCACCCTCAATCACCTGGCACTGGGCGACACCGTCTGGCTCAAACGATTTGCCCAGCACCCGGCCGGGTTCAGCGCGTTGGCGCCCTTGAACGCCATCGCCACACCCGGCGACCTCAGGCAATTGGCGTTCGCAGACATCCGTGAACTCTCGACCCATCTGGCCTGGCTGGATCAACTCATCCTCGATTGGGCCCACAGCTTGCGCGACGCTCACCTGGACCTGCGATTGAGTTATCACACCATGGGCGGTGTAGCGTCTGAAAAACCGTTTTTCGGCCTGCTGATGCATTTCTTCAACCATCAGACCCATCATCGCGGCCAGGTCACCACATTATTGAGTCAGGCCGGCGTGGACGTGGGTGATACCGACCTGCTCGCGCTGATTGACTGAGCGGAGCCTGCCCCGCAGCGTAGATCACTGATCTGGCAGGTTTTTTCAGACCTGTGTTTGTGCAGGAAAGGATGCATCGAGGTTGCACCGAAGCGTCTGGATCTATATATTCGCAACCCTGCTGCACCGCGCTACCGCCCGAATGGCGAAACTGGTAGACGCATGGGACTTAAAATCCCCCGCTCGTAAGGGCGTCCCGGTTCGATTCCGGGTTCGGGCACCATAGATATCAAGGGCTTGCCGGGGAAACCTGGGCAGGCCCTTATCGTTTTTGCTCCGCAATTCTGAGATCTGCTCCGCAATTCCCCCTCCCCTGGCGTCCTGCCGAACGAATTCCCCACCTCTTTATCAGACCGAACTACCGTCCTGTACTAACGTTCTATCGAGATAGGCTTGGGCGCTTCCAAGCTATCCCGTAAGGAGCTAATTATGTCTGACGATTTGAAAAACCGCGGCCCGCAGGATCGTGCTCGAGTAAACACCTCGGAAGCTTGGGAGGTGAAGCATTGGACCAAAGAGTTTGGTGTAACTGAGCAACAGCTCAAAGATGCAGTGAAAGCTGTTGGTCCAATGGTTGACGACGTACGCAAGAAACTCGGTAAGTGAAGAGTGGTAACGCCCCGCGTTCTAGCGGGGCTGTTTCCTGAACCTCATTGCGGTTATTGCGCTGCCAGCACTCCCTGCTACGCTGTTCACCTCACGGAGAACTCGCCATGCCCAATTCCGATTTGATCCCTTCCCTGCTTTCCAAACTCTAAGAAAACCAACTCGCCCTTGAGGCGTCCATCATGGAATTATCCAACTGGGTGGAGCAGCGTGGCTCTGCCGAGATAGCGGATAATGTTCGTGGCGCCCTTCAAGCCATCGACGATAACGAGGATTTCATCAAACTGACTCTGGCGGTATTGATGAGTCCTGAATAACAGCTACTTGCAGGCTACAGCCCAAAGCTGGTCCAGCTTGGTGGTGTAGCTCTGGCTCATCATCTCCCGACGCATACCCCCGTCGGGATTGGTGGGCACGCTAGCAGAACGAAGCGTTCCCCTTGCCGTTGACGTTTCCGCCAGAGTCCACTGACTGAAGCGCAGGCCACGCAAAACGGACGCGCACAGCGCAAAGCTGGGTGTGTTGCTGATGGCACGCACCCATGGCGTCCCACTGCGCAGCTCGGTACTGATCGTGGTTTCGTTCTCAATCGAAGGGGTGCCCTGGATATAGCTTTGGTCCACGGCCCCGGTACGCCACTCCCACTTCACGTTTGGGAAGTTCATGTTGCCCTGAGGGTCTTGCAGGGGGGTGTTGTCGAGGTAGATGTCGCGCGCGGTTGGCGTGCCTTCGAACTCAGCACCCTGCGGCTGAATGTCCACGAAATATTGGGAGCCTTCTGTAAAGACCGTATATCCATTATCGCGCCCCGGCTGAAGCGTTGCGCCAGGCGTACCCCCGAATATTGGCTGGTTCTGCCACTCGTAATGAACGCACTTAGCCAGTGCAGCGTCGGATTTTTTTGAGGTCAACACTTTGTATGGCCCCTCTTGGCGGGCCTCGTTCATCGTTGGTGCCATACACCCAGCCAGCATCGCCACCGCTACCGCCGCTATCAAAATCCGAATGATCACCCCTGAATATTTGACCCGCTAAAATTGAAAAAACTGAACGAGATCTTCCCGCCACTCAGATCTCTGATTTCATACCGAATTCTGTCGAGGCCATCATATACACGGGAGGCCTCAAGATGCATGAACTGGGTCAGGCCGCCACCGAATCCGTTCAACTCAAGAGCGCTGACATCATGAAAAATTAGCGATACCGCGTCCGAACCTGACTCATTGGCAGACAGCACCAACTCCAAATCGTATTTGAATTCGTTGAATTTGATGTCAATTGACATCACACAGTCCTGCTCTCGCAGCAGGCCGTTCAAGCGATCAAGTCTATACATGTGTCCACCCGTCTGGGATCAAATGCAACACCACGCGCATGTCGTTCCCTCTTTGGTTTGGCAGACCTACAACAGTTACAGCTGCTTAAATCGGACTACTATGGTGGATGCGAGCATGTCTCCTAAGCGCTTCCGTGAACCAAAGAAGATAAATATCCAGTCAAAAATGCTCAGAATAGGCGTAGTGATGTTTCGCATGAAGGATTGATATAGATTGCAATTAAGGTGGCTGCGCTCGTCAATTACTGACATCCCCAACAGTTTTTTACCCACGCTTTGACCGTTGGGCATTGCGTCGGAGAACAGGTAATACGCCGCAGCAGAGCCGAACGCTAAGATCGCGACCACATCTGGAGAAAAACCAAGAAACTCAGCCGCGCGCCCGACGAAAAATAGCATAAAGACACTAATTAACGAGTCAATCCACTGCCCTCCAAGCCGACGCCCCAGTCCGGCTAGGTTGTCTGGCTTTCGGTACTCATTTTGAATGGTGCTCACTTCCATGCGTTTCCGCTCCAATGGTATCTGATTTCAATATTCACAGATGCAAAAGCCCAGTGCGAGGCCGGGCAATTGCTCACTTGCCTGGTACATCTATCATTTCAACCGCACCACCCGACCAGTGCTCAAAGGTTCTATAGTTGGTCTATTAACCCCCCCTAAAGGTTCATTCAGATTTGTCTTCGTTTCTTTGACACCTTTGCAGCTCTTCCGCAAGCATCTTGGAGAGCTTGCGGTCCTCTCTGCTCCAACTTTCAAGTTGTTGTTTCGCCAGAATGAGCTCGTCGTCAATCGCATATTTGAGAAGCGCACGTAGTGCATCCTGAGAAAAAGGGAACTCCTCTACCCCGTAAGCCGTTTTTACAATCAGAGTGGCGCCACGTGAGGATATTGAGTTCAGCTCATCGAAAAACTTTTGGTTTAGCCCCACGCCATGAACTGCCGGCCGCTCGCCCTTAGCCTCTAAGGCGCCCACGATCGGGTCAACGATGCTTCTACCCAACATGTAGAAATTGACATCTTTCAGCGATAAAAGGCTCATCACCTCGCCTCGATCAAGACGTTGCGGGTAGACAGTGCTATGGGGGCAATGATGAGACAAATCTATCCGCGCTCCCCCTCCGTTATAGGAGAGATGCGCGCTCAGGATGGTTGACGGCACCAGGCCGGTAGATACAAGTGCTACTGAAAGAGAGTTAGCCTCAAGCTCAAAGTCTTGCTGCGCTTTTACGCTGGGCTTCTCCCGCTCCTGCTGGCGTCGAACTTGCCACAGCGTGACAATAACAGCCAATAGGGTTCCAATACCTGAAACCCATCCACCTGCAGCACTCCAATCCCAAACGTACGTGACAGTAGACGCCGGATTCAAATTGATCCCAGCTGTAAGTCCGAGACTTGCACTCGTGACGCACGCAACCAGCAGAATCACTCCAAGCATCCAATTCATTGTTCCGCTCCCTTTAAAAAGGGAGCCTTATATCAGCAGATGGTAGGGAGCTCAACGATGACTTATCGAACGAGTTGAAGCCCGCGCATCACCAGGTGATCGGCGAACTGCGTCCTGCTTGGCGCGTATGGCGGCGGGCGCATTCGCAGGCCTGGCGTATCCCGGTTGAACCGCGTGCGCCGGCCATTCGGCTCATTGCAATGTGTCGGCTCCTGAATCTGGAAGCCCTGCTCTGCGGCGTAAAGCTCCACCGCCAGCCGTACCTGGCCCCACTCAAGCTCAAAGGGCACGAACGTCTCGGACAGCGTGAGGTATTGCCAGTAGGTGTCGGCGCTGATCGTGCCGGCCATCACGCCCTTAAGCAGCTCGGCGAGAACCTGGGCGTCAACTACAGGGGTCACAAACTCAGGATTCACCTTGAACTTGACCTGCTTGGGGTCGTAGCCCTTCCACTCGGCTGCGTACCGCAAGCCCTGCTCGACCGCCTCAGCCACCGTGATGACGATGCTGTGCAACGTGGCGTGCTGGTCGTTCTGGCGTGTTTTACGCGCCTCTCGTCAATATTCACCACCAGCGGCACCCGGCCGTGGGAAATTGCTTGGCGCACCATGCGGAAGAACAACTGCTTCAGGCCGAAGCCGTCGGCAGTGGCGTTGTCTTCCAGCCCTTTCAGGCCGGCAGGTAGTTCGATCTCAGGTATAAGCCGCGAGACCAGGCCCATCATTGAACGCAACGAGTCACGCACCCAATGCTCGTACTGAGCCCGGTTCGTGTAGTTCTCGTACAGGTACTTGTTGCCGGCGCCGTCGAGCTTTTCAGCCTCAACCATGCCGCTCGGTTTGGGCAGGTTGCGCTCGTTGCGCTTCACGGCGCACTCATCCGCCAGCGCGGAACGCTACCTGCTCGGCCTGGCCCAGGACTGTGCGGCCCTGCTTGGCGAAGCTCGACGATGCCCACATGACCCGGATGTCTGCATCCAGTAGATGGGCTTGGTCTTCGTTGTGGATGCTGCCGATGCCGATGAGGATCTCGGACTGGAGCCAGTTCCAAACCTCAGGCGCTGGTGTCAGGCGGATGCCGAACTCGGAGAGGTCGGACAGCTCAACCAGTGACGATGGAGGGAATGGCCTGTCCATGAAGCACCTTCAGCTTGAAATGGTGGCTGGTTGCCGGTATTGGTAAGGATCAACTCATCAGCAAGGAATGCTCCATGTCGAGCCGATACAGCGTCGTAAACGTGCCGCACTCTGAAATGTTCGCGCTTGAGCTTGGCCAATCCCCTCCAAGCAAGCCAATCCAACAGTCCTGTTTTCGAGTTGAAGATTCGCTCGCAGACGGCGACTACATTGGCGGTCCTTATCTCACTAAGGACGAAGCCATGGCGGCCTGCGACAAACTAAACAGGGCAAGCGAATGCTAAATCTTGATGGGTGGAACAGGAAAATACTGAGCCTGCAAAACGCTCTAGACACTGATGCTGACGGCAATGAAGTCTTTAAGGGCTTGAGCCGTGAAGAGTCGGAGCAATACGTCACACTTACAACGCAAGAACCCTCGGATTACTTCATTGACTTGGACCGTAAGCACAAGAGAGAGCTGACAGGCATCGAAGACCTATAGGACAAGTGCCGCGCTAATCTGCGGCAAGCCCCCCCCCTCGACACAACAAGGTTCGTTCCTTATGCCAATTGAAGAGTTTGCCGCAAAACAAAACTACGCCGTTTCGCCATCCCTACCTAAGCATCTCGACCACCAACCCATATATGCCATGCCGTACAAGCAGTTCGATGGCTGGCGCAACGGCGAGACCGACACTAGGTACCTTTCAATAGGGATTTCACAGTGGTGCGCTAATGAGGTTTCACTAAAGATCATGCGCTACAAGGATCAATGGTCCCGCCAGTCCGAAGAGCTACCGCTGCACAGGGTAATCGACTCGTCAATATTTCTGGCTAAGGTTCTCCTCGATCGTGATGAGCAAAGTGTCGAAATTGAGCGAAGCCTTTTCACCAATCAGCCCGAAGGATTTCGGATAGAGGAGGAACCAGTTGCAGATCAAGACAAAGACCAGTTCGACAAATTCTTGAGTGATCACGAAAAGGCCCTGAGAGGTCGATTCAATAAGCTTTATCAGATGCTCAACAGTCCAAGGCTCAAGGAAAACTCTGATCCCCTGATGTATTCAACTCAAAATGATGTGGGTTTGTGTGTGTGGGCGTGCCCGTGCAATTCGGCAACGATCAGCCCTTGAGGCAGCACGGCAGACCTGGCCGCGTCGATTGTCTTGGCGATGGAGCTATCCAGTTCGGCCAGGATGTTGTTGATGTCCCGGCTCAACGACAGCGCTTGTCGCGAGCGGGTTACGTTGCTCATCTGAGAACCTCGCGCCACGATTTGGCGCATTCGAAAACGTGGCGCGAATTACTGCTTCCGCCGGTCGATACCTTCAGGCGCCTTCGGGCACCTCATACACTGCTCGGAGTTCAGCGTCCGGCACAGCCAGACCTCCACACGCTGCCAGTACGTGACCATGAAGATGTGGCGGGCGCCGGCCAGGGCCAGGGAGACATACAACGTCAGACCCGCAGTGGTCGGGCCGAAGAAGATATTCTGACTGCGCACCGACACAACGAAACCAGTGATGGCGATCGTGGTGTAGATCAGCTTCCCAAGAATGCCGTCCCTCACCTTACCGCTCAGTACGCACCAGGTGGCCCACAGCGCGATAAGGCCGCAGGTGATGGAGTTGATCAGTTCAAGATTCATGGGTTGCCTCCCCCGAACCGCTGGCGGATGAGCGCCCAGAGGTCAGCGGCTTTGATGGCTCGGTTGATTGCTGCCAGGAGAGAACCGCCGAACGTGCCCAGGAGGAAACCAATCCCCGCGACGATCTTGGTCTCAGTGACATTCAGGTAGGCGCTGACCATGCTCGTCAGGTACAGCGAGCAGGCCACCCCCGTGATCAAGAACACCATCCAGGCGCACCAGTCGGACAAGTCATCCTTGTGCCACCCATTGGCAACAACAGCCCCAATCAGGCCCGCAATCAACAATTCGAACCTGTCGATCTTGTCGAGCAGGCGTTCTAGATACTCCATGCGCTCGACTCCGTGGGGCATGTTTGGGAATTGAATCGGCTCATACAGCACTCCCAGCTCGGAGCAATGGGTGTGGTGGAGCCGAAAACGAAAAGGCCCGCACGATGACGGGGCCTTTAATATTGCGCAGTTAAGCTGCGCGAAATTAAGCAAAAATACTTAAGTACCGTCACTCATATCAGTACGGCTTAATCGTTATTACTAATCGTTCCAAGCGTAAATCCGTCTACTGACGAAATTTTCCCGCGCCAAAGCGCACCTGGCTCGCCAGGAATTGGTGACGATGTACCCAAGTAAGTTCTAGCATTTTCAAGATGAAGGAACTGGAAGGGTGCGTCCTCCTCTGAAGACTCAGATTCGGGGGTCACATTGAAACCAAGAATTATGTCTTGGATGGCATCTGCATTGTGATCACCTTTTTCCCGGAAGGGAGCCGAAAAGCTTTCGGCAAGCCTCTCAAAATACACTGCGTGGGGGATCAGTTTGCCCGATATTACTGATCCACCAACTGATAAAGTGACGCCAATGCTTAATGATGCTTGATTAGAGCTTCTTACGAGCCACTGCAATAGCCAATCAGTCTGGCGCCCTTCCCATTGTGTTTTTGTGAAAGCTTTATCGTTGAGTAAATCCAATTCCTCTACGACAGTTTTGGTCTGATCTTGAGATTCTTGCATTAGAGACTCCATCCGGCTGGAAACTGAGTCTCATCTATACATCAACTTGGCACCCACAAAAAAGCCCAGCGTGTGTGCCGGGCTTTAAGTATAGATTCCTAACGCGCAAGATCGACAGGATGAATAAATAATCTCTCATTTTCTCATTCGTTGCAAAGGCTTTTCGCTAAGCGGCACAACTTTCGATTAAACCTTGCGCATCAAGTAGTTCCTGAGCGGCAGTTAGCGCCTCGTTCACCCGGTCGTCGAGCGCCTTGCGGATAGTTGAGCGCCACCGGTACCGGGTCGATTCTGGCTTGCCGTCATTGTCCCAATTGGTGATGTCGTACCATGCCGCTGGCAGCACCGCGGCGGAACGCTTGCCATCGGCGCCGGCAACCTGAGGAATGGCCCAGGTCAGCACGGCGCATTCCCTAAAGCGCTTCGGCGCTGGTGTCTTCACCGAATTCAGAAGTTCCATAATGGCGCCGTGCTTGCGCTCTTCATGAGTGGAGTACTTAGCCACTAACGCGCGCCAGTGCGCCGGAGTGAGCGCTTTGTGCAGCCGGCCGAAGACCCAGCAATCCTGAAGCAGCGCAGCCTCCTTGCCGACGATCTCCCCCTTCTGCTTGGCACATGCTCTGGCGAACGCCGTGAGCGAGGAGCGCGATAGCGCGTTACAACGTTGCGCCGACGACCGCTTTGCAATTGTGCACCTGCAAGGCGAGCTGCTCCGCGCCGACCCGGTTCGCCGGGATGGCGAACGCACTGGGCCAAGGACCGCGCCGCCCCGATCAACGCGCGCGTGGAGAACGTCGCCCACAACCCTTCTTCCGGGCGATCTGGCCACATCGGGCAATCACGCCTATCGACAACGGGTTTGAGTGGGTAGATGAAAGCGGCCCCGAGAAGCAGCCCTCCCTAGCCCGCAAAAACTCTATTCGCCAGCTCTAAATCACTGTCGATTTCTCGGTGGAGACGTCGATTTAGTCAGCTTACGATAGCGCGATCTGCATCTGTCTTCTCTCACCGGGGTACCACTGAATGACGCCACTAAGTGCGGTTTTCCGCAACCTTCACCAAGATAATGTGTTGGTACTCGCCAACGTGAGCGATGCCGGCAGCGCACGTATTGTCGAGAGCGTAGGAAGTAAGGCAGTCGCGACCAGCAGCGCCGCCGTTGCTTGGGCGCATGGATACCAGGATGGCAATCAACTTCCCCTGAAACTGCTGACTACTACAGTTGAGTCAATGGTTCGAGTGCTCACAGTCCCCCTCACGGTCGATGTCGAAGGGGGCTATTCCGACGACCTTGAGTCGGTTGCTAAAGTTATTGACTGCGTCGTCAGGGCTGGAGCCGTTGGAATCAACATTGAGGACGGAACAGGCAGCACCGATCTGATTTTGCGAAAAATCGAAGTGGCAAAGAACGTAGCCAACAAGCATGGAGTCGACCTGTTCGTGAACGTACGAACTGACGTTTATCTGAGATGTTTGGTAGAACCCGCGCGACAATTGGCAGAGACCCTCTTGCGTGCATCACTGTTTGAGCAAGCAGGTGCAGACGGCATTTTTGCAGCTGGAATGGTTGAGGAAAACGCCATTGCTACACTGTGCGAGGCAACGCGGCTACCCGTCAACCTCCTTGCCTGGAACGGGCAACCTGGCATGGATGAATTGACGAGTCTAGGCGTCAAACGGCTGAGCGCCGGTTCCAGCATTGCTGAATTCTTATACGGCGCCAACAAGGCGATAGCCAAGAGCTTCTTGCGAACGGGAAAGCTTTTCGAGTATCCATTGGACGCATATACCTACAGCGACCTGAATAGCCTTATGACCGCAAAAAAACACCTCAGCGAAAAGTAATCTTCGCTCTATTAATCTGTGATCCGCATGAAAATCGCCGCAGTTGCGCGCACCGCTAAAGCGATTTTCACACCCATTCGAGGACGAGGCTACGGTCTATGAGATCTTACAATCACGCTCTCCCGCCCAGAAGCGAGATGGTGAATGCGATGCTATGCAGCGACACCGCCTATGAGGGCGTTTTTTTCACTGCTGTCAAAACTACAGGTATTTTTTGCCGCCCTACGTGTGGTGCGCGTAAGCCAAAGCCCGAGAATGTAGAGTTTTTTTCGCAGGCAAACGAAGCGATGGCAGCAGGTTATCGGCCTTGCTTACGATGCAAGCCATTGGACCTCGCGGCTTGCGCGCCAGATTGGGTCAAGGGGCTACTGGCCTCTGTATCCGCATCACCTGACGCTCGCTGGAGTGATGCCGAACTAACGACGCGTGGTATCGATCCGTTACGCTTACGCAGGTGGTTCAAACAAAATTTTGGCATGACTTTTCATGCATGGATGCGTTCTAGAAGGCTCGGTGTCGCCCTAGGTCGGATTTCCTCGGGCGAAACGCTGGATAACACAGCATTTGACTCAGGATACGAGTCATTGAGTGGTTTTAGAGATGCTTTCAAAAAAACATTTCAAATGCCCCCCGGCAAGGCAGCTGAAACGTCGCTCCTGCTTTATCGCCATCTGACGACACCGTTGGGCCCAATGATTGCCATGGCAGAGGAACGAGGTTTGGTACTCCTCGAATTTCTTGACCGCCCGGCCCTGACCGCTGAATTAAAAGAACTGCGTGGGCGTCATGGGTATTCAATTGCGCCTGGCGAGCATCCCTACATCAAGCAGATCGAAGTTCAACTAAAACTTTATTTTGATGGAAAGCTGAAAAGGTTTTCAGTACCGCTCCATATGCCAGGCAGCTCGTTTGACAGACGTGTGTGGGCAGAGCTTCTGAAAATCGACTATGGAACCGTTTCAACCTACGGTGCCATCGCCAGGGCCGTCGGTAAGCCAGGTGCAAGCCAAGCGGTGGGCAATGCAAATGGACACAATCGCTTATCTATTGTTGTGCCCTGTCACCGTGTCATAGCGACAAATGGTGCACTCGCCGGATATGGCGGAGGCCAGCCACGGAAAGAATTTTTACTGCGTTTGGAGAAGACTGCTTTGCAAATGACGCAACAGAACGAATTCCTGTTGAATTAGTTGCCAAGCCTGATAGGCGCAGACACAACAACTGATCCGCGCAGACTGGATCAAGCTCATGATCGCCGCCGCCCGTCTGCCGCTGCGCAGCGACCCAGCAAACAACCCGTTCGACCGCCCAAGCGCTCACGGCCGGATCAAGTTCTCGACCGGGTTGTTGGATGTCAACCAAGTACTGCGGCCCCTCTGTGAACACAGAAGCCGCACCCACTGCGGCTTCTGTTGGTGCTCAATCAGCGGCGCGGCGTCTGCAAGGCGTGGTAGCCGTAATCGGCACGGGCTTGGCGTAGCGGTACGCCCGCTTCGATAGCCGCACGAATATGCTCTTCGGCCTGGTGGATTTCTTCGGCCACGGCCAGCACCTGGCTCAGTGAACCGGCGGGAATCACCACCAGGCCATCACCATCGCCGCGCAACCAGTCATCCGGTTGTACCCTGACGCCGCCCAGCGTCACGGGCGCCTGGATGGCTTCGACACGCACGCGGTCCTTGCCGGTGCGCATCCAGTTGCCTCGGGAGAAGATCGGGTAGTCGAGTTCCAACGCACGGTCAACATCGCGGCAGATGCCGTCAATCACCGTGCCCGCCAGGTGTTTGCGCGAGGCGGTAGAGGTCAGCAAATCTCCCCACACGGTGGTGTCCTGCCGCCCCTGGTTGTCGATCACCACCACCTGGCCGGCTTCGAGGTCATCAATGTAATCGCCGACCGAGCCGCCGTCCTGGCCAATAGGGCCGTAGCGCAGGGTCCAGGCTTTGCCCGTGAGCTTGAACGTGCGGTCCAGGGGCATGATGTCGGTGCATTGGCAAACGATGCCGAGGCGGTCCATCGCATCGCTGAGGTCGGTACAGCTCAGGGCGTCGAGGCGGGTAAAAATAGAGGTTTGCATGATGAGGCCTTCCTTGTGTCCTGTGGGTTAACGCGCGGTGGTGGCGACACTGAATGCGTGGATCTTGTCGACGATCTGGCGTGATGCTGTCCGGATTGCCGTGGTGGTATTGCCGGCGATATGCGGCGTCAATTGCGCATTGGCAATTGTGGTCAATGGCGAGTCGAAGCGGTCTTTCTCCAGAGCAAAGGTATCGATGGCCACCGCTTTGATATGCCTGGGAAACTGGCGCATGAAGGCGGCCAACTGCTGCTCGTCGACGATCCCGCCGCGCGCGGTATTGATGAGGATGGATCCCTGGCGCATCTGGCGGAACTGGGCAGTGCCGAACAAGCCTCGGGTCTGCGGGGTGAGCGGTACGTGGAGCGAGACGATGTCCGCCTCGGCCAGTAACTGTTCAAGCCCTGCCCGTCGTTCAAGCCCAAGGCTGCGCGCCACCGGTTCGGTAAAACGCTCGGACCCGGTGGCGATCACCTTGATGCCCAGTGCCGCTGCCTTGTGCGCCACCTGCCGGGCGATGCTGCCGGTGCCTACCAGACCAAGCGTCAGTTCGGCGTATTCGGGGGCCGGTGCCAAGGTGCCTTTTGCCCAGTGGCCGTTGTGCGTTGCGGCGTTGTAGTCATCCAGGTCGCGCGACAGAAACAGCGCCTGGGCGACGACGTATTCGGCAACAGCGACCGCGTTGGAACCCGGCGTATTGAGTATCGCCACGTCCCACTGCTCGCACGCCAACCGATCAATATGATTGACCCCCGTGCCGGCCTGGGCAATGGCGCGCAGTGGGGTGGCCAGAGCGGACGAGGCGGCGGCGCGGATCAGGCCGGCGCCCAAGGGGATGTTCAGGCGCGTCTTGAACACGCTGTAGCCCCCTGCCCGACTTACGGCGGCAATAAAGGCCGGCTCGTCATGGCAGTTGATCTCGGCATAGTCAATGCGCGTGCCGTAGTGCTGCTGAATGTGCTCTTTGTCGGCGAAATAGTGCAGGTTGAGGGTGACGGCCAGGCCCAGTTCGAGAAAGCGATCGACTTCCTCAAACAGTAACGGCGGCCCGGGGGCATCCAGTATCAGGGTGGTCAATGCCATACAGTGGATCCTCTTGGGAGGGTAGCGCCTGCCGATACCCGGGTTGCCCCAGGCATCGGGGTTAACCATCGGGGTTGATCACCAGGTGAAATGGTGGGCACTTGTAGGATCGACCAGGCCTGCGTCGGTACTCACGGCCGCGAGGAACCCGCTGTAGAAATCATTCAGCGATGACGACTGGATGAACGCGGGATTGCTTTTGGCGTAGATCAGAAACAACCGGTAGATTCGCAGGTTCTTTTCCTTGCGGTAGACCTCGGCCTTGAGGCTGGGCCACAGGTTGAGCAGGCTGCCTTCCTTGATTTTCCACGGGTCCGCCGGCTCGGTGCCGGTGGTGGCTTTGTACACGAAGCGCTTACCTTCAATCACTTCCAGGTGCAGGCTGGCCAGCAACTGTTCGGCGGTGCCGACGGCTTCGGTCTTAAGGGCGTGCGCCAGCGCCTGGATGTGGGCCTTTTCCGGGATGCTGCCGGTCAGGGTCAGCCAGGCGCATTTGAGGTCGGTTCGTGCAATGGCGTAGGCCATGCCTTTGACGTAGGTGTGAAAGCTCTCATCCTCGTTGAAAGCCTTCGACAGCTGCGTTGCCGGCTCCTGCGCGAACTGCCCGACGCCGATCAGTTCGCTGTGCAACCCACCGGCCAGCAAGGCGCGGGTCCAGGGAATCGCACGAATGGCATCGGGACGCGACTCGAACACCTTGATGTTGAAGATCCGAGAAGGCGGCCGGGTGCCCTTGGCGGTGGCCCTGACCACATCGAATCGCGCCAGGTCGCGCAGCAGGGAAGGCAGCGCCGGGTGTTCGAAGAATGTCGCCTGGTAGCGTCGCACCACCTCCCCCCACCGTTGAATCCTGCCGGCAATGACCGCCTCGGACGGTTGCGGCAGGGGCTCGGCGTGCATCCGGTACAACTGGCTGAGAAAGTTGACGGACTGGTTGCGGCTCAGCAGATGCGCGCGCATCTCCGCGCAGCCGGCCAGCATGAACCGGGTTTCCGGGCCCTCCAGCGCGCCGAACTCCTGCAAGGTCTCGGCGATCACCCCGTTACAGCGTGCGTGTTCCCCGCCCATGATGACGTGGACGACCACCTCGATGCCGTAGCGGGCCGCAATCAGCTTGTGCTGGTTGGCAATCGCCATGTTCAGCTTGTGCATGGCCTTGCCGCCCTGCTTGCCGGTGTCACTGGGGCCGAACGTGATGTATTGGCGGTTGCCGCGCGTTGCCAGGTGCTGGCGGTACACCGGGTTTTCGTACACCTCATGCACCGTGGCCAGCGTGCGCTCGGCGCCTGCCAGGTCTTCGGGTTGCAGGGCGATGTCGATCCCGTCCCGCACCTGGGCCGCTTTCATCAGGAACAGCACCTCCAGCGCGCTGAGGGCCGAGGTGTACTCGGCGATCCCGTGGATTTTCATGCGGTCGCGATAACGGTCGATCATTTCAAACCGCTCCACCGCGTTGCGCGCATCGTGCATGCGGATATAGCTCGGGTCCTGCTCCATCAGCGCAATGTAATCCTGGCCGGCGTATTGCTCGATTTTGCGGGTGTAAAGCGGCGTGGTGCGTTGCAGATACGCTTGCCACAAGGCAGCGGGCGTCTGGGCCGTTCCGCCGTCCAGTGCGACCTCAAGCGCGGCCTGACGCGCACGCTCATCCAGTTCGTGATAGTGCCGGCCCTGACCCAGGCCAATGGTTTCCAGCCACTGGCTGGACAGAATCTCATCGACCACGCTGCTGAACATCTCGGCGTTTTCACGAAACTCGATATCCAGATAGTGAAAGCCAAACGCATGCACCCGCAGCAGCAGACGGTCGATGGCGGCCGGCTGGGTAAAACGGATGCTGCTCAGTGCATCGATCAGTTCGGCCGGTTGCTCGAAATGCTCGGGATGATCCGCGCCAAGGCGTGCACGAATCTCTTCAAGGCGATGCCGTGCACCGCCGTCCTTGATCAGGCCGTCGATATCAGCGATGTAGCGATTGCGCAGCGCCGTTTCCAGCGCCAGCACCAGGGTTTCGGTGTGCTGGTTGGTGTCATAGGGGCGGCCATCCTTGTCGCCGTATAACCAGGTGAACAACGTCAGCCATTTTGCCTGCGGCGCCAGGCCCAGGGCGTGATGCACGTCGGGCAACGCGTCATACACACTGTCGGCGTAAAAAAGCTGTGACTCGATATCGGTGCCATTGCTGCCCGACCACACGGCGTTGTACAGCTCCAGCAGGATCTGCGAAGTAACTTGAGGCTTTTTGAGGCCACGGTCCTCGATGTGCTGTGCCAGTTTCTGCAAGACCAGCACAACGGAATGCTTGAGCTGGTCGGTCTCTTTGCACAGCACGCCCAGGCTGATATTTACCCCCGACGGCGCTGCGATCAACTGCGGATCGAGCGTGAGCAACTGACGAGGCAGGCTGGCTTGTGAAGCAATCTGGGTCGCCACACTCCTGACCGACACTTCGAACAGCAGTTGCTTGATCAGCAACAACTTCCAGAACGCCTCGACGTCTTTGCTGGAGCGCGATTCAAAGAACGCCTTGCCCAGGGCAGCGGCCAATTTCGAATCTGCCTTGTCCAGATACGCCAGCGTATCGATTTCAGCGTAGATCCTCAGGCAGGCGCGGGTGTGCGGGGTTTGGGAGGCATCATCCGTGTTGGCCTTGAGTGCGTGCTCCAGTGCTCGCCATAGAACGTCGTGCAGCAACGCGGGGTTGGTATGGCCGATTGAGGGGCGAGTTGATGCATTTTCCAGTATGGAGTTGATCACATGATTCATGGGTTCAAGCCTCGATAATTGTCAAATCCCTTGTTTGCAGTGCGCCGGACAGACACACGCAAAATCATCAATGTCCCAGGCTCAACCCACAGCGTCGCAACGAACGGAACTCACCTGTTCGCCGACAGAAAGCCCCCTTGTCGGTACCGAAAAACGGCAGAAAATTGAAACAATTTGTTACATCCGTCAGCAATAAAACATGGCTTGGATTTCTCCACAAAAGACCTTTTTGGAATAGCCAACTTGAAAATAAAGATAGGAAGCTAATAAAAATCACGGCACTGAAGTCCGGTTAACTGCCTGCATATTTTCTAACGTGCTGATTATTTGGCATTAATCTGCAGTCACGAAAACCGGCTGAGCCGAGGGGGATATCGAGTAGGAATCACCTGCGGGCGCAACCTAAATAATTCTTCATGAACACCATTTCCTACTCAGGGAGCAGACATCCTTGCTGCCTGCAAACGAAAAACCCGGCGCTTGGCCGGGTTTTGTCAGTTCATGCTGTGCGACGAACTACTTCGCACCGCCATTGTTACGGTCGGTCTGGGCGTCCTGATCCGATCCGGGATTGCCAGGCGGTGGGTTCCAATCTTCCGGCTTCTCGCCTGTGCCTTGCTTGGGCTCGGACTCAGCCTGGTCCAGGCCTGACGCGTGACCTTCGCCCAGGTCGGGCACTTGCTTTTGCGGTCCGGGATAGGGCGCTGCGGGACCGTTATTGTCATCGACCATAAATCACCTCTATTGCAGTAGCGCGCGGTTGCGCACAGGGCTGAGTGGGCTGTTCAGACAGAACGTGCGAGTGCCTTTCAGCACGCGCCCGGCGGGATACCGTCCTTGTTGAAATCCTTGAGTCGCTCACGCTCCTCTTCGGTGGAGTGCGCCGGCGTTTGCTCTTCGGGTTGCTTGCGCTTTTCTTCGGTCATGGCTGATTCCTCCAGGTTGTAGAGTTTCGGCACGCTGCGGTGCGGGCAGTTCAAAATGAATGGTCGCGCAGGCCGCGACCTTGTGGCTGCGACGCTGCGCGCACACAAAAAAGGCGCTCCGAAGAGCGCCTTTCTACCGCCGATTGCCTTACTGCACACTGACCTGACGCAGCTCGGGCTTGGCCTCGCCACCGATCATGATGCGCTTGGGTTTGGCCTCTTCAGGCACCTCGCGCAGCAGGTCGATGCTCAGCAGCCCGTTGTTCAAGGCCGCGCCGCGCACTTCGATGTGGTCCGCCAGGCGGAACGACAACCGGAAAGCGCGCTGGGCGATGCCCTGGTGCAGGTAAGCGACCTTCTCGTCGGTTTCGCGTTTGCCGCCGGAAACCGTCAATACGCCTCTTTCGACCTGGATATCCAGATCCTCCTCGGTCAGGCCAGCCACTGCGATGACAATCCGGTAGGCGTCATCACCGTGCTTTTCCACGTTGTGAGGTGGATAGGAATTCGGAGCCTCGCTGCGCAGCGCCGACTCGAACAGGTCGTTGAAGCGATCAAAGCCCACCGATTGACGGAACAGTGGGGCCAACGAAAGGGTAGTAGCCATTTTAAAATCTCCTGAGTTTCTCCAAGTGATTTAGGACGCGACCCGCATTCGGCATCGCGTGATCAAAAATTTATGGACGCTCAAAGGGATTTCAAGGGGGCGAAAAAAAATTTTCTTGGCTGATATCGCTATCGCAGGAACGGCGGGGCTCGCGCTTGTGCTCTAATCTCAACACAGGCGTGCTTTACCCCGTGAGCGCCTGAGACAGCCCTTGAGGTACAAGAAAAATGAAAATGACTTTAGCAGCCCTGGCATTGGGCATCCTGATCTCCCAAGGCGCCTCGGCCGCCGGAGATGGCACCGCTGCTCTGGGCGGCGGGGTCGGCGGCGTACTGGGCAATGTCGTGGGTGGGCAGCTCGGTGGCTCCACCGGTGCGGCCATCGGCGCTGGCGTAGGGGGTGCGACCGGCGGCGCGGTGGGCGCGCGCAAAGGCAATCGAGCGGAAGCGGCACTGGGCGGCGGAGTTGGCGCTGCGGGTGGTTCAGTGATCGGCAATCACCTGGGCGGCAGCACCGGTTCGGCCATCGGCGCAGGCTTGGGCGGTGCCGCCGGTGGCGCGGTGGGCAACAACCTGGGGGATGACGGCGGGAAACACAAAGGCAACAAGCATAAGCACAAGAACAAGCACCGCTGATCCTCTGACGCTGTCCCGACAGCACACACGCCGGGTTGAACGACCTTGAAAGGTCCTTCAACCCGGCGTGTAAGAGACTGTCACTCCCGTTACATCGGCGTACTGCTCACCACCCGCAAGGCCAGTCCTTCATAGGCATCCAGCGTAATGGTGAACGTGCCCTCCTCCGTCAGATCCCCTTCCACACGCTCATTGATGATGTCCACCACCGGCCCCGGTGCGATGTTGGGCAAGTGCAGGGATTCGGTGATCGGCGTGGCGCCGAAGTTCAGCGCAGTGATCTGCGTGCCCTTGCCTGCCGGCAATTCGTGCACCATGACCAGCAGGCCCGGGTGCTCGACATCCGGAATCAGGATCTGGCGACTGGCAGCAATGTCGTAGGCGCGGCGCACGCCGAGGATCTTCTGCAACTGTGAGGCGAATGAATCCGGGTCCTGCAATTGGCTGTTCAAGCTGCCGTACAGGCTTCTGGAGCGCGGCATCTGCCCGGCCGACAATTCGGCGTCGGGGTTGAGGTCGACCAAGTCGTAGGCGCCGCGATGAATCCAGCGCGTGTCGCCATCGGCCATCAAATGCCCGACCTCTTCGGCCGCCAATGGCAAGGCGCCCACCAGGTCCCAACCGGACAGCGCAAACACCCCTGGCTGCATGGCGTTGTACATCACCAGCAGCAAATGGATCTGGCGAATCTGCTGCACGTCGGCCGCGGTGATCGCGTCCAGGTCGCGAATGCCGAGGGCTGCGGTGATGATGCTGGCGGTGGTGCAGGACACGCCATTGGTGACGAACTTGAGGTTATACGGCGCGTGCTCGCCGGTCAGGCGTTCGTACATCTGCTCGCGGATATGCTCGCGCAGGATATTGCCGGGAAAGGTCTGGCCCTGGAACAGAAAGGTGTCATGGGCATGCAGGGTCCAGAAGTGCACCAGTTCCAGGGTCAGTTCATCGTGGTTTTGCAGCGCGTGGATCAGCGAACCAGGGTCGATGCCGAGGCTGTGCATCTGGCGCAGCATCAGGCGCAGGAATTCGGCGTCGCCCATCAGCAACGCATGCTGGTAGGCCGGCCGGGTGATGAAGTCATAGGACAGGTCGGCGCCGCCGTGGGACATTGAGGCGATATCGTCGACGGTCAGGTTGAGTTCCTGGAAGCTGAAACCACCGGCCTTGCGAATCGCGCCGCCCAGCAGCTGGTTGCCGGTGATCGACAGCGGATGGCTTTCCGACCAGGCGCTGCCGTCGAGCTTGCGTTCCACGCCGAGAAAGCCATTGGCGTCCAGGCGCAGGATCTTGGCGCCCATTACATCGATGGCGTGCAGCGCGTCGCCGATGATCATCTGCTGGGCGGCGAATGACGGATCGAGCCAGTTCAGCGACGGCTGCCCTTCCTTGAAGTAATGCAGGTACACCCAGCGTCGCGGCTTGCCGTCGACCCCCATCACCACGGGCGTGGCGCTCCAGTCGGTTTCCTTGACGCCGGGCTCGAAGAAAATCACCCGTTGCAATTGGCCGACGATGTAGTGCTTGTCGCGCAGTGCATCCACCTGCGGCGGGCTGAGGTTCTGCGCATCGCGGCCCTCAGCGACGTCCGGCAGCAGCGACCAGTCTTCTTCACGGATTTCGACCATGTGGTACAGGCCCGGATAGTCTTCATAGGCCATTTCCGCCAGACGAAAATCCGCACCCTTGCCGGTGTGGGACGGGATCACGTCGTCGATGATCACCGCATTGTGCGCGGCGGCCATGCGTGTCAGCGCCTGCAACTGCGCCTCGGTGCCCAGTTGCGGGTCGATGTCGAAGCTGATGCGGTCGAAGTTGCCGTCGATGGTCGGCGTATGTTGAGTGCCGGACAAACCGCCGGACTTTTTCAGCGGCCCGTTGTGAATGCCCTGGATGCCGATTTTCGACAATGCATGCCATAGGCTTTCGTCGCCCAGCGCCTCCAGCACCGTGCCGTCTTCGCGGGTCACGATCGACGCCGGATACGCCGTGAACCATACCGATGACAAGGCTGAAGCGTCACGCGGGCGGGTGTGTGCGAAGGGTTGCTGCCACATCCGTCCCTGCCCCGAATAGAGCTTGGCGCGCTGGCGCGCCGCGTTCAGCATGGACTGTTGCACCAGCCAATTCACATGATCGTTGTCCGCCGCCGTCATAAGCCTGATACCTGTGGTCGTTGAAGGTGATTCGTAAGCATAGGAGCGACGGCGGGGGCAATTCGTTGCATCGGGATACAGATCCATAGCCAAATGTGGGAGGGGGCTTGCCCCCCGATGGCGGCCGCCCAGCCGACAGCTACCCAACTGACACGCGTCGGCCCAATGTGGGAGGGGGCTTGCCCCCGATGGCGGCTTCCGGGCCGACCAGGATGCTGGATCAGATTGAGTACATATCCGTTTCTGCGGTCACGGCCACTATGGGTTCCGCTTTTACAGCGGGTCACTTTTGGAAAAGAGCCCCAAAAGTAACCAAAA
>NZ_KZ478017.1 GCF_002837185.1 Pseudomonas fluorescens | reverse complement strand
GTTTCGACTGCGCCGGAAGTGGGGCGAATTATAGGCGCACAGAATCTGCCGTCAACCTTCTTTTTCACATTTCTGTCATATAAGTCAAAAAAGCCCGGAAACGCAAAGGCCGGCCCCAAGGGGGCCGGCCTTTCACTTACCCCGCTTTACAAGCTGGGAAAAGCAAACTGCGAGGCTTCATGACTGGCCCGCTGCGGCCAACGCTGAGTGATCGCCTTGCGGCGGGTATAGAAGCGCACCCCATCCGGCCCATAGGCGTGCAAGTCGCCAAACAGCGACCGCTTCCAGCCACCAAAGCTGTGATAAGCCACGGGCACCGGCAAAGGCACGTTAACCCCCACCATGCCCACTTCGATTTCGTCACAGAACAGACGCGCCGCCTCACCGTCACGGGTGAAGATGCAGGTACCGTTGCCGTACTCATGGTCGTTGATCAACTGCATCGCAGCTTCCAGGCTAGCCACACGCACCACACACAACACCGGCCCGAAGATCTCTTCTTTATAGATACGCATCTCGGGGGTCACGCGATCAAACAGGCTGCCACCGAGGAAGAACCCTTCTTCATGCCCGGCGACGCTCAAGCCACGACCGTCAACAACCAACTCGGCTCCCGCCGACACACCCTCTTCTATATAGCCGCTGACCTTATCCCGCGCCTGCCCCGTCACCAACGGCCCCATATCCAGACCGCAAGTCGTGCCCGCACCGATCTTCAACGCCTTGACCTGCGGCACCAGCTTGGCAATCAACGCATCCGCCACCTGGTCCCCCACACACACCGCCACCGAGATCGCCATGCAGCGTTCACCGCAGGAACCATACGCCGCGCCCATCAAGGCGCTGACTGCGTTATCCAGGTCAGCGTCCGGCATCAGCACCGCGTGGTTCTTCGCGCCACCCAGTGCCTGCACGCGCTTGCCGCGCTTGGTCGCTTCGCAATAGATGTACTCGGCAATAGGCGTCGATCCTACAAAGCTCAGCGCTTTTACCTCGGGCGCCTCGATCAATGCGTCCACCGCGCCCTTGTCACCCTGCACCACGCTCAGCACGCCTTTAGGCAGACCCGCTTCTTGCAACAATTGCGCGATCAGCAACGTCGAACTCGGGTCACGCTCCGACGGTTTGAGGATGAAACAGTTACCGCACACAATCGCCAGTGGATACATCCACAACGGCACCATTGCCGGGAAGTTGAAAGGCGTAATACCCGCCACTACGCCCAGCGGCTGGAAATCCGACCAGGCATCAATGTTCGGGCCCACGTTGCGGCTGTATTCGCCCTTGAGAATCTCCGGCGCCGAGCACGCGTACTCTACGTTCTCGATCCCGCGCTTCAACTCACCGGCGGCGTCCTCCAACGTTTTGCCGTGTTCTTCGCTGATCAGCTGCGAGATACGCGCTTCGTTCTGCTCCAGCAACTGCTTGAAACGAAACATCACCTGCGCACGCTTGGCCGCAGGCGTATTACGCCAGGACGGGAACGCCGCCTTGGCCGAGTCGATCGCCTGTTGAATGGTTTCGCGACTGGCCAATGGCACCTGGTGAATGACCTGGCCGGTGGACGGGTTGTACACATCGGCACTACGACCGCTGTCATTGACCAATTCACCGTTGATCAAATGCTGGATAAGGCTCATGCAGGGCTCCTGAAAAGTTGTTCTATATAGAAGGAGAAATCAGTCGATCTTGTTCAGCACGTCACCGACCGCGTCGAACAGGCGATCCAGGTCCTGCGGCTTGCTGTTGAAGGTTGGCCCGAACTGCAGGGTGTCACCGCCAAAGCGCACGTAGAAACCGGCTTTCCACAGCGCTATGCCGGCCTCGAACGGACGCACGATGGCATCACCGTCACGCGGGGCAATCTGGATGGCTCCGGCCAGGCCGTAATTACGAATATCAATAACGTTCTTGCTGCCCTTCAAGCCATGCAGCGCATTCTCAAAGTGCGGTGCGACGTCGGCTACGCTCTGCACGAGGTTTTCCTTCTGCAGCAGGTCCAGTGCCGCAAGGCCGGCCGCGCAGGCCACCGGGTGCGCCGAGTAGGTGTAACCGTGGGGGAATTCCACTGCGTACTCAGGCGTCGCCTGGTTCATAAAGGTGTGATAGATCTCGCTGCTGGCAATCACCGCACCCATTGGAATGGCGCCGTTGGTGACTTGCTTGGCGATGCACATCAAGTCCGGGGTCACGCCAAAGCTGTCGGCGCCGAACATCGAACCGGTGCGGCCGAAACCGGTGATCACTTCGTCGAATACCAACAGGATGTTGTGTTGATCGCAAATCTCGCGCAGGCGCTTGAGGTAGCCCTGCGGCGGTACCAACACGCCTGCGGAACCGGCCATCGGCTCGACAAACACCGCAGCGATGTTCGACGCGTCATGTAATTCGATCAGCTTGAGCAGCTCATCGGCCAGCGCGATACCGCCCTGTTCCGGCATGCCACGGGAGAAGGCATTACTCGCCAGCAACGTATGCGGCAGGTGGTCAACATCCATCATTGCCTGACCAAACAGCTTACGGTTACCGTTGACGCCACCGAGACTGGTGCCGGCAATGTTCACCCCGTGATACCCACGGGCGCGGCCGATCATCTTGGTCTTGGTGGCCTGGCCCTTCAGGCGCCAATAGGCGCGCACCATCTTCACCGCGGTATCGGCGCACTCGGAGCCGGAGTCAGTGAAGAACACATGGTTGAGGTTGCCAGGGGTCAGATCGGTAATCTTTTCCGCCAGTTGAAAGGACAACGGATGACCGTATTGGAAGCCCGGAGAGTAGTCCAGGGTGCCCAACTGCCGGGCCACCGCTTCCTGGATTTCCTTGCGCGTATGCCCGGCGCCGCAGGTCCACAGGCCCGACAGCGAGTCATAGACCTTGCGCCCCTTGTCATCGGTCAACCAACTGCCTTCGGCGGCCACGATCAGACGCGGATCGCGCTGAAAGTTACGGTTGGCGGTATAAGGCATCCAGTGAGCATCCAGCTTGAGTTGGCTGGCCAGGGATGATGGGGCGTTTTCCGGCATGTTCATCAGCAAAACCTCGCAAGGCAAAAGGCAGCGTCGGGATTGAAAGAGCGTGGTTGCGGCTAAATTGCCACGGGGATAAAGTCGGTGAAATCCAACTTTTCTAACCTTCAGTCAGGACTTCACTAAACTATGAACAGCCGTCGCCCCGACCCCCTGGCCCAGGTCAGCGACTTTGATATCCGCCTGCTGCGCATCTTTCGCAGCGTGGTGGAGTGTGGTGGCTTTTCGGCTGCGGAAACCGTACTGGGGATTGGTCGCTCGGCCATCAGCCAGCAAATGAGCGACCTGGAACAACGCCTCGGGCTGAGGCTCTGTCAACGCGGCCGCGCGGGGTTCTCGCTGACGGAAGAAGGCCGCGAGGTTTATCAGTCGGCGTTGCAACTGTTGAGCGCCCTGGAAAGTTTTCGCACCGAAGTCAACGGCCTGCACCAGCACCTGCGCGGAGAGCTGATCATCGGTCTCACCGATAACCTCGTCACCCTGCCCCATATGCGCATCACCCACGCCCTGGCGCAATTGAAGGAACGTGGCCCGGATGTGCAAATTCAAATCCGCATGATCGCCCCCAGTGAAGTCGAGCAAGGTGTCCTCGACGGCCGTCTGCATGTCGGCGTGGTGCCCCAGGCCAGCGCGTTGTCCGGCCTGGAATACCAACCGCTGTACAGCGAGCGCTCGCTGCTTTATTGCGCGGTCGGTCATCCACTGTTTTATGTCGACGACAAGCAACTGGACGATGCGCGTCTCGACAGCCAGGACGCCATCGCCCCCACCTTCCGCTTGCCCGCCGAGATCCAGGCCCATTACCAGGCGCTCACGTGCACCGCCAGCGCCTCGGACCGAGAGGGCATGGCGTTCCTGATCCTCACCGGACGCTATATCGGCTATCTGCCCGACCATTACGCCGGCCTCTGGGTGCAACAAGGCCGGCTGCGCGCGCTGAAACCGGCGACACGGTTTTACGATTTGAGCCTGGCATCGGTCACGCGCAAGGGCCGTCGCCCCCATTTGGTGCTGGAAAGTTTTCTGGAAAGCCTGGCGGCAACCCGCTAACAGGGCCTCGCACAAAAAGTTGAGCAGGTGGACAGTTTTTTGCAAGGCACAAGGACCTTGAACCGTCCGCCGCGAGTTGACCCGCCATGCCACCAGAATCCTCCTGCCCCAACGACTTGCTCTACGGCCTCGATGATCGCCCCAAACCACTGCCCGCCCTGCTGGCCGCCATGCAACATGTGCTGGCCGCGTTTGTCGGTATCATCACGCCGCCCTTGATCATCGGTTCCACCCTGGGACTCACCGCGCACCTGCCCTACCTGATCAGCATGGCGCTGATGGTCTCCGGCGTCGGCACGTTCATCCAGGCGCGCAGGCCGTTCGGTATCGGCGCCGGGATGATTTGCCTGCAAGGCACCAGCTTTGCGTTCCTGGGCGCGGTGCTGTCCGCCGGTTTCCTGGTCAAGCAACGCGGCGGCAGCCCTGAGGACATCCTGGCGATGATTTTCGGCGTGTGCTTTTTCGGCGCCCTGGTGCAAATCGTGCTGAGCCGTTTTATCGGCCAACTGCGCCGGGTCATCACGCCCCTGGTGACCGGGATCGTGATTACGCTGATCGGCATCAGCCTGATAAAAGTCGGCATCACCGATCTCGGCGGCGGGTTCAACGCCGCCGACTTCGGCGCCCCCATCAACCTGGCCCTGGGCCTGTTCGTGGTGCTGACGATCATCCTGCTCAACCGCTCGAACACGCCCTGGGTACGCCTCTCGGCCATCATCATCGGCCTGGCCCTCGGCAGCCTTGCCGCCTGGTCCAGTGGCAAGCTGGTGCCCCAAGCATTGCCCGACGTGCCTCTGCTCAGCCTGCCAATGCCGTTTCGCTTTGGTTTCAACTTCGACTGGAGCGCCTTCCTGCCAATCGCGCTGATTTATCTGATCAGCAGCATCGAAACCGTCGGAGACCTCACTGCCAATTGCATGATCGCCCGCCAACCCATCAGCGGTGCGTCTTATATAAGCCGACTCAAAGGCGGCGTGCTGGGCGATGGCGTCAGTTGCATGATTGCCGCCACGTTCAGCGCCTTCCCCAATACCACCTTCGCGCAAAACAATGGTGTGATCC
Organism: Pseudomonas fluorescens; assembly: GCF_002837185.1. Taxonomy (GTDB): domain Bacteria; phylum Pseudomonadota; class Gammaproteobacteria; order Pseudomonadales; family Pseudomonadaceae; genus Aquipseudomonas; species Aquipseudomonas fluorescens_AM. Next base: position 54,308 of record NZ_KZ478017.1, on the reverse strand, counting down.
AACTCACCGGTGTGGCCAGCCGCTATGTCGGCTTGTACATCGGCGTGGTGTTGGTATGCCTTGGGTTGTTTCCCATGATCGGCGCGGTGTTGCAGCAAATCCCCAAACCGGTGCTGGGCGGTGCGACCCTGGTCATGTTCGGCAGCGTCGCCGCAGCCGGGGTGCGCATCCTGGCCCAGGCGCCGCTGGACCGACGCAGCATGCTGATCATCGCCACCTCCTTCGGTGTCGGCCTGGGCATCGCCGCCCAGCCCAACCTGCTGCACTTGATGCCAACCCTGGTGCAGAACCTGTTTGACTCCGCTATCACCAGCGGCGGCCTCACCGCCATTGTGCTGTGCCTGCTGTTACCCGAGGCCAAAACCGCCCACGCCGTAGCAAACCACACGCCCGAAAGCGACTCCCTGGAATCGCTTTGACGGTTTTATTGCATCAACACTTGTCTGAGGCTTGAGGGTGGGGTATCTGTGCACACGTCGCCTCCATCGATCAGCACGGAAACCTCCATGAGCCTCGAAGTTCCTGCCCACAGCAACCACGCCGGTAAACCCGCCAGCCGCATTCGGCAAAAGAACGAACAAGCGATTCTCCAGGCTGCTGAGGATGAATTCGCGCGCCATGGCTACAAGGGCACCAGCATGAACACCATCGCGGCCAGTGCCGGGCTGCCCAAAGCCAACTTGCACTATTACTTCACCAACAAACTGGGCCTGTACATTGCGGTGCTCAGCAATATCCTGGAATTGTGGGACAGCACGTTCAACGCGCTGACCGCCGAAGACGACCCGGCCGTGGCCCTCTCCCGGTACATCCGCACCAAGATGGAATTCTCGCGACGCCAGCCACAGGCCTCACGGATCTTCGCCATGGAGATCATCAGCGGCGGCGAATGCCTCACCGAATATTTCAGCCAGGACTACCGTGCCTGGTTCAGCGGCCGTGCAGCCGTGTTCCAGGCCTGGATCGATGCCGGCAAGATGGACCCCATCGACCCGGTGCACCTGATCTTCCTGCTATGGGGCAGCACCCAGCACTATGCCGACTTCGCCACGCAGATCTGCCGCGTCACCGGTCGCACCAAGCTGACCAAGCAGGATATGGAGGACGCCGGCACCAATCTGATCCATATCATTCTCAAAGGCTGCGGCATCAAGCCGGCCTCCTGAACGAAGCGACTTATGCCATTCACGCTGACAGGCTTTTGCGAATTTCGTGAAGAAATACGCAAAAGCCGCTTTATCACCCTGGCGGCGCCGATTACCAGCGCGCACGACGCCCAGGTATTTATCGAGCAGCACAGCGACCTTAACGCGACGCACAACTGCTGGGCCTGGAAACTGGCCGACCAATACCGCAGCAACGACGACGGCGAACCCGGCGGCACCGCCGGACGGCCGATCCTGGCCGCCATCGAGGCGCAGGGATTTGATCAAGTCGTCGTGCTGGTGATTCGCTGGTACGGCGGGATTCAACTGGGCACCGGTGGTCTCGCCCGTGCCTACGGCGGCGGCGCGAATAAATGCCTGCAGAATGCCGAGCGCATCGAGCTGATCAGTCGTGTACCGCTGAGGTGCGCCTGCGGCTTCTCCGAATTGAACCTGCTGAAGCTGCGCGTTGCCGAACTGGACGGGCTGGTCGTGGAAGAAACCTTCACCGCCAACGGCGTGGAGTTGCAACTGGCCCTGGGCGAAGCCCACATCGACACCTTGCAAACCCAGCTCGCCGACCTGAGCCGGGGGCGTATCCTGCTGCAACGCTGAAACTGCTACTGTTGCTCACTGCAATTCCCTGAACCGCGACTCCAAAGGAAGCTTTTCATGTCTACGTCAAAAACCGCACTGATCATCGGCGCCTCGCGCGGGCTGGGCCTCGGCCTGGTCAAGCAACTGCTCCAGGACGGCTGGGACGTGACCGCCACCGTGCGTGACCCGAACAAGGCCGACGCCCTGAAAGCCGTGGGCCCGGTGCAGATCGAAAAACTCGACATGGACGATCAGCAAGCCGTGATCGCCCTGGCGCAACGCCTCAAAGACCGTACCTTCGACTTGCTGTTCGTCAATGCCGGCGTCAAGGGCCCCGCGAACCAGGAGCCTGGCCACGCGACTCTGGCGGAAGTCGGCCAACTGTTTTTCACCAACGCCGTGGCCCCGATCAACCTGGCCCAGCGTTTTGTCGGGCAGATTCGCAAGGACACCGGGGTGCTGGCTTTCATGAGTTCGGTGCTGGGCAGCGTCACCATTCCCGACGGTTCGGACATGGCGCTGTACAAGGCCAGCAAGGCGGCGCTCAACTCCATGACCAACAGCTTTATCACCCAACTGGGCGAGCACAAGCCGACGGTGTTATCGCTGCACCCGGGCTGGGTGAAAACCGACATGGGTGGCGAAAATGCGCACATCGACGTCGAGACCAGCGTGCGTGGCCTGGTGGACCAGGTAAATGCCTACACCGGCAAAGGCGGCCATCATTTTGTGGACTACAAGGGCGACACCATCGCCTGGTAGATACACCGATTAACCTGTGGGAGGGGGCTTGCCCCCGATGGCGGTATTTCAGTCATATTTAGATTGGCTGATCCACCGCTATCGGGGGCAAGCCCCCTCCCACACTCACCGCGTCCGCTTGCCTGCACGTGGACCGACACGTAATCTAGCCACCTCGCCCTCCCCGGCGACCCTGGATCAGCAGACAGGGCAACACTGAGCTGGCAAACCTGAACCCATCATTCAGAGGAGCCGGCCAATGCCTGCGACCCGTATCTGGTTAAAAAACCCCCTCGCGATCTTCACCGCCAATGGTCTCGATGCCCGTGGCGGCCTGGTGCTGCAAGACGGCGTCATCACCGAAGTGCTGGCCCAAGGGCAAGCACCTGCACAGCCTTGTGCGCAAATGTTCGATGCCCGCGAGCATGTCGTCCTGCCCGGGCTGATCAACACGCACCACCATTTCTACCAGACCCTGACCCGCGCCTGGGCGCCGGTGGTCAACCAACCGCTGTTTCCCTGGTTGAAAACCCTGTATCCGGTCTGGGCCCGACTGACCCCGGAAAAACTGGCCCTGGCGTCGAAAGTGGCCCTCGCGGAATTGCTGCTCTCGGGTTGCACCACGGCGGCGGACCACCACTACCTGTTCCCCGACGGCCTGGAAAACGCGATTGATGTGCAGGTCGAGAGCGTGCGCGAGCTGGGTATGCGCGCCATGCTCACCCGCGGCTCCATGAGCCTGGGCGAAGCCGATGGCGGCCTGCCGCCGCAGCAAACCGTGCAACAGGGCCAAGTGATCCTCGACGACAGCCAACGCCTGATCCGTGAATACCACGAGCGCGGCGACGGCGCGCAGATCCAGATTGCCCTGGCGCCCTGTTCGCCGTTTTCCGTCACCCCCGAAATCATGCGCGCCAGTGCCGAACTGGCCACCTCGCTCGACGTGCGCTTGCACACGCATCTGGCGGAAACCCTCGACGAGGAAGACTTCTGCCTGCAGCGTTTCGGCCTGCGCACTGTGGATTATCTCGACAGCGTCGGCTGGCTCGGCCCGCGCACCTGGCTGGCCCACGGCATTCACTTCAACCCGGATGAAATCGCACGCCTGGGCGCTGCCGGCACCGGCATCTGCCATTGCCCGAGTTCGAATATGCGCCTGGCCTCCGGTATCTGCCCCACCCTCGACCTGCTCGCTGCCGGTGCCCCCATCGGCCTGGGTGTGGACGGTTCCGCTTCCAACGACGCCTCGAACATGATCCTGGAGGCGCGCCAGGCCCTGTACATCCAGCGCTTGCGTTACGGCGCGGAAAAAATCACCCCTGAAGGTGTGTTGGGCTGGGCGACCAAAGGCTCGGCGCAGTTGTTGGGCCGTACGGATATTGGAGAGTTGGCTGTAGGCAAACAGGCTGATCTGGCGCTGTTCAAACTCGATGAACTGCGCTTCTCCGGAAGCCACGATCCGATTTCAGCGCTGCTGCTATGCGGTGCCGATAGAGCGGATCGGGTGATGATTGCGGGTCAATGGCGGGTCATCGATGGACACGTGGAGGGCCTCGACCTGAAAGGCCTGATCGCCGATCACACCCAGGCAGCCCGCCAACTGATCGCCGGAACCTAAGCCGAACACAGTCCAAAATGTGGGAGGGGGCTTGCCCCCGATGGCGGTGTTTCAGTCCTCTGTAAGCTGGCTGACCCACCGCTATCGGGGTCAAGCCCCCTCCCACACTTGGTTTATAGTGCTTTTGAAATCGGCTTACAGCCCCAGCAGCGACAGCATGATAAAGGTCGCAAACAGCACGAAATGCGTCATGCCCTCGATGGCATTGGTTTCACCATCATTGAGGTTGATCGCACTGACAATCAGCGTAATAAACACCATCACCGTCTGCACCGGCGTCATCGCCATCTGGAATGGCTGACCGGTGTAAAGCGCCATGGCTTCCATCACCGGCACCGTCAGAATCACCGTCGACAGCGACGCACCCAGCGCGATGTTCACCACCGACTGCATGCGATTGGCCAAGGCGGCGCGCAGTGCCGTAAGAATTTCCGGCGCGGCGGAAATCGCCGCCACGACGATCGCGGTGATGACCGGCGGGGCGCCCGTGCCCTCCAGGCCCAGGTCGAGGGTTTTGGACATCACCTCAGCCAACGCACCAATCACTATCACACCAAACACCAGGGTGCCGATCGAGAACGCGAGGTTCACGGGCTGCGCGTGCTCTTGCTCGGTTGATTTCTTGCGGCGTTTTTCCGGGTAGCTGTAGCTGAAGAAATAACTGTGTGGACCTACCTGCATTCTCAGGAACAAGGTGTAGAGCACCACCATCGCACCGATGGTGAAGGCCGAGTAAATTTTCCAGTCGGCCTCGGGGATAAACTCCGGCACCACCATCGACACGCCCATCGCGGTGAGAATCATCACGCTGTAGGTGCGCGCTGAGTCATCGTTGTAGGACTGCTCGCCGTGCTTGATGCCGCCCATCAGCGCGGCCAGGCCGAGAATGCCGTTGATATCGAGCATTACCGCCGAATAGATGGTGTCGCGCACCAGTGTGGGTGAAGGCTCGTTGCTCATCATGATCGCCAGGATCACCACTTCCACCAGCACAGCCGCCAGGGTCAGGATCATGGTGCCGTAGGGATCACCGACCTTTTCCGCCAGTTGTTCGGCATGGTGGGCCACGCGCATCGATGCCATCACAATAAACGCAATCAAGGCGAGGCCGGCGAGCAACGCCACTATCTGCCCGCTGTGGAGCATCCAGTGTTCCAGCGGGTAGGCGGCAATGGCGGCAATCAGCGCCAGCAGCATGAATTTTTCTTGCTTGAGGGAAGTGAGCATAGGGGGCCTTTAAGTACGGCAAATCAGTCATCGTTGGGGTACAGACTGCGCCACGCCGCTAACGTTTCGTTACACCTTAGTTCACGCCGCCCTTGTGCAAATAAATCAAATACTCTCCTGCTGGTCAGGTTTTGCCGATTATTTCAGCCATGGCCTGTAGAATACCGCCATTGCACCTGATGAGATTTTAGCTATGTACGATTGGCTCAACGCCCTGCCCAAGGCCGAACTGCACCTGCACCTGGAGGGCTCGCTGGAGCCTGAGCTGCTGTTCGCCCTGGCCGAACGCAACAAGATTGCGTTGCCATGGAACGACGTCGAAACCCTGCGCAAGGCCTACGCCTTCAACAATCTGCAAGAGTTTCTCGACCTGTATTACAAGGGCGCCGATGTGCTGCGTACCTCCCAGGATTTCTACGACCTGACCTGGGCCTACCTGCTGCGCTGCAAAGCCCAGAACGTGATTCACACCGAACCCTTCTTCGACCCGCAAACCCACACCGACCGGGGTGTGCCCTTCGAAGTGGTGCTCAACGGTATCGCTGCCGCGCTCAAGGACGGCGAGCAGCAACTGGGGATTACCAGCGGCTTGATCCTCAGCTTCCTGCGTCACCTGAGCGAAGCCGAAGCCGAGAAAACCCTCGACCAGGCGCTGCCGTTCCGTGACGCGTTCGTCGCCGTGGGCCTGGACAGTTCCGAGATGGGTCACCCGCCGAGCAAGTTCCAGCGCGTGTTCGACCGTGCCCGTCACGAAGGCTTCCTGACCGTCGCCCACGCCGGCGAAGAAGGCCCGCCCGAGTACATCTGGGAAGCGATCGACCTGCTGAAAATCCAGCGCATCGACCATGGCGTGCGCGCCATCGAAGACGAGCGCCTGATGCAACGCATCATCGACGAGCAGATCCCGCTGACCGTGTGCCCACTGTCCAACACCAAGCTGTGCGTCTTCGACGACATGGCCCAGCACAACATCCTCGACATGCTCGAGCGTGGCGTGAAGGTCACGGTGAACTCGGACGACCCGGCCTACTTCGGCGGTTATGTCACCGAGAACTTCCACGCGCTGTACACCTCCCTGGGTATGACCCAGGACCAGGCCAAACGCCTGGCGCAAAACAGCCTGGATGCGCGACTGGTAAAGCCTTGACCGCTAATTACTGAATGAATGTAGGCTAAATGTGGGAGGGGGCTTGCCCCCGATTGCAGTCTGTCAGACAGACATGTATTGACTGATACACCGCTATCGGGGGCAAGCCCCCTCCCACAGGGGCTTGATATTGTCTGTCAGACTTCGGACAACTCCTCCAACGTCTTGCCCTTGGTCTCCATCCCAAACACCCACACCACCAGCGCCGCCACCGCAAAACACAACGCGCCCAAGGCAAACACCCCGCCCTGCCCGGTTATCGGAAACACCAGCCCGGTGACCAGAGGCCCCAGCAACGACCCCACGCGACCAATCGCCGACGCAAACCCGGACCCCGTTGCGCGTGCCGAGGTGGGATACAGCTCCGGCGTATAGGTGTACAACACCGCCCACATGCCAAACAGAAAGAACTGCATCAATAAGCCGGACGTAATCAGCAGCCCGACGTTGCCGCCGAACACCGCGCTCTGCCCATATAAAAACGCCATCACCCCGCCGCCCAGCAACGTCACCACGCACACCGGCTTACGTCCCCAGCGCTCGACCAGCCACGCCGCCATCAGGAAACCGGGTATCCCGCCCAGGGAAATGATCACCGTGTAATACACCGATTGCGTCACGGCAAAGCCTGACTGCTGCAGCAACGCACTCAACCACGAAGTCAGTCCGTAGAACCCGAGCAGGGCAAAGAACCACACGCTCCAGATCATCAAGGTGCGTTGACGGTACTGGGCCGACCACAACTGCTGGAAGGCCGAGAAAAACGTGCCTGGCGTACTCGCCACCCGCGACAAGGCGACAGGCTGCGGCAAGTCGGCGACCCCGAGAGAGTCGCGCACCTTTTGCTCGATGCCCAGCAGCACCTTGTCCGCCGCCTCGTGGCGCCCGGCCTGTTCCAGCCAGCGCGGCGACTCCGGAATGAAAAACCGGATCGCCAGCACACATACCGCCGGCACCGCCAGCACCAGGAAGATGTCGCGCCAACCCACCACCGGCAGCAGGAAGTAAGACAGCACCCCGGCAGCGACAAACCCCAGCGGCCAAAAACCATCCATCAACGCGATATACCGCCCGCGTCGCTTTGCCGGAATCAGCTCCGACAACATCGACTGTGCGATCGGAAACTCCATGCCCATGCCAATGCCCAGCAGGATGCGAAACAGCGTCAGGGTCTCGACCGTCTGCGCCGTGGAGCACAAGTAACTGGCAACGCCCCACAACACAATGCTCCACTGAAACACCGGCTTGCGCCCGAAGCGATCGGCGAGCATTCCGGAGAGCGAAGCGCCGACCACCATGCCGAAAAAGCTCGAACTGGCCAGCAACCCGGCCTGGGCCGTACTCAGGCCGAACTCGGCTTTGATCGAGCCCAATAGAAACGTCATCATCGCCAGGTCCATGGAGTCGAAGAAAAACGCCAGGGCAATGATGATGAAGATGATTCGGTGGTAACCACTGATGGGCAACCGTTCCAGCCGCTCTGCTGCGCTATAGCCCTGAGTTCCCATGCCCACCCCCAAAGTGTGAAAAACCCTGGCCGAGTGTGCGGCATCGTCTGCCCTGGCGATTGCTGGATGCGACCTGACCGAAACTAAGAGCGACGCTCGTGCACTGCGGCCAACCGGCTGATTTGCACAAGCCCGGCGTCGCTGACAGACAAGGCCCGGGACTCGCCGATGGCACTCACCCAGTTCGACTGCAAAAACAGCCGCAACAGCCCCGCGCCGAGCGCACCGCCGACATGCGGTTGCTGGTGGCTCCAGTCGAAACAGTCACAAACCAACGGCGACGAGAATGCCTGGATGAAAATACCCAGCTGCGCCAAATGCCGGGTGCCCTTGACCGTCACTTCTGTACGTTGTTCGTAGCGCTGGATCCACCCTGCCTGCGCCATCCGTTGGTACAGCCCGGCCGCCAGTTCACCGCCGAGGTGGTCGTGGCACACGCGGGCGCGACGCAACAGCAGCGGGGCCGGCAACGCGGGATGCTGAACATCCGGCGCAGTGCGCGCCGCACTCGCCATGGTTGTCGTCGCCAGCGCATCAATGGCGGCACTGACATCGGCTGCCGCCACGCGAAACAGCCGTTTACCCCGTCGCGCCTCGATCCGCAGCAGGCCGCTGCCGGTCAACCGCGCCAAATGGGCATTGGCCGACGCCGGCGACAGCCCGGCGAACGTCGCCAACTCCTCTGAAGATTTCGCCGAACCGTCCATCAATGCCCACAGCATTGCGGTGCGCTTGGGCTCGGCAAGCAAGCTGGCGATACGACTGATACATGGTGCCTGTTCCATCTTTCGACTCCCCGTTGAACCGTTTTTCTGCTGCGGTTGGCGCCAAAGTATAGGGGCCAAAACAGCCGGTTCCATGACGTCTTACAGCCTGGATACGGACAGCACTTGAGCGAAATGTCCTGCTTTGCTGGAGGCCATTACTTCACAGCGAATCGCTCCGACAACTGCTCCGTCAATGTCGCACAACGGGACACGAGCATTTCGCGCAGCAAGTTGACGGGCTTGCTCAACTGCGCACGGTGCGCGCACAGCAGGTTAAGCGGTGTACGCTCACCGCGCAGCTCCGGCAGGATCAAGCGCAGACGTCCGGCCACGACGTCGGTACTCACATCCAGCCAGGATTTGTAGGCAATGCCGACGCCCGCCACCGCCCAGCGGCGCACCACGTCGGCGTCGTCACTGACGCGATCGCCCGAAACCGTCAGGCTGACCTCGCGCTTGCCGTCATAGAAACGCCAATGGTCGTGTACACGGTCAGCGAGCATATAGAGCAGGCAATTGTGCTGGGCCAGTTGCTCCAGATGCCGCGGTTCGCCGTACCGGGCCAGATAACTGGGCGCCGCGCACAGCACCCGGACGTTTTCCGGGGCGATGGGCAGCGCAACCAGGCTGGAGTCCTCGGGTTCGCCATAACGCAAGGCGATGTCCACTGGCTGACGGTACAGGTCGGCAATGCGATCCCCCAGCAACAGGCGCACGCTCAGTTGCGGGTATTCACGCTGGAAATCATCCAGCCAGGGCAACAACTGATTGCGACCGAAATCCGAAGGCGCCGACAGTTGCAGCATGCCGCTGACATGGTCCTGCCCACTGGCCAGCAGGCGCCGCCCTTCATCCAATGAACTCAACGCGGCGCGGGCGTAGGTGAGAAAACCCTCACCTTCAGCGGTCAAGCGCAGACTGCGGGTGGAGCGTGCCAGCAAACGCGCGCCCAGCTGTTGTTCTATGCGCTTCAACGCAGCACTGGCCACCGCCGGGGACAGGTCCATCACCCGCGCGGCCGCCGACAGACTGCCCAGGTCCGCTGCCCGGACAAACAACTGCAAATCATCAAAGCGCAGCATCCATTTCCACCGATTATCAATTTTCTATTGAAACAGACCTATGTTTTAGCGGCTTTTATCTGCGCTGGAAATAGCCAATCATCTGGCCATCCCGTTCCCTATCGACCCGGAGTTGATATGTCCACCGCCTTTAACGTCATCGCCACGCTGATCGCCAAGCCCGGCCAACAGGCCACCCTGGAAACCCTGCTGCGCGGTCTGCTCGAACCGACGCGCCTGGAAGCCGGTTGTGAACAGTACGACCTGCACCAGGATCTGCAACATCCCGAGACTTTCTACATGCTCGAGCGCTGGAGCGACGACGCGGCCCTGGCCGACCACGACCAGAGTGCGCATATCCAGGCGTTCCGGACCAAGGCCGCCGACGTGATCGAACACTTCGAACTCAAGCGCTTGAAGTTTCTCGCCTGACCACGCCCCTTTTTTGTAGGCGCGAGCTTGCTCGCGCCTACATTGACCGCATTTACTTGGAGAAATCATGAAAGCCATCGCCTATTACACCTCCCTGCCCATCAGCGACGTGAACGCCCTGCAAGACATCGAACTGCCCGAACCCGTCGCCGGGCCGCGTGACCTGCTGGTGGAAGTCAAAGCCATCTCGGTCAACCCGGTGGACACCAAGGTGCGCCAGAACGTCGCCCCGGAAAACGGCGCCGCCAAGGTGCTCGGCTGGGACGTGGCCGGCGTGGTCAAGGCGGTCGGTAGCGAAGTGACGCTGTTCAAGGCCGGTGACAAGGTGTTCTACGCCGGCTCCCTGGTTCGCCCGGGCGGCAATAGCCAATTGCACACCGTGGATGAACGCATCGTCGGCCATATGCCCAAGAGCCTGGGCTTTGCCGAAGCCGCGGCGCTGCCGTTGACCGCCATCACCGCCTGGGAGCTGCTGTTCGAACGTTTGCAAATACGCGAGGGCAAACAGGACCAGGGCCAGAGCCTGTTGATCGTCGGCGCAGCGGGTGGCGTGGGTTCGATCCTGACCCAACTGGCCAGCCAGCTCACCGCGCTGAAAGTCATCGGCACCGCTTCGCGCCCGCAGACCCAGGAATGGGCCAAGGCTCTGGGCGCCGACTTGGTGATCGACCATAGCCAGCCGCTGAGCGAGGCGCTCAAACACGCCGGTCACCCGCAAGTGACCCACGTCGCCAGCCTGACCCAGACCGACCTTCACCTGGACCAGTTGGTAGAAGCCCTGCAGCCCCAGGGCAAGCTGGCGTTGATCGACGACCCCAAGGCGCTGGACGTGAGCTCGCTCAAGCGCAAGAGCCTGTCGCTGCACTGGGAGTTCATGTACACCCGCTCGATGTTCGAGACCCCGGACATGATCGAGCAGCACAACTTGCTCAACCGCGTGGCCGCGCTGATCGACGCCGGCACCCTGAAGACCACACTCGGCGAGCACTTCGGCGTGATCAATGCGGCGAACCTGCGCCGTGCCCACGCGCTGCTGGAAAGCGGCAAGGCCAAGGGCAAGATCGTGTTAGAGGGGTTCTAGAAAACGGCTGTCAGTGTCGTCTGTTACTTCTGTAGGTAATGGACGACACCATTAGTCCGAGAGTTGACCTTTGTCATCTCTGGGAGCGCATACGGGTTTATATTGGCCGCCTTTGCCACGATTCTTTTACGTGAGGAAGTCAGCAATGAAGATCCTGATAAAAGCGTTAGCAAAAAAATCCCAATGGGAGGTCCGCCTGGACCAGCGGTCGATTATTTTTCACACCGAAGCCGAGGCCCGTGCCTTTGTCGACACCTTGCAAGCCCGCATCCAGGCCCCCCACCGTTTTCCACTCAGCCAGCAACGCGCCGCCGGCTGATCGCCCTTCAGACCTGCGCCTGCGCCTGCGCCTGCGCCTGCGCGGCCCTTGCCCGTTGCAGGCGCAAGGTCGCCATCGCAATCGTCACCGCCAGCACCCCGCACAGGCTGATGACCATGGCCATCGGCATCGCCGTGCCGTCGTGCAACACCCCGACCAACGATGCCGCCCCCGCCGCCACACCGAATTGAATGCAACCGAGCAACGCCGAGGCGCTGCCGGCGCGCGCGCCTTGCCCATTCATGGCGCACGCTGAAGTGTTGGGCAGAATGCAACCCAGGCTGGCGATACAGATAAACAGCGGCACCAGCAACGGCCAGAGGGCTTCGGTGCGCAGTGCTGCAATCCCCAGCAGCGTCAGCGCCGCCGCCACGTAGACCCACACCGTACGCGAGAGCAAAAACGCCGGGCCGCGTTTGGCGAGTAACCGCGCATTCAACTGCGCCACCAGGATAAAACCGGCCGCGTTGGAGCCGAACAGCCAGCCATAATGCTCGGCGGGCACGCCATACAGTTTGATGAACACGAACGGTGAACCGGCGATATAGGCAAACATCCCGGCAATCGAGATGCCACCGGTCAGGGCGTAGCCCAGGTAAACCCGGTCCGACAACAGCGCGCCGTAACGGCGCAACGAGCCGGACAACGGCTGACGCGGCTGATGCGCCGGAAAGGTTTCCGGCAAGCCCACCGCGACCGCAATGGCTGCCATCACGCTGAACAGCGACAGCGCCAGGAAAATCGACTGCCAGCCCCACAGCCCCACCATCAGCCCACCCGCCAGCGGCGCGAGGATCGGCGCCAGGCCGGTGACCAGCATCAGTTGCGAATACACCTTGGCCGAGCCCACGGCGTCGCATTTGTCACTCACCACCGCCCGCGAGATCACCATGCCCGCGCAACCGCCGAGAGCCTGCACGAAGCGCGCACCGATCAGCCATTCCAGGGACGGCGCATAGGCACAGGCGAAGGACGCGAGGGTAAACAGTGTGACACCGCTGAGCAGCGGCACGCGCCGGCCAAAGCGGTCGGCCAGCGGGCCGTAGATCAATTGGCCGATGGCCAACCCACCGAAATACACCGCCAGGGTCAGCTGGATGTGTTTTTCGTCGGTCGCAAAAGCGCTCGCGATGGCCGGAAAGCCCGGCAGGTAAAAGTCGATCGCCAACGGCGCGAAGGCGCTCAAGGCGCCGAGGATCAGAATTATGCGAAGGTTCATCAGGCACCCAAGTGAGTCGGCAGCCCGACAGTCTAGCCGCGCTTGGGTACCTTGAACATTAAGATAGCTCGCTAACTATTAAAAATCAGACCACGGTGTAGCCTTCTTCCTTGATCAACTGTGCGATGGCTTCGCGCTCCAGCTGGCTTTGCACGCTGACCTGCTTCGCCGCAAGATCGACCGTCACCTCGGCATCCGCATCCTGGCTCCGCACCGCCTGAGTCACCGCCCGAACGCAATGGCCGCAGGTCATTCCTTCAACATTGAATATTTGCATGACAAGACTCCTTGGATGAGGTTGAACCCAGTCTCGACCTTGCCATGATGGTAAGGTCAAGTTTAAGAAACGTCGGCCGGGCTGGTATTCGGCGGCGACGTCGGCCAAGCTTGAACTTTATCGATGTGACCCACGGAGCATTCGCCATGCGCTGGTCGTTTCTCGCCCTTGCCGGCCTGATGAGTTTTTCTGCCGTTGCCCCCGCTCAAGACTATGCGGTGCTGATCATTTCCCGGGAGCGCCTGGAAGTGCCGACCACCTGTGAAATCGGCTTGTATATCCAGGATCAACTGGCCGGCCGCCTGTTTCAGGAAGAGTCCACTTCATTCAACCTGCCTGCCGGCAATGTGTCACTGCGCCTGAAACTGCTGCCGGGGCAATCGCCAGGCTGTCTGCCCGGCATGCTCGCCCCGCCCGCCCAGAACATCACGCTCAAGGCCGGTGACGTGCGCAAGCTGCGTATCGCCCAGGGCCCGGATGGGATGTACCTCAAAGCCGCCGAGTTGGGATATTAAGCTGGGAAACCAAAGGCACTTGACCTTACCCACAGGTCAAGGTTGATCCTAGGGGCACTGTCTTCTGGAGGACTGCCCCATGAATGGAACCACCACCTTTGACCTGCCCATCGGCGGCATGACCTGCGCCAGTTGCGCCGGCCGCGTGGAGCGTGCGCTGGGCAAGGTGCCGGGGGTGCAACGTGTCAGCGTCAACCTGGCCAACGAGCGTGCCCATATTGAAGCAGTCGGCCAGATGGATCCCGGCGTCCTGATTGCCGCCGTCGACAAAGCCGGCTACACCGCAAGCCTCCCCCAAGCTGAAACCACCACCCAGGCCGATCAAGCCCGGCGCCTGCATCGCGAACGCTGGGCGCTGATGCTGGCGATCGTGCTGGCGTTGCCCCTGGTGCTGCCGATGCTGGTCGAACCCTTCGGCCTGCACTGGATGCTCCCCGCCTGGGTCCAGTTCGCTCTGGCGACGCCGGTGCAATTCATAATCGGTGCGCGTTTTTACCGTGCTGCGTGGAAAGCCCTGCGCGCCGGCGCGGGCAATATGGACCTGCTGGTGGCGATCGGCACCAGTGCCGGTTACGGCCTGAGCGTCTATCAATGGCTCACCAGGCCCGCTCCGCATTTGTATTTCGAAGCTTCGGCCGTGGTGATCGCGCTGGTGCTGCTGGGTAAATACCTGGAGAGCCGCGCCAAGCGCCAGACCGCCAGCGCCATTCGTGCCCTCGAAGCGTTGCGCCCCGAGCGGGCAGTCCGTGTACGCGAGGGGCGCGAGGAAGAGGTCGCCATCACCGCGCTCACGCTCGGTGACCTGGTCATGGTCAAGCCAGGCGAACGCTTCCCGGTGGATGGCGAAGTCGTCGATGGCCAGAGCCATGCCGATGAGGCGCTGATCAGCGGCGAAAGCCTGCCGGTGCCGAAACGACCGGGCGACCGGGTCACCGGCGGCGCGATCAACGGTGAAGGTCGCCTGTTGGTGCGTACCCAGGCCCTGGGCGCGGAAAGCGTGCTGGCCCGGATCATCCGCCTGGTCGAGGACGCCCAGGCCGCCAAGGCACCGATTCAGAAACTGGTGGATAAAGTCAGCCAAGTGTTCGTCCCGACGGTGCTGGTAGTGGCATTGCTCACCCTGGCGGGCTGGTGGCTGTACGGCGCGCCCCTGGAGAGCGCAATCATCAACGCGGTCGCGGTCCTGGTGATCGCCTGCCCGTGCGCTCTGGGCCTGGCGACGCCGACGGCGATCATGGCCGGCACCGGCGTCGCCGCGCGCCACGGCATTCTGATCAAGGACGCCGAGGCGCTGGAGCATGCTCATGCGGTGAGCGCCGTGGTGTTCGACAAGACCGGCACCCTCACCTCTGGCGCGCCGAAAATCGCCCATCTGGCGGCGGTGGACGGCAACACGTCGCTGCTGCTGCAACAGGCGGGAGCCCTGCAGCGTGGCAGCGAGCACCCGCTGGCCAAGGCTGTGCTGGAGGCCTGTGACGAACAGGGTCTGGACCTGGCTGATGTCAGTGCCAGCCAGTCCCTGACCGGACGCGGCATCGCCGGCACCCTTGACGGTCGGCAACTGGCCCTGGGCAATCGACGCCTGCTCGAAGAAACCGGCCTTGACGCCGGCCCGCTGAGTCAGCGCGCGACGGATTGGGAAGCCGAAGGTCGCACCCTGTCCTGGCTGATCGAACAAGGCGCACATCCCCGCGTGCTGGGCCTGTTCGCGTTTGGCGACACACTCAAGCCCGGCGCACTGCACGCCGTGCAGCAACTCAAGGCGCAGCACATCAGCAGCCACCTGCTCACCGGCGATAATCGCGGCAGCGCGCGGGTGGTCGCAGAGGCTCTGGGCATCGACGATGTACACGCCGAAGTGCTGCCCGCCGACAAAGCCGCCACTGTGACCGCGCTGAAGAAAACCGGCGTGGTGGCCATGGTCGGCGACGGCATCAACGACGCACCGGCCCTGGCCGCGGCCGATATTGGCATCGCCATGGGCGGCGGCACCGACGTGGCCATGCACGCCGCCGGCATCACCCTGATGCGCGGCGACCCGCGCCTGGTGCCGGCGGCCCTGGAGATCAGCCGCAAGACCTACGCAAAAATCCGCCAGAACCTGTTCTGGGCCTTTGTGTATAACCTGATCGGCATCCCGCTGGCGGCCTTCGGCCTGCTCAACCCGGTGCTGGCAGGCGCGGCGATGGCGTTGTCCAGCGTCAGTGTGGTGAGCAATGCGCTGCTGCTGAAAACCTGGAAACCCAAGGACCTGGAGGATCTACGCCCATGAATATCGGCCAAGCCGCTCGCCAAAGCGGGCTGAGCGCGAAGATGATTCGCTACTACGAATCCATCGGCCTGCTCAAGGCAGCCCACCGCACCGAGAGCGGTTATCGCATCTATGGCGCCGAAGACCTGCACACCCTGGCGTTTATCAAACGCTCGCGGGACCTGGGGTTTTCGCTGGAAGAAGTCGGCAAGCTGCTGACCTTGTGGCAGGACCGGCAGCGCGCCAGCGCCGACGTGAAAGCCCTGGCGCGCCAGCATATCGAGGAGCTGAATCAGAAGATTCGCGAGTTTGAGCAACTGCGCGATACGTTGCAGGACCTGGTGGAACACTGCCACGGCGACCACCGGCCGGATTGCCCGATTCTCAAGGAGCTGGCTTCAGGCAAGTGCTGCACCTGACTGGCTGCACACAAATCCAATGCGGGAGGAGCTGGCAGTTTGTCAGTCAGGCATGTGTTGACTGATACAACGCCATCGGGGGCAAGCCCCCTCCCACATTTTGATCTTCATCTACCCGAACGTTACTGCATCCAGGGGCGAGCATTGGCCGGATTGTCCAATTCCTCAAGGAGCTGACTTCAGGCAAGTGCTGCACCTGACTGGCTGCACACAAAACCAATGTGGGAGGGGGCTTGCCCCCGATGCAGTGGTTCAGTCAACACATACAGTGACTGACACACCGCTATCGGGAGCAAGCCCCCTCCCACATTTTGATCTTCATCTACCCGAACGTTACTGCGTCCAGGGGCGAGCATTGGCCGGTTTGTCCAATTCCTCAAGGAGCTGGCTTCAGGCAAGTGCTGCACCTGACTGGCTGCACACAAAACCAATGTGGGAGGGGGCTTGCCCCCGATGCAGTGGTTCAGTCAACACATACAGTGACTGACACACCGCTATCGAGAGCAAGCCCCCTCCCACATTTTGATTTTCATCGACCCGAAGTTCACTGCATCCAGGGCGGCGGCGGTTCTTCTGCCGTCTTGGTCGATGGCGCATCATCCGCCGCGCGAATCGCTTGCTTGCGCTCTTCATCCAGCCGCGCTGCTTCAATCTCGCGGATCACACCGCCCACGTCCGCCAGTTCTTCCGGCTCGTCGAACTCACCGGTGAGGATACTGGCCGGGTGCAAGGTGCCGGCTTCGTACAACGCCCACATTTCCTTGGCGTACTTGGTCTTCTTCAGCTCCGGGGCAAAGCGCCCGAAGTAGGAGGCCATGTTGCCCACGTCCCGCTCCAGCATATTGAACGCATGATTGTTACCCGCCGCATCCACCGCCTGGGGCAGGTCGATGATCACAGGGCCCGTCGGCGTGAGCAGTACGTTGAACTCGGACAGGTCACCGTGCACCAGCCCGGTACACAGCATCAGCACAATCTGGGAAATCAGGAAGGCGTGGTATTCGCGCGCCTGGTCCGGCTCCAGCGTCACGTCGTTCAGACGCGGCGCCGCATCGCCGTACTCGTCGGCCACCAGCTCCATCAACAGCACGCCTTCAAGAAAGTCGTACGGCTTGGGCACGCGAACGCCCGCCCCGGCCAGGCGGAACAACGCCGCCACTTCGGCGTTCTGCCAGGCATCTTCGGTTTCTTTCTTGCCGAACTTGGAGCCCTTGGCCATGGCCCGGGCCTGGCGGCTGTTACGGACCTTGCGGCCTTCCTGGTATTCGGACGCCTGACGAAAACTTCGTTTATTCGCCTCCTTGTAAACCTTGGCGCAACGCAATTCGTTGCCGCAGCGCACCACATAAACAGCTGCTTCTTTACCACTCATGAGTGGGCGCAGCACTTCGTCGACCAGACCGTCTTCGATCAGGGGTTCAATGCGTTTAGGAGTCTTCATCAGCTTTTATTGTGGGTCCTGTATTACCAAACACGCGTGTGGCACTCGTTATACGGCAATCGGCGCGCCGGTGGGAGAGGCTACCGACCTCTGGCCCTCGAAGAATGCATTCAATATGCCAATTTTTCTGACGCTCAGCGCTCGATAATCGCCGTCACGCCCTGGCCCCCCGCCGCGCAGATCGAAATCAAGCCACGCCCTTTGCCCGCCGCATCCAGCAACTTGGCCAGGTTGGCGACAATACGCCCACCGGTAGCAGCAAACGGATGCCCGGCGGCCAGTGAACTGCCCTTGACGTTGAGACGGCTGCGGTCGATGGCGCCCAGCGGCGCCTCCAGGCCCAGGCGCGTTCTGCAGTAATCGGCATCTTCCCAGGCCTTGAGTGTGCACAACACCTGGGCAGCGAACGCTTCGTGGATCTCGTAGTAGTCGAAGTCCTGCAACGTCAGGCCATTCCTGGCCAACAGGCGCGGTACGGCGTGCACCGGCGCCATCAGCAGGCCTTCGGCACCGTTGACGAAATCCACCGCCGCCGCTTCGCCATCGCGCAGGTACGCGAGGATCGGCAAACCGCGCTCCCTGGCCCATGCCTCGCTGCCCAACAGCACCAGCGATGCGCCATCGGTCAGCGGCGTGGAGTTGCCGGCGGTGAGCGTGCCTTTTTCACTGCGTTCGAACGCGGGCTTGAGCGCTGCGAGCTTTTCCAGGCTCAGGTCGGGGCGCAGGTTGTTGTCGCGGGTAAGGCCCAGAAACGGCGTGAGCAAATCGTTGTGCCAGCCTTCGGCGTAGGCAGCGGCCATTTTCTGGTGGCTCTCAAGTGCAAGCTGGTCCTGCTCGGCGCGAGGGATCTGCCAGGTCTGCGCCATCAGCTCGCAGTGCTGGCCCATGGACAACCCGGTGCGCGGTTCACCGTTGCGCGGCAGCTGCGGCTTGAGGTGATGCGGACGAAGTTGTAACAGGACTTTAAGCTTATCTGCCATGGACTTGCTGCGGTTGGCTTGCAGCAACAGCTTGCGCAAGCCTTCATTGACCCCAATCGGCGCATCGGAGGTGGTGTCCACCCCACCGGCAATGCCGCACTCGATCTGGCCCAGGGCAATCTTGTTGGCCACCAGCAAGGCCGCCTCCAGCCCGGTGCCGCAGGCTTGCTGCACGTCGTAGGCCGGGGTTTGCGGCGACAGGCGCGAGCCGAGCACGCATTCGCGGGTGAGATTGAAGTCGCGGGAATGCTTGAGCACCGCGCCCGCCGCCACCTCGCCGATGCGCAGACCGTGCAGGTTGAAACGTTCGATCAGGCCTTCCAGGGCGGCGGTGAGCATCGCCTGGTTACTGGCGGTGGCGTATGGGCCATTGGAGCGGGCGAAGGGAATGCGATTACCGCCAATGATCGCCACACGGCGCAATTGAGTCATGGAAAGCTCCTTCTGTCTGTTATGGGCTAGATCACTGAGCCTAGTCGAACGCCTGCTACCCTGGGATGGTCAACCCTTTGAACCCCAGTCTTCGGAGAGCGTTCCATGTCTGACCGTTATATCGACTTCGCCAACTCCAGCCTCGGCCATCGCCTGGTCGCCGCCCTTGGCCTGCCGTCACCGGTGCGCCTGGAACGCTGGCAAGCCGGGCGCCTGCGCCCGGTGCAAGGTGCGCTGCTGCTGGGCGGTGGCGCGCTGGCGAGTAAAGTCTTGCCGTTTGCCAACAAACTCACCGATGCGCTGTACAGCTATGGCGCCCAAACGCTGGACGCGCCGGCGTGGATTCCCGGGCACGGTCCCAAACTCAAGGCCGTGGTGTTCGACGCCAGTACCTTGCAACACACCGACCAGCTCAAGCAACTGCGCGAATTTTTCCAGCCATTGCTGAAAAACCTCGATCACAGCGCACACCTGGTGATTCTTGGCCGGGCGCCGGAAAGCCTCAGCGACCCGTTCGCCGCCAGCGCCCAGCGCGCCCTGGAAGGGTTCAGCCGTTCCCTGGCCAAGGAGCTGCGCAGCGGCGGTGTGTTGCAGTTGCTGTACGTGGGCGAGGGTGCCGAAGACCAGCTGGAGGGCGCGTTGCGGTTTTTCCTGTCCCCCAAGAGCGCCTATATCTCAGGGCAAGTGATTCGCCTGGAGGCCTGCACCACGCCGGTCGAGGACTGGACGCGCCCGCTGGCCGGGCGCAGGGCGCTGGTGACCGGCGCCGCCCGTGGTATTGGCGCCTCCATCGCCGAAACCCTGGTGCGCGATGGCGCCGAGGTGATCCTGCTGGATGTGCCCCAAGCCAGGGCCGACCTCGACGCCCTGGCCGCACGCTTGAACGCCCGCACCCTCACGCTGGATATCTGCGCCGAGGACGCCGCCGCGCAGTTGATCGAACACGTGCCCGACGGCCTCGATATTCTGGTGCACAACGCCGGTATCACTCGCGACAAGACCCTGGCCAACATGACCCCGGAATACTGGGACGCCGTGCTGGCGGTCAATCTCAATGCGCCGCAGGTGCTGACCCAGGCGCTGCTCGACAGCGGCACCCTGCACGACAATGCCCGCGTGGTGCTGCTGGCCTCCATCAGTGGCGTCGCCGGCAATCGCGGGCAAACCAACTACGCCGCGAGCAAGGCCGGGCTGATCGGATTGGCCCAGGCATGGGCACCGCTGTTGAAAACCCGTGGGATCAGCATCAATGCCGTCGCACCCGGCTTTATCGAAACCCAGATGACCGCGCATATCCCGTTCGCCCTGCGCGAGGCCGGCCGGCGCATGAGCTCGCTGGGCCAGGGCGGCGTGCCGCAGGATGTGGCCGAAGCCGTGGCCTGGCTGAGTCAGCCGGGGTCGGGCGCCGTCAGCGGCCAGGCACTGCGAGTGTGCGGGCAAAGTCTTCTGGGAGCGTGACTATGCAATGGCAGACAGTGGACAGCACACCGTTTCTACCACCGCTATACTGGCGCGCGGCACTCAAGCGCAAGATCACCGGCAGCGCACTGCCCGAACATGGCTTGCGTTGCCAGGTGCACGTCGATCCCAAGGCTGTCGCGGCGTACCGCAAGGTCTGCGGGTTTGCCGACAGCCCGATGCTGCCGCCGACCTATCCGCATATCCTGGCGTTCGGCCTGCAGATGCAGCTGCTGACCGACAAGACCTTTGCATTCCCGTTGCTGGGGCTGATCCACTTGAGCAACCGCATTCGCGTGCATCGGCCCCTGGGCGGTGTGAGTGAGCTGACCGTCGGCGTGTATACGTGCAATCTCAAGCCCCACGCCAAGGGCGCGACCTTCGATGTGATGACCGTGGTCGAGGACGCCCTGGGGTTGCTCTGGGAAGCTGAAAGCACAATGTTATGCCGTGGTGTGAAGCTTGCGGGCGAGACCGTGGATCATGGGTTGTCTGTGCACGCCCCCCTCAGCGAGCTGACCCGTTGGAAAGCCCCCGCCGATATCGGGCGACGCTATGCCCGCGTGTCCGGCGATTACAACCCGATTCATCTCAGCGCACCGACGGCCAAGCTGTTCGGCTTCCCCCAGGCCATCGCTCACGGGCTGTGGAACAAGGCACACACCCTGGCGGCGATGGGCGAGCAACTGCCGCTCGCCAATGTCGACATTGAAGTTGAATTCAAAAAACCCGTGCGCCTGCCCGGCGAAGTGATACTGATGACCAGTGGCGCCGGTTCAAGTGGCGAGTGGGTGTTGAACGGCGCAGGGGCTATTGAGCATATGCTCGGAAAGTGGCAACCGATTGCCTGAAGCGCACTGTTTAATTGTATATATACATCTTAAGTTATAGCGGACCCTACAGGGTCCGCTTTTTTTACTTAACTCATTGAATAATATGAAATAAAATCTCTGAACTTCTCGACTTTATACCGTTCGCATTAGCGCTTAAGCCGACTAAAACCTTATGTATATAAATCGTTAATACCAAGTTGAGCGTTGCGAGAAAACCGGCCCGGGTCTGTGATTAATCACACGGACAAACGTATCGCTAGCCGAAGAAACAGCGAACGTTTGAAACAACCAAGGTTGTACCAGGTGCAAGGAACTCAATCATGAAAACTCAAGTGGTGTTCTGGAAAGCAAGTACCGCACTGGTGGTGATTCTGGCAATGAGCCTCGGCGGCTGCAGCAGCGGTGGTGGCGGGCACAAATCAAGCGTGGCGGCGTCATCGCCGGATGCCGGCGCAGGTGCCGGTGGCGGTACGGGTGGTGGCACCGGCGACGGCACTGGCGGTGGGGCCGGTGGTGGCACTGGCGGCGGTACCGGTGGTGGTACAGGCGATGGCACTGGCGGTGGGACCGGTGGCGGTACTGGTGGTGGCACCGGCGGCGGTACAGGCGGTGGTACTGGCGGCGGTACAGGCGGTGGCACTGGTGGCGGTACAGGCGGTGGCACTGGCGGTGGTACAGGCGGTGGCACTGGCGGCGGCACCGGTGGTGGCACTGGCGACGGCACTGGCGGCGGAACAGGTTCGACAGCCACCCCGCTCGTCACTGGCCAAATCGTCGGCACCCTCGGCACCACGGTGGGCAATGTAGGCGCAGCGGTGGGCGATCTCGGTTCGACCTTGAACGGTGTCCCCATTGTCGGCACGACGGCAGGCGGCCTGGTCACCTCGGCCGGCACCGCCGTCACCCGCATTGGCACGGGCGTCACCGATGGCCTGGGCTCCCTGGGCACCAACCGCAACTCGCTGGGCATCACTGTCGCGGGTGTCGGCAACGGCGTGTCCGATTTGGGCAGCGGCCTGTCGACCACCGGCAGATCGCTGTCGACCACCCTCGGCGGTGTCCCCGTTGTCGGCGGTTTGACAGGCGGCGTGGGCGGCGCAGCCGGTGGCGTGGTGGATAACATGGGCACTACGGTGACCATGCTCGGCGATACCCTCAGCACCGCCAGCACCACCGGTCCATTGGGCTCCGTGACCGGCACCCTGAACCGCAGAGTACTGGTGCCGGTGGTTTCGCTGGCGGAAAACACCACCGGCAACCTCGGCAATGCGACCGGTCTGGGTACACCTGTCAACGGCCTGGTGGACAAAGTGGGCGCCGCCGTCACTGGCCTCGGCACCCAGGTCGCCAGTACCGGCGGTACAGGCAACCCTGTGACCACTCTCGTCGCCAGCGTGCTGACGGGCGTAGGCGGCACGCTCGACACGTCCGGCGGCTATGTCGCGCCCACCGGCGGCGCCGCAGCCCCCGGTATACCGGAGCTGGCAGGTGGCCTGGTGAACAACGCAGGCACCGGCCTCAACGTCGGCAACACCAACGGCACCGTCAGTGCAGCCGGTGTGACCGGCGGCGCATTGGGCAACACCATTGCCTCGGTGGGCAGCGTACTGGGTGGCACGGGTGTCGCCAACACCGGCGCCACCGCCCCGGTCGCAACCGTGGCCACCAATGTCGGCGCAGCCTTGAACCCAGTGACATCCGGCGTCACCACACTGACGCAAAACATCGGCACCACCACCGGCGTCGGCGCTCCGGTCGATGGCCTGGTGACCCAAGTCGGCGGCGCCGTCAGCAGCCTGGGCACTAACCTGAGCACAGCCAGCGCCAACCCGGTCACCACGACCCTGGGCACCACCGTAACCGCCGTGGGCAATACGGTAGGCTCAGTGGGCGGCCTGGTCACAGGCGGCAACGGCGGCACCGGCGGCACTGCAGCAACCGGAGGCCTGGGCGGTTTGGTGAACGGCCTGACCGGCAGATAGAAAATGCACCTGGCCGATTAGACGGTCTCCCCCGCGGCGCCTACGCTTGGTTGAGACGAGAGACACGGAGTCAGTCTCTCGTCTTTTTGATGGGCTGCCGCAGTTGACCAAGGAGTGTCCCATGCGCGTGTTCACGCCGTTGTTCCTGCTGACCCTCAGTGCTTACGCCCAGGCCGAGACCCTTCCCAACTTCCTCAACAGCAACGACACCATCCGCACCTTGCCGGTACCCAACCTGCCCGCCGACGCCTATCGACCGGCCAAGCCGCACACCCAGGTGCCTGTAGCGCCGCCCACTGCCGGCCAGCCACTGT
Organism: Pseudomonas fluorescens; assembly: GCF_002837185.1. Taxonomy (GTDB): domain Bacteria; phylum Pseudomonadota; class Gammaproteobacteria; order Pseudomonadales; family Pseudomonadaceae; genus Aquipseudomonas; species Aquipseudomonas fluorescens_AM. The sequence continues at coordinate 30,544 of NZ_KZ478017.1, read as the reverse complement.
TGATGGACACCAGGGTGACCATCCGCAAATTGCAGATCGAAGGTGGCACGGTCTATCCGCTCACCGAGACGGCCCAGGTCTATGCACCACTGATTGGCCATGAGACCAATCTTGCGCAATTGATCGAAGCCACCCGGGGCATCACCCGTCGCTACCAGCAGGACGGCTACCTGTTGTCCTACGCGTTCCTGCCGCAACAGACCTTCGAAAACGGCCTGGTCCGCGTGGTGCTGGTGGAAGGCTACATCAAGGATTACCAGCAGACCGGCGACATCGGTGCGGTGTCGGTCTATGTCGACAAACTGGCGCAAAAACTCCTGGCCGAACGCCCACTCACGCGCAAGACCTTCGAGCGCTACACCACCCTGATGAGCCGCATCCCCGGCCTCACCGTACAGGCGCAAGTGCCGCCGCCGGGCACCACCGATGGCGCCACGCACATGCAGATCCAGGCCAGCCGAAAACCCTTCACCACCAGCATGAGCCTGGTGCAGAAAAGCCGTGGCGGCACCCAAGCGTTGCTCAGCGCCACCAGCAATGCGCAAACCTCCCTGGGCGAACAGCTGAGCCTCAGTGGCCTGTTCCCGCCAGGCGAGGACAAAGAGCATTACTACCGCGTGGACTACAACCAGTTCATCAATGCCGAGGGCACCCAATGGGCACTCGCCGCGGAGCGTTATCGCGCCGATCCCCACAGCCGTGTGCAACTGGACGGCGGCTTCGAACTCAAACCCCATCAGTCGATCGATCGCTACTCCATCGGCCTGAGCCACCCCTTCATTGCCTCGCCCACCGAGTCACTCACCCTGGGCACGCGCCTGTACGCGGTGGACCAGACCACTCGCTATAAACTGGTGGGCTACCCGCTGCGCTTCGATATCGAATCCAACCTGCGTGCCCTGGCGTTCGAGGGCGACTGGCGCAAGGCCGACGCGCGACAGCTGCGCATCCTCACCGGCGGCCTGTATCAAGGCATCGACGGTTTGGGCGCCAAGGCGCGCAGTGACCTGGACGTGGCCAAACCGGACCTCGACTTCTTCCGCCTGCGCCTGTCCGGCGTACAAAGCGACAAGTTCTTCGACAACTGGCAAGGCGTGCTTTCAGGTGCACTCTACTGGAGCGACAACACCCTGCCCGACAGCGAGCGCGCCACGTTTGGCGGGCAGAACTTCGGCCGTGGCTACCCCGACGACCAAGGCTCGGGCGACAAGGGATGGGGCGTGGCGTACGAGGTCAACTACAGCTTCAACCGGTCCGGCGACTGGGTGAAGGTGCTGCAGCCCTATGTGGTGCTCGACCGCGCCAAGACCTGGTTCAACGACCTGCCGGTCAAGGCCAGCGACATGTCCTCGGCGGCAGTGGGTTTGCGCTTTGGCGATAACAATTACTACAACATCGCCCTGGAAGCCGCCAAGCCGATGTCGGACATCGCTTTGGACAGCTTCAACCGACGTGCGCGGTATACGCTGAGCTTCAGTTATCAGCTCTGACGAGAGCCTCAAGCTCCAAGCCTTGAGCTGCAAGCGGGAATACGGGAAACCCACTTGCCGCTTAAGGCTTGAAGCTTGTAGCTGCTGTCAGGGGAAACAAACTGTTGAGCGTATCGATCAGCCGCACCAGATAGATGGGCTTGCGAAACAAGTCCAGTACCTGCAGGCGCAGCATATCGCTGACGTCGTCCATCTCGGCATGGCCGGACATCACGATAACCGGCAGGTGGGAACGCGAGGTGTGCTCGCGCAGGCGTTTGATCAAGGAGATACCGCTTTCCTCGGGCATGCGCAGGTCGGTGATGACCAGGGCGATATCGGGGTGCAGGGTGAGCTCCTGCAGGGCGAACGTCACGGAGGTGGCGGTAAAGCAAACGAAGCCCTCGTTCTCCAGCGACTCCGCCAGTTCAACGAGGGCATCTTCTTCGTCGTCCACCAACAGTATTTGCTGGCGGGGAGATACAGCAGCATTCATGGGCACGACCTGACCAATCAACAACGGGAACTCACGGAGTAATTGCTGTACCGATCCTGGTAAAGAAGGCAGTGATCTGTGGCCCCAGCGTTGTCCCGGCGGCGAGTATCACCAGCGCTACAATCGCCACAAGTATGAGGTATTCGATTGCTGTCGCGCCGTCTTTACGATGAAACAACAATTGGAGTTGAACGTAAAGCTTCATCAGCAGAGCAAGGACCATAACACTTCTCCTCAGGCGATTGGCGCCTTAATTCTGGTACCGCACGGTAATCGCGATGTGCCACTTCAGCATTGTCAACAAAGCCCGCCTTCACAACTGTAAGAACTGATTAGTCATAAAGTAATAGGTGCATTTCTGACCTCTTAAACAGGTGTTTTCAAAGGAATCGCCCTACATCCTGAAGAAATCTTTCTGCCAGTAATGGCATTTCGTCCTAGCTGAACTACCGTCAAATAGCGAAATAGTTAGTCACCGTTCATCGCTGCCAAGTTGCGAAATTTGCCTGTTGGATATGCGGGCCGTCGTGCAACAGGAAAAGGAGAGCCGTCATGAACACGCGTCTGAGCATGGTACTGGCCGGTGTGTTACTGGTCGGTGCGCTGTTTGCCGGTTACTGGGGATTGGTCCTCAGCCGTGAGCCCGCTCCGGCGCCGCCACCGCCACCAGCGGCTGCTCCCGTGGAACAGGCCGTCGCCGTGGTGGAGGACCAGACCCGTCAGTCGGTAGTCGTACTGGCCCACGATGTGCCCCCCTTCGTCCCCCTGGTTGCGGCTGATCTGAGCATCGAAAAACTGCGCACGGCACCGGCCGGCAGCATGAGCAGTGTCGACCAGGCCATCGGCCGTACACCGTGGCGCGCACTCAGCGCCGGCAGTTGGCTGAACGATGACAGCTTCACCCCCGGCGGGCCGCTGGCGCGCATGATCCGTGCGGATGAACGCGCCCTGGCGGTCGCCGTCGATGAAGTGATTGGCGCCGCCGGTCAATTGAGCCCTGGCGACTATGTGGACGCGCTGCTGTACCTGCGCCAGGACGCCGCCAACCTTGAACAATCGGCCCAAGTAGTGATCCCCGCCATGCGCCTGCTCAGTGTCGGCGACCAGATGGGCCTGACCAACGACGGCACCCCCGCCTCACCTCCCGCGCTCAGCGCCGAACAGAAAGCCCAACGCCAGGCCCCCTCGCGCACAGTGGTGCTGGCCGTGCCCGAACAGCTGTTGAGCCGGTTGATGCTGGCCACCCAGGCCGGCACCTTGCGCCTGGCCGTGCGCAGCGCCGACGAACACTTGCTGAGCCGCTACTGGGCCGGCGAAGGCGATGCGCCGGGCAACCTGCAGAACGCTAACCGCGACCTTTATCAGTTCACGCAACTGGCCTTCGCCCAGGCCCCCAGGAAAGTGGCCCAGAGCAGCGCCCCACGCCGGGCCGGTGTCGAGGTGATCCGTGGCATTCAAGCAACCCAACAAACACCCGACTGAACAAGGATGCTGTGCATGAACCGACGTTTCATACCGGTGTTCACGCGAAAAATCGCCTGTGCCCTGTTGCTGTCGCAGCTGTCCATGAGCCTGGCCGTGGCCGCTCCCGGCAATTGCGCCAGCCTTGGACAACTGCCCGCCGCGTTGTCGGTCGGCGAGGGCCTGCAACAGCAATTGCAATCGCCGGTAGCGATCACGCGCCTGGCCATTGGCGATCCGAAAATCGCCGACGTTCATCTCAATGGCGACCGGGCCTTCCTGCTCACCGGCGTCGGCTCGGGCACCACCAGCCTGATGGTCTGGACCGCCTGCTCGACCACGCCACGCCAGAGCATGGTCTTCGTCAAGGGCAAGGCCAACACCGCCTTGACCAGCCTGTCGCTGTCGCCGGCCGATGATCCGCTGCTGCCCAGCCAGGTACAGACCGATATCCGCTTCGTCGAAGTCAGCCGTACCAAACTCAAGGAGGCAAGCACCAAGATCCTCGGCATCGGCAACAACTTTTTCCTGGGCAGCCCGAACTTGCTGTTCCCCACACCCAGCACCTTCAAACTGCCGGTGAGCGCGGACACCTTCAATATCGGCTTTGGCGGTGGTCGCGTCTCGGCGATGATCAACGCCCTGGAAAGCAGCGGCTTCGCCTACACCCTTGCCCGGCCAAGCCTGGTTGCCATGAGCGGGCAAAGCGCAACCTTTCTCGCCGGTGGGGAAATACCGGTGCCGGTGCCGAGCAGCGGCAGCGATAGCATCTCGATTGAATACAAGGAGTTCGGCATCCGTCTGACCCTCACCCCGACCGTGGTCGACCGAAATCGCATTTCCCTCAAGGTGGCGCCGGAGGTCAGCGAGCTGGATTACACCAACGCCGTGGTCATCGAAAATATCCGCGTGCCGGCCCTGACCATCCGTCGTACCGATACCAGCGTGTCCCTGGCCGACGGCGAAAGCTTTGTGATCAGCGGCCTGATAAGCAGCAACACCACCACCAACATCGGCAAGTTTCCCGGCCTGGGTGACATCCCGATCCTGGGGGCGTTCTTTCGCGATTCTTCGGTCAGGCGCGAAGACAAGGAGCTGCTGATGATCGTCACGCCGCACCTGGTGCAACCGCTGGCGGCCAATGCCCGGCTGCCGTCGTTGCCCGGTGAGAAAATGCGCAACTACGACCCGAACTGGTACCGCCTGTTCTTCCTGGAAAACGGCAATTTCGACCGTCTCAACGGGTTGTCTCAATGAGCGATAACCTGAGCCAGACGTTCCTGGCAATCACCCGCAACACCACCGACCTGGAGTGGCTGCAGGGCGCGCTGGCGCCCCTTGGCCAAGTGGTCAGCGCCGGCAGCGGCACCCTCGATGAATTGCTCGCCCTGGTCGATGTAACCTTCGCCAACCTGGTCTTCATCGGCCTTGACCGCGAGCACCTGGTGGCCCAGAGCGCGCTGATCGAGGGCGCGCTGGAAGCCAAGCCGATGCTGGCCATCGTCGCCCTCGGGGACGGCATGGACAACCAGTTGGTGCTCAATGCCATGCGCGCCGGGGCGCGGGACTTCGTCGCCTACGGCTCGCGTTCCAGCGAAGTCGCAGGCCTTGTACGCCGCCTGAGCAAGCGCCTGCCCCCGGTCGCAACCAACACGCAACTGGGGGGCCTCTCGGTGCTCTACGGCACCCAGAGCATTTCCGACGGCGCACTGCTCACCAGCCACTTGGCATTGGTGGTGCAAAAGAGCGGCCAGCAGACGTTGTTGCTCGACCTGGGCCTGCCACGCGGTGACAGCCTGGCGCTGCTGGGCCTGGAAAGCTCGTTCAACTTCGGCGATGCCTTGCGCCACCTGAGGCGACTGGACACCACCCTGATCAACAGCGCCTTTACCTCGGCCGAAGGCGGCCTGCGCATTCTCGCCTATGCGCCCAACGACGAGCCCCTGGAGCGCACCAGCGCCGCCGAGCTCTACATGCTGCTCAGTGCGCTGCGCCATCACTTCCAGCACATTGTGGTGAACCTTGCCGGCCAGCCGGACAGCGAGGCCCTGCGCACCTTTGTCAGCCATTGCGACAAACTGCTGTGGTACACCGATCAGAGCGTACTGGACTGCCGGCGCAACCTCGCCGTACTGAATCTGTGGCGCGAGAAAGGCATGAAGCTCGACCATGCCGGACTGCTGATTGATCGCTACATCAAAAGCTGTGCGCCGCACGCCGAAGCCTTGAGCAAAAGCTTCGGCCTGGAAGTGATTGCCGTGTTGCCACTGAGCCCGGAGGTCCGGCTGAACGCCAAGAACCAGGGGCAGACCCTGTTTGCCTTGACACCGCGCGAAGCCCTGACTCAGGCGCTCAAAACCCTGGGCGAGCGCTTGGCGAAACGTTCGCAAGACGCCAACCGGAAATCACCCAGCCGCTGGCTGGATCGCTTGTTGGGAGCCGATAAATGACCAGCGAAAAACTCTTCGGCGCCCCCGCACGGGGCCTGGGTGGCACCACCGACCACGACGGCCTGAAACTGGTGCTGCACCGCTACATCATCGATGCCATCGAAGAGTCGGGGAAAAACCTGCTGGAAGGCTCGCGCCAATCCCTGGCGCAATTTGTCATCGACAAAGTCGCCGAGTACATCAACCGCATGCACCTGGCGATCTCGCGCTACGAGATGGAGCGCCTGGCCGAAGAAATCGTCGACGAACTGACCGGTTTCGGCCCGCTGGAAGTGCTGTTGCGCGACCCCTGCGTCACCGAAATCCTGGTCAATGGCCCGCACCGGGTGTTTATCGAGCGTGACGGTCTGCTGCACCAGAGCGACCTGCGCTTTATCGACGCGCACCATGTGGAACGTGTCATGCAACGCATCCTCGCGCCGCTGGGGCGGCGCCTGGATGAGTCGTCGCCGATGGTCGACGCACGCATGCCCGATGGTAGCCGGGTCAATGCGATCATCCCGCCGATTGCCCTGGACGGGCCGTGCCTGTCGATTCGAAAATTTCGCAAGGACATGCTCAAAAGCAGCGACCTGGTGGCCATGCAGACCATTGACCAGAACATTTTCGACTTCTTCCAGGAGGCCGTGGGCAAGCGCTGCAATATCCTCATCAGCGGCGGGACCGGCACCGGCAAAACCACGCTGCTGAATATTCTCAGCCAGTTGATCAACCCCCATGAACGCCTCGTCACCATCGAGGACGTAGCCGAATTGCAACTGGGCCATCCCCACGTGGTGCGCCTGGAAACCCGTCCGCCCAATGCCGAGGGCCATGGCGAGGTCAAGGCCAGCGACCTGATCCGCAACGCCCTGCGCATGCGCCCCGACCGCATCATCCTGGGCGAAATTCGCGGCGTGGAAGTGCTCGATGTCCTCACCGCGATGAACACCGGCCACGACGGTTCCATGAGCACCGTGCACGCCAACAATGCCGCCGATGCCCTGCTGCGCCTGGAAACCCTGGTGGGCCTGACCGGTCGCGTGGTCGCGGAAAAGACCCTGCGCCAGATGATCTGCGCGGCATTGGATGTGGTGGTCCAATTGACCCGCCTGCCGGACGGTCGTCGTTGCGTCAGCGAAGTGGTCGAGGTGGTGGGCATCCGCGAAGACGTGTACGTGACCAACACCCTGTTTCGCCATGACCGGCGTACCGGCTTCGGCTTCGTGCGCGAGGCGCTCAACCCGGCTGGCGAAAAGCTGCGCCGCGAAGCGGTCTAGCCCTGGAGAGGAATCGAGCATGACAGGGGCCATCCTGCTACTCATCTGCGTGATGCTTATCGGCCTGTCGATCTGCTCATTCCAGAACGGCGTACGCCGCGCCCGGACCGAACGCGTACTGGACCGCCTCGCCGAAGGCCAGCCGCAGCTCGTCGAAGAAAGCGTGTCCTGGAGCGGCGTGGAACGCATGTTCCTGCGCGCCGGCCTGGGCAAACCCAGTGACAGCCTGGGGCTGTGGCTGACCGCCTGGGGCCTGGGCGCGGTGCTGGGGTTGATGCTCGCCGGCTGGCTCGGCCTGCTGGTGATGCTGATGTTGCCTCCCGTGCTGCTGCGCCTGTACATCGCCTGGCGTTATCAACGCCGGATCAAGCGCATGATCGAACAATTGCCGCAGTTGCTTGACCACACCGTGCGCAGCCTCAAGGCCGGACGCACCCTGGCCGACGCAGTGCTGGGCGGTATCGAAGTGACCGAAGACCCGCTGAAAAAAGCCATGGGCCGAGTCCGGCGCAACGTGCAACTGGGCGTCAGCCTGCCGGAGTCCGCCCACGATTTCGCCGAATTCTACGAACGCGACGAGTTCCGTCTGTTCGCCCTGGGCTTGAAGGTCAATCACCGCTACGGCGGCAATGCCAGCGAGCTGTTGGAAAACCTGATCAAGATGATCCGCGAGCGCGAGCAAGCCGCGCGCCAGCTTCGCGCCCTGACCGGCGAAACCCGGGTGACCGCCTACGTGCTCACCGCGTTGCCCATCTCGATGGTGGGCTATTTCCTGGCGGTCAACCCGGCCTACCTGATGACCATGTGGAACGACGGCACCGGTCGCCTGCTTTTATTCGTCGCCCTGACCATGCAGGTGCTCGGTTGCTTCACCCTGTGGCGCATGTTGCGGAGCGTGTGAGATGGCCATTTCGTTGCTGATCAGCGCCATGTTGTTTCTGGCCGCCCTGGTGCTGGTGCTGGCCAACCTGATCAGACATCGGCGTGGTCAGCGCCTGGTTGCCCAGCGCCTGCAAGGCCGGATGGGCCGCGAACACCGCCTCGGTGCGATGATGCGGCAGTTGGGCAACAGCCCGCTCGCGCAACGTTCGGTCAGCCTGGACAACGAAACCCAGACGCTGCTCAACCGCGTGGGTTGGCGCAAAGCCAGCCAACGCTCGATGTTCGCTGCCTTCCAGATCGGCACGCCGGTGCTGCTGTTGATCGTGACCCTGATCACTCAGCAGGTGCTGGTGCCCAAGGGTGATTCGCCGTGGCTGGTGCCCCTGATCGCGCTCGGCATCGGCTACCTGTTGCCCAAGCGCATCCTGGCCAACTTGGCCAAGACCCGTCAGCAGCGCATCTCCCAGGAAGTCTCGACGTTCATTCCACTGCTGCGCATCCTGTTCGAATCGGGCATGGCGGTCGAACAGGCGCTGCGTGTATTGAGCATCGACGCGCAACGCCTGCTGCCGGCGCTGACCCATGAATTGCGGCTGATCCTGAACCGGGTCGACTCCGGCCTTGAGCTCAGTGAAGAGCTGGGCAAGACCGCCAGGCTGCTGGCCGTGGATGAGTTCACCGACACCTGCATCATCCTCCAGCAACTGGTGCATCAGGGCGCCGGCGCGATGAAGTCGTTGCTGGCGCTCAAGCAATTGCTCGACGACCGACGCCTGACCCGCATCCAGGAATTTGTGTCGAAGATGTCGGCGAAGATGTCGGTGGTGATGATGGTGTTTCTGTTTCCCGCCTTGCTGATCGTGCTCGGGGGGCCGGCATTCATCGGCATCACCCGGGCCTTGAGTAACTTATGAGGAATGCTCGATGAAAGCCTTGATCGCCGGTTTGAGCCTGTTGCTGCTCGGTGGTTGCGCCACGTATGGCCAAACCCCCTGGAGCGCCCTGACGGCCCCCGGCAGTTGCCCCAAGCCCGACGCCGAACAGACGCTGTCGTTGAACCTGGCCGATGAAATGGCCAACGACGGCAAACTGCACGCCAGCCTGGCCAACCTGCACACCCTGCCGGCCAGTTTGCCCCAGGTGCGCCTGCGCCAGGCCAAGGCGTATCGCTTGCTCGGGCGCAGCGCCGAGCCCCTGTACCGCAGCCTGCTCGGCACCTGCATGGCCGCCGAAGGCGAACACGGCCTGGGGCAAATGGCAGTGGCCAAAGGCGACAACAGCCTGGCCATGGCCCATTTGCAGCGCGCGGCGCGACTGGCGCCCACCGACGAGAAAATCCGCAATGACCTGGGCGTGGTGTACCTCAACCAACTGCGCCTGGAAGACGCCCGTTTTGAATTCATGACCGCCATGGAGCTCAAGCAGAGCGACCCACTGGCGGCCATCAACCTGGTGACGCTGCTGATCTATCAAGACAACTGGAAGCAGGCCGCGCAGGTGGTCAGCCAGACAGGCCTGGACCCCGAACAAGTCACCCAGGCCCAGGCCCGCGCCGAGAAACTCAAGGCCTCAAGCGCCCCGGCCGTCAAGGCCAAGCGGCAGATCGCCACGGTCACTGAAGCCAACAGCAACCCGAGGAATTGACGATGAAACTGCCCTGTCTCGCCAGCCTGGCCGCGCTGGCCCTGCCCCTCAGCGTCATGGCCATCGAGCCTGGCCCCTCTTCCCCGCAGCAGGCCGCCACGGAAAACTGGCTGGCGTTGCAGGTCAGTGGCCAAGCGGCATCAACCACGCCACAGGCAGCCTCCGCCACCGAACGCGACCTGGCCGCGCAGCGCTGGCTGGAAAGCTTCAAGCATGAGATTCCGGAGTTCTTCGAGCAGAAAATCGGCGGCGAAACGGAGGGCGGCAACTGAGCAATGCAGGAGCGAGCTTGCTCGCGAAAAACGTCAACGATAACGCGTGCTTTCTGAATGAACGCGGCGCCTGTGAGTTTTTCGCGAGCAAGCTCGCTCCTACATCATCATCGACCGTCGTTTTTCAGTGCGCCGTCACCCGCTGGCGCATCGCCGAGTTGGTAGGCGACAACGCCAAGGCCAACTGCGTGCGGTTGTGCATATGCGTCAGCCGCAGCACCTGTGACACATACAGTTTGACGGTGTTCTCGGTGATGCCCAGTTCGCAGGCGATCTGATAGTTGGTCTGGCCCTTTCCGACCAGCCTGGCCACGTCCCACTGGCGCGGTGACAGCTGGTTGAAAATCGCGGGGATTTCGACCGGGCCCGTATCTTGCGTCGAGGCCTCTTCACCGTCCGGGCCAGCCGGACTGCGGCGCACTTTATCGAGGTCCTGGTACAGGTCGTTGATGGTTTCGGAGAGAAATTGCAGCTTCTGGTTCAGGTTGCCCAGTTGCAGGTCTTTCCTGCGCTCTTGCAACGCCGCTTCCTGGCGCTGCACGCCTTCGAGCAATTCATCCAGATTGATCGGCTTCTGGTAGTAGTCCGCAATCCCGGCGCGCAGGGCCTTGATTACGTCCTGTTTGTCGGCGCGCCCGGTCAGCATGATCGACTCAAACACCCGCTGCCTGCCGGCAATCTTTTGCAGAGCCTGGACCAACTCGATGCCGTCCATGTCCGGCATATGCAGATCACACAACACCAGGCCGATGTCGCTGTCTTCGCCAAAGCGCTGCAAGGCTTGCTCACTCGACTCACAGGGGACACAACGGAACCCGCTGCTTTCAAGAAATTCACACAGCTCTTCCACGATCAGCGGCTGATCGTCGACCACGAGCACTTTTACCGCAGAGGTAAGCTTGTTCACGCGCTACTCCATGCCTGGCAAGCCAAAGATTGAACCATCCTTAACCACGAAAATTCCTGTACAACGCTTTAGTAAACGTAGACGTACTTCCCGACTCTGTACATAGCGTCAAACCCCTGCGACGCTCAACGGGCCCAGAACCACACAAGGGCAAATCCCACCAGCAGGAAGGGGGCAAACGGCAGTTTTTTTGACGGTTCGGCTGCCAGGTGCCCGAGGCAATCTGTAAGCCTTTGACTCATAAGCGGCCAGAGCTTTGGCGCCAGCAAAAGCCAGAGCACACTCGCCCCGGCAGCGCCAATAAACGCGCCCAATACATACTCGGCATCCGACACCAATGCCAAGGCCGCGAGCAGCTTCACATCCCCGGCGCCGAGACGGCTCAGGGCGTAACCCGGCAAGGTCAACAGCAGCGCCAGGACAAACGCCCACAGGCCCTGGCCGACTGAGGCACCGAGCCAGGTGCTGCCGGTCCAGAACAGGTAGATCCCCGCCAGCAACGCAACCCCCAGCGTCAGACGGTTGGCGAGCAATCGCTGCCGCGTGTCCTGCACGGCACACACCATCAACCACAACAGCACCACCACACTCTGGATCACGTAAAAAACCTGCCTTTTCGCCGATTGATTCTATGCTGATATCAAGTAGTAGCCGTCAGGGTAGACGCGGTGATGAAAACTAGCCTCCCCCACCAGCAGAAAGGCACGGCCGCGATCGAGTTCGTGGCCGTCTTCGTGATTTTTTTCGCGGTGTTCTATGGCATGGTCAGCTATAGCCTGCCGCTGCTGTTACTGCAGTCGTTCAACCAGGCTACCGCCGAAGCGGTGCGCCTTAGTGTAGGGCTCGACCCGGCGATGCAGGGCTACAGCACCGCCGTGCAAACCACCGCCAGAAGCGCAGTCACCGACCGCCTGCGGTGGATCCCCAGCGCCTTCAATTTCAATGCAGCGACACACGTCAACACCACCTTCGTGGGTGGCCTGCTGTCGGTGCAGATCAACTATCCGTCTGCCAATCTGCACGCGGTAATGCCCTTCATTGTGCTGCCCGGCATTGGCAGCGTGCCGCGATTGCCGGTGACGCTGCAGGCCCAGTCGAGCCTGCAGTTTTGACCTCGGGGGACAAACTGCTCGGGCGTCTGCTTGGCCGTGGCCGCGCGCTGGCGATCGCGCCTGCTGCGCCGCCTTCGGCCGGTTTGCAGGTGCAACTGGATGCGCAAGGCCAGGTGCTCGGTATCAGCGGCACACTGCGCTCACAGCTGGCGCCCCATGCCGAGGCGGCGCCGCTGCGCGCCTTGCTGCGCGCCCATAGCGCGCTGGCGGTGGAGGGCGTTCCCGCCGACTGGCAGCGCCATAGCCTTGACCTGGATTTCCAGGGCATCGACGGGCAGGTGCTGCACACTCGTGGCACCCTCGAGCCGCACGACTCTGGGTGGCGGCTGCACGCGGTGGATATCGGCGATCTGCTCAACGGCCGCCGATTGGCCGAGCAGCGTGAACAGAATCAGCATGTGACCAGCCAGGTCAGCGAGCAATTGCGCGTGTGCAGCCTCAGCCGATTGCCCGATGTATTCAACGAACAATTGTGCAGCGTGGCGCAGCGCTGGCGAATCCCGTGTATCGCCCTGGCGCTGCATGATCAAGAGGACCAGGGCTGGGTGATCTACAGCCAGTACGCCTACCATGACGCGCCGCTGTTCTGGCACACCGGGCAGCGCCTCGGGACGTGCCTGGACGGCCTCGAAGGCACCGCCCCCTTGAGCCTGCAAACCCTCTACGGTCGCGGTGAACACCCGCGCTTGCACAGCGTGTTCGGCAATGCCGACGGTTTCCTGGTGCCCTACCGCGATGGCCAGGGCGTCGCCGCGTGGCTGCTGTGCGCAGCCTTCAGCGGTGAAGCCGACACACGCGAGCGCGACTGGCTGAACCTCGCCGCCGCCCTCGCCGCCCCGCTGCTCAGCCGTCTGCGTGAACAGCACCACCATCTGCAACTGGAACGCCAGGAAGCCCTGCAGGGCTTGCTGGGCACCGGCTGGTGGGAATTGCTGCCCGCCAACAGCGAGATCCAGCTCGCGGCGCAATTGATGCGCAACCTGGGCTGCGAAGAAAGCCCTGCCCGCCTAATCCTGGAAACCTGGCTGAACCTCATCCACCCCGCCGATCGCCAGGAACTGCACAGCCGCCTGCGCGACTTGCAGACCCTCGGCAAACCCTTGCTCGCCAGCGTGCGCCTGAACCGTGGCGACAGCGACCAGCCACCCACCTGGTACCGCGTGCAGGGCCAGGTTCTGGGCGCCGGTGAGCAGCGCCGCTGGATTGGCTTCATGCTCGACATCAGCGACATCAAGAACCAGCAACTGCAAGCCGACGCCGCCCACGCCCGCCTGGACAACCTGATCGCCAGCTCGCCGGCGGTGATCTATGTGCAGCGCTACGTGAAAGGCGCCCTGCAGCCGGTGTTTTTCAGCGACAGCCTGCTGCCGCTGCTGGGCCGCACGCTCGCCGAATGCAGCCACGACAGCCTGGTGCAATGGGTCCACCCGGATGACCGCGACCTGTACTTCCAGCGTACGCGCCAACTGCTGCGCGAAGGCAGTGTGCGCAGCCGCTACCGGGTCCAGGATAAACACGGCGACTACCACTGGCTGCTCGACGAAGCCAAGTTGCTGCGCGACGACCTCGGCCTGCCGGTGGAGGCGGTCGGCCTGTGGCTGGACGTCACCGAGGCCACCCTGGCGGCGCAACAGGTCAAGGACAGCGAGGAGCGCTACCGCATCCTCGTGGAAGACTCCCCGGCGATGATCTGCCGCTACCGTCCGGACCTGACCCTGACCTTTGGCAACACCCCCCTGGCCAACTACCTGGAGTGCCTGCCCGGCCAATTGCCGGGGCTGAACCTGGGGCACTGGTTATCGGCCGAGCAACGCGCGGCGTTTGTGCAGCGCATCGAGCAACTGACGCCGGAGTTTCCCGTGAGCACCGCGGAGATCAGCCTGCAACTGCCGGGGCGCGAGCACGCCTGGTGGGTGTGGTCGGACCGTGGTGTGTTCGACGAGCACGGCAATCTGCTCGAAGTGCAGGCCGTGGGCCGCGACAACACCGAAGTGCGGCGCTCCCAGCAGCAACTGACGCAAAGCGCGAAAATGGCCACCCTCGGCGAAATGGCCACCGGCCTGGCCCATGAGATCAACCAGCCGCTGAACGTGATGCGCATGGCCATCGTCAACGTACTCAAGCGCCTGGGCAATGGCGACGTGCAGATCGACTACCTGACCGAGAAACTCCAGCGCATTGACGCGCAGGTACAACGCGCGGCGCGGGTGGTGGACCACATGCGCGTATTCGGCCGCCGCTCGGAAGTCGAGCAGCAGCCCTTCGACCCGGCGCAGGCGGTGGAAGGCACCCTGTCACTGCTCAGCGAAGGCCTGCGCGGCAAAGGCGTGGAGATCAAACTGACCCAGGCGGATATTGCGGTGCAGGTCACAGGCTACGCCGACCAGCTGGAGCAAGTGCTGATCAACCTGATGGTCAATGCCCGCGATGCGCTGTTGGGCTTGAAGGAAAAACAACCGGACCTGCGCCCATGGATCGCCGTACAGACCGAACACGACAGCCGCCACGTGCGCATCTGGGTCGAAGATAACGGCGGCGGCATTGACCCGCGTTTGCTGGAGCGCATCTTCGAGCCGTTCTTCACCACCAAGCCGATTGGCGTGGGCACCGGGCTGGGCCTGTCGGTCAGCTATGGCATCGTTGAAAACATGGGCGGACGCCTCAGCGTCAGCAACGGCGAACACGGCGCGCGGTTCTGCGTGGAACTGCCCAGGGCCACCGACGCTTAAATCACCAGATACGCCTCGCCGGCCTGGCCGCAGCTCAGGTTGGCGCCCACAGTCACGCTCGCCAGGTTGATGCCCAAGCTGCTCAACAGGTTGTTGAGGATCGGATTGAGCAACGGGCCCAGGGCGTTATTCAACACTGGCGTGAGGAGCGCGCTGACGCCGCTGAGCAGCGACACCGTGCTTGCGATCACGCCCCCCAAGGGGTTGCTCCCTACCGGTTGATAAGCGGTAATGCCGACGCCATTGAGGGCGGCGGAAAGGCCGCTCACCACGTTGGTGGCTGGCGTGGCCGTTTGATAGCTGGGGGCAAGCCCTACATCAGCGGGCATGGCAAATGGCGTGGTGCTGGAAAACACCAGGTTCTGGTTACTGTTGCTGCCCACGATCGGGCTTTGCACCTTGATCCCGACGCCGCCCCCCGCAAACGGAATGCGAGGTCCGCAACTGCCGATGCCGAGGATCTTATGGCACGTCTTGATACCGAAATCGATCAGGGCCAACGGCGCCACGGTCATCGGCTGTGTAGAGGAAAACGCATTGGTGATATTACCCACGTTCAGCGATGCCGCCGAGGTGGTGGTGTAGGCCGTCAAGCTCTTGGTGCCCGCGCCTCCCGCCGGGCAGCTATAGGCGGTGACATAGCTGCTGGCGCCGCCGGCATCCAGCACGATCTGCAGCGGCAGGTTGCCCGGCAGTGCCAGCACGTCCAACTGTTGGCAACCGGCGCCCAACAGGCAAAGCGTCGAGTTGATGGTGGTCACCAGGTTCAAGCTCAACAGGCTGCTGATGACCGGTGTCAGTGGCCCCACCAGGTCATTCACCGCCGTGGTCAAGCCGGACAGGCTGCCGAGCACCGGCAAACTCACGGTTATCTGCGTGCGCAGTTGGGCGGTGCGCACATAAATTTTATTCGGGCCCAACGGGTTAGCCGCCGCCAGCATCGGATTGCCGATGGCCGATAACTGCGGCGGCTCCATGACTTTGATCTGAGTGGTGATATTGGCCAGACCCAACAGGCTCACGGGCAGTGTCACCGCCGCCGCGCTCTGGTTGCCGGCCAGTTGCACCACGCCTTGAACCAGTTGAAAGAGTTGCAGATCGGCATTGAGCGCGGCGGCGGTGATGCCCGTCTGCAATTGCAGGATTTTGCCCAGTGTGAGCGGCAATGGATTGTTGATCGTCGCCCCTTTGATAGCGCCCAGCGCGGTGACTGCATCCAGCGTCAACGGGTCGCTGCCCAGCACGGTGATTGCCGCCTGAACCAATTGCGAGGCGCTCACCGTGGTGCTTAACAGTTGGGTGTAGTCGCCGGCGGTGACATGCAGGTCGACGGCCAATTGATCAAGGTAACTGAGCATATTGATATCGCTGTTGAGCAGGCCGTTCCAGCCGAGCACAGAAACATTGACCCCACCACCGAGCAGCCCGCTGAACACCGCGTTCAGCATGCTGGCACTGGCGGTATCAACGTTGACCAACGTGCTCCTGATGCTCAACTGCGCGATCGGCGGGGTGGGTTTGGCCGCCACTGCCGTCGCGCTCAATCGGGTATCGAGGCTGACCGAGTTACCCGACATCATCGACCAGATGCCACCGGCCACGCTGGTGGGGACGGTTTTGCCGACCACCACCTCAATGGCTGACGACAGCGCCGGGTTGGCAGCGAACACCCGTCGGCCGGAAGCCGCAGTGGTTACCGCACCGCAGCGGGTGACCAGGGTATTACCGTTACCCACGACAAAGTGATTGCGTGCCACGCTTTGCGCCGCATACGCCGCCGCGCTCAAACCCGCCGCACAGGTGCCGTTGCGGCTGACCGCTTCCAGCGCTGCCGTGTCCGCCACTCCCTGCAGCCGGCGCTTCTCCAGGTAAAGCCGCCCGCTGTCCACGGCCAGCAAGGTAAACGCCAGCACCAGCGCCAACACACCAACGGCCATCAGGCCGATAGCGCCACGTTGCTTGCCATGAAATCGGGGAGACATCGAGCACTCCTGTGCCGGCGAGTCGCCGAGCGCTTACTCTCCTGAGGGTATGGATGAGTGTAGACAAGAGTGGCGGCTGGCAATGGTCAATGTGGAAGAGGGTTTGAACGGGTGCAGTCATTTCGGACATTCTCTTCGGTTCTCACGCCGCCAGCTTTTCTGCCGCTTCCTGCCGACGTCAGGTTGTGGACTTTGGATGCCCTGAAAAACGGGATGCAGCCTGTTCAAAACGTTGTTGTGCACGGGGATTCCACTGCACACCCGAGCGGGCCTCAATCCCGGGTTTGAGTTGCTGGTTGTCGTCATAGTCTTCACGAGGGTGAAAAAACAGCGGCTGCACCGCTTCCAGGTTGCGCAAGTAGTCGGCATATGAATTCAGATAGTGCTGACGTTCGTCAGCGCTGAGCTGCGCCGGCGCCCATGCAGCAAACGGGGGAAGCACGGTGAATCCGGTATAGGCCAGAATGCCGTTATGGATAGGCCAGAGTATGTGATGCAAGTCGCCATCAATGCCCGCAGGTGTGTAAAGACTGCTTGCGGTGCCCGTGGTGAGACAAAGCATGGCCTTCTTTCCCTTGAGGAGTCCCGATCCATACTTGTGCCCTGATGAGTATGCGAACCCCCGGCTCAACACCCGGTCTACCCAGCCCTTGAGAATGGCGGGCATCGAAAACCACCACACAGGAAACTGAAAAATCACCAGGTCAGCCCACATGACCTTCGATTGCTCAGCCTTGACGTCGTCGGTGTGGGAATCGTTTGCAACCGCATGTTCTTGCTCGCGGGAAAGATCGAGATAGTCAGGATCGGCGCGATTATCGGGGAAGTCATCGATACCCAGCTCAGCCTTCCAATTCATCGCGTAGAGATCGCTCACCTGAACCTGGTGACCGAGTTCGCGCAGCGTTTTGACAGCTTCGTTCTTTAAAGCAGCGTTGAAAGAGCGTGGTTCCGGGTGCGCCAACACGATTAACGTTTTCATGACTGCATCTTCTCCTTGGGATTTTTGGATGTTGGGTAACTGTCGCCCCGAGTCTGTCCCACCGCTTTGCTGAGGTTCACCACGAGCAGGCCGACAATCGTCAGGCTTGCGCCCAGCAAAAATCCGAAGCTCGTCTGCTCTGCGAGCCACAGATAACCCATCAGTACGCCAAACAGCGGACTCATGAAGGCCAGCACTCCAAGGCGAGCCGCGAGGTAGCGACGAAGCATCCAGAACCAGATCAAGTAGCTTGCTACTGACACGATTAATGTCTGGAACACCAGGCTGGCCACTGCACCGTTTGAAAAGGTCATTGAGCTTTGGCCCGCTAGCAGGCTCAACGGCAGCAGAAGGAAAAAGGCACCTGCCAGTTGGTAAAACAGGGTCTGGGTTGCGGGAGCTTCACTCAGGCGACTGGTACGCACCGCTACCGTCGTAAATCCCCACGTAGCGCCCGCGCACAAGCCCAGCAGGTCACCCAGGAGACTGTTGGCGTTGGTGGTTTGAATGGCTGACCCAGCGCGCGGCATGAGAAAGGTGATGACAATCCCTGCGAACGCCAGAGACATACCCAACCACTGAATCGCGCCAAGACGCTCCTCCGGCAAACGCAGGTGCAGACCAATGGCGGCGAACAAGGGAGCCGTATAGAGAAAAACCGCCATATGCGAAGCACTAGTCCAGCGTAACCCTTGCGCGATGAACAGAAATTCACCCGCGAACAGAACAGCCACGACCATTCCGGAGCGGTACCAGACGCCTGTCAACCACACCTCCCGCATGACCCATTTTCCGATTAGCCAGACCAGGGCTGCAGCGACTCCGGAACGAACAGCGACTTGCATCACAGGTGCTATGTCACCAGCAACGGCCTTCATTGCCACCTGCTGGGCACCCCAAATAAGACACAGCAGCACCATGATCGCCGTGGCAGCGCCATCTACTGACTTCCTCACTTATTGGCACCTTTTATCATTGATAGAGACAACCATTTATTCCTCACTTGGCCTGCCAGACAGCCGACCACCCGTTGCCCCATCAGCAGCTGCAACAGGATTCGTTGTGCGCTGTGGTGGAATTCGATTGTGGGAAAGTACGAAAGCCGCTACAAATCATGTGTTTTCAGTCTATAAGAGAGAAAAACTACGCCATGAGAGCTGATACGCCCCTCAGGGCCATCGCTTGCTTTGACGCGGTCATGCGCACCGGCAGTGTCAGCCTTGCTGCAAGCCAACTGTTCGTTACGCCGGGAGCGGTAGGGCAACAGATCCGCAAGCTGGAAGACTGGCTGGGAACGCCCCTGTTTGTACGCAGTGTGCGCAGGCTGCAGCCAACGGCTCAAGCGCTGAGCTACTGGGAGCAGGTAAAGCCAGCTCTTCGCCAGCTGGAGACCGCCAACCTGGCCGTCCGGGGTCTTCGAGACAGGCAGGTACGGTTAAGCCTGCCGCCGGCGTTCGCCAGTTCCTGGTTCGCCAAGCGAATGCCATTGTTCACGGAGCGTCATCCAGAGGTGCAACTGCACCTGAGCGCCTCCACCGATACCGTGGATTTCAATGACGCTACCTGCGACCTGGCGGTGCGGCATTTCGATGGATATGGCAGTGATGTGGACGCAGAACTGCTCTTGCCGGACGAGGTGAGGGTCTATTCCAGCCCGGCTTACCGCGAACGGCTCCAGTTGCACAGCCTTGATTGTTTGCCGGGAGCAACCTTGCTCTATACGACGTCCCATGCTCACTGGTCTCAATGGCTATCATCGGTCGGTATCTCCCCTGATAGCTTCTCCAGCAGCCTCAAATTCGATCAGTCTGAGCTGGCCATCGACGCGGCGCGCCGCAATCAGGGTTTAGTGCTCACCAGCCCATGGCTGGTGGAAGAAGACGTACAACGAGGCCTTCTCGTACCGGTCTTTGACGCTGTACTGAAGACTGGCAAGGGCTATTATTTGGTGCAGGCCAAGGATGTGGTGCTAGGTGAGGCAGCCCAGTTGCTGCGCCGCTGGCTTTGCGACGTAGCGCAGCATTCGGCCTGATCCAACCTGCTGGCAGGCTGCCATCAGGCATAGATATCACACAACGCTGCAGCGCCCAAACGTAACCACGATGCGAAGCGAGCCGCTCTTGATCCTGATCTTGACCTTGATCTGGCTTTTGATCTCAGGCGCCCCGTTAAACCACGCTGGCCGAACGCAGGCTTGAATCCGTGGGTAACCCGGCAGGACGCCGGGTTAGCCGCCGTTACCGCAGGAATGGATATGTACTCGATCTGCCCCAGCATCCTGGTCGGCCCAGAGGTCGCCATCGGGAGCAAGCCCCCTCCCACATTATGACCGAGGAGGCCGGAAGGCCGTCACCGGAGCAGGTCCCTTTCCCCAACATCAGCGCGGCGGATAATTGGCGAGGATCTTCGCCACCGTGCTGCGGATGGCATTGCTGCGGTCCTGCGGGTTCGGCGAACTGGCCATGATCTGCTCATCACTGCCACGCCACACCAACTTGCCGTCCCTGCCGTCGAGCAAATCAATCTGCAGCGTCGCCACTTTGTAAGAGATGCTGCGCGTTTCGTTGTACATCGGCGCGCCCCAGTAGCCATTCCACGGCCCGCCCCAGGCGCCGCCGTAATTGGTGGTGACCTGTTGCTGGCGGTCCTCGACGATCAGATAGGCCTGCACAGAAAGGTCGGCCTTACTGCCGGGCCCGGCGGGGCGCAGACCGCGCTGGTCAAGCTGCTCGCCCACAGCCTGACGAATGCGCTGTTCGGTGAGGTCGCTCTTGATACGCGGGTCATCCGGGCGGTATTGCAGCGCCGGCTCTTTCCAGGCCCAGTTACGGTAAGCGCCAAAGTCGCGGCTGGCGTCAAAGTCATGGTTGACCTGATTACTCTGGCAACCGCCCAGCAGCAGGACAACGGCAAGCGTAGCGATACGACGAAACATGAGGGTTCTCCGATGATCGGTCCGGCTTCAGTTGAGAATAGCGGTTAACGCGGAGGATACGCCGTCATTGCCTTCTGCACCGCCTGGCGCAACGCATCGGCGCGCTCGCTGAGGCTGCCCTGGCTGCCCGTTTCGGCACTGGCGCTCCACACCGGCTGGCCGCTGCGGGCGTCGAACAGATTGACTCGCACCACCACGACCTGCACTTCATAGGTACGCACCACCGGCACCGAGTTGTACATGCCGTAGCCATTGCCATAGCGGTTGTAGCCGCCATAACCGTAGCCATAATCGTCCTGGACCTGGCGCAGGCGCTTCTCCAGGCGCACGTCGGCGCTGACCAGCAGGTCCGGCGCACGCGTGTCATGCACGGGGCGCAGGCCACGCTGGTCCAGCGCCCCGCTCACGGCTTCGGCGACCTGGGCCGAATCCGCCCAGGCGGTCCCCGCCGGCAGCTGGCCATTGCGCCAGGCCCAATTGCGGTAGGCGCCATAGTCGCGCACCGGCGCCGGGTAAGCGCTGGCATCAAAGGTACTGGCCGCCTGGGCCGGGGCCGGCGGCATCGGCGCCGACGCGGCCACGTAAGGGTTAGGGCTGGAGCAAGCACTCAGCCCAAGAGACAACAGGATCAAACAGAGACGACGCATTTCGACCTCCGCAGACTGGGCCGCTTAGACCGGACGGCAAACCCAGTGCAAATAACGCCCAAGTCCGGCAAAGCTTGGGTGACGACGGTGAGCGAGCTCCATCTCCAACAGATCCTGCAGCTCGGCGCGCGCCTGGAATTCCACCGGCATATAGTCGTGGAACACGCGCACGCCACTTTGGCTTTCGACCTGCCACAACCCTTCGAGTTGCGCCGCCAATTCCCGAGGGTCCAGCGGCTGTTGCGGCGTGAGGCTCTGTTTTTCGCCGGCCATATCGTTCTTGCGCATCTTGCGAAAGTGGCCCTTGAGCAGGTTGCGATAGATCAGCGCATCGCGGTTATAGAACGCCAGGGACAACCAACCGCCGGGCAGCGTCAATTGATGCAGTACCGGCAGGATCGCATGGGGTTCGGCCAGCCATTCCAGCACGGCGTGGCACAGCACCAGGTCGTAGGGCTCAGTGAGCTGGCCAAGCAAGTCTTGCCAGGGCGCATGGATGAACGTGGCGCTCTGCCCGGCGTCGGCGAAACGCTGGCGCGCGCCTTCGAGCATGGGCGCGGCGGGCTCGGCCAGGGTCACCTGATGGCCGCGTTCGGCCAGCCACAACGCCATATGCCCCAACCCCGCGCCGATATCCAGCACGCGCAACGGGCGATCCGGCAACGCCTCGGTGAGATCGGCCTGCAACACCGCCAGGCGAATCGCGCCCTTGGCGCCGCCGTAGATTTTCTCGGCGAAGCGCGTGGCCAACTGATCGAAATGCCGGTCACTCATGGGCAAACCGCCGTTCGCTGTCGGCCAGTTTGGCGCGCACCACCTCGTTCATGTCCAGGCCCAGCTCACTGCACAGCAATAGCAGGTACAGCACGATATCGCCGACTTCCTGGCCGGCATGCGCGAGTTTATCGGCCGGCAATTGGCGCGACTGGTCTTCGGTCAGCCATTGGAAAATCTCGACCAGTTCGGCCATTTCCACACTGGCGGCCATGGCCAGGTTTTTCGGGCTGTGGAACGGCTTCCAGTCGTTGGCATCGCGGATGCGGTGCAGGCGTTCGGTGAGGTGTTCGAGGTTCATTGGGGGCTCCTGAGTGTGTATAGCTTCAGGGGGATGGGGAGTGAAGGCAAGTGAATAGCGGTGTGGATCTTGAGGGCCTCATCGGGGGCAAGCCCCCTCCCACAATTTTGAGCTGTGAACACTGTTCAAATGTGGGAGGGGGCTTGCCCCCGATAAGGCCCTAATCAACGACGCTGAACTCAAGCCTGGCAGTCTGCCCGGCCTCATCCAACACACTGAGCTGATAGCGCCCCAAGCGCTCAAAGCTGGCATTGATGCTGTCCTGATTGGCGCTATCGCCCAAAGGCGCACCATTGAGGAACCACCACCGCCGCCCGCTACCGCCCAGCGCGGAGATTTTCAGGCGCAGCGCTTGTTGGCTGGCAGCCGGCAAACGCAATTGGTCGCCCTCGCGCACCCCCACTATGGACAACGGCGAAGCGGCGGCCAGTGCCGGTGGCGGACAATCCGGGTCGGCGGCCGGGATGCGTGCTTCACGGCGCTCCACCCTGGGCAGCCAGGGCTCCAGCGGCGCCGGCCACAGGGCGATAGGCTTCGGTTCGGCGCCAGGGCAATGGGCGTCCACGCGCAAGCCCTTGGCGTTGATCCAGAGGTTTTCCATCAACCCCACGCTCAACGGCTGATCCAATGCCTGCAAAGTCGGCGGCGTGGTGTTGTCCAGTGTCCAGGCAAAACGCTGGCGACGACAATTGGGATCGCTGCGATTCATCGGCTGGCCCAGCGGCCAACAGATTGCCGCCACGCCCACATTGGCCGGCACGGCCTTGACGGGCGCGCTGATGCCGCGCTGGCTGTCGCGGTTGGTCAACACGTCATGCACCTGCAACATCAACGGCGCGGCCGACGCCAGGCCAAACTGCCCCGGCACCGGCGTGCCGTCCGGCCGGCCGATCCAGACGCCGATCAGATAACGCGGACCGACACCAATCGCCCAGGCATCACGAAAGCCATAGCTGGTGCCGGTCTTCCAGGCCAGCGTCGGGCGTTGCACCAGCTCGGCCCGTGGGTCGCGATCGGGGCGCGCCTGGCCACTGAGGATGCGTCGCACGATCCAGGCTGCCCCTGGCGACAGTAATGGGCGCTCGCGCAGCGCGTCATCCGGCTGCAGGCGCAGGGTGGCACTCTTGCCGTCGCGGGCGAATGCACTGTAGCCGCTGACCAGCTCTTCCAGGCGGCTGCCCGCACCGCCCAGGATCAACGCCAGGTTCGGCTCGGCCAACGCCGGCAACGCCAGCGGCATGCCGCCGATGCGCATCTGCGCGGCAAAGCGTTTCGGCCCGTAGGCTTCCAGCAATTGCACCGCCGGCAGGTTCAGCGAGCTGGACAGCGCCGTACTCGCCGGCACCGCCCCGGTAAACCCCATGGAGAAATTGCCCGGCCGGTAATCGCCATAGCGTCGCGGCACGTCCTGCAGCAGGGACTCGGAATGAATCAGGCCGTCATCCAGGGCCATGCCATAGAGGAAGGGTTTCAAGGTGGACCCGGGCGAGCGCAGCGCGTTGATCATGTCCACATGGCCGAAGCGCTTGGCGTCATTGATATCCACCGAGCCTAGGTAGGCGCGTACGGCCATGGTTTCCTCCTCCACCACCAGGATCGCCGCCGAGGTGTGCTCAGGCAAACGCGCACGCCATCCCAGCAGCAGGTCTTCAAGGCGGCGTTGCAGGGTGGCGTCCACCGTGGTGCGGATCAATGGCGGGCTGTCCGGCCGGTTCAGGCGGCGCGCGAGCAAGGGGGCAAGGCTCGGTTCCAGGCGCGGCGCGAGCAGCAGCGGTTCTTCCAGGGCCTCATCGACCGCCGATTGCGGCCATACCTGGAACTCGGCAAGGCGCCGTAGCACTTTGTCCCGGGCCTGCTGGGCGCGTTGCGGGTGACGGTCCGGGCGCAAGCGACTCGGTGCCTGGGGCAGTACTGCGAGCAGCGCGGCTTCGGCGTGGGTCAGCTGCGCCGGGGATTTGCCCAGATAGGCCCAACTGGCCGCCGCCACGCCCTGCAACGTACCGCCGAATGGCGCACGGTTGAGGTACAGGTTGAGGATTTCGTCCTTGGACAGGTGCCACTCCAATTGCGCGGTACGCCAGAGTTGGCGCAACTTGCCATGCAGGGTGCGTGAATGCGGGTCGAGCAATCGCGCCACCTGCATCGACAAGGTGCTGCCGCCCGACACCACCCGTGCGCCGCTCAGGTTCTGCCACGTCGCCCGCACCAGCGCCAACGGATTTACCCCGGGGTGCCGATAGAACCAACGATCTTCGTAGGTCAGCAACGCGTCCAGGTAATACGGCGAGACCTCACTGGTGTGCACCGGATAGCGCCACACGCCGTTGGCATCGGCAAAGCGCCACAATGGCGTGCCATCCTCGGCCAGCACTACCCGGGCCAGGTCGTCCTGGGGCAGGGGCAATGGCCAGATACGGTCGGCCAGCCATAGCAGGGCGATGACCAACAACAGGCTCACCAGTGTCCAGCGGGCAACAAAACGCAAATTCAACCGGGCAAACCTCTATGCTTGTAGGGAACTCGCCCGTCGCAACAACGACCAAAGGCACAGTTACGCCCACCTTCTTATCAGGACACGCACATGCAGGTAGAAAGCTTTTTCGAGTGGTTGGGCCAGGCGCTCGGCTCCGTCATCCGCTTTATCGTCGACGGTCTGAGCGGCTTGTTCGGAGCCTTGACCCATGCCGGCGGCAACTTTATCGATGGCTTGTCGCGCACCCTGGGCATGGACACCTCGATCATCAGCATCATCACCCTGATCGTCGGGTTGCTCCTGCTGTACTCGGCGGTACGCGCCTTTATGCGGGCCTCGGTCATTATCGGGATCATCTGGCTGGTGCTGGGGCTGTGGTTGTTGAGCTGGGTCGTGCACTGATCCCACACACACCGCACAATCCCTGTGGGAGGGGGCTTGCCCCCTCCCACATTGATCCCCATTTCAACTTCAGCGATCAGCGGCCCTTGATCACCATATCCGCCGGAGTGTCACCCACCGCCTGCCAGTTCGGCCGATACATCGACTCCACCTGCGGCGGCGGCACGCGGTAGGTGCCCGGTGTCACGGCCCGTGCCAGGTACAGCAAGTGCGTCGTGCCGCCGTAACCGTCCAGGTTCATCGCCGCCACGTAGCGGTCATCACGAAACTCCTGATGCTTGAGCGACGCGTTCTGCATCGACTCGCGCCACTCCTTCACCTGACTGCTGGCGTTCTCCAGGCTGGCCGCGCTTTGGGCCAGGTTCTGGTTTTCCAGTTCCAGGCCGGCGGGCAGCAGGTCGACCACCAGGGCATCCGGCACGCGTTGCTTGGCGCTGACCGCCAAATGCACCAGCACCAGATCCCCGCTGTTGAGGCTACGCAGGTTCAGCGGCTGGCCGTTCATGCCCAGGTACTCACGACGGATGCTCAGGTTCTCACCGCCCGCTGCCGGTGGCACTTGTGGATAACCGGAAATCGTCAGTTGCTGGTACACCGGCGTTTGCCCCTGATTGCTCAGGCTCAAGTCGCTGGTCAGCAGCTTGTCATCCAGTTGCAGCGTTGATTGCTGGTTGTTCAGTTCACGCACACCGCCACTGCCGGTCAGCGACACCTGCCAGTTCGCCTCTGGCTGGGCGAGCCCGAGCCGCCCGGCGAGGAACAGCGAATTACGCTCCTGGGTCGACAGATACGGGCTGGCCGCCAACTGGTCCGAGAGTGTGAACAGGCGTTCCTCGCGCTTGCCCTTGGCCAAGTCATTTTCTTCCAGCAACGCCAGGATCATCGCCTGATCGCGCAACGGGCTGCCGTAGTCGGCCAGCCATTCCTTGGCGCTGCGCTGCGCGGCCAGGCCGGCGAGCAGCGCCTGGTCCGCACGCGGCTGGTCGCCCATTTTCTGCAGGGCGATGGCCAATTGCACCAAGGGCAAGCCGGAACGCGCATCGCTGCGTCGCTCGAAAATACTGCGCAGAGCCCCCAGCGGCGCCTGCTGACTGCGCGCCAGGACCATGCCGGCGTAGGCCTGCACGGCAAAACGGGTGTGTTCGGCGTTGTCGCTGTAGTCGACTTCGATCAGGTTGCGCTCCTGCACATAGCGCAGCAGACGCTCACTGGCTTTCTTCAGCGCCTCGGCCGGTACCGCAAAACCCTGGTCGCGGGCGCGCAGCAGGAAATCGGTGACATAGGCGGTCAGCCAATATTCTTCCTCGCCGTCGGCGCCCCACAAACCGAAGCTGCCGTTGTAGCGCTGCATGCCCAGCAGGCGTTCGATACCCAGCTCGATCTTGCGTTTACGCTCGGCATCCGGCTCGCCCTTGATGCTCAGGCGTTTAAGCAACGCGTCATCGGCATACAGCGATGGGTACAGGCCGCTGGCGGTTTGCTCAAGGCAGCCGTAGGGATAAGCCTTGAGGGCACTGATCTGCGCGCCGAGGTTCAACGGCGGTCGGCTGGACAGGCTCAACAACGCCTCGCTGCCAGCGCTGTCGAACTGCTCCAGCGTGCCCGCAGGCAAGCTCCACGGCTGGTCCTTGAGCACGGCGCGGTAATGCTTGAGCAACGCAGGGTAGGCAGGGCGCACACCCAGGGTCCATTCACGGCTGAACGGCGGCAGGTTTTCACCGGGTAGATCCAGGCCGTTGACCGTCACCTTGACCTTGCCGTTGCCCAGGCCGCCCCAGGCTTTTACCGGGATGCGCAGCGTGGTGCGCTGGCCTTGTTTCAACTCGACGCTGTGTGCGCCGCCGTTGACCAGCTCCAACTGCCCTTCGGCGCTCAGTTGCACCTCCAGCTTCTGCGCCTTGCCCGAGAGGTTGGACAGGTCCAGCGCCAACGTCGTCTCGTCACCACCGGCGAGGAAGCGCGGTGCCGACAGCTCGGCAATCAGCGGCGCGGCGATCACTGTCTTGGCTTCGGCCATGCCGTAGCGGTCATCGCTCCAGGCCTGGGCCATCAGGCGCAGCTCGCCGTTGAAGTCCGGAATATTGACGCTGACTTCGCCCTCGCCCTGCTCGTTGAGCGTGACCGGCGCGCTTTGCAGGGCGACGATGGTCACGCTGGTGTCCGGGCGCTTGCCGCCCTTGGCCAGTGCCGCATCGCCCCCGAACGCCAGGCTGGCCAGACGGCCCTGTCCGGCTTCGATCAACTGGCCGTAGATGTCGAACTGGTCCACGCCGTAGGCCTTGCGGCCGAACAGGCTGGAGTACGGATCGGGTGTCGGGTATTCGGTGATATTGAGAATGCCCACGTCCACCGCGGCCACCAGCACATGCACCTGTTTGGGCACGCTGCCGTCGGCGTTTTTGGCGGCGATCTTCACCGTCAACGGCTGTTTGGGGCGCATTTTTTCCGGCGCCGTCAGCGTCAGGCCGAGCTTGCGCTGGGTACGGTCCAGCGGCAGATGCAGCAGGCCCACCGCACGTTTGGGGGTGATATTGGCTTTGCGCTCGCCGGGACGGATCACCAGCGCACTCACGTACAGGTCATGCCGCGACCATTTCGGGTCAAGCTTCACGGCAAAGCTTTTGCCCTCGGCCGGCACGTCGATTTCCTGCCACCACAGCGGGCCCTCGGCGGACTCCACCAGCAGGTAGCCTTTACCGGCCGCCGGCGGCGTGACGGTGACGTTGGCGGTGTCGCCATCGGCATAGGCGGGTTTATCCAAGGCCAGCTTGACCTGATCGGGGCGCACGGCGCCGCCTTCGGTGTTGTCCTGGGCCTGGTAGCCGGCCCAGAAGCGCAGGCTGCTGATCAAACCGGTCTGCGGGTCTTCGACCTCGACGCGGTAAGGGCCCCACTCCACCTGGAAGCTGACCTTGGCGGTGTCGCCGGCCTTGATGTCGAGGGTTTGTTCGTCGAGGTAGAGGAATTTCTCGTTGTAGTGATAGCTCCAGCCATCATTGTCCGAGTAGTTCCAGTAGTAGTCGCGGCGCTCACGCACCAGACGCACCTTGAGGTTCTGCGCGGCAAGTTTCTGACCGTCCTGGTTGGCCACCAGGACTTCGAATTCCGCCGGGCCGTCGCCGTTGGTTTCAGTGCCATCAAACAGCCCGCGCAGGCCCGGCAATTGCTCGGCCGGCCAGATCGGCTGTACCAGGCGCCGGGTGATCGGCCGCCCACCCGACTCTTGCAGGCTGGCTTGCACGATCAGTTGCAGCGGCGACTTGGCCTCGGCCCATTTGCTTTCCAGGGTCAGCGCTTCCTGGCCCTTGGCGTCCAGCGTGCTCTCGTCCAGTTCGAAATCCTGGCTCAGCTCTTCTTCGGTGACCGAGCCGAACTGGTAGCCCGGCAAGCTTTTTACCGCCTCGCGCAGCGGGCGCACATAGACCTGCCCGCTGACCCGATTGCCCGAAGCCGGCGCGCCGTACAGATAACGGCCATTGACCTGGATAACCGCGTCATCCGCCGGGCTCAGTGGCGTGTCACTGCCCTTGAGCTCCAGCGCCAGGCGCTCGGGCAGGAAGTCTTCGACGAGGAATTCATACAGCTGCGGCTTGCCGTCGCCCAGGTCGAATACCAGCTGCCAGCGCCCGGTCGGTGCTTCGCCGGCCAGTTGCAGCGGGTATTGATAGAGACCGGAGGCGTCGGCCTCCCACACGAATTTGCGGCTGACCTGTTCATCGGGGCGCCGTACTTCGACACTGACCGGCTGCGGCTTGACGGCGTTGCCATCCTTGTCGCGCAACAGGGCGTTGAGCAGCACGGTTTCACCGGGGCGATACAGGTCACGCGGGCCGAATACAAAGAATTGCAACGGATGGGACGGCTGGCCACCGATATCGAACTCGGCCAGATCCAGCGCGGCACTGTCCAGGCGCAACAAACTGGTTTGTTCACCCTGCTTGGCGAGCAACACCTGGGCTTTTTTCGGCAGCGGCAACTCGGCGTGGCCACCGTCTTCGGTCTTGCCCTGGCCGAGCACACGGCCTTCGGCATCGAGGATTTCCAGTTCGACGCCATTCAACGCCTTGCCGCCCTCCAGCGCCTGGGTAAACACATCCAGGCGATTGGCGTAGCGGTGCACCGACAGGCCGATATCACTCAAGGTAAACAGGGTGGCCGGTTGCGAATAGTTGTAGGTACCCGAAGCACGCATCACCGCCAAATATACGCCGGGCTGCTGCAGTTGCTTGAGGCCGGCGATCGGCAGCAACAGGGTTTCCCGGGTGTTGCGCGCCGGGTTCAGGTCGAAACGCCCACCGTAGACCAGATCGGCCATGGGCAGCAATTCGCGGGATTCGTAACTCTGCAGACTGGTATTGCGCCCCCACTGCGCCAGGAATGCCGGCAGGGACTCGGCCTTGATGCGGAAGAACTCGACGTCGATCTTGTCGACGTTCAGCGCGATCACCGGCAGGCCCTCGGCCAGGCGCGTCGGCAACAGCGTGCCGCGGCTGGCAAAACCCACGGTGGCTTGCAGGTCGCGGGTTTCCAGGCGAGCGGTGTATTCGGCGGCGAGCGTGTTGGCGTTGACTGCCTTGACCCCGGCGTCCACCGTCAGCACCAACTTGCGCTGCGGCTCCAGGTGGCGCAGGCGCAACTCCATCAGGTTATCCGAGAGCTCCCAGGCGCCGTCGACCTTGCCCGACTTGCTGTCGACCAAATGGACTTTGTCGGCGAACTTCTGCTCCGGGTCCAGGGGAATGGAAAAACTCACCGACAAGGTGCTGGCCCCATCCAACTGCACCTCGGACACATCCACCACGCTTAACTCACGCCCGGCGTAACGCTGCTTCAACGCCGCCACATCCACCGCCGCCTTGGCCGGCTTGGGCGCCACGCTCGCCGCCGGGGCAGATGGCGCGGACGGTTTATCGGAAGAATCGCAGGCGCTCAGCAGGGCCAGCGCACAGGCCAGGAACAATCCTTTGTTAAGCATGGGGCACTCATAGTCAGAGGAAACCGAGGGTGAACTATATATCAGCGCCGACCAACCCGCTGTGGCGCCGATCACATTGACCGACGGAGGGTGGATTGGTTCTTGGAGGGACTCAAGCTCCAGCTAAATCCCACAGCCGCTGGAGACCAAAATGTGGGAGGGGGCTTGCCCCCGATAGCGGTACATCAGCAACAAATCAGTTGCCTGACGTATCTACCCAACTCTGTAGCACCACCGTAACCACGATGCGAAGCGAGCCGCTCTTGATCTTGATCTGCTTTTGATCTTGATCTCAGGCGCCCCGTTAAACCACGCTGGCCGAACGCAGGCTTGAATCCGTGGGTAACCCGGCAGGACGCCGGGTTAGCCGCACTGGGCCATGGATGGCCCAT
>NZ_KZ478016.1 GCF_002837185.1 Pseudomonas fluorescens | reverse complement strand
CTCCCACATTTGAACGCCACGCATCAGGAGGAACGTATTTACCCGCAGACGCGGCGTGACTGGATTGGTTTCCGTGTAGTGCGCGACCTCTAAGCCATACACCAACCCAATGTGGGAGGGGGCTTGCCCCCGATGAGGCACTGTCAGTGCATGCATCTGCGCCTGACACACCGCCATCGGGGGCAAGCCCCCCTCCCACATTTGAACGCCACGCATCAGGAGGAACGTATTTACCCGCAGACGCGGCATGACTGGATTGGTTTCCGTGTAATACGCGTGCTCCAGGCCATACACCAAGCCCCTCCCACACTTTGACTTTCATACCACTCGAAGAGTGTACTCAGCCCTTCTGGGCCAACCGCTCGAGGCCTTCATGCAGCGCCGGGAACAGGCTGTTGTTGAAGTTGTTCCAGCGCAGTTCGAGGATGGTGTCTTGCGGCGAAATCTCGGTCTTCAATACGTCGTGGAACACTTCGCCGGAATCAATGCCGTTATCCACATAGTGGAATGACGCACCGGTGAGGTACAGCGGCTCCGAAGGCTTGGTGGCCCTGGTCGCCCAGTCCACCACGGTCTGCCCACGTGCGCCATACAACGCGTTCCAGGTGGCATAGGCACCACGGCGTTCGTAAGGCGATTCGATACGGGTGATACCCGGATGGATGTTCATGATGCGCCGTGCAAACGGCGCGCCTGGACGCACCAGTTCATCGAGGATCACCAGCAAGCCATCGAGCACCACAATGTCGGCTTTCAACTCGACCAGCACGTCATGCAGGCGTCGTTCGAAACCCTGTTTGCCGGCGATATGCTCGGCGCTGCCCCGAGGCAGGCGACGATAGGTCGACGGCACGCTCAGCAACAGGTCGTTGACCAACTTGCCCTGCACGCGCAGGTCGGCCGGGTACAACCATGGACGGCCAGGCGTGCAGGCGAAACCGTAGTCGGCGACCAGTGCCTGATCCCGCGGGTTGTGCTCATCATCGTCGTACACCACCCCGACCAGATTGTAGGCGTCGCCCAGCGCGGTGTCGTTGAGCGAGCCCACCAGAAACTCCAGCACCGACTTCATGTAGCGCTCATGGTCCTTGTAGGCCACCGGCTGCCCGGCCTTGTCGGCGGCAGCATTTCTCAGGGACCAGACATACACCAGGTTCTTTTTCGTCATTGTTTCGCTCTCGCAGAAGGAATACGTACGGCGTGAATACCCGTGCGCCTACACAACAAGAACGAACCAGCCCTCGCGCAATTTATCCAGCGCCGTCACCGCCCGGCACACCGAGCTAAATAGTCGCGCCGACACTTCGTTTGTCATGGGTAAGGGTCTGTGTGCCCAGCCCCTCTTTTCACTCTCCGGGATGTATTTATGACCGACCCCAAACGCGGCGCCTTCAAAGGCTTGCTCGCCCTGCTCCGGCCCTTTCGCACCATTGTGACGGTCTCCGTTGCCCTCGGCATGGTGGGCGGCCTGGCTATTACATTGCTGCTGGCGACCATCAATAACGCGCTGCATTCGGCGGCCGGCATGACCCAGGGCGTGGTCCTGACGTTTGCGGCGCTGTGCGTGGTGGCGCTGCTCAGTTCGATCATTTCCGACATCGGCACCAACTACGTCGGGCAACGGATCATCGCCGCCCTGCGCAAGGACCTGGGCGAGAAGGTGTTATCGGCGCCCATCGGCCAGATCGAACGCTATCGCTCCCATCGCCTGATCCCGGTGCTGACCCACGACGTCGACACCATCAGCGACTTTTCCTTCGCGTTCACGCCGCTGGCCATCGCGGCCACGGTCACCCTCGGTTGCCTGGGCTACCTGGCCTACCTGTCGGTGCCGATGTTCCTGATGATGGTGGTGGCGATCATTATCGGCAGCGCCGTGCAGTTCATCGCCGGCGGCAAAGGCATCCAGGGCTTCGACCTGGCGCGCAGCCATGAAGACGAGTTGCAGCGTTACTACAACGCCATTGCGTCCGGCGCCAAGGAACTGCGCATGCACCGGCCACGGCGGTTTCGCATGAACACCCACCGCATCCAGGAAACCGCTGACCGCATCAGCGATATCCAGGTGCGTTCGGTCAACATCTACATCCTGGCCAAGACGTTTGGCTCGATGCTGTTCTTCGTGGTCATCGGCCTGGCCCTGGCGATGCAGGCGTATAACCCCAACCCGGACCCGACGGTGATCACCGGCTTCGTGCTGGTGCTGCTGTACATGAAAGGCCCGTTGGAACACCTGCTGGGTTACCTGCCCGTGGTGGGCAAGGCCAAGATCGCATTTGGCCGCATCAGTGAACTGTCGGAGCGTTTTTCGTCGCCCGAACCGCACCTGCTGATGGACGACAGCGAAGCGCCCAAACCGGTGGTCAACAGCCTCGAACTGCGCGATGTAAGCTACAGCCCGCCAGCGGTCGAAGGCAGCGAGCCGTTCCACCTGGGGCCGATCAACCTGAGTATCCAGCAAGGCGATATCGTGTTTATCGTCGGTGAAAACGGCAGCGGCAAGACCACCCTGATCAAACTGCTGCTGGGTCTTTACCCACCTCAGGGCGGCGAGATTCGCCTGAATGGCGAAGCGGTCACCGACCCTGAGCGCGATGACTATCGCCAGCTGTTCACCACGGTGTTTTCCGACTATTACCTGTTCGACGACCTGGTCCAAGGCAGCGCCACCCAGTCCCTGGACAGCGCCACCAAGTACCTGGAACGCCTGGAAATCGCGCACAAGGTCAGCGTCAAGGACGGCGTGTTCAGCACCACCGACCTGTCCACCGGCCAGCGCAAGCGCCTGGCATTGGTCAACGCCTGGCTGGAAGAACGCCCGGTGCTGGTGTTCGACGAATGGGCCGCCGACCAGGACCCGGCCTTCCGCCGGATCTTCTACACCGAGCTGTTGCCGGACCTCAAGCGCCTGGGCAAGACCATCATCGTGATCAGCCACGACGACCGTTATTTCGACATCGCCGACCAGCTGGTACGCCTGCGCGCCGGTCAGGTGGTACACGAAATGGAGCCCGCGTGAATTTTATTTTCCGGTTTTTCCAGGTAGGAACGTCTCACTAGTGGTAATGAGAATTAACCTCAATAGATACGATAACTGCCCACTTAAAACCTAGAAGAGAAAGCATCCATGCCAGCACGACTCGGTCTGAGCCCCCTGAGCAAAGCGTTATCCATGCGCAGGGCCCTGAACATGAACCTTCTTCCGAGTGCCCTGGCACTGGCAGTGTCGCTGCCGATTGCAGGCTACGTTCAGGCCCAGGAGATCGAGTTGAACATTCCTGCACAGCCGCTGGGGAGCGCGCTGCAGGAATTTGGCCGCCAGACCAATGTGCAAGTGTTGTACAGCCCTGGCGACGTGCAGGGTAAGAACAGTCGCGCAATCAACGGCAAGATGCAGCCGCAGCAGGCCATCGATGCGTTGCTGGCAGGCAGCCAGACCACCTACAG
Source organism: Pseudomonas fluorescens (assembly GCF_002837185.1). GTDB lineage: Bacteria > Pseudomonadota > Gammaproteobacteria > Pseudomonadales > Pseudomonadaceae > Aquipseudomonas > Aquipseudomonas fluorescens_AM. The sequence goes on along the minus strand of NZ_KZ478016.1, from coordinate 56,131 downwards.
CCTTAACGGCAATACCTTGACGGTGGCCGCTGCCAGCGCAGGTGGCGGGCTGGAACTGAGCCCGACCGAGGTCACCGCCAACTACCTGGGCAACATCACCGAAGGTTCGGGCTCCTACACCCCGGGCACCATCGCCACCGCCACGCGCCTGACCCTGACGCCCCGGCAAACGCCGCAGTCGATCACCGTGGTCACTCGCCAGCACATCGAGGACTTCGGCCTCAACAACATGGATGACGTGATGCGCCACACCCCGGGCATCACGGTGTCTGCCTATGACAGCGACCGTACCAACTACTACTCCCGGGGTTTCTCGGTCAACAGCTTCCAGTACGACGGTATTCCTTCCACCGTGCGCAACGTCGGTTACTCGGCGGGCAATACCTTGAGCGACATGGCGATCTACGACCGTGTCGAAGTGCTCAAGGGCGCTACCGGCCTGCTCAACGGCGCCGGCTCCCTGGGGGCGACCATCAACCTGATCCGCAAGAAACCGACCTCGGATTTCAAAGGGCATGTGCAATTGGGCGCCGGCTCCTGGGACAACTACCGCAGTGAAGTGGATGTCAGCGGGCCCCTGACCGACAGCGGCAACATCCGTGGGCGTGCGGTGGCCGCGTACCAGGACAAGAAGTCGTTCATGGACCACTACTCGCGCAAGACCGAAACCTACTACGGCATTACCGAATTCGACCTGTCCCCCGACACCCTGCTGACCGTGGGCTTCGACTACCAGGACAACGTTCCGCAGGGTTCGAGCTGGTCCGGCTCCTTCCCGCTGGTAAACTCCAACGGCAGCATCAACAAGATGCCGCGCTCCTACAACAACGGCACCACTTGGAGTTCCTGGGAGCAGAACACCCGTACCGCGTTCGCCATGCTCGAGCATGACCTGGGCGACGGCTGGGTGACCAAGTTCCAGCTCGACCACAAGATCAACGGCTACCACGCCGACCTCGGTTCGATTCAGTTCGTCCAGCCGGCAGCCGATGGCACCGCCGAAATCAACGGGCAGAAGTACACCGGCGAAACCAAAAGCACCTCCGCCGACCTCTACGCCACCGGACCTTTCAGCCTGTTCGGCCGTGAACATGAGCTGGTGGTGGGCGGCTCGATCGGCACCTCGCGCTGGCAGGGCAAGGGTTACTGGTCCCCGGAATGGCCGGGCGGCAACAAAGTCGATTTCTATAACTGGAACGGCCACCTCGCCAAGCCTATCTACGGCCCGGCCCAGCAGTACATCGATGACACCATCCGCCAGACGGGTTACTACGTGACCACACGCTTGAACGTGATGGATGACCTGAACGTGATCCTCGGCGGGCGCGTAGCCAACTATCACGTCACCGGTAACAACCCTTCCTACAAGGAAACCGGGCGGTTCATTCCTTATGCCGGGGTGATCTACGACCTCAACGACAACTTCTCGGCGTACGCCAGCTACACCGACATTTTCCAGCCTCAGGAAAGTACCTATAAAGACCGCAACGAAAAACTGCTGGAACCGGACGAAGGACAAAACTACGAGATTGGCCTCAAGGGTGAGTTCTTCGATGGCCGCCTGAACACCAACATCGCTTACTTCGAAGTGCATGAGACCAACCGTGCGATCTCCGACGATGCGTACAACAACCAGACGCCGACCCCGCGGAACTATGCATTCAAAGGCTCCAAGGCCGTGACCAAGGGCTACGAAGCGGAAATCACCGGTGAGTTGAGCCCGGGCTGGCAAGTGCAAGGTGGCTACACCCACAAAATCGTGCGCGATGACGACGACAAGAAGATCTCCACCTTCGAGCCCGAGCATCAGGTCAACCTGAACACCACCTACAAGCTCAAGGGTGACCTGGACAAGTTCACCATCGGCGGCGGCGTGCGCTGGCAGACCAAGGGCTGGAACGAGATCTGGAACGGGCCACTCGAAACCAATCAGGACATCACCCAGGAATCCTACTGGCTGGTGGACCTGATGACCCGCTACCAGGTCACCAAGAACCTGTCGGCAACGGTCAACTTCAACAACATCTTCGACAAGTCCTACTACACCAACGTCGGTTTCTATAACTCCGCCGCCTACGGCGAGCCGCGTAACGTGATGGTCAGTACGCGTTGGGACTTCTGACGTGATGCCTTGATCACCATGGTGATCAAAAATAACGCCCGGTGAGCGCAGCACGCTCTCCGGGCGTTTTTATTTGTGCCATGGGTGGAGAAGTGTCAGCCACCCACGAGGCGACCGACCCGCAGCCATCGGCGGCATAGGCAGCGACACGGTGGGTGTACTCAACTCGCCTGCACAGCCGGCGTCGCCAATCGATTGCAGCCATACAGCACCATGCCCAGCACAATCAGCGCCCCACCGCGCAACCAGGTATCCAGGCTTTGCTGGCTAAGCAGAATCAGGCACGAAACAATCGCCAGCACCGGCACCCAGCTCGGCACACGAAAATGCTTCTCCTCAATGGTGTCACGCCGCAATACCAGCACCGCCAGGTTGGTACTAAGGAACACGAACAGCAGCAACAAAACCACTGTCTCGGCCAATGCCGCCAGCGTGCCGGTCAATGTCAAGGCGATGGCCACGGCCGTGCTGGCAATGATCGCCAGCCAAGGCGTACGGCGCTTGGCCAGCACGCGCGACAACGGCTCCGGCAACAGGCCCATGCGCGCCATGCCGTAGGTCAGGCGGCTGGCCATGACCATTGTCAACAGCGCGCCATTGGCGACCGCCACCAAGGCGATGAAGGCAAACAATTGCGGTGGAATATTCAGGCCCGAGGCGCTCACCACTTCAAGCAGCGGTGCCGACGTGGCTGTCAGCTTGTCCATCGGCAGCACCACGGAGGCGGCAACACCGACCGCCATATACACGATGCCCGCCACGATCAATGCGGCGAACAGCGCACGCGGATAAACCTTGCGCACACCACGGATTTCTTCCGCCAGATTGGCCGACGTCTCGAAGCCGACGAACGAATAGAACGCCAGTAGTGCAGCGCCGAGCACGGCGAGCATCGGATTGATGCCGGGCTTGAATTCGAACGCTCGCCCCAGGTTGGCTTCGCCGGAGTGGAAACACCAGGCTGCGGCAACCACCACCAACAGCAGCCCGGACAGTTCCACGCACGTCATCACCATATTGGCGCCCAGCGATTCCTTGATCCCGCGGGCATTCAACAGCGCAATCACCAGCAGAAAGACCAGCGCCGCCCAGTGCGGCGGCACGTCAACGAACGCCGCCAGGTAGTCACCGGCAAACGCCAGGGATAACCCGGCGGCGCTGGTCACGGCGGCTGCAAGCATGCAAAAGCCCACCAGGAACGAAATCAGCGGCGACTTGAACGCCTTTTCGGCGAACACCGACGCGGCGCCTGCATGGGGGTATTTGGTCACCAATTCGGCGTACGAGCCGGCCGTGAGCATGGCGAAGAACAACGCCACCAGCAGCGGCACCCAGATCGCCCCGCCGACCTGGCCGGCGATGGTTCCGGCCAGCGCATACACGCCTGCGCCGAGCACATCGCCCAGGATGAACAGGAACAACATCGGGCCGGTTACGGCGCGGCGCAAGGACGGCTTGGAAGGTTCGGCGTGGCTGAGGCTGGATTCGGTCATGGACGGCTCTGGCGGCGGGTTGCAGTCAGCAATCATCCGGCGCAGGCCGGCTGAAGCGGGGCTATCTGCAATGGAGAATGCCTGCGCGGCCAAAGTTCCGTTATTTGGTCGCGCCTATACCTACCTCTCGGCCGGGGGCTTCGCGAATGGGCTCGTCGATCCGTGCCTGAAGCCCGGGGGCATGTTCCAGCCGCTCCTATTGCCCTTGAGCATGTTCGGGCCTGCTGCTGCGCTCAGCAGAACGTCTGTAAAAATCCCAGGCTGAAACGTGTCAGCCAAGGCATCACCCAAAAATATGCATAAATGCATTTTAGCCCTTGACCCGAGTGAGCCAGTCTTTTAAAGTCGAATCACTGTATATGAATACAGTATTTATCTTACCTTCATGGACGAGGTTTCCTATGAAAAGCACCACTGAAAAATTTGGCAAAACACCCCACCTACCCAGCCTGTGGACCCGCGCCGATGCGCTCAAAGTCCATGCGGACGACCCCACCACCACCCAGCCACTGGTCAGTGCCGACTTCCCGGTGCTGAGCGATAAGGTGTTTATCTGGGACACCATGCCGCTGCGTGACATTGATGGAAATATCACCTCCGTCGATGGCTGGTCGGTGATCTTCACCCTGACCGCGGATCGTCACCCCAACGACCCGCAGTACCTCGATCAGAACGGTAACTACGACATCGCCCGCGACTGGAACGATCGCCATGGTCGGGCAAAGATGTACTACTGGTACTCCCGCACCGGCAAGGACTGGAAACTCGGCGGCCGGGTAATGGCCGAAGGCGTTTCGCCAACGGTGCGCGAATGGGCCGGCACGCCGATCCTGTTGAACGAGCAAGGCGAGGTGGACCTCTACTACACCGCCGTCACGCCGGGCGCGACCATCGTCAAGGTCCGTGGCCGCGTGGTGACCACCGAGCATGGCGTCAGCCTGGTGGGCTTCGAGAAGGTCAAGCCGTTGTTCGAGGCCGACGGCAAGATGTACCAGACCGAAGCGCAGAACGCCTTCTGGGGTTTCCGCGATCCATGGCCGTTCCGCGACCCGAAGGACGGCAAGCTGTACATGCTGTTCGAAGGCAACGTGGCCGGCGAGCGCGGCTCGCACAAGGTGGGCAAGGCAGAAATCGGCGATGTGCCGCCCGGTTATGAAGACGTCGGCAACTCGCGCTTCCAGACCGCCTGCGTGGGTATCGCCGTGGCCCGTGACGAAGACGGGGACGACTGGGAAATGCTGCCGCCGCTGCTGACCGCAGTCGGCGTCAACGACCAGACCGAACGTCCGCACTTCGTGTTCCAGGACGGCAAGTATTACCTGTTCACCATCAGCCACACCTTCACCTACGGCGACGGTGTAACAGGGCCGGATGGGGTGTACGGTTTTGTCGCAGACTCGCTGTTCGGCCCTTACGTGCCCTTGAACGGTTCCGGCCTGGTCCTGGGAAATCCGTCCTCCCAGCCCTTCCAGACCTACTCCCACTGCGTAATGCCCAACGGCCTGGTGACTTCCTTCATCGACAGCGTACCCACCGGCGAAAGCGGGACACAGATGCGCATCGGCGGCACCGAGGCACCGACCGTGGGCATCAAGATCAAAGGGCAGCAGACATTCGTGGTCGCCGAGTATGACTACGGTTACATCCCGCCGATGGTTGACGTCACGCTCAAGTAAGCAAGGCAAACGGACGTCGTAGCGTCTATTTCATAAACCACAGGGTAAAAAAGCCACTCGATCGAGTGGCTTTTTTACGCAAGTTACGCACCGGCTACCCGGATAACTCATGCCGGCCGCGACGTGAACGCCAGGCGAACTGCCAGCAATACCAATACGAATGCCAGGCCCCGCGACTGCCACTTTGCGGGCTCGCCTTGGTGGGTAGCGTAACCCCGGATGATTCCCCCCATCAGGCCCAGCACGACGTGAAAAATGATCGCGATCAAGGTTAATACCAACCCCAGGATGACTATTTGCAAGGCGACCGCCGCACTGCCGCGCACAACGAACTGCGGCAAAAACACCATGAAAAACAGCAGCGCTTTCGGGTTGAGCAACGAATTGAGCATCGCACGAATGAACACCGACATCAGCGACATCTGGAGGGTGGCATGCGTTGAACCTCCGGCACGAACCCGCAGGGCGTTCCAGGCCATCCAGAGTAGATAGAACGCGCCGGCCCAGCGGATCAGGTCGAACGAGGGCGGCCACTGAGCTATGGCGGCGGTGAGGCCGGCGGCGGTGAGCGCGGTCAGTACGAGGTCGGCCGCGCCGATGCCCAATGCGGCAGCGACGCCGCCACGCCAGCCGTAGCTCGCGCCGTGCGCAATCACAAAGGCCATATTGGGGCCAGGAGACATCAGTAACAGCAACACGGCCCCTGCGAACAGCAACAGCGTCGATGGCTCTACCATGAGCGCTCCAGATCGCCGTAATAGACGTTGTGAGGCGCGCTGCCATGGGGGGTCGCTGCGCGTTGGATCAGCCAGAGTGGCGCAATCACAGCGTCATGAAAAGCCGCTGCTCTTTCAAGGTCGGTGCACCTGAGCGTAACGTGACTGAACATGCCTCAATCGATTCGACGCCGCTGGAACGGTTGCCTCCTGCGCGCCGGGTTCGCCTCCTTGCTGTATGTGAATGGGAGCCTACGCTCGCCCATTGATACACACAAAGAATTGTCCTGGATACATTCAACCGGACCATTGTCCACGCGCCAGGATCGAGTTGGCGACAGTCCTTTTCGGCTCTAGCGACAGTGCGGTGTTGCGCGGCGCCTTGTGGCTGACCAGCCGCGGCCAACCGAGCTGCGCGCGGACAATGACCACGGCTTCCAGGACTTTCTGCGCCCAGCGTACATCCTGCGGATTAACCACGACCACGCGGAACCCATGATCAGCCCCTTCAATCTGCACGCCCTCGGAATCATCAACGTGCAAGTCGATATCGAATGCCGGCGGATACTTCGAAGGCGCATTCGACAGCCCATGCCCGGTCAGGGCGCGGTTGTGCAGCACACTGTTAACGACCCCATCGACGCGGATTCCATAGAGCAACAGCCAGCGGCGGATGTAGGACGGTGTGCGGCCGGACGATGTATAGACCCAGACGCTGCACCCCTGGCGACGCAAATCGCGGATCAGGGAACGTGTACCGATGCGCAACGGCTCACCCAGCCAACGATGCACACAGGCCGGCAGCCAGCTGGTTTCGACAGCGCAGTGGTGGAGCTGGCAGGCCAGCGTGTCATCGATATCAAATGAAATACGCAGGCGTTGACGCTTGAATCTGCGCATCAGTGGCCTCCCTGTCGTTTGGGCAGCGGCGTGCCGCTGAGGAAAAATTTGTTGGGATCAGGCGCCTGGTTCTCCAGGAACGCTGCGTACTTCTTCTTGATCTTGGGCAACTCGTACAACGCCTTGACGCCATGTTTGGCAGAGTTGCGTATCACCGAGGACGGGTTGAAGTAGCCCTCGGCATTTTCAAGCGTCAGCACGAACGGCGGCAAACCTGCACGCATGAGCAGATAGCTGACGATAAGCGACCCACTGCGGTTGTTGCCTTCAATGAACAACTGCGGCTTGCTGAGGATGCGCACATAAACGCCGGCCGCCCGCTTCCAGACCGATTCGCTGCGATACGCGCAGTACCAGTTGAACAGGTCCTTGATGCCGCCTTCGACGTTATTGAAGAAATGCTCCTCGGTGGCCGCAAGGTGCTGCGCGTATTCCACGCGCCGCGCCGGGTCTCGACCGCACAGCACGGTGGCGTTGATTTCCAGCATCAGGTTCAGCTGATGAAGATCAAACAGGTCAACGCCGCGTGCGACATAGTCGTCAATCAACGCATAGCCTTCAAGCACATTGAGCAGCACTTCGTCGGTCAAGGGGTCACGCGGCTCGGTGAAGTGACGGCTAAGCTCGGCGAAGCGCTCCTGCACTTCGCGCAATGCGCGTTCGATGGCTGGCAGATCCAGGCGATGCGTTGCAGACATTGAAACTCCTTGGAAACACGAGGTAAAAAATCTACCGGTTCACGCCACATCCATTTGGCGTTTGCACGTAGGCGGCGCAGGCCGGACGGTGTTGCTCAGCTGAACTTGCCGCTGATGTAATCTTCGGTCATTTGCTCGCGCGGCTTGCCGAAAATCTGCGCGGTCGGGCCCATCTCGACCAGATACCCCGTGCGCGTGCCCTGAGAAATATCCACCGAGAAAAACGCCGTGGTGTCCGCCACACGGATCGCCTGCTGCATGTTGTGGGTCACCAGCGCGATGGTGTAATCCTTCTTCAGCTCGACCATCAGTTCCTCGACGCGACGGGTGGCAATCGGGTCGAGCGCCGAGCACGGTTCATCCAGCAGCAACACTTCCGGCTCGGTGGCGATCGCGCGTGCGATACACAGACGTTGCTGCTGGCCGCCGGAGAGCGACAAACCGCTGACCTTCAACTTGTCCTTGACCTCGTCCCACAGGGCGGCGCCTTGCAGCGCGTGTTTGACGCGGTCGCCCAGGTCGCCCTTGTAGCGATTGAGGCGCAGGCCAAAGGCGACGTTGTCGAAGATGCTCATCGAGAACGGGTTCGGCTGCTGGAACACCATGCCGATGTAACGACGCACGACCACAGGATCGACGCCCTTGCCGTACACGTCCTGGCCGAGAAAATGCACATGCCCTTCGAAACGAAAGCCCTTGACCAGGTCATTCATGCGGTTGAGGCTGCGCAGCACGGTGCTTTTGCCACAGCCGGAAGGCCCGATGAAACCGGTGATCTTGTTTTTTTCGATCGGCACGTGGCTGTCACGCACGGCCATGAAGTTGCCGTAGAAAATCTTGTCCAGCTTGCAGTCCATGACCACAGGCGACTGGGTCACAAACGGAGCGGCTATTTGCGCAGTGGATACGTTCAAAATTCAGGTGCTCCCGCTCTTAGTACTTGGGTTTGCCGAAAATACGGCTCACGACATTCACGACCAGCACGATCATCACCAGCACCAGCGAAGCCGCCCACGCGAGTTCAAGCTGATTGTCGAAGGGCATGCCGGAGAAGTTGTAGATCAGCACGGCCAACGAGGCTGTCGGGTTCATGACGGCCAGGTTGCCGTCGTGGTAGATCCAGTAGTTGCTGAACAGCGCGGTGAACAGCAATGGCGCGGTTTCGCCGGCAGCGCGCGCCACGGCCAGCATGACGCCGGTCAGGATCGCCGGCAGGCCGGTGGGCAAGACGATTTTCCAGATCACCTGCGAACGGGTGCAACCCATGCCGTAGGCAGCGTCCTTCATGATCTTGGGCACCATGCGCATCGACTCTTCAGCCGTCAGCACCACAATCGGCAGCATCAGCACGGCCAGCGCCACGCCACCTGCCGGTGCCGAGTAGGTCCCGGTGGTCATCACCACCAGCGCGTAGGCAAACACCCCGGCCAGAATGGACGGCAAGCCGGTGAGCATCTTGGCGGCAAAGCGCGCAGCGTTCGCCAGCTTGCTGTCAGGCCCCAGCTCCGCGAGAAACACCGCGGCCAGGATACCGACCGGCACGGCGATGGCCGCCGCAATGCCGACCATGACCAAGGTGCCGGCCATGGCGTTGCCGAAGCCACCGCCAGTCTCGAAACCGGTCGGCGGCAGCTCGGTGAAGAGCTCCAGGCTCAGGCGCGCACCGCCTCGGGTGATCAGCATATACAGCACGGAGATCAGCGGTACGCTGGCCAGCAGCGCACCGAACCAGACCAGCGTGGTCAAGACCAGGCTGCGCAGGGCGCGGCCTTCGAAGCGACGCTGCAGGCTGGGCAGCGCGGCGGCAGGCGTGGTGAGGTTGGTCATTGGCGAGTCCCCCGCTGGGCGTAGAGCATGATCATCGAACCCGCGACGTTGACCAGCAGCGTGATGAACATCAGCACCAGCGCCGCGTACATCAACACCTCGATCTCGTTCGGCCCGGCCTCGGGAAAGTTCAGCGCCAACAAGGCCGCCAGGGTATTGGCCGGTGCAAACAGGGACAGGGAAATGTTGTTTGCGTTACCCACCAGCATCGCCAGGGCCATGGTTTCCCCCAGGGCGCGGCCCAGGCCCAGCACCAGGGAGCCGAAGATACCGGTGGCGGCCGACGGCACCATCACCTTGAGAATCGCTTCCCAGTGCGTCGTGCCCATGCCGTAGGCAGCCTGTTTGGTTTTCATGGGCACCGCGGTGAGCGCGTCCTGGGACACCGCGGCAATGGTCGGCAGGATCATGATCGCCAATACCAGCGCGGCCGGCAGCAGGCCCGGCCCGCTCAGGGACGTACCGAAAAAGGGAATCCAGCCCAGTTCTGTATTGAGCCACGCCGTCAGCGGCCGGATGGCGGGAATGACCACGTAGATGCCCCACAGGCCGTACACCACACTGGGGATTGCCGCGAGCAATTCGACGATGGTGCGAAACACCGCAGCCAGCTTGGCGGGAAGGAAATCCTGGGTGAGGAAAATCGCCATGCTGACGCCAAAAAAGCCGGCGATCAGCAACGCGATGAAGGCACTGTACAGCGTGCCCCAAATCGCCGGCAGAATGCCGTACTTGCCTTGGTTGACATCCCAGACACTGCCCAGCAGCATGTCGAAACCGTGCTTTTCCATGCCTGGAAGGGCCTTGCGCCCTACTTCGAACACCAGCGCGAAGACCAGCGCCAGCACCAGCACCACGCCGATGCGTGCAAGCGCACGGAAGGTGCGATCCATCACGAAGTCCTTGGTGGACGGCGGCTGGCACGCAGAGTCCGGGTTACCCGGTACGACAAAAGGTGTGTTCATGGATTAATTCCGAAACAGGGAGGAAACGCTTCCGACAGGGCTGACCGCCCACGCCGGAAGCGACCTGACACGCCTTACTGGATGTTGGCGGACGCCTTGCGAACCTGCTCGACTACCGAAGGCGGCAGCGGGATGTAGCCCATGGAGTCAGCGATTTTCTGACCTTCGGTCAGGCTGTACTCGACCATTTCACGCATGGCCTTGGCCTTGGCCGGGTTGCCGTTGTCCTTGCGGAAAATCATCCAGGTGTAGGACGTGATCGGGTAGGACTTGGCGCCGTCCGGGTCCGGCAGCCAGGCCACCAGGCTTTCCGGCATCTTCACCGCGGCCAGTGCTTCTGCACCGCTTTCGGCATTGGGCACAACATACTGGCCGGCCTTGTTCTGCAACTGGGCGAAGTCAACCTTGGCCAGTTTGGCGAAACCGTATTCGATGTAGCCAATCGCGCCTGGCGTCTGGCGTACGGTGGCGGTCACACCGTCGTTCTTGGGCGACTTGATGAACTTGTCGGTGGCCGGCCAGTTGACGGTGTTGCCTTCACCCAATGCCTCTTTGAAGCCAGGGTTGATCGCCGCCAGGTGCTTGGTGAATACCGCGGTGGTGCCACTGGAGTCGGCACGCACCACGACGGTGATAGGCGTAGCCGGCAGCTTCAGGTCCGGGTTGGCGGCAACGATCTTCGGATCGTTCCACTGGGTGATCTTGCCCAGGAAGATATCGGAGTACACGTCGCGCGGCAGCTTCAGACCCTTCGGGTTGCCCGGCAGGTTGTAGGCCAGCACGATTTCGCCGGCGGTCATCGGCAGCAGTTGCACACCTTCGGCAACCTTGGCGATGTCTTCGTCTTTCATCGCGGAGTCACTGGCGGCGAAGTCGACGGTTTTGTTCAGGAAGTCCTGTACCCCCGCCCCGCTGCCCTTGGACTGGTAGTCAACCGTGACGCCCGCACTTTTCTTGCTGAAATCCTTGAACCAGGTGAGGTAGATCGGGGCCGGGAAACTGGCCCCGGAACCGGTCAGGCGGATGCTTTCGGCAGCAAACACCGAAGTGGCGCTCAGAGAAACCGCGACGGCGAGTGCAGCAGACTTCATCAAGCTTTTCATTCAGGAACTCCGTGGTGTAATTTCGGGCTCCCGGGACTGTGCAGCAGCTTTGTTACGATTTTATGAAAAATCCATGGCAGACGTGTTTTTGCCCCCTTTTGCCGGTGCAAACTGGCATTTTGCCGTGATTGATTCGTAACAAATTGCGACTAACAGGCGTATCCGTCCCTTTCGGGCGCGAAACGAGACGAAGACGCCCGCCGGCTTACCTGCCGCCCGTCACGTCAAGGAATGTGCCGGTCACAAACGACGCTTCGGCGCCGGCCAGCCAGAGAATGGCCTGCGCCACTTCCTCCGGTTGGCCGCCGCGCCCCATGGGAATCGAGTCCTTGACGCGATCCACGCGGCCCGGCTCGCCGCCGCTGGCGTGCATCTCGGTGTAGATGTGCCCGGGGCGAACACAGTTGACGCGTATGCCCTCGCGCGCCACTTCCTTGGCAAACCCGATGGTAAATGTCTCCAGGGCGCCCTTTGACGCCGCATAGTCGATGTATTCGTTGGGGCTGCCCAGGCGTGCCGCGCCGGAAGACACATTGATCACCACCCCGCCCGGCCCGTTGTGCCGGTAAGCCATGCGCTTGACCGCCTGCTGGGCACAGAGCATCGGGCCGATGGCATTGACCGCGAAGATACGTTGCATGCGTTCAAAGCCAAGATCCTCCAGGCGCGACTGGGTCTGCAGCACCCCGGCGTTATTGACCAGTACATCAATGCGCCCGAACGTGCGGTCGATGGCCGCGAACAACTGCGCAACCTGTTCGGGGTCTGCGCTGTCGGCCCGCACGGCCAGGGCCCTGCGCCCCACTGCCTGCACATCCGCCACCACCGCCAACGCCGCCGCTTCACTGGCCACGTAGCTGATAGCGACGTCATAACCCTTGGCGGCGGCCAGCCGAGCGGTGGCTGCCCCCACGCCGCGACTGCCTCCGGTGATCAGGATCAAGGGTGCCTGTGTGACCTTTTCCATTTCAATGACCTCCTGCGTTATTGGCTGTATCAGCCGATGATAAGCGTGCCGGCTACGATCACGACACACGCCAGGATCCGGCGCACGGTGAGCGTCTCGCCGAGAAACAGGTAGCCGATCAACAGCGCAAACAGCACGCTGGTTTCGCGCAATGCCGATACCGCGCCCAGGGGCGCTTCGTTCATGGCGTAGATAACGATTGCGTAGGCCAGCAAGGAGACCAGCCCGCCGAGCACAGCGGTCAACAGGCCGGGCCGCACGCAGAACAGGCTGCGAGCATCGCGCAGGCCGATGTACACCACCGGCATCAGCACGCCCCACAAGGCGCACATCCATGCAGTGTAAGCCAGCGGCGCGCCGGAGAGCCTGGCACCGATACCGTCGACGACGCTGTAGGCCGCGATGAAGCAGCCGGTGCCCAGCGCATAGGGCAGGCTGGGAACCGACAGGCTGCGCCCCTTGAACGCCAGCGAAATGATCCCGCCAGAGACCAGCGTGATACCCAGCAACTGGCCGGGCGCGATGCGCTCGCCGGCAAACACGGCGGCACCCAGGGTGATCAGGGCCGGCGACGACCCACGCGAAATCGGATAGATCTGCCCCAGGTCACCGACCCGATAGCTGCGCACCAGAAACAGGTTGTAGCCCACATGCAGTAACGCTGAGAGCAGCGCATACCCCCAGCTCTCAGTCGCGGGTATTGGCATGAACGCTGCGGCGACGCTGCAGGTGATGGCGATGGCAATACACATCACCGTCATCGACCACAGCCGGTCGGCACCGCCACGCAGCAGCGCATTCCAGCTGGCGTGCAGGAGCGCGGCGAAAAGAACCAGGCAAACAAGATGGATAGGCATGCGCCATCTTAGGCAGCCCGGCACCGGAACGACAGCGAAGTTTGCTCATTGCGCCATGAACGAATACTCATACCCTAGTGAGCGGCCTGTTGCACTTTCAGCGCCTCGGCCATCAACCACTGTCGCAAGTCGAGGATGTGCGGCTGTGCCTCGACGCCCTTGGGGCAGACGAAATAGTAGGCCAGCGGCGATGGGAACGGCACATCGAACAGCCGTACCAGACGGCCATCGCTGATTTCGTTTTCCACGTGGCCGCTGCGCACCAAGGCTACGCCCTGGCCGAGCAAGGCGGCCTCGACCGTCATATTGCTGTCACCGAACCTGACACTTTCCCTGAGCGGTGAAAACCCCAGCCCCACGGCTTGAAACCAGGCCTCCCATTTCGGCACCAGTTCGGCGCCATCGCGGGTCAGCAGCGGCAAACGCAACAACTCGGCCGGATCGCGCGGTGTTCCGAGGCGCTGCAGCAAGTCGGGGCTGGCCACCGGAAACACCTGCTCGCCGAACAGGAACTGCGAATACAGACCGGGATAACTGCCCTTGCCCAGCCGAATCGCGACATCGGCCTGGCCTCCCGAGAAGTGGATGATCTTGTCGGTGGTGTCCAGCGACACCAGCAGCTCGGGGTGCTGACGGGCCAGGCTCGGCAAGCGCGGCAGCAGCCATTTGAGTGCGAACGAATAGGTGGTGCTGACGCTGAGTCGAACCCGGCCTTTTTGCTCGCGCAGATCGCCCAGGGTCGCCTCCAGGCTGATGAAGAATTCGCGCACGATGGGCGCCAGCGTAGCCCCCGCTGCCGTGAGGCGTAGCGGTTGACCGCGTTCAAACAGCTGCAGCCCCCACAGCGTTTCCAGATGCTTGAGCTGGTGGCTGACCGCGCTCTGGCTCACATGCAGTTCCTGGGCGGCGGCTGTAAAGGTCGGATGCCGCGTGGCGGCTTCAAACGCGCGCAAGGTGGCGGTCGGCGGCAGGTCTCTCATCGGCAGGGTCTCGGCGAATGGGCAGGAACAGGTTGGGCATGAGCTCAGGCTCATGTTACGCCGAGTCAGTCCTACACCGGAAACTGTGCCCTGATCAGCGTGCCACCCTCGTCCAGGTTGCTGGCGGTCATGGCGCCGCCATGGGCCTGGCAGATCGCCCGGGCGATGGACAAGCCTAGCCCGCTGCCGCCCGAGTAACGCGCCCTGGAGCGTTCAGCCCGCCAGAAGCGATCAAATACGCTGTCCAGATGCTGTGCTTCGATGCCCGGGCCACGGTCACCGATTTCAATCACTACCTGGTCTTGAACCTGACACGCCACAATATTCAACTCACCGCCGCCTGCCGCATAACGCAGCAGGTTATCAACCAGAATGTTGATGACCTGGCCCAGGCGATCGCGATCGGCATACACCCGCAGCCCATCGGTCATACTGACCTGTGTTCGAACGCCGGCCTGATCCAATTGCGGCTCAAACCAGGCCAGCCGTTCGGCCACCAGCGCCATCAGGGGGAAATCGCTGCGCTCGAGCACCAACCGGCCAGCCCTGGCCATCGACAACAGGTGCAAATCATCCACCAGTTTGCTCAGCTGATCGAGCTGACGCTTGACCATGCCCAACTGCGCCGCATCGCTGGGAAACACCTCGTCAAGCATACCCTGCACGCGCCCCATGGCGGCATTCAACGGCGTGCGCAGCTCGTGGGCAATGACCGCGCTGGACTCTCGCACGTCACGCTCATAGCGCTCCAGTTGGGTGCTCATGCTGTTGAAGTCGCTGACCAAGCGTTGCAGCTCGTCGGGTGCAGCGCGGTGGACCGGCAGGCGCGTCAGGAAATCCCCGCCGGCGACGCGCCTGGCGCCCTGGGCAATCGCCGAAAACTGGCTGGACAAGGGCCGCGAAAACCACAGGCCGCAAGCAATGATGATGGGGATGGCGGCCAGCACCAGGCCAACCAGTACCAGCCAGTCGTGATTGGCGATGGCCGGCTGGAAATAGTCCAGGGGGTAGTACTGGGCAACCAATTGACGCAAGCGTGGCTCGTTGAGCCCTGGATCGGCGCGCAGTTGCTGCAGCTCTTCGCGCAGCCCCGGCGGCAGATGCTGCACAAAACTCCAATCCGCCAGCGTGATGTTGATCCACATGCACACCGAGATCACCACCACCGCGCCGATCGCCAGCAGGCTCATGCGCATGCCGATCCAGCGCCACAGTGGTTTGTCGTTGATCTGCGATTTATCCGCAGGGGGTTTATCCAACATGGGGCTCACCTGAACCGATAGCCAATGGAGCGCACCGTCACCAGTACCCCGGCGATGCCATGGGTTTCCAGCTTGCGGCGCAGGTTGTGCACATGGGTATCGACGACACGGGCCAGGGCTTCGCTTTCCGGCAGGCAGATTTCCAGCAGCTCGTCACGGGTGAAGGCCTTGGACGGGGTCTGGAGCAACGTCACCAGCAGCTTGAATTCCGTCGGCGTCAGGTCCAGCCATTGCGGTGATGCATCGCCCTGCTCAATGGCTGCGGTAAAAGCATCGAGATCCACCCGCAGGTTTTCATGGCGCAACAGGTGTGCCACCGGCTGGTTGCCGGTGGTGCGTCGCAGCACCGCCTGCACCCTCGCCACCACTTCGCGCGGGCTGTAGGGCTTGACCACATAGTCGTCCGCGCCGTAGCGCAAGGCGCCAAGCTTTTCCGGTTCGTCGCCCATGGCCGTGACCATGATCACCGGCGTGTCACTGCTGCGGCGCACGGCGGACAACACCTCGGTGCCACTCAAGCGCGGCAGCATCACGTCGAGCAATATCAGGTCGGGCTGCCAGCTCTTGTGCAGGTCGAGACCGCGCTGACCGTCTTCGGCCAAGGCCACCTCATAGCCATCGCGGCGCAGATAGGCTTCGAGAATGCTGGCGCTGTCGGCGTCGTCTTCGACAATGAGGATACGTTTTCCTGACACAAAGAAGCCTCTTGATGAAACCTTGATAATTTGCGAACGGTTTATTGAAAGTCCGCTGCCAGGATTGCCCTGTGCCCGATTTTCGCGAACCGATCCTATGCCTACCACCGCACTGCTGTCCAAGCCTATCAACTCGCCTGAACGGCTCCCTGCAAGCGCCAGCTGTTTCATCCCCGGGGCCGAGCGTGGCCCTGTCCGTATGGCTGTCTACGCCGCATGAGGTTGGGCACACGATGATTTCTTTCAAGCACCTCTGCACAATGGCCATGCTGCTCGGCGCGCTGTCGATAAGCATCGACAGTCAAGCCTCCTCCACCCGGCCCTCCGATGCATTCGTCCATCCGGGCCTGCTCCAGACCCAGGCGGACTTCACGCGAATACGCGAAAAACTGGCCAACCAGAACCCGCCATGGCTGGGCGGCTGGCAAAAGCTGATCGCCAACCCGCATGCATCATTGGCCTGGCAGTCCAATCCGGTGCCCGTGGTGTATCGCACTTCAGATGGTTTGAATAACGACAGCACGCTGTTCAACGACGCCGCCGCAGCCTATGCACTGGCCCTGCGCTGGCAGATCTCGCAAGACCCCGCCTATGCCGACAAGGCCGTGGGCATTTTGAACCAGTGGTCTTCCACGCTTACCGCGATCAAGGGCGAACGCGGCAAGTCCCTGATGGCAGGCTTGACCGGCTATCAACTGGCCAACGCGGCCGAACTGCTGCGCAGCTACCCGCAGTGGCAGGCGGCGGACGTTCATCGATTCCAGGGCATGCTGCTCAGCGTGTTCTATCCCATCAGTCATGATTTCCTGATGCGTCACGACGGGAGCCCGCCTGATCGTCATGGGGCCCACTGGGACCTGGCCAGCATGAACTCAATACTGGCCATCGGCGTACTGACGGACCGCCGCGACCTTTACAACGAGGCCGTCGACTACTTCAAGCACGGCACCGGTAACGGCGCCATCGAACACGCGGTCTGGAAGCTCCACGGCAATGGCCTGGGGCAAGTCCAGGAAAGCGGGCGGGATCAGGCATACGCCATGCTCGACATCGCCTTGCTCGGCAGTTTCTGCCAGATGGCCTGGAGCCAGGGCGACGACCTGTTCGGCTACCAGAACAACCGCGTACTGCAGGGCGCCGAGTATGTGGCCCAGTACAACCTGGGCCACGACGTTCCCTTTACCCCTTTGCTCAACCGCAGGTTCAACCAGAGGGTCATCTCGGCCAACCATCGGGGCGAAATCCGTCCGATATGGGAGCTGCTGTACAACCACTACGTCGTGCGCAAAAGCCTCAGCGCGCCGAATGTGAAAGCCATGGCCAATAACGTCCAGGTGGAGGGAGGCGGCGGCGATTATGGCCGCGACAGCGGTGGCTACGACCAATTGGGGTATGGAACATTGCTGTATTCGTTGGGCGAATATGGTGTGTCAGACGCTGAACTGGTGCCGTAAGAGACGCCAGCACCTGCAAGTCGGCGGCACCGGCACCACTGAATCACTGGGCAAGGCCATCGCCGCTGCGGTCTGAAACCGGGAAAAGCGTTTGGAGGAGTCAAGGCGTCGGGGGAAAGAACGCGGCCCCCGCCAACAGTCAGCGACGCGGGTGCATGGATTGAAGAATCGCCGCCGAAATTTGCTCGAGCGGCAACTCGCGCTCCACCGCGCCGAGCTTGAACGCCTCCCTGGGCATGCCGTACACCACGCACGACTCTTCATTCTGGCCGAGAGTACGCGCACCGCTGTCGTGCATTTCCTTCAGCCCACGCGCGCCATCGTCGCCCATGCCCGTCATGATGATGCCCAACGCGTTACCGCCGGCACTGCGGGCAACGGAGCGGAACAGCACATCAACAGAGGGCCGGTGCCGGCTCACGGGCGGGCCGTCGACGATTTCCACCTGGTATTGGGCACCATTACGCTTGAGCACCATGTGCCGCCCGCCCGGGGCGATCAACGCGCAGCCGGGGATGACCCTGTCGCCGTTTTTCGCTTCCCTGACCTCGATGTCACACAACCGATTGAGTCGCTCGGCAAACGCCGCGGTGAAGTGCTCAGGCATATGCTGCACGATCACGATGCCCGGGCATACCCTGGGCAACCCGGTCAACACCAACTCCAGGGCTTGAGTGCCACCGGTGGAGGTGCCGATGGCAACAATGTTTTCGGTGGTGCGCGCCATCGCCTGGGTGCCCGCGGGCAGAATGACATCAGCGTTCAACCTTGGGGCTGAACGTTCGCCGCACGGCACCATCCGTTTCATGTTGGCCCTGGCCGCCGCCTTGACGGCGCCCGCCAACTCATCGGTACTGTCGGTCAGGAACTGGCGCAAGTTCAACTGCGGCTTGGTGACGATACTGACGGCACCGGCGGCCAACGCTTGCATGGTGGTGGCCGCGCCCTTCTCGGTCAAGGTCGAGCAGATGACCACCGGCGTGGGATGTTCAGCCATGAGTTTCTTGAGGAACGTAATGCCGTCCATCCGCGGCATCTCGACGTCCAGCACAATCACATCCGGCCATTGCTTGTTCATTTTATCCATGGCGAATACCGGATCTGCCGCCGCGCCGATCACCTCGATGGCGGGGTCTTGCCCCAGCGTCGCCGTCAATACCTGACGAACCACGGCAGAGTCGTCAATGATCAGTACTTTGATAAGACTCATAGCGCACGCTCTCGTTGAGAACTGCTGAGGGGGCGCTGCAGCGCCAGGTAATTAAGTTGGATATTGCCATTGGCCAGGTCGAATACCACGGTGCGGTACCCCACGCCTTCCACGTGCCAGTTCAAACACCGCAAGTGATGCACATCGAGCAGGCGCCGGGCTTGCTCGACATTGCGTTGCCCGACGTAATGGTTGTCCGGACGCGCCAGCCCGGGAAACATATTCCCGCCGCCATATACATTGATTCTGAACTCCGTCGCCGGCACCTTGCTCGCGCGCATGGCATCGAGCAGCAGTTGCAGCGCTTCATTACCATAGCGACCGTCCAGGGGCTTCGCGCTCGTCGCAGCACGCTGGGGCAGCAGGTAGTGACACATACCGCCCAACAAGCGCTGCGGATGCCAGAACACCAGGGCCACGCAGGAGCCCAGCACCGTGCGCAGCCGGATCGCGCCGGTGCCGAAAAACCAGTCGCCAGGATTGAGGAACACTTCGCGGCAAGCTTGAGTGTCAGGCATGTGGCCTCCGATAGATCGAAGGCTTGACCAGCTTCAGCTCATCGGTCACGCCGTTGAGGCTTTCCGAGTGGCTGACCAGAAAATAGCCGCCAGGCTTGAGATGGCTGACCAGACGCTTGACCACTTGCACCTTGGTGTCATTGTCGAAATAGATCATCACGTTGCGCAGGAAGATCACGTCGAACAGGCCGACTTTCGGCAGCGGATTGTTCAGATTGATCGCCTGGAAATCGATTTTCGCCGCGAGCGCCGGTTCGACCATGAAGCAACCGTGATTGGCACCGACGCCCTTGAGGCAATATTTGTGCAGCAGCGCTTCTGGGATGCCGCGTATTCCTTCGAGGGGGTAGCGCCCTTGGCGGGCTTTATCCAACACGCGGCTGCTGATATCCGACGCCATGATTTCCCAAGGCCGACCGACCAGGTTGTCGGCCAGGACCATTGCCAGGGTGTAGGGCTCCTCACCGGTGGAGCAGGCGCCACTCCAGACCCGTAACGTGCCGCTGCCGCGCAGTTCCGGCAGGGCCACCTCGCGCAGGAAGTCAAAATGCTTGGGTTCGCGAAAAAAATAGGTTTCGTTGGTGGTCAGCATGTCTACCGCCACCTGCAACTCCGTCGAGTCCTTCATCAATACCTTGTAGTAAGCGCCGTAGGTCGTGAGTTCGAACGCCTGCAGCCGCTTGGCAAGCCGTGTGCTGACCAGCTGTTTTTTAGCGTCGGACAGGCTGATGCCGGCGATCTGATGGATAAGGCTGCGAAATTGCTGGAACTCGGTGTCGGAGAGAATCACGTTCATGAGGGCACCCCAAAAAGTTGGATCAAGCGGTGGCAGGCAGCAAGGATTCAAGGTCTGCCGGCACATCGAAAGGTTCCAGGGACCACACGCGACCGATATCCAGTAACAGCACAAAACCGCTGTCCAATTTGCCGATGCCCAACAGAAAATCGGCCCTGACCTCGGTGCCGAAACTCAGGGAAGGTTCGATATCGCGCTCGTCGATTTCAAGTACCTCGCTGACCGCATCCACAATGATGCCCACCGGCTTGCGCACGCTACCGGCCTGCACCTCCAAAATCACAAAGCAGGTTCTTGATGTCTGCAGCGTCCGTTCGCCGCGAAAGCGAACGCCGAGGTCGAGTATCGGAACCGCGGCGCCTCGCAGATTGATCACGCCGCGCAGGCTGGCGGGCAGCAATGGCACGTGGGTGATCGGCCCATATTCGATGATCTCGCGCACGTTAAGCGTACCGACGGCGAACATCTCATCCCCCAACACGAAGGTGAGGTATTGGCCCGGGCTCGAGCTCGCGGCATTGCCTGGACTGTCAATGGATAACGCCATGATTCACCTCGGATCAGTTGCTTTTCGCCCGCACCTGCAAGCACGGTCGTACACCTCAAGCCCGCAACAAGCCGGCTATCTCATCGACGCACAACACCTGCTCGACTTCCAGCAGGGTGACAAACGCACCTCGCACCTTGGTCATGCCCCTGATGAAGTCGGTACGGATAGGGTTGCCGAAGGCCGGCGCGGGCTTGATATCGACATCGGATATCTCGATCACCTCACTGACCGAGTCCACCACCACCCCCAGCACCTGGGACTCGCCTTCCTTGGCGGCCTCAAGAATGACGATGCACGTGCGACTGCCGAGGTCCGTCACGCCCTTGCCGAACCGCGCCTTGAGATCCACCACCGGCACCACCGAACCTCGAAGATTGATCACCCCTCGCAGGAACTCCGGCATCATCGGCACGCTGGTGACCTGGCTGTATTCGATGATTTCTCGAACGCTCAGTGTGTTGACCGCATACATCTCCTGGGCAGCCGAGAAGGTCAGGTACTGCAAGGGCTCATCGACGTGCAGCGAAGAGGCTGATGTGCCCGGCACAACGGCTGAGGCACTCATGGGTCAACTCCCGAAGCGGACGAAACCGCTCTCCACTGCGCGACTTTCATGATCCGCCATGGACGCCATACGACTGAACCCAGGCACGGCGGCGGCCCGTCCGGTACGCTTGCCTTGCACGGTGAAGAAGCCCATCAACTCCTGCAACTGCTCAGCCTGACCACTCATTTCCTCGGCAGTCGCGGCCAACTCTTCAGAAGCCGATGCGTTTTGCTGAGTCAGTTGGCTCATCTGCGACATCGCGGTATTGATTTGCTCGGAGCCGATGGATTGTTCTTCCGAAGCGGCCGCGATTTCCTGCACAAGGTCAGAGGTCTTGGCAATCGAAGGCACAATCTCATCCAGCAGGTTGCCCGCGCGTTCAGCCAGGGCCACGCTGTTCTTGGCCACTTCACTGATTTCCTGGGCCGCTATCTGGCTGCGCTCGGCCAGTTTGCGCACTTCCGCCGCCACCACCGCAAAGCCTTTACCGTGCTCGCCGGCCCGCGCCGCTTCGATCGCCGCGTTGAGCGCCAACAGGTTGGTCTGGTACGCGATGGAATCGACGATGCCGATTTTTTCAGCGATGGTTTTCATCGCGGCCACCGTATCCTTCACGGCGCGACCGCCTTCGCAGGCTTCTTTGTTGGCCTTGCCCGCCATGCCATCGGTGACCTTCGCGTTTTCAGTGTTTTGGGCGATGGACGCTGACATTTCTTCCATCGAAGCGGAGGTCTGCTCCACCGACGCCGCCTGTTCGGACGCCGATTGCGCCATGCTCTGGGCGGTGGCGGAGATTTCCTCGGAGGCACTGGACAGCGAATCGGCCGACCCGCGCACTTCGCCGATGATTTCCGAGAGTTTTTCCACAGTGCCGTTGACCGAGTTTTTCAGCTCCAGGAACTTGCCTTGATAGTCGCCGACGATGGTTCGAGTCAGATCGCCATTGGAGATCGACGCCAGCACGTCCATGGCTTCGGTGATCGGTACGATGATCGCATCCAGCGAGCCGTTGATCCCAAGGATAATGCGGCGGAAATCCCCTTGATGACGCGAGGCGTCAGGCCGGGTGTCGAGCTTGCCGATCATGGCGCTGTCGCTGATCTGGCGGGTGTCTTCGACCAGGGCCAGGATGTTGGCGCGCAATTGCTCGATATTCTCGTTGATAAAGGCTTTTTTGCCCGGGAACTGCTCCAGGGGCGCGGCCAGATCGCCTTCGCCGAACGCGCGAATGCAGGCCATGGCCTTTTTCTTGACACTGATATGGCCGCTGACCATGTCATTGATGCCCTGACCGATTTCACGGTACGAACCGCTGAAGCGCTCGACATCGATCATCACGTCTATGTCACCTTTCTCGTGCTCGCTGGACATGTGCTGCATTTGATTGATCAGCGCCAGGATATTGCTACGCAGCAGCTCGATATTTTCATTGATAAAGGCTTTTTTACCGGGGAACTGTTCCAGCTGCGCCGATAGATCACCTTCACCAAAGGCATGGATACACGCCATGGCTTTTTTCTTCACCGCGATATGGCCGTTGACCATGTCGTTGATGCCTTGGGCCATCGAACGGTAGCTTCCGTGAAAGCGGCCGGCATCAATCTGTGCGTCGATCTCTCCCCTGTCATGCTCGCTGGACATCGTGTTTGTCTGCGTGATCAGCGCCTGCAGGTTCGCGCCCAGCTGCTGCATGCCAGCCATCAAGCTTGTGGTGTCCCCCGCCTTGAGCGTGGCTTTTGCTTCCAGCTCCCCGGCTGACAAGCGCGCGGCAAACGCACGAACGCTCGCAGGTTCACCGCCCAGCTGACGCATGAGGTTGCGTGCCAGCAGCACGCCCATCAACCCAGTGGCCAGCAGTGTGAGCGCGCCGATCAGCAGGATGATGTAGCGGGCATTCTGCTCAGTGGTGGTAGCCAGCAGTTGTGCCTTGCGCTCCTGCTCCAGGTTGTATTGGCGCACGTCGGCGATTGCCGTCTGGATCGTCGTTTGCAGAGGCTGGCTCACTTCGAGCAACACGCGGGCAGCGGCGATATCGCCTGTTTCAACCAGCGTGTCGAATCGCCCCTGCAAGGTTGAAAACTCGTCAAACCGGGTGCGCAACTGGCTCAACAACGCCGCATCATGCGCGTCGGTAACCAGTTGGGTCCGGTAGTGCTCCAAGGTGGTGTCGATAACGCTCAAATGCTGCGCGACCACTGCGGAGTAAGGTGCAAGCGTGCTCTTGCCCGGTTCACTCAGGCGTTCCCATTGCAAGGCGTGGAGGCTGGCGAAGGCCTCGGCGGCTCGATCGATCTCAAGCAAGCTGGGTACCGTGTTGACGCTGGCAAAACTGGCGCTGGAATTGACTTCACGGGTCAGATAGACACTGGTGCCACCCAACACGAAGACGCCCAGCATTGCTGTGAGAACCAACAGCGCAATATTTTTGATAACGGTCATGGCGAGGAACTCCTGATGACGCTTTATTGAGTCGATAAAGGACGTGGGATCGAACGGTGGGTGGCTTCCTTGGCGACGAGTCCCAACAAATTGGGAATATCCAGGATCAGGGCCACGGCCCCGCTCCCGAGGATAGTGAAGCCGCCCAATCCATGGGCCTCTCCAAAGACTTTGCCCAAGGGCTTGATCACGGTTTGAAACTCCCCCTGCAAGCGATCGACCACCAGGCCGGCACGCAGGCCGGCGTAGTGCACGACAACGACGTTTTCTCGGTTACCACCCGGTTCTTGCACGGCAAACATGTCCCGCAGCCGCAGGATCGGCAGCACATCGCCGCGCAGGTCCAGGAAGCCGGATTCGGCGCCCTGTCCAGGCGCCAGCTCGATACACTCCTCCACCATGTTCAGCGGGATGACATAAGAGGCCTTGCCGACGCCGATCAGAAAACCGTCGATAATGGCCAGGGTCAGCGGCAAACGAATACGGACCGTGGTGCCCTGCCCCTCTTCGCTCTCAAGGCTCACGCTGCCGCGCAATGCGGTGATATTGCGCTTGACCACGTCCATGCCGACG
Source organism: Pseudomonas fluorescens (assembly GCF_002837185.1). Classification (GTDB taxonomy): domain Bacteria; phylum Pseudomonadota; class Gammaproteobacteria; order Pseudomonadales; family Pseudomonadaceae; genus Aquipseudomonas; species Aquipseudomonas fluorescens_AM. The sequence continues at coordinate 31,783 of NZ_KZ478016.1, read as the reverse complement.
CCGCGCCCGGACAGGTTGCTGACCTGGTCGGCGGTGGAGAAACCGGGTTCGAAGATCAGGTTCAGGATGTCTTTGTCGGCCGGTACCTGGCCCTCCGCGACCAGGCCACGCTCGCGGGCCTTGGCGAGGATTTTGTGCTTGGCCAGGCCACCGCCGTCGTCCGACACCTCGATCACGATGCTGCCGGATTCATGGTAGGCATTCAGGCGTACCGTGCCCTGGGCCGGTTTACCGCGTTGCAGGCGGGTCGACACCGCCTCGATGCCGTGGTCCATGGCGTTGCGCACCAAGTGCGTCAACGGGTCGCCAATGCGCTCGACGACTGTTTTGTCCAGTTCGGTTTCACCACCGCCGATGCGCAGCACGATGTCCTTGCCCAACTCTTTGGACACATCCCGGACCACCCGCTGGAAGCGCGTGAAGGTCGCGCCGATCTGCACCATGCGCAAGGTCAGCGCCGAATCACGCACCTCCTCCACCAGCCGCGACAACAGGCTGGTAGCCTCGATCATCTCGCCAATCCCGCTGCGCACCGCCACCAGATTGGCGCCGGCACCGGCGATGATCAGCTCACCGACCAGATTGATCAGTTGATCCAACTTGGCGGCATCTACGCGGATCAGGTTGCCTTCGTTGTTCGCCGCGACTTTACCGGCCTTGGGCGCCGAGGCCTGCGAATCCTGCACGACTTCAAGCGCGTCGACGGGTGTTGGCGCTCCCTCTTGAATAACGCGTGCGACCTGCGCCTCAGTCAAGCTGGCGCAGCGTACCAACAGCTCCAGCAGCACCGCATTGTCTTCCGGTAGCGCGTCGATGTGCGCGCGATACGCCTGGACATCGGCCTGCGGCGCCAGGATCAGCACCAAGGCGTCATCCCGGACAAAATCAAAAGCGCCGTCGATGACTTCCCGGGAGGCATCGCTGACCAGCGCAACTTCAAAGCCCAGGTAGTTGGTTTCCGGGTCCATCGACAGCAAAGACGGTAATGCGTCGAACACAGTGACGATATGCGCCAACTGGCCAAGGGTGCCCAGGTAACGCAGGAACGCGAGGGGGTCCATGCCATTGCGCAACACGTCCGGACCAAAGCGCAATGAAAGGTGCCAGTGACCCGTCCCCACGCCTCCGGCAGCCGCCGACGGCGCGTCTTGAGGCACGGTTGCAGGCGTGGCGACAGGTGCCTCGAGATACATCGAGAGACGCTCGGCCAAGCGCTCGCCCTGAATCCGCAACGGTTCACCCAGGCGCTCAAGGTGGCCATCCTCGGCCAGCAGATCGATCAGTTGGCCGATGTGGTCGCGGGCGTCGAGAAACAGCGCGCTCAAGGCCTCGTCGACCCTCACCTCCAGACTGCGTACGCGATCCAGGACGCTCTCGGCGACGTGGGTGAACTCAACGATCGGCATCAGGCCGAACAGGCCGGCCGAACCTTTGATGGTGTGGGCCACACGGAACAGGCCGTTGATGGTGTCCAGGTCGTGCGGCGACTGCTCGATCTGCAACAGCGCATCTTCCATTTGCAGCAGAAGCTCGCGACTCTCGGCAATGAACGTCTGCAGCACGTCATCCATATTCATGGGCTGAGCCATAGGGTCATGCTCCAGCCGATACAGGGAAACAGGGATTGGCGAAGTAATCGTCAAGGCCGCTCAGGCGCAGGGCCTCGATCACCGCCGCGCTGGGGTTGCTCAGCACCAGCTGCGAGCCTTCCTTGAACGATTCGCGCTTGATCAGGATCAACAACTGCAGGCCGGCGCTGTCCAGTTCGTCGACATTGGACAGGTCCAACTCGACCTCATGGGCCAGGGGAAACAACGACAACAACACGTCTTTTTGCTCGCTGGCCGTGTAGATCGTCAGGGGGCCTTCCATGACCTGGATTCGGCGCAGCATCGGCACGCTACTTTTCATGCAAACCTCCTGGCCAGCGCTCGCTGGTCATCGCTATGGCAGGATCAACTTGGAGACGGCGGTGAGCATTTGTGCAGGCTGAAAAGGCTTGACCATCCACGCCTTGGCCCCGCTGGCCTGGCCTTGCTGCTTCATCGCATCACTGGCTTCAGTGGTGAGCATGATGACCGGGGTGAATTTGTAGGCCGGCAACAGCTTGGCGGCCTTGACGAAGCTCAAGCCGTCCATGTTGGGCATGTTCACATCACTGACAATCAGGTGGATCTTGCGGCCGTCCAGCTTGCTCAGCGCATCACGTCCATCGCAGCCTTCGATCACGTCGTAACCCGCCCCCTTGAGGGTGATGCTCACTACTTGCCGGATGGAGGCCGAGTCGTCGACGATCAGAATGGTTTTGCTCATTGGAAAAGCTCCACTAGAAAAAAGTGATTTCGCTGGCTTGCGCCTTGTCGTGCGATTTGCCGCCATGAATGGCGTGCTGCTCCGGCATGGTGTAGGCGGTTGAAAGCTCGTGCAGCCAGCGATCACTGAGCATCGGTTCGAGGGCAAGACCGCTGAGGCTGGCCTCATGGCGCTCGCTCAGCTGTTGCTGCAATTTTTGCAGGTCGCCGGTAATCAGCGTCAGCATCTGGCTGACGCGATCCTGGAATTGCAGGGCGACCAGCACCTGGGCAATTTCGCCGACGACATTGGCGTTCTGTTGCTGCAAGTCATGGCTGTTGCCCACGATGCTCTGGGCGGTACTGCGAAAATGTTCGATGACCTGCGACACCACACGCTCCGAATCCGCGAGGGTCAGGGTGTCTTGTTCGGCGTGGTGACGGGACATTTGCACCGTACGGGCAATGGCCGCGTTGACGGTGCTGACGGTTTCACTGATCTTGCGCCCAGTCTCGCCGGACATACTTGAGAGTTTGCGCACTTCATCGGCCACCACCGCGAACCCTCGCCCGGCCTCGCCTGCACGTGCCGCTTCGATGGCAGCGTTGAGCGCCAGCAGGTTGGTTTGACTGGCAATGTCTGCGACAAACTTGGCCATCTGCTGGAGCTGCTCAGTGAACCCGGACAGTTGCAGGACTTCCTTGAGTTCGTTTTCTTTGTTGGACAGCGCGGCACGCAGCGCCACCACAATGGAGTTGAGGTCACGCTGGCCAACTTCGAGCAAGTCGACCAGTCGCTGGGAAGCGTCTTGCCCGCCCTGGCTGGACACACTGTGGCTGATGTCTGATGACAGCGTGCCGAAGCGTTCGCTGAGTTTGAGGATCGAGGTTTCGCTGATCTCACGGGCCGCTTCGATTTGCCTGGACCAGATGGGCAAGACGTGGGCGCAGACGTCTGCCAGGCCGTCATCGACGGCCACCGCCGCCGAGGCGGTGGCCGGCGATTGAAGCTGTCGGCACAGACGTTCACAGTGTGCCCGGTGACGCCTGGCCGCCAGCCAACCCAGGCCAGTGCACAGCGCGAACAGGGCCATTCCCGCGATCAACGCCCAGGCACTGAAACCATCACCGTACGCAAGCGCAATGCCGCCGAGCAGGCCGGCAATCATCACGGGCACCCAGGTCAAGGCAACTGCAGGGGATGGGGTCTGTTCACTCACGGTGTGTCTCCCAGTCGAAGCCTGTCATCGCCGGTGAATCGGTAGTTCGACGGCCTGGGAGCAATGATGGCGCAATGATAGCAAGGCAACCATCGGACCATCCCTATTGTGGGGTAGGGATACTGGGAAACCGGCTAGGAAAATCCCTACATGATTGCGCGATTCAAGAGATGCCCAAGGTCATGGCGAAGCGCACAATATCTGCCGTAGAGCTGAACCCCATCTTTTCCATCAAGCGCGTCTTGTGGGTACTGACCGTCTTGTTGCTGATGACCAGCTGTTCGGCAATCCGATTGACACTCAGGCCGTGGGCCAGCAGGCGCAGAATCTGGAATTCGCGATCGGACAAGCTTTCGACGTAGGTCTGCTGCTTCAAACCGCTGCTTTGCAGGGCAATCTGCTCAGCCAGGCCCGCGTCCAGGTAACGTTGCCCACTGACCACCCGCCGCATGGCGGCCAACAAGGTTTCGGGGTCGCGATCCTTGGTGAGATACCCGAGTGCTCCAGCACGCAAGGCGCGTTGGGCGATGTGGATTTCGTTATGCATGCTCAATACCAGGATCGGCAGACTCGGGTACTGGGCATGCAGACGGGCGATCAGGATCTCGCCGCTGATGCCCGGCATATTCATGTCCAGCAGCAGCAGGTCGATCTCGACCCGGCGCAACAGTTCGATCAATTGCGTTCCACTCTCGGCTTCGGCCACCACCTGCACATCGGCCACCAGGCTGAACAGCTGCTTGAGCCCTTCGCGCATGATGGTGTGGTCATCGGCGATCAGCATGCGAATCATCAATACGTATCCTTGTGCATCGGAATAAATGCCTGGACCGTGGTGCCCTGCCCGGGATGACTGAAAATGATGACTTTGCCGCCCAGCATCAGGCCGCGCTCACGCATGCCGACCAGGCCCAGGGTCTGGCGCGTAAGCGCCTCCGGCTCGAAGCCCATGCCGTTGTCCTGTACCTCCAGCAGCCAATGGGTTTCCTGCGGGGTCAGGGTGACGCTGACCTGCGTCGCTGCGGCGTATCGCGCAATGTTGGTCAGCGATTCCTGAACGATGCGAAATGCGGCGGTAATGTGCGTATCAGGCAGGATCAGGGGAATCGAAGGCAGGTGCAGCACACACGGAACCTGGGTCAAGGTGGAGAATTCGGTGGTCAGCCATTCCAGTCCAGAGACCAGCCCCAGGTTCAAGGCGGACGGTCGCAGGCTGGTGGACACATTACGCACGACCTGAATCGTCTTGTCGGTCAGCGCCATCAACCGCTCCACCTGAGGCACGAGTTCCGGCGTGGTGGCGCCGAACTGATACCGCAATAACGAAATACCCATGCGCAGTGCGGTGAGGTGCTGGCCCAACTCGTCGTGGACTTCCCTGGCAATCAGTTTGCGCTCCTCTTCCCGTGCGGTTTCGCGGCGGGTCGACAGGTCGCGCAACTGCGCATTGGAATTGGCCAGGCGCCGCTCCGCCGCCCGCAGCTTGGAAATATCCCGGCCCACCGCCAATACGCTGACCACGCGCTCGCCGTCCACCTCCGGAACAAAGTGGATCAGCACCACTTTGGGAGCAGTCTTCAAGACTGAGAGTCGAAACTCTTGCTCGGTTGCCTGGTTTTCACGAATCACCTGGGCAACCAATTCACGGAACAGCTGGGACTGGTGATTCAGGGGCGCCACCGCGTCCAATGGCATGCCGATCAGGGTCGGCCAGGCGTCACCTACCCAGGTTTTTAACCGCGCATTGACGTAGAGCACGTCCCCTTGGGCACTCAACCGAGCGACGGCATCCGGACTGTTTTCTACCAGCGTGTTGATGTCGTGCTGGCGTTCCAGCTCTTTCTGCCGCGCCCGGGTCAGCAAGGTGGTGTCGCGACTGATCACCAGTATGCGTGAGCCCGCAGGTCCGGAACCTGCCACCGGCACCAGGGCGAAGTGCAGGTTACGAACCTCGTCGAGCAGCAGCATGCTTTCATCTGACTCGAGCATGCGCCCGGCCACCCTGCACTGCTCGCAAAGCGCCTGGAGTTTCTGCGCGCTCAACCGGCCGAATAGCGACACCAGCGTCGCGCCGATGAGCGCCTCATGGGGTTTGCCCAGCGCGCGTAACAACGCCGGGTTGGCTTCGACACAATATAAATCGCCGGCCGGTGTCACCTCCAACAGCAGAAGCATGTCCAGGTTATGGTCGAAAATATCCCGATATCGGCGCTCTCGCTCGCGCAGCAACGACTCCGATTGCCAACGCTCAATTGCGATCGCGGCAATGTGACAGGTCTGCCGGACGGGCTGAATATCGCTGTCGTCCTTCCCGGAGCCGCAAGAGCGGGACAGTTCGAAAGCCCCCAGCAGCTTGCCTTGCTTGTCCATGATCGGTTCGGACCAGCATGAGTCGTCGGCACATGCAGACGCAGGCACCCGGTATTTCGCCAGGCCGGTGCCAAGCGGCTCTACCAGCTGTACGCGACAGGTCCGATGGGGCAAGGCCAATTGCAGATACCCCACGAGCAATGCCAGCGTTTGCTCGAGGGAGGCACCCGTCGCCATTTTTTCGAAAATGCCCAGGCGCGCATCTTCCAAAGATTGTTGCCTGCGCAGCTCGGTAATGTCGTGGGCCAACGAGAGCACACCGACCACCTCACCAGTGTTGCTGCGTTCGGCCATCAGGCTGACTGCACAACTCACGTAACCGGGACCGTGTGCGACGGTCCAACTGTCGACAAACTGTGCCGTCTCGCCCGTTGCCAGGACGCGTTGCAATTGGTTGAGGTAGTCACTGGCGTCCTCATCCGGGCTGACGCCTATCGCCTCCTCGCAAGACTTGCCGGTCAAGCGCAGATAGGTCGGATTGACGTAGGTGCGTAACAGGTTGCGGTCGTAACGGACAATGATATTGGGGGAGTTTTCCGCCAGGGTGAGGAACTTGAGCTCGCTGCCCATCAATGTTTCGCGCAGCTGCCAATTCTCGGTGATGTCTTCCAGCTGAGAAACGAAACAGGCCGGTTGCCCCTGGTCATCACGCACCAGGCCCACCGTCAAGCGCACCCATAGCACCCGCCCGTCGCGATGAATATAGCGCTTGTGCAATGTCGCTCCCGCCCTTGCCCCCCCCCTCAACTCTTCGATCAGTTGTTTGCCGACCTGCATGTCGTCCGGGTGAGTCAGCGCCATGAACGTAGTGCGTTGCAACTGTGCTTCGCTGTAGCCCAGCATCGTACAGATAACACCGTTGGCACGCAGCCAGCGACCCTCGAGTGACACCAGTGCCAAGCCAGTGCCGGAGGCGTCGAAAATCGACCTGAGCGGGATTTGCGCGTAACTGTCGGTCGTGGGGGGCGGCGTCGCTGAGGCCTGACGGGCAATCACCTCAACGATAAAATAATCGTCGCGCCACAGCGTCAGGGTGACATCCAGCACGCCCTGCCCTTCGCTCGCGGCTGCAAAAAATGCGCGATTATTTGCGCGCGCTTTCTCCAGTGCGAGGTAAAAAAGCCAATGGTCCTCGGCACGCAGGAGTGAGACAAACTCGCAGCCGCCGGCAAAACACACGCCGTTTTTAACCAGCAGGCTTGAAAACGCAGGGTTGCCCGTTACCACCCGCGCGGCTCGATCCAACGCCGCAACCGCGCCTGAAAGGCAACCGAGCACACTCTCGAGGGTGCGCACCTTTTCATCGTCAGCCATTACCTGTGCGTGGGGACTCATGTTCCCAATACCTCGGAGGTGCAAACACTTGGCAATAGCGGGATGGGTTTCAGGACAGTTAAACGTCTTGAAAACCTATGAATAGCGCAACGAATCGAAAGGTTAATCGCCCCACACAAGAATGGGTGAGCACGTCAGGCCATTGAGTCAGGCAACTCTAATTACACCCTGCACGCGCTCAGCGTGTTGATACAGATCAATCGCCTGTGCATTAAGCCTGCAATAACGCGCAGAGCCTGGTGTCAGCACCTGGCGGATCACTTCAATGCAGCCTGGAACTCACGTTCACTTATGCAAAATCGCCCGATGAATATCCTCCAGCGCCATGATGCGCTGGGCGGCGTTGAGCTTGATCGCCTCCTTGGGCATGCCGAACACCACGCAACTGGCCTCGTCCTGGGCCACCGTGGCGGCGCCGGCGTCCAGCATCTCCTTGAGCCCGCGTGCGCCATCGTCGCCCATACCGGTCATGATGATGCCCGTGGCGTTCCTGCCGGCGAACCTGGCCACCGAGCGAAACAGCACATCCACTGAAGGCCGGTGCCGGTTGACCAGCGGCCCATCGATGACCTGAGCGTGATAATAGGCGCCGCTGCGGGTGACCATCAGGTGCTTGCCGCCAGGGGCGATCAGGGCCAGGCCGGGCAGGATACGGTCATTGTTGCGCGCTTCGCGCACCTCGATTTCGCAAACGCTGTTGAGACGCTCGGCAAACGAGGCAGTGAATTTTTCCGGCATGTGCTGCACGATCACCATGCCCGGGCACACCCGCGGCAGGGCCGTCAGCACCGCCTCCAGCGCTTGGGTGCCGCCGGTGGAGGTGCCGATGGCGACAATACGTTCGGTGGTGTGCGCCATGGCCTGGCCATTGGCGGCGGGCAGGATCGCATCCGCACTGAGCTTGCCGGCCGGTGCCGGGCTGACGCTGCGCCTTCCCAGGTTCCTGACGTTGGAGTTGGCCGCGGCGCGGATCGCCGTCACCAACTCGGCCGCCGATTCGATCAGGAAATTCTTCAAGCCGCTCGTGGGCTTGGTAATGATCTCCACAGCACCCGCCGCCAGCGCCTGCAGGGAGGTTTCCGCGCCTTTCTGGGTCAGCGACGAGCAGATCACCACGGGTGTCGGCCGCTCGCTCATGATTTTCTTGAGAAAGGTGATGCCGTCCATGCGCGGCATTTCTACATCCAGCACGATCACATCCGGCCATTCCCGGGCGAGTTTGTCCATGGCGAAAATCGGGTCGGAGGCGGCCCCCATCACATGGATATCCGGCGTGTCAGCAAAAATCGCCAGCAGTACCTGACGCACGACGGCCGAGTCATCGACCAGCAGCACACTGATTTTTTTGGTAGGCATCTTGTTGAAGTGTTCCCATAGGTTGGTGCCGGACCCAGACGTTGCCGTTCCACAGGTCGAACATGATCGTGCGGTAACCGGTGCTGCCCATGTCCTGGGCCGTCAGGTGCAATTGATAGCGCTCGGCCAGGGCCAGCGCCGCGCGAATATTCAGGCTGGCCACGTCGTGGGTCGGCAGGCGGCGCTGGTGATCGGGAAACATCTCGCCGCCGCCGAACAACTTGACCTGGTAATCCTGTGCACCCGTGCCATTGGCCTGGGCGTGGCGCAGCAGCAGTTCCATGGCTTCGTCGCCATATCGGCCGTCCAGGGGCTGATGATTGCGCGCTCGCCCCGGCAGCATGAAATGACACATGCCGCCGATCCGCCGTTGCGGGTGCCAAAAGGTGATCGCCACGCAGGAACCGAGCAAGGTGCGCAGGCGCGTCGGCCGCGTCGCAAAGCTGACCTGGCCAGGCGCCAACACCACTTCCCCCGCATCGGCTGGTTTTTTCATGGCTTGCGGTAAATCGACGGCGCCACCAGCTTCAAGGTGTCGTTGACACCGTTGAGGCTTTCCGAGTGGCTGATGATGAAATAACCTCCGGGCTTGAGCAGCGGCAACAGACGCGCGACCACCTGGCTCTTGGTCTGCTGGTCGAAATAGATCATCACGTTGCGCAGAAAGATCACCTCGAACTCGCCCAGGGCCGGCAGCGCTTCGTTAAGGTTGACCTGCACAAAACTGACGCGGTTGCGCAAGGTCTTGTCGATCAGGAAAGTACCCTCCTGGTGGCCAATGCCCTTGAGGCAGTATTTGGTCAGCAGCGGCTGGGGCAGCGTCCCGGCGCGCTCCATGGCGTAGTGGCCGTTGCGCGCCTTGGCCAGCACCTGGGTGCTGATATCCGAGCCGATCACTTCCCAAGGCGTGGTGCCCAGGCTCTCGGCCAGGGTCATCGCCAGGCTGTAGGGTTCTTCGCCCGAGGAGCTGGCCGCGCTCCACACGCGAAATACCTTGCCCGGTGCGGCCCGAGGCAGCACCTGCTGGCGCAGGAAGTCGAAGTGCTTGGGCTCGCGAAAAAAATAGGTTTCGTTAGTGGTCAGCAAATCCAGCGCAACCTGCAGTTCGCCCTTGCGTTGGTCATTCATGATCAGCTTGAAGTATTCGCCGTAGCTGTGCAGCTCGTAGTGCTTGAGGCGCTTGAACAGGCGCCCGGCCACCAGGGCTTTCTTGGCCGGCGACAGGTTGATGCCGGCCGCGCGGTACAGCCAGCTCTGGAACTGGCCGAATTCACGATCGTCGATGGAGGCGGTATCTGGCATGGTCGGGACTCAACGCGGATCGAGGTCGAGGGCCGCCGCCTGGCCGCCCTCGGCGAGGCTGGACATCTCATCGATGGACAGCACCTTGTCCACCTCCAGCACAATCACGAATTTGCCGTCGACCTTGGCCATGCCGCCGATGAAATCGGCGCGAATCCGCGCGCCGAAACTGGGCGGTGGCTCAATCTGCGCGGCCGGGATCTCCTGCACGGCCGACACGGTGTCGACCAGCAACCCGATGTCCTGAGGCCGGCCATCGTCGGTATTCGCCTCGATGATGATCACGCAGGAGCGCCGGGTGATCGTCGAGTTGGCCCGACCAAAGCGCGCCGACAAGTCCACCACCGGCACCACCGCGCCGCGCAGGTTGATCACCCCGCGCACGAACGCCGGCATCATCGGCACCACGGTCAGGCTGCCGTATTCGATAATTTCCTTGATGCCCAGAATGCCGATGGCGAACATTTCGCCGCCCAGCATGAAGGTCAGGTATTGCGCGTCCTCATCCACCGCAACCGCGGTATGCCGAGTCGTCATCACTGCGCCCATGTCACTCTCCTTGTAGGCCCGTATCGATCGTGGGATCAGAAACGGGTGAAGTCCGATTCGTCAGGTGCGCTGGCCATGTTGTAGGCGAAGGCCTTGCGCGGTGCCTGTGGTTTCGAGCGCGGCGGCTGACGGCTGGGCTTGCTGCCGGGGCTGTCGACGCTGCTGCTTTGAGCCGCGGCCTTTGGGGTTGAATCCAGTACGAAGAAGCTCATGGCTTGTTGCAGTTGCTCGGCCTGGCTGCTCATTTCTTCGGCGGTGGCCGCCAGTTCCTCGCTGCTCGACGCATTTTGCTGGGTCACCTGGTTGAGCTGGGTCATCGCCGTGTTGATCTGCCCGACACCGGCGGCCTGTTCCTCGGAGGCGGCGCTGATTTCCTGCACAAGGTCGGAGGTTTTGTTGATGGACGGCACCATTTCGTCAAGCAGCTTGCCGGCCTTCTCAGCCATGTCCACGCTGCTGGACGACAGCTCGCCGATTTCCTGGGCCGCGACCTGGCTGCGCTCGGCCAGCTTGCGCACTTCGGCGGCCACCACGGCGAAGCCCTTGCCGTGCTCCCCGGCCCGAGCGGCCTCGATGGCGGCGTTGAGGGCGAGCAGATTGGTCTGGTAGGCGATGTCATCGATGATACTGATGCGTTGGGCGATTTTCTTCATCGCCACCACGGTCTGCTGTACCGATTCGCCGCCTTCGGTGGCTTCCTTGGCGGCCTTGCTGGCCATGCCATCGGTGACCTTGGCATTCTCGGTGTTCTGGTTGATGCTGGCGCTCATCTGTTCCACCGAGGCGCTGGTTTCCTCGACACTGGCGGCCTGCTCACTGGTGGCCTGGCTCATCGATTGCGCGGTGGCGCTGACCTGTTCGGAGGCGCTGGCAAGGTTATCGGCGGCGTTACGCACTTCGCCGATGATATGCGCCAGCTTGCCGACCATGTTGCGCATGGCGTTGAGCACCATGCCGGTTTCATCGTTGGCACCCGGCTCGATGTGGGCGTTGAGGTTGCCTTCGGCCAATTGTTCGGCGGCGGTTGCGGCCTGCCTCAGTGGACGGGAAATAATCCGGGCGATGAATACCGCCAGGCCCAGGCCGATCAACAAGGCCGCGACCAGTACCGCGATGATCGACAGGCGTGCGTTTTCATACAGCGCCAAGCCCTTGTCACCCGCGACCGTCGCACCGGCATCATTGAGCTCGACCATTTTCTGCAGGCGGCTGGTCACCTCATCGAAATGCCCCTTGGACTCTCCCCTGAGCAAACCGCGCGCCTGGACTTCCTGGTTCTGCCGGGAAAACTCGAGCACTTGCTTGCTGCTGGCCAGGTACGCGTCCCATGCGCTTTTCACGCTGGCCAGCAGTTGGCGATCTTCATCGTTGGACAGCAACTGTTCATAGGTGCCCATGCGGGTTTCGAACTGTTGGCGCGCCTCGGCGGCTTCACGTTCGGCCTGGGCCTTTTCTTCGGCGATCTCGGTCGCGAGGTGACGGTTTTCTTTCAAGCGATAGTTGGCGGCAAAAAAACGCATGCCGGCCGCTGCGCGCATGGAAGGCATCCAATTGCCCTTGATGTCCTGGGCCGCATGGTTGACGGCGCCGAGCTGGAGGATGGCGAAGCCGCCCATGGCCGCAGTGAGCGCCAGGACCACCAGGAACGAGCTGATCAACTTGGTGGAAATTTTAAGATCGTAGAACCATTTCATCGGGGAACCTCCATGGAATTGCAAAGACGTCAGCGAGCGACGACCGGCGACGATTGAGGCGCCTGGGGCGTGCGGGCTTCCAGTTGTACGAGTTGGTTGAGCAGTGCCGGTACATCCAGGATCAGGGCCACCGCGCCGCTGCCCAATATGGTCGAACCGCTGATGCCGCGCAGCGCGCCGAACAGCTTGCCCAACGGTTTAATCACGGTCTGGAACTCACCGAGCAGGTCATCCACCACCAGCCCGGCCTTGTGCTCGGCGTAGCGCACCACCACGACGTTCTGGCGCCGTGCAGCCGGGCCTTCGTGGCTGAAGTGTTCGCGCAGGTCCACCAGCGGCAAGACCTCGCCACGCAGGTCCAGGTAGCCGTCGTCGCGGCTGGACTGGCGCTGGCGTTCACCCAACTCGATGCATTCCTGGACCATGTCCAGGGGAATCACATAGGTGGATTGGTCGATGCCGACCAGAAACCCATTGATGATCGCCAGGGTCAGCGGCAAGCGGATGCGCACCACCGTGCCCTCGCCGGGGCGGCTGTCCAGGTCGACGGTGCCGCGTAACAAGGTGATATTGCGCTTGACCACATCCATGCCGACGCCGCGCCCGGACAGGTTGGTCACCGCCTCGGCGGTGGAGAACCCCGCTTCGAAGATCAAGTTGTAGATCTCCTGGTCGGTGAGCACCGCGCCGCTGGCCACCAGCCCGCGTTCCTGGGCCTTTTGCAGGATGCGTTCGCGGTTGAGCCCGGCGCCGTCGTCGGCGATTTCAATGACAATGCTCCCGGAGTCGTGGTAGGCATTGAGGCTCAAATGGCCCTTGGTCGGCTTGCCGGCCGCCTGTCGCGCATCAGCGCTTTCGATACCGTGGTCCATGGCGTTGCGCAGCAGGTGCATCAGCGGGTCGCCGATTTTCTCGACCACGGTCTTGTCCAGCTCGGTGTCCGCACCGCTGATGTTCAGCTCGATGTCCTTGCCCAGTTCCTGGCTGATATCGCGCACCACACGACGAAAACGGTTGAACGTGTCACCAATGGGGATCATGCGCAGGTGCAGCGCGCCATCGAGGATCTCTTCCACCAGCCCCGATACCGTCGAGGTCGCCTCTTGCAAAGGGTCGTTGTTACAGGAGCGGGCCAGCAGGCTTGAGCCGGCACTGGCGATCACCAGTTCGCCGACCAGATTGATCAGCTCGTCGAGCTTGTCGGCGTTGACGCGCACGTAATTGCCGTCGCGGGGTTTCGCCTCGCTGGCTGGCGCAGAACGCTGCGGTGTCGCCGCCACAAGGCCTTGCTCTGCCTGGGTGACCTGGTCGCCAGCGACGACCGCAGTGCTGTCGGGCGCTTCGTCGACGGCACTGATGTGCACTTCACAGTCGTCACGCACAAAATCGAACACGTCGTTGAGGGCGGCGTGGCTGGCCGTCGAGCGCAGGTCGATCTCGAAACCCAGGTAGCAGCTTTCCGGGTCCCAGCTGTCCATTGGCGGGATGCTGTCGGTCAGGGTGGTGACCTGCATCACCTGCCCCAACGTCTCCAGATAACGCAGAAATGACAGCGGGTCCATGCCATTGCGGAACACGTCCACGCCGAAGCGCAGGGAGATGTGCCAGAGCACGTCGACCGCCGCGTCGTCGGCCACTTCAGCGGGTTGGACGCTGGCAATGGCGGTTCGCATCGGCTGATAGGCACTCAGCGCCTCGCGCAATGCCTCACCACGCTCCAGAGCGGCAGGCGTCGGCACCTCACCGCGGTTGGCGACCACTTCGACCAGTTCGAGCATGTGGTCGCCGCACTTGAGCAGCAGCGCGATCAATGCGCCGTCCACCGCCACATCGCCTTCGCGCAGGCGGTCAAGCACGTCTTCGACGATATGCGTGAACCCCACGATCGACGCCAGGCCGAAAAGGCCCGCCGAACCCTTGATGGTGTGCGCGGCGCGGAAAATCGCGCCGATGGCATCCTGGTCGCCCGGCTCGCTTTCCAGTTGCAGCAGGGATTGCTCCATGGCCTGCAACAACTCGCGTGCCTCAACGATGAATGTCTGCTGTGCCTGATCGAGATTGATGCTCACCTGGACTGTCCTTGTCGATCAAAAAAACATGGGAAGTGCTGTCTACAAGCCTGCGCTACGGCACAGTTGCAGTGCGTGCATGACCGCCTGGCTCTGGCCGGTCACACTCAAGGCGGTACCGGCAACGCCCGCCTCACGCTGGATCACTGCAAGCAACTGCAAACCGGCGCCATCCATCTCCGTGACCTGCGACAGATCCAGCTCCAGGCGGGGAGTCGCGCCGATCTGGGGCAGCAGCGCAGCCGCCAGTTCCGCTACCGTGTAGATCGTCAGTTCGCCGTCAATGCGCACGCAGGCGCTGGCGCCGAGTGTTTCAGTGCTGATTGGCATGGCAGTCTCCCTGGCGCCGGAGAGTCAAGGCAGGATCAGCTTGGATACGGCTGCCAGCATTTGCGCCGGCTGGAACGGCTTGACCACCCACGCCTTGGCGCCGGCGGCCTGGCCCTCGGCCTTCTTCGATTCCTGGGACTCGGTGGTCAGCATGATGATCGGGGTGAACTTGTAATTGGCCAGCTTCTTGACCTCCTTGACGAAGGTGATGCCGTCCATGTTGGGCATGTTCACGTCGCTGATGATCAAGTGCACTTTCTGCCCGGTCAGCTTGCTCAGGGCATCCTTGCCGTCGCTGGCCTCGATGACGTCGTAGCCGGCGCTTTTCAAGGCGATGCCGACCACTTGCCGCACGCTGCTCGAGTCGTCGACCACTAATACATTCTTTGCCATGGTGTGCTCCTAAAAGAAGGTGATGTCTTGAGAGTTCTGCTGCGCGGGCGCCACTCCGTGATGCAGGCGCCGTTGCTCGTCGGTGGCGTAGGTGGCTTCCATCCGCGCGAGCCACTGCCGGGCATCGACGCCCACCGCCTGGCCCGGCGCCTGGCTGGCTTGCAGGAGGTGGTCATGCAAGGCCTGCATGTTGTCTCGCACGTGGCTGAGGATCTGGCTGACCCGGTCCTGGAATTGCAGGCTGACCAGCACTTCGGTCATCTCATCACGGATGCCGTAGCTTTCCTGCTTGAGCAGGTCGGCAGATTCGGCCAGGCGCCCGGTGATGTTCTGGAAGCGCTCGAGCACGCGTTGAATGCTGTTTTCGGACTCGGCCACCGAGTGGCTGTCCTGGTCGGCACTGCTGGACGCGGCCTGCACCAATTGCGTGATGGCGTTATTGATGATGTCGACCTTGGCCGACATCTGCTGGCCGGTTTCACTGGATTTGTTCGACAGGCTGCGCACCGCATCGGCCACCACCGCAAAGCCGCGCCCTGCCTCACCGGCCCGCGCCGCCTCGATGGCGGCGTTGAGGGCCAGCAGGTTGGTCTGCGCGGCAATCGCCGCCACGTCGGCGGCCATGGCCCGCAGTTCCTTGGTATAGGCGGTGAGGCTGCGGACCTGGGCCAGGGTCTGGTCACGGCTGGTCTGAGTGGCCTTGAGCGAGTTGATCACCTGGCTCAGTTCGCTGTCACTGCGCGCCAGCACCTCAAGCGCGCCATCGGCGGACTGCCCATCCAGTTCACCGGCAGCCTGCTGCGATGCCTGTACCGTTTCCTGCAATCGTGCGGCGATCCCGGTGAAACGGTTGGCCAGGCTTACAATCGCTTCTTCGGTCTGATGCCGCGAGCTTTCCACCTGCTTGGCCCAGATCGGCATGGCGCCCAGCAACACTTCATCGAGCTGTGCGCGAGAAGCCGCGCCGTTGTGCGCCGCGTCCACAGTTGACTGATCCGCCTGCGCCCGCGACACCGCGCGCAACACAGCCTTGCGCTGTGAATTTGTGCTCCAGGCACAGGCCCCCAGACCAAGCAACACCAGTACCGCACACGCCACCAGGTTGGCCGTGGAGGCTGATTGCAACAGCAACCACACAACGCCAGGCACTACCGGGATAAGAGCAAACCAGCAAAAACGCGGATGACCAGGAAGGGGAATGCGGACGGATTGACGCTGGGTCATGAGTTCGATCCTTGAACAGTGTTGCGGATATAGGCGACATAGGGGTTATCTGCCCAGCGCCTCGCAACTTTAGAATCCTGATATGCCTTCCGTCTGCTTTATGACCATTGGATGACCTGCCAGGGTGTCCGAGCCCCTGTGCACTGAACAAAGAGGGAATCTGGCGTGGGCGCAGAATGGAACGAAACATGAAGCCTGCCGCTCACTACAGTGTGGCCGCTTCGCGTTCATCAGCCGACGCAGCATGAGGAGATACCGTGTCCACTTCCAAACTGACCTCGCGTGTTCTCACTACCCCCCGCCATACGACGCACTATGTAGAGATGGGGCCGGTCGATGGTACATTGATGGTGTTCCTGCACGGTTGGCCGCAGCTCAGCCTGATCTGGCGCGCACAGATACACGCATTCGCTGCACAAGGTTGGCACTGCGTTGCACCTGACATGCGCGGTTATGGTAGTTCTTCTGCACCCGCGCCCACTGATGCGTACACCATCGAAAACATCGTGGCCGACATGGCAGAGCTTCATGACCATCTCGGTGGCATGCCCGCCATTTGGGTGGGCCACGATTGGGGCAGCGTGGTGGCGGGTGAACTGGTCGCGCATGAACCTCAGCGCAGCCGCGGTGTTGTATTGGTTTCGGTGCCGTACTTCCCCACCACTAACGCCTTGCCGACGCTCGTGCCGCTCGTTGACCGCTCGATCTATCCGGCGGACAAGTATCCGGACGGTCAATGGGATTATTACCGCTACTACACCACGCACTTTACGTGCGCTGTCGCTGATCTGGATGCGGATAAAGCCGCATCGCTGGCGTCGATTTATCGACGAGGCGACCCGGCGAGTATCGGCAAGATTGCAGCCAATGCCGAAGTGACCCGCAAAGGCGGGCGGTTTGGCCAAGCGCACCGGGCTCCCCTCACCCAGCCAGACCTTGCGCTCTGGCCGCAGGCAGACTTCGCTGAATGGGTGCGCAATTTCCAGGCGCATGGTTTCCGCGCGCCCTGCGCGTGGTATTTAAACGACGATGCCAACATTGCGTATGCCCACCGGGCGTGCAACGGCGGCCTTTTGTCATTGCCAGTCCTGTTTGTGAACGGTGATTACGATCAGATGAACACCATCAACGGTAATCAGCTGGGCGATCCAATGCGAGCGGCCTGCACAGATCTCAGCGTGACAAGCCTGCCCGGCGGGCATTGGTTGCCGGTGGAGTGCAAGATAGAACTCGTTGAAGCCATAAGCACCTGGCTACGCAAGCTCGACTTGGCCAACCAGGGTGCTCACGACGCACCGATCACCGGCCGGCGCAACCTGTAATCGCTGAACGCAAGGCCTTGGTCCCAGGATGCCGGTGGCAGGTCACGGCGGGCGAAAACTATATTTTCTTTCGACGTCCCAGCTGTGCAACCAGATAGGCGACGGAGTCGGCGTTGTTAAGTACCGTCAGGATGCGTTTAAGCGGATCAGTACGGAAAACGCGCCGCGCATCGCCGAGGGTTTGGGTGCCTGTGACAGTGAGTAGCCTGTCGAGTACAGGCTGTGTTGACGTGCCCGTGGCAGGGTCTGTTTTGAGGCCGGTGGCAATATCGACAACCTGGAACAACTCCTGAGTCGGGGTGTTGAGCGACAGTCTTGAAAGCTGGCGGTTTTCCAGGGCCGCTTTAGTGTGACTGCCCGTAGCGGTCTGGGGATCAATCAGGTCATGAAAGGGATGGGTGGACTGCACGTAAGCCAAGTCCAACGTCGCACATACATGATGAGTGATTTCGTGAATGAGGGTGGTCGCACGGGCATGGACGTTGACGTAGAACGGCTTTATCAACAGGTGACTGTATTTCAGACCCGGATTGAAAAATGCTTCGGTCAAGTACAGCAATTGAAGCGGGTCGGGGACAACCGTAAAGGCCAACACCTTGTAGGCGCCCGTCTGGGCCGGCATGCGGGAGTACCCAATGACAAATCGGGTTGAGTCCGGCGAGGCCAGGGAAGGTTCCATCAGCGCGCTGCACACCTTGTCGACAATCTCCTGAATTTTTTCAAGGTGTTCGACCTCAAGCGTCTGCAAACCAAAAAACGTTTTGATCTGTTTGGCCAGTTCAGGTGCAGCAAGGGGGGTGTGTGCGAGCAGGCGCAAATTTTCCTGGGCGTTCGTTGCATAGAATGTTGCCAAGGCGAGTGCCTCGGTGATCATCAACGACTCCTGCGTGTAAAGCGCTCGAATCTCGCGCATGCCGCTGGCCACTATATTCATACTGGGGCGCGCAAATGGCTCGGAGTAGAAGCGATTGGTCAGTCGCGCAATGGCTCGTCGCCCCGTCAGCAATGGGTCAGTGCTACTGAGCATCCATTGTTGTGCGTTGCTGTGCACCACCGGACCGACTTCTCCACTGCCGGTGATGCGCCAACCCAGGCCATGCTTGATGACTTGGTAGACTTTCCCTGCCACCGCCGCGTAGTAGTGGTTGGAGGCTGATCGGTAGAGATTGAGTGAGGTGTCTTTGATCAGGCTGGCCAGGCTCGGCTCAAGGACTTCGAAACGCTGGAGCCGGGTGCGTGGCGCAGCGGTAATGTCCAGCGCCGGCCAGGACACCACAGAGGTCACGGGTGTGGCAGGCGGCGGCATGGGCTCGGGTGCCGAGGATGGGCCGCCCTCTGAAACAAGCGGCATGGAATCGCGCAAACCGACCAGCAAGGCGACCCCGCCGATGAAATGACCCAGCGCTTCATGCCATTGGTGTCCCTGCAGTTCTTCGGCAGAAGCCTTGAACAGTTTATAGCTCTGCCAGACCA
Organism: Pseudomonas fluorescens; assembly: GCF_002837185.1. Classification (GTDB taxonomy): domain Bacteria; phylum Pseudomonadota; class Gammaproteobacteria; order Pseudomonadales; family Pseudomonadaceae; genus Aquipseudomonas; species Aquipseudomonas fluorescens_AM. The sequence continues at coordinate 12,855 of NZ_KZ478016.1, read as the reverse complement.
CCACGGGGTAAGCCAGTTTACCGGCAAAAAACACAATGGCCTGCTGCACCCCCTCGGAGAATACGGCCTTGGCGGTGTCCCAGGCAGCGTCTGCATCAGCCGTTTTCTGGCAGCCCAGCAGCGTTGCCAGCAGCTCGACATTGTCGTTGAACAACTGTTTGAACAGAGGCGCATTGACGGGGTTGCATGCCAGCTGAAGGGTGTTACTGGCTTGGGGATGCTCCAGTGCGCTTGTCAGTGCTGTGTGGTCAACGGTCGGGACCACCAGCCGAACCCAACGCTGTAAGGCGCCGCAGGCTATCAACTCAGCACGCAGGGCGGCCTCACCGGTATATTCCTTGAGGGTGTAGCCTGGACTATAGGGGGCATAAAGGACTTGAGGCCCCTCGTCACCCGAGGCGCAACCGATCAAATAAGCCCCGGGAATCCTGATGGTTTTCTTCCCGGCATCGACCAACAGTTCCAGCGGGCGGATCATGGCGTTGGCGTTCACCACTGTCGCACGGGCGATCGCATCGGGCATGTCCATGATCTGTTGAATGAGCCCGAAGGCCGCCGGTGAAAGCTGGCCTTGTAACGTCATGCCGTGAGCGTATTGCATCAGTTGCCACGGCAGCTGCTTGGCAAATCGCGTAGAGCGTCGCTCAACGTCCGGGCTGGCCGGGCCCAGTACGGATTGGATGTACGTTTGGTAAGCCGTGTTGATGTTCAGCGCCCGTATCCGCGTTTTCAGCGTCTGCGCAGCCAGGGTGGGTGGCAACGGCGTTGTACCGATGCTGGCGAACAGAGGCACCTCATCGTTCCAATACGATTGATGACTCAAGGCATAGCCCAGCAGCGACTGGTTGCGCGCAGGCGTACCGCCCTGCGCCGGCAGCCCGACTTCGATTTCATCCGGTGTGACGCTGTCCTGATCGTCAAGGTCCTTCAGTAAGGTGCTGAGCTTCTTGCGCGTGAACTGAGCCAGTGAGTCGATCCCGTGCAGGTAATCCTGATTGTCGGTGACATTATTTCGATACTGCTCCAACAATTCGGCATGGAGCTGTTGATCCACAGCACTGGCATTGCCTAAGCCTTGCAAACCCTGTTGCACGATCATCGACTGGACCATGTCCCTGGCACGCCGCACGTTAGTGGGCGCCAGGTTTTGTGTGGCTTGAACCTGCCAGAGCTTACGCAACTGGTCGACCGACAGGTTCATGGACAGGATTTGCGCCAGTTCACGGTCTTTTTGTTGAGCACAGGTACGTTGCAAGTGCTCGACGAGGTTGTCTTCGATCAGTTCCAGGGAGCTGAGTGCATAACTCGGCTGTGAATCCCAGTCCGGTTGCGCCAGGTTCGCCAGGAACACCTGTCGTTCATCCGGGAGCGCCAGGCGTCGGTCCATTTCTGCTTTGAAGTGATTCAATGAGTAGAAACTTTCCAGGCCCAACGCGGGTGTCCATAGCAGCGAGCGACCGCAGTATTGAGGGTCAAGCCCGCCACGCTCGGTCAGCACGAAACAGTTATTGAGTAGCAGCGAGGTGTCCTGCCCGGCAGGTGCGACCCGCAAAAAAAACGCATCAGGGCGGAACCCGTTGACACTCAGGCGCAAGTCCCTGGCGTAAATCCCCAGAGTGCTCAAGAGCACGGCGTAGTCGAGGGGTAATAAAGCCTTGTTCCAAAGCCTGCATTGCATTTCCCCTGTCAAGCCCATCTCCATTGCTCTTCTCAGCAAGAGCTCCATGTTGGGGTAGACGCTGTGGGTTCTGCGCAGATACTGCTTGAAACCGCCGACCGCGCTGTCGATCAGCGAATTGAACGCAGTGATGTCCATGCCTGAGATCCTGGTGGCGGGTTTGTCAGGAACGGTTGAGTAGACGTGGGTGTTCAGCGGATCGATGAGTGGACCCATTTCGCCACATAAGCGCGCCAGGAAATAGTCGACCATGCTGCTGGATGACAGCAGTTGAGGTTTGTCAGTATCACTTGAAGGGTTGCTGTAGTGGCGTACCGAGAGGCACGCGGCCTGCAGGTGCGCCTGTTTGATAGCGTGCAGCTTGGTGTTGAGATAAGTGGTGGCAGAACGCTCCAGCGAGGGCCGCAACGCTACGTGTTGTTCGAGGTCGGCGCTGACGTTTTCAAGTAGATGCGCAGTGGTGCGCAACGCAGCAAGCGTTGGCGGAACGCTGGGTTCGGTCGCCGTTGCAGTCCAGGTGTCGGCCAGTTGGGTACTCCAGCGGCCCATGGGTTCGAAGGTGCGTAAGTGGGGGGCAATCATGCCACGCACATCCAGCACATGATCGACCAGGGCGTTGAGGTCCATCGTGCCCCGGCTCAGGCGATACTGATCAAGGGCGTATTCCAGGTTGCGACCTTGTTTTTCGATGATGCCCTCCATGATGCGTTGGAAAATAACCCCGGTGATCGGGGCTGTGGTGACGTCGCAGGCCAGCAGGTCGACTTCGTTATAGCGCTCCGGCCTGGACAGATGATTTCTCCAGGCATCGGCATGCTGGCGGGGGTTGAGATCATCAAGAAGTTGGGTTTTGAGTGTACCCAGGTCGGTAAACGATTGCAGGCCTTGGTGAGGGGTATAGAGCAGCCAGGGCGAGCCATCGTCGCTCTTGTTACTGCTGATGATGAGTGTGCCCGCCAGCTCGGCGGCGGACTGTCCAGGCTCGCTCAGCAGCGCCTTTTCAACATCAAGCGCGGGAGCAAGCGTTGTCGCGGGCAGCGCAGCCTTGAGCGGCAAGGCCTGCAGTTGCAGGCGCTGGTCAACCGTTATGGTAGTTTGCTGTTGTTGCTCCAGCGCTACCGTGAAGAAGGCATTGGCCATGGCACTGGTAAACAGTTGTAGCCGCGACGACCCGGTGGCAGCCGGCAGCGTCCAGAATGTCTTGGGCTGTTGCTTCATATGCGCTTTCAAGCCCCGGGCCAATCCTTGCACTGATACGTCCCAACGCAACTGATCATCAGCCGCCTGAGTGGGCTGCTGGGTGGCAGGGACGCGTTGGGGATTGTAGTAGCGCCGGGTTTCACCGGCAGGCCAGCCATTGGCGACGAAATACCTGAGGACGGTTTCGCTCAGGGTGCGGGTGGTGGTGTGTCGGGACGTTGGCGTATCAAAGTTAACTGATTCGCTGGATGCGTCGATGACATCACTCTGCACGTGGATTTGACGCTGGTCGACACCCGCAAAAGACTGCGCCAATTCAGCGCAAATGTACTCATCCAGCAGAGAAGTGAAACTGGGCAGCAGGAGCAGCTCCTCACGCATCAAACGAGCATTTTCGCGCAGGTTGTTGGAGAGAGTCGTATGTTGTGCCTCGAAGACAGCGCCGGCCACGGTATGTGTGGTAATCGTCAGGGCCGCAGTGGGCGTCAGGGTCACCTGCTGGGAGATGGAAAGGTAGTCAAGCAACGCTTGGCGCTGCGACGCGTCTTTGAGCCATGCACCTAGTTGCGTCTTGAGGGCTTCGTGGCTTCCCAGCTTTTCCAGACCCCGGGCGGGTGTATAGAGAACAACCCCGCCTTCTGGGGCGGGGCTCATGACGAATGCACCCGCCAATTCAATAGCCGGGTGAGCGTGCAGGTTCAGTTGCAGGGTCTGGACGTGCATCGGCGCTTTTTGTGCCCGGCGCAAAGCATCGGTGGCCAGATAAACGCAATCGAACCAGTCAAGGTCCTTGAGGGTAAAATTGCGTGTGCGTTGGCGCTCGCTCAGTTGCGTGCGATCGGTTTGGGTTTCGCTGAAAAAATAAGGTGGGTGGTCAGTGGCCATTGAATGCTCTCCATGCCGCATTGGCTGCCGAGGTGAGCAGCGGTGAGTGATCTGAAAAGATCACTCTGGCGTTTCAAGTGTCAGCCGTGGCGCTATATATGCAGGAGCGATTCAGGCTCCGGTGGAATGCTCGACACATCGCTCGCCTTCACCCCGAAAAAGCGCAAGCGAGCTCAACAACGTACGGGTATCGCCCTCGGTGATGAACAGGTCACGGAAAGCTTTACCGGTCTCTGAGTTGAATAGGCCATCACGCTCAAACCGCTCAAAAGCCTGGCGGGCCAGAACACCGGACCACTTGTAGGAATACAGTTTGGCCCCATAGCTGCCCATCGGCTGTTCGAAGCTGTTGATCGGACGGGCGCCATCAGGCCACTGCAAATGCCCGACTTCAACGTTGGCCTGGGTGAATACTTCATGAGGTGTGCGCCCGTCGCCATAGGTACGGTGCAAATCGAAATCGACCAGGCCCGTGAGCAAAATACTGGCGGTTTCCTGACTGGTCTGGGTGTGAACGAATCGGCTCATTTGAGTCGCCATTTTGTCAGGCAAGGGTTCTCCCGTGTGCAAATGGCCAGATAGATAGATCAGGAACGACGGAGTAAAGCAGAACTGCTCCAGCACTTGGCCGAAGAATTCCGTCGCATCATGGCTTAATTGGGCCATACCCGAAATCGCCCGGTAGGGGGCGGCGGTCAACAGGTGCTGCAGGCAGTGGCCGAACTCATGCAATAAGACCCTCAATTGCAGATGATCGAGCAAGCAGGGCTCGGTCCCAGTCGGTCGTGGCAACTGGCTGCGTAGCACGGCTATGGGCCGTTGTGGGCGCCCCTCGGCAGTCATTCGGTGATTGCGCAAACCCATGGCGGCGCCAACCTCGCCGCCCACCACGCGCCGATAACAGTCAATAAACAAATGTCCAATCGGCGCCGAGTACTCCCTGAGCTCAAATACCCGCACATCCGGGTGCCAGGTTTCTACAGTGGTCTGTTCAATCAGCTCAACGCCGAACAGCGTTTTGGTGAACGTGCACAAGCGTTGCAGCACCGTGTCCAACGGGAAGTAATTGCGCACTTGATCCTGGGAGACGCCAGCCACGTCCTGGCGAATTTTTTCCGCAAAATAGCTGAGGTCCCAGGGTTCCAGAGCATCGACCCCCCGCTGCGCGGCATAACGTTGCAGTTGTTGCGCCTCATGGGCAAATGTCGGGCGTGCCTGATCAACCTGGTGGTGCAAAAATGCAATGACCTCATCGGTCGTCTCCGCCATTTGTTCCACCAGCGCCAGTTCGGCGAAGTTGGCATAGCCCAGCAATTGTGCTTTCTGGTGACGACTGTCGAGCAACACTGTCAGAATCGGTTCATTGTCGGTGGCAATGGCGTCAGGACCGGTGTCCACGGCACGGCTGTAATATGCCACCATCATGTCCTGGCGCAAGGCTCGATGCTCGGCGTAGCTCATCACATCCCGAAAGGATTGCTCGGAAAGGGTTAATAACCAGCCATCCAGACCTGCGTCCCGAGCCGCGACCTCCATGCGTGCCAGGGTGGCGTCAGGCAGTCCGCTCAGCAGCGTCTTGTCTTGAATGTGCTTGCGCCATGCGTCGCCGGAGTCACTCACACGGCGCAGGAACTCCTGACTGAACTCATCGATTTGCCGGTTCAACGCTTTCAGAAGCAGCTGTTTCTCAGGAGAAAGATCAAGACCCGCCACGTGGTACTTGCGCAAGATTTTACGCAACGTACTGTGGCGTTGTTCATTGAAGAGGGCCGCGATCGGGCTGTCGGCAAGTTGCCGGTGAAGCTGATACAGATCGTTGTTCCCGGCCAACTCGGCTTTGTACTGCATTGCCAGCTCATAACTGCGGTGTGATGCCTGCTTCCAAGTCGCCTCTTGGGGAATAGAGTCAAGCAGTTCAATAACTTTGAGAACGCCATCCAGGCGAGCCTCCAACGCCTCCACCGCCTGCACCAGATCGTCCCAGGTGGGGAATGGCGCCTGGCTGGCAATGATCGTGGAGGTGGTGCTGCGGCTTTCAGTGATGATCTGCTCAATGGCAGGCACCAAGTGTTCAGCCCGGATGGCTGAGAACGGGGGCAAGTCGTAGGGCTGTAGCAGTGGATTGCTTTCAGACATGAAGTCACTCTTCAAAGGTAGCTGTTGAAGCCGCCAGCCTAGGCAATGAATGATCGTTGGAGGAATAGATAGATATGAGCAACGCCATAGCGCGGGGTAGCGGATACCGCGTGATGCTCAAGCACGTCACGCAGGGCGTCACATGTCCTTGGACGCTCACAAGCCATCTATCCCATCGAATACATTTGAATTCCAAGAACATAAATGTGTTCGATGGACAGCGTTGCGCAGCGCTTGCAGGCACGCCCTTGTCACTGTGCTCACCGGTGCAAAAAGCAAGTCAGCATAACGGGGCCGCTGCTACAGTCAGGCTATAAAGATGAACACTTGCGCCGCCCTTTATGATTGACCACTCTCCCCCGCCAATGCGGTCTGCTCACAGGCTCCAACCTGTGGCACCAGCTGGATATCCACACGCCGATTAGCGGTACGTCCAGCCTCGGTCGCATTGCTGGCGATCGGCTGATTGTCCGCCAAGCCCTGCACCGCGAAACAACTGTCGGCGATGTCGCCCATCTGCTGCATCCAGTCGCGCACGGCTGAGGCGCGGGCGTGGGACAGGGCCAGGTTTTGCTCCATAACTCCGGTCGCATCGGTGTGCCCGGCGATCACGATCAGCCAGCCCGGTTGGGCTTTGATACCGACCAGGGCATTGATCAGTACTTTGGTCGAGCCAGGCTTCAGGGTTGCGCTGCCGGCATCGAACAGCGACAGGCTGTCCAATCGCACGGGTTCGGGCATGAGGGGTGGAGGGGCTTGATGTGTCAGCCATGTCCGCCAACCGAGTCCCGCGAGCAAGGCGATAATCAGCGTCCCGGCAAATAACCATAAGGCCAGGCGCCGCCTGCGTGGCTCCACGTCAGGGGGCGGCAGGATCACCACAGGTGTCACCCATGTCGGCGTTATCGCCCTAACGGGAGCCAGCACCCTTTCGCCCGATGCATAGCTTTGTTCAAGGCGCTGGATCAGGCTGCCCACCTGGTGGCGCAGAGCCTGCAATGTCAGCAGAGGATTAGCGCCCTGAGGAAGTAAACGCGCATGCAAACGTGCCAGTTCGGTGTCCAGTTGAACCAGCGCGGGCACACTGTGGGCGGTCATCGCCACGCTGCGCATCAGCAGTTGCAGTTGATCGAACAGCCACCCCAACAGGTCCAGGCGCACTGACGCCATCGACGGCCACAGGCCTGCCCACTCGCGGCTCAGGGCTTCGAGCAACACCACGCCTTGGGTGATGCCCTCCAGCCCATGACGCTGACCGCGTGCCAAGGTGTAAAAACACGCGGTCTGAAGGTCGGCGCCATTGTGTTGGAACAGCGCCAGGCAGCTTTGCTCCACCTTGGCCCAGTCCACATCCGGGCAGGCAGGATGGCTGAGCTTGGCCAGCTCATCGCGCACTACTGTAAATTCACTGAAGCCGCGCGGATCACCGCCGACTCGAATACGCATCTCAAACAACGCTGTCATCAGGCTTCCCTTCCGTTATAGGTTCAAGGCTTGGTCAGGTACTGCTGTCGCTTCAAGTGGCGTACCAGCACTTTGCCCTCGGGCGCCAGGGTGGTGCCGAAGCTCACGTGCTGCCCATCCTTGAGTTGCGCGTCCAGGGCGTACTCCAAGTGCCCCGGCAGCGTCTGGGGCTGCAGGGCGATGGCGACCGCCGCCAGACGCGGTTCGTACTTGAGCAAGGTGGCGGTCATGGTGCCGATCAAACCATGGGCGGTGGCGGGCAACCCCTGCAGGATCAAGCCCATGTCCGGCAGCCCGTAATCGGGCAGATGGCTGAGCGCACCGGCACGGCTATTGAGGATGCGCTGCAGGTTGTCCAGCACCGACAGGGCGTGCTGGTCCTCCTCGCTGACGCGATGCAAGTCCAACTCACCGTCGAAATTTTGCAGCAGCCTTTCGTACAGCGAGGGGTTGTACTCGGTCATGGCTCAGTCCTTTACCAAGGGCCGCAGGGTCAAGCGGTTATCCCCCAGCTCGATAACCCGCGCCCGGTCCGGGTCCAGGTCATCGCGGGTCAACGTCAGGCGCCAGGTGTTCAATTGGGTATCGGGGCTGCGAAACAACGCCACCACCGTGACGAACTGAGCGTCCTTGTCCATCGGTACGTTCAACTGGGCGCCCTCCTCGGGTTTTACCACCACCGAGCGTTTGTCCAACAAGGCGCTCGCCAGCAGTTGATTGTCATCGCCCAACAGCCCGTCGTATGTTGCCTGCTCTACCGCTTTGCTGTCGCGCAGTTGGTACACCCGCACCAGGGTCGGCACCGACAAGGCGCTCATGTCCGTGGCGGCGGTGTTGAGCGCCGTGCGTGCACTGAAATCCAGGTGCAGGGTTTTCACCTGCTTGTAGAAGATCGCCTTGGCGGTGGATGCCGTGCCATCCGCGACGGTCTGGGCCAGACCACACCCGCCGAGCGCCGCGAACATCACCAGACTAAAAATGGTACGCAACATGCTGTGTTTCTCTGTTGTGGGGATTAATCGAAAGGCCTTGGTAGCGGCCCAGGTTGATCGTGAGCGTGTCGTGTTCCGCCACCTGCCAGGCATCGCTTCCCAAACCCAGCACCCCGGTCATGCCGAGCCGAATAGGTGCTTGCCCCAACACCGGTGCGGGCAGGCTGTGCACTGGCAATGACAACTGCAGTTTCGCCGTGCAGCGCCACCCGAGGTACACGCGTAGCAGCACCAGCAGGTCGCTGTACAACTCACCACCGGGCAACCAGCCGCTGGCTTCCTGCGTGTCTTCGGTGTAGAGCGTCAGCCGCAGTTGGCTGTTGGCATCCAAGCCGACGCTGCCCAACGGCGTCCCCTGGGACAAACTGACTGGCCGTTGGCGGGAAAGGCTGGCCGGCTGTTCCAGCGCAATTCTCAGTGGCCAATGCGGGGTCACCTGCGCCTGGGTGTTGGGCGCCAGCAACTTGACCAGCGCAGTGATGCCCTCAGCATTGCGCGTGGGCAGGCGCATCACACTGAGCAGGGCCAGAAAGCGCGAGACCGGCGTGGCGATCTGCTGGGCGGTGCCCGGAATGCCCAGGCCGATCAGGCCCAACAGGCATTGCGAGGTGGCATCAGTGCCGCCTGCTTCGAACGTCGCCGGGTAGGAATACTTGCGCCAGATCCGGTAGAACTGAGTGAAGATCCGGTGGTTGAAAATATCCAGGAAGGCTTCCAACGCTTCATGCCCTTCCCGGCGCTGCGCGATGTCATCCAGAAACACCGTCGGCATCGGCGAGTCGACCCCGTACAACCCGAGCAGACGCGTGCGTATGGTTGCCGGGCGCTCCGGGTGAGCGTCATCGGTTTCAATCGCCTTCAACTCGCTGGCCGGAAAGCCCATGCCCGGATCGGGCCGAAAGCGCACGGCGTCATCGGCCGGGTGCGCGGTGCTGCCCAAGGGCGGGTGATCGGGCAAAGCCTGTTCCAGCAACTGGCAAAAGCGGTACAGGTTAGCCTCAGCCACTTGGTCCTGCAGGGCGTCGAGCAGACCGTCGGCTTTCAGCCGGGAATACGCTGACTGTGGTTCTCGTTCCATCGCAGGCACTTTCCAGTAGGTTGCAGGATCAGCGTGAGCTGGGTGTACAGATGAATGTCGGCATACAAGGAGAAGAAGCGATTGAGCATCTCGCCGAACAGGCTGATGTCGCCCTCCCCTGAAAAGCCATTGGCATCCAGGGTGATTTCGATATCCACCCCGCGCAGCAGAAAGCCTTTCTCGAAACGCTGCACCAAATGATGTTTGACCTCGACAATCGCCGCCAGACGACGGCGATTGAGCTCGCTGCCGGTCCAGTCGTACAGCGCCAGGGTGCCGCGCAGCACCTCGGCGTTGTCGAGCATCGGCAGGAAGTTCGAGCCCAAGTGACTGAGCACCCGCCAGTGAAAGCGGTCGCGGTTCGGTGGGTAGCACGGCAAGGTCGGCGCACACAGGTTGCGCACGCGCAAACCGGACTGGGTGGACTGCACCACCGTATCGAGCAAAGTGCTTTGCAGCGCCTTGCGCGGCAACTGGCCGTGGGTGCCGGTCAAGCGCAACGACAGGCTTTCGCGCTCGCACAGGCGGTCCTTGTCAAAGCCCTCGCCGCCCAGAATCAGCCAAGTGTCATGCAGGCCATTCGCTGCGCGCTTCAGGCGTGTATGAAAGTAGCGTTCCGGGGCATCAAAGCGCAGCATGCCGCCCTTGTGGCGAAAGCTGGTGAACGGCACATAGTCTTGCCGTTCGGCGTTCCTCGACGCGGTGACCCGGTCCACCGAATAGATCTCCGTATGGCCGTCCTGCAGGCGCATCGGACGCAGGAGATAGTCGGCTTGCAAGGGCGCCAGGGTCAACGGGTCGGCCTCCAGCGCAAACAAATTAATCACCGGTACCGCGTGCAAGCGGATGTGTTCGCTGTTCAAGTCGAAGTTGGCCGGCCAAGGTTCACGCAACACCACTTCAAGCTCGAACCAGGCGGTACCGGGTGCAATCTTCAACTGCTCCAAGCCACACAAGGTCACGAACATGAATTTTTCACGAAAGCTGAAATATTCCAACAACAGCTGGTAACCGCTGAAGGCGCTGTCACCCTTGGGCCACAGCCGGTCTTCATCGGCAAATCCCTTGGGTGCAAAATGCGCGGTCAGTGGCTGGCGTTCGGTCTGGCCGGGCCAGCGCACATACAGCGCTTGCGCATTCAAGGTCAGCGCCTGATGCAACGCACTGGCCAGCGGCGCATCGGCATTCAGGTACAGCGGCAAACGGCTGAGATCGATCAGGCTCCAGTCCGTCAACGCCCCACAGGCAAAGCGCAGGCGCAACACCGAGCGACCATCCATTTCATGACCGCGCCCCACCGACTCCAACGCCAGCGGTCGCAGGGTCACGTCCTGGGTGGTGGTGTAACGGCAACGGGTGCGTTGTGGCCCGATGGGTTGCGACAGCACCTCAAAGCCCTGAGCGATCAACTCGCTGCGCTTCATCTGCGCAAGGTCGGGCACCAGTTCGACCACCGAAAGCGACGGAATGGTGCGCAAGTAATGCGGCCACAGCAGGCTGACCAGGCCTTCGGTCAGCTCCGGCAGGTCATCGTCGAGCTTTTCCCGCAGACGACCCATCAGGAAGGCGAAGCCCTCGAACAGGCGCTCCACATAGGGATCCTGTGCGCCCGGTTTGTCCAGGTTGAGCTGCGCGGCCCGGTCCGGGAACGCGTCCGCGAACTCCTTGCCGGCCTCGCGCAGGTAGCGCATTTCGGCATCGAAATAGCGCAGTGTCAGATTGTCCATGCTCACAGAAAGAATCCCGATGTAGGAGGGTTAGCCGCAAAGCACTGCGGCGCGGACCGGATCGATGGCTACCAGCGCCGCCAGCAAAGCTTCCATGCGCCGCGCCAGGGTGGGTTTGTCGGCGTCATTGCGCTGGGCTTTGACCCGCAGCAGTTTGAGCAGGCGCGCCTTGACCTCGAAACTCAGCTCCGGCTCCCACTCGGCCAAGGCCTGGCGTTGCGCCGTGGCGTCCAGTTCGGCCAACAGATGGATGGCCAGGTCGCTCTTGCTGTACTGCTCGGCTACCCGCGCCATCAACAGGCGCAACAACCAGCGTTGGCGCCCGGTGTGGATACCAGGGCGTGCGGCCAGCCAGGCCAGTGCCTGATCCACGCCGTCGCTGTCAGCCTGGGCCACGGCCTCGCCTTCCAGGGACAGGATGTCGGTATCGCCAGTGGCCGGTGCCGCCGAGGGTACGGGTAACCAAGGCTGGGGCTGGTTGCCGCTGACGTGCTGGGCAATCCACTCGCGGGTGGTTTCGTCGGCAAACGGGCTGCCGTCGCTCCAGCACAGCACGTCCAGACCCGGCAGGCGCTCAAGGAACATGCCCAGGTCACGCTTGGCGATATCGGCCCAGCGATCCTGCGGCGCGGGTTGTTTGCTCAGCGCCTGATACAGGTACCACTGCAAGTCCAGCCAGAAATGGTTCACGCCCTCGGAATAGATCCGCTCGACCTGCTCGATCAACTCCGCCCAGTTCTGTTGCAGGTACAAACGTTTGAGCAGCGCCCGATAGTCTCCACGCGGTGGTGTCAGGCGCGTGTTGTTGTTCGTATCCTGCGGTGGGGCCTGATGCACCGTGTCCCAACGCAAGCTTTTCATCAGGCGGTGAGCCGCCAGCCAGCCCAAAGGTTGGTCACGCAGGTACCCCGCCAAGGCCCGGCCGCTGTCCAACAGGTCGCGCCCGGACTTGATCTGCGGCGCTGGCGCCTGTGCAGTCGCATCATGGCTGGCAGTATTCTGCGGCACCAAGGCGTCCATGCCACCGGACTGCGCCAACCTCGCGGACAGGGCGGCATACAGGGGCTCCAAATGTGGACGCTGCTCCTGCGGCCACGCACCCAGCCCGCGCTCCAGCCAGGCGAGTGCTGCGGCAGTGCGCTCGGCCTCGGCCTTGACCACTTCCGGGTACAGCGACAGCGTGTCCAGCATCTTGGCGCCGGCCAACCATTCCAGGGCCATCTTGCGGCTGTTGGGGCGGATGGGCAGCACTGCGTCGGCAAAGCGTTCCACCAGCGCTGCCAGCAGGCTCAGGCCGTCGGCCAGACCGACTTCACCGTCCTTGTGTAAGCGTGCCCACAGGTAATAGGTGGCAACGCGCAGGTCCTTGCAGCTGTGGATCAGCAGCTTCTGCGCCAGTTGGGCCACCTGCTCGGCATCGGCGCCCGAGAGCTTGTTGACCTCTTCACGCATGCGCAGGAAGTCATCGTCGTAGCCGGGGTCTTCGCCGACAGGGGAGTCGGTGCTGATGGGTTGCAGCCAGGGTTGCCAGTGGGCGGCTTGCTCGCGGGCGACGGACAATGCGTCGCGTTCGCCGAGGCAGCGGGCGATCACAGTGCGCAGGCTCATGGGAAACTCCCGTTTTGCGCATAGGGCATATCAACGGTGTTCTCGCTGAGAAATATCTGAGCGGGCAACTTGAAGCTCCTCAACTTG
>NZ_KZ478015.1 GCF_002837185.1 Pseudomonas fluorescens | reverse complement strand
CTCACAAAACACCGACAGCTGTCACATACCCAATTTGCTGAAGCGAGGCCACCAGGCCACGACTCAGTACCCGAATTTCTTGACGACCATAGAGCATTGGAACCACCTGATCCCATCCCGAACTCAGCAGTGAAACGATGCATCGCCGATGGTAGTGTGGGGTTTCCCCATGTGAGAGTAGGTCATCGTCAAGATTAAATTCCAGAACCCCAATTGCGAAAGCAGTTGGGGTTTTGTTTTGGGCGCTCGAAAACTATCAAGGCGCTCATGGCCATGGTCTTCAGTGCTAAAGTCCACGCCTCGATTTTTGCTTTTCCAAGGAAACCGTTATGCCGGGTGCAACGTCCCTCAGCGCAGGATTCATGGTGGTTCACGGTAACCGCCTGGACGAGCTGCGCAGCCTGGTAGTCAGCTGGATGCGTCGTTATCCCCTGGCGCCTTTGGAGAATGAAATTGCTCTGGTCCAAAGCAATGGCATCGCCCAATGGCTCAAGCTTGCCCTGGCCGAAGATCCGCAGGAAGACGATATGGGGGGCTGTGGCATCGCAGCGGCAATCGATGTGCAATTGCCCGGCAGTTTCATGTGGCAGCTCTATCGCATGGTGCTAGGGCGTGACGAAATCCCCCCCAAGTCTCTGCTTGATAAGGCCCCGCTGACGTGGCGACTCATGCGTCTGCTCCCGGAGCTTATTGATCAGCCCCATTTTGAGCCGTTGCAACGCTTCCTGACCCACGACACCGACCTGCGCAAACGCTACCAGCTCGCCGAGCGCCTGGCCGACTTGTTCGACCAATACCAGGTGTATCGCGCCGATTGGCTGGAAGATTGGGCTGCAGGGCGCCATCAGTTACGCAACGGGCGCGGCGAATCCAAACCCCTTAACCCCGCCAACTGCTGGCAAGCTGAGTTATGGCGCGCGCTGTTGCTTGACGTGGGCGCGCAGGGCATGGCCGAGAGCCGTGCCGGCGTTCACCAACGCTTTATCGAACGCATCAACACGCTTGAGCAAGCGCCGCCTGGCTTACCGTCCCGAGTGATCGTCTTCGGCATTTCATCGCTGCCCGCCCAGGCGCTCGAAGCACTGGCAGGCCTGGCCCGTTTCAGCCAAGTGTTGCTGTGCGTGCACAACCCTTGCCGCCATCATTGGTCGGACATCGTGGCCGACAAGGACCTGCTGCGTAACGAGTACAAACGCCAGGCGCGCAAAGCAGGCATGCCCGTCACCATAGACCCACACACCTTGCACCAGCACGCTCATCCGCTGCTCGCCGCCTGGGGCAAGCAGGGCCGTGACTACATCAGCCTGTTGGACAGTTATGACGACCCCAACAGCTACCGCGCCGCCTTCCGTGATGGTCGTATCGACCTGTTCAGCGACAGCCAACCCACCACGCTGCTCAACCAGCTTCAGGACGACATCCTCGAACTGCGCCCACTCGATGAGACCCGTGAGTTCTGGCCGGCGGTCGATCTGACACGCGACGCATCCATTCGCTTTCACATCGCCCACAGCGCCCAACGCGAAGTGGAGATTCTCCACGACCAATTACTCCAACGTTTCAGCGCCGACCCCACTTTGCGCCCTCGGGACATCATCGTCATGGTCCCCGACGTCGACAGCTACGCGCCGCACATTCGCGCGGTTTTCGGTCAACTGGAAAGAAATGACCCACGCTTTATTCCGTTCACCCTGACAGACCAGGGGCAACGCGGTCGTGACCCGCTGTTGATCGCGGTCGAGCACCTGCTCAAACTCCCCGACAGCCGTTTTCCAGTCAGCGAAATTCTCGACCTGCTGGATGTCCCCGCCCTGCGCGAACGTTTCGCCATCAATGAGCGCGACCTGCCTACACTGCATCGCTGGATTGAAGGCGCGGGCATCCGCTGGGGGCTCAACGCCGAACAGCGTGCGGGCCTGGGGCTGCCCGCAGAACTTGAGCAGAACAGCTGGCGATTCGGCCTGCGGCGGATGCTGCTGGGCTACGCCGTCGGTACGGGTGTGGCGTGCGAAGGCATCGAGCCTTACGACGAGATCGGAGGGCTTGATGCGGCGCTGATTGGTCCACTGGTCGCCTTGCTCGACGCCTTAAACGACGCGCACCAGGCGCTGTCGCAACCGGCACCTCCCCACGTGTGGGGCGAGCGTCTGCAACGCTTGATGCAGCTGTTTTTCCTGCCCGGCAGCGAGCACGATGACTACCTGCTTGGCCAGCTTGAACAGTTAAGAGAGACCTGGCTGGAAACCTGCGAATCCGTCGGCCTGCAAGACGAATTACCCCTCACCGTGGTCCGTGAGGCGTGGTTGGCGGGGCTTGACCAAGGCCGCCTGTCCCAGCGCTTCCTTGCGGGCGCGGTCAATTTTTGTACCTTGATGCCCATGCGCGCGATCCCGTTCAAGCTGGTCTGCCTGCTCGGCATGAATGACGGTGACTACCCGCGTGCCCAGCCGCCGCTTGACTTTGACCTGATGGGCAGCGACTACCGTCCCGGCGATCGTTCGCGCCGTGAAGACGATCGCTACCTGCTGCTCGAAGCCCTGCTTTCCGCGCGCGACCAGCTCTACATCAGTTGGGTCGGCCGCAGCATCCGCGACAACAGCGATCGCCCGGCCTCGGTGCTGATCGGCCAACTGCGCGACCACCTCGCCAGTGGCTGGCATAACGCCCAAAGCGACGAACCCCTGATCGACGCAATGACCCAGGAACACCCGCTCCAACCGTTCAGCGCCCGCTACTTCCATGAAGGCGACCCGCTGTTCAGTTATGCCCGCGAATGGCAATTGCTGCATCAAGCCCCTGCTGCAATCGCACATGACCAGGCGTTGGCACCGCACCACCAGGAAGAGCCCCTGAGTCTCGGCCAGTTACAGGATTTCCTGCGCAATCCGGTCAAACATTTCTTCAGTCAACGCCTGAAAGTGTTCTTTGAAGCCGCCGAGGTACCGCTGGCCGACGAAGAACCCTTCGTCCTCGACGCGCTGCAACGCTACACCCTCAGCGACAGCCTGCTCAACGCTGCACTGGCCCGGCCCGACCAGCTTGATCAGGCGCTCAACGCCCAAGCCTTGCGCCTGCAAGGCAGCGGCCTGCTGCCGATGGTCGGCTTCGGCGAATGCCTGCGCAACGAGCTGATCGAGCCGTTGCCGGACCTGCTGCAACGCTACCAACACCTCCTGGCGCTCTGGCCAACCCCGCACATTGGCGCGCAACCGATCAGTTTCGCGTACCAGGGCATTCAGCTCGAAGGCTGGATCAGCGGCCTGCACCGGCGCAGTGATGGCGGCCTGTTAAGCGTGACCACCCTCCCCAACAGCATCGGCTCGATCAAAACGCGCAAGTGGCACCGCCTGATTCGCCCCTGGGTCAATCATGTGGTCGCCTGTGCCTGTGGCGTGCCGTTGAGTACCGGCTTGGTGGCCAGTGACGACACCCTGCTGCTCGCCCCGTTGGACACGGCCATCGCGCAGAACCTCCTCGGTGACTTGCTGCTCGCCTGGCACACCGGCATGAGTAAACCGCTGCCCGTCGCGGTAAAAACCGCCTTTGCCTGGCTCGGCCAGACCGATCCGGCCAAAGCCCAGGCCGCTGCCAGCAAGGCCTACGAGGGCGACGGTATCACCACCGACGGCGAACGCCGCGAAACGCCCGCGCTGACCCGCCAGTTCCCCGACTACGCCACGCTGGTCGCCAGCGAAGAGTTCGAAGGCTGGTGCGAAACCTTGTATCGCCCGCTGATCAACGCGCCTTGGCGTTCATTGTCCAGCGAGGAGGCCGGCGCATGACCAGCAAACCCTTGGCCCTGGCCTTTCCGCTCAAAGGCAGCCAGCTGATTGAAGCCAGCGCCGGCACCGGCAAAACCTTCACGATTTCGGCCCTGTACCTGCGCCTGGTGCTCGGCAACGGTGGCGATGAGTCCGGTTTCGGCCGTGAACTGCTACCGCCGCAAATCCTCGTGGTGACCTTCACCGACGCCGCCACCAAGGAGCTGCGTGAACGTATCCGTATCCGTCTGGCGGAGGCCGCGCGGTTTTTCCGCGACGAAATCGAGCAGCCCGACGCCTTGATCGCCGACCTGCGTCACCAATACCCCGTGGAACAGTGGCCCGCCTGCGCCAATCGGCTGGACATTGCCGCACAGTGGATGGACGAAGCAGCCGTCTCGACGATTCACAGTTGGTGCCAGCGCATGCTGCGCGAACACGCTTTCGACAGCGGCAGCCTGTTTACCCAGACCCTGGAAACCGACCACAGCGACTTGCTCGGTGAAGTGCTGCGCGACTACTGGCGCCTGTTCTGCTACCCGATGCGTGACGACGCGCTCAACTGGGTGCGTAACAACTGGGGCGGACCGGCCGCCTTGATGCCACGGGTGCGGGCGTTGTTCGGCAGTGAGCGGCCCGCCGAAGACAGCCGCGAGCCCGCCGAAATAATCTCTGCCTGCCTGCAAGAGCGTCGCGAGGCATTGGCCAGCATCAAGGCGCCTTGGCAACAATGGGCCGTCGAGCTGCGTGATCTGTGCCTGCAAGCCGTGGCCGCCAAAGCGGTCGATGGACGCAAAATGCAGGCGCGTTATTTCGAGCCCTGGTTTGAAAAAATCAGTGCCTGGGCCGCCGACGAAACCCTGGAGCAACTGGATATTGGCACCGGCTTTACCCGGCTGACCCCCGAGGGTATGGCCGAAGCCTGGAAAGGCGAGCCGCCACGGCATCCCGGCATCGACGCCATGGCCGGTCTGAAAGCGGCCCTTGACGCACTGCCGACCCCGGACGCCGCGGTGTTGCAACACGCCGCCGCCTGGGTGGGCAAGCGCTTCGAAGAAGAGAAGCGGCGTCGCGCTGAAATGGGCTTCGACGACATGCTGATCCGCCTCAACGCCGCGCTCCAGGCTGACGGCGGCGAGCGCCTCGCCAGCGTGATCCGCGAGCAATTCCCGGTGGCCTTGATCGATGAATTCCAGGACACCGATCCGGTGCAATACAGCATCTTCGACAGTATTTACCGCATCGAAGAAAACCATCTGGACAGCGGCCTGTTCCTGATCGGCGACCCCAAACAGGCGATCTACGCCTTTCGGGGCGCGGACATCTACACCTACCTGCGCGCCCGGCAGTCCACCACCGGTCGCCACCATACGTTGGGCACCAACTTCCGCTCCAGCCATGCAATGGTCGAAGCGGTAAACCACCTGTTCCAGCGCGCGGAAACCGGCCGCGGCGCGTTCCTGTTTCGTGAGCCCGACGGCCGTAACCCGGTGCCGTTCCACTCGGTGCTGTCCCAAGGCCGCAAAGAGCAGCTGCAGGTCGACGGCCAGACGCTGCCGGCAATGAACTTTTGGCATTTAGCCTCCGACCAACCGATTTCCAATGTGCTGTATCGCCAACAACTGGCCGCCGCTTGCGCCACGCACATTGTCGAGTTGCTCAAGGGTGGCCAGCAGGGCACCGCAGGCTTTGCAACGGATGACACCTTCACAGGCGTGCTGCCGGCAGACATCGCCATCCTCGTGCGAGACGGCAAGGAAGCCCAGGCCGTGCGCGCCGAGTTGGCGGCACGGGGCGTGCGCAGCGTGTACCTGTCGGACAAGGACTCGGTCTTCGCCGCCCAGGAAGCCCACGACCTGCTGGCCTGGCTCAAGGCCTGCGCCGAGCCGGACGTCGAGCGCCCGCTGCGCGCGGCCCTGGCCTGCGTCACCTTGAACCTGTCACTGACGGAACTGGAGCGTCTGAACCAGGATGAACTGGCGTGGGAAAGCCGCGTGATGCAGTTCCGGGGTTACCGCTCGATCTGGCGCGCCCAAGGCGTGCTGCCGATGCTGCGTCGCCTGCTGCATGACTTCAAGCTGCCGCAAACCCTGATCGCCCGGAGCGATGGCGAGCGTGTGCTGACCAACCTGCTGCACCTCAGTGAGCTGCTGCAACAGGCCGCGTCGGAACTGGACGGCGAGCAGGCGCTGATTCGCCACCTTGCCGAGCACCTGGCGCTGTCGGGCCAGGCCGGTGAAGAGCAGATCCTGCGCCTGGAAAGTGACGAGCAGTTGGTCAAGGTGGTGACGATCCACAAATCCAAGGGCCTGGAATACGACCTGGTGTTCCTGCCCTTCATCTGCTCGACCAAACCGGTGGACGGCACGCGCTTGCCGCTGCACTACCACGACGCGCAGGGCAAATCCCACGTCAGCCTGCGGCCTACCGCTGAGTTGATCGCCCAGGCCGACGATGAGCGCCTGGCCGAAGACCTGCGCTTGCTGTACGTCGCCCTGACCCGCGCCAAACATGCCTGCTGGCTGGGCATCGCCGACTTCAAGCGGGGCAATAGCAGCAGCTCCGTGCTGCACCTGTCGGCGTTGGGCTATCTGCTGGGCGCCGGTGCGCTGTTGGGTGAGTCCGCCGGCCTGGCGCGCTGGTTGCTGGATGTGCAGCAGGGTTGCCCGGCCATCAGCTATGGCCAGGTGCCCGCAGCGCAAGACATCGTGTTCCACCCTCCGCGCAACGAAGCGACCTTGCTGGCTGCGCTGTTGCCCAAACGCAAGGCGGCGGAGAACTGGTGGATTGCGTCCTACAGCGCCTTGCGCATTGGCGACAGCATGAGCGCCGCCAGTCTTGAGGCGCCTGAAAGCCCGCAGGCGCAGAAACTGTTCGATGACGAACGCCTGGATCCCGACGCACCGCGTGAAGTGGTGGCGTCCGGCGGTGATATTCATCGATTCCCACGCGGTCCGAATCCAGGCACTTTCCTTCACGGCTTGTTGGAGTGGGCCGGTGAAGAGGCTTTCAACGTCAGCCCCGAGGCCATTGAAAAGGCCGTCGGAGCGCGTTGCAATCGGCGCAATTGGGAAGGCTGGATCGTCACCCTCAGCGCTTGGCTTGGCCACTTGTTGCACGCGCCGCTGCCCCTGTACGCCGACCGGGTCAGCCTCAGCGCGCTGCAGCACTACCAGATCGAAATGGAATTCTGGTTCGCCAGCCATAAAGTCGACGTGCTCGCCCTCGACAAATTGGTGTGCCAGTACACCCACCACGGCGTCTCACGCGTGGCGGCCGAGCCGGTGTTGCTCAACGGCATGTTCAAAGGCTTTATCGACCTGACCTTCGAGCACGATGGCCGTTATTACGTGGCTGACTACAAATCCAACTGGCTCGGGCCTGACGATTCGGCCTACACCATGGAAGCCATGGAACAGTCGATCCTCGAGCATCGGTACGACCTGCAATACGTACTTTACCTGCTGGCCCTGCATCGCCAACTCAAGGCGCGCCTGCCGGATTACGACTACGAACGCCACGTCGGCGGCGCCCTCTACCTGTTCCTGCGCGGAACGCAGTCGGCGACCCAGGGCGCGTACTTCACCCGGCCGCCGCGTGAGCTGATCGAAGGGCTGGACCTGTTGTTCCAGGGCAAGCCTATCCCGCCAAAAGCCGAGCCCGCCTGGGAACAAGGAGTGCTGCTATGAGCCTGTCGCCGCTGCTGCTGGAGGAACTGTCGCCGCTCAGTCGCGCCGCCGACCTGGTGCGACTGCTGGAGCGCTGGGTCGACCGTGGCTGGTTGCGGGCCCTGGACAGAGCCTTCGTCGGCTTCTTGCACGAGCTTGATCCACAGGCCGATCCCCTGGTGCTGCTGGCGGCGGCATTGACCAGTCACCAATTGGGTCACGGCCACGTATGCCTCGACCTGTTCGAAACCCTGCAGGCGCCGGACTTTGCCCTGTCGCTGCCGCCCGAAGGCGACCTGCAGACCGGCGCGATGCTGCTGCCGTCGCAATTGCTCGAGGGGTTGGACGGCGCCCACTGGTGTCATGTCCTGGCCACCAGCCGTTTGGTCGCGCCGGCGTTCGATGACAGTGAGTCGGCGCGGAGCCGCCCGTTGGTGCTGTCCGGAACACGCCTCTATCTGCGCCGCTACTGGGCTTATGAACGGCGCATCGACAGTGCCTTGCGCCTGCGGCTGGCCAGCCACGAGAGCGTCGCCGCCGATTTGCCGCAGCGCCTGAATGGTTTGTTCGATCAACCGGCGCCCGATGGCGTGATCGACTGGCAAAAACTCGCCTGTGCCCTGGCCACCCGGGGCGCATTCAGTATCGTCACCGGCGGCCCCGGCACCGGCAAGACCACCACCGTGGTGCGCCTGCTCGCGCTGTTGCAGGCGCCTGCCGTGGAAAGCGGCAATCCCCTGCGCATCCGCCTGGCCGCGCCCACCGGTAAAGCCGCCGCGCGTCTGACCGAATCCATCAGCCAGCAAGTGCTGTCGCTGAAAGTGCCCGATAGCGTGCGCGAAAAAATCCCGACCCAGGTCACCACCGTTCACCGTTTGCTGGGCAGCCGCCCGGGCACTCGGCACTTCCGTCATCACATCGGCAACCCGTTACCGCTGGATGTGCTGGTGGTGGACGAAGCGTCGATGATCGATCTGGAAATGATGGCCAATCTGCTTGACGCTTTGCCACCCCATGCTCGCCTGGTGCTGCTGGGTGACAAGGACCAGCTTGCGTCGGTGGAGGCGGGCGCGGTGCTCGGTGATCTGTGTCGCGATGCCGAGGCTGGCTGGTACAGCCCGGCCACGCGCCAATGGCTGCAAGCGGTCAGCGCCGAAGACCTCAGCAACAGCGGCTTGCTTGAAGACCTCGACGGCAGTCATCCGCTGGCCCAGCAGGTGGTGATGCTGCGCCACTCGCGGCGCTTCGGCGAGGGCAGCGGCATCGGCCAGCTGGCGCGCTGGGTCAACCAGCAGAACGCTGAACAGGCGCGCACGCTGTTGGCCGCGCGCAGTCATGACGACCTGTTCTGTCTCAGCCTCAAGGGCGAGCAAGATCACGCGCTTGAGCGCCTGGTACTGGACGGGCAGGGCGAAGGTGCCCAGGGTTATCGCTTTTACCTGAACCTGCTGCAGTCGGCGCGCCCTGCACCGCAGACCCTGCGTGACGATCACGCCTGGACCCATTGGGCGCAGCAACTGCTGCAAGCCTTCGACGCGTTTCAGTTGCTTTGCGCCGTGCGCAAAGGTCCTTGGGGCGTTGAAGGATTGAACCTGCGCATTACCGCGGCCTTGCGCAAGGTGCGGCTGATCGAGGGCGACGAGCAGTGGTATGAAGGGCGTCCGGTGCTGATGACCCGTAACGACTATGGCCTGGGCCTGATGAACGGGGACATCGGTATCGCCTTGAAATTGCCCGAGAGCGACGGCGGCCCTCAGGTGCTGCGCGTGGCCTTCCCGCGCAATGACGGCCAGGGTGGCGTGCGCTTCGTGCTGCCCAGTCGGCTCAACGATGTGGAAACCGTCTATGCCATGACCGTGCACAAATCCCAGGGGTCGGAGTTCACCCATACCGCGCTGATCCTGCCGGACGCGTTGAATCCGGTGCTGACCAAAGAACTGATCTACACCGGTATCACCCGCGCCAAACGCTGGTTCAGCCTGATCGAACCGCGTGCCGGCGTCTTTGAGGAAGCGGTACGGCGGCGGGTCAAACGCTTGAGCGGGCTGATGCTGGAGCTGGACGCTTCACCCGAAGAAACTGACTGAACGGTCATGCGATATTTTTGATTCAGATGTCTGATTTTTCTGAAAAAATACTCAGCACTGTGAAAAGCCTCGCGTCATGGGGTTTTCCGCTGCTGTGCTATCGTTGCGGCATCACCCTGAAATTTCTTGAGAGAATTGCTGCATGAACGTGGCTGTCTCGCTCACAGAGCGTAGTTTGAGCTGGAGACGCCTGTTGCAGGTGGCGTTGCTATGCCTGCTCGCTCCGCAGGCCTGGGCTCAAACGCCCAGCCTGGCCGAGCAGCGCGCCCAGGCGGTCACCCAGGTCGTGCTCGGGATTCTCAGTTATGCCCGTTGGCCGGTGGAGCCTGCGCAACTGCGCTTGTGCATCGTCGGGCCCACCCAGTACACCGACGACCTGATCAAAGGCACTACCCAGGCCACCGGCCGACCGGTGGCAGTGCGACGCCTGCTGGCCAATCATCCGGACATCGTCAGTGCCTGCGACGCCGTCTACATCGGCAAACTCAGCGCTGACGAACGCACCGCGTTGTTTGCTTCATTGATCGGCCATCCGGTGCTCAGCATCAGCGAAGGCGGCGACCAATGCACCGTGGGCAGCCTGTTCTGCCTGCGGGTGAGTGATGCGCAAGTGTCGTTCGAGGTGAACCTGGACTCCGTCGCCCGCAGCGGCGTACGTATTCACCCCAGCGTGCTGCAACTGTCGCGCCGTCGAGCGCCGGCGCCATGAAGCGGGCCAAGGCGCGACCGACCCTGAGGTCGGTCATCGGCAGAGGGCACATGATCCTGGCCCTGGTGGCGGTGGCGCTGGCCAGTGTGTCCCTGACCCTGCTCGGCGTGCTGGCGCTGCGGGTGTATGCCGAACACAACCTGCACCTGATCGCACGCTCGATCAATTACACCGTGGAAGCGGCC
This sequence comes from Pseudomonas fluorescens, assembly GCF_002837185.1. Taxonomy (GTDB): domain Bacteria; phylum Pseudomonadota; class Gammaproteobacteria; order Pseudomonadales; family Pseudomonadaceae; genus Aquipseudomonas; species Aquipseudomonas fluorescens_AM. The sequence goes on along the minus strand of NZ_KZ478015.1, from coordinate 50,100 downwards.
GTGGTGTTCGACGACAGCGCCGCCGCCACTGAAGCCTTGAGCCTGATTGCTTCAACCGAAGAGGTGGCCCAGGCCGAAGTCTTCGATGCCAGTGGCAAGCTGCTGGCGCAATGGGTGCGGCCTAACACCGGGATGTTGTCGCAGGTTGAACTCAAACTGGCGCATGCGTTGCTCGAGCAACCCATCAGCCAGCCGATCCTTCACCAGGGGCAAACGGTGGGCAGCATCCACCTGACCGGTCATGGCGGCAGCCTGTTGCGCTTCCTGCTCAGCGGCCTGGCGGGCATTGTGATCTGCACCGCGCTCAGCGCCTGGGTGGCGCTGCATCTGGCGCGGCGTCTGTTGAACGGCATCACCGGGCCGCTGCAAAGCCTTGCTGCCGTGGCCCACGCCGCCCGCAGCGAACGCGACTTCGACCGCCGCGTGCCCCCGGCCCAGATTGCCGAACTCGACAGCCTGGGCAGTGACTTCAATGCCCTGCTGGGCGAGATGGAGGCCTGGCAAAATCATCTGCAAAGCGAAAACGAAACCCTCGCGCACCAGGCCAGCCACGACAGCCTCACCGGCCTGCCCAACCGTGCGTTCTTTGAAGGCCGGTTGATTCGTGCCTTGCGCAGCGCCGCCAAGGTCAACGAACGGGTGGGGGTGTTGTTTCTCGACAGCGATCGTTTCAAAGACATCAACGACAACTTCGGCCACGCCGCCGGCGATGCCGTACTGGTGGCCGTTGCCGAGCGCGTGCGTGCACAGCTGCGCGAAGATGACCTGGTGGCCCGCCTGGGCGGCGATGAATTCGCCGTCCTGCTGGCGCCGCTGCACAAAGTCGACGATGCGCAACGCATTGCCGACAAGATCATTGCCAGCATGGACCAACCGATCCCGCTGCCCGGCAACACCCAGGTCTTGACCTCCCTCAGTATCGGCATCGCCATTTATCCCGATCATGGCGCCACGCCCGGCACCCTGCTCAATGCCGCCGATGTGGCGATGTACCAAGCTAAACGGCTGTCGTCGGGCAGTCAGCAAACGGCGGAGCCCGCCCACCCTGTCGTCAACGTCCAGCACAGGAGTTAACCCTTTGTTCTCTAACTCACGCGTTCTATTCATCAGCTTGCTTCTCGCCTGCCTGGCCCTCGGCGGCTGCCAGACCGCACCGCCCAAAGGCCTGAGCCCGGCACAAGTGGCCGTGCTCAAGCAGCAGGGTTTCGAGCTGACTGACGAAGGCTGGGCCTTCGGCTTGTCTGGCAAAGTGCTGTTTGGCAGCGACGTCGAAACCCTCAACAAGCCCAGCACCGACATCGTCGAACGCATAGGCAAGGCCTTGGTGGGCGCCGGCATCGAACGCGTGCGCGTCGACGGCCACACCGACGCTTCCGGCAAGGAACTCTACAACCAGGCCTTGTCCCTGCGCCGTGCTGAAAGTGTGGGCAAGGTGCTGACCAGCGTGGGCATGAAAGAACAAAACATCCAACTGCGCGGCCTGGGCAGCAGCGAGCCGGTGGCCGCGAACACAACGGCGGCGGGGCGCACCGAAAATCGACGCGTGTCGATTGTGGTCATCGCGGACTAAGTGCCTTCACCGTCCTCAATCTGAAACCCATTCAAATGTGGGAGGGGGCTTGCCCCCGATAGCAGTGTCTCAGCCAATACATCTGGCAACTGACACGCCGCCATCGGGGGCAAGCCCCCTCCCACATTTATCCGCGCGGCGCATTCAGTCTGCAAACCGCATCTCCCGCGTCTCCCCCATCAACAACCCCTGATTCTGCTCTGTCACTTCCCGGATGTAATCCCACAGCAACGTAATCCGCTTGAGCTTCCTCAAATCCTCCCGGCAATACATCCAGAACTGCCGCGTAATCGCGATCTGCTCCTCCAGCACCGGCAGCAGTCGCGGGTCCTGCGCCGCCAGAAAGCACGGCAATATCGCCATCGAACGCCCCTGCTGCGCCGCCACATACTGCGCGATGACACTGGTACTGCGCAGGCTGGCGCTGGCGCCCGGTACTACGTTCGCCAGGTACAGCAGCTCCGAGCTGAACGCCAGGTCATCCACGTAGCTGATAAACGGATGCTCGGCCAGGTCCGTCGGGCGTTGGATCGGCGGGTGTTGGTCGAGGTAGTCCTGTGTGGCGTACAACTGCAATTTGTAATCGCACAGCTTGCAGCACACGTACGGGCCGTGTTCCGGGCGTTCCAGGGCGATGACGATGTCGGCTTCGCGCTTGGACAGGCTGATGAAGTGCGGCAGGGGCAGGATGTCCACCGAGATCGCCGGATAGGTGTCGACGAAGTGGCTCAGTTGCGGGGTGACGAAAAAGCTGCCGAAGCCTTCGGTACAACCCATGCGCACATGCCCGGACAGCGCCACGCCGGAGCCGGAGACTTGTTCGCACGCCATGTGCAGGGTGCTTTCGATGGACTCGGCGTAACCCAGCAAACGCTGGCCCTCGGCGGTGAGGACAAAACCGTTGGTCCGGGATTTTTCGAACAGCAGGGTGCCAAGCGACACTTCCAGTGAGCTGATGCGCCGTGACACAGTGGTGTAGTCCACTGCCAGGCGCTTGGCGGCGACACTGGCCTTGCGGGTGCGGGCCACTTCGAGAAAAAACTTCAGGTCATCCCAGTTCAGGGAGCCCAGTGATGTGATGTTTTTTTGCATATAGGACCGGCTTTTATGTGCGTTCTTATTAGAGATTTGCACATCTATACTCCAAAAACAGCCCGAACGCCTCCTTCTTCAAGGCGATTCACTCTCTGCATAACAACAAGATTCCGGAGACCCTCATGAACGCATCTGCCGATATTTCCATACAACAGGTCAAGTTGCTGATCAACGGCGAGTGGGTCGAGTCCAAGACCACCGAATGGCAAGACATCGTCAACCCGGCTACCCAGCAAGTGTTGGCCAGGGTCCCGTTCGCCACGGCCGATGAGGTCAACGCGGCCATCGACGCGGCCCAGCGCGCCTTCCAGACCTGGAAGCTGACGCCGATTGGCGCGCGCATGCGCATCATGCTCAAGCTGCAAGCCTTGATCCGCGAACATTCCAAGCGCATTGCCGTGGTCCTCAGCAACGAGCAGGGTAAAACCATTGCCGATGCCGAGGGCGATATTTTCCGTGGCCTGGAAGTGGTCGAGCACGCCTGTTCCATCGGCACCCTGCAAATGGGCGAGTTCGCCGAGAACGTCGCCGGTGGCGTGGATACCTACACCCTGCGCCAGCCCATCGGCGTCTGCGCCGGCATCACGCCGTTCAATTTCCCGGCAATGATTCCGCTGTGGATGTTCCCGATGGCCATCGCCTGCGGTAACACCTTCGTGCTCAAGCCGTCCGAGCAGGACCCGCTGTCGACCATGCTGCTGGTGGAGCTGGCGCTGGAAGCTGGCGTACCGGCTGGCGTACTCAACGTGGTGCACGGTGGCAAGGACGTGGTGGATGCGCTGTGCACCCACAAAGATATCAAGGCGGTGTCTTTCGTCGGCTCAACCGCTGTGGGCACTCACGTTTATGACCTGGCCGGCAAACACGGCAAGCGTGTGCAATCGATGATGGGCGCCAAGAACCATGCGGTGGTGCTGCCGGATGCTAACCGTGAGCACACTCTGAATGCCCTGGTCGGTGCCGGTTTTGGCGCGGCAGGCCAGCGTTGCATGGCCACCTCGGTGGTGGTGCTGGTGGGCGCGTCCAAGCAATGGCTGCCGGATCTCAAGGCGCTGGCGCAAAAACTCAAGGTCAATGCGGGCAGCGAGGCGGGTACGGATGTCGGCCCGGTGATCTCCAAACGTGCCAAGGCACGCATCCTGGAGCTGATCGAAAGCGGCGTGAAAGAAGGGGCCACGCTGGAGCTGGACGGGCGCGACATCAAGGTGCCGGGCTTCGAGCAAGGTAACTTCGTTGGCCCGACGCTGTTCTCGGGCGTGACCACCGACATGCAAATCTACACCCAGGAAATCTTCGGCCCGGTGCTGGTGGTGCTGGAGGTCGACACCCTCGATCAAGCCATTGCACTGGTCAACGCCAACCCGTTCGGCAACGGCACCGGCCTGTTCACCCAGAGCGGCGCGGCGGCGCGTAAGTTCCAGAGTGAGATCGATGTAGGCCAGGTCGGTATCAACATTCCGATCCCGGTGCCGGTACCGTTCTTCAGCTTCACCGGCTCCCGTGGTTCCAAGCTGGGTGACCTGGGCCCGTACGGCAAGCAGGTGGTGCAGTTCTACACCCAGACCAAGACCGTCACCAGCCGCTGGTTCGATGACGACACGGTCAACGATGGCGTCAACACCACCATCAACCTGCGCTGAAACCTGGGAGACGACCATGAAGATTGCATTTATCGGCCTGGGCAACATGGGCGCGCCCATGGCCCGCAACCTGATCAAGGCCGGGCACGCACTGAACCTGTTCGACCTGAACCAGACCGTGCTCAAGGAGTTGGCCGAACTGGGCGGCACCATCAGCAGTTCGCCCCGTGATGCGGCGAAAGACGCTGAACTGGTGATTACCATGCTGCCGGCCGCCCTCCATGTGCGCAGCGTCTGGTTGAATGAAGATGGCGTTTTGGCCGGTATCGCCAAAGGCGTGCCCGCGGTGGATTGCAGCACCATCGACCCACAGACCATCCGCGATGTAGCAGTAGCGGCGGCAAAACAGGGCGTGGCAGTGGCCGATGCGCCGGTCTCCGGTGGCACCGGCGGCGCGCAAGCCGGGACGCTGACCTTTATGGTCGGCGCCAACCCGGAACTGTTCGCCACCCTGCAACCGGTACTGGCGCAGATGGGCCGCAACATCGTGCACTGCGGCGATGTGGGCACCGGGCAAATTGCCAAGATCTGCAACAACCTGCTGCTCGGGATCAGCATGGTCGGCGTCAGTGAGGCCATGGCCCTGGGCGATGCCTTGGGCATCGATACCCAAGTGCTGGCGGGCATCATCAACAGCTCTACCGGGCGTTGCTGGAGTTCCGACACCTACAACCCGTGGCCGGGTGTGATTGAAACGGCACCGTCATCGCGCGGCTATACCGGTGGTTTCGGTGCCGACCTGATGCTCAAGGATTTGGGGCTTGCCACTGAAGCGGCGCGCCAGGCACACCAGCCGGTGATCCTCGGTGCGGTGGCCCAGCAGTTGTATCAATCGATGAGCCAGCGTGGGGAAGGGGGCAAGGACTTCTCGGCGATCATCAACAGTTATCGAAAGCTCAAATAAAGACTGTGGCGAGGGAGCAATCTCCCTCGCCTCAGGTTTGGCAGTTCAGGCAAACACAAAATACTTACGCACCGTCTCGACCACCTCCCACGTGCCCTTCATCCCGGGTTCCACCACGAAGATATCCCCAGCACGCAGATGGATCGGCGCCATGCCTTCGGGTGTGATCACGCAATAGCCTTCCTGGAAGTGGCAGTATTCCCATTTCACGTATTCCACGTACCACTTGCCCGGCGTGCAGATCCAGGTGCCCATGATCTTGCTGCCGTCATCACTGGTGTAGGCGTTGAGGTTGACGGTGTGCGGGTCGCCTTCGAGCTTTTCCCATTTGCAGGCATCCAGGACCGGCAAGGGATGGGTGTCGCGCAGTACGGTGATGGGTTTGGACATGATGACTCCGAGGCATGGGAATAAGAGTCGAACCCTATAGCGTCACAGCGGGGGCTGGTGGTCTGGACTCGACATCGGTATGCCCAGAAGCGCAGCCCAGTACGAAGCGCGGTCAATGTGGGAGGGGCAAGCCCCCTCCCACATTGATTGCTGGTGGCCGCACCCCTGTGTTGAGAGGTGTTTCTGCGCGCAAACCAAGCGTTTTCTCGCAGTAACTGCGAAAGAATTCCCTTGCGGCGCCAGAATTCGCAAGAAAATTCACGTGCGGCCCTCGTATCATTCACCCAGGAATGAGTGAGAGCCTTGAAAATGAACCCAATAAAAACGTGGTGGGACATCAGCCCGCCCTTGAGTGCGGCGACCCCGACCTGGCCGGGCGATACGCCGTTCCAGGAAGAGCGCGTGTGGCAGTTCGGGCCGGAGTGCCCGGTGAATGTGGGGCGCGTGACGCTGTCGCCACATACCGGCGCCCATGTGGATGCACCGCTGCATTACAGCGCCGACGGCGCGCCGATTGGCGAGGTGTCGTTGGACGTGTACATGGGCCCGTGCCGCGTGTTGCACTGCCTGGGCAGTGGCGCCCTGGTGCAACCGCATCAACTGCAAGGGCGTGTGGATAACCTGCCCGAGCGCGTGCTGCTGCGCACTTATCCACAAGCGCCACTGACGCAATGGGATTCAGATTTCACCGCCATCGCCCCGCAAACCATCGAGCTGCTCGCCAGCCTCGGCGTGCGCCTGATCGGTATCGACACGCCCTCCCTGGACCCGCAACAGTCCAAGACCATGGACTCGCACAACGCCGTGGCGCGCCATGGCATGGCGATCCTTGAAGGCATCGTGCTCGACGATGTACCGGAGGGCGACTATGAGCTGATCGCGCTGCCGCTGCGTTTTGCCAACCTGGACGCCAGCCCTGTCCGCGCAATTCTGCGCCCGCTCAAGGAGCCCACGCGATGAGCCAGTGTCCCTTCTCGCCAGAATATAAGCCTGCCGACCACCAGTCCCCGGAAGAATGGCACAACGCCGAGCTGAATTTTTCCGAGTCCATGAGCTACGGCGACTACCTGGACCTGGGCAAAGTCCTCAGCGCCCAGCACCCGCTGTCGCCGGACCATAACGAAATGCTGTTCATCATCCAGCACCAGACCTCGGAGCTGTGGATGAAACTGATGCTGCACGAACTCAAGGCGGCCCGCGAACACGTGCGCCTCGGTGAGTTGCCGCCAGCCTTCAAGATGCTGGCGCGGGTCTCGAGGATCTTCGACCAGTTGGTACACGCCTGGGCGGTGCTGGCGACCATGACACCGTCGGAATACAAGGCGATCCGCCCGTTCCTCGGGCAGTCGTCGGGGTTCCAGTCGTTCCAGTACCGCGAGATTGAATTTATCCTCGGCAACAAGAGCCCGGCGCTGTTGCGGCCCCATGCCCATCGCCCGGCGTTGCTGGAGCAATTGCAGGTGGCGATTGCCACGCCGTCGCTGTATGACGAAGCGATCAACCTGATGGTCAAGGCCGGTCTGGCGATAGATCCGAAACGGGCCGAGCGCGACCCGACGGCGGCAACGGTTCACGATGAATCGGTGGAGGCTGCGTGGCGTGAGGTATACCGCGACCCGAGCCGTTATTGGGACTTGTATCAGTTGGCCGAGAAGTTCATCGACCTGGAGGATTCGTTCCGCCAGTGGCGCTTCCGGCATGTGACCACGGTGGAACGGATCATCGGCTTCCAGCCGGGAACCGGCGGCACTGAAGGTGTGGGGTATCTGCGCAAGATGCTCGACACGGTGCTGTTCCCCGAGTTGTGGCGGGTGCGTTCTACCCTCTGAACAAAAAAGCCCCGGACTACCGGGGCTGTTCATTTGGAATGCAGTTAAAAATGTGGGAGGGGGCTTGCCCCCGATAGCGGTGGGCCAGTAGACATATCAGTGGCTGACCCACTGCAATCGGGGGCAAGCCCCCTCCCACATGGGTTACTGCGCTGTCACGACCTTCGCGTTTCGGACGCGCAACCGATACGCCACATAGATAATCCCCACCCACACCGGCATCGCATACACCGACTCGCGAATCCCTGGAATCGCCAGCATCACGCTGATGATCATCAGCATGAACGCCAGGCACAGGTAGTTGCTGAACGGGAACCAGAAGGTCTTGAACGACGGCGTCACGCCTTGCTCGCCCATGGCCTTGCGGAACTTGATGTGGGTGATGCTGATCAGCGCCCAGTTGATCATCAGCGAGGCAACCACCAGCGCGAACAGCAACTCCAGGGCACTCTGCGGCGCGACGTAGTTGACCACCACGCACAGCATCGTCACCAGCGCCGAAATCGCCAGCGCCCGCAACGGCACACCTTGCTTGTTGAGCTTCATCAACGCCTTGGGCGCGTCGCCTTGCTCGGCCAGGCCGAACAGCATGCGGCTGTTGCAGTACACGCCGCTGTTGTATACCGACAACGCCGCGGTCAGCACCACGAAGTTGAGGATGTGCGCAGCGGTGTCATTGCCGATCAGCGAGAAGATCTGCACGAACGGGCTACCGCTGTAGGGATCGCCCGACGCGCCGAGGGTTTGCAGCAGTTGATCCCATGGGTACAGCGACAGCAGCACGGTGAGGGCGCCGACGTAGAAAATCAGGATCCGGTACACCACCTGGTTGATCGCCTTCGGGATCACCTTGCGCGGCTCGCTGGCCTCGGCGGCGGTGATGCCCACCAGCTCCAGGCCACCGAACGAGAACATGATGAACGCCATCGACATCAACAGCCCCATGCCACCGTTGGGGAAGAAACCGCCGTGGCTCCACAGGTTGCTGACCGACGCCTGCGGGCCGCCGGTACCGCTGAACAGCAGGTAGCAGCCGAGCACGATCATGCCGACAATCGCCACCACCTTGATGATCGCAAACCAGAATTCGGCTTCACCGAAGAACTTCACGTTCAGGGTGTTGATCAGGTTGACCGCGACGAAAAACACCAGCGCGCTGACCCAGGTCGGGATTTGTGGCCACCAGAACTGGATGTATTTGCCCACCGCCGTCAGTTCGGCCATGCCCACCAGCACGTACAGCACCCAGTAGTTCCAGCCTGCGAGAAAGCCCGCGTAACCGCCCCAGTATTTATGCGCAAAGTGGCTGAAGGAGCCGGCCACCGGCTCTTCGACAATCATCTCGCCGAGCTGGCGCATGATCAGGAAGGCGATGAAGCCGGCTATCGCGTAACCCAGGATCATCGACGGCCCCGCCGACTTGAGCACCCCGGCCGAGCCGAGGAACAGTCCCGTGCCAATCGCCCCTCCCAAGGCGATCAGTTGAATGTGCCGGTTCTTCAGGCCGCGCTTGAGGCCCACCGGGTTTACCATGTCATCCGCCATTAACGTTCCCTTCTACTTGTTTTTCTTAAGGGTGAGTGCAGGCGCATCAGCCCCTCAGAAGTGCTGAGGGTCAGATATTACTCTGCGTAAACTTTTCGTAATACAGCTGGACGCCATCAAGTGCCTGATCCGCCAGCCATTGTTGGATCGATTCGACCATCGGCGGGGGACCACAGACATACATGTCCACCGATCTGTCACGCAAGTGGGCCAGGTCGAAATGCTCGGTGAGGTAGCCGCGCTTGCCCGTCCATTGCGCTGAGGCGTCGCTGAGGACTTCGGTGTAGCGAAAATCGGCGATCTTCGCCGCGTAGCTGCGGATGCGCGCCGCTTCGCACAAGTCTTCTGCACCGCGCACGCCGTAGTAGAGGTGCACAGGGTGGTCGCAGCCGCCGGCCGCCAACTGATCGAGCATGCCCAGCAGTGCCGACAACCCGGTACCGCCGGCGACCAGCACCAGCGGTTGGCTGACGTGCCGCAGGTAGAACGCCCCCAGCGGCGCCTCCATCACGACCTCGTCACCCACCTGGCAGCGCTCGCGCACGTAGTTGCTCATCACCCCGTCGGGCAGCAGGCGCACCAGAAACTGCAACTGATTGCCTGGCAGGTTGGCGAAGGAATAGGAACGCCAGCTGTCAGTGCCGGGGACCGATAACCGCGCATATTGGCCGGGCAGAAAATCCAGCGGTGCGTCCATTTTAAGCTGCAGGATTGCCGTACTGGCCGACACCAACCGTACCTCGCTCACCGTACCGCGCACCTGCACCGGCCCCGGCGCGTTGCACAGGCTTGAATCGAAGTCGAAGTAGAAGGTCGCATCGGACTTCACCCGCGTCTGGCAACTGAGCATTTTGCGCTGTTGCAGGTCGAGGCTCGACAGCGCTTCTTCGTCGACATAGTCCTGGGTGTAAGCGCCGGATTCGCAACGCCCCTGACAGGTACCGCACACGCCTTCGCGACAGTCCAGCGGGATCTTGATGCCATTGCGCAGGGCGGCATCCAGCAGGATTTCATGGGCGCCCACCGGGAAGAACAGGGTCTTGCCATCGGCAAAACTGAAGGCCACTTTGTGGTTCATTCACATGACTCCGTGGATAGGTATGAACCTTGTAGGAGCGAGCTTGCTCGCGAAGAACGTCAACGATGACGCCATCCAGCCTGGATGCACGCGGTGTACTTGAGTTTTTCGCGAGCACGCTCGCTCCTACAGGGCGATGCGCCACCGTTACAGGTGGTAGAAGTCCAGCACCGAGTTGATGGTGTCGTTGAGCAGCAGCGCGTGCTTGCGGGTGATCAACCAGCTGTCGCCATCCGGCTTGAGACGGTAGGTCGCGTGCCCATAAAACTGCTCGGACGTCGCCAGCCGATAGAACAATGTGTGCCAGTTCAGCTTCACCGCCAGCGTGCCGTCGGCCTGTTCGGCGACGCGCACGTTATTGATCAAGTGCAGCGTGCGCGGCATCGGCGTGGCCGAGGCCGCCTTGCCGGTGCGCAGGCGGAATACGCGGTCCTCCAGCCCCGAGCGGTTGGCGTAATAGATCAACGACATTTCGCGCTTGGGGTCCTGGGTGTAGACATGTTCCGAGTCCCATTGCGGCAGGTGGAACTCGCTCTGCGGGTCGAATAACTGCACATAGGCATCCCAGTCCTGGGCGTCGCACAGTTCGGATTTACGGTAGAAGAATTGCTCGATCCGGTACTGCAATTGCGCATTCATCACTTCACCTCCCGCAGTTGCAGCGCCTGCCGGTCCAGGCCCTTGAGCAAAAACTGCTGCCAGTTGCGGTGTTGGTTGACGTAAAGGCCTTCGTGGGTGAATTCGGTGCCGGTCATGGCGGGCTGAATGCCGATGGCTTCGCTGTTCGGTGTCGGCCCGGTCTCCCAGCGATGGCTGCCGCGTGAGATATCGCTCCAGCGCTCCAGGCGGCCCTGGAAGCCGCGCTGGGCCTCGCGAAACTCCACCAGGTCATCCGGCGTGCCCATGCCTGAGACATTAAAGAAATCTTCGAACTGGCGAATACGGTTTTCGCGGTCGGCGTCGGACTCGTTCTTCACCCCCAGGCACTGGCTGATGATCTCGGTCTTGTTCCACGCCAGCGGGCGAATGATGCGCAGTTGGGAACTGATCTGGTCGAGAAAGAACAGGCTCGGGTAGATATTCAGGTTGCGCAGGCGGTGCATCATCCATTCGGCTTTCTGCCGGCCGTGTTCTGCTACCAGGCGCGGCATGATGGTGGCGTAGCCGGAGCGCACGCTGGGGTTGGGCATGTCGCTGAACAACAGGCTGTGGCCGTTGTTGAAGGCAAACCAGCCGTCATCGGTGTTGGCGTCGCCGGCGCCGAGCTTGCTGTAGTCCAGGGTAGTGCCGGCACTTGCGCCATTTTCGCTATTGACCTGCTGGCGATGCTGCACCGTGGCCACGTAGTTGTAGTGCACGGTGCTGACGTGATAACCGTCCAGGCCGTTTTCGTTTTGCAGTTTCCAGTTGCCGTCGTAGGTGTAGGCGGACTTGCCCGGCAGCACCTCCAGCTCGCCGGTTGCCGACTGCGCCACCATCATGTCGAAGAACACTTTGGCGTCGCCCAGGAAGTCCTCCAGGCTGTCGGTGCCGTTCACGTCGAGGCTGATAAACACAAAGCCCTTGTAGCTGTCGATGCGCGCCTTTTTCAGACCCCGCGTGGCTTTGTCGAAACCTTCCGGGTATTCCCCCGGCGCCTTGACCTTCACCAGCCGGCCATCGCTTTTGTAACACCAGGCGTGGAACGGGCAGGTGAACGTGGATTGGTTGCCCTTGCCCACGCGGGTGAGGGTGGTGCCGCGATGCTGGCAGGCATTGATCAGCGCGTTGAGCCGCCCTTCGCCGTCGCGGGTGATGATCATCGGCTGGCGCCCGGCGCGCATCGTCACGAAGTCGTGGTGATTGGCCAATTCGCTTTCGTGGCAGGCATAGATCCAGTTCTTCTCGAAGATCAGTTCCATCTCCAGGTCGAACAGTTCGGGTTCGGTGAACATGTCGCGGGCGATGCGGAACACTTCATCCGCCGGGCGAAAGTCCAGGCAACTGTCGATAAAGGTTTTCCACTGTTCGACGTTTCTTGCACCACTCATGGGAGGCACCTTTTTGATTGGGGCTGATCGGTGATGCATTAGAGGCAGTGGTGCAGGGCGTGGGCTATCCGCTTAATGGGGGAAGGCAGGCCGGATAATTGGGCAGCAAATACCCAACCCGGTGCGGGGCGGTGACGGGATGCGCTACTGTCTTGCAGGGCATCGGGCGAAAAACCCGGCTGCTTATCCACTTAGTCGGCGATTGCTATCCACCCGGTAGCCATTTCGCCGGCATGGCGCATTACTTGCTGTCCAACCCTAACGACGCGCCGTCAGAGCGCGCAAACGCCTAACCGCCGTGGGTGCACCTGATGAGCAGCCAAACGATTCAACGCTTCGACCTGGAAGGCGCACGTAGCTGGATGTCCGGCATCTGCGGGCCCCATCGCCTGGTCACCGCCACACCCGAACGCCTGCGTTTTCACCACAGTGCCAATAGCTTCAAGTCCCGCGCGACCACCCTGGGAGTGATCGAATACGGCACGGACGTGACCATCGACATCGAAGATGCCGAGCACTTCAGCAGTTACAGCCTGAGCCTGCCCCTGGTGGGCGAGCAGGAGCTGAGCAAGAACGGAGAACGGCTGCGCTCCAATCGCGAGCAGGGCGTCATCATCTCGCCCAACGAGCATCAGGTGCTGGCGATTTCCGGCGACTGCCGCAAGTTGCAGGTAGTGATTACCCGCGCAGCAATGAGTGAGTCACTGGAAGGTTTACTGCAGCGCCCCATCGAGGCGCCGTTGCGCTTTGAGTCGGTGATGGACGCGGTGGACGGCGCTTCGGCGTCGTGGTGGCGCATGGCGCGTTACTTCATTGCCGAACTGGAGCACGGCAGTGAGTTGTACGAGCAGGCCGCGTTTACCCGTGATTTGGAAAGCTCGTTGATCAAGGGGCTGATCCTGGCCCAGCCGAACAATTACTCCGAAGAACTGCGCGATGTACTGGGCTTGAAACTACCCCACTATTTGATCCGTGCACGCCAGTACATCCACGAAAACGCCCGCGAAGCCGTGCACCTGGAAGACCTGGAAGCGGCCGCAGGGGTGTCGCGGTTCAAACTGTTCGATGCCTTTCGCAAATATTTTGCACTGTCGCCGATGGCCTATCTGAAGAAGTACCGGCTGAGCGCCGTGCGCCAGGAAATGCTTGAGCATGGCGCCCCGCGGACCATCGCCGAGATCGCCCTGGGCTGGGGCTTTACTCACCTGGGGCGGTTTTCGGCGGAGTATCGCAAGTCATTTGATGAGACGCCGAGCCAGACCTTACAGCGCAAGCGCCTGCGCAGTCTTTGAATCCATGGCGATTAAAATGTGGGAGGGGGCTTGTTCCCGATAGCGGTGTGTCAGTCAATGAATAAGTTGCCTGATCCACAGCTATCGGGAGCAAGCCCCCTCCCACAAGGGAGTTGCAGTGTTTAAGAGCATTCAGATCAGTTCTTCAACCAGTTGCAGGCAATGACTGAGCCCCGGCGACTGATCATTCACCCGCCGGCTGAGAATGATCGGCGAGGTCGCGGTGGCTTCCACCACCGGCGCGTAACCGATATCCGCCCGATGCAGCACCTGCACCGACGCCGGCACCAGTGTCACGCCCATGCCTGCGCCCACCAGGCCCAGGGCGGTCTGCAATTCGTTGGTCCACTGCGCGACTTTGAGGCTCAAGCCGTGGGCGTCGAACAAGGCGATGACATGGTCGGCATAACTGGGGCGTGGATTGCCCGGATACAGCACAAAGGGCTCGGCGGCCAACTGCGCAAGGCTGGCGGGTGCGCCCAGCAACGGGTGACCGCTGGGCAGCACCGCCACCAGGCGGTCTTGCACCAGTACGCGCTGGACGATGGCCGGGTCGTCGATGGGAATTCGCCCGAAACCCACATCAATGCGCCCGGCCTTGAGGGCTTCGACCTGCTGCAAAGTAGTCATCTCCGACAACCCCAGCTCCAACTCCAGCGCCTCATGGGTGCGCAGTCGCCGAATCAGTTCCGGCAGCACGCCGTACAAGGTCGACGGCGCAAAGCCGATGCCCAGCCAGGTCTTCTGGCCCAGGCCGATGCGCCGGGTGTTGTCGCAGACCTTGCCCAACTGCTCGAGCAGCCCATTGGCGTGCTCATAGAAAAACCGCCCGGCCTCGGTCAGCCGCAGCGGTCGACCGCGCTCGAGCAGCACCACGCCCAATTCGTCTTCCAGTTGTTGAATCTGCCGGCTCAACGGCGGCTGGGCGATGTGCAGGCGTTCGGCAGCGCGGGTGAAGTTGAGGGTTTGGCCCAGAACCTGGAAATAGCGCAGGTGACGCAGTTCCATGTTGCCTCCTTTAATACCTTCAAGGTATCGAACCAGACCAATTCTATATTGGAACCCACCAGCCACGCAGCACAGAATCGACGCAAACCTATAAAGAACCCAACGGGTATTGCCATGCCGATTTGCCCCATCGAGTCGATCGAGACCATCATCGTCGACCTTCCCACCATTCGCCCGCACACGCTGGCGATGCATACGATGCAACACCAGACCCTGGTGATCATCCGCCTGCGTTGCGCCGATGGCATTGAAGGCCTCGGTGAATCCACCACCATCGGTGGCCTGAGTTACGGTAACGAAAGCCCCGAGAGCATCAAAGTCAACATCGACCGGCACTTCGCACCGCTGCTGATCGGCCAGGACGCAAGCAATATCAACGCCGCCATGGTGCGTCTGGAACGCTGCATCCGCGGCAATACGTTTGCCAAATCGGGTATCGAGAGCGCGTTGCTCGACGCCCTCGGCAAGCGCTTGAACCTGCCGGTCAGCGAACTGCTCGGCGGCCGTGTGCGCGATGCCTTGCCGGTGGCCTGGACCCTGGCCAGCGGCAATACCGCACAGGACATTGCCGAGGCCGAGAAGATGCTCGACCTGCGCCGCCATCGCCTTTTCAAACTGAAGATCGGCGCCGGTGAAGTCGACCGTGACCTGGCCCACGTGATCGCGATCAAGCGCGCGCTGGGTGATCGCGCCAGCGTGCGTGTCGATGTCAACCAGGCCTGGGACGAGGCCGTGGCCCTGCGCGCCTGCCGGGTGCTGGCGGACAACGGAATCGACCTGATCGAACAGCCGATCTCGCGCAACAATCGAGGCGGCATGGCGCGGCTGAACCTGTCGAGCCCGGCGCCGATCATGGCCGATGAATCGATTGAATGCGTCGAGGATGCGTTCAACCTGGCCCGCGAAGGCGCGGCCTCGGTGTTTGCCTTGAAAATCGCCAAGAACGGCGGCCCGCGTGCGGTGCTGCGGACGGCGGCGATTGC
This sequence comes from Pseudomonas fluorescens, assembly GCF_002837185.1. Lineage (GTDB taxonomy): Bacteria > Pseudomonadota > Gammaproteobacteria > Pseudomonadales > Pseudomonadaceae > Aquipseudomonas > Aquipseudomonas fluorescens_AM. The sequence goes on along the minus strand of NZ_KZ478015.1, from coordinate 34,736 downwards.
TCAAGCGGCGGGCATCGGCCTCTACGGCGGCACCATGCTCGAAGGCGGCATCGGCACCCTGGCTTCGGCACATGCCTTTGTCACGCTGAACACGCTGGCGTGGGGCACCGAACTGTTCGGTCCGTTGCTGCTCACCGAAGACATCCTCACCGAGCCGCCTGTGTACCGTGATTTCCACCTGCATGTCTCCACCGCACCGGGCCTGGGCCTGGCGATCGACGAAGAACGCCTGGCGTTCCTGCGTCGTGACAAACACTAAGAGGCGCCTGCCATGTTGTTCCACGTAAAGATGACCGTGAACCTGCCGCTCGACATGCCCGCCGAGCGCGCCGCCAGTCTCAAGGCCGAAGAGAAGGCCCTGGCGCAGCGCCTGCAACAAGAGGGGAAATGGCGCCACTTGTGGCGCATTGCCGGGCACTACGCCAACTACAGCGTGTTCGATGTCGAGAGTGTGCAGGCGCTGCACGACCTGCTGATGCAACTGCCGTTGTTCCCCTATATGGCCATCGAAGTCAATGCGCTGTGTCGGCATCCGTCGTCGATCCACGCGGACGACCGCTGAGCCTGTTTTGCACCCAATAATTACAAGATGAGGATTGCACCATGTCCATCCGACTGTCCCAGACTGCCCACGCCCAGCAGTTTCTCGAAGAAGCCAGCGGTCACCGCAGTGAAGGCGGCAACCCGCGCACCAAGGCGCTGATCTATCGGATCCTGCGCGACACCGTGAATATCATCGAAGACCTGGACGTGACCCCGCAAGAGTTCTGGACGGCGGTCAACTACCTCAACGAACTGGGGAAAAACCAGGAAGCCGGCTTGCTCGCCGCCGGGTTGGGCCTGGAGCATTATCTGGACCTGTTGATGGATGCCGCCGACATCGAGGCCGGCAAATCCGGTGGCACGCCGCGCACCATCGAAGGCCCGCTGTATGTGGCCGGTGCACCGCTGTGCAAATACGAAGCGCGACTGGATGATGGCAACGACGACGCCGTGCCGCTGTTCATGCGCGGGCAGGTGCGCGACACCCAGGGCAAACCGCTGGCGGGGGCGATTGTCGATGTGTGGCAGGCCAATACCGGCGGCACCTATTCGTGGTTTGACCCGACGCAATCGGAGTTTAACCTGCGCCGCCGCATCGAGACCGACGCCCAGGGCCACTATCGTTTTCGCAGCATCGTGCCGTCGGGCTACGGCTGCCCCCCGACCGGGCCGACCCAGCAGTTGCTCGATCAGTTGGGGCGTCATGGGCAGCGTCCGGCGCACATTCACTTCTTCATCTCGGCACCCGGCCATCGGCACCTGACCACGCAGATCAACCTGTCGGATGACCCGTACCTGCACGATGATTTTGCCTATGCCACACGTGATGAGTTGATCGCCCAGATCCGCTTCAGTGACGATCCGCAGCTGGCACAGGAGTTCGGCGTGCAGGGGCGATTGGCGCAGATTGATTTTGACTTTGAGTTGCAGGTGGCTGTTGCCCCCGCGGAGCAGCAGCGCATGCAGCGCGTACGCGCGCTCGAAGACTGAACACGGTTAAAAAATGTGGGAGGGGGCAAGCCCCCTCCCACATTGCACCGGTGTTGGATTTGGTTATTTGCGCACCACCAGATCCAGCACCTCATCCCGATCCTTGATCTTCTGCAGCACAATCTCCGAACGTATATCCATGACCCCCGCCGTGCGGTTGAGTTGGTTCACGATAAAGTCCGAGAAATGCTTGAGGTTGCGCGCCTGTACCCGCAGCACATAGTTGCTGGCGCCGGTGACCACATAGGCACTGGCCACCTCCGGCCAACCCTGCACCTTCTCGATGAATGTCTCATGCCAGTCTTGCACATCCTGGCGCAAGGACAGGTGCACGATGGCCTCAAGCTCAATGCCCAACTGCTCGGCATTGAGCACCGCCCGATAGCCGCTGATGACGCCTTCGCTTTCCAGCAGGCGCAAACGGCGCAGGCAGGCCGAGGGCGACAGCGCGACTTTTTCCGCCAGTTCCTGGTTGCTGATACGGCCGTCCTGTTGCAGGAAATGCAGGAGGCGCAGGTCGGTGGCGTCAAGAATCATGGTTTGAATAAATCCGCGTGTTTGGGAGTTAAATTCGAATTTCCTACAGCTTAAATAGCGCTTCACCTACCACTTTGCACGAAAATTCTCTAAAGCTTCGTTCATTATTTGCTCCATCTTCTCTTATAAAAACCAGGACAGACCATGACCACCCTAAGCCATTGCCAAGCCCTCGACGCCCAGGACCCGCTGGCGCCTTTGCGCGCTCAGTTCGCCCTGCCTGAGGGCGTCATCTACCTTGACGGCAACTCCCTCGGCGCGCGTCCGGTGGCCTCGCTGGCGCGGGCGCAACAGGTGATCGCCCAAGAGTGGGGCAACGGCCTGATTCGCAGCTGGAACAGCGCCGGTTGGGCGGACCTGTCCCTGCGCCTGGGCAATCGCCTGGCACCGCTGATCGGCGCAGGCGAGGGCGAAGTGGCGGTTACCGACACCACGTCCATCAACCTGTTCAAGGTGCTCAGCGCCGCGCTGAGCGTACAGCGCGAGCGTGTACCGGCGCGCAAGGTGATCGTCAGCGAAGCGAGCAATTTTCCCACCGACCTGTACATCGCCGAGGGCCTCGCCGAGCTGCTGCAACAGGGTTACACCCTGCGCTTGGTCAACAGCCCGGACGAACTGCCCCGCGCCATCGACCAGGATGTGGCGGTGGTGATGCTCACCCATGTCAACTACAAGACCGGCTATATGTATGACATGCACGCACTCACCGCCTTGAGCCATGAGTGCGGCGCGTTGAGCCTCTGGGACCTGGCGCATTCGGCCGGTGCGGTGCCCATCGACCTGCACGCGGCCGGGGCCGATTATGCGATTGGCTGCACCTACAAATACCTCAATGGCGGCCCGGGCTCCCAGGCGTTCGTGTGGGTCAGCCCGGCGTTGGTGGACCTGGTGCGCCAGCCGCTGTCGGGCTGGTTCGGGCATACCCGTCAATTTGCGATGGAATCGAACTACGCGCCGAGCGCCGGCATCGCCCGCTACCTGTGCGGCACCCAGCCGATCACCTCGCTTGCCATGGTGGAATGCGGGCTGGAGATATTTGAACAGACGGATATGGCCAGCCTGCGCGCTAAATCCCTGGCGTTGACCGATCTGTTTATCGAGCGAGTCGAAGCACGCTGCGCCGTCCATGGCTTGAAGCTGATCACCCCCCGTGAACACGCCAGGCGCGGCAGTCATGTGAGTTTCGAACACCCTGAAGGGTATGCGGTGATCCAGGCGCTGATCGCCCGGGGCGTGATCGGTGACTACCGTGAGCCGCGCATCATGCGATTCGGTTTTACCCCGCTGTACACCAGCTTCACCGACGTCTGGGACGCGGTGGAAATCCTCGGTGACATTCTCGACAACACCACCTGGGACCAGCCGCAATTCAAGGTGCGTAACAGCGTGACCTGATAGCACCACAAAACCAATGTGGGAGGGGGCTTGCCCCCGATAGCAGGGTGTCAGTGTTTTATCTGTTACTGATACACCGCCATCGGGGGCAAGCCCCCTCCCACAGGGGATCTGTGACAACAGCAGCAATCACAATAATAAAGGGGCACGCCACGTGACCACGCCAGACAACGGCTTTGCAGAAATCACCCACCGCGAACTGGGCCTCAAACGCCAGCTCACTTCCGCGCAAATGAGCATGATCGCCATCGGCGGCGCCATTGGTACCGGGCTGTTCATGGGCAGCGCCTACGCCATTGGCTATGCCGGGCCCAGTGTGTTGCTCAGCTACGCCATCGGTGCGTTGATTACGCTGATATTGATGGGGTGCCTGGCAGAGATGACGGTGGCCCATTCCACCTCCGGCTCTTTTGGCGCCTATGCCGAGTTTTACATCGGCCCGCTGGCCGGTTTCCTGGTGCGTTATGCCTACTGGGCGGCGATCGTGCTGGCAGTCGGGGCCGAGGTGACGGCGGTGGCGATGTACATGAAGTACTGGTTCGCCAACGTGCCGGAATGGGTATGGATCGTGTCGTTCTCCAGCGTGTTGATCCTGCTCAATGCGATCAGCGTGAAGACGTTTGGCAACTTCGAATACGGGTTCTCCACCCTCAAGATCAGCGCGATTGTCGGCTTCATCATCCTGGCGGTGTACGTAGTGTTCGGCTCGGGCAACCCGGAGTATGGCGTGCAGAACTACACCGCTCATGAGGGGTTTTTTCCCCATGGGGTGAGCGGTATGTGGATCGCGGTGATCGTGTCGATCTTCAGCTACTTGAGTGTGGAGATGATCGCAGTGGCTGCCGGTGAAGCAGCCGATCCGGAGCGGGCAGTGAAGAAAGCCTTTCGCGCGACCATTGTGCGCCTGGTGGTCTTCTACCTGCTGACCCTGGCATTGATGCTCGCCATCGTGCCGTGGAACCAGGCGGGTCAGGCCCAGAGCCCGTTCGTCACGGTGATGCAGACCATCGGTATTCCCGGCGCCACCGGGGTGATGAATTTCGTGATTCTGATCGCGGCGCTGTCGGCGATGAACAGCCAGCTCTACATCACCACGCGCATGATGTTCAGCCTGTCCCGCGCAGGTTTTGCGCCCAGGTCCATGGGCGCGTTGAGCAACAGCGGCATCCCGCTCAATGCTTTGCTGCTGTCCAGCTCCGGTATCGCATTGGCGACCCTGCTCAACGTGGTGTACCCGGAAAGTTCGTTCACGCTGATGATGGCGATCTCGATGTTCGGGGCGATTTTCACCTGGTTCATGATCTTCCTCACGCACCTGTTTTTCCGGCGCTACCGCAAGCGTCATGGCGGGCCGAAGCTGTCCTTCGAGCTGCGCCTGTTTCCGTACAGCACCTTGCTGGGGCTGGTGCTGATGGGCGCGGTGATGATCACCACGTATTTCACTGACGCGTTCAAGATGACCCTGGTGTTTGGCGTGCCGTTCCTGCTGATCCTGAGCGCGGTGTATTACGGGTTTTTCCGCAAGGGCAGGGCCAAGGCATCGAACAAGGCCCTGGCATAACCCGGCAGGTGTTCGAACGAGCGCGCGCAGAGCAACAGTTGGCGACAGGCCCAGTCCTCCTTGAGGGGCTGGGCCTTGATGCGACCTTCCTGCGGCCTGCGGTCCAGGGCGGCCTGGGGCACGATGCCCAGGCCCGCGCCCCGGGCGACCATGCGGATCACCCCATCGAAACCCTCGGCGCGGATGCGCGTTTGCAGGCGATAGCCTGCGTGCAAGGCCTGTTCCTCCAGGTACACCGCCAGCGCGCTATTGGCTGGCAGACCTACGTAGTCGTATTGCAGGCTGTCGATGAAATTCGCGGTTTTCAACGGATGGTCGAGGGGCATGATCAGCACCAACGGATCGTCGCGAAATGCCAGTGTCTGCAAGCCGTGGGTATCCACTGCATCGGAGATAATTCCCAGGTCGGCTGTGCCTTGGCGCAAGGCCTGGATAATGCGCAGGCTGGGCAACTCCTGCAGGTCGATATCGAGGTTGGGATGTTCGCGCAGAAAGTCGGCCAGCAGCTCCGGCAAATATTCGCTCAGCGCGGTGGTATTGCACAGCAGGCGCACCTGGCCTTTGACGCCCTTGGCGTATTCCGCCAGGTCTTGTTGCAGATGCTCGGCCTGTTGCAGCAGCAGGCGGGCGTGTCGGCCCAGGGCTTTGCCGGCAGGTGTCGGAGCGACGCCACGGCGGCCACGCTCCAGGAGTTCGATGCCCATCGAGGCCTCCATCGCCCGAATGCGCGCACTGGCGGCGGCCAGGGATAAATGGCTGCGGGCGGCGCCGGCGGTGATGTTGCCGGTGTCGAGGATGTGCAGGTAGAGGCGCAGGTCGATCAGGTCAAAGTGCATGGCTCAAGATTTCCTCAGCCTCATCCAAAACAAGAGGCTGCCTCAGTATATGGCGAATTTTCAACCGCTCGGCAAAACTGCACACTTTCGGCATGATGACTGTCCTGACGTTCTACCAAACCCTCGGCCCAGCCCTGACATTGCTGGTGATCGCCACGTTCCTGCTGGCCGGTACGGTCAAGGGCGTGATTGGTCTCGGCCTGCCCACGGTGGCCATGGGCATGCTCGGCCTGGCTATGTTGCCGGCACAGGCTGCGGCGTTACTGATCATCCCTTCGACGGTCACCAATCTCTGGCAACTGGCGTTGGGCGGTCACCTGAGTACCTTGCTCAAGCGCCTGTGGCCGATGTTGCTGCTGATTGTCCTCGGCGCCGGGCTGGGCACGCTGTGGCTGGGCATGGACGGTGGGCCGTGGGTGGTACGCGCGTTGGGCGCGGCGTTACTGGTGTATGCGCTGAGTGGATTATTCCTGCCGACCTTCACGGTGCAACCCCGAACCGAGCGCTGGCTGGGCCCGTTGTGCGGGGTTGTCACAGGCGTCATCACTGCAGCCACCGGCGTGTTCGTGATTCCCGCAGTGCCCTACCTGCAGGCATTAAGCTTGAGCCGCGATCAACTGGTGCAGGCGCTGGGGCTGTCGTTCAGCGTATCGACCCTGGCCCTGGCCGGCGGGCTGGCCTGGCGCGGCGCGCTCGGTGGCGGTGAAATCGGCGCATCGTTGTTGGCGCTGGTGCCGGCATTGCTGGGGATGTGGTTGGGCCAGGTGGTGCGCCAGCGCATCAGCGCGCTGTGGTTCAAGCGGGGATTTTTCGGCGGCATGGCGCTATTGGGAGGCCATTTGTTGCTCAGTGGTCAATAATGAGCCCGAGCCGATAACCAGGACAGCCCGTGAAAGCCCGATCCGATGAACTCCAGATCTTTGTCAGCGTAATCGAGTGCGGCTCGATTTCCGCCGCCGCCGAGCAGGTCGGGCAGACGCCGTCGGCGGTCAGCCGTACCTTGTCGCGCCTGGAGGCCAAGCTCGACACCACCCTGATCAACCGCACCACGCGGCGCATGGACCTGACCGAGGAGGGCCGGTACTTCTTCGAGCAGGCCAAGGTGATCCTGGCGCAAATGGAGGCGCTGGAAGAGCGTCTGTCGTCACGCCAGAAAAAACCGGCCGGGCGACTGCGTATCAATGCGGCCGTGCCGTTCATGCTGCACGCAATCATGCCCTATATTGGCGAATTTCGTCGTCTGTACCCGGACATCCAATTGGAGCTGAACAGCGACGACCTGATCATCGACCTGCTTGAGCAAAGCACCGACATTGCGATTCGTATCGGCACCCTGGCCGACTCCACCCTGCATGCCCGTGCCCTGGGCAGCACGCCGCTGCACATTCTGGCCAGCGCCGAATACCTCAGGCAACACGGCACGCCGACCACGGTCGCCGAATTGGCCGAGCACACGCTGCTGGGTTTCAGCCACACCGACACCCTCAACCATTGGCCGCTGCGCCATGCCGAAGGTGACCGCTGGCTGATCCAGCCGGGCGTTGCCGCGTCCAGTGGTGAAACCGTGCGCCACCTGGCATTGCAGGGGCAGGGCATTTGCTGCCTGTCCAACTTCATGACCCATCAAGACATCGATGCCGGGCGCCTGGTCCCACTCCTGGACACCTTCAACAGTGGCTACCGCCAGCCGATCCATGCGGTGTACTACCGCAACTCCCAACTGGCGTTGCGTATCCAATGCTTCCTGGACTTTATCCAGGCCAAGCTGGCACGTTACGCCGGCTGATTCGTGACTGCCGCGCAAGAGTGAATTGGGCAACGCGGGGTTATTCGCCGCCGGGGGCTGCTGGATACTGGGCTCATCACTTACCCAGCCAGGAGCACTCTCCATGAATGTATTCGTTACCGGCGCCGCCGGTTTTATCGGCGGCTCCATCGCCACCGGTCTGGTCAAGGCCGGGCACGCCGTCACCGGTCTGGTGCGCAGCGCCGAGCAAGCCGCTGAAATGACGGCACTGGGCATTACCCCAGTGATCGGCACCCTCGATGACGCGGTGATATTGACCGAACAGGCGCAGCACGCCGATGCAGTGATCAATGCCGCCAGCAGCGACCACCGCGCTGGCGTCGAAACCCTGCTGGCTGCCTTGAAAGGCTCCCACAAGCCGTTCCTGCACACCAGCGGCTCGAGCATCGTCGGCGACGCGTCGGGCGGCAAGGCCAGTGATGTCATTTACTTCGAGGACCATCTGCCGGAGCCGACCGCCGACAAGGCCGCTCGCGTGGCGATCGATAACCTGATCCTGGCCGCCGCCAGGGAGGGTGTGAATTCGGCGGTGATCTGTAACACCCTGATCTACGGTCACAGCCTGGGCGTGAAGCGTGACAGCGTGCAATTGCCGCGCTTGCTCAAGCAGGCCCGCAAAAGTGGTGTGGTACGCCATGTGGGGCCGGGGCAGAACATCTGGTCCAACGTGCATATCGAAGACGTGGTTGCGCTGTACCTGCTGGCGCTGACGAAGAATGTGCCGGGCACGTTCTACTTCGTGGAAAGCAGCGAAGCGGCCTTTATCGACATGACCACTGCGATTGCCCAGGCGCTGAACCTCGGTGAGCCGCAGGATTGGCCATTGGCTGAGGCTGAGGCCGAGTGGGGGTATGAAATGGCCAACTACGGGCTGGGCTCCAACAGCCGGGTACGCGGCAAACAGGCCCGTGAACGGCTGGGCTGGGTGCCCAAGCGTACGTCGGTGGTGGAGTGGATTCGCAACGAGATGGTGTGATGTTCGCTTGATACCGAGGTGAGGCCAATCGGGGGCAAGCCCCCTCCCACACTCTGAATGTATTCACAGTTCAAAGGTGGGAGGGGGCTTGCCCCCGATGGCCGCGCCTCGGTCCCAAAGGCTAGCCCCGCGCCGCTCAATTCCGTACCATTCCCCGCCTTATCCCCCGCAACTCCCTGGTACTCCATGAACCTCACCCGTCTGCGCGCCGACGCCCTGGCCGGCCTCACCACGTCATTTGCATTGCTGCCCGAATGCATCGCCTTCGCCCTGGTGGCCCATCTCAACCCGTTGATGGGGCTCTACGGCGCTTTTATCATTTGCACCCTCACCGCGTTGTTCGGCGGCCGGCCCGGCATGGTGTCCGGTGCGGCCGGTTCCATGGCGGTGGTGATCGTGGCGCTGGTGGTGCAACACGGCGTGGAGTATCTGCTGGCGACCGTGTTGCTGGGCGGGTTGATCATGGTCGCCTTCGGCCTGCTGCGCCTGGGCAAGCTGGTGCGCATGGTGCCCCACCCGGTGATGCTGGGGTTCGTCAACGGCCTGGCGATTATCATTGCGCTGGCGCAGTTGGAGCACTTCAAAAGCGGTGAAGCCTGGCTCAGCGGTACACCGCTGTACGTGATGGTCGGGCTGGTCGCGGTCACCATGGCCATCGTCTACCTGCTGCCACGCCTGACCCGCGCCGTGCCGCCCGCCCTGGTGGCGATCCTCGGCGTAGGCCTGGCCGTGTACCTGCTCGGCTTGCCCACCCGCACCCTCGGCGATATGGCGCACATCGCAGGCGGCCTGCCGACCTTCGCGCTGCCGCAGCTCCCCTGGACCCTGGAAACCCTTGGGATCATCGCGCCCTATGCGTTCCTGATGGCAATGGTCGGCCTGCTGGAAACCCTGCTGACCCTCAACCTCACCGACGAAATCACCGAAACCCGTGGCTACCCCGACCGCGAAAGCGTGGCCCTGGGCGCTGCGAATATGGTCTCGGGCCTGTTCGGCGGCATGGGCGGTTGCGCGATGATCGGGCAAACCGTGATCAACCTCAGTTCCGGCGGACGTGGGCGATTCTCCGGCGTGTTTGCCGGGGTGATGATCCTGCTGTTCATTCTGTTTCTGTCGCCGCTGATCGAGCGGATTCCGCTGGCGGCCCTGGTGGGGGTGATGTTCGTGGTGTCCCAGCAGACGTTCGCCTGGGCGTCGTTGCGGGTGATCAACAAGGTGCCGCTCAATGACGTGCTGGTGATCATCGCGGTGACGGTCATCACCGTGTTCACCGACCTGGCGACCGCTGTGCTGTGCGGTATCGTGATCGCTGCGCTGAATTTCGCCTGGCAACAGGCCCGCGAGCTGTATGCCGATGAACACCTGGAAGCCGACGGCAGCAAACTGTATCGCCTGCACGGCACCTTGTTCTTTGCCTCGACCACGCCGTTCCTGAATCAATTCGACCCGGCCAACGACCCAGCCCAGGTGACGCTCGATTGCCGTCACCTGAGCTTCGTCGATTATTCAGCGATCGCCGCGCTGATGACCCTGCGCGAGCGCTACAGCAAAGCGGGCAAGCATTTGCGCGTGCTGCACCTCTCGGAGCGCTGCAAGAAACTGCTCAAGCGCGCCAGGGTTCAGCACGACTGACCTGCAGCAGCCTATGGCCCGACCAGGTTTTCGAGTTCCTGCGCACGGGTCTGGGTCATGTCCAGCACACAGCCGGAACCGTTGACCTGATCAATGGTGCCGCCGGTGGCGCTGCCCGCAAAGGCGCAATTGGCGTCGCGGTATTTGATCCACAGGCGTTGCAGATCCTGCAGTTGCTGCTTGCGGTTGCCCTCCTGGGCGGCCAGCGCGGTCTTGTAAGCCTTATTCAGCCGCGCATCCTGCACCTTGGCCTCCTTGACGTTGCAGCCGACCATGTCGGCGGTGGTGTCTGCGCTGTCCATGCATTTATTCAGCGCCGGGTTATCGGCGGCGGCAGCAGTGCCGCAGAGGGCAAGAAGCAGGGCGCCGGCGGCGAGTGTCGTGCGAATCATCAGTGTGTTCCTGGCATCGATGGGTGTGCAGTGTATGACTCGACCGCGCACGTTGAGTTTCCAGCCCTTATCCGAAGGTCATGTAAGAACAGCCCCTGAATTTTCATGCGGCCGCGTCGGGCATATCCCACTGCGACAGCGCTTATCCCTGCGCGGTAATTACTTTCATAAAAATTGAAAACTCACCTTGGTAATGATTTATGAGTTTCACAACCTATTCGACGTGACCCTTTCCGAGGAGTACCGCATGGCCGCATCACCGGGCTTCGGGCTATTGGCATACGCCGCCATCGCCATCATTGCTTTGATCGTGCTGATTGCACGTTACCGGCTCAATCCGTTTATCGTCATCACTCTGGTGTCCATCGGCCTGGCGCTGATGGCCGGGATGCCGGCGGACACCATCATGGGCTCTTACGAGGCGGGCGTCGGCAAGACCCTGGGGCATATCGCCCTGGTCGTGGCGCTGGGCACCATGCTCGGCAAGATGATGGCCGAGTCCGGTGGCGCGGAGCAGGTGGCACGTACGTTGATCAACCGTTTCGGCGAGCGCAACGCCCACTGGGCCATGGTCTGCATCGCGTTCCTGGTGGGGCTGCCGCTGTTTTTCGAGGTGGGATTCGTTTTGCTGGTGCCGATCGCCTTTACCGTGGCGCGGCGCGTGGGCGTGTCGATCCTGATGGTCGGCCTGCCGATGGTCGCCGGCCTGTCGGTGGTGCATGCGCTGGTGCCGCCGCACCCGGCGGCGATGATGGCGGTGCTGGCGTATAACGCCTCGGTCGGGCAGACCGTGCTGTATGCGATCCTGATCGGTATTCCTACGGCGATCATCGCCGGCCCGGTCTATGCCAGGTTCATCGTGCCGCACATTCACCTGCCGGCGGAAAACCCGCTGGAACGCCAGTTTATCGAGCGCGAACCGCGTACCCGTTTGCCGAGCTTCGCGCTGACCATGGGCACCATCCTGTTGCCGGTCGTGCTGATGATGATTGGCGGTTGGGCCAATGTGATTTCCACGCCTGGCACCGGCTTCAACCAGTTCCTGTTATTTATCGGCAACTCGGTGATCGCGCTGCTGGTGGCGACCCTGGTAAGTTTCTGGACGCTGGGCCTGGCCCAGGGCTTCAACCGTGAGTCGATCCTCAAGTTCACCAATGAATGCCTGGCGCCCACGGCAAGCATCACGCTGCTGGTGGGGGCGGGCGGTGGCTTGAATCGCATCCTGGTGGATGCCGGCGTCACAAACGAAATCCTCGGCCTGGCCCACGCGTTCCAGCTGTCGCCACTGGTGATGGGCTGGTTGTTCGCCGCGCTGATGCGTATCGCCACGGGCTCGGCCACGGTGGCGATGACCACGGCGTCCGGTGTTGTGGCCCCGGTCGCCCTGGGCATGGGTTATCCACACCCTGAATTGCTGGTATTGGCGACCGGTGCGGGTTCGGTGATCTTTTCCCACGTCAACGACGGCGGCTTCTGGCTGATCAAGGAATACTTCAATATGACGGTGATCCAGACCTTCAAGACCTGGACCGTGCTGGAAACCCTGATTTCGGTGGTGGCCTTCGGTCTGACCTACGGTCTGTCCTGCCTTTTGTAACCGGGAACCGCCATGGACATCCTCTACCAGATCCGCGCCCGCCAGGATTCCTTCAGCGCCGGCGAAGGGCGTATCGCCAGGCTGATGCTCGACGACGTGGGCTTTGCCGCGTCGGCCAGCCTGGAAGAACTGTCGCAACGGGCCGAGGTCAGTACCGCCACCTTGTCGCGCTTTGCCCGCAGTGTCGGTTGTCGCGATTTGCGTGACCTGCGGCTGCAGTTGGCCCAGGCCAGCGGGGTTGGCAGCCGCTTCCTGGACCCGGCCGGGCTGCCGGAACAGTCGGCGTTTCATCGGCAGATTCTCGGTGATATCGAAGCGACGTTGCGCCAGCACCTGGCTGGCTTCAATCAGCACAGCTTTGTCGATGCGGTGAGCCTGCTGGGCAAGGCGCGGATGATCCACGCGTTCGGCATGGGCGGCCCGTCAAGCCTGTGCAGCGATGAATTGCAGGTGCGGCTGGTGCGCCTGGGCTATCCGATTGCGGCCTGCCACGACCCGGTGATGATGCGAGTGACGGCCGCGACCCTGGGACCGGAACAGGCGCTGATCGTCTGCTCGCTGAGCGGACTTACCCCCGAACTGTTGGATGTGGTGACACTGGCGCGCAACTACGACGCGCGCGTTGTCGCCATCACCCTGGCCGATTCGCCGCTGGCCGGGCTGGCGGACGTGCTGCTGCCGCTGCAACCGGCTGAAACCCATTTTATCTACAAGCCTACGGCTGCGCGCTACGGCATGCTGCTGGCCATCGACCTGCTGGCCACCGAGCTGGCGCTGGCCATGCCCGACGCCAACCAGGAACGCCTGCGCCGGATCAAACTCGCCCTGGACGATTATCGCGGCGGCCCTGACAGCCTGCCGCTTGGAGACTGAAATGACGTACGACACGCTGATTCGCCAGGCGCTGATCATTGATGGCAGTGACACGCCTGGGTACCTCGCCGACGTGGGGTTGCGCAACGGGCGTATCGAGACGATCGGCGACCTGTCGGCGGCGACGGCCGTGCATGAAGTTGACGCCACCGGCTATGTACTGGCGCCGGGCTTTGTCGATGTGCACACCCACGACGACACCGTGGTGATCCGCCACCCGCAGATGCTGCCCAAGCTCAGCCAGGGCGTGACCACGGTGATTGTCGGCAACTGTGGCATCAGCGCTTCACCTGTGAGCCTGCGTGGCAATCCACCCGATCCGATGAACCTGTTGGGCAATGCCGAGGCTTTTGCCTACCCGCGCTTTATCGATTATCGCGCGGCGGTTGAACGCGCCCACCCCGCAGTCAATGTCGCCGCACTGATCGGCCACACGGCACTGCGCAGTAATCATATGGACGACCTGCACCGCACGGCCACAGCGCATGAAATCGCGGCCATGCGCATGCAGTTGCAGGAGAGTCTCGACGCCGGTGCCCTGGGTTTATCCACTGGCCTTGCCTACGCCAGCGCAGTCAATGCAGAGACCGATGAGGTGCTGCAACTGAGCGAAGAGCTGACGGCTTATGGCGCGGTGTACACCACGCATTTGCGCAGTGAGTTCGAGCCGGTATTGGACGCGATGGACGAAGCGTTTCTGATCGGCCGACGTGCCAGGGCGCCCGTGATTATTTCTCACCTCAAGTGCGCCGGTGCGGGGAACTGGGGACGCAGCCCGCAATTGTTGGCGTCGCTTGAGGCCGCGGCGAAAACCCATCCGGTGGGCTGTGATTGTTATCCCTATGCCGCCAGTTCGTCGACGCTGGACCTCAAGCAGGTCACTGACGCGTTCCGCATCACCATCACCTGGTCCACACCCCATCCTGAAATGGGTGGACGTGACTTGCAGGACATTGCCGCCGAGTGGGGCATTGCGCTGATGGACGCCGCTCGCCGCCTGCAACCAGCCGGTGCGGTGTATTACGGAATGGATGAGGCGGATGTGCGCCGTATCCTTGCGCATCCGCTGTCAATGGTGGGTTCCGACGGGTTGCCGGAAGACCCGTTTCCCCATCCCCGATTGTGGGGCGCGTTCCCGCGGGTGCTGGGACATTTCAGTCGCGATGTCGGACTGTTCCCGCTGCACACCGCAGTGCACAAAATGACCGGGCTCTCTGCGGCACGCTTCGGCCTGGCAGAGCGCGGCGAAATCCGTGAAGGGCACTGGGCCGACCTGGTGTTGTTCGACCCGTTGCGGGTGCGCGATATGGCGGATTTCAAGACGCCGCAGCGTGCAGCCGAAGGGATAGAGGGGGTGTGGGTCAACGGGGTGTTGAGCTACAGCGCAGGGCAGGCGAACGGCCAACGAGCGGGCCGGTTCCTGGCGCGTAACGGGGATTTGCGTCGAGGCTTTTCACCACTATAGTGGCTGCTTTCGAACATGGAGCGATTGCGATGCACTTAGGAAAAGTCACCCCCATTCTGCGGATGTTCGACGAGGCCAAGGCGCTGGAATTCTATATCGGCTTCCTGGGGTTCAAGGTCGATTGGCAGCATCGCTTCGAGGCCAATTTTCCGTTGTACCTGCAGGTGTCGCTGGGTGAGTGCGTGTTGCATCTGTCCGAGCATCATGGCGATGCGTCGCCGGGCGCTGCGGTGCGGATACAGGCCCAAGGAATAGACGCTTACCAGCAGCAATTGCAGGCCAAGGACTACCGTTACGCAAAGCCTGATGTAGAGGACACGCCTTGGGGCTCGCGGGAGATGAGCATCAAGGACCCGTTTGGGAATCGGGTGGTGTTTGTCGAGGAAGGGGAGGATTGAATGAATGGCAGCCCCAGTCAGTGACTGGGGCTGCGTCCGGGGCGAGCTTTTCTGTTGTTTACACCCGGAAATGGCTGACCATCTGTTGCAACTGGCTACCCAGCCGCGCCAGCTCTACGCTCGACTTGGCCGTCTCATCACTGGCCGTAGCGGTCTGCTCGGACACATCACGCACATTCACGATGCTGCGGCTGATCTCTTCGGCCACGGCGCTCTGCTGTTCGGCGGCCGCTGCAATCTGCTGGTTCATCGACTGGATGTTCGACACCGTTCGGGTGATGTTTTCCAGCGACACACCGGCCTTGCGCGTGAGGTCCACGCTGCTGTCGGTGAGGCTGCGGCTATTGTTCATCACGTTGGCCACTTGCTGGGTGCCGTTCTGCAAACCGGCAACCAGGCCTTCGATTTCCTCGGTGGATTTTTGCGTACGCTGGGCCAGCCCGCGCACTTCGTCGGCCACCACGGCAAACCCGCGACCGGCTTCACCGGCCCGTGCCGCTTCAATCGCCGCGTTAAGGGCCAGCAGGTTGGTTTGCTCGGCGACGGCCTTGATCACGTCCATTACGCTGCCGATCTTGTTGCTCTCTTGCTGCAAGTGAGCCATGGCGTCAGTGGAGCGTGCCACTTCGGCGGCCAGGCGCTCGATCTGAGCGATGGCTTCTGCCACCACCTTGTCGCCCGCGCGGGCTTGCCCATCGGCCTCGGCTGCTGCAAGGGAAGCCTGTTCGGCGTTACGCGCCACTTCCTGCACGGTGGCGGTCATTTCGTGCATCGCCGTGGCGACCTGGTCGGTCTCGATCTTCTGGCTGTTGACCCCGGCGCTGGTCTGCTCGGTAACGGCTGACAGCTCCTCGGCAGCGCTGGCGATCTGGGTCACGCCGTCACGAATCCCGCTGATCAGTTCACGCAAGGTGGTGCCCATGCGCTGGATGCCTTGTTGCAGCACGCCCAGTTCATCACGGCGGGTAACCTGGATATTGTGGCTGAGGTCGCCGGAGGCAATGCGCTCGACGACAGCCAGGGTGTCTTGCAGCGGGCGGGTGATCTGGCGGGTGATGACCAGGGCCGCGATGATGCCCACCAGCAGGGCCAGCAACGTGCTGATCAATTGCAGGCTGCGGGCCTGGGCGCTTTCGGCGTCGCGGCGTTCCAGCTGGATGTCGTAGAGCTTGTCGCTGATGGTGACGATGTCGGCGCCTTGGGTGGTCATTTCGGCGCGGGCGGTCACGATGTTGGCGTTGGCGGCTTTATAGCTTTGTACAGCGCTGCGATAGGCACCCAGTGCGGTTTCCAGCGAGCCCAGCGCGGTCTGTTGGCTGCTGCCGAAGACGGCAGTGAGGCTTTTCAAGCCGGCGATGGCTTTCTCGATTTGTGCGGCGGCACGGGCTTCGTTTTCTGCGTTGACGTTGTTGGTGTAACCACGGACGTCGTAACGCGCCAGCAGGAACTCTTCCTTGGCATTGGTCACGGCCTGGAACTGTGCGAAACGCTCCGGGCTGTCGGGCATCTGCTGCACGCTGGCGTCCAGTGCGTTGATCTGCGCGTTGGCGATGTCGGCCTTGTCGCCCATGACCTCGCGCGCAGCGTTGCCGTTGCGGTAGGCCTCGCGCATTTTGTTCAGGGACTGCTGATAGGCCGTGATGACCGCTTTCTGCTCATTGAGCAGCTTGAGGTTTTCCGGGCTCTTGAAACTGTCCAGCAGTTTTTGTTGCTGGGCAGCGAAGGCGTCGAGACTGGTCTGCACGTTCTGCGCCACGGCTTCATCGCCGTTGGCCAGCATGTATTGCAGGCGCACGATGCGCAGTTTGGTCAACGACGCATTGAGCTGGGTGATGTCGCTCATCCAGTTGCTGCGGTCGATCAAGCCGCCCAGGCTGGTCCAGCCGGTGAGTGCCAGGATCGAGGTGAGAACGAGCACCAGGCCGAAGCCCAGGCCGAGTTTGAGATTGACGCTGATGTTACCGAACCAGCTGTTCATCGAAAGCTCCTTGAAGAGTGATGTCTGTCTGCTGGACGGTGTGTTGTTGTTTGAGCCAGCCAAGATGTGTAGGGCTGTATCGGCGGCAAGGGAAAATTCTGAAGTGCTTTTCTTGCTCGGTGACGTGGGGTCGCCATCACCCTTGGGCAATGGCGACTCAGTGGGCTCAGGACAGCGCGGTGTTGGGCACCACGGTAAGCCGGAGGCAGGAGGCGGCGGCGTGGCTCAGATGCACACTATTGTGGGCAATCCGAGGGTGGCTGGCCTGGCCAGAAGGCTCGCCGCTGTTGGGGTTGACGTCAAAACGCGGAAAGTTGCTGCTGGCGATATCCAGGCGCAACCGATGGCCGCGCTTGAATAGGTTGCAGGTGGCGAACGGCTCGATCAGCACCTTTACTCGCTCACCCGGCGTCAGGGCCGTCGGCTGTTCCCATGAGTCGCGATAACGGCAGCGGCGGATGCCGTCGGTGATGTTCATCGCAAAGCCCTCGGGGTAGTCGGCACTGGGCGGATACACGTCCACCAGCTTGGCGGTGAAATCAGTGTCGGGCGTGTCGCTGTCGATCCACAGTTCGATCTGCACGTCACCGGCGACGATCAGGTCGTCGTCGAGGGGATCGGTCTGGAACACCAGCACGTCATCACGCTGGGCCAGGGGACGGTTATCCCCCAGGGTGCCGAAAAAGTCGGGACGCTCCCGTTGGTCGAAGGCACCGCCGGCAAACACAGGGGCGCCGGAGGTCAGCGCGCCGCCGATGGTCGGGACCGGATGGGCCGGGTCGGCACGGTAACTCAAGTGGGCGTC
The DNA here is from genome assembly GCF_002837185.1 of Pseudomonas fluorescens. Taxonomy (GTDB): domain Bacteria; phylum Pseudomonadota; class Gammaproteobacteria; order Pseudomonadales; family Pseudomonadaceae; genus Aquipseudomonas; species Aquipseudomonas fluorescens_AM. The sequence continues at coordinate 16,951 of NZ_KZ478015.1, read as the reverse complement.
AGCCTCGACAGGTGCCTTGCGGCTCAACTGCCTGTGTGCATTCAGGTAGAGAGTCAATGTCTGGCTGCCGGGCAGTGGCCATTGCGTGGTGTGCAGCCAGCGGCCCCCATGGTGCAGGCGCCCGTTTTCGTCGCGATGGCCGCTGCCGCCGCCCATCACAAACACCTGCACGCAGGCCGTTGCGATGCGGGGCGAAGGCTTCAGCGATTGCTCGAACCAGGCCAGGCGGCAACTGAGCCAGTCCTGATCGATCTGCCCGTCAAAGGCAGCTTGCGGGCCGAATTCCACATCGCCGCTGTGGCTGATATTGCGGTCGCCATGCAGCCACGGGCCCATCACCAGGCGTTGGCGGGCCGTACGGTTGTGTGTGAAGGCGCGGTAGTTGGCCAGGGTCGAGCTGACGTAGGCGTCGTACCAGCTGGACATGAACAGCACGGGGATATCGGGCAGTTGCGCGTAGTGGCCTTCGGCGTAAATTCCCGACTGTCGCCAATATTCGCTGAAGGTGCCCTGGGCCCACTGCTCCAGCACGTAGGCTTCATATTCCGGCACATGGCGCAGGGGCGATTGCCCGGGTTGCCACGGCATACGTGTGAACCATTGATGAATATCCTCCTGCTCCAACGCTTCGCGAATCAGCGGGTCGTCCAGGGCTGCCGGGCTTTCCTTGGCCTGGCGATAGGCCCACGTCGCCTGTTTGAGCTCGAAGGCGCCGCCCTGGCGAATCCCGCACTGGTAGGCGTTGGCGAAGCCGCCGCTGTCCAGCACCATGCTGCTCAGGCCCGGTGGGTGCAGGCAGGCCATCGCCAGTTGCGTGTGGGCCGCGTAGGACAGGCCCATGCTGCCGACCTTGCCGTTGCACCAGGGCTGTTGGACGATCCAGGCCAGGGTGTCGAAACCGTCTTCGCCCTCGGCGGTGTACTTGATGAACCTACCTTCGGAGGCGTAGCGGCCACGGCAGTCCTGGAAGATCGCGACAAAGCCTTGCTCGGTAAACCGTGCGGCCATTTGCTCGCGGGAGAGGTGGTGGCCGTCGAGCTGTTTTTCCGAGCGCGAGGGTTTGCTCTTGTCGTAAGGCGTGCGCTCGATCACCACCGGAAACGGTCCACCGCCTGCCGCCGGCAAGTAGATGTCGGTGGCCAGGTGGATGCCGTCACGCATCGGGATCATTTGGTTACGCAGGATGTGCATGGGGATAACACTCATCGATTCAGTACCCGCTCGTCACCGCAATGGCTAGCAACGCCATCGCCAGTACGGCGTAGATCAGGAACAGCGGCAGGATGTAGCGCGCCCATTGGCCCCAGCCGACATTGGCGGTGGCCAATAGAACCAGCAGGCCGCTGGAGGTAGGGGTGATCATGTTGGTCAGGCCATTGCCCATCAAGAATGCGAACACCGTGGTCTGTGGGCTGACGCCGGACAGCTGGCCCAAGGGTCCGAAGATCGGCATGGTCACCGCCGCCTGGCCTGAGGTGGACGGGATCAGCACATCCAGCCCCAACTGCGCGAAGAACATGCCGTAGGCCGACACAATCGGACCGTGGTCACCCACCAGGTTGGCCAGGCTGTTGACGATGGTGTCCAGTACCTGGCCGGTACTGAGGATGATTTCCACCGCGGTGGCCAGGCCGATCAGGACGCCGGCGATCAGCACCTTCTTCATGCCATCGACAAAGGCGCTGGCAGCAGCGCTCGCACCGAGCCCGGCGATCACACTGAAGGCCACCGTCAGCAGCAGGTAGAACGCCGACAGCTCATGGTATTTCCAGCCCCAGCGGTTGGAGGCGTAGACCAGCAAAGCGATACCCGTCAGCAGCACGATCAGGTTGATCAGATGGCGCAGGGGCAACGGTGTACTTTCGAACGTGATCTGCGCCGTCGCATCGAAACCGTGCTTGCGAATGCTCCACAGCACGAAGGCGATTCCCACCAGCAGGAAGCTGCAGTAGGCAAGCACGCGCATGCTCAGGCCACTGAAGATCGGTAGCCCGACCATTGGCTGGGCGACGGATAGCGCTACCGGATTGGAGATTGAGGCCAGGTAGCCGATCTTCACCGAGATCGTGACGATGGCCAGCCCGATCAGGTTCGACAGCCCCAGCCGGTTGGCCATGGCGACCATCAACGGCACGATCAGGATAAATTCCTTGGCCAGTCCCATGAAGGTACTGCCGGCGGAAAACACCAGCATCAGGCACGGCACCAGCACATAGATATTGCCCCGCGTCAGACCCAGCATGCGCTCCAGCCCGGCGTCGATCACCCCGGCCTTGTTCAGCACGCCGAACATGCCGCCGATGAACAGCACCATGAAAATCAGCGCAGCACGCTTCTCGATGCCCTGGGGAATGGCCATGAAACCTTCCACCAGGGACACCGGGCGGGCCACGCTATCGCCGGCTTTGCGCGGCTCCAGGGCGAACAGTTGGCCCAGGGAATCGTGCTTTTCCAGGACCTGGTAAGAGCCCGGTATCACCAGGCCATTCTGGCGCTGGAACGTGCCCGAGTTCACCGCGTAGGTAAACGCCACTGCGAGCAGGACGATGCTCAGCAGGATGATGGCGGGATTGATCTGCTTGCGTTGCGTGGTATTTCCCACCGCTGCTTGGGTAGGGATGCTCTGGGATTCGCTCATGCTGGTGGCCCCGGCGTGCGCCGTTATTGTTATAGGGGTGACACGTGTGGGGCGGACACTAGGGCAAAGTTTTTACGACGACAATGTTATGCGTGAGGTGGGTTGGGCTATGCGTTTTGTGCGGCCAGACGCTGCTTGAGGTGTTCGGCAAACGCGTTCACCCGTTGCGACCTGGGCTCATTGGCGCGAAACGCCAGGCCGAATGCGTAGGGCAGCGCCGGGCGAAACGGGCGGATGACGATGGGCAAATGCAGGAAGTGGCTGGCCAGCAGACCATTGACGATCGACACCCCGAGGCCCTCGGCCACGAAGCTGCACGCAGCCCCGACCGAGTGCACCTCGACCCGCACCTGCGGCGTGAGGTTGGCGGCACGAAACACCTGGTTCAGCTCGGCCCGCAGCGCCCGTTGCCGGCCGAGCATCACCAGCGGCACGTTGCGCAGGTGCTGCACTTCGATGCAGGCGTGACGGGTCAACGGATGCTCGGCGGGCATTACACAGACACCTTCGGTTTGCAGCACCGGCTCGACATCGAAATCAGGGATTTGCGTGGGCAGGCGCACAAAACCCAGGTCGGCCGAACGGTCCAGCACTGCACGCTCGATCATGTCGTAGGAGCCGGTCAACAACTCAACGACGGTGTCGTCATGGCCCTTGAGAAACTGCGCCACGATGCGCGGCAACAGTTCCTGGGTCATGCTGGTGGGCACTGCGACCTTGAGCAGGCTTTTGCGTGAGCGCCCTACGCGCATTTCATCGGCCAGGCGCTGGATGCGCTGCATGCCATCCACCAGTCCGGCGACTTCGGCGAGCAATTCCTCGGCTTCCGGTGTGGCCATCAGGCGGCCCTTCTTGCGCAGGAACAACGCAAAACCCAAGTGCTCTTCCAGCTGGCTCAGCAAGCGGCTGACCGCCGATTGCGAGAGGCCCATGCGCGTCGCGGCGCCGATGGTCGAGCCCGTGGACATGATCGCCTTGAAGGCTTCGAGTTGCTTGAGATTCACCGTGTTTTTCCTGTCGGTTGGGAAGGGCGGCCGGTGCTTCACGCATAGCCTGATGCGCTTCTCGCATAACGTTGTGGGGCTGTCGACGAGCCGTTAGTGTCCTCTCCAACGCGACATGCCGTCCAGCCTGGCGCGCGGTGCAACTGCCCATAAAAAAACACAACATGGCATTGAGGAAGGGTGTATGCGTGAGTTTTTCACGAAGGGAGGAATGGTCTCGGCGGGGCTGCTGACGAGCCTGTCACCGGCCTTGATGGCCCAGGGTTTCTGGGAGGATTCCCATGGCCGATTGACCTTGCGTAACGTCTATTTCAACGACGGTTACCGCGACGGTGGTGAAGACCGCAAGGAATGGGCCCAGGGTTTTCTGCTCAACCTCCAGTCAGGCTATACCGAGGGTGCCGTGGGCTTTGGCCTGGATGCCTTGGGGCTGGCGGGCCTGCGTCTGGACTCCAGCCCGACGCATGCCGGTACTGGCTTGTTACCCGTGCACGACGACGGTCATGCGGCCAGTGAATTTTCCAGCCTGGGTGTCACGGCCAAAATGCGCTGGGGCGATGCGGTGGTGAAAACCGGCACGTTACTGCCGAAAATTCCGCTGCTGGTGCACAACGATGGCCGCCTGTTGCCGCAGACCTTCCAGGGCACCCAGGTGCAATACACCGGCCTTCGCGACCTGTACCTGCACGCCGGGCACCTGGACCAATTCAAGCTGCGTAACTCCACCGACAGTGTGGATATTTATCCCCAGGGCTACAGCGGAAAAAAGGGCAGTGACTTCGATTTTGCCGGCGCCACTTATGCCTTTACGTCGAAGCTCAGCGCCACCTGGTACTACGGTGAAATGCGCGAATTCTATCGCCAGCAATTCTTTGGCCTGGTGCATAAGCAGCCGCTGGGTAGCGGCACGCTGACCAGTGACTTGCGCTACTTCATCAGCAACCAAGCGGGTGAAGCGCGTAACGGCGAGGTCGACAGTGATATGTTCAGCGGTCTGTTCACTTACCGCCTGGGCGCGCAGGCGCTGGGTGTTGGCTATCAGAAAGTCAGCGGCGAGACGGCGTTGCCGTATGCCAGCGTCTCGACCGTGTATTCCTTCAGTAACGCCGGCGTGGGCAAGTTCATTCAGGCCGGGGAACACACCTGGATGCTGCGCTACGACTATGACTTCGCGGCGGTACTGCCGGGCTTGAGTTTCATGACCCGTTACTACAAAGGGCAAAACGGCGAGTTCAAGGGACGGGAGGCGCGTGAGTGGGAGTCCGACACGAATCTGCGCTATGTGGTCCAGGACAGCACGTTCAAAGGCCTGGGTGTGGAGTTGCGTAAGGCCACTTATCGCTCGACTTATGCCAGTGACCGGGACAACTACCGGTTGTACCTGACCTACGACCTGGCGCTCTGGTAGCCGGGGAGGGGGCTGATCATGGGCCGGTCTTGTGTGCTAGTCTGCGGGCCCTTTTAGTTCTGGATGGCGCAGTAAACAGCGTTGTCCTACAGCGGAGCCTCTTCATGTCCGAAGTTAATCTGTCCACCGACGAAACCCGCGTCAGCTACGGTATCGGCCGTCAGTTGGGCGACCAACTGCGCGACAACCCACCGCCGGGCGTCAGCCTGGACGCGATCCTGGCCGGCCTGACCGACGCGTTCGGCGGCAAGCCAAGCCGTGTTGACCAGGAACAGATGGCGGCCAGCTTCAAAGTGATCCGCGAAATCATGCAGGCCGAAGCCGCTGCCAAGGCTGAAGCCGCAGCAGGCGCGGGCCTGGCATTCCTGGCTGAAAACGCCAAGCGTGACGGCATCACCACACTGGCTTCCGGCCTGCAATTTGAAGTATTGACTGCCGGTGATGGCGCCAAGCCGACCCGTGAAGATCAAGTGCGCACTCACTACCACGGCACGCTGATCGACGGCACTGTGTTCGACAGCTCCTACGAGCGCGGTCAGCCTGCAGAATTCCCGGTCGGCGGCGTGATCGCCGGCTGGACCGAAGCCCTGCAACTGATGAATGCCGGCAGCAAATGGCGCCTGTACGTGCCGAGCGAACTGGCTTACGGCGCGCAAGGTGTTGGCAGCATTCCTCCGCACAGTGTTCTGGTATTCGACGTCGAGCTGCTCGACGTTCTGTAAGACCTGTTGTTGATTACCTGTTGGGGCGAACACGTTCGCCCCAACAGGGATTTGCCGGTTTCTTCATGGATGGAACTTGCCATTAAGCTCCGTCGCCGGGCGCAACGCTCGGGCATAGCAGAACAAAAACAGATTCCTTACCACTTCCTTCAGCACACCAGGCTCACTGGAGCTCAGGCCATTCACGTCCAGGTCGCCCTGGTCCTGCAGTTCATTCAGCGCTTCTTCTTCAAGCACCGCACAGACTTCGCCGGTTTCCCGATGCAGGATCCGCAGGTAAGGATGGGGGCGGTCCAGCCAGGCATCTATCAAATAAGTCATGGTCGTTCTCCTTGATGGGTTTCAATGAGAATAATTCTTATTCGTAGAATAGCAAGTATCTATTGGCGGTTTGCGATTTTTTTGTGTGGGTATTTGAGACAGGTCAACAGGAGGGCCAAGCGCCATCCCGCGGCCGGCGCGGGATGGATGCAGCAGATTCAGACTTTGCGCACGAACTCGGACTTGAGCTTCATCGGACCGATGCCGTCAATCTTGCAGTCGATATCGTGGTCGCCGTCGCACAGGCGGATATTCTTGACCTTGGTGCCGACCTTGACCACCAGTGAGGTGCCCTTGACCTTGAGGTCCTTGATCACGGTGATGGTGTCGCCGTCCTGCAGGACGTTGCCCACAGAGTCTTTCTTCACGGTTTCATCGCCCGCGACTTCGGCCTCGCCATTGGCGGACCATTCATGGGCGCATTCCGGGCAGACCAACTGGGTGCCGTCTTCGTAGGTGTATTCGGAATTGCATTTCGGGCAGGGTGGCAACGTGCTCACTAAAGCTCCTTGGGAGTCAGGATGGCTAAAAGTCGCACATTATATAGGGTTTTGTGGTCTTGCAGGCTGTATGACATCCAAATGTGGGAGGGGGCTTGCCCCCGATTGCGGCGTGTCAGCCACCTTATACGTTGGCTGACCTGCTGCTATCGGGGGCGAGCCCCCTCCCACATTGTCCTGCGTCGCTGGTGATTTTAGTGAGTGCGGGCGACCGCAAACTCACTCAGCTCAACCAGGGCATCCCGGTATTCGCTGGCGGGCAAGGCTTCCAGGCACTTGATCGCACGGGCCACGTAGTCACGCGCCAGTTGTGCGGTGTACTCCAGCGAGCCCGACGCCTCCACGGCGGCACGGATAGCCTCCAGGTCTTCGATCCCGCCTTTCTGGATTGCCTTGCGCACCAGTGCAGCCTGCTCCGGCGTGCCTTCGCGCATGGTGTAGATCAGCGGCAGGGTCGGCTTGCCCTCGGCCAGGTCGTCACCGACGTTCTTGCCCAGGGTCTCGGCGTCGCCCTTGTAGTCGAGCAGGTCGTCCACCAGTTGGAACGCCACGCCCAGGTGGTCGCCAAAGGTGCGCAGGGCTTCGGCCTGTTCGGCGGTGGCGCCGCACAGTGCCGCGGCGCTGTGGGTGGAGGCTTCGAAGAGCATCGCGGTCTTGCCGCGAATCACTTCCATGTAGGTTTCTTCGGTGGTGCTGGCGTCGCGGACCTTCGACAGCTGCAGCACTTCGCCTTCGGCGATGATGCGCGTGGCCTGTGAAAGAATCTTCATCACCGGCATCGAGCCCAGTTCAACCATCATTTCGAACGAGCGCGAGTACAGGAAGTCGCCCACCAGTACACTCGGCGCGTTGCCCCACATGGCATTGGCGGTCTCGCGGCCACGGCGCATGCCGGACATGTCGACCACGTCGTCATGCAGCAGGGTGGCGGTGTGCAGGAATTCGATGGTGGCGGCCAGCAGGCGCAGGTCATCGCCTTCGCGGCCCAGGGCCTTGCCGCACAGCAACACTAATAAAGGACGCAGACGCTTACCGCCGGCCGACGTAATATAGTCGCCAATTTTGGAGACCAGCGGCACTTTTGACGTCAGCTGCTGCTTGATGATGCCGTCGACGGCGCTAAAATCGTCCGCGACCGCGCGGTAGAAAGCTTGGGGTTGCATCAGCGACAGTCGCTCCAGAAGGGTTGCGCGGCATGCTAGGACCCTGACCCCGCAGTGTCAAGGCGCGATAGACGGCCCCTTGCAACACCCATTTACCTTGCGTACAATCGCGCACCCTGAACTTCCTGGGCAGCACCTGCCTTACGCAATTGCATTCGGGACGTCCATCCCATGCAGCCATGCCAGCCAATACCTCTTCTTATAAAGCGCTGGGTGAGCAGGATTATCGGAGAAATACCATGTCGTACGCAGTAATTGTTACTGGTGGCAAGCAATACAAAGTCGCCCCAGGTGAATACCTGAAGATCGAAAAACTGGAAATCGCCACTGGCGAATCCGTGACGTTTGATCGCGTTCTGTTGGTCGCCAATGGCGATGACGTGAACATCGGCGCTCCAGTTGTTGCTGGCGCTACCGTTGTGGCTGAAGTGATCTCCCAAGGTCGTCACGATAAAGTCCGCATCATCAAGTTCCGTCGTCGTAAGCACCACATGAAGCGTATGGGCCACCGCCAGTGGTACACCGAGATCAAAATCACCGGTATTCAGGCTTAATTTCAGCCTAATTCCTCACTAGGAGAATTGACTCATGGCACACAAAAAAGCTGGTGGTAGTACCCGTAACGGTCGCGACTCAGAAGCCAAACGCCTTGGCGTGAAGATGTATGGCGGCCAGAAAATCATTCCGGGCAACATCATCGTGCGTCAGCGCGGCACCCAATTCCACGCCGGTTACGGTGTTGGCATGGGTAAGGATCACACCCTCTTCGCTAAAATCGAAGGCGTGATCAAGTTTGAAGTAAAAGGCGCGTTCAACCGCCGTTACGTGAGCGTTGTCGCCGCTTAATTGCGCGATCGCTGGAAAAGCCCTGTCTCGCGACGGGGCTTTTTCGTTTATGGGGTGAGTCTCTTGCAAAGCTGTTTGTGATGGGCTCCGGGGCTGGATTTGCGGTCGCTGATTGAGGTCGCTGCGCTCATTTTTGCAAGAGTCTTATGTCTTGGTTTCTTAAGCTCGTCCGTGCGGCGAGAGGCGTTTTGTTATGAAGTTCGTTGATGAAGTTTCCATCCGAGTAAAAGCAGGCGACGGCGGTAACGGTTGCATGAGTTTCCGTCGCGAAAAGTTCATTGAAAACGGTGGGCCAAACGGCGGTGACGGCGGTGACGGCGGTTCCATCTACATGATGGCCGACGAAAACCTCAACACCCTGGTCGACTACCGTTACACCCGGCACTTTGATGCCGAGCGTGGCTCCAACGGCGGCAGCACCGACTGCACCGGTAAAAAAGGCGAAGACCTGGTACTGCGCGTACCGGTCGGTACCACGATTATCGACTCCGCTACCCAGGAAGTGATCGGCGACCTGACCAAGGCCGGCCAGAAGCTGATGGTGGTGCAGGGCGGCTGGCACGGTCTGGGTAACACCCGATTCAAGTCCAGCACCAACCGTGCACCGCGCCAGACCACCCCAGGCAAGCCGGGCGAGCAGCGCGACCTCAAGCTGGAAATGAAAGTACTCGCCGACGTAGGCCTGCTGGGCCTGCCGAACGCCGGCAAAAGTACCTTCATTCGCTCGGTCTCGGCCGCCAAGCCGAAAGTTGCCGACTACCCGTTCACCACCCTGGTGCCGAACCTGGGCGTGGTCAGCGTCGACCGCTGGAAGAGCTTTGTGATCGCCGACATCCCAGGCCTGATCGAAGGTGCTTCCGACGGCGCAGGCCTGGGGATTCGCTTCCTCAAGCACTTGTCGCGCACCCGTTTGCTGCTGCACCTCGTCGACATGGCGCCACTGGATGACACCAGTGCAGCCGACGCCGCCGAAGTGATCGTCAGCGAGCTGACCAAGTTCAGCCCGGCCCTGGCCGAGCGTGACCGTTGGCTGGTGCTGAACAAGTGCGACCAGATCCTTGAGGAAGAGCATGAAGAGCGCGTCAAGGAAATCGTCGACCGCCTGGAGTGGGAAGGTCCGGTCTATGTGATCTCGGCCATCGCCAAAGAAGGCACCGAGCGCCTGACCCGCGACATCATGCGCTACCTGGAAGACCGCGCCGACCGCCTGGCGGCCGACCCGGTATTCAAGGCCGAGCTGGCCGAACTCGACCAGCAGATCGAAGACGAAGCCCGCGCCCAGCTGCAAGCCCTGGACGACCAGCGCGCCCTGCGCCGCAGCGGCGTGAAGTCGGTCCACGACATCGGTGACGATGATTGGGACGAAGAAGACGTGGATGACGAAGACGGTCCGGAAATCATTTACGTGCGCGACTGATTCGTTGCGATAAACTTGAACGCCGCTCCTTATAGAGCGGCGTTTTGGTATCCGGGTATAACGTTATGGGCGGCGCTGGGTCGCGCGGCCCTCACTCTAAGGTTGAAGATGATGCGGAGCAAAGTGACAGGTGCGCAGCGCTGGGTCGTGAAGATCGGCAGTGCGTTGCTGACAGCGGATGGCAAGGGGCTGGACCGTGCAGCCATGAGCGTCTGGGTCGAGCAGATGGTGGCCTTGCATGAGGCCGGTGTCGAGTTGGTGCTGGTCTCGTCCGGGGCGGTTGCCGCCGGGATGAGCCGCCTCGGCTGGACCGCGCGACCCAGCGCGATGCACGAACTGCAAGCCGCCGCCGCCATCGGCCAGATGGGCCTGGTGCAAGCCTGGGAGTCCAGCTTTGCCGAGCACGGCCGCCACACGGCGCAGATCCTGCTGACCCATGACGACCTGTCCGACCGCAAGCGCTACCTCAACGCCCGCAGTACCTTGCGTGCGTTGGTGGAGCTCAAGGTCATCCCGGTGATCAACGAGAACGACACCGTGGTCACCGACGAAATCCGTTTCGGCGACAACGACACCCTCGCGGCGCTGGTAGCCAACCTGGTGGAAGCCGACCTGCTGGTGATCCTCACCGACCGCGACGGCATGTTCGACGCTGACCCGCGCAACAATCCCGACGCCCAGCTTATCTACGAAGCCCGGGCTGATGACCCGGCGCTGGACGCCGTGGCCGGCAGCGTCGGCGGTGCCCTGGGCCGTGGCGGCATGCAGACCAAGTTGCGCGCCGCGCGCCTGGCCGCGCGTTCCGGCGCCCACACCATCATCGTCGGTGGGCGCCTGGAGCGCGTGCTGGATCGCCTCAAGGCGGGCGAGCGCATCGGTACGCTGCTGTCGCCGGAGCGTGGCATGCTGGCGGCGCGCAAGCAGTGGCTGGCCGGGCACCTGCAAACCCGTGGCACCCTGGTGCTGGACGAAGGCGCGGTATCGGCGCTGTCCCAGGGTAACAAGAGCTTGCTGCCGGTGGGCGTCAAGCGGGTGCAAGGCAGCTTCCGCCGAGGCGAGATGGTGGTCTGCGTGGCGCCGGACGGTCGTGAGATCGCCCGCGGCCTGGCGAACTACAGTGCCCTGGAAGCGCAGAAGATTATTGGACAATCGTCCGACGCGATTGTCGGACTCTTGGGTTACATGGCCGAGCCGGAACTGGTTCACCGCGACAACCTGATCCTGGTTTAACCAAAGGAATACACGATGCGTTTAGTGAAGGGATTGCTCGGCCTGCTGTTGGCCATGCCACTGCTGGCCTCGGCCGAAGAAGTCGGACAGGTGTCGACGGTGTTCAAGATTGTCGGCCCCAATGACCGGATCGTCGTCGAAGCATTCGATGACCCCAAGGTCGACGGCGTGACGTGTTACCTGTCGCGCGCCAAGACCGGCGGCGTGAAAGGTGGCCTGGGCCTGGCCGAAGACCGCGCCGAAGCCTCGATCGCCTGTCGCCAGGTGGGCCCGATCCACTTCAAGGGCGAGCTCAAGGACGGCGACGAAGTGTTCAAGGAGCGCACCTCGCTGGTGTTCAAGACCATGCAGGTGGTGCGTTTCCTCGACAAGAAGCGCAATACCCTGGTGTATCTGGTCTACAGCGACCGCCTGATCGAAGGCAGCCCGCAGAACGCGGTGACGGCGATCCCGATTTTGCCATGGCCAACCGCTCAGTAACCGGCGGGCGAGTTTTTCAATAGGCATCTATGATTGCAGGCCTGTGGTCTGTAATCTCGAACGGCCGCAATGCGAAGAACATGGGATATCTGGAGTTCGTCATGAGTGCTTTCCACGACCTGAAACTCAAAGCGTTGGACGGACAAGAGCTGCCGCTGGCGCCCTTGAAGGGCCACGTCGTACTGGTGGTCAACGTCGCCTCCAAATGCGGTCTGACCCCGCAGTATGCGGCCCTGGAAAACCTCTACCAGCAATACAAGGATCAGGGTTTCACCGTGCTGGGCCTTCCCTGCAATCAGTTTGCAGGCCAGGAGCCGGGTACCGAGCAGGAGATCCAGGCATTCTGCAGCCTCAATTACGGGGTGACGTTCCCCCTGGGCAGCAAGCTTGAGGTGAATGGCCCTGATCGTCACCAGCTGTACCGCCTGCTGGCGGGCGAGGGCGCCGAATTTCCAGGCGATATCACCTGGAATTTCGAGAAGTTCCTGCTCGGCAAAGATGGCCGTGTGCTTGCGCGCTTCTCGCCGCGTACGCCGCCGGAAGATCCTTCAATCGTTCAGGCCATCGAAAAAGCCCTGGCCTGAATCCCCCCTCTGTAGGAGCGAGCCTGCTCGCGAAAATCGCCAACGGTGACGCGTACACTCTGGATTTACGCGCTGCCCTCCGGCTCTTCGCGAGCAAGCTCGCTCCTACAGGTATTCGGTTGTTTTTATCGCCTTAATCACTCAGATCAATAGTGCTACCCAGCAAGCTTTGGCGTGCATATTATCCACATCATAAATTCGCCTCATGTGGAGTGCTCCATGCCCGTCCAAGCCTTGTTCAAACCTTTTCAGCTCGGTGCACTGCAACTGTCGACCCGCGTGGTGATGGCGCCCATGACGCGTTCGTTTTCACCCGGCGGTGTACCCAATTCCAAGGTTATCGAGTACTACCGCCGCCGCGCCGCCGCCGGTGTGGGCCTGATCATCACCGAAGGCACAGTGGTGGGGCATCAAGCCTCCAACGGCTACCCCAACGTTCCACACTTCTACGGCGAAGCGGCGTTGGCCGGCTGGAAGAAAGTGGTGGATGCGGTGCACGCCGAAGGCGGCAAGATTGTTCCGCAGTTGTGGCATGTGGGCAGTGTGCGCCGTATCGGGACCGAACCTGACGCCAGCGTGCCTGCCTATGGCCCGATGGAAAAACTCAAGGAGGGCAGCGTCGTTGTCCACGGCATGACCACCCAGGACATCCAGGACGTGATCAATGCCTTCGCCCAGGCGGCCAGAGACGCCCAGCGCATCGGCATGGACGGTGTGGAAATCCACGGCGCCCACGGCTATCTGGTCGACCAGTTCTTCTGGGAAGGCAGCAACCAGCGCACCGATGAATACGGCGGCAGCCTGGCCAATCGGTCACGTTTCGCCATCGAACTGATCCAGGCTACCCGCGCGGCGGTTGGCCCGGATTTTCCGATCATCTTGCGTTTTTCCCAGTGGAAGCAGCAGGACTACACGGCGCGCCTGGTGCAAACGCCCGAGGCGTTGGGTGAATTCCTCAAGCCGTTGTCCGACGCCGGCGTGGATATTTTCCACTGCTCCACGCGCCGGTTCTGGGAACCGGAGTTCGAAGGTTCCGACCTCAACCTGGCCGGCTGGACCCGCCAGTTGACGGGCAAGCCGACGATTACCGTGGGCAGTGTCGGCCTGGACGGCGAATTCCTGCAGTTCATGGTCAATACCGACAAAGTCGCGCAGCCGGCCAGCCTCGAGAAACTGCTGGAACGCTTGAATAACGATGAGTTCGATCTGGTCGCCGTGGGCCGTGCGCTGCTGGTGGACCCGGATTGGGCAGTGAAGGTACGCGAGGGGCGTGAGGCGGACATTCTGCCCTTCAGTCGTGAGGCGTTGACGAGCCTGGTGTAAGCGGCGACAAGACGGGGGCCGGTTGCCCGTCATTGCACGCACCGCGTAACTGACGCTCGAACTGCTCGATGATGGCCGGCCACCCCTGACGGCTGGCATGTTGTCGGGCATTCAAACGTGCTCGGCGTAAGGTCTCGCGTTCCTCCAGCAGCCACACGGCCGCATCGCAAAATGCGTTCTCATCCCCTGGCATCGCCAGTACCCCGTTGTAGCCGTGGCGAACATGCTGGGTGGCGGCCGCCTGGTCGTACGCCACCACACCCAGCCCGGACGCCATGGCTTCCAGCACCACATTGCCGAACGTTTCGGTCAGGCTGGGAAACAGGAACAGATCGCCCGAGGCGTAATGCCGTGCCAGCTCCTCGCCGCGCTGGGCGCCGCAGAACACTGCTTCGGGCAAGTCGCGCTGCAAGAGGCTGCGCTGCGGGCCGTCGCCGACAATGACCAGCTTCAGCCGCCGCGAGGGGTAAGTGCTCTGCAAAGCATCGAAACAGCGTTTGAGCAGCCCCAGATTTTTCTCTTGGGCGAGGCGTCCTACGTGCAGCACCACAATATCGTCGCTCTCCAAGCCCCAGCTTTCGCGCAGGCTGTAGTCGCGTTTCGCCGGGTGGAACAGGCGGCTATCGACTCCCCGGGACAGCAGCCCAAGACGCTCGAAATGCCGACGTTCCAACTCAAGGCGTTGACTCGCGCTGGGAACCAGCGTCAAGGTCGACCGGTTATGAAACCAGCGCAGATAATGGGTGACCAGGCGACTCAACAGGCTCAAGCCGTACTGGTTCGAATACTGTTGAAAGTTGGTATGGAAGCCGCTGACCACACTGATTCCCAGGCGTCGCGCGGCGCGTAACGCCGACAGGCCCAGCGGCCCCTCGGTTGCGATGTACAACACATCCGGACGCTGACGGGTCCAGCGTCGCAGCAGCTTGTGCATCGACGATTGGCCCCATTGCAGGCCTGGATACCCGGGCAGCGGCCAGCCACGGCACAGCAGCAACTCATCGTCACTCGGCCGGCTCTGGTCGGCACCCTGGCGCGGGCGCACCAGTTCGATTTGATGGCCGCGCGCGCGCAAACCGTCGCACAGGCGGCCAAGGGTGTTGGCCACCCCGTTGATTTCCGGCGGGAAGGTTTCGGTGATCAGGGTGATGTGAAGCGAGGCTGTCGTCATGACCCACAGTGTCGCTGCGGGCCATGTCGTCATTGTGTCACCGGGATGATGGATTTATGACCGGGCTACCTGCTGGCCCGCCATCGCCTCGGCACCTTGCTCGCGCACCCAGAACAACGTGGCCCCGGCGACCGCCGCCGGCATCATCAGCAGGTTGACCACCGGCACCAGCAGCACCAGGTAGACGATGCCGCCGAAGCTCATGCTCTGCCAGCGTTTCTGGCGCAGCCAGGCGAGCATTTCGTTCCAGCCCAGCTTGTGGTTGTCGGCCGGGTAGTCGATGTATTGGATCGCCATCATCCACACGCCGAACAGCAGCCACAACGGCGCGGCAATCAGGTTGACCACTGGAATGAACGACAGGATGAACAGGCCGACAGCCCGCGGCAGGAAATAGCCCAGCTTGCGCATTTCCCGGGCCAGGGTGCGCGGGACCATGGCGATCAATTCGGCCCAGCTGAACGCGGGGAAGTCGTCGGTGCCACGCACCACCACTTCGACTTTCTCCGATAGAAAGCCATTGAACGGCGCCGCGATGATGTTGGCGAGCATGGTGAAGGTGAAGAACACCATCAGCACCACCAGCGCGACAAACAAGGGCCATAACAGGTAATTCAGAAAGCTCAGCCAACTCGGCAGGGTGGGCATCAGGTGGTCAACCCATAAGCTGAACTGGTGCCCGGCAAAATAGATCAATCCCACAAACAGCAGCAGGTTGATCGCCAGCGGCAGCAGCACAAACAGGCGCAGGCCGGGGCTCAGCACCAGTTTGAGGCCTTCGCGCAGGTATTGCGGGCCGGAAAGAGCGGGGGCGGGCATGGAAAACTCCGAGCATAGTGACGAACGGGCCGACCTTACCGGCTTTGTATTCCGGGGGAAAGCGGCGACATCAGCGGTAACAATCACCTCGATTGGCCGAGCCGACTGCATAGAGACCACCTATGAGCTGGATTGTTATTGCGTATTTCCTTAATCTTGCCCCCCTCGATACGCTGCACCCATTATTTTCAGGGCCTGCGAGTTCAAGCCTTCCCCAAGTGCTTCGTGGTCCCTTTTTTATTCCAGCCGTCTTGTTGTGCGGACGGTCGATAGGAGTGAGTCATGTCTGATACCCGTCATTCGCGAGTGATTATTCTCGGTTCCGGCCCTGCCGGTTACAGCGCTGCCGTCTACGCTGCCCGGGCCAACCTCAAGCCGCTGCTGATCACCGGCATGCAGGCGGGCGGTCAGTTGACCACCACCACTGAAGTCGACAACTGGCCGGGCGATGTCCATGGCCTGACCGGCCCGGTGCTGATGGAGCGTATGAAAGAACACGCCGAGCGCTTTGAAACCGAGATCGTGTTCGACCACATCAACAAGGTCGATTTCTCCAAGAAGCCTTACAGCCTGACGGGCGACAGCGGCGTGTACACCTGTGACGCCTTGATCATCGCCACCGGCGCCAGCGCTCGTTACCTGGGCCTGCCCTCGGAAGAGGCGTTCATGGGCAAGGGCGTTTCCGCCTGCGCGACCTGCGACGGTTTCTTCTATCGCAACAAGCCGGTGGCGGTGGTCGGTGGCGGCAACACCGCTGTGGAAGAGGCGCTGTACCTGGCCAACATCGCCAGCACCGTGACCCTGGTGCACCGCCGCGAAACCTTCCGCGCCGAGAAGATCCTGATCGACAAGCTGCACGCCCGTGTCGCTGAAGGCAAGATCATCCTCAAGCTCAACGCCACGCTGGACGAAGTCCTGGGTGACAACATGGGCGTGACCGGCGCTCGCCTGAAGAACAACGACGGCAGCTTCGACGAGTTGAAAGTCGACGGTGTATTCATTGCCATCGGCCACACCCCGAACACGTCGTTGTTCGAAGGCGTGCTGGAAGCCAAAGACGGTTACCTGGTGGTGCAGGGCGGCCGTGAAGGCAATGCAACGGCTACCAACATCGAAGGTATCTTCGCTGCCGGTGACGTGGCTGACCACGTGTACCGCCAGGCCATCACCTCGGCCGGCGCCGGTTGCATGGCGGCCCTGGATGCCGAGCGTTACCTCGACGGTTTGAAAGACGCCTCGTTCTAAGCAACGCGGCATAACAAATGTGGGAGGGGGCAAGCCCCCTCCCACATTTTGATCCGCGTCTGACTCAGGATTTGCGGGTC